>CAVTDY010000001.1:0-121010 GCA_963733605.1 uncultured Actinomycetota bacterium
TCGCGCCCAGGATCGAGAAAGGCCCATCGCCCGCGGCCAGATGACCGCGGCTGGGAATGCGGCCCGGTGTCGGTTTGAGCGAGCAGATGCCGGTGAAGTGAGCCGGTTCGCGCACCGAACCGCCGCTGTCGCTTCCCAATCCAGCCAGCGGACAGCCCGGCCGCGATGGCCGCCGATTCGCCGCCACTCGAACCCCCTGCCGTTCGCTCCGTATCCCACGGATTGGCCGTGCGGCCGTAGAGCCGGTTGTCGGTCTCATAGGCCATCAGAAACTCAGGACAGTTGGTAGTTCCCAGGATCAGGCCGCCTGCTTGTATCGCGCGATCCACTACGGTCGCGTTTTCGCGGGGAACATACCCTCGGTGCAGCATGCTGCCAAGCTCGCACCGGTATCCGGCAGTTGCAATCGAAGCCTTGATGGTCATCGGCAGCCCGAAGAGAGGGCCGCGGGTGCCACTCGCATCCTGCAATGCGCGGGCCTGGTCGCGCACGCGCTCCGCATCAAAGTCGACCAGCGCATGCAATTGCGGATTCAAACGCTCGATCTGCTCGATGTATTCATCAGCCAGTTCCAGCGGAGAGATTTGTTTCCGCCTAAGCATCGCCAAAAGCTCAACCGCGGGCAGAACCGTGAGACCGTTCATTGCCCCCTTTTGAGCGCAGGTGGAACCATCACGCGCGGTTCGTAGTGAAACCCGTATCGCTGCACGCCGTGTCCGGAGTCGAAGCGGTCATTCCACTCCAGCTCATAGCGCATCCGCTGTTCGTCTTGCGGATAATGCTCGCTCGCCGGGTATGGATACGTGCTCATGCCGTGGAACGGCATGTCAGCAACCGTGAAGGGGCTCGCCTCGTAGAAGTCCATATCTTTGACAAAGCCATTGGCATAGAAGAAATAGTCACGCTTCCATCCGCGCGGTAACGCAGGCAGGGAAGCGGTGGCGAATTCCACATCGATATCTTCCCCGCTGCCGAAAATCACGAAAGACTCGTCAACGGATTTAAGCAACGGCGCGACCTCTCCATAGCGCGTATAGCTGCCGCGAGAGCGCGTAAACGGGCCCGTCTGGCTGATGTGCTGATAGTTGTACGTCAGATCGCCTGGCGTCTTGCCATCGACCTGTTCCGGGTATCCGCGAAAGGCAAGTTGCGCCGATGCCAGGGGTAGCTCCGTCTGGTGTACCAACTGGGGCGACTCGGGCCCGTTGTCGATCAAGGCCTGATCCCAATAGATCTGCAGATTCGTGGTAAGTCGAATGCGTCGCGTGCCCGGGGGAAGTTTGCCCGTGAGATCCACGACGATGGTGCGCGGCAGCCCTGCGGGAAAACCCATATCGTCGATCACCCGCTTCCAGCTGCCGTCCGGCAACTGTGCTTCCACGTAAGGCGGCATGGGCTCAAGGTTCGACTGCCAGGCGGCATACATGGAACTGGCTGAGAAATATTCGATAAACCCGTGCAGCAGCAGGCGCAGAGGATGGGCTGCCGTCCACGCGCCCAGATCGAGCGTGAGCGTGTGCTGGTTGGCAAAGCCGGCAAACGACAAATTGGTAAAGTCGCGCACGTAAGTGTGATCACGCGTGCGCAACAATTCGCTCACGTCGCGGCCCTTGTCATCCCATGCTCCAGCAACGGGGTGCGCATCCGAGCTCAACACAGCACGGCCGGAAGCGAAAGGACGCTCGTTGAGAAAGCGCTCGTTGGGGTACACTTCGGTGGCCGCAGGATGATCCACGGCAACCAGGCGAACCTGGTCAAGATAGTTGACCTCCTCCATCGGTTCGCCGAAGCGCAAGCTGAGATATCCTCCGCGCGGGCGAAGCTGCGAACCTTCCACCTTGATCCATTCATCCGGATCGGCGTTGTTTTTCGCCGTGGGCGAAACCCAGTGGCCAATGACTGCGGCGCCGATCACGTCAGAGATAAACTCGTATTTCGTCCCATTCCACGCAAACAGTGTGGGACAGGAACTGCCCCGGCGGTCCAGTTCCAGGACCGCGAGCGTATTCTTTGTGCCCACCTCGGTTTCATCCTGAGGGACACCGGTCGGCCACAGGATTCGCACCATGTCGGCGTGCTCCGCTGTCCCGATGCCGGCAAGAATCTGTTGTGCTCCCTGGCTGAGATAGCCGGAAGCCCCCACCATCTCGAACTTTTGCCACACACCGTCGGCAAATACTTCTACCTTGGCGCCGATCGCCGATTTGTTATCAGCCACCCCCTTCATCGAAATCAGCAAGGAGTGATTGCGGTTCCCGCCTTCGTTGCGTAAAAACAGGGGATCGCCATTCGGCTGCGTGACGATCAGATCGGCAGCGCCGTCGCCATCTACGTCGCCGGCGATCAGGGCGCGCGGTTGCACCAACTTTACTTGGTCAAGCTTTACCTTCGCCGTCACATCTTCAAAGCCCGCCGGGCCCAGATTCCGCAGCGCGCGCAACTCCGGTCCCTGGGCCGTTTCGACTGCAGCCACCAGGTCGAGCCATCCGTCGTTGTCGAGATCGATCGCTGTGAGTCCCCAACCTGCGGTCACATTCTGTACCGGCAAGGGGACCCGTTCAAAGCGCTTGCCCTGCACATTGCGCCATAGCGAAATGCCTGGGCTGCCGGCGTGGGTGAGGGCCACATCCATCCACCCATCTTTGTTGAAATCGAGCACCACTGCTCCCACGGTCGGGGACAAGCCCGTCTCGGCATAAAGCGGAGACGACTTGAATTGGCCCTCGCGAGGGTTGGCAAAGAAAGTAGGCGCCGCGCCGGAACCCGTTACCAGTAGATCGACCGCGCGATCGTTATTGAGGTCAGACAAGGTCGCTGCGAGTGTGGTGCCTTCGCCGCCGAGGCCCGTCTGTTCGGTCCAGTTAGTAAATGTGCCGTTGCCATTGTTGCGCCACAGCACACTAGGCTTTGCCCCTGCAGCGGAGGGCTGGCCGGTCACGAACAGATCAAGATCGCCATCATGGTCGTAGTCGACAAAGGTGATGCCGTTCGGCTGATTCGCCGGCTGCACGCCGGTGGCTCGCGGTCACATCGGTAAATTTGCCACCGCCATGGTTCTTGAACAGCAGCACGCGATCGCTCATGGCTACGGCAACATCGGGCAAGCCGTCATTGTCGAAGTCACCCACCGTGCAGGCCACGCCGGTGCCGCTGGCCACCAGGCCCGTCTGCGCGCTGGGCACCAGGGCAAAGCTTCCGCTCCCCGATTTCGCATAAGTGCGGATCGCATCCTGGCCGGAAGCCATGACCAGCAGATACGACTGTTCGCCCGCGGGCGCGATCAGGCAAGCTCCGCCTTGGGGGCGATCGCTTGCCTTAGCGGCTGGCGCAGCCATGTGGTCAATGTTCTGCGCGGTAAAGGTAACCGGGATCATTGGCCCCACTTGCGGGTTCAGGGTCAGCGCATCTTCTACCAGCGAGTAGTGGCCCTCATCACCGTAGGTGTGCGCCAGCGGAAACCCGATCTTCTCCTGGTTCAGCGTTTCGAAGCGCTTGAAAGCCGTGGTCGCCTCGTCTCTCCGCCCCAATCGCTGCAGCACCTTTGCTAAGCCAAACTGCGCCGATGCGTGAATCGGGTTTAGCCGCAAAGCGGTCTGAAATTCGGTGAGGGCCTGGTCCGGTTGATGGAGTTCAAGGTAGACGGAACCCAGAAAATAGTGGGTGTCTGCATCGTCTGGAACCAGGGCTGCTGCCTTCTGAAAACTTTCCAGGGCTTGCGGGTACTCCGCGTCGATGCGGTGCAAAATACCCAGCGCGTACCAGATATGTGGATCTTTAGGATCCTGGGTCGCCGCTTGTTCCAGCGCTTGCTTCGCTTCCGGCATTTTCTGCAAGTAGATCAGCGCGATGCCCCGGTTCACCTCCGCCTTGACCAGCGAAGGGTCTAGCGCATAAGCCTCGCCAAATTTGGCCTGCGCCTTATCCAGCAACTGTTGGTTCATCAGGGCGGTGCCAAAGTTGTTCAGCTTGGCAGCTTCCGCCTTTTGGGCTGGGGTAACATCCGCCCGTCCGGCAGTTGCGGGAATAAGCAGTAGGGGGAAGAAAAGAATGCCCGCAAGGGCTCGGCGAGACGATAGAACTTTGCTTTGGAGACGCATTCTGCTCCGGTTGCGATCACTCATCGCTGAAGGGAAATCCACCCTCGACTATAGAACATGGCGTAAGGGTTGCAAATGGCAGAGTCAGTTCGATTTAGCAGAGTCGCAAACCAGCTCAGGGAGCTTGACGCGATAACAGCAGGCGGCCCAGCGTATCGCAAACATGGTCGATCGCGTCTGCTTCGATGTTGTTGAAGAATGGGAGCGCCAGGGTGCGCGAAGCCACGGCCTCGGTGACCGCCAGGTTGGCGGAATGTCGCCAGGCAGCATAACTGGGCTGTAAGTGTATCGGAGCAAAGTACCGGCCGGAAGCGATGCCGGCAGCAGCCAACCCGCGCATGATTGCATCCCGTTCCAGGTGAGCGCCGGCATGCAGGCGCACGACATAGACAAACCAGCTAATGCGGCCCGCTGCGAGTGCGACGGGCGGAAGAGACAAGCTCCGGATAGGCGGAGAGCCGCCGGTGGTAGGCAGAGGCGACGTCCGCGCGCTTTTGCAGAATCTCTTCCAGCCTCGCCATCTGCGCCAGTCCTAAGGCGCAATTGATCTCGGAGATACGGTAGTTGTAGCCCAGCTCGGTATGTTGAAACCAATCGTCGCTCTCATAGCGGCCCTGGTTGCGAAGAGCCCGGATACGCCGCGCCAGCGCCTCATCGCGCGTAACCACGACCCCGCCTTCGCCGGTAGTGATTTGCTTGTTGGGGTAAAACGCGAAGACGCCGGCGTTTCCCATGGAACCAACCCGACAGCCGCGGTACTCTGCCCCGATGGCCTCGCAGGCATCCTCAATCACCAGCAGCCCGTGCCTTTGGGCGATCTCGAGAATGGCCGTCATCTCCGCAGGAACTCCGAACGTATGGACCGCAAGAATAGCCCGCGTCCTGGGCGTGATCGCTTCTTCGATCCTCTGTGGGTCGATGTTCAGAGTGCACGCATCGATGTCGGCAAAGACCGGGGTCGCACGTTCATAGCGAACGGCGTTGGCGGCGGCGATGAAAGTGAACGAGGGAACGATAACCTCATCCCCCTCTCCGATGCCCAGCGCGCGGATGCAAAGATGCAAGTCCGGCTGTGCCGGAGCTGACTGCCACCGCGTGGGGCAGGGAAACGTACTCCGCGACCGCCGACTCAAATTGCTCAGTCACGGGGCCAAGGCTGAGCCGCGAAGTACGCAACACGGCAACCACCGCTTCGATCTCCGCCTCAGTTATGTCCGGGGCCGACAACGGTATCTTCATGCGCGAACGGCCGGGGCGTGTTTGACCAGCAGTTCCTCCGACAACGGAGTGGTGGTGAGCACCTGCACGATGGTTCTCCGCCGCGTGCCCATCTCCATACGGATTTGTCATGCCCGCGAGCGACGCACGAAAATCATCGCTCATGCCCTCTGCAATTCTGGCGAGGATGGCATTTGTCTCCGGCTCCGCATCGAGCACATTGCGTGCCCTCTCCCGTCCCTTTTGCCGGAAACCGACATTCACCACCGGTAGCGCGAAGGAAGCCGCCTCCATAATGCCACTGCTTGAGTTACCAATCAGCAGGGCAACATGACGCAAGCAGGCTCCAGTAGGTCACTGCGTCCAGATTGACGTAGACCCTGGCGTCGCTGCGTTTGGCGAGGAAGGCCCGCGTCCGCTGCATCAGGGCATGGCTGCCGGCATCGGAGTTGGGATAGCAAAAGAGTATTTGCGCGTCCACGTTCTCGAGAGCCGCGAAGAGGGAATCAGCCTCTTGCGTCGTATCGCGCACGATGGTCACAGGATGATACGCGATCACGACCGTAGGTCGTTGTAGATTGAGTTCTGTTCAGCCTCTCCTCGAGTTCGTGGACATCGAGTAACCGGCTGCGGCGAAGATGGTCAAGCGAGGGAGCACCGGCGCGATGGACCCTCCACGGCTCCTCACCCATCGCGACCACGCGGGCGCGCGCACCTTCTGTCGAAGTGAAATGAATGTGGCTCATTTTCGTGAGCGCGTTTCTCACTGCATCGTCGATAGCTCCCTCGCTGATCTCACCACCTTCTATATGCGCGATAGGAATACGCAGCGTGAGTGCGACAGACGCCGGCGCGAGCATCTCGTATCGGTCGGCGATCAGCAGCAGCAGGTCCGGCCGCATCTGCCCCAGCAGGTCGGCCAGGGCAAGCACAGCCACGCCCAGCGTCTTGGCCATGCCAACATCCGTATCCGAACTGAGCAGACACTCAAGCCGCGCGGCAATCGGGAAGCCATCCTTCTCGATCTCTTTCACCGTCTCCCCGAACTGGGGCGCGAGATGTGCACCGAGCACGATCAGCTTCAGGTCAACGTCCGGGTGCTGCGCCAGGTCATGTAAAGGCCAATAAAGATGGCTGTAGTCGGCACGGGAACTGGTCACCACAGCAATGGTTCGCTTCACGCCGTTTCCTCGACCGCCGTTTGCATCAGCGCGCTTGGCTGATACTCGGGCACCGCGCGGAGCACCGCCTTCAACAGGCGGTCCAGGGAACGTTCCTGGCACGCCTGCTCAAGTTGTTCAAGAACGTCGTCCATCATTGCTGGGGCCAGACAAGGACTTTTCACCGGTCGCAACTGCCGCGCTCTTCTCCCGGATTCAATGGCAAACGATTCCCGCGCAGAGAGCAGGGCTTCACACATCTTGTCGCCAGGCCGCAGTTCGGTAAAGACAAGCGTGGAAGTGGCTGTGTACCTTCGCCATGAGGTGGCGCGCCAGGGCCTCCACCCTCAGCGGCTCTGCTAAATCCGGCACCAGGATGCCCGAACGCCGTCTCCGCGTGAGCCGCCTGCAGCAGCACCGTTACGGCATCCGCAGTGGTGAGAAAGTAGCGGCGAACGTCCGGATGGGTAACGGTGACCGGAAGCCCGGACGACATTTGCTTGAGGAAGAGGGGAACGATACTACCTTCTGAACCGAGCACATTACCCAGGCGCACTGCCTTCATCACACTCCCTTGAGTGCGCCGTGTCAGCACAACCAGCTCGGCAATTCTCTTCGAGGCGCCCATGATGCTGACCGGATCCACAGCCTTGTCGGTCGAAAGCAGGATCAACTGTTCCGTCCGATTGTTTGCGGCGGCCTCCACCAGCACGGCTGGTGCCGATTGCATTGTTCTCGATTGCCGCAAAGGGATTCTGTTCCATGAGCGGAACATGCTTGTAAGCAGCCGCGTGGTACACAATCTGGGGACGGTAGCGGCGGAATATCTCGGTCAGCAGTGCCGGGTGCGAGACGCTGCCCAATATAGGCACGTGCTCGATCGGGCGCGGCAGCTGTTGCAGAGCCGCGTCTATTTCGTACAGATTCCGCTCCGCAGCTTCCAATAGCACCATTTGCCGGGGAGCAAACTCGGCGATCGAGCGAGTCAAGGCCGAACCGATCCAGCCGCCGGCCCCCGTGACCAGGATTCGCTTACCCTCTAGCGCCGCCGCTGTCTGCGCATGATCGAGAGCGAGGGGCTGGCGGCGGAGAAAACTCTCCCATTCGTAAGCCGCAGGATTGGTTGCCACGGGACTGGTCCCATCGGGGAGGGTCGTCATGTTGCGCTTCGGTTCACTCCTTCCATTATGCGGCAGGCCGGAACTGACCGGAAACCGAGGCCACCACTGTCCCTCATATCGCATCTCTCTTAACAGCAGCCTTGCGAATAGGTTCGCAAGTTAACCGGAACTGAGCGGGAAGGGGGCCGGTTTTCGCGATTTCTCTGCCGCCTCAGTTCACGCATCAACGACGTTGACCCCTCGAATCACGGAGGGGTGGGGAAAAACAGAGGCCGGCTTGATGCCGGCCTTTTCCTTAATCCGAATATCGATAAATCTGTCCTCTCGGGCGACCGCTTCAATTCTGCGGAACGCGCGAGTTCTTCCGAATCAGGGCTCTGATGCTGTGTATCGAGGCACGACTTCAATCGTGCCGTAGAGCTCTAACCAAAATCCGGGCTTCATTCCCTGGGCTTTTTTCGGTCCAGATTTTGTTCCGGGCAACTATTTCGGGGCATACTCCATGGCAGGGCCCTTATCTGTGCGTGAGAACCCACCGATTGCAAAAATCGAGTCCCGCCGGGACGGCTGAACTTCGCTTACGAATGCATCCTCGCATCCTAATGGCGTCATTTGTCGCTTTTGCGAGCCGGAACCCTACAGTAGGCTCGGCCTTGTAGGTACGAACTTGAGCTGTAGCAGTCCGTCAACAATCGCCGTCCCTACAACAGCGATTTTCACGGTATCCAGGCGAAAAGATCGCGACCACGGTTTCCTGCAGACAACCTGGGCTGCACCTGCAATCTGCTGAAATCTCTGTCGCAAGAAAGGACTGAGATGCTGCCACGAAGAGTAATTCCGTTCATAAACCGCAGCAACTCACGCCGTCAGGTGCGGACCGGCCCCAAACAGTCTTTCAAATCGGGCGGGATCAAGAACTCTTGCGCCTGCGAGCAAAAATCATCAGTTGCGCGGGATACACGGTTCAGTCGATGACTCCGGACCAGGTACCTGCGGAGATCCGGGAAGCCCGCGGTCCGCGGGTCTGGGTATTTTGCCACACCCTTGATTTTTATGAGCTTGCACTGTTAGCGGTCGCCATTCGCAACAGCCACCCTGCGGATAAGCTCCTGCGGTTGACCAGCTTGAACGACATGCAGCAGGCGCCAGGACTCTTTGATGAACTGCTTGAACCTATTATGGGCGTGGACGAGCTTCTGCGCGTGGTGGCTGCCTTGGCTCAACGTCCACCAGTCAGGAAACGGTTTGAGCACTCACCTGGCGATATAGGAGTGCTCTCCAAAGCCTTCGGTTTCCGTGGGCCCAGTCCAGTGGCAGCAAAACCGAGAAAGTCGTACCCCGCGTTTTGCCTTCGGTAGAACTGCGCCAGCGAATACTCCCCCCATGCTTATCCACGATCGTCTTGCAAATCCACAACCCTAATCCGTTGCCGGCCTCTGCTTTATCACTTTGAAAAGCCTCAAAAAGACGTGCCTGGATCGGCAGTGGGATGCCTCGCCCACTATCCGCCACAGTCAAACGTGCATTGGCGCCCGATGCACGTAACCGAACGCACAAGGCTCCGCCAGTCGGGTAACGCTTCCGCGGCGTTGCGCACAAGATTCGATACCAACTGCAGGAAGTCGCCAGGATAGACAGAGGCAACCAGGATATCCGGCAACTCTTTTCGCACCTGAATATGCTTCTCTTCCAGCAAGGCGCTCTGGTAGCGCAAAGCAGTTTCCACCAGGGGTACTAGGTCTTTCGTCTGGCTCCGCGGCGCATCACGAAAGAAAGAGAGGGTCTGCCGGGCTATGTACTGAATGCGCACCAGCTGTTCCTCAATTTGCACCGCATGGGCGCGCACGCGTTCAGGATGGTCGGCATCTTTCCCGATGAGATAAACCAGGTCGGCAATGGCCTGCGACGGATTATTGATCTCATGCATGACCGATGCCGCAAGCCGTCCCGCCATCGCCAGCTTCTCCGACCGGCGCAGCGCCGTTTCCAGGCGCAGCGTGCGGTCTTCTGCGCGTTGACCGTCTAACGGAGAGGCTGGACCGGGTTCCGTCATTCTGGTTTGCCTTTTTTGCAGCACAGTAGTGGGAGGTGGCCAGTGACCCATGGGTTGCCGGTTGAAGGGAAAAATAGCCTTCATGTAGCTGCCAGACACATTACCAAAGGTGAACACTTACTTGCGCCGGGATCCCTCCGCAGCTTTGCTTCCCCGTTTGCTCTTCCCTGGTAATGCTTTTCCCTTCCCATCCCGTCAACTCCCCCGGGACTGCCGGAGAAACTCCCTATCTCGTTCATCACGCTGAGAACCACCCCATCGATCCGGTTATCCATGGTTCGATAAGGCACGATTCGCAGAATGCACCACTTCCCATCGCTGTCCTGAACATGCAACTGTTGCGATTGCACCTGCTGGATCACATCGAGCATATTCTGCTCCAGGCTCCCCATGTCCAGCTTCAGCCTGAGCCTTGGCATGGGGCGGCCGATGTCGCTCGAGCTCAGACCGAGCACTGCGGCTGCCTGCGGCGTAAAGCGGCGAACGCTCAGATCGGCTCCCACCATCACAATCGGCAGACTGACGCTGTATAGCAGGTTGGTGAGGTCGTTATTCAGCTGGGTGAGGAGCTCATTGCGATGCTGCATCTCCTCGTTGACCGTATGCAGTTCCTCGTTGGCCGATTCCAGTTCCTCTTTCGAGGTCTGCAGCTCCTCGTTTGTACTTTGCAGCTCTTCGTTCCCCGATTGGATCTCCTCGTTGGCCGACTGCAACTCCTCGTTGGTGCCTTCCTGTGACTCGATGATGGACTGCAGATACTCCCTGGTGGCCGCCAGCTCTTGTCGCAATTGCACGATCTGTCTTCCCAGAACCGAGTGCTCCTGCACTAGCCTGATCAACGATCTGGGCCGCCGGTGCTTGCGCAAGGCCGCTCGGCGAGACTCCGTCCTCACTCGGCAAATCGCTTTCGAAAACAATCAGGAAGCTATGTTGCGTCTGGGTGGGGACCTTGAAGGGAACGACGCGAATGGTGACTGTTTTTATCTTTTCGTCTTCCACGCGCACCCGCGGTCTTATGGCTTCAAAGCCTTGCTTGCGTGCTTCGTCGATCGCGCCCTGCAGTTCGAATAACAAGCCCGGGCGAGCCATCTTGAGCAGATTGAGGCTGGCTTTTCCAGAAGGAAGCTCGAGAAACGAAGCGGTGCGCCCCCTGGTCTGGAGAATCTCCAGGTGTTCGTTGATCAGCACGGCAGGAGGCACGTACCTCGCCAGCAGCAGGCGGTCCGCCTCTCGTTGCAACTCCATAGGGATTTTTTGCGTTTCTGGCAACTTTGACTGTGCGGTTGTCGTTGGTGTTCCGGTTGGTCCATGCTCCGGCTTGCCCACGGAAAAACCGAAGGCAACGGGCGCCGACACCAACCGCTTACGGAAGATTTTCTGTTTCTTGTCGGTCATTTCGAAAAGCTCCGAACCCGCACCCAGCAGCCCCTCCGTGCTTCCCAGCATGAGGAACCCGGTCGGATTCAATGCGTAGTGAAAGATCGGTACTACCCTCTTCTGCAGTGCTTGACTTAAGTAAATCATCACATTGCGGCAACTGACCAGATCCATACGGGAGAAGGGCGGATCGTTGAAGACGTTTTGCGTGGAAAAAATGCAGAGATCGCGAATGGTCTTCTTGATCTGGTAGCCGCCGTCGGCTTTATAAAAAAAGCGCCGCAATCGGGCAGGCGTCACATCTGCCTCGATATTCTCTTTGTATACGCCCGCCCTGGCGCGTTGAATAGCGCTTTCGCTAAGATCCGTACCGAAAACCTGGATGGGTATATCCGCCCGCTCCTCGCCCAAAAACTCCACCAGCGAAATCGCATGCGAGTAAGTCTCTTCGCCGGTCGAGCACCCTGGAACCCAGATGCGCACAGGCCCGGATGCCGAGGTTCGCGCCTCCATAATGGCCGGATAGACAACCTGCCTGAGCGCTGCGAATGCGTCCGGATTGCGAAAGAAGCTGGTTACGTTGATCAGCAGGTCCTGATAGAGGGCCTCCACCTCGCGCGGATCGCGATGCAGCAAGTTGCCATAATCTTTGAGTTTGTCGATCTTCTGCAGTGCCATCCGGCGCTGGATGCGGCGGGCAATGGTGGGCGATTTGTACCCCGAGAAATCGACCGTCGTCATCCGTCGCAGCAAACGGAAGATCTGCTCCATATCGCTGCCGTCGCCAACCTCCTCCGCCTCCGGGTTGAAGTGGTCAGAGATATACGGATGATGACGAATGCGAGCTATCTCTTTTGCGATGCCGGCGGGAGTCAGAATGAAATCAACACAGCCAGAGGCAATCGCGCTTGCCGGCATGCCATCATATTTGGCGGATGACGGTTCCTGCGCAAACGTAATGCCCGCTTCGCCCTTGATCGCGGCCAGTCCTAGGGTGCCGTCAGAAGCGGTTCCGGAAAGGATGACGCCGATGGCGTCGCTGCCGTGGGCCACCGCCAACGATCTCAGGAAAGTGTCGATGGTCGTATTCGCGGATCTGTGCGGTTCCCGGTCCCTAAGGTGCAGCACCCAGTGGTCGATGGTCATATCACAATTTGGCGGAATCACGTAGATGTGGTCTGGCTCTACGCGCATGCCGTCCGTCGGCTTGTACCACTGGGATCGGGGTCGTACGGGCCAGTATTTCGCTTACTTTGCTCTCCCGCGCGGGATCAAGATGGAGCACCAGGACGTAAGCCATCCCCAGGTGCGACTCCAATTCTTTTAAAAGGCTGGTCACTGCTTCCAGGCCGCCGGCGGACGCACCAATGCCCACGACCGGGAAGCGAGGAGTCACATTCGGGGCAGGAGTCGCCGGCTCTAAAGCATCGTCGCTTTTCAAGGAGGTACTTTCTGGCCGGCATGTTGCTCCTTCGCCTGGTGAAAACTTAAAGGACTCAACTGCTTCGGCACGCAAGTCCCGCGGCCGCTTCTCTTCTTTGAGAGAATACTCCTCCTTCAGAGCAGCACTGGGAGCGGCCGATGCCGTGGCTTAGTTTGTCTTAATGTCCAGTTGCCCTACAGCGGAAGAGGCCCACGTTCAGAAGCATGCTTAGGCGATCCGTTCAGACCCCACCCTACTCGAGGTGGACTGCGGCGCAGGCAGCAGGTCCGGGACCGTAGTCAGCCCCCACGCCACCGGCTCTCCTGCCCTCCATGGCTCCTGCAGACCCTGGGTGCTGAGGAGGTCGCATCGTTCGTTAAGCAGTCGAATAGACGCGATAATCTGCTCCGTCAGCTTTTGATTGGCGGTCCTCAGTTCTCGCGCTTTCGGATGCCCTCCTTGAGGGTGGAGCGCGCAGAACGGGAGGATTGATTACCCTCTTCTCCATCCTTCTGGAGCGTGCGAGCCGAGAAACGCGTTGCCAGCCAGGCATCCACATCCCCGCGGTAAAGAACCACTGCACTTTTCTGCGACGCGCCGATCGGACGGCGAACCGGAAGTCCAAGATGACGCTCCCAGCGCTGTACGGTACGTACTCCCTTTCCCAGATATCTGGCGATATCCTTCCAGGACGACAGTACAGTGGAATCCTCTGAGATGTTCATCTCATTTTCCCCCAGCTAAGCCATTATAAACCCGCAGGTTGTTTCGCCTGCTAGGGGTGATTTTCCTTGGCTTTTGGAGTCCGGCGAATAGCACCTGTGAGGGAACGGAAAGTGAGCGGGAGGAAGTCAATTCGAGAATTTTGCGCGACTTCCTGCTTCAGGTGAAATACCGGCGGGAACGTCGTTCGGCCACCGGCATCATCCAGCGAGGTAGTCGATAAGAGGGCTTATCCCAGTGGAGATCCGCGCGGTTTCGGCCACAGAGAGCCACACTCCCGTCGGCTTTGAACTCAAAATCAAATTTGCCGTAGCAGACCCCGCACAACCAGTAGTGTTCGACAGATTTGCCCGTAGAAGAAGTTCGGACCGTCCGAACGACCCTGCCGTAACGTAGGTAATCCAGCTTCTTGTGGCATGCAGGATTGAAGCATTCGCTCAACATGTGTTGGCTCCTGGCTCAGCAAATTTCGCCCAACTTTGCTTGGATGTCGCTCTTCGGGAAGGTGTTGTCCCAGGAGGAATACGATGCTGGCGGGCAGCGGCATGCCAGCCAGCAACCCGGGTTAGGGGACTGCATCCCACCTGCAAGTGCGCCGGTGCGAGCTGGAGACTCAGTGGTCCACCCTGAAAGAGCAAGAAGCAGGCAATCGCCATCGGATTGTCTGAGGCACTTAAGAATGGCGCCAAAGTCCCCAAAAAGAAAACCAGCTAACGGACTTTCCGAAACCGCCAGAGATCTGGCGGTTTTCTCTGTAGAATCCACCTGCCATAAACCAGAAAATTGCATCATAGACGGGCAATGAACCTGTTTGACCCAATCCCGCATTCAGCCTTGGAGTTCCTCCCCGCCCGCCATGACCTCAACAGCCTAAGGGAAGCGGCAAAGCAATGTCGTGGATGCGACCTTTATCGGGAAGCGACTCAGGTCGTCTCTGGGGAAGGACGAGCCCATACCACTATTCTCCTGTTGGCTGCGGAATACGCCACGGCACGGAGGCCGGTATGAAGGCTGCCGAAGTAACCGTGAAGGTCGCGAAAGAACCGGTTGAGACGGCTCCCACAGCCGCGACGACGATCGTGCCTCGTTCGGACCGGTTCGGCCGCTTTGCCGCCCGATGCTCCCATTACCTCGGCTCCCGCTGGGCGTTTGTTTCGGCAATCGGTGTCATCCTGATCTGGGCCGTTACAGGCCCAATCTTCCACTTTTCCGATACCTGGCAGCTGGTCATTAACACTGGCACAACGATTGTGACCTTTCTCATGGTATTTCTCATCCAGAACACACAGAACCGCGATGCCAGAGCCATTCACTTGAAACTGAACGAGCTCATCCACGCGGTAGACAAAGCCAAAAACCGAATGATCGATGTAGAAAATCTGTCTGATCTTGAGCTCGACGAGATGGCCAGGACCTATGAACAAATCCGCACCAGCGCTGAACAACGCCACCAGGCAAGCCAAAGCGCCTCGCCGCGCTAAAAGCGGATGACGCTGGATCCGGCATCGCCCGGCAGGATCCACATAGGAATCTCCGGCTGGAGATATAAAGGCTGGCGAGGCGTCTTTTATCCTGAGAAACTTCCTCAACGGCGGGAGCTCGAGTTCGCCTCAAGAAAGTTCGGCACCATCGAGTTGAATGGATCTTTTTATTCGCTGCAGAGGCCGCAAAGCTTCCTTCGATGGCACGCCGAGACGCCGCCGGACTTCACTTTTGCCATCAAGGGTTCTCGCTATATCACCCACATGCTTCGACTGCGCAATGTCGAAGGGCCGTTGGCGAATTTTTTCGCCCAGGGGCTGCTGCACTTCGGAGCCAAGCTCGGACCCATCCTGTGGCAGCTTCCGCCCAACTTTACCTTCGAAGCTGAGCGCCTTGAACAATTCTTCGCCTTATTGCCGCGAACTCTGAAGCAAGCCGCCGAGCTTGCCCGGAACCACGATGACCGTCTGAACGACCGTTCCTGGTTTCAGGTGCGAAAGGATGCACCCCTGCGTCACGCATTGGAGATTCGCCACGAAAGCTTCGTTACTGAAAAATTCATCAGGCTGCTTAGACGCTATGGCGTGGGCTTGGTCGTGGCGGACACGGTCGAATGGCCGTTGCTCATGGATGTAACTGCTGATTTTCGTTTATTGCCGTCTTCACGGCAGCGAACAGTTGTACGCCAGCGGCTACGAAGCCGGCGCACTCGATGTATGGGCCCGCCGTGTGGTTGCGTGGGCGCGGGGAAAGGAAGTAACGGATGGAAGACGTGCCAGTGCTCGCGACGCGGCGAAGCGAAAGCGTCGCGATGTATTTGTATATTTCGACAACGACATGAAAGTCCGCGCGCCGTTCGATGCAGAGCAGCTTCGCATTCGCGTCAACAGGCTACTCGCCGCAACGGCCCCTGAACGCGGAGTCCAGAAGAGCCCTAAAGAGCTAGCCAAAGCGTCGCCGTGCTGATACAATCCCTGCATGGAGAAGCCTGCGGAACAAGATCCCAGAGTGTATTTCGCGGCCGAGAGAACCTTTCTCGCGTGGATTCGCACCGGCCTTGGTTTGATGGGCGTGGGTTTTGCCGTGAGCCGCTTCGGGCTCTTTCTTCGCGAGCTGAGTGCAAGCGCGTCTCTCTTACCTGCCCAAACCACCGGATTGTCGCTGTGGTCTGGGGTGATGTTAGTTGCCATGGGCGTCGTGGTCACCCTGTCTGCAGTTGCCGTCACTTCCAGCTGGTGCGCGAACTGCGCTCCGGAACCTGGAGGCCAGGCCGCGTGTCTACCGACGCTGTGATTTTGGGGCTGGTGCTCGCATCGCTCGGGATCGCTATGGCCCTCTATCTCACCCTTGTTCGCTGAGTTCCCTATGAATGCTCAAGATTTTCGACGGCTGGCACTGCTTCTGGAAGGTGCAGAAGAGGGTTCCCACATGGGGGCAGTCGACTTCCGCGTCGGAGGCAGAATATTCGCCACGCTGGCCTCTGTGAATCAAGGCTATGGCAACCTGATGCTCTCGCCCGAGCAGCAGGCAGCCTTCGTCGAGGAGCAGCCAGACTTGTTCCTGCCGGTTGCCGGTGGATGGGGCCGAATGGGTGCGACGCACGTCCGGTTGGCATCTGCGAATGAAGACGCCCTAGCCGGGGCACTCCGACTGCCTGGAAGTTACGTGTAGAAAAGAATGGCAAAGCCGGCAAGAGCAAGCGGGCCCCGACCCAAAAGACTAAGAAGAGGACTAAGCCAAATACCTAGGTGCGACCCGTTTTCGCGATACGGCAAATAGCTTGCTCGGACCATTCCCGCATGTAGACAGATCGCTTTTGCTGCGGATACTTTAAAGTCACACACAAGGCACACCATGAGCGCACTGCAGTTCTTACAATTGCTCCATCTTGCCGACAGCGCTCTACCCATAGGCGCGGCGGCGCACAGTTTCGGTCTCGAGGGTATGGTGGAGGAGAACGGTCTTGAGGCGCCCGGCCTGTTTTCTTTTTTGCAAGGCTACCTGGAGGAAGAGGGCAGGCTCGAAGCCGTGTTCGTGTACGCCGGATATGACGCGGCATCTGCCGAAGAATGGCAACGCCTCAATGAAGAACTGAGCGCCATGAAGCCGGCGCGCGAATCGCGCGAAGCAAGCCTTCGGCTGGGCAAACGGCTCGCTACGCTTGCGGTGCATGCTTTAGGGGTCTCGTGCCGTTACGGATAGCGAGCATGCCCATGTGCCGCTGCTCTTCGGTCACCTCGGTTGTTGCCTTGGCCTGGATCGCGATGATGTGGCAGCAGCCTACCTTCACCAGTCACTCTCGGGGCTTGTCTCAGCATGCCAACGGCTGCTGCCACTCGGCCAGTCGGAAGCAGCTTCGCTACTCTGGCGGCTAAAGTCTGCGCTGCTGGAGACGACGGCAGCCGCAAGGCAAACTTCCACGGAGGATGTTTCCCTGTGCCAGCCCCTGCTCGAGCTTGCTTCGAGCCGTCACCCCGGCCTGCATACCCGGCTATTCATTAGCTGATGATGCGCGCGCGGCTGCATCTCGAATTTTCCGCCGTGGCCGGTGGAACGCAGTTTCGTTGTTTGCAACAGGAACCGCCATGGAAGGTGGTACGCGCTTTTCCAAATCCATCCGGAGAAAGCCTGGTGCATCTGAACAACGTCTCCGGCGGTGTGTTTGGCGGCGATCATATGAGCTTACGCATCGATGTGGGCGCCGATGCTCAGGCGCAGATCACCAGCACCGGTTCCACCCGTGTGTATCGCCCCCGTGCCCATGCAGCCGATGCGTTGCTGGCAACCGAGATTCATCTCGGAAAGGATGCGTTGCTCGAGTACCTGCCGGATTCTGTGATTCCATTTCGAGATGCCCGGTTCGAACAGCGTACCGACGTACACCTTGCACCGGGAGCCACTTTGTTCTGGTGGGAAATCATCGCTCCCGGCAGAATGGCCGCCGGCGAACTGTTTGCCTACGAATCGCTACGCGTGCGAGCCAGTATAAGGAACCAGGAACGACCCATATTCATCGATCGCATGAGCATCAAACCGCAGGAAGCAAGGCTGTCATCGCTTGCACGCTTCGGAAAATACAGATATTTGACTTCGTTTATGATCTGTCGTACCAATGAGGACGCTAAAATCTGGATCGCCCTGGAGCAGAAACTGAGGGAGATCGCTCAACAGCGGAGTGATATCGATACCTATTGGGGTGCTACCGCCCTTACCTCGGACGGCCTGCTGGTCCGCGGGTTATCGGCTTCGCCTCTCGCTATCATGGAAGATCTGTTCTGTTTCTGGACCTCAGCAAAAAACTACCTGTGCGGCCGCGCTGCTACAGCACCCCGCAGAACCCACTGAAGGAGAACCGTCGTGCACTTAACTCCACGAGAACAGGAACGGCTGCTGATCCATGTGGCGGCCGACGTGGCCCGCAGGCGTAAGGAACGTGGCCTCAGGTTGAACTATCCCGAAGCGGTGGCCATCATTACGGCTGAGATTCTTGAGTTAGCGCGGGATGGTAAGTCAGTGGTTGAGATTATGGCGTCAGGAAGCAGGATTCTGAGCCGGAGTGACGTGATGGAGGGGGTCGCCGGCATGATCCATGAAGTACAGGCTGAGGCCACCTTCCCGGACGGCACGAAACTGGTCACCGTCCACGATCCAATTCAATGAAGGAGGGAACCGGCATGCAGCCCGGGGAATATCTGCTTTCGCAGGAGGACATTGTGCTGAACGCCGGCCGCGCGACCGTGCGGCTGGTCGTGCGTCACACGGGCGATCGCCCCATACAGGTGGGTAGCCATTATCACTTCTATGAAGTGAATCCCGCGCTTGAGTTTGAACGCGCGTCTGCTTACGGCATGCGTCTCGACATCCCGTCTGGAACATCGGCGCGCTTCGAACCGGGTGACGAAAGGGCGGTTTCGCTGGTTGCCTTTACCGGTTCCGGGCACATGTGGGGCCATCGGGGCGCCGTCCAGGGACTGCTCGAGGAGAAACCATGAGCCACAACATTTCCCGCAGGACGTACGCAGATCTGTACGGGCCAACCACCGGGGACAGGGTTCGTCTGGCGGATACCGAGCTGGTGCTCGAGGTGGAGCGTGACTTCACGGTCTATGGGGACGAAATCACGTTCGGCGGCGGCAAGACCATACGCGATGGCATGGGGCAAAGCTCCCGCGCCCTTCGCGAATCGAGGCCCGGAGCCTTGGATCTGGTCATTACGAATGCGCTGATCGTCGACCATTGGGGCATTGTGAAAGGCGATATCGGCGTTCGCAACGGGCGCATCGTCAAAGTGGGAAAGGCCGGCAACCCAGACACCATGGACGGTGTGGATCCGGAACTGGTGGTGGGTGCGGCGACCGAGGTCATTGCGGGCGAGAACCTCATCGTCACCGCCGGAGCCATTGACAGTCACATCCACTTTATTGCTCCGCAGCAGATTTACGAAGCCCTGTGTGGCGGCACCACCACCATGATCGGCGGCGGTACGGGCCCGGCTACCGGCAGTTGCGCTACCAGTTGCGCTCCGGGCGCATGGAATCTGGCACGTATGTTTCAGGCAGCGGAGGCATGGCCAATCAACTTTGGATTTCTCGGCAAGGGCAATGCGGCCACACCGGGTCCGCTGGAGGAGCAGGTGCGCGCCGGAGCTTGCGGTTTAAAACTCCACGAGGATTGGGGAACCACTCCCGCCGCGATTGACTCCTGTTTGCGGGTTGCCGATGCCTTTGATGTGCAGGTTGCGATTCATACCGATACGCTGAATGAAGCAGGCTTTGTTGAGGATACGATCCACGCGATCCGTGGCCGCACCATTCACACGTACCACACCGAGGGAGCCGGCGGCGGTCATGCGCCCGACATCATTCGCATGGCTTCTTTGCCCAATGTATTGCCCTCGTCCACGAATCCTACGCGACCGTATACCCGCAATACGATTGCCGAGCATCTCGACATGTTGATGGTCTGCCATCATTTGAATTCGCTTGTCCCGGAAGATGTGGCGTTTGCCGAGAGCCGCATCCGGCCCGAAACCATTGCCGCCGAAGATATCCTGCATGACCTGGGGGTCATCAGCATGATCTCGAGCGACAGCCAGGCGATGGGCCGTGTGGGAGAAGTGGTCATGCGTACCTGGCAGACGGCTCACAAGATGAAGGTGCAACGAGGCCCCTTGCTGGAAGACTCCAGCCGCAACGACAATTTCCGCATCAAGCGATACGTTGCCAAATACACCATCAACCCCGCGATCGCCCATGGCGTCAGTGCCCATGTCGGTTCCATTGAACCGGGCAAACTCGCTGACCTGGTGTTATGGAAGCCTGCCTTCTTCGGAGCCAAGCCGGAGATGATCGTGAAAGGGGGCTTTATAGCCTGGAGCGCGATGGGCGATGCGAATGCTTCCATTCCAACGCCGCAGCCCGTGTTGTACCGCCCCATGTTCGGCAGTTTCGGAAGCGTTCCTTCGGCAACGAGTCTTCTCTTCACCTCGCAGGCTGCGCTGCAGGACGAAAGCCTCAACGGGCTCCAGTTGCGCACGCCGGCCGTCGCGGTTGAGGACTGCCGTTTGATCGGCAAGAGCAACATGGTCCACAACAGCGCCACGCCGGAGATCACGGTAGATCCGGAGACATATGAGGTGCGGGCTGATGGCGAGCTGCTCACCTGCGAACCTGCGACGACATTGCCGTTGGCGCAGAGATATTTTTTGTTCTAACGGAGGATCGGGATGTCGACAGAGCATGCGCGCGCGTTTCGCATTGGTATCGCCGGACCAGTGGGTTCCGGCAAAACTGCGTTAGTGGACAGTCTCTGCCGGGCGCTCTCGCCCAGGATGAGTGTTGCGGTGGTCACCAACGATATCTACACCACAGAAGATGCTGAATTTCTGATTCGCCAGGGTTCTCTCGACGCCGCCCGCATTCGCGGTGTTGAAACCGGGGGATGCCCCCATGCAGCGATTCGTGAAGATGCTTCGATGAACCTGGAGGCGATTGACGATCTGGAGACCGCGCATCCGGGGTTGGATCTGATTCTTGTCGAGAGTGGCGGAGACAATCTTTCCGCAGCCTTTAGTCCGGAGCTGGTGGACGATTGGATTTACGTGATAGACGTGGCCGGCGGTGACAAGATTCCCAGAAAGGGCGGCCCTGGTGTGACGCGATCGTCTTTGCTGGTGATCAACAAGATCGACCTTGCGGAGCACGTGGGCTCTTCTCTGGAAGTGATGGACCGCGACTCAAGGAAAATGCGGGGTCAGGCACCCTTTTTGTTCACGGACCTGCGGCACAATGTGGGGCTCGACAAAGTGCTCGCATGGATAAACGCAAGAATCAATGGGGCTGACCGGCGCAGACTGGGTACGGCGTCCGTGCCGGGGGAGTTGGCCCAGGGGAAGCACAGCCATGGGCACTCCCATTCTCACTAGGATGGAAGCGCCGATGAAACTGAAGCAACTCGCCGGAACCCCATCCAATGGCCATCAATGCATCCGAGTCTCCGCGCTTTGCTGGCATTGCGACGTTCATGAGACTCCCGCATATCGCGGATGCAAGCCGTTTGGATGTAGCGCTTATTGGCGTGCCCTATGACGGCGGCACGACCTACAGAACCGGTCCCCGTTTTGGCCCCCGCCGCATTCGTGAGCAATCGGCGATCATCAGGCCCTATCATCCGGTTCTCGACCTCAGCCCTTTTGAACGGCTGCGTGTTGCTGACTATGGGAGATTTCCGTTACTGGTCAACCCCATCTCCATCGAAGATACATTCCACAAAATCACTGCGCGGTTTCTCCCCTATACTCGGAGCCGGCACTGTGCCTGATCTGCGTTGGTGGCGACCACTCGATTCTGCTGCCTATTTTCCGTACTATCCATGCTGCTCACGGTCCGGTCGGCCTCATCCAACTGGCGATGCGCACTCCTCGACACCGGGGATTAGTATTGGGGCATGAAGTATTCCCACGGGACGCCGGTGCGCCGCGCCATTGAAGAAGGTTTGTTGGCCGAGCCAAATATCCTGCAGATCGGCTTGCGTGGCCAGCTCTATGACGCTAATGACATGGACTTTGCCCATGAGCACAAGATCATGCTGGTCACTGCGGAAGAATTTCATGAACATGGTCATCCCCTGGTCCGCGAAAAACTCAAGGCATTTAAAGGGATCAAGACTTACCTCAGCCTCGATATTGATGTAGTAGATCCGGCCTTTGCGCCAGGAACCGGGACGCCCTCAGGTGGGCGGCCTTTCCAGCGTACAAATTCTAAACCTGGTGCGCCCCCTGCGCGGTCTGCACTTTGTCGGGTCAGACCTGGTAATAAGTGTCACCGCAATACGACAGTGCCGACATCACCTCCTTGCTGGCGGCGAACCTCCTGTTCCAGCAGGCTCTGTCTCTTTTGTTAAACCCGCAGTCAAATCACCCAAGCAGCGACCGCGCCTGTCCCGTGCACGGCGCAACGTATCCACAATGTCCCCATTAGGGTAGAACTCCATGCATCGTCCCCGATAGTTCAACTCCGCCAGCTTGCGATAAATATTGAGGTAGTTAATCTCGCCCGTACCCGGTTCATGCCGTCCGGGAACATCGGCAATATGAACCAACCCACCTGTTCAATATTCTTCTCAAACTTCTCTATCAAATTTCCGAACTCGCGCTGCTCATGATAGACGTCATAGAGCACTCTGACATTGGGACTATTGACAGCCGCACGATCTCGAACGCTTCCGTCACCCCATCGAGATAAATAGTCGGATTTTCAATCCGGTCAATCGGTTCAATCACCGCCACCAGCCCGGCACTGCTCAGCACATCCGCAGCGCGTTTCAATGCCTCGATCGAGGCTGCACGCTGGCTTCCGGGAGCCCCGCCCTCAATTTTTTACCCGACAGCAAAATGATCTGCTTGCACTGCAACCGCTTGGCCGCTGGAATCAGATCCTTCAGACCGAGAGAAACGCATCCCCTCCCGACGGATCCGCAAACCCCGCGCTCACCCCAGACGTTGCGTCCACCGAGATCTTCAACGTCTCCATGCGCCAATGATCCGCCGATAATCCTCCTCGGACCATTGTTTGAACTCACCCACCAACTCCACGTGGTGATAACCGGCCTGGGCAACCCGGTCCAGATTTTCTTCAAACGTGCCCAGCTTTTTCAGAGTCCAGATCATGACGGAAAACTGCGGGCTGATCTGGCTATGAGGGGCCGGTGACTGCGTGGTTTCCTGGGCCGAAGGGCGCGCGCAGCAAGCGATGCCGCGGTCATGCTAACGAGGGTGCTGCGAGCCAAATGCGCTGCATAGTAGCAGAGTGCAAGCTACTTCGGCAGCGCGAACGCCACCAGGCTGCCCCCGGTTGGTGCCGGGACTTCCCTCCGCCGGCGGCAATCACAACGTACTGCCGCCCGTTCACTTCATACGTAGAAGGCGTCGCATTGCCGGCAGCCGGGAGCGTGGTTTGCCACAGCACCTTGCCCGTTGCCTTGTCCAACGCACGAAAACCTTGTCATAGTTGGTAGCGCCGATAAATAGCAGGCCGCCCGCGGTCACCACCGGCGCCGCCGTAATTCTCGCTGCCCGTGCCGGTTAGCCCCTGGGCTGCCAGCTCGGGATACTCACCCAGGGGCATTTTCCAGACCGTCTTTCCGCTGTTCAGATCGATCGCCGTTAAAGTGCCCCACGGCGGCTGGATCGCGGGATAGCCATCCTTATCGAGGAATTTATTGTATCCATCACTGATGTACTTAGCATCGAGCGGCGATGGCCCATGTCTTTCACCGTCGTCTCCTTGCCGTAATAGACATATTCAAACACGGCCTCTAGTTGATCGTGGCCCAGGTTGGCAAAGCCAGGCATGCGCCCCGGCCTTGCGCAATCAGCTCCTTCACACTTCCTTCCTCATAGCGATCGGACAATCCAATCAGGGAAGGGAACTCGAGGCGCCCTGTTCTGTCGGCGCGGTGGCAAGCCGAACAGTTCCGCAAAAAAATTTCCCGCCCATTGGCTTCGCCCGTCCGCGGCTTCTGCGGGACCAGTCGCAGCACCCACGCCATCTCATTCGCATTCACGTAGAGCAGCCCGGTGGTCGGATCAAACGCCCCGCCGCCCCATTCCGCACCGCCGTCGTAACCTGGAAAAATAATGGTCCCCTGGGTACTGCCGGGAATGAACTGTCCATCGCTGCGCAGTTTCATAAAGCGCTCGAGCGCCTCCTGGTGAGCCTCAGGCGTGCGCGTGGTGATCATATCCGCGGTCATTTCTGCCGTGCGAACGGAGCGGGCAGCACCGGCAGCGATTGCTCTTTAGCCTTCACTTCGCCCTCTAGATCTGAGGGCGGATATTTCTGCGTCTTGATCGGGAAAAGCGGCTTCCCGGTCTCCCGTTCGAAAAGAAAGACGTATCCCTGTTTGTAGAACAATACGTAACGCGTCGAAGGTATACAGCGCCACCACATTTGCTGGGCGTTGTAACCCACGAATACCCGCCCGTGCCAACGGAATACGCGACTAACAGGCGCCGGTGTGGATCTTTTTCAGCAGCGTCGGATCGGCGGGCTGAGTGGCGTCGGGCCGCAGGCTGGCCAGCACCGCGTCGATGTCGTCGCTGTGGGTCAGTTGGCCGAATTCGGTGCCGATGGCCAGGTCAACGGTGTTGTCGCCGCGCTGGTCCTGGAACAGCTCAGTGCACGGCGCGAGCAGCCACACCGCCGCGGCGGCGGCACGCCCGGACGGACCGAACCGGATCTGGCCCTGGCATTCCAGCCGGGTGTTCGCATACACGGTGTCGTTGGTCGCGGCGGGCTCGGCGAACCCGAGGTCGCGCAGCTCGCCGGCCACCTCGGCGGCCTGGCCGCCCTGGCCGCTGGCGTTGAGGACACGGATCTTGGCGTCGGCCAGCTTGGCCGGGGTCACGTCTGTCATCGTCGCCCGCGACACCTGCTCACCGAGCTGCGGCGCGTTCGGGTCGGATTGCGGGGGCGGCGCGTTGCAGATCGCGGCCTCATGGACGTCAGGCGGTCGGCTCAGAGCCATCACCCAGACCAACAGCGTCACCACCGCGAGGGCGGCGAACAGCAGGATTCCCGGCAGGAAATTACGCCGACGAAAGGGCCGACCCCGTTTGTCGAACGCGGTGCCTTCGGTGATTTGTGCGACCACGACTGCACTCTAAGGCCAGCGTCGCCGGGTCCTTCGAGCGGTGCGAACTCAACTGTGACGTAAATCACACTGGAACGCGTGTCAATCCGGGCACGAATCGTTTGGAAGATGCGTTCGACGCTGGTACAAAGCTCTGCTGCAAGGCTTGACGGAGGGGACATGAGGATGGCTACCGATTACGACGCCCCACGGCGCACTGAGACCGATGATGTTTCCGAGGATTCGCTCGAGGAACTGAAGGCGCGGCGTAACGAGGCCCAGTCGGCGGTCGTTGACGTTGACGAGTCCGAGTCCGCTGAGAATTTCGAGCTGCCCGGCGCCGATCTGTCCGGCGAGGAGCTGTCGGTGCGCGTCATCCCGAAGCAGGCCGACGAGTTCACGTGCTCGAGCTGCTTCCTGGTGCATCACCGCAGCCGGCTGGCCAGCGAGAAGAACGGCGTGATGATCTGTACGGACTGCGCGGCTTAGCCGCGGGGTTGCGGCTCAGCCGCGGAGCGCCTCCAGCGCCCGGCCGGGGTGGCGGCAGCTCACCAGCCAGTACGGCGTGGGATCGTCCGGATCGTCGAGGACCAGAAGGATCATCGGGCCGACCCATGCGCGGTGCACGACATACGCGGCCGGATCGAGCTGGCGTCCCAGCGCCGCCGACTTCGCTGATTTGGGCACCTCGGCCGAGCGCGCGATCGCGCTGACCGGAACGTGCGCCGCCCCCACCTTCAGCTCGGTCTCGCCCGCACCGCCGACGACGCGCACCTCGATCCTGCCGAACCACAGCAGGACGACGGCGGCGACGGGAAGCAGCACGGCAAACGGCACCCAGACCGGCAGTGCGGGCGCGCCCTGGTTCACCTCGAGCGCGATCAGCCCGGCCAGCCCCAGTCCCGGCGGCCACCACCACCACGGCACCGACAACCGTTCGCGGTAGCGCACGGATTGCGACGTGGCGCGCGTATCGGACACGCGGCCAAGAGTAATCTCTGACGTCGTGTCCACCTCTCTGGCGGTTGTGCGCCTGGATCGCGATTTGCCGATGCCCAGTCGTGCGCACGACGGCGATGCGGGCGTCGACCTTTACAGCGCGCTCGGGGTCGAGCTGGCGCCCGGTCAGCGGGCGCTGGTGCCGACCGGCGTCGCCGTCGCCATCCCCTACGGCATGGTCGGGCTGGTGCATCCCCGCTCGGGTTTGGCTGCGCGAGTGGGACTTTCGATCGTCAACAGCCCTGGCACGATCGACGCCGGTTACCGCGGCGAGATCAAGGTGGCCCTGATCAACCTCGACACGCAGACGCCGATCGTCGTGCATCGCGGAGACCGGATCGCCCAGCTGCTGGTGCAACGGGTCGAGCTGCCCGAGCTGGTCGAGGTGACGTCGTTCGACGAGGCCGGCCTGGCCGACACATCCCGTGGCGACGGTGGCCACGGTTCCTCCGGCGGACATGCGAGTTTGTGAGATGGCATTCGGAAAGCACAAGGACGGCGACGAGGCCGATACCGTGGTCGCCATGGAGGACGACGTCACCGACAGCAAAGATGCCAATGACGTCAGTGACGCTGAGGACGTCGAGGACGCCGACGACCTCGACGGCCCCTTCGACATCGACGACTTCGACGACCCATCGACGGCGGCGCTGGCCCGGCTCGACCTTGGCTCCGTACTGATTCCGATGCCCGAGGCCGGCCAGGTTCAGGTCGAGCTCACCGAGGTGGGCGTGCCCAGCGCCGTGTGGGTGGTGACGCCCAACGGCCGATTCACCGTCGCCGCCTACGCCGCGCCGAAGTCGGCGGGTCTGTGGCGGGAGGTGGCGGCGGAGCTCGCCGACTCGCTGCGCAAGGACGTGGACAAGGTGAGCATCGAGGACGGCCCGTGGGGCCGTGAGGTGGTCGGCATCGCCAAGCCAGAGCAGGGCCAGCCGCCCGGCGTGGTCCGGTTCATCGGCGTTGACGGCTATCGCTGGATGATCCGATGCGTGGTCAACGGTCCGCAGGACAGAATCGCGGCCCTGGCCGCCGAAGCGCGGACTGCGTTGGCGGACACTGTTGTTCGGCGCGGCGAGACGCCGTTGCCGGTCCGCACCCCGCTGCAGGTGGAGCTGCCGGAGCCGATGGCCGCGCAGCTGCGCGCTGCGGCCGAACAGGCCGCCCAGCAGGCACCACAGGCACGCAGCCCGACCAGCAGCCGCCGGTGCCCGAGCCCGTCGCACGGCGCAGCGAGCAGGGGTCGGCTATGCAGCAGCTGCGCACCATCACGGGAGGCTAGGCGTCGGCCAGCGCCGCCAGGCACGCGGCGCCCAGCACCGCCGGGTCCGCGCCCATCTCGTCGAGGGTGACGGTGCGCAACGCCGCGCGCGGCGCAGCCGCCACCCATTCGATGCCGACCTCGACCGGATGCACCGGGTCATCGGTAGCGGCGGCCACGCCCATCGGCACGGCCAGACCCTCCAGCTGATCGCAGGACGGCGCGACATAGCGCGCGGCCTCGTCCATCGCGTCGGGCAACGCGGGCCACTGGCCAACCCAGGACCGGGTCAGCTCCTCGGCCAGCCACGGCGGGCTGGAGGCCCGCATCTGCGCGATGGCCGACGCCAGCCCGTCGCGGCGCAGCAATTCCGCCGAGTGCCGCGCGGCCAGCGCCGCGATCGCGGTGTCCGGGTCGCCAGTCCAGGCTGGAAGGGCGGCCAGCACGGCGACGGCGTGCCCGGGATGGGCCAGCGCCCACATGGCGGCCACCGCGGCGCCGATGGACACCCCACCGACGGCGATCGGGGCGGCCCGTGCCGCGTTATCAAGCGCATCGCAGTAGCCGTCGATGAGCCGGTCCGGCTGCGGGGCCGGCGTCACGACGACCGCCCCGACATCGTGCAGGGCCGCGGAAAACGCCCGGTAGACGTAGTCGTCGTCGGATCCGGTGCCGGGCAGCAGCACCGTCGTGACACCGCGAAGATTGACCGCCATCAGATGATCGTGCCCCGTTCATCGACTCGTCGGCGTGCCGACCCGGCCCCGCGTGGCAATCCGGAACCAAGAGGTCTACCGTGGCGTTTGATTGGGTAGATCCATGGTGGATCTGCAGAAGTCAGGAGAGGCCATGGCCACGGGCCAAGGGTATCTGCGCCGGCTCACCCGCCGGCTAACGGAAGACCCGGAGCAACTTGACGTCGAGGAGCTCAGCGACGAGGCCGTCAGCACCGGCGCCCAGCGGGCGATCGACTGCCAACGCGGACAGGACGTCACGATGGTCGGCATCCTGCGCAGCGTTGAATGCAACGGCAAGGGCTGCGCCGGCGGAGTCAAGGCCGAACTGTTCGACGGCACCGACACGGTGATGCTCGTCTGGCTTGGCCAGCGCCGCATCCCGGGCATCGAATCCGGTCGCACGCTGCGAGTGCACGGCCGCGTCGGCAAGCTGGAAAACGGCGCGAAGGCGATCTACAACCCGCGCTACGAGATTCAGAAGTGAGTGACCCCGGAGCCGAGCCGGGGGAAGAAACCAAAGCCACAAACCGATTCCCCGCCCGCGGGGGTGCGGTCCTCGAGCAGATGGGCGGCATCAGCGGGCTGATCTACTCCTCGCTGCCCGTCCTGGTTTTCGTCCCGGTGTCCACCGCGTTCGGGCTGGTGCCCGCGATCGGCGCAGCGCTGGGAGTCGCGACGCTGATCCTGGGGTGGCGGCTCATCCGCCGCGACTCGGTGCAGCCGGCGATCTCGGGGTTCATCGGCGTGGGGCTCAGCGCATTGATCGCCTACATCGTCGGCGCTTCGAAGGGCTACTTTCTGCTCGGCATCTGGACATCGTTGTTCTGGGCCGTCGCTTTCGCGCTGTCGATCGTCGTGCGTCGTCCCGCCGTCGGCTACATCTGGGGCTGGGTCAACTCCCATGACCGCGCCTGGCGCGGATTGCGCAGGGCGGTGGTGGCATTCGACCTCGCGACGTTCGTCTGGGTGCTGGTGTTCACCTCGCGCTTCGTCGTGCAGCAGCACCTCTACAACGCCAACCAGACGGGATGGCTGGGCGTCGCGCGCATCGCGATGGGCTGGCCGCTGACGGCGGTGGCAGCGCTGGTGACGTATCTGGCGATCCGGGCCGCGCAGCGAGCGCTGCATGCGCATAACGCCGAGGCAACCGGGGAGACCGCCGAGGAACGCGGAGGCGTCGCCGCACCCGATGCCCACTGAGGCCGACACCGACCGGCCGCTGATCGCGGTCGCGGTGCTGGCCTCGTTCGTGGCGTTCCTGGACGGGTCGGTGGTGAACCTGGCGCTGCCCGCGATCGGGCGCGAGTTCGGCGGTGGCCTGGCCCTGCAGCAGTGGGTCATCGACGGCTATCTGCTCACGCTGGGGGCGCTGATCCTTGTCGCCGGCGCCGTCTCCGATCAGTTCGGCCGGCTGATGGTGCTGCGGATGGGCGTCGTCGTCTTCGGCGTGGCATCGCTGATGTGCGCGCTGGCGCCCAGCGGGTGGGTGCTGGTGGCCGCCCGATGCCTGCAGGGTGTCGGCGCGGCGTTTCTGGTCCCGAGTTCCCTGGCGATGATCAACGCGCGGTTCACCGGTGCCGCGCAGTCCCGCGCCATCGGCACCTGGACGGCGTGGACGGGCACCGCGTTCGTCATCGGTCCGCTGCTCGGCGGCGTGCTGGTCGACGCGGTGGGTTGGCGGTGGGTTTTCGGGGTCAACATCGTGCCGCTGGCGGTCACGCTGTACCTGACGACCAAGCTTGGAGCCGACGAGTTCGCCACGCCGGCGAGCCGGCAGGACGCGACAGGACGACCGGCGCGCATCGACGTCGTCGGCGCCGCGCTGAACGCGGTCGGCCTCACCGGCGCGGTGTACGCGCTGATCGAGGGGCAGCGGCTGGGCTTCTCGGATCCCGCCGTCATCGTCAGCCTGGTCCTCGGTGTGGCCTGCCTGATCGTGTTCCCGTGGTGGGAGCACCGCACGCCGCACCCGATGATGCCGCTGAACATCTTTTCCGCCCGCAACTTCGCCGTCGGGAACCTGGCCACGGTGTTCCTCTATGCGGCGGTGTCGTTGGGCACGCTGATCATCACGTTGTTCCTGCAGGAGACCGTGGGCCTTTCGGCCACGCAGGCGGGGCTGGCCACGCTGCCGTTGCCGGTGCTGTCGTTCTTGTTGGCGCGGCTGTTCGGCACGCTGGCGGGCGTGCACGGGCCACGCCTGTTCATGGCGGTCGGGTCCGCTGATCGCCGCGGCCGGTTACGCGTGGATGCTGACGGCGCGCCAGCCGTTCAACTTCTGGACGCAGATGCTGCCGGGCCTCGTGGTGTTCGGGCTGGGGCTGTCGATCACGGTGTCGCCGCTGACGGCGGCGATCCTGGCCGCTGTCGATCCGGCGCAGAGCGGCATCGGCTCGGCGGTCAACAACGCCGTTTCGCGGATCTCAGGGTTGATCGCGATCGCGTTCACCGGTGTGATCCTCGGTGGCGCAGTTGATTTCGCCGGCTTTCGGCGCGGAGCGCTGGTGACGGCGGCGCTGTTCATGTTGGCGGGCGTGATCTCGGCGGTCGGCATCCGCAACGGGCTCGGTGACTACAGCGGCGTGTCGCAGGCGACGGCGGTGGGCTTTCACGACCGGGCGACGCCGCCGCCGGCCTACCGCAGGCGCTGAGGTCAGCGCGACTGCGGGTGCAGCCGCTCCCGCAGCGCGTCCTCGACATCGGTGGTGGCCACGAACAGCAACTCGTCGCCGCCCTCGAGCGGCTCGTCGGCCTCCGGCACGATCACCCTGCGGGCCGCGCAGGATCGTCACCAGCGCGGCGTCGCGCGGCAGGTCGAGCCGCTTGACCGGCTTTCCGCCCCACGGCGTGTCGTCGGGCAGGGTGATCTCGACCAGGTTGGCCTGGCCCTTGCGGAACTCCATCAGCCGCACCAGATCCCCGACGGCGACGGCTTCCTCGACGAGCGATGCCAGCATGCGCGGCGTCGACACCGCGACGTCCACGCCCCAGTTCTCGTCGAACAGCCATTCGTTGCGCGGGTCGTTGACGCGGGCCACCACGCGCGGCACCGCGAACTCCGTCTTGGCCAACAGGCTGACCACCACGTTGGCCTTGTCGTCGCCGGTGGCGGCGATCATCACGTCGAACTCCTCGAGCTTGACCGACTCGAGCAGGGTCAGCTCGCACGCGTCGCCGAGGCGCCAGTGCGCGGCGGGAATCGCGTCGACGTCGATGTGGTCGGGGTTGCGCTCGAGAAGCGTGACCTCGTGGTTCTCGACGAGTTCGCGGGCGATGGAACGGCCGACGGCCCCGGCCCCGGCGATGGCGACTTTCATGCGGTCTCGAGGTCCTCGCTCGGCGGCAGCGCCGCGATGGCCAACGCTTCGGCGATATGCCCGGCGATCGCGGCCATGTACACCTGATCGCCGGCTTGGATGACGGTCTTCGCGTCCGGCAGCAGGCCGGCGCCAAGCCGGATCATGAACGCCAGCCGACCGCCGGTGGCCACCTCCAGGTCGGTGGTCCGGTGACCGACCCAGCTCTCGTGCAGCCTGAGCTCGGTGACGCCGACGTTGCCGGTAGGGTCGCGCCATTTGGTGCTCTCGGTCTCACCGGTCAGCACGTTGAGCAGCCGGTCGGTCGTCCACGGCACGGTGGCCACCGTCGGGATGCCGAGGCGTTCGTAGACGGCCGCGCGCTTGGCGTCGTAGATGCGGGCGACGACGCGCTCCACGCTGAACGTCTCGCGGGCCACCCGCGCGGAGATGATGTTGGAGTTGTCGCCCGAGGAGACGGCCGCGAAGGCGCCCGCCTCTTCGATGCCGGCCCGCAGCAGGACGCTGCGGTCGAACCCCATCCCCAGCACGCGCTCACCGGGAAACTCGGGGGACAGGCGGTGAAATGCCGTGCTGTCGCGATCGATGACGGCCACCTCGTGACCGATCCGGGCCAGGCTGTCTGAAAGCGATGCGCCCACCCGGCCGCATCCCATGACCACTACACGCACCTGACGGTCCTTTCCGGCCTGTCTTTGGAGAGCCCGCGCACTCGGAACGCTACAGCTACTGGCTCGTGGGCTTACTCTTGGCTCTCGTGTCCAAGCTTTCGACCGTCGCACGCCGGCTGGTTCTGGGCCGGCCGTTTCGCAGCGACACGCTTTCGCACACCCTGCTGCCCAAGCGGATCGCGCTGCCGGTCTTCGCCTCGGATGCGCTGTCGTCGGTGGCCTACGCGCCGGAGGAAATCTTTCTGGTGCTCTCGGTCGCGGGGCTGACCGCCTACTCGATGGCGCCGTGGATCGGGCTTGCCGTCGCCGGGGTGATGCTGGTTGTGATCGCCAGCTACCGGCAGAACGTGCACGCGTACCCGTCCGGCGGCGGCGACTATGAGGTCGTCACCACCAACCTGGGGCCGACCGCGGGGCTGACCGTCGCCAGCGCGCTGCTGGTGGACTACGTCCTGACCGTCGCGGTATCGATGGCCTCGGCGATGTCGAACATCGGCTCGGCGGTGCCATTCATCGCCCAGCACAAGGTGTTGTTCGCGGTCGTCGCGATCCTGGTGCTGGCGTCGATGAACCTGCGCGGTATCCGGGAGTCGGGCACTGCGTTCGCGATTCCCACGTACGCGTTCATGATCGGCATGTACATCATGCTTGGCTGGGGGCTGTTCCAGATCTACGTGCTCGGCACCCCGCTGCACGCCGAATCCGCGGCCTTTCAGGTGCATTCCGAACACGGCGCGGTGCTCGGGTTCGCGATGGTGTTCCTGGTCGCGCGGGCGTTCTCGTCCGGCTGCGCGGCGCTGACCGGAGTCGAGGCGATCAGCAACGGGGTGCCGGCGTTCCGAAAGCCCAAGTCCCGCAACGCCGCGACCACGTTGCTGCTGCTGGGCGTCGTGGCGGTGTCTTTGTTCATGGGCATCGTCATGCTGGCCAAGCAGACCGGGGTCAAGATCGCCGAAGACCCGCGGAGCAGCTGGTCGGCGCGCCGCGCCGGCTACCACCAGAAGACGCTGATCGCCCAGCTGGCCGACGCCGTGTTCCACGATTTCCCGATCGGCCTGTGGCTGATCGCCGGAGTCACCGCGCTGATCCTGGTGCTGGCGGCCAACACCGCGTTCAACGGCTTCCCGGTGCTGGGATCCATTCTGGCCCAGGACCGTTATCTGCCGCGCCAGCTGCATACCCGTGGTGACCGGCTGGCGTTCTCCAACGGCATCCTGTTTCTCGCGTTCGCAGCGATGGCGTTCGTGGTCGCGTTCCGCGCCGAGGTGACCGCGCTGATCCAGCTCTACATCGTCGGGGTGTTCGTGTCGTTCACGCTCAGCCAGATCGGCATGGTGCGGCACTGGACGCGGCTGCTGCGCACCGAAACCGACTCCGCCGTCCGGCGCGGGATGATGCGCACCCGGGTAATCAACACCGTGGGCTTCCTCTGCACCGGCACCGTGCTGATCATCGTGGTGGTGACGAAGTTCCTCGCCGGGGCGTGGATCGCGATCCTGGCGATGGGCTCGCTCTTTGTGATCATGAAGATGATCCACAAGCACTACGACACCGTCGCGCGCGAACTGGAGCAGCAGGCCGCCGAGGACGGCGCGGCCATGGTGCTGCCGAGCCGCAACCACGCCGTCGTGCTGGTGTCCAAACTGCACCTGCCGACGATGCGCGCGCTGGCCTACGCCCGCGCCACCCGGCCCGACGCGCTCGAGGCCATCTCGGTCAGCGTCGACGACGCCGAGACGCGCGAGCTGGTGCACAAGTGGGAGGACAGCGATATCAGTGTGCCGCTCAAGGTGATCGACTCGCCGTACCGCGAGATCACCCGGCCGGTGCTGGAATACGTCAAGCGCGTCAGCAAGGAGTCACCGCGCACCGTGGTCACGGTGTTCATCCCGGAGTACGTGGTGGGGCACTGGTGGGAACAGGTGCTGCACAACCAGAGCGCGCTGCGGCTCAAGGGCAGGCTGCTGTTCATGCCGAACGTGATGGTGACGTCGGTGCCGTGGCAGCTGAGTTCGTCGGAGCGGCTCAAGACCCTGCAGCCGCACGCGGCTCCGGGTGATGCACGCAGGGGCTTCCTGGATTGAGTGAAGAGGTCGCCGAGCCGTCACCCTGGCCGACGGAACTGACGCTGACCACCGGGCCACCGGCCAACGGCGGCAGCTGTGTGGCGCGCCACGACGGCCGGGTGGTGTTCGTGCGGTATGCGTTGCCCGGCGAGACGGTCAAGGTCCGGGTCGTCGGCGACCACGGATCGTATTGGCACGCCGACGTCGTCGAGGTGATCGAGCCGTCGCCCGACCGCATCGATTCGTTGTGCGCGATCGCCGGCGTGGACGGCGCCGGCTGCTGCGACATGGCCTTCGCGCAACCCGACGCCACCCGACGGCTCAAGGGCGCCGTGGTCGCCAACCAGCTGGCGCGGCTTGGCGGCTATCACTGGCGCGACGAGGACTGCGCGGTCGCCGAGGCGGTCGGCGACGGCGGCGCCACCGGCTGGCGGACCCGGGTGCGGCTCGACACGTCGGGGGAGGGCCGGGCGGGTTTTCACCGGTATCACAGCTCGGAGCTGGTCGAGGAGCTGAACTGCGCGCAGCTTCCCGCCGGCATGCTGGGCGGGCTGAATGACTGGGTGTGGCCGCCGGGGGCGCAACTGCACGTGGCCATCGACGACGACGGTGACCGCCACGTCGTGCAGTCGGGGTCGCGGACCGGCCGCAAGGCGTCGACTCAGGTGGTAGAAGGTCGTTACGAGGCGGTGCAGCGGGTCGGGGAGCGGATCTGGCGGGTGCCGGTGACCGCGTTCTGGCAGGCCCACCGCGACGCGGCACGGGTCTACAGCGAGCTGGTGGCCGGCTGGGCGCAGCTCGGCACCGGCATGACGGCGTGGGACTTATACGGCGGAGCAGGGGTTTTCGCCGCGGTGCTTGCGCAGGCCGTCGGCGAGCGTGGCCGCGTCGTCACCGTCGACACTTCCCGCGCGGCGTCGCGGTCGGCCCGCGCGGCCCTCGCCGACTTCGGCTGGGTGTCGGCGGTGACGGATTCGGTGCGCCGGGCACTGGCCCAGGAGCACGCGCGGGCCGACGTGGCGGTGCTTGACCCACCGCGGTCCGGGGCCGGCCGCGAGGTGATCGACCTGCTGGCCGCCGCCGAGGTGCCGCGGCTGATCCATATCGGTTGCGAAGCAGCGTCCTTCGCCCGTGACGTCGGGTTGTACGTCGGGCACGGGTATCGCGTCGAGGAGCTGCGGGTGTTCGACTCGTTTCCGCTGACGCACCACGTCGAGTGCGTCGCGGTGCTCACCCGCTAGCTGTATCCGGCTGCGGCGCGGCGAAGTGCCGCTGCAGCCGTCGGTGCCGGTGCCCGAACAGCGCGCGGAGCCCGGCGGCGACGACCGGTGTGAGCAGCCGAAGCACGCCGCGCAGCTGGAACGTAATACGGTCGCGGACAACGGCTTTACCGTCGCCGTCGGGCGTCACGCTGCGTTCATGGCGCCACCGGCGCATGCTCAGCATCGTCGACTCCTCGCGAAACCCCCGTCCCGGTTGCAGTTCGGCGATGGTCAGCCGGTCGTAGTCGAATGGCAAGACCCCGAACAACCGCATCCAGCAGCGGCCAATCGGGGTGCCGATCGGAATGTTGTCGACGGTCAGCGATTCCGCGCCACGGGGCACCGACATGGTCATCCACGGCCGCAGTTCGTCGTTGATGCCCTCGGGCGTGATCACGCGCGCCCACACTTGTTCGGCGGGGGCGTCGACGATGCCCTGTCGTTCGATGATCATGGCTGTTCAACGTATCTGGTCGGGTCGCGCAATGGGGCGCTCCCTTTTTGGGTGCAGTTTCGGGCGCACGTTTGGGGCGCACGTTTGGGTGCACGTTTCGGGCGCACGTTTCGGCGCACGGCTGCTACGTTGACCCCAGGTGTGCCGGGAAGGCTGGTCGGCAATTCGAGGAACACCGACCGGAGAGCCCACGATGAGCGATCGCCACGACAAGCACCGCTGGCGGCTGCTGACCCGGGGCTCGTGGTCGGAGGCCAAGCGGTTCGCCGAGATTCTGCGGGAAGAGACCGTCGGCGGCGTGCTGCTGCTGTTGGCCGCGGGAGTGGCTGTCGGGTGGGCCAATTCGCCGTGGTCGCACGCCTACGCGGCGATGTCCGCGTTCGCGCTCGGCCCCGAATCCCTGCATCTGCACCTGTCCATCTCGGCGTGGACGGCCGACGGCCTGCTGGCCATCTTCTTCTTCGTCGTCGGACTGGAACTCAAGCGCGAGTTCGTCGCAGGCGATCTGCGCGATCCACGGCAGGCCGCGCTGCCGATCCTGGCGGCGGTCGGCGGCATGCTGGTGCCCGCGTCGACCTTCGTCGGCGATCAACCTGGCCGACGGCCACCGCGAGAACCTGGTCGGCTGGGCGGTCCCGACCGCAACCGACATCGCGTTCGCCCTCGCTGTGCTGGCGGTGCTGTCCACCCACCTGCCCACCGCGCTGCGCACGTTCCTGCTGACCCTGGCCGTGGTCGACGACCTGCTCGCCATCATCGTCATCGCCGTCTTCTACACCGACCACCTCTCGCCGGGGCCACTGGCGCTGGCGCTGATCCCCGGCGGACTGTTCGCGCTGGCCGTGCAGCGCGGGTTCGGCCGCTGGTGGCTGCTGGTGCCGCTGGCCGTCGCCGCGTGGGCGCTGGTGCACGCCAGCGGTGTGCACGCCACCGTCGCCGGGTGTGCTGCTGGGCTTCACGGTGCCGGTGCTGGGCAGGCACGCGTCGGCCGAGAGCTTCGAACACATCCTGCGGCCGCTGTCAGCGGGCTTCGCTGTGCCGGTTTTCGCGTTCTTCGCCGCCGGTGTGACGGTCGGCGGTTGGTCCGGATTCGGCGCAGGCCGTCGCGCATCCGGTCACGCTGGGCGTCATCGTCGGCTTGGTGCTCGGCAAGCCGCTCGGGGTGTTCGGCACCGCTTTCCTGTTGGCCAAGTTCACCGGCGCGAACCTCGACGACAACCTCGGTTGGCTCGACGTCCTCGGGGTGTCGCTGCTCGGCGGCATCGGCTTTACCGTGTCGTTATTGATCGGTGAACTGGCGTTCGGACACGGCACCGCCGCGGGCGACGACGTCAAGATCGGCGTCCTCGTCGGGTCTGTTATCGCAGGTGTACTGGCTGCGCTGGTGCTGTTGAGCCGCAACGCCGCGTATCGGCGGATATACCTTTTCGAAACCGCGGACGCCGACCACGACGGGGTGCCCGACATCTACGGATCCCGACAGGATTGAGTACGAATCTCGACAGGACTGCGGCGCAGGGCCGTGCGTACACTGACCTAATGCTTGAACAGATCCGCGGTCCCGCAGATCTGCAGCACCTTTCTCAGTCGCAGCTAACGCGACCTGGCACAGGAAATCCGCGAATTCCTGATCCACAAGGTCGCTGCGACGGGCGGGCATCTGGGCCCCAATCTCGGCGTGGTCGAGCTCACCCTGGCGCTGCACCGGGTGTTCGATTCGCCGCACGATCCGATCATCTTCGACACCGGCCATCAGGCGTACGTGCACAAGATGGTGACGGGCCGCTGCCATGACTTCGACACGCTGCGCAAAAAGGACGGGCTGTCGGGCTATCCGTCGCGCGGCGAGAGCGAACACGACTGGGTCGGAGTCCAGCCACGCCAGCTCGGCGCTGTCGTACGCCGACGGGCTGGCCAAAGCCTTCGAGCTGTCCGGGCACCGCAACCGGCACGTGGTGGCCGTCGTCGGGGACGGGGCGCTGACCGGCGGCATGTGCTGGGAGGCGCTGAACAACATCGCCGCGGCGCACCGGCCGGTGATCATCGTCGTCAACGACAACGGCCGCAGCTACGCGCCGACCATCGGTGGTTTCGCCGACCACCTGGCCGGCCTGCGGCTGCAGCCGGGCTACGAGAAGGTGCTGGAGGAAGGCCGCAGGGCCGTTCGCGGCGTGCCGATCATCGGTGAGCTCTGCTACCAGTGCATGCACAGCATCAAGGCGGGCATCAAGGACGCGCTGTCGCCGCAGGTGATGTTCACCGACCTCGGGCTGAAGTACGTCGGTCCGATCGACGGCCACGACGAGCACGCGGTCGAGAGTGCGCTGCGCAGCGCGCGCGGCTTCAACGCGCCGGTCATCGTGCACGTCGTCACCCGCAAGGGCATGGGCTATCCGCCGGCCGAGAACGACGAGGCCGAGCAGATGCACTCCACCGGCGTGATCGACCCGGAGACCGGGCTGGCCACCTCGGTGCCGGGGCCGGGCTGGACGTCGACGTTCTCCGAGGCGCTGATCGGCTACGGCGCCAAACGCCGCGACGTCGTGGCGATCACCGCCGCGATGCCGGGCCCGACCGGGCTGAGCGCGTTCCGGAAACGGTTCCCCGACCGGTTCTTCGATGTCGGCATCGCCGAGCAGCACGCGATGACGTCGGCCGCGGGCCTGGCGATGGGTGGCCTGCACCCCGTGGTGGCGATCTATTCGACGTTCCTCAACCGCGCGTTCGACCAGGTCATCATGGACGTGGCGCTGCACAAGCTGCCGGTGACCATGGTGCTGGACCGGTCCGGTATCACCGGCCCCGACGGCGCCAGCCACAACGGCATGTGGGACCTGTCGATGCTGGGCATCGTGCCGGGCATGCGGGTCGCCGCGCCGCGCGACGGCACCCGGCTGCGCGAGGAACTCGGCGAGGCGCTCGACATCGACGACGGGCCGACCGCCCTGCGGTTCCCCAAAGGTGATGTGGGCGAAGATATTCCGGCGATCGAGCGGCGCGGCGGCGTCGACGTGCTCGCGGCGCCCGCCGACGGCCTGTCCGAGGACGTGCTGCTGGTCGCCGTCGGGCCGTTCGCGCGATGGCGCTGGCGGCGGCCGAGCGGCTGCGCAACCAGGGCATCGGCGTGACGGTCGTCGACCCGCGCTGGGTGCTGCCGGTGCCCGACGCGATCGGCGAATTGGCCAAGGCGCACAAGCTGGTGGTCACCGTCGAGGACAACGGCGTGCACGGCGGCGTCGGCTCGGCGGTGTCGGCGGCGCTGCGGCGTGCCGAGATCGATGTGCCGTGCCGCGACCTCGGGTTGCCGCAGGAGTTCTTCGCGCAGGCGTCGCGCGGCGAGGTGCTCGCCGATGTCGGTCTGACCGACCGCAACATCGCCCGCCAGATCACCGGCTGGGTGGCTGCGCTTGGCACACCGGTCGCCGAACGCGAAGTCAGCCAGCGCCTCGACTGATTCGGCGGTCTCGACTTCGGCGGTCTAGACGCACGCGGTGCTGGGGTTGTCGCCGGGCAAAAGTGGCTTGGCCTGCATCGGATAGCCTCACCGGATGGACGCCGAACTCGAGCGCTGGAAGGCTGCCGGCCAGTACTTCGACTACCTGGGCTTCAACATCTTCTATCGCGCCGAGGGTCGCGGGCCCCACCTGCTGCTCATTCACGGATATCCGTTCAACACGTTCGACTGGGCGCCGCTGTGGGACAGGCTGACCGAGCGGTTCACCGTGATCGCGCCCGACATGCTCGGCATGGGTTTCTCCGACAAGCCGGTCAAGTACCAGTACACGGTGCACGACCACGCCGATATGCACGAGGCCTTGCTCGGCCATCTCGGCGTTGAGTCCGCCACATCCTCGCCCACGATCTCGGCGATTCGGTCGGCCAGGAATGCTGGCCCGCCACGAGTTCTCCGAGCATGCCTACGGCCCGCTGAGTATCGAATCGATCACCTGGCTCAACGGCGGGCTGTTCAACGAGACCTACACCCCGCGGCTGATGCAGAAGGCTGATGTCGCGAACCCCGTTGGGGGACATCATGAGTCCGCTGCAGGGCAGCCCGCTGTCCCGGCGCCTGGTGGAGCCGACGATCAACGAGATGTTCGGCCCGGACACCAAGCCGTCGCGACGGATGCTCGAGCAGTTTCACCAGATCCTCGAGTACAACGACGGCAAACGAGTGACTCCACAAGGTCGGCAGGTTCGTCAACGACCGGTACGCCCACCGCAACCGGTGGGTGCGGGCGATGCGCGGAGACCGACGTACCGATGCGGTTGATCGACGGGCCGATCGACCCGAACTCGGGCCGCCACATGGCGCGCGCGCTACCGCGCAGGTCATCCCGAACCCCGACGTGGTGATGCTCGACGACAACATCGGCCACTGGCCGCAGATCGAGGCGCCCGACGCGGTGCTGGAGAATTTCTGGCCCACGTCGATCGGGTCACTGCGCAGCGGTAGTCAACGCCTCGGTCAGGACCGGGACGGCGAGCTCGCGCTGCCAGGGCCGCACTCCCGCCTCGCGCAGGAAGTCGTCGACCGCGGCCGTGGTGTCGTCGACCGGCTGCCAATCCCAGCACAGCCGCCGCACCACCTCGGGTGAGACGAGGTTCTCCGTCGGCACCGAAACCCGTTGCGACACTGCGCTCAGACCGGCGCGGGCGGACTCCAGCCGCACGGCCGCCTCGGGCTTGCGCCTGCTCCAGCGCGACGCGGGCGGCGGGCCGTTCGACGGCTCCTGCACCTCCGGCGGCGCCGCCGTGCGGGCGCGGGCAAGCGCATCCAGCCACACCTGCGCGCTGCGGCGTTGCCGGTTTCCGCCGAACACCGGCAGCTCGGTCAACTTCTCGACGGTGTCCGGGTCGACGGTGGCGGCGTTGATGATCGCGGAGTCGGGCAGGATCCGCCCCGGCGCGATGTCTCGGCGGCGGGCGATGTGGTCGCGCGTCTGCCACAGCTCCCGCACGGCCGCCAGCGCCCGCGCGTTGCGCACCTTGTGGATCCCCGACGTGCGACGCCACCGGTCCCGCCGCGTCGGGGCGGCCTCGAAGGTGCGCACGTACTCGAACTCCTGGGCCGCCCAGTCGGTTTTGCCCTGCTCCCGCAGGACGTCGGCGATCGCGGCGCGCAGCTCCAGCAGCACCTCGACGTCCAGCGCCGCGTAGTTCAGCCAGTCGTGCGGCAACGGCCGCTTCGACCAGTCCGCCGCCCCGTGCCCCTTCATCAGCTGCAGGCCCAGCAGCCGCTGCACCATCGCGGCCAGGTTCACCCGCTCGAAGCCGGCCAGCCTGCCCGCCAGTTCGGTGTCGTACAGCTTCGGCGGCGTCAGGCCGATCTCGGCCAGACACGGGCAGGTCCTGGTCGGCCGCGTGCAGCACCCACTCGTCGGTGGCCAGCACGTCGGCGACCGGCGCCAGCGTCGCCACCGGGTCGTCGCCGTGGTTCACCGGGTCGATCAGCACCGTGCCCGCGCCTGCCCGGCGGATCTGCACCAGATAGGCGCGATTGGAGTACCGGAAGCCGGACGCCCGCTCGGCATCAACCGCGAACGGTCCGGTGCCCGACGCCAAAAGCTGCTGCAGCGCCTGGCGATTTCGGTGCGGCTCACCGACAACTGGCGGCACGCCGTCTCGCGGTGACAGCAGCGGCGTGGCCTCTGCCTCGGCCGTCTCGGCGGCCTCGGGGTCATCCCCGGGGGAGTCTGCCATCCGTCAGGCGCGGGTGCGGGAGCTCAGATCGGTGACCCCGGACGGAGGCAGGCCTGCCGCGTGCTCGAGCACCTCGCAGAACGCCTGAACATGGGGGCCAAGCTCCAGCGTCGTCGCCGTCCACGATGCCCGCAGCTCCAGCTGGTGCGCGCGGGGCGGCCCGGAGATGTCGCCGTAGCGCACCGACGTGGTGGCGGTGACGGTGCCGCCCAGCGCGGTGACATGTTCGGCGCGCGCCTCCAGCGCATCGACCAGCCAGCTCCACGCCACTTCCGGAAGCAGGGGGTCAACGGCCTCGCTGGAGTCGAGATCGGCCTGGATGTAGGCGACCAGCCGCATCGTCCCGTCCCAGGCCTCGGCGCCGTCGGGGTCGTGCAACAGGATCAGCCTGCCGAACGCGTCGCCCTCGGACCGCTCGGGGACGATGGCGGTGTCGGGATGCCGGACCTCGGCGCCCAGCGCGTAGCTGAACGGCGCGAGCCGCTGCGGCGGGCGGATCGGGCCGAGCTCAATTTCCGGTCGCACGGTGGTGGCATTCATCGCCGCCACCGCTTCACGGAACTGAGCCGGCTCGGCGGTGGTCATGCCGTTTGACGCTAGCCCATCGGGGCAGGCCCGTGTGCAGGCGCGCCGATTCGGCGGGCGACCGGTGCGGCGGAGATGAGACGATGTCTGCATGTCGGAGCGGGTCGCTGATGCTGTCGAGGAAATCGCAGGTCCCAACGGCGACGACCAGCCGGAAAAACCTCCGATCCAGACCGACCCGGCCCTGCGGCGACCTCGGCTGATCCGCAACACGCCGGCATCGGCGGTGGCGGTGATCGTTATTGCCGCCGCGGTGGCCGCGGGCTGGGCGGTTTTCTGGGCCCTCGGGCTGCCCGCCGTGTCGGGCCGGTCCGGCGTGTCCGTCGTGGGGCTGCTGCCTGTCCGCATCATCGCCGCCGTCGTGGTTGCCGTCGTCATCGGTGGTTTGCTCGCCTGGCTGTTTCGGCCCGCTCAGACGTTGCGGCGCGGGGCGCGCACGTGGGCCACGACCGCGCGCCGTCGCACCCCGCGGGTTCCGTTGTTCGCAGCGATCACCGCGGCGGTCCTCATCGGCGTCGGCGTCGCCGCGTTGGCAACCTGGATCATCCGCGGTGCGGTTGTCACCCAGGCCACCCGAGCCACCGATGCCGAGGTGATCACGGCGGCACTGCCCGCGATCACGGGTGCGGTGATCGCCGTCGCGCTGGTCGTGGTGTATCGGCGCCAGAAGGACGCGGAGCGAACGCAATTCGCGCAGCGGTTCGGCGCGGCGTCGGCCCAGCTGGGAGCTCCGGACACGGCGGTGCGCATCGCCGGCGTGTACGCGATGGCCGCCGCCGCGGATGAAAGTCCGGTTTTCGCCCGGCGTCAGCAATGTATCGACGTGCTGTGCGGTTACCTGCGCCTGCCGTACGACCCGGACGCCGGCGCCAACCACCTCAGCGAATTCGTCTCCACGACAACATGGTCGGCGACCCCACCGGCGATCAACATCGAAGAGACGCGGCGACAGGCGGTGCGCCAGAACGACCGCGGAGTCCGCGACACGATCCTTCGGGTCTTGTCGCAACGTCTCGCCCGGTACGGCCGACACCAGCTGGTCCGGCAACGACTTCGACCTCACCGGTGTGCTGTTCGAGGATGCCTGGTTCGCCGGCGCCACGTTCAGCGGCAGGCACGTGTGGTTTGACGGGGCCGTCTTCAGCGGCCCGAACGCCTCGTTCGAGGACGTGGAATTCAACGCCGACGTGGTGTCGTTCGACGGGGCCGCCTTCGAATCCGACGCCACCTTCGCCGGCGCCACTTTTCGGGCCCGCATCGCCTCCTTCGACGGGGCGACCTTCAGCGGCAAGGACACATCGTTCGGCGACGCGACGTTCGCCGGCGAGTACGTCTCGTTTCGTCGGGTCGGCTTCGCCAGCGAGCAGACGTCGTTCCGCTCGGCGGTGTTCAAATGCCTGCGCGCGTCATTCACCTCGCCCAGCGCGTGGAAAAACGTAGAGTTCGACTGGGCCAACGCGGCGGGCGGAACCAAGCCTGCGATCCCGCGCTGCATCACGCCGCGACCGTGGCCGCCGCACCCGGTCGACCGCGCGTCCGGGCCGCGCCCCCGGCCGGTCGCAGAAGAGCCGGACGACGACCCCGACGACTGAGGGCTCATGGCAGCATTGGAGCCGATGAATGCCCGCCGCGAGCTGACCGAGTCGCCGTATTTGGCCGCAGCCACCGGCCGCACACCCAGCCGCGTGCCGGTGTGGTTCATGCGGCAGGCTGGCCGGTCGCTGCCCGAATACCGGGCGTTGCGGGCCAAGAACACCATGATGCAGGCGTGCTTCGACGCCGAGCTGATCACCGAGATCACCCTGCAGCCGGTCCGCAGGCACGGGGTGGACGCGGCGATCCTGTTCTCCGACATCGTGGTGCCGCTGCGGGCATCGGGCATCGAGCTCGACATCGTGCCCGATGTCGGGCCGGTGATCGCGCATCCCGTGCACACCGCCGCCGACGTCAAGGCCATGAAACCGCTTGAACCGCACCAGGTTGCGCCGATCACGCAGGCGGTGTCGGCGCTGGTCTCGGAGCTGGGCGAGGTCCCCCTGATCGGGTTCGCGGGTGCCCCGTTCACGCTGGCGTCCTATCTGGTCGAGGGCGGCCCCAGCAGGCACCACGAGCGCACCAAGGCGATGATGCTGGGCGAGCCCGACACCTGGCATGCCTTGATGGCGACGCTCACCGACGTCACGATCGCGTTTCTGCAGACCCAGGTGGACGCCGGGGTGGACGCGATTCAGGTGTTCGATTCGTGGGCGGGCACGCTGTCGCTGGCGGACTACCGAAGCTACGTCGCGCCGCACAGCAGCCGGGTGTTTTCCGCGCTGGCGCGTGCCGGCGTGCCGATGACGCATTTCGGGGTCGGCACCGCCGAGTTGCTTGGCGCGATGTCGCAGGCCGGAGCGACGGTGGTGGGGGTGGACTGGCGAACGTCGCTGACCGAGGCCGCCAAGCGCGTGCAACCGGGCACCGCGCTGCAGGGCAACCTCGATCCGGTCGTGTTGCTCGCCGGCTATCCGGTGGCCGAGCGCGCGGCGCGGGCCGTCGTCGAGGACGGCCGGCGCGCGGTCGATGCCGGCGCGGCGGGCCACGTGTTCAACCTCGGCCACGGCGTGCTGCCCGGTACCGATCCGGCGGTGATCACCGACGTCGTGGCATTGGTGCATTCCCTGTGACGGCTACGTATGCCGTTGTTGGGGGCGGGATTTCGGGTCTGGTCGCGGCCTACCGGCTGCGGGTGGCGGTCGGGCCGGACGCGACGATCACGGTGTTCGACCCGGCCGACCGGCTCGGCGGCGTGCTGCGCACCGAGCGGATCGGCGGCCAGCCGATGGACGTCGGCGCGGAGGCGTTCGTCGCGCGCCGACCGGAGGTCCCGGCGCTGCTGGCCGAGCTGGGCCTGGGACGCAGGCAGATCGGCACCACCGGCGCCCGGCCGCTGATCTACAGCCAGCGCCGGCTGCACCCGCTGCCGGCCGACACCCTGCAGGGCATCCCGGCGCAGCCGCAGTCGCTGGCCGGGCTGGTCGACGGCGCCGCGATGTCGCGGATGCTCGGCGAGCGCAGCCGGCCGTTGTTCTGGCGGCCCGGTGCCGACCCGGCGGTGGCCGATCTGGTCGGTGACCGGTTCGGCGAGCAGGTCGTCACCCGGTCGGTGGATCCGCTGCTGGCGGGCGTCTACGCCGGGTCCGCGGCCACGATCGGTTTGCGGTCGGCCGCTCCGACGCTGGCAGCGGCGCTGGACCGGGGCGCAGGCAACCTCACCGACGCGGTGCGGGAGGCGCTGCCGCCGCCGCTGACCGGATCGGTCTTCGGCGCCGTCGACGGGGGATACGCGGTGCTGGTCGACCAGCTCGTCGGCCGGGCGGGCATCCGGTGGGCGCAGGTGGCCGTCGAGCAGGTCACTCAAGCCGAAGTTGGCTGGGAGCTGGTCGACGACGAGGGGCAGTGCTGGCACGCCGACGCGGTGGTGCTGGCCGTCCCGGCGCCGCGGCTGTCGCGGCTGATCGAGGGGGTGGCACCGCGGACCGCTGCGGCGGCGCGGCGCATTTCGGTGGCGTCGACGGCGCTGGTGGCGCTGGCGCTGCCGGGCGGCACTCCGCTGCCCGTGCAGTCCGGGGTGCTGGTAGCCAACGGAGAACCGTTGCGCGCCAAGGCGATCACGTTGTCGAGCCACAAATGGGGGCGGCGGGGCAACGTGGAGCTGGTGCGGCTGTCGTACGGCCGGTTCGGCGACTCCGTCGAGACCAACGCTGCCCGCAACGCCGGTGACGAGGACCTGCTGGCGTGGGCCTCGCAGGACCTTGCCACGGTGTTCGGCGTGACCGTCGAGCCCGTCGACTGCCATGTGCAGCGCTGGATCGACGCGATGCCGCAGTACGGCCCAGGCCATCGCGACGTGGTGGCCGAGCTGAGAGCGGGCCTGCCGCCGACATTGGCGGTCGCCGGTGGCTATCTCGACGGCATCGGGGTGCCGGCCTGTGTGGCAGCGGCCACTCGGGCGGCGGCGACGGTGCTCACCGCCCGGGTAGCACGATAGCAACATCGCCGGCCCGATTTCGACGGTGTTCGCGGTACCGTGTGAATTTGCTGGACTGGAGTTATCTCTCGATGACGTGAGTGCCGCTGAATATCTGGCAACGCCGGACGCAGTAGTAACACGAGCGAGAGCGTGGGATTCGCGTCGCGATCGATGATTTCGGCCGCGGCTTCTCCGGGTTGTGGTACCTGCGGGAGCTGCCCATCGATGAAGTGAAGCTCGACAAGGAGTTCATCGCGCCAATACTCGTCGAGCGGAACGCCGCGGCCATCGTGCGGGCAGTCATCAACCTCGCGCATGAGCTGGATGTCACGACGGTCGCCGCGGGCGTGGGGGATGCAGGAACGGCGGCCCGACTGCGCGGGTACGGGTGCGAAGTGGTGCAGGGGTTTTTCTGCAGTGTGCCGCTGGACGCGTCGGCGTTGTTGGACACGCTGCTTTCGCGGCAGGCCACCTGCTGCGACTCGACCGATGGGCCGCAGCCATGCCAATCGGGGCCAAGCAGTGGTGCGACGGAGGCGGCGGCGTCGCCGGTCACCACCCGCGTGGCACCATAGATCTATGGCCAAGCTCGATTACGACGCGCTGAACTCCGCCGTCCGCTACCTGATGTTTTCGGTGTTCGCGGTGCAGCCAGGGGAGCTGGGTGAGGAAGGGGCCGCCAGGGAAAAGGTCGTGGACGAGACGGCGACGTTCCTCAAGCAGCAGGAAGACAACGGCGTGGTGGTGCGCGGCCTCTACGACATCGCCGGGTTGCGGGCCGACGCCGACTTCATGATCTGGACGCACGCCGAGACCGTGGAGGCACTGCAGGCCACGTATTCGGACTTTCGCCGGACGACGACGCTGGGGCGCGCGACCGAGCCGGTGTGGAGCAGCGTCGCGCTGCACCGTCCGGCCGAGTTCAACAAGAGCCACATCCCGGCGTTTTTGGCCGGCGAGGAGCCCGGCGCCTACGTCTGCGTGTATCCGTTCGTCCGGTCGCTGGAGTGGTATCTGCTGCCCGACGAGGAGCGCCGCCGGATGCTGGCCGAGCACGGCATGGCCGCCCGCGAATACAAGGACGTTCGCGCCAACACCGTGCCGGCGTTCGCGCTGGGGGACTACGAGTGGATCCTCGCGTTCGAGGCGCCCGAGCTGCACCGCATCGTCGACCTGATGCGTGAGCTGCGCGCCACCGACGCGCGTCGGCACACCCGCGAGGAAACGCCGTTCTTCACCGGCCCGCGGGTCGGCGTGGAAGAGCTCGTCGCCAAACTGCCCTGACTTCGCGCTCACCTGGGCACTTAGTTAGCGGGTCTATCCTCGTGCGCATGACTGCTTCAGTAGATCCCAACCGCTTCGAAGAGATGTATCGCGACCAGCGGACCACACATGGATTGCCTGCTGCGACGCCGTGGGATGTCGGCGGACCGCAACCGGTGGTTCAGCAGCTCGTCGCGCTGGGTGCCGTCAAGGGCGAGGTGCTCGATCCGGGCACCGGCCCCGGCCACCATGCGATCCACTACGCGTCGAAGGGGTTGTCCTCCACCGGCATTGACGCATCGCCTGCCGCGATCGAGCGTGCCAAGCAGAACGCACAGAAGGCCGGGGTGTCGGTGGATTTCCGGGTGGCCGACGCGACCAAGCTGGACGGGCTGGACCACCGGTTCGACACCGTCGTCGACTGCGCGTTCTACCACGTTTTCAGTGCCGAACCGGAGTTGCAGAAGGCGTATGTGAAGGCGCTGCACCGCGCCACCAAACCGGGGGCGCGACTGTACATGTTCGAATTCGGGGCGCACAACGTCAACGGCTTCAAGATGCCCCGATCGCTGTCCGAGGACGACTTCCGCCACGTCCTGCCCGCCGGCGGTTGGGAGATCACGTACCTGGGGCCGACCACCTACCAGGGAAACATGAGCGTCGAGACGTTCGAGACCATGGCCGCGCGCAACCCCGAGATGGCGGACGCGATGAATCCCTTGCTGGAGCGGATGCGGATCATCGAACCGTGGCTGGTCGACGGCCGCGTCCACATGCCCTTCTGGGAGGTGCACGCCACGCGTGTCGACTAGTGGTCGGGCGACCTGAGTTCGGAAAGTGCGACGTCGGCGGCGTTGGCGCCGCACATGCCGTGGGCGCCCGGGCCCGGCGGGGTGGCCGCAGAGCAGAGGTACATGCCCGGAATGCCGATCGTTGTAGGGCGACAGGGTGATCCGGGGCCCGAAGGTCAGTTGGCGGATGTCCTTGGCGCCGGTCATGATGTCGCCGCCGACGTAGTTCGGGTTGTAGGCCGCCAGTTGCGTCGTGGTGCGGACGGTCTTGCCCGACGATGCGGTCGCGGAAGCCGGGGGCGAACCGCTCGATCTGGGCGATGATCGCCTCGGTGGCGTCGCCGGAGTAACCGTTGGGCACGTGCGCGTAGGTCCACAGCGGGTGCATATTTCCGACGGACCGCTCGGGTCGGCGAGGTACTGCTGGCCGACCAGGACGAACGGCCGCTCGGGCATGCGTCCGGCGTGCGATGTCGCGCTCGGTGGCGGCCAGCTCGGCGAAGCTGCCGACGACGTGAACGGTGCCGGCCCGGCCGGGCCGAGGGGTTGGTCCACGGCACGTCGCCTTCGACCGCGAGGTCGACTTTGAACGCGCCGGGCCCTGGCGGAACCGGCGATAGGCGCGGCGACGCGGCGCCGGCAGGCGGTCGCCGAAGATGGCGGCGACGGCTTCGGGCGCCAGGTCGAACATGGTCGACGTCGGCGGGCGGCAACTGTGACGGCCGTGTCGATCCTGGTGCCCGTTTCGATCTTGCCGCCGAGGTCGGCGAGCAGGGCCGCCAGCGCGTTGGTGATCGACTGCGAGCCGCCGTTCGCGACCGGCCACCGTGCCGGTGCCCGGCGGTGAGGATGCCCAACCCGATCGCCGAGGTCATCGGGTAGTGCAGCGGCCGAAAGGCGTGCGCGGCAACGCCTCCGAACAAGGCCCGGGCCTTGCGGGCTGCGAAACCACCTGGCAGCGTCGGACGCGGGCAGCACGGTGGGCGCACCGAACCGGGCCAGCGTCAGACGGGATGGTGCGGCACCTGCAGCAGCGGGCCCATGATGTCCTCGGCCAGCGCGTCGAAATTGGCCGACGGCTTGTCGAACAGCCGTGCGCCAGCCGGCGCCGTCGTCGCCCAAGCCCGTCGGCGGTCGCCTCGACCGAGCGGCACAGCACGCCCGCGCTGCCGCCGTCGAGCGGATGGGCGCAGTCGATCTCCGGGCAGCCGCCAGCGACAGCCCGTAGCGGCTCCAGGCCGAGCCCGGCGAGAAATGGCGAGCCGACGGCCATCGGATGGATCGCCGAGCAGTGGTCGTGCAGCAGGCCGGGCACGGTCGCCTCGCTGGTGCGGGTGCCGCCGCCGATCTCGTCGGCGGCTTCCAGCACGGTCACCTCGACGCCGGCCTTGGCGAGCGCGACCGCGGCGGCCAGGCCGTTGGGCCCGGCCCCCACGACGACCGCGGTAGTGCTCACGCCACGTCGCCCCGTGGTCGTGGACGGGCTGGCTCGCGGCTTGCCGGTCCAGCGACCAGGTGACCTCGGTCGGGATCGGGCCGTTGGGTAGCCACGGCTGCTCGGCGACCGCGTCGGTGACCGTCCACGTGCCGCGCTCGATCACGCCGAGCGCCGCGTCGATGACCTTGTAGTGCTGGACCTTGCTGCCCCACGCCTGCGACTCCACCCAGACCACGACGAGCTCGCCCGGCTCGAAGGCCGCCTCGCGCTGCACGGCCGCGATGAGGTCCTCGTCGTGGAGGTGGCCGTCGCCGAAGTTGAACCCGATCAACGAGTTGCAGACGAACTCGCCCTCCCGCACGGTGCGGGTGTCGATGTCGGGGCAGCGTTCTTCAGCAGCACCGAGAACAGGCCGCGGCCCTGGCTGTGCATGGTGCGCCAGGAGATGGCACGCGTTGCATCGTGACATCGGCCCACTTCGGCTCGTAGCCGAAATCGACGAACTGGTCGACCTGGTTCTTGGCGGTGCGCGTCGACCTTGTTGAGCTTGGCCTCGGCGCCCGGGGCGAACGCCCACACCGCGGACGCCCAGTTGCCGGCGTACTGCCGCATGGACGGCAGGAACGACACCTTGTCGGGCCGGAAGTTGCCCAGGATCGGGTAGAACAGCAGCGCCGCGACGAACGACGACCGTCAGCCAGCGGCGAGGACATGTCCCACACCGCGTAGCCGTTCCAGGCCGGGAAGCCCCAGAACAAGAAGATGGTCGCGTAGGCGAACAGCACGTTCCACTCCAGCGGCACCGCGAGCGGGAACGTCGAGATGATGAACAGGTGGAAGCACACCATGATCGACCACGGCCACCAGCGTCACCCATTCGTTCGTCGAGAACAGCAGCGTCAGCGGCGCGAGGATCTCCACGGTGGTGCCGGGCCACGTGCGCCATGAACGTAGGCGAGCGTGCGACGGCCGCAGATCGTGAGGGAAGTGCGGTAGTGCGCCCGCTTGAGCCACTTGAACGGCATCAACGGGCTGTTGCTGACCATCGGCGGGATGACGTTGGTGAAATGCAAGCCGAACTTCGACACGCCGGCGCCGACCCAGACGACCACGATCAACAGCTTCAGCGCGATGATCATGTCGACGAACGAGAGCGCGGCGAAACATGATCAGCGCCGGCAGGTACTGCTCGCCGCGCGCCGCGAGGAAGACGATCTTGTCGCGCAAACCCATCACCACCAGCAGCACGATCGGCGCGATGAGCAGCGCCGGATCGACCAGCCCCGACGTGTTGGCGGGCATCGCCGCTGACAACGAATCGCTATGCACCCCAGGCGACAGCAGCGGAACGGCGACGCTGACCAGCAGCACGACGTACAGACCGACGTCGAACCAGGTGCGCCGGTCGCCGCTGGTCAGCGGCACCCACTTCCAGGGCCGCAGCCGGATGGTGCCCGGCCGCGCCCAGAACAGGATGCCGCCGGTCATCGGCTTGACCTTGCCGGCCAACGGCCCCCACGACCCGGCGACGCCGATCGCCTCGAGCAGCACCGTCCACAGGACGGCCTTCTCGTAGACGATCGGCTGGTTCCACCACTGCGACGACATGCCAGAACGCCGGAAGCCCCGAGGTCACCGTCGCCACCAGGACCCCGCCGAGGGCGTAGAAGAAGACCAGCTTCGCGATGTAAATGGCATGCACCATCCGCGGTGAGCCGAAGCCGTTCTCGACCCAGTGCGGTGGCCAGGATCCGCATCCGCTCCATGAGCGGTTTGCGCCAAGAAGGTGTCCGGATCGACGTCGGGGAAAGTCCGGCTTGGTGAATCCCATGATTTCGGCTCCTTTGCGATGTGGCGGCGTTGTGTTTCAGACGTGTTTCGAGCAGGCGTTGGCGCAGCGTCGGTTTGTCGATCTTGCCGACCGGGTTCTTCGGGCAGGTCGTCGAGGATCGTGATCTCGACCGGCAGTCTTGTATTTCGACAACGAGCGCGCGCGATGTGCTCGCGGATCGTCGTCCGGCATCGAGCGTCGCCGCCGGGATGCGTAGCGACACGAACAGCACCGGCTCCTCGCCGTAGACGCGGGTGGGCGCGCCCGACGACCGCGGCCTCGGCGATCTGGCGGCAGCCCGTGGGCCACGGCCTCGATCTCACGCGGGTAGATGTTCTCGCCGCCCCGGATGATCATGTCCTTGGCCCGGTCGACGAGAACCAGGTAGCCGTCCTCGTCGAACCGCCCGACGTCACCGGTGTGCAGCCAGCCGTCGACGATGGTTTTCGCGGTCTCCTCGGGCCGGTTGAGATAGCCCCGCATGACGTTGGCGCCCTTGATCACGACCTCACCGGCCTGGCCGTCGGGCACGGGGTTGCCCGACGCGTCGACCGAACCGGATCGTCTGGCCGGGCAGGGGCAGGCCCACCGTCCCCGCCTTGCGCTTTCCGGTCAGCGGGTTGACCGTGCTGGCGCACCGACCCCTCCGACAACCCGTACCCCTCGATGATCGGGATGCCGTAACGGGATTCGAACGCCTCGAGCAGTTCCACACTGGCACGGGCGCGGCGCCGCACACCGCGAAGCGCACAGAGGAGGTGTCGGGCTTCACGTCGGCGGGCAGCCCGCACAGCATCGTGTAAATCGTCGGGCACCGCGGAGAAATACGTGGCCCGGGTCTGCTCCATCGCGGTCGAAGAAGGTGTCCACGTCTTGAACCGGCCCGGCGATCGTCGCCCGGCCCACCGGCCAACAGCGGGGACAGCGTGCCGACCACGATTCCATTGACGTGGAACAGCGGCAGGATGAGCAGGCTGTGATCGTCGGGGGTCAGACGCGAACGCCGTCGATCACCGCGGCGCACATGGCATTCAGGTTGGCGTGGTCGAGCATGACGCCTTTCGGGCGTCCGGTCGTGCCACTTGTGTAGATGAGCAGCGCCAGTGCGCTGTCGGGGTACCTGCGGCGCGGTCAGGAGCCCGAGGCGTCGGCTCGGCGCTCGAGAGCGTCGGTGCTCACGACGGGGGCACCCGGGTCGAAGTCGTGGCGGTCTGGGCGATCACCACCTTGGCTGCGGCGTCGCCGACCTGATAGGTCACTTCGGCCGGGGTGAGGGAAGGGATTGATCGGTGTCACCGCTGCACCCAGGCGCCACGCCGCGAACAGCGACACCACGAAGGTGGCGGTGTTGGGCAGCATGACCGCCACGACGTCGCCTGCCGATATCCCGCGGGCGCGCAGCGACGCCGCGGCGCGTTGCACGGCGGCGAGAAACTGGGCGTTGTCCAGGTCGGTTTTGTCGTCGGCGATGGCGGACCCGAGGGGGTTCTCGGCGGCGCGTCGATCGGGAAGTGCGGCCAGGTTCATGTGCGCTCCTCGTTCGCGGTTGATTGGGGATAACGGTAGGAATCGGGCGATCCTGCGCACAGTGGTGAACCGACAAGGATGAACGCCGCCTTTGTGTCGTGGGAACAACCTGTGAGCCCCCGAAATGGCCGGTGATCGGTGCCGCGACGATCTAGTGTCAGCAGGTGAGCACTGGGCATCTCGACGGTGACGTCGACCTCAGCCGCTATGTCGCCGAGATCGCCGACCGGCTGCACGTCCGGCTCGCGGAGGTGTCGTCGGGGATTCAGAGTTTGTTGGAGGAAGACATCCCCGAGCTGCGCGGCGATGCGCGGGTCATGGAGTTGCTCGGCGCCAGCATCGAGGGAAACGTGGACACCCTTCTGCACGCCCTGCGGTACGACATCGCCGTGGAACGGGTGGAGCCGCCGACCGCGGCACTGGAGTATGCACGTCGGCTCGCCCAACACGGGGTCCCGGTCAACGCGCTGGTCCGCGCATATCGCCTCGGTCAGCGTCAGGTGAACGACGTCGTTTTCGCCGAGGTGCGCGCCATCGATGTCCCCGACGCGGTGAGGTTCACCCTCATCGACGTGATCACCCATACTTTGTTCGAATACATCGACTGGATCACCCAACAGGTCGTCGTGGTGTACGAGGATGAGCGGGAACGCTGGCTGGAGAACCAGAACAGTCTTCGCGCCGTGCGGGTTCGGGAAGTGTTGGCCGCGAACAAGGTCGTCGATGCGGATGCGTCGAGCACCTCGATCCGATATCCGCTGCGATGGCACCACCTGGCGGTGATCGTCTGGTGCCCGGACGACGGCACCGAGGGCGACGAACTCGCCTCGCTGCAGCGGTTTATCCGGGAACTCGCCCAAGCCGGCGGGGCAGACGCCAACCCGTTGTTCGTTCCGGCGGACGGGCTGTGCGGTTACGCATGGCTGCCGTTCCGCGCGGAATCGTCGGACGCCGCTGACAGGGTGTGCGCGTTCGCCAAGAAACGGGGTGACGGCCCGAGTCTGGCGATCGGGACGCTAGCGACCGGTGTCGACGGGTTCCGCCGCTCGCACCGCGAAGCGCAGGGAGCGCGCGCCGTCGCGACGGCCGCCGGTCGAGGTGGACGCGTGGTGATCGCCGCGAGCGACCCGGACCTGTCCATCGCTTCGCTCCTCGGCGGCGACGTGGCCTACGCACGCGAATGGGTCAACGAGGTGCTCGGTGACCTGGCCGCCGATACCGAGAACGACGAGCGATTGCGTGAGACGCTGCGAGTTTTCCTCGGCTGCGGCAGCAGTTACAAGACGGCGGCCGAGGAACTTGCCATGCACTTCAACACGGTGAAGTACCGCGTCGGGCGCGCCGAAGCGCGGCGCGGTCGCCCGCTGGCAGAGGATCGGCTCGCCGTCGAACTCGCCCTGGTGGTCTGCCATTGGTATGGCGCCGCGGTTCTCCGTCGGGACTCCGCCTAGCAGTTTCCGCAGGTGCGGGGCGGCCAGGTCCGGCGGTTTGTCTCCGGGAGATAAGGCCCCGCCCGAAGTTCGTTGGTTTGGGACATCCGTGCGCCGGGGGTGCGCTCGTAAGTTTCGGTCTACGAATTCGACGCCGAGTTCGGCCAGACAACAAAATCCCAACGATCCGCTCCCGCGGAGAAATGTGAGTCAACTGAGATGCTCTTCCCGATTCTGATCCTCCTGGTGGTCGTGTCCCCGCTGTTCATCCCGGTCGCCGTCACCGTGGTCCACCAGTTCAGCAACTGGCGGAGCAATCAGGCATTCCCAGCCCTGGCTCGCCCCATGGCCGCCGCGGCCTAATCAGCCTCACCAGACGCACAGCGCCCCCGCTACCGAGCGGGGGCGCTGTGCGTTTCAACGCGCGGGCATTGTGCGTTTCAACGCGCGCGCGTGGGCTATGTGCTTTTCAACGTGCGGGTGGGCTAGGACCCTTCGGGCACCAGCCGCAGCGAAATCGAGTTGATGCAGTAGCGCTGATCGGTCGGCGTCGGGTAGCCCTCGCCTTCGAAGACGTGGCCGAGGTGACTGTGGCAGTTGGCGCAGAGCACCTCGACGCGGTGGGCGCCCATCGAGTCGTCGGCCCGCAGGATGACCGCATCGGAGTTGGCCGGGTCGAAGAACGACGGCCAGCCGCAATGGGATTCGAACTTCTCGCTGCTGCGGAACAGCTCCGCTCCGCAGGCGCGGCACTCGTAGACTCCCTCGGTCTTGGTGTCGGTGTACTCGCCGGTGAACGGCCGCTCGGTGCCGGCGCGCCGCAGCACTGAAAACTCGTCGGGCGTGAGCTTCTTACGCCACTCGTCGTCGGTCAGTTCGAGCTTCGGGTGCGGGGTCGTCATGCATTCACGCTAGCGATGTCCAGCACGATCCGGAATCGGGCGGCACCCGACATCATCCGTTCGTAGGCTTTTGGCGCGTCGTCGAGCGCCATGACCTCGGTCATCGGTTTGATGCCGTGGCTGAGGCTGAACGCCAGGTTGTCCTCGTTCTCGACCGGTGTGCCGGTCAAGCTGCCGATGATGGAGCGGCCGCCGAAGATCAGGTCGGAGGTCTGCACCTCAATCGGGTCGGGCGCGGCGCCGACCACCACGAGCTTGCCGCGCGGCGCCAGCCCCGCCAGCAGCGGCGACATCGAGGCTCCGCTGGCGGCGGTCGCCACGATCACCGCGGCACCGCCCAACTCCTGCAGCGCCCCACCGGGGTCGGTCGCCGCGCTGTCGATGTAGTCGTCGGCGCCCAGAGCCGTCGCCAGGTCGGCCTTGTCCTGGCCGCGCGCGATCGCGACGGTGCGGTAGCCGAGTTGCTTCGCCTGCTGCACACCGAGGTGGCCCAGACCGCCGATGCCCTGGATGGCCACGACGGCGCCCGGGGGCGCGTCGGCGTGGCGAAGCGCGTTGAATGTGGTGATCCCCGCGCACAACAGCGGCGCGGCTTCGATCGGGTTCATCGACTCGGGAACCCTGACCAGGCCCGTGGCGCGGGCGTACACCATCTCCGCGTAGCCGCCGTCCTCGGTGGTTCCGGGCTGGGGCTGGTTGAGGCAGTTCACGAAATCACCGCGCCGGCACTGTGCGCACTCGCCGCAGTGTCCGCCGAGGAAGCCAAGGCCGACCCGGTCGCCTGGCTGCCAGGTCGTGACGCCGGGCCCGACCGCGTCGACGACGCCGACGATCTCGTGGCCGGGCACCACCGGTCGGCTGGGATCTGGACGAATACCCTCGCCCGCGAGGAAGTCGCTGTGGCACACCCCGCAGGCGAGCACGCGCACCCGCACATGGCCTGTATCCGGGTCGACGACTTCGCGCTCGACCAGCTCGAACTGGCGTTGCCCGGTGACTTGAAAAGCGCGGTACGTCGGCATGATGACCCCTAGGTTTAGTTGGGTGAACTTAGCTGCTCGCTCATCGTCAACTCCGGCGCCGTGATTATTCATTCCCGGGCCGCCGCGGTACAGGTCGGCGTGCTCGGGCCGGTGTGCTCAGGCCGGCGCGCTCAGGCCGGCGCGAGCGGACGGGCAGCGGCGTCCTTCAGCCACGACGGATCGATGCCGTCGTCGAGTCGGCCGTCGGCTTTGGCGTCCAGATAGCGGAAGTACAGCACGCTGAACACGACGATGAGCATCAGGCACCAGCCGTAGGTGAACTTCATGTACTCGAGGAAGCGCCCCGTCGTCGGCCAGTGCACGAGCAGCCACCGGTCGGCGCTCATGAACCCGTAAATCGCCAGCCACGCCGGCCAATTGCGGATCACCGAATTGGGCAGCACCACCGTCATCAGGAACGGGAACAGCATCATCGAGTAGTAGCCCTGGCCCAGCGACAGCACCAGGTACGACGCGATCAGCAGCACACCCGAGGATGTCGCCATCCAGAACAACGGATCGCGGGTGCGGTAGTAGCGGTACAGCAGCCACAGGCTGGCGATCGCGAGCGCCAGAAACGCGATGCGCAGCAACAGGATCAGCCACGTCGGCAGCCCGTAGTAGACGCCGTTGCCCTGGATCGAGCTGTTGAAGTAGTCGCGGGTCGAGAAGATGTAGGGCACCGTTCGCGTGACGAAGTCCATCGGATCGCCACCCGGAACCTCGCCACCGGGCTGAATATCGCCGCCAGGTTGAACACCAGCGGCACCAGGAACGCGGTCACGAGGGCGCGCCATTGCCGGTTCAGCAACGGCAACAACAGCAGCGGCGCCAGGACCGGTTTGACCACCAGCGACAGGCCGATCGCGATGCCGGCCCACCATTGGTGGCTACCTTGCCGTCCAGCAGCCACCGGAAGAACAGCACCTCGAACAGCAGGATGCAGCCGTTGATGTTGGCGAAAACAAGTGTGTTGACGACGCTTTCGGTGCAGAACATCGCCACCAGCAGCGCGGGAAAGGCCACCGAGCCGAGCGTGTAGTTGAACAATCGGACGAGTAAACACGCGGCGATGACGATCGCGACGGTGTTGAACGTGATGAACCAGTACCGCGACGCGTCGACCGGCAGGTATCCGAACGGCGCCATCAGCAGCGTGCCGCCGGGCGGATACAGGTAGTGCGGGTCGACGTAGTTCAGGTGCTCGTTGTAGATGTCCCAGCCGTGCTTGAGGTTCACCACCGCGCGGTAGACGGGCCCGTAGTCGTCGGTGATGTAGCCGTTGGTGGCCAGCACGTAGCTGCGATGGATGATCGAGCAGAATCGCCAGCGGCCAGAGGATCGAGCGCAACACGGTCGCGGTGCTCGGTGGGGTGGTGCGGGGTCGGAAGGCGTTCAGCGGCGGTCGATGGAGCGAGGATCGCCGCCACCAGCGCACCGTACACCGGCCTGCCCGCGGTCGGTGTCAGGCGGGGCAGAACGTGTCGGTCGCGGGCAGCGTTGCCGCTGTCCAGGTAGGCGATGACCGGTGGCAGCGTGCACGCCGAGTAGATGGTGGCGCCGTGGCCGATGCCCTGCCACATCGCCCGCTTGCTGGTGCAGCCGGCGTTGATGATGGTCGCGGCGACGGCCGCCACCCGTCGTTGCCGACGATCGGGTCGTTCTGCACGCCGAGCAGCATGACGGGGATCTTCAGGTTCTTGGGGTCCTGCGGCGCCGATCCGCTCGGCCAGTTCAGGCACTTGACCAGGTCGAGCGCGCCGACGGCGCCGAACTGCGGGTAGAGCTTGCCCCACGCGACCACGAGCTCGCGCACCCGGTCCGGCGTCGGCCGGTTCAGCGCGTCGCTGCAGCTGTTGACGAACTGGCCGTCGGTCTGGCGCATCGTCTCGGCGGCCGGTGATCAGGTTGGTCATCTGGTTGGTGTTGCCGGAGCGGGCGGCCGCCACCGCCGCCGCGAGGTCGTTGCCGGAGTTGACCCGGTCGCCGCGCGGGTAGGCCAGCGCGGTGCTGATCGCTTCGGCGACCGTCGCCACCGACGCGCCGTCCGGGCCCGTTGCCGGCCCGCGCGGCCGCCAGCAGGGAGTCGATGGCGCCCTTCGGGTCGGGCGCGAGCGGGCAATTGGTGGCGACGCACTGCGCGGCCCAGGCGTCGAGCGCGGCTTGTTCGCCCTTGACGCGCTGCTCCATCGCGGCCTCGGCGGCGATGCCCAGCGGCAGCGGGGAGTCGAGCACCAGCCGCGCCACCTTGTTCGGGGTGCGATCCGGCGTAGGCCAGCGCGACCTGGGCGCCGTTGCCGATGCCGAGCAGCGCGAGGTCGGGCACGTCCCACGTGCTGCGCAGCCGTTCGATGTCCTCGGCGGCGTGCCCGTTGTCGTAGGCCGAGGCGCCGGGCGCGATGGTGTCGGTGCAGGCGGTGGTGGCGGTCTGCGTGATGGCGTTGAGGTTGGCGACGGGGTCGTCGCCGGGCTGGAACTGGGCCTGGTCGATCATTTCCTGCCGGTCCGACAGGTCGCGGCAGTCCAGCGCGGCCGACATCCCGGTGCCGCGGCGGTCGACCGCCACGATCGGATGCGTCTTGAGCACGTCGGCGCCTGCGCGGGACAGCCACACCGGCAGCTGGGCCGACGACGGCAGATCCGAACCGGTGGTCATCACCAGTGGCCCGGCGTTCTGCGGGGTCTGCGGCGAGCGGGCCCGCACCACGCCGATGCTGACGGTTCCGTTGGCGCCGTTGATCGGATCGAGGTCGGCGTCATAGCTGGCGCAGTCCAGCGTGACGCCGGGCAGCGGCGCCACGGCGGCGTCACTGAATACCCGCGACGTGCAGTCCCGCCAGGACAGGTCGTTCTTCGGCGCTGCGATCGGCGGCGGGCCCGGGCGGCGGCGTGGTGGTCTGCGGCGCACCCTGAGGGCGCGCGCCGGCATCGGTCGCAAACCGCGGATTAGCGGCCAGGCCGGGCGCGCAGCCGGCCAGCAACGTGGACATGACGACGGCGGAGGTGCCCAGGGCCTGGACCAGACGACGCCGACGCATGCTGACCACATTACTGACGCCGGCATCTGCTGCCGCACGCGCTGGTCGGTGCTGTCTGCTCCAGCCGCCCTTGACGTAGCGCGTGTACAGGTAGCCGTCGTCGTCGGTGAGCAGGTGGGTGCGCCGCATCTTGGTGTGCACCTGGCCCGGACCGGTGGCGATGCGCCGCGCGCTGCCGCCGACGAGGATCGGCGCGATCGTCACACACAGCTCGTCGAGCAGGTCGTTTTCGATCAGCAGGCCCAGTAGGGACGGCCCACCCTCGGTGAGTACCCGGAACAGCTGGCGCCCGGCCAGGATCGTCAGCACGGTCGCGGTGTCGACACTGTCGGGCTGCGGGCCGGAGGCGTCGATGACCTCAGCCACCGAGCCGAGCCGGCGGCGCGTGTCGTCGAACGGACTGGCCGCTGGTCAGGATCAACGGCGGCACCTCGGTGCGGGTAAACAGCAGGGCGCTCGGATCGAGGTCCCCGGACCGGGTGAGGACGGCGATCGGCGGCACCTCGGCCTGCCCGCGGCGCTGGCGCGCCTGCCTCGCGGCAACGGAGAGCTGGGCGCCGGAGTAGTTCTCGATGCGCGCGGTGCCTGCGCCGACGAGGATGACATCCGCGGAGTCGCGCATCAGCGAGAACACCGCACGGTCGCCTGGCCCGCCCAGCGCGCCGGACTTGCCGTCGGCGGCGGCCCCGCCGTCGAGGCTGGCGATCATGTTGCCGCGCACCCAGCACGATTGCAGGTGGTCCGGGTAGGCGTAGAAGTTGACCAGGTGGGCCTCGTCGGCTGCGCCGATCGGGTCGTCGACGGGGCCCAGCACTGTGAGCCGCGTCCCTGCAGCGTCTTCGGGCATACGCAGAATTGCAGCACGCCGCTATGGTGCGTGCATGAACGGGTCCGGCGGTGTCGCCCATCTGGTCGATCGGCACCCCAGCGTCACGCCCGAGCGGCTGATCGCCCAGCTGATTCCACCGCCGACCTTTTCGGCCGTCAGCTTCGACACCTACCGGCCCGATCCCGCCGAGCCGTCGCAGGCGGCGGCCGTTCAGTCGTGCCTGCAGTTCTGCGAACAGGCGGTGGCGCGGCGGGCAGGCAAGAAGAAACTGTTCGGCAGGCGCGACGTGCTGCCCGGGGTGGGCATCTACCTCGACGGCGGGTTCGGCGTCGGCAAGACACACCTGCTGGCATCGTCGTTCTTCGAGGTTCCCGGAGCCGAAGGCGTTCGCCGACGTTCGGCGAGCTGACCCAGTTGGCCGGGGTGTTCGGCTTCGTCGAGTGCATCGAGCTGCTGGCCGACTACGTCGTGGTGTGCATCGACGAGTTCGAGCTGGACGATCCGGGCAACACCACGTTGATCTCGCGGCTGCTGTCGCAACTGGTGGAACGCGGGGTGTCGGTGGCGGCGACGTCGAACACGCTGCCCGAGCAACTCGGCGAGGGGCGCTTCGCCGCGCAGGACTTCCTGCGTGAAATCAACACTCTCGCAAGTATTTTCACGACCGTGCGGATCGAAGGGCCGGACTACCGGCATCGCGATCTTCCGCCGGCGCCCGAACCGTTGAGCGATGCGGAGGTCGCGGCGCGGGCCGCCGAGGTGCCCGGCTCGACGCTGGACGACTTCGACGCGTTGTGCGCGCACCTGGCGACGATGCATCCGTCGCGTTATCTGGCGTTGATCGAGGGCGTCACCGCGGTGTTCATCACCGGCGTGCACCCGATCGACGATCAGAATGTCGCGCTACGGCTGGTGTCGTTGACCGACCGGCTCTACGACGCGGGCATCCCGGTGATCGCCTCGGGCGCGAAGCTGGACACGATTTTCTCCGATGAGATGCTGGCAGGCGGCTTTCGCAAGAAGTATCTGCGGGCGACGTCGCGGCTGCTGGCCCTGACCGCGCGGCGTCGGCGATGAGCCGCTCGCGCGAAGAGCACTAGTTACAGCGGGCGCACCATCACGTAGTCGTTCTCGATGCCGGCGCCGAGCCGAAAAGTCTTGGTGCCGTTGATGGTGAAGCCGTGCTTGGTGTAAAAGCGTTGCGCGCGTTCGTTCTGCTGATTGACGCCCAGCCACACGCACTTGGCGTCGAGGTCGGTGGCGTGCTGCAGCGCGGCGGTCATCAGCGCCGCGGCCACGCCCGCGCCGTGGCCGTCGGGGAGCACATACATCTTCGACAACTCGACGGCGGGGCGCGCCGTGACGGCCTGCTGCACGTCGTCGTCGTCGGGAACACCGCGAATCAGCATGACGTAGCCCACGATTCGGCCGTCGGCGCGCGCGGCGAGCACCGCGCGGTCGGTATCGGCGAGGTAATCGCGGAACCGCTCCTGCGACAGGTTCTGGGCGATGAACGCGGCGATGTTCTCCCGCGTGACCGACGGGGGACAGGCCAGCGGGAAGGTGCGGGCGGCAACGTCGGCGAGCTCGGGCAGGTCGGCCTCGTTGGCCGCGGCGACGTCAATGGCCATAGAGCGCCTACGGTAGCGGTGCTCCCGGCTGCCAGATGTTCCACTGCGCCAGGTGCTCGCCCGTTTGTGGGTTGAGCAGAACCACATTGGTGACGAGCGCGCGGTAAACCTGCCAGTACACCGCGCCGTCGACCGTCGACCCTGGCGGCGCATTTGTCAGCGCGGTCTCCAGCGCGTCGGGCGCATCGGTGTGCTTGGGCGCGTAGGCGTCGTCGTAGGGGGTGACGCCGGTGAAGCTGAACGCGAGGGCCATCGCGTAGGGGTTGGGCGCCTGAATCGTGTGGATGGTGATCGGGGCCTTCCATGGCCCACCTTGGTTGATCCACCGTGGCGATCCGTTGGCGACGTAGCCCGGGGGCGGCGGATCGACCGGCAGCACGTCGTGGACGGTGATGTCGGCGACGATGCCCTTGAAGTGAACGCGCAGCGTGTCGCCGAGATTGCCGATCGGGGTGTCCTCCGCCGAGGCAGCCGGGGCGGTCAAACCAGCGGCAACCGCCAGGGTGGCGACCAGGAGCACGAACCAGCGGGGCATGCCAGGAATGATGGCACAGACTGAAACGTGTTACAGCGGGATCCGGCGTCAGGACGCCCAGGGACCGAGGCCGCCCACCTTGTCGATCCGGACGCGGGTGAGCAAACCGTCGGGCGAATTGGGTGGCGGGAAGTGTTCGTCGCTACCGAGCATTGCCTTGGCCAGTTTCTTGAGCAGCGCGGGAGCGCCGCCCTCCACGATCCGGGCCGTCCCGGTGATCGCCAGGTAGGGGGTCTGCTGCCCAGGGTGCCTGGGGGACAGGATCGTGACGGCCACTCGCGGGTCACGCCGGATGTTGCGGGTCTTCCGGTACTCGCTGAGGTGCGCGGAAACGAGTTCGTCGCCGTCGGGCGTCGATTCCAGGGCCATCCACACGACGGTCACCTGCGGGCTGCCGTCGGGGTTGAGTGTGACCAGCGTGGCGTCGGTGCCATCTCCGATGAGCTCGCGGGCGGCGTCGTTGAGTTTCATGTCCTTGTTCTACCGCCCCGCCGACGCTTTCATTCCCGCTTTCAGGCCGCCTCCAGGTCCAGCAGCGTGGACTTGGCCAGCGGCCCGCCCGCGTATTGGCCCGTCGAACCGTCGGACCGGACCACGCGGTGGCAGGGGATCACCACCGGCAGCGGATTGCGGGCGCACGCGGTCCCGACGGCCCGTACCGCCCTGGGGCTGCCGACGGCCGCAGCGACCGCGGCATAGCTCTCGCGGTGACCGTAGGCGATGTCGCGGAGGTGTTCGACGACGGCGCGACGGAAGCCGTCGGCAAGTCGCAGGTCGACGGGGACGTCAAAGGTGGTGCGCCGCTTGGCGAAATACTCGTCGAGCTGCCGTGCCACCGTGTCCAGCCGGGCCGGGGCGCGCAGGATGCGTGGGCTCACCGCGTCGGCCAGTCTGGCCAGCACCGCGTCGTGGCCTTCGACGTCGTAGGCGACCCGGACCAGCCCGACGGTGGTCGCGGCCAGCAGCAGTGTGCCGACGGGGGTGTCGATGGTGCGGTAGGCGACGTCGAGCACGCCTGCGGTGTCGGCGTTGTGCTCCAGCCGCTGGTGCAGCCGGGCGAGCGTGACGCCCTCGTCGGTGGAAAGATCGTCAAACAGGTTGGTGTTCATGCGGTTTCGTCCTCACGGTAGTGCTTGCGCAGTGTCTTGATTCCGTCGGCGGCGGCGCGGCGCGCGGCGTCGGGGGAGTTGCCGAGCAGTTCGGCGATCTCGGCGAACGGCAGGCCGGCGACGTGGTGGTAGGCCACTGCCTGACGTTGTTTGGTGGGCAGCCGCCGCAGCGCGGTCCACAGGTCGGGGTCGCGGGCGGCGGGGTCGGCATGGGCGGCGGGGCGGTCGGGCAGGGTGTCGGTGGGCACGGGGCGGCGCGAGCGGGCCCGTCCGACGTCGACAGCGCGGCGGTGAGCGATGGTCACGAGCCAGGCCTCGACGTTGGCGTCGGCGGGCAGGTCGGGGTAGGCGCGCAGCGCCGACAGGAACGTCTCGGACCAGGCGTCCTCGGCGTCGACGGGGCCGACGACGGCGCGGCAGACCCGCAGCACCGTCGCGCCGTGTTCGGCCACCACGTCCTCGAACGGTCGCACTCTCATATGTCGCACCGTCACATCTCGCACCCTCACATCTTGAAGACGCGGCGGCCCGCTCGGATGTGAGATCGCTCAGTCGGACGTGGGCGCGATCAGTGACTCGAGGATGCTGACGATTTCACTTCCCGTGCGGTCCATGTCGACGCCGAGTCGGTGTAGCGGTCCATCGTCTGCCTCGGCTTCCAGCAGCGCCAACAGAATGTGTTCGGTGCCGATGTAGTTGTGGCCCGAGCCGAAGTGCTTGGCGGAAGGTCAGTTCCAGCACCTTTTTCGCCTGACCGCTGAACGGGATCAGCGCAGGCACCGCCTCGGCGCGGGGCGGCAAGGTGACCGTCGCGGCGACGGCCTGCGCGTCGACGCCCTGGCTGGCGAGCAGCTTCGCCGCAAGTCCTTCCGGTTCGGCGAACAAGGCCAGCAGGAGGTGGGCGGTCTGGATCTCGTTGTTGCCGGCTTCGTGGGCTTTGTTCTGCGCGACGACGATGACGTTGCGTGCGCGCGGGGTGAACCGGCCGAAGCCGCCGTTCGGGTCGAGCGCGCCCGCATCGTTGGGCAACTTGGGCACGAACCGCTTCTGCGCGGCCTGCTTGGTGACACCCATGCACTTGCCGATGTCGGTCCACGACGCCCCGGACTTGCGCGCCTGGTCGACGAAGTGCCCGATGAGGTGGTCGGCGATTTCACCGAGGGACTCCGCGGCCAGCACCGCGTCGGTGAGCTGATCGAGCGGTTCATCGTGGACGGTCTTGATGACGTCGATGAGGTCATCGAGGCGGACGGGGTGGGCGATCCTGGTCGACTCGGTCATGCGTCAACCTTAGGTTGACGGCAGCTGGTTCGTCAACCGATGGTTGACGCGAGTGTTCGGCGTCGGCGGCGTCTATCTAGTCGCGGGGATATCCGCGGCGCACTGTGCGATCGAGGATGCCGAGGGTCGCGCGCAGCGCGCTCTCGGGCACGACAGGAAAAATGTTGGCCTCGCGCCACTGCTGGTCGATGTCGGACCAGTCGTAGAACGACGTGACCAGGGTGCCGCCGTCAGCCGGCTCGAGCCGGTAGCCGTAGATGTGCCCGATCGGCGGCTTGATCTGGCCGAGGACCGTCCAGGCGATCTGCCGGTCCTTGTCGAACTCGCGGATCGAGACGGTGACGTCGTACTTGCCCATCGGGTAGTCGTTGAGCGCCTCGCGGTCCATGTGCACGACGAAGCTGTCGCCGACGGCTTGCGCTGGATCGCCGTCGGCGTCCTGCAGCATGCCGGAGGCGTCGATGGCGACGTGGCCGTGCGGGTCGCAAAGGACGGCGAAGATGTCGGCGGCCGGTGCCGCGATGGTGCGCTGGACTTCGATGCGTTCGGTCATGGGCCAAATCGTGTCAGGGTGGGGGCCGGCGCCGGGGCGGTTTGGGATCTTGGCCGTCGGGTATGCGACGGGCTAATGCGGAACGCTGCCGAAACGTCTGCCGCGCAACCTCACACGTTGCGCCGGGCAGTCGCGTTCATTCACGACAACGCCCACCGCGATGTCGGGGTGAGCGACATTGCGTCGGCGATCGGCGTCACCCCGCGCACGGTTCAGTACACGTTCCGCCGCCATCTCGGTACCACTCCGTTGGAGTATTTGCGGCGCGTGCGCCTCGACCGGGCGCACCGCGACCTGCAGGCGGCCGACCCGGCTGTTGACACGGTGATGGAGATCGCCGGGCGATGGCGGTTCGGCCACCCCGGCCGGTTCAGCATGGTCTACAAGCAAGCATTCGGGACCCCGCCGAGCGCAACGCTGCGCGCGTAGCGACGTCTGGCGAAGCCGGATTTATGGTCGCCCGGAGTGCGCCGCGCGTTATGAAGGGCGTCGGGCCGCCAGAGCGTCAGCCGGGAAAGAAGCCCTCGCGGGTGAAGAAGCCGGGCTGCCAGCCCTGCTGGCCGAGGCACAGCAGCGGGCGTCCGTCGGGCGATTGGGCCGCGGCCTGCGGCTTGGGACACGACGCGCCGATGTTCTGGACCCCGAACAACTCGTAGGTGCTCACCCAGAAGCCGGTGTCGATGGGTGGCCATTGGTTGGCGATCCACCGGCATTGCAGTGCCTCGCCGCCGGGGCCGCGGCCGAAGGTGAAGAAGTCCATGTTGTCGCACGGTGCGTTGAGGTGGGCGTCATAGTTCATGCCCGGGACGTCGGTGGCGTAGTGCCCCGGCTGGTCGAAGTACATGTTGTCGCCGCCGTCGGCGGCCGCGACAGGCGCCAAGGCGACGGCGGCGCCCGCGATGGCGGCGGCGGCAAAGAGTTCGCGAATCATGTCCCACCCCTAGGTCGTCATCACCGGTTGGCCTTGGCGAAGCCTAACCGGTGGCGAGTGGTCATTGAATAGTTTCCGGACGCGACTTCGTGCTGGCGAGACACCGGTCACGGACACGGTCACTGGACGACGACATCCAGCGGAATGTCGAATCGCTCGTGGGTTCCTTCCAACCAGAAGCTGTAGACGTGTCGCCCGCCGTTGGCTTCGATGGGCAGGGCTATCTGGGTCAGAACCATGAACTTCATCGCGCTGGGGAGCTCGAACTTCGTCGACCAGGCCGGCGCCCAGCGCTGTCCGGTTGAACCGGCCGCATCGATGTGCAACGTGTACTGCGTACCCACGTCGCGTCGCCGGTGTCGCACAACACGACGCAGCAGGATTGGAAGCCGGCAGCGCTGGCCGGGACAGTCGTGCTCGCCCAGAAGCCACCCTCGACATTGAGCATGTCGTCCACAACCTCCGCGTGGTTTGCGAAGAAGGCGCCAGCTAGCCGCATGTCAGGAAGTTATCGCACGTCGCAGCGCTGGACAGGCGGTTGACCCGCCAACGGAGATGCGAGAGCAACTCGGCCCGCCACCCGGTTCAGTTGGTGGCGGTGCCGAGGAGGCGGTGATCGTCGTGGTCTGAAATCACCACGATGAAATCTACGACAACTACGCCGCCGGGGAATCAGGTGTTTCCCTACGTCCTACGGCGACGGTCGGCGAGGCAAAGCCCTGGGCTCACCATGGGATTGACCGCGCCGACCGCCGGGCAGGAGACGCCAGCGCAACCGTCAACCGATCGCCGCCCCCGGTGCTATCAGCACGACGCGCCTAAACTCGCCAAACCAGGACTCCCGAGTCACTGAGAATCGTTTCGAGTTCGAACGACGTTCAGCGATGGCCCCGCTGGGGTCGTGCTGGTCGCTGCCGCGGACGTGCTCGGGGCCGATGAGGTCGTCGCCGGGGCCGCTGAGCTCGCCGTCGGGGCGGGTGCGGGAGCGCTCGGAGGTATGTACCGCTTGGTGGGCGGAGGGGTGTAGGTCGTCGGCGCCTGGGTCGTCGTCGTCAACGGGGGCGCTGGCGGTGGCGTCGTCGGGCTTGGGGTCGGGGCGGCGGGGGAGGGGGCGGAGGCGGTGGCCGGTGCCGACGTGGGCGTGGCCGGAGCTGGTTGCTGATTCTGTGAAGATTGGCTGGGGTGGCCGAGGATCCCAATCACCACGGCGAAGATGAACGCGACGAGGATGGCCACGCCGATTGTTACCCGGCCCGCGTCGGTGTTGGACCACTTTGTGGTCCCCGGGTTCGGGTCAGTGTCCGTCATAAATTGATCTACCTCCCTCGCCCATCCGGGCATCGTACGACGTCCGCCCGATCGTCGCGATTTGAACCGACGCCCGACGAGGCGCGGATTCACAGGTCATCGCACGACCGCTATCAGCATTTATCCAGGTCGGGCGAATTCGAAGGAAACCGGGTGGCTCCTCTACGTCTGAGGTCAGCTGCGATTGGCCTGCGACCGTTGGGTTTTCGCTTGCGTTTGCCCTTGTCGGTGAGACCGAGCCATGCGGTGAATTCCCATGCCACGGGATCGTCGTGGTGGATGACGTAGCGATCGTGCACGCGTTGCATGGCTGCTTCGATCGGGTTGGCCCCGATCCGGCGCCTGTTCACCCGCGCCGGGAAGGTCACCGATGCCCGTCAGCCCGTCGCCAAGCAGCGAACGGATCGTGCGTAATGCCAGCTCTCGCTGCTCTTGAGGGGTGTCGGCGAGGTTATCGCGGGTGATGTCCTGCGTGGACCTCGATCAGTGGTACCCAGTCGTCGAGCGCACTCGGTTGGCCAGCAAAGCGCATTTCCTTCTGATCGCAACGTCCATGAAATCGTCGAAGAATCCTGCTGGGAGACGCCAAATCTATTGCTGGAAGTGCGCTGTGAACGCAATCCGGTGGCGCTCACGGGCAGCAAGTACGTCCAAGCGCTATGCAAAATGCGAATGTGTAGCTAATTGCTGGCGCAACCGCTACTGGGCGCAACCACATCGCCGCAATGACCCCCATGCCCCGTGGCTCCTCGTTACGAGCCGAACGGCCTTGCGGGTCGCGCACGACCGACCCAGATCAGTCGGGCCGCCACCAGGCGAGCCAGTGGCAGGCCGAACTCACGGTCAGCTGGTGCGCAGAAGTTGCCAGCTAGTTCATCCAGTTGGTTTGCTGGACTAAGTGCGTTGATTACCCTTTGATGGCAGGCGACGCCTTTGCAATGGCGGGCGCACTGGCAGCCGTCGTTTCGGTTTGTGTTGCGCCGACCCTCATGCCCCCAACCGCAGGCTGCGTGTACATGCCGCCCGATGAGCCGTGGCCCGAATTGGCCAACACACTCGCACCCTGCCCCCCGGAGCCACTGGATACGATGGAAAGCGTGACCATCGCAGCTGCGGCGGTCAAACCCAACACCGCACCCAATCGCTTGCAATGTCTTAATACTGATGTTTGCTGAATCCCCACGGGTTAATGGTACGGGACGTTGTCAACCCTTGCCTGGCAGAGGTTGTGGCGGCTCACTTGGACGGCAAATGGTACGGGGTTGACCACCCTATTCCCAGGCACCCCGTGGCGGATCCCCAGGCAGCCCGTGGCGGCCCGAACTGCGTTGGTCGTGTGCAACCGTGGTGCTCAACGCGACGGTTGCCCACTGGCAAATCGTCCAAGGGGCGGGGCCCTGAACCTGTGGTGACGCTGTGGTGCATATGTGGTGCAACGGGATGTAATTGCACTATTCGTGCACGTCAAACGTGGTGCGCGATACTGGGATTGAACCAGTTCAATCGGTTTGCTGACTCTATGGTGTTGTTCAGCGCAAATAGGTGTTTACCTGCACTGACATCAGACAGTACAACGTGAGCCAAGCGGAGGCAAGCGGAGACAGGTGTGCTATCGTCAGGTCATATCCAGGTCATGACCTGACACTGGAGGTGCACAGTGACGCGCGGATGCAGGCCGGAAAGACCGCGCCACCGGAACCTTCGGATCGGTGGACAAGCTCGCCACCGGCTACCGTGCGCGCTACTTCGGCCCGGACGGTCGCCGCTACAAGGCGCCGACCTTGTTCCTCACCAAGCGGGAAGCCCGGTCGTGGTTGTCGCTGCGTCAGGCCGAGATCATCCGGAAGGCATGGACGCCGCCCGAGGCCAACGAGCCGCCGCAGCCCAAGCTGACACTTCGACGGACTACGCCGACACGTGGCTCGAGCAACGCGACCTCAAGGACCGAACCCGCGAGCACTACCGGAAGTTGCTCGACGACCACATCACTCCGAATTCGGGCCACTGCCGATCGCATCGATCACCGCCGACGACGTCCGGGCGTGGCACGCCAAGCTCGGCGAGAACAAGACACCGACGCTGCGAGCACACGCTTACGGGCTGCTGCGGACCATCATGGGCACCGCGGCCAGCGACGGCAAGATCACCGGCAACCCTGCGTCATCCGCGGCGCCGGCAACGCCAGGCGCGTGCACAAGATCCGCCCGGCGTCACTTGACGAAATAGCGGTCATCGCCGCAGAGATGCCCGAGCAGTACCGCGCGATGGTTCTACTCGCGGCGTGGTGCGCGCTGCGCTTCGGTGAGCTGACCGAGCTGCGCCGCAAGGACATCATCATCGTCGAACCGACCGAGGAGCAATTGGCCAACGCGTTAGCCAATTCCGAGAAGCCTCCCGAGTCGTACGGCATCGTCCGCGTCGAGCGCGCCGTCGTGCGCACCGAGGACGGATTCAAAGCCACCACACCCAAAAGCGATGCCGGTATCCGCGACGTCGAGATCCCGCCGCACCTACTCCCCGTGATCAAGGACCACCTGGCGCGGTCTCGTCGGCCCAAAGCGCGACGCCCTGCTGTTCCCGGCGCAGCACGGCGGCCACCTGGCCCCCGCGACGCTGTACCGGCATTTCTACACGGCCCGCGATACGGCCAAGCGCGCCGACCTGCGCTGGCATGATCTGCGGCACTCCGGCGCGGTACTCGCCGCCGCAACAGGCGCGACGCTCGCGGAACTGATGGCGCGCCTTGGGCATTCGACACCCGCCGCAGCGATGCGCTACCAGCACGCCGCGCAAGGCCGGGACCGTGAAATCGCCGCACTGCTAAGCAAACTCGCCGACAACAAGGGACGGTAGTGGACAAGTACGTGGTGTTGTGCGACTGCGATGCGGACCCGAATCCGCGCATCATTGCTTGGATTGACGACGCCCGCCCCAGCGGTCGCGTGCGCATAGATTCAAACAGTGGGTACACGATGGCCGCCCGCGCGACCCCAAACAAGCGCGGAGCGATGGCCACTTACGGCATCGTGTGCCGTGGCTGCGGTAAGAAGACCTTCGTGTCGGATGCTACGGCGGCCGACGTCATCGACAGGATCGCCCCGGTGCTCGGCTCGCTCGAAGTCAGATCGATTCCGTCTCTCGATCAGCCTGAGAAGCAGTTCGAGAATAAGGCCGCCCGGGCGGAATGGTTAAAGCAAAAGCACGACGAGATCGTGGCTCAGTTCACCGGTCAATCCGGCGCCAGACGGTCCATGGATCCGATCATTCCCGACGTCAAGAACTACGAGACGAGACACGTTATCCCTTATAGCTTGCTGTGCCAGGTCGTGACGAACCTCCGCATCGACGACGACACTTGCGCTTAATTCCGCTCGGCGTGTCACGCGTGCGTGTACCGCAACTAGGCGCGTAGTATTTCTATTGCGCGTAAAGCGCTATCCCGTCTCCGGTACCGGGTCAGATGGGCATCAGTTTCGATGCCCGAAAGGCCCGAGATGCCAGATCTACTTCGTTCCTCCCGCGCGACCGTCCTCCAAGGGCCGAACCGCGCGCAACGCCGCCGTTACGTCAAGATCGCGGAGGCGGCCGAATATCTTGATGTCACCACCCGCACCATCAGGCAGATGGTGGCGGACGGTCGCCTGACCGCCTATCGCTCAGGCACTCGCCTGGTCCGACTGGACCTCAACGAGGTTGACGCCGCGATGCAGCCCTTCGGCGGTGCGGCCTGATGAGTGAACGAAGAAGCCCGGGCGCTACGTCCCGGGCCGCCTCGACACTCCCCAGTGATGAGGCCAAGTTTAGCGGACTGAGCACCGTTGGCGCTCGCTCGGTTTCGTGGTGGAGCGTGGTCGAGTACGTGCAAGCTGTTCTTGACCGGGCGAAGTACTGGCCGATGGCTGGGACAATGGAATGGGCTGCGCTCGACGACGACGACCCACGTAAGCAGGCGGCGTTGCGTACGACGCTGCCCGACACCACATTCTCCGAGTCGAGACGGCGCAGGAGGCATTAGGCGAAGCCTCCAAGGCGATCTCGGCCGCGGAGGCCTGGTCAGCTATCGCGCGTGACGGTCGTGCCATTGCCGAGTTCCGCGAGACGCATTCGTGGGCAAAGCGACGTGCAGCCTGATGAGTGACAGCGCGAAGTTACTTGATGATCTTGAGGAGTTCGTCGGGAAGTTCCTGGCGTTCCCGAACAAGCATTGCCTCACGGTCGTGGTGTTGTGGATCGTTCACACGTGGGCGCTGTCAGCGTTCTATGTCACCCCTCGGTTGGTGTTGGACTCACCCGAGCCGGGCAGCGGCAAGACGAGGGTGTTGGAGATCCTGGCGTTGTTGTGCCGCGGGGCCAAGCTGACGCTGTCGACGACGACGGCCGCGCTCTATCGACGCATCGCCGCTGCGGGTGAATACCCGCCCACGGTCCTGCAGGACGAGGCCGACGCGGTGTTTACAGGTAAGGGCATACCCCAGGCTGAAGAGCTGCGGGCACTTTACAACAGCGGCTACAAGCGCGGTGCGACGGTGGACCGCTGCGAGGGTGACGCGAAAAATATGGTGGTAAGGGAGTTTCCCGCGTGTTCGCCCCGGTCGCGTTGGCTGGCCTGGCGGGGGAAAATGCCGCGCACCATCCTGCGATCGCGCTGTGCCGTTGCATATGCGTCGCCGAGCACCGGATGAACATGTCGCTGACTTTCGCGGGCGTGAGGCCGAGGCTGAAGCTGACCCGCTGCGTACGCGCCTCGATGAGTGGGCCACGCTCAATCTGGAGACGCTGAAGACAGCGCGACCGAAGATGCCCGACGGGGTTCGGGACCGGCCCGCAGAGGTGTGGAGGAGCACTGTTGGCGGTCGCCGATCAAGCCGGTGGCGACTGGGCCGCCCGTGCCCGAGCCGCATGCAAGCATTTTGTGCTTCACAGTGACCCCGATGAACTGTCCTTCGGCGCACGCCTCCTGCGTGACATCCGAACCGCCTTCGGCGACCGCGAGCGCATGTTCTCCGCCGAGCTGGTCGGCGGCGCTGGTCGCACCGGAGGACTCAGAGTGGCGCGACCTATGGGGCAAGCCGCTTGACCAAGCCCGCCTAGCAAAGGAACTGAAGCGATACGGTGTGCGGTCCAACACGGTGCGCATCGGCGAAGGACGGGCCAAGGGATACACACTCGACGGCGACGACGGGACTAGGACAAGCATGGCACCGATACCTGACGAACGTCTTCAGCCGTGACAAGCGTGACAGCGGTGACATTGCAGGTCAGGGCGTCAGGCGCAAGGAACGGAAGCCGTGACAACGGTGACAGCCGTGACGCAGGCGTGACAACCGAAACACCCTCTGAACAGCGAGTATTCGATGTTGTCACGGCTGTCACGGATGTCACGGGGTTGGACGGAAGCTCTGGAGCGAGCTCGCGCAGCGGGTCGCCGCAATCCGCCGACCATGCGCTTGCGGTCGCCCGGCGCGTGTCCGCACCGACACCGGCATGTGCGACTGGTGCACCGTCAAAGCAGCAAACGAGGTTCCGGCATGAGCGGGAACATGCGGCCTTCGCGGCCGTGCACCATGTGCGAGCGCCCGACGGGGTCAGCCACGGGCCTGTGCTGGCACTGCCGACCGGCGCCCGCCGTATACCGAGAAGACGACGACGACACGATCACCATCGCCGGGATGGGCAAGTTCGCCCATCGACAAAGCGCTACAGCTCGCACACAAAATCTGCGATGCGGTGACGCCATTACACCCGCCGAGGAACTGCTCAAAGCGATCTTGAGGGACACTCCTCGTCTGTCGGCGGCGAAATGCAAAGGCCGCCCTGAAGTGTGGGACGAAACAGACTGTCCGGAGACCATCCAGTACGCAGTCAACCACTGTCTTGCCTGCCCAGCCTTGCAACCATGTCGTGCCTGGGTCGACGGATTGCCGCCGTCGCGGCGACCGCGAGGTGTCATCGCCGGACGCACACTGATCAAACACCAACGGAAAGAAAGAATCAGCATGACGAACAACATGAACGACGAACAGCTCGGTAGCCGAGTTCGCGCATTGCTGGCTCACGCCGTCGTCGGACTCGACGTGGCCGACCAAGCCGAACGTGTCGCCTATTGCGTCGAGCATGACGAGCACGGCATACGAATGCACCGCGCCGACGACGACGACCTGATCGAATTCCGTTGGGTAGGACGGCCGCTAGCCATGGTCCGGCGGCAGGACCTCACCACCGACACCCCACTCACCGCGGAGTACATCACCGAAGTACCCAACACCATCGAAGGACTGACCGATGACTGAGATCAACCGCCCGCTGAATGATCACGAGCGCAGCCCGCGCTACGGGCTCGCAAGGCCATCGCAGAAAAGACGGGCGTTGGCGCGCAGGAAGCAGCAGACGCGCTCGACGACCTCAACGAGCGCGAAGGGATCCACCTCTAAGGCGACGCGACCAACGTCTACATGAAGGCTGGCAGGCCCGGTTCCGTGATCATCCACGCGACGCGCGAATGGCTGGCCTTCCACGCACACTCCGGCGACGAACTCACACGCGAAGACTTACTCCGCGCAGTCGGCAAGACCGAGGACGATAACGACAAGTGACCACCAGCCAGGGGGGTGGGTTCGCGCCGCGACCGGCATCCCACTGCGCGACCCCGCCACAGTCGACCTATACATACACTGCATTTTCGTTCGACCGGACAAAGGGGTGACCGCGTTGTTTCAGAAGGATTGTGAGGGTTGCGGACGGCGGTTTGAGGCGCAGAAGGCGAGCCGTAAATGGTGCTCCGACGTGTGTGGACGCCGTGCGCGGCGGCAGAACGCGTGGGCCGCTAGTCCAGACGTGATCCGGTCGGTTGCCGGTCAGTTCCCTGTCATCGTGTCGGACAAGCCGGACACCGAATCGGATGCTTGGGTGCGCCGCAATGTCGCTTTTGCGCGGTTCGTCGTCCCGGACCTGTTGGTGGATCTCGATTTTGTTGATGCGTTGACTACGGCCGGTGACGACGACGAGGCCACACTGTCGGATTGGTCGTGTGTCGCGCGCGCTTTGGTTGGCCGCTTGGCCGTGAAGCTCGGGGAGTTCGATTCTGCTGTGGCTGCCGACGATGATCGCGTTGAAGGCTTGATGGCCGAGGTGGATGCGGATATGGCGCGGCTGTCGGGGTTCCTCGGTGATGAGTTCTCGTGCATGGTGATTGCGCGCCTGGCTGACGCGCTGCGGGCGTCGTGAGACCTTTCGTTCTGTCGGTGGATTGCCGTATACTGGAAGGCAGCTCGGTATCACCGATCACGCCAGGAGCCGAAGGGGTTCGGCCAACCTGGACAGCGGGTCACCATGCGCAGCGAATTCCGCATGCAGCGAAGGTGATTGATCAATGAGCGATTCCCCAATTCTCCACCGTGACATCGTCGGCAATGAACTACACGCCGACGAGTCCGGACGCCGTGTCTTCGGCATCGTGGTCCCTTACAACGAGCGCGCGGAGTGCGACGACGGCTATGGCCCGTACTCCGAGATGTTCGTGCGGGGTTCGTTGCGCTAGGTCGGTCGCTGAGCGCGGGCACAAGATCAAGTTGCTTGCGCAGCATGATCGCCGCCGCTTCCCGATCGGCAAGGCCACATCGTTCGACGAGGCTGACGACGGGCTGCATGGGGAGTTCGCGATCCCGAACACCCGCGAGGGCGACGACGTCCTTGAGTTGGTCCGTTCGGGCACCCTCGACAGTTTCAGTGTCGGGTTCCGGCCGATCCGCGACCGTCGTCAGGACGGCGTTCTGGTCCGCGTCGAAGCCGCCCTGAACGAAGTCTCCCTCGTCGGCCTACCGGCCTACGCAGGCGCAGCAGTCGCGGGCGTGCGGTCGCAACAACCCTTCATCCCTAGAGCTGTGGCAGAAGCCCGGCTCTTACTAATGAATTGGTGGCGCCAACGGATTATGACTGAACTCGATATTGAACAAATGACGTTAGAGCAGACCCGCGCCGCCGCACAGGAACTGCTCGACGAGACGACCGGCGACCTCGCCGGCAATGATGCGGAACGCTTCCAGGCTCTCAGCCAGCGCGCCGAACAGATCCGCGAACAGCAGAAGAATCGGACGACCGCTGCGCGGGATATGGTGCAACGTCTCGCTACCGGCGAAGCGCGCACCGAGGGGGAAGGCCGCGACCTGCCCGGCTACGGGACCAACGAAGACCGTGGCCCCGTTGTGTCGCAGCGCGACGAAGCCATGCGGACACTGGACCGCGCCGTCAAGGCTGAGCGTCTGGCAGCGCCCGGGCGCTGAACTCGTCGAGAGCCTGATGCGCACCGGCAATGCACTGTCGCAGACGTGGACGCAGCGATACGCGGCTGCGGCGGGTAGTGAGCACTATGAGCGGGCGTTCGCGAAGCTGGTCGCAGACCCGACGATGGGACACCTGACATGGACGCCGCAGGAGGGCGACGCCTACCGGAGGGTGGCCGAGGTTCAGGGCGAGCAGCGCGCGATGGGCGACACCGACGCTGCGGGCGGCTACATGATTCCGCTGACGCTTGATCCGACGATCTTGTTGACGTCGGCTGGTTGATCAATCCGCTTCGGCAGATCAGCCGTGTGGTGCAAACCGTGACCGACGCCTGGCACGGTGTGACGTCGGCCGGTGTGACCGCGGAGTGGATCGCTGAGGGCGCAGAGGTGGCTGATGCCAGCCCGACATTGGACGGCCCGACGATCCCCGTTTTCAAGGGTGATGCGTTCGTGCCGTTCAGCTTTGAGGTCCAGGGCGACGCGCTGGAATTCATGAGCGAGCTCGCCAAGCTGCTGATGGACGGCGCCGAGCAACTCAACGCGACCGCGTACACGACCGGCAGCGGTTCAGGTCAGCCCACGGGCATCGTCACGGGCCTCGTCGCTGCGTCGGGCACCGTTCCGCTGATCACGCCGGCCACACCCGAGACATTCGCGACAGCGGACGTCTATGCCGTGCAGAACGCGCTTCCGCCTCGTTTCCAGGCGCGTGCCTCGTGGAACGCGAACCTGTCGATCATCAACACCATGCGGCAGTTCGAGACGACCAACGGTGCGCTGAAATTCCCTTCGCTGCAGGACGATCCGCCGATGCTGCTCGGACGCACCATGTGGGAGAACTCCAACATGGATGGCACTTTCGATCCGACCGCGACGGCCAACAACTACCTGCTTGCATACGGGGCGTTCAGTGAGGGCTTCATCATCGCCGACCGAATCGGCAGCACGCTTGAGCTGGTGCCCCACATCTTTGGTGCTAACCGCCGGCCGACCGGCCAGCGCGGCGCACTGCTGTGGTTCCGTCACCGGCTCAGGCGTTGTTAACCCCAACGCGTTCCGGTTGCTGAACATCGCGACGACGGCGTAAGCCACAGACCCCGCACGCGGTGGCACCCGTCAGTTCCCCACCGCGTGCGGCAATACGAAGGGACCCGGCGCATTCCAGCCGATGCGCCGGGTCCCTTTCGTCGCGGTTTGTGGAAAAAACTTCGGGGAGATATTCGCGACTGCGGCGGGGTCTCGCGGGGTGTGCCGTGCGCGCGGAGGGGGTGCCCCCGATCTTATGTGGCCCCCGTTAATCTAAGGCGGCGGACTGCGGTGCCACTACGATTCGGGGGGCTCTTGGCCTTTGGCCGCATAGAGCGCCCGCTCATACTCCGACACAGGCATCGTGAAGCCGTTGCGCGAGGCGTATCTACGAAGTTGGGTGGCGTCTTCCGCCGTCAGTTCGGCCGGCCGCAGCTCAAGGCGGTCCCCGGGTCAGGGGACTTGTTGCTGTCCTCATGGCAACGCTCAGGCTTGCTTAGGACTTCGCCGTATAACCGCCACCGGCTGGTGACATCGTTATAGCGCGAGTGTACGACGAAAACCCTGCGGGCATCGATAACCAACAGCTCGCGTTCAAGGGGATATTCGGCAAGGCTGCCCACTGCCAGGGCATGTGTACCAGCCGGAACCCTCAGTTCTAGCTCGAGCGGCGCGGCGTGTATCGAAGAGTGCGGCGGATTCTCATTCATGCTGGTCGACAGAAACCCCAGCTCAGTGAAGAGTCGTCCGACCGATGACGCAGCCTCACTCGCTGTCGTTAGTCCGATATCAGCTGCACCGATCTCGCGTGTGACACGGGCGTCCGTATCGAGGGCGAACTTGCGGATCGCGGATCGCAAGACGTCGATGGTTTCAGACAATGCGTCCGTTATCGGCCTTTGCCCGCGTAGGGCGCTGTTTACCTGCTCAAATCCGCCGAGGGTGTATGCCTCAACCTCTGCGCGCTCTCGATCGGTTAGTTGATTGATCGGATGCCGGATTTGCGTGAACGCAAGGTCATCAAACGGGTTGACACCCCTGGTGGACATTCCTTCATTGTGTGCTCAAGGCAGCAGTCGGCCCGCCACCCCAGAGGATGACGGGCCGAAGGGCTGGGATTTACTTCAGGACGGCGCGCAGCCGAGCCTGTCCGAGAACGTCGATCATCCGCGACAGCTCATCATCGGTCAGATCGTGTGGCCCGACGCCGCTCAAGAGCGCTCGCAGCTCTTGACGAAGTTCACGGCTATCGAGCCGATGCCCCGTCATCGCGTCATCCTGGGCCAGTTCATCGGCCTCTTTAACCGCCTCCGATAGCACGGTGAGCAGCTCGCGCGCGCACGGCATGTTCAGCGGGTCATCGTCGGTACGGACGGCCACATGATGGGTGACCGTGCCATCAGCCTTCTGAAACCCGGTGATGGCCACCTCGACGTCCCGCGCGAGGGGGTCGATGGTATTCTCGACGGTCCACAACGACCCGTTGAAATACCGGGACACCTTTTCCGGGTCCGAGCTGTCGGTGACGAGGGGGCCACCGACGGGCAGGGTTTCGTCTGTCCATTCGCCGACCTCGACTGCACCGGCCGGCATCGGCACGTCGAATCGGTTGGTTGTTGGTGCTGTCATGGGCTGCAACCTTTCGTGTTGGGTTGCCAGCTCGCCGATTGCGTCAGGTCATATTGAGGTCACGGTGGCCTAATTTGACCGTGAAACCGGCAGGTAGAACTTGGTGCGCGATACTGGGATTGAACCAGTGACCTCTTCCGTGTCAGGGAAGCGCTCTCCCGCTGAGCTAATCGCGCGGGGTCCTTTTGGAGGTGGAGACGGGAATCGAACCCGTGTGCACGGCTTTGCAGGCCGTTGCCTCACCACTCGGCCACTCCACCGCTGGATTGATGCCACTGCACCTTCGAGCGGATGACGGGATTCGAACCCGCGACCCTCACCTTGGCAAGGTGATGCGCTACCAACTGCGCTACATCCGCGCGCCACGAACGACATCGTCGCCCGTCGCGAAGGACGACGATAGTCCACTCAAGCGTAGCCGCACAAATCTCAACTCCTACCGCGGAGCGGCGGTTGTGGACAGGTCAGAAACGGTTGATAGGCCTGCCGTGAAATCGAGAACCCATGGCTGGCCGGGTCATCGCGCGTGTCATGACCGAGTCGGCACTTTCGCACCCCAGCACCCCGGCCGCGATCGACTGCCGCACGGCAGAACCTCGTCCGCGCCGCATGCTGTGTCGCCGGCGCAGACGATAGAGTAGTGCTCCCGGGCGCGAATTGCGGCGCCCCGTAGTTCCATTCGCAGTCCGGGCCCGAGCGCGGTGGCGACCAGTCGCTGTCGCTGATGTCGCAGCAGGCCAGTACACCGCCGACGTCTGCGGGGCGACCGATGGGTCCCTTCCGGATCGTGTGGCTGTGGCGCCGCCACCGCACGCGTCAAGCAAAAAACGGCCGTGAACCTGGCAATCGCCGCAGGAACACGCCATTGAGTCGCGCGACGATAACCCGCTGCGTGTGCCCTCGGCCAGGTCCTAACGGATTCGGGTCGGGAGTCCTCGCGTGCTAGTCTTCGACGTCGTTCGACCTGTTTCGGTCGGGCTCCCGGTCTCGTAGCTCAGCGGGAGAGCGTCCGCCTCACACGCGGAAGGTCACTGGTTCGATCCCAGTCGGGACCACCACCAAAGGCCGAGTTCAAGTGCGTTTTTGCGGCCGGTCGGACGAAGTGTCGGGCTTCTGCGGACCGATCATCCGGCCAAACCATTCGGCCGCGGCAGGTTCGGCCGCGGCAGGGACGCTCTGGATCGGCGACACGCCGGGCAGGGTGGTCGGCCGAACCCCAAGCACGCGCGATGATGTGCGACTGATGGGGTCGGGGGCGGTGGATTGTTCGACGTGATCGTGCACAGAGTGCGACCCGGTGTGCAGCGAGCCCGAACCGGTTCGCGGACAAGACATTGAGCGTTTTCGATCCCGCTCGGGGATCGTTACCGTCGCCGCTGGATGTCAGGTTGGCGCCCCAGCACCTGGGCCGGTGCATTGCCGAGTTGGTCGACGAGCGTTTGGATATCGGCCCTATTCGGGCCGCCTACACCGAGGGGTTTGGCGAGCCGCCCGTCGAACCGCGGGTGATGGTGAGCATCCTGTTGTACGGCTACACCACCGGGGTGCGCTCGTCGCGGGTGATTGCGCGCAAATGCGTTGATGATGTGCCCTTCCGGTGGCTTGCGGCCGGGGCAGCTCCGGATCATCGGGCAATCGCTGGATTCCGCCAGAGGCACCGAGCCGCGCTCCAGGACCTGTTCGTGCAGGCGTTGGTGTTGTGCCAAGACGCGGGAATGGTCCGGCTCGGCCAAGTGACGCTAGCCGGGACGAGGATACGGTCCAGATCCTCCGAACGTCGGGCGATGAGCTCCGCGCGGGTGAGTGAGTGGGAAGGTGTTCTTACCGAGGCGGTCTCGGCCCTGCTGGCCGACGCCGAACGGGTCGATGGGACCGAAGACGCCGCGCTGGGTCGAGGCGGTCTGCGACCCGCGTTGTCCGGCCTGCCGCGGCGATGCGAGACTCACCAGGGCAACGCCGCTGCGAGACGCAAGTCTCCGCGTGCGCTTCTCGGCGCGCTCCTGTTGGCGTTGATGTTCGGAGGCGGCTACACCGTCACGATGCTCAAGACCGTCACGCTTGTCGTCGACGGCTCCCGGATGACGATATCGACGATGAAATCCACGGTCATTGACGTGGTGCGAGACGACGGCTTCGCGGTCAGCAACCGCGACGAACTCCATCCGGCCGCCGACCAGCCCGTCCGCCAGTCCGACACCATCGTGCTGCGACGCGGCCGGCCGCTGCAATTGTCGCTGGACGGCGGGCAGAGCACCCAGGTGTGGACCACGGCCTCGACCGTCGACGAGGCCCTCACGGAGCTCTCTTTGAGCGACGCCCTCCCCACCGCGCCTCGCACCAGCCGGGTGCCGCTGGCCGGAATGGCGTTGCCGGTGATCACTGCGAAGACAGTCCACCTCGACGACGGTGGTGTGGTCAGCGACCGGCACCTGGCAGCGCCCAATGTAGGCATGCTGCTCAGCGCCACCGGAGCACCGCTACAGCAGGACGACAAAGTAGTGCCGCCCACGTCGACTCCGGTCACCCCGGGCATGCGGATCACCGTCACTCGCATCCGCACGCCGACCGTCACCCAGCGCATGCAGGTGCTGCCGCAGGTATACCGCATCCAGGATCCGACGATGAACATGAGCCGCCACGTTGTCGAGGATCCCGGCTCTCCGGGGATCCAGGACATCACCTTCACGGTGTCGATCGTCAACGGCGTCCCAACCGGCCGACAGGCCGTGCGGAATGTGATCATGACCCCGGCCCGACCGACGGTGCTGCGGGTCGGCGCCAAACCGGGTACCGAGGTACCGCCGGTCCTCAATGGCGCGGCCTGGGATGCGCTGGCCGCCTGTGAATCCGGCGGCAACTGGGCCATCAACACCGGCAACGGTTTCTACGGCGGCGCACAGTTCGACCAGCACACCTGGCAGCGCAACGGCGGACTGCGTTACGCAGCGCGCGCCGACCTTGCGACCCGAGAAGAACAGATCGCTATCGCCGAAGTCACCCGGGCACGGCAAGGGCGGGGCGCCTGGCCGGTATGCGGCGCCAGACTGGCCTAGACCGAGCGGTAACTCAGGGACAGGTCGTGTCACGATGAGGCATGGCTGGACCAGAGGGTGACCCATCCAGCGTGGAGCGAACCACGCGGCCCACCCACGCCGACGTCGCGCGCCTGGCGAGTGTGTCGACCGCCACGGTCAGTTATGTGCTGAACAAGTCTGAGGGCCGACGGATCTCGCCGCGCACGCGGGAGGCGGTCTACCGCGCTGCTGAGAAGTTGGGGTATCGGCCCAATGCCGCCGCTCGCAACCTGGCCCGGGGCAAGAGCGGTGTGGTGCTGTACGTAGTGCCACGGGTGGCGGTGGGTGAGATGCCGATGCAGGCCGGCAGTCGGATGACGACTGAGCTGGCCCGGCGGGGTCTCTTGCAGGTGCAGATCTTCGAGACCGAGGACGATCAGCACGTCATCGACGCGGTCGAGAATCTCGATCCGGTCGCCGTCACCAGCCTGTTTCCGCTGAGCAATGGCGCACGCATCGCCGTGGAGACCGCGAACGTTCCGCACATCGAGATCGGGACTCTGCCTGCACTGGGAGATCCCCATCTGTCGGTCGGCGCCATCCGCGTCGAGCACCTGGTTTCGCGTGGGCACCGAAAGATCGCGTTCGCGTACACGGGCATCGCCAAATGGCGTGCTCTGGGTGATTATTGGCTTGAGGGCGTCGCCCGCGCAGCACTGGCCAATGATCTTTCGCCCATCAGTGTGGACGACGTCACGGTGGACAGCGCCGCCGACGTCGTCACGCGCTGGGTAGGCGACGGGGTGACCGCGGTATGTGCTCAAAGCGATGAGATTGCCTGTCTGGTCCTGTACGGCATCCGCCAAGCAGGACTGCGTTGTCCAGCCGATCTTGCCGTGATCGGCGTCGACGCCAACCCCACGGGAGAAATCAGTTCCCCACCTCTCACGACGGTGGAATTCAATCCCGTTGCGGTCGCCGACGCCGCGATCGCGGCTGTTCTGACCGAGTTGGGATACCCGGCGCAGCCGGCTCCGCAGCCTACCGATATTGCGCGACTGATCGTGCGCGCCTCGACATAGCAGACAAACCGCGGCAAGTCGCGGTGGTGGGCGACGGGGCCGGGACCGAGATCCAGGCCCGGCGAGGCGTTTTCGCGTGCACCCGACATTTTCACGCATCCCTTCCCATGACGACCGTGCCACGTTCCCGTCGCCCTGCGGGCGTTGAATCAGCTCTAGACATTCGGTGGTTATGCGCATAACCTTCGCTTCAGTGTGCGCGTGAAACCGGGCCGCCCAAGCAACGAGGTCGCAGTGACGCGAGAAGGGGATACCTAATGACGGTGCAGGCAGTGCTGGACGAGGCCCGCGAACGACCAGGTACCGGTGAGGTGATTCCGGTGTTCAATCCCGCCACCGAAGATCAGATCACTGAGTTCAAGGATTGCGGACCAGAGGCGGTCAACGATGCCGTTGCGCGTGCGAAGGCGACTGCCGAGGCGGGTGTCTGGAAGGGGTTGGCCGGCAGCGAGCGGGCCAAGGTGCTTTGGCGCATCGGCGAATTGATCGATCAGAACGCGGCGGAATTGGCCGAGCTCGAGTCGCTCAACGCCGGCATGGTCCCGGCGCAAGCCCAAGCAACCGTGTCGGTCAGTTCCGAGTTCTTCCGGTACTACGCCGGGTGGTGCACCAAGATCGAGGGGATCGCCGCCGATGTGAACACGAGCGGCCTCACGGGCGTCGACACCCATCAGCACGCCTACACCCTCAAAGAACCCTATGACGTTGTGGGGCTGATCTTTCCGTGGAACGGACCGATCTTCAATTTCTGCGCCAAGCTCGCGCCTTCGCTGGCCGCGGGCTGCAGCAGCGTCGTCAAACCCGCTGAGGAAACCCCGCTCACGGCGCTGATCCTGGACAGAATTCTCAGCGAGGCCGGGGTGCCCGACGGGGTGGCAAACCTACTGATCGGCTACGGCCACACCGCGGGCGCGGCCATCACCGCACACCCTGACGTCGAGAAGGTCGCGTTCACCGGGTCGACCGAAGTGGGCCGAGCGATCGTGGGGGCGTCGGGCACAAGCAACCTGAAGAAGGTCACGCTCGAACTCGGCGGGAAGTCACCGGTAGTGATGTTCGACGACGCCGACCTCAACACGGCCATCACCATGGCGGCCTTCGGCACCTTCGTGCACTCCGGGCAAGCATGCGTCTGCGGCTCGCGCATCTTTGCCCAGCGCGCGGTCTACGATCAGGTCGTGGAGGGCATCGCGAACATCGCGAACCACCTGCAGCTGGGTGGCCCCACCGACGAGGGCAGCATGATCGGCCCGCTGATCAGTCAGAAGCAGCTCACTCGCGTCTTGGGCTACCTCGACCAGGGCAAGTCCGATGGCGTCGAGCTCGTCACTGGCGGGCATCGCCTCGACCGGAAGGGGTACTTCGTCCACCCGACCGTGGTCACCAACGTCGACCCCGCCACGAGCCGGCTGTTCCAGGAGGAGATCTTCGGGCCCGTGGTCACGATCCTGCCGTTCGACGACGAGGACGAAGCGGTCGCCCTGGCCAACGACAGCACCTACGGACTGGCGGCCACCGCCTGGACCAAAGACCTTGGCCGCGCGCACCGGATCGCCAAGCGGCTCAAGGCCGGAACTGTGGGGTTGAACTGTCAGATGCAGTTCGATCACTCCATGCCCTTCGGCGGGTACAAGCAATCCGGTTGGGGCTACGAATCCGGCAAGGCAGGCCTGGACACCTACCTGCAAACCAAGATCGTCTGGGCGCAAATGTAGGCCAGCTGGCTTGGCAACGCGAGGCGCAACTCCCGACCGGGAGGCGCCGGGCCCACTTCTATCGGTTGTCCACCGCCTGGGGATAACCCCGTTAGTGTTAACCACCAGTTCGACGCGCCATAAGGCGGTCGGTACGCAGTCTTAGCGTCTGGTCACGCGGCCCAAAGCGGTTCGCGCGATTGGAGATCAGGCCGTGTCCGCGTTGACGTCGAAAGTTGCACCTCTAGAGGCCGCCGTTCCGCTTGAGTTCTTGCGCAACGGGGTGCGTGAGCCGATGCGCACCTGCGGGGTGTGTGCCACGCCGGTCGACGGCTACCAGCTGTGTTGGCGTTGTCGCGGCCATCAACGCATCGACGGTCTGGCCGACCTAGTGGCACCGCTGGCCTACGCGATCGACGGCACCGAATCGGCGGCTGTGCTGCGCAACTACAAGAACGACCCGCTGCGCAGTGAGCGGGAGCGATGTGGGTCGATTGTCGGCGAGGTTCTCCGGCTGGGGATGTCACTGCATGAACGATGCTTCGGCTCTGCGGTCGGCCAACCGGTCTCCGCGCGCGTCGTGATCCCATCGCTCACGAGCCGGATTGGCACTCATCCGATGATCTCGATTGCCGAGTCTCTGGGACTGATGGGGGATGTCGTGTTGAGGCCGGCGCTCGACGCGCGCTGCGACCGGGTCGTGGACGATGAGAAGTTCACTGTCGACGGCGCCGTAGCAGGCCGACACGTCTTGGTCCTCGACGATGTGTGGACCACCGGGTCGAACGCTCAATCGGCGACGTTGACTCTGCGCCGCGCCGGCGCCGCCGCGGTCAGCGTCATGGTGATCGCACGGTGGCTGAACCCATGTCATCCGTTGAGCGCGGCCTTCATTCGCGAACGGCTAGGGGAGGACTACAACCCGTTGGCGTGTCCGGTCACTGGCGATCGCTGCCCATGAATGCGTTTCTGCCTCCGGGCGCTACGCGGTCTCCGCGACCTGGTGACTGCTGATAAGCGGCCAGCGAGCGCAGTTGAACGAAGGCGAATTTGCGTCCACGCCCGCCTTCCGGGATGTTGACGCCCGACCACATGCCGACTGCGTCGGGGGTTTTCAGCGCTTCCTTGGCGCACAACCATCGCCGCGAGCACGCCCGGCACAGCGCCTTGAGCTCCGGGTCCTCGCCGCCGGCGGCCCATCGATCCGGATCGCCCAGACAGGGTGTGGTCTGTCACCGGTAGGGGCTTATCGATCGTCACGGTCACCGAGACCTCCTCCCACTGTGCTGTTCTACGATCGGCAAAACACTAGCGTCATAACACTAGCGTTGCAACGCTAAAGCTAGCATTTACACTCTCAGACGGTGGCAGATACGCTAGCGCTTGATGTCCGCTGCTATTGCTCGACCGCTTGCCTTTCGTTGTGCGGGTAGCCGCTCAGACGGCGGATACACTGGCCCGATGCTTGACGACGCATCTGCGCCGGGCACCGCCCGCGCCGGTGCCGCATTTGCCAGTCGCAGGCAAGAATTGGGGATTACCCAGCGCGAACTGGCGCGCAAGGGGTTCATCACCGCCAGCTCGCTCATCGCGTTCGAGAAGGGCCGGAGCTGGCCGCGCGAGCGCACCCGCGCCATGCTGGAAGAACTCGTGCAATGGCCCGCCGGAACACTAGCGGGCATCCGCGCCGGCGGCGAGGCTCCGGGGAGCACCACGGCCCGCACGGTGGAGGAGGCCGACGCACCGCTGATCGTCGGCGCGGTCGACGTCGCCCTGAGCACCGTCGGCGCTGCGATCGCCAACCTGCCCGCCGACGATCACCCCAAGTTCGCCGAGTATGCGGGAGCGGTTCTGGCCGACCTGCGTCGCCTGGAGGCGATCACCGCCCGGGCGGTGCGCACCAGTCAAGGTTCTGCGGGGGTCATCAAATCGCTTGCCGCGGTGCGCCGCCGCTATGACGAGTTGATGACCCGGGCGGCGGCCGCACCGGAAGCCACACTGGGCCAACGCCTCTACACCGCGCGCCGCCGCGCCAACCTCACCGCGGCCGAAGCCGCCGCCGCGCTGGGCGCCTCCGCCGAGCTGATCATCGCGGTGGAGAGCGAGACCCCGCCGCCGGGCGACACCCGGTCGCGCATCGAGGAATTGATTGCGGATCTCAACGCGGGATGAGGCCGCGATGGCCGACCGGCGGGCATCGACGCCCATACTGGCCCAGTGTTTAGATCCGCTGCCGCCGGGAACGAACGTTGAATCCGGTCATCGTCTGGGTGGTCGTCGGCGTCGAATTCGCCGGGCTCGTCGCGCTGGCCGTCCTGCTGATCGTGGCGCGGCAGAAGCTGACGGGCACGCGACGCGAGCTCGAGCGCTGCCGCCAGGACAAGCCTCGTCGTCGCCGGTCGCGCGGGCTGGCGCCGGTCGCGATCAGGACCGTGTGGCAGACGGCCGACTCGCTGATCAAGAAGGGCGTCGGCGCCACCGTGCGCAACTCGATCGAGGACCTCGCCGGCTGGGCCCGCGTCGAACGTCCCGATCTCGCCAGGCTGACCGCTGACGGCCAAGTCGTCATCGTCTTCTCCGACATCGAAGGCTCGACCGAACTCAACGACGCGCTGGGCGACCGCGAATGGGTGAAACTTCTTGAGCAACACAACAAACTCTTTTACAAGCACGTCGACGAGCACGGTGGACACGTGGTCAAGACGCAGGGTGACGGGTTCATGATCGCCTTCGCAGATTCCGGGCAGGCCGTGCGCTGCAGCGTCGGGGTGCAGCAGGCGCTTGAGGACGACCCGGAGCGCTGGGACGAGATCAGGGTGCGAATGGGCGTGCACATGGGGACGTCGGTGCGACGTGGCGACGATCTGTTCGGGCGCAACGTCGCCATGGCGGCGAGGGTGGCTGGTCTTGCCTGCGGCGGCGAGATCCTGGTCAGTGAGCCGGTTCACGATGCCGTCGACGGGCTGGCCGGTATCCGGTTCGGGCCGCCGCGCGAGGTCGAACTCAAGGGCTTTCAGGGCACTCACACGGTGTATGCGGTGGCACGTGGGTCAGAGGATTGAGGCCGGAGCGAAGTGACAGCGTCGTTGGCAGTGGGAGCGGTTGGCTCATAACCCAGAGGTCGCAGATTCAAATCCTGTCCCCATACCTGGGCAGGGCTCACAGCGGAAGTCCATCGATACGGTAACCAATATCGCGAGGTACGTAGCGTTCTGCGGGCCTCTCCTCTGACATTGCGATCGCGGTTTCAGACCCGGCACGAAGTTGGACTGAAACGACAGTTCCGCTCTGCATAAGTGCCGTGAACCTGTAGTCGGCCAGGGTCGAAACAGACGAGGCTCGCGGGGAAGGCCTGTGGTGGAGGATCATGCAAGAAGTGGGCGACGTCTCGGTGATCGGTTGCCTCGGGCCGCTGATTGTGGCGACCCGCGGCTCCGAGGGCGCAGGAGAAGTACTTCTGAACGTGCGGGGGTCGAAAGAGACCTATCTGGCCTGGTCGGAGGAACCACTACCCAAGGGAACCGAGGTGTTGGTGATAGACACCCGAGGTCCCCGGACCGTAACCGTCGAGCCCTGGACCGGCTTTGATTTCTGAATGCACACGCCGACGATGAACACGAATCATAAAGGAGCCCAACATGTTCGGCTATAGAGTGCCCGCACCCGACCAGGCGATGCTGATCTCCGGCGGCCGAGCCGCAGGCAACGCCCCGTTCCGCGTCGTCACCGGTCACGGGGCATTCATCATGCCGTTCTTCCGAAAGGTCCGGTTCCTTACCCTGGCGATGTGTGAGGCCGAAGTCGAAGAGAAATGCGTCACTCAGCAGGGGATCACCTTGAACGTTCGGGCGGTCATCGCGTTCAAGGTCGGCAACGACAGTGAGAGCGTCGTCAGCGCGGGCCAGCGATTCTTGTCGGATCAGAACCAGATGGCGATCCTGACCGGGCGAATCTTCGCCGGTCACCTGCGCTCGATCATCGGGTCGATGACCGTCGAACAGATCATCAAAGAACGGCAGAAGCTGGCCACGGAGGTCCTCGACGGATCCAAGGAGGAGATGATCAAGATCGGGCTGACCGTCGATGCCCTGCAGATCCAGTCGATCGATGACGGAGCGCTGGGATACATCCTCGCGATGTCCGCTCCGCACAACGCCGCCATTCAGCAGCAGGCGCAGATCGCTCAAGCGAGGGCCAACCAGGCCTCCGCCGAGGCCGAGCAGGAATCGCAACGCAACCAGGCCGAGTTCGCCCGGCAGACCGCGATCGTCAAGGCGCAGTACAAAGCAGAAGTCGACAAAGCTCAAGCCGAAGCCGCCCAGGCCGGACCGCTCGCCGAAGCACGGGCCCAGCGCGAAGTGCTGGAAATGCGGACCGAGTTGGCTCAGCGCGCCGCCGAACTCCGACAGCAAGAGCTCGTCTCCGAAGTGGTCAAACCTGCCGAGGCCGAGGCAGAGCGCGTCCGCATCCTCGCGGTCGCCGACGCGGAGAAAATGAAGATCCAGGCCGAGGCGGCCGCGTCGCACAACCGGGTCGCACTGGACCGGATGCTGATCGACCAACTTCCCGAGATCGTCAAGCAGGCCGCTCAAGGTCTTTCGGGCGCCAACCTGACCGTCCTCAACGGCGCCGACGGGCTCGGGGAGATCGCCACCGGCCTGGTGGGCCAGGGCCTCGCGATCTTCGATTCGCTGCGCGGCGGAATCGGTCAGCACTCGTCCGACGACGGTGCTGACCAGATCGAGCTCAATGCCTCGCACAACAACCAGCCCTAAGCGTGGCGGCACGGGTAAGTGCCTAGTTGCGCCGTGATCAGGCGGGAGGGGACACTTCTGCTATGTCGGTGCAGGACGTCGCAGACCGCGTGGTCGAGGTGCTGAGCCGCGCCGAGTCGCTGTTCGCCACGCCGGCCGACGCCGCGACCGCGCACATGACTACCGCCTTCGACGAGGCTTCAGGAGCCAGTCGCGCCATCGGCGCACGCACCGACGAGCTCGGCGGTGCGCTCGCATCGGCGCACCACGACGCGCTCGACACCATCGCCCGCCGCCTCGACGCCGTCGGCGATACCGATTCCCAGCTCATCGAACACCTCACGCGTTCCGGTCACGCGCACGCCAGCGGCGGATCACAGGCCACCGACTTGCGGCTGCGCGCTGAAGAAATCCCGTCGCGCCTCGGCCCAACCAGTGAGCTGCCCGCCTCCGAACTGGCCGCCCTACTCGCCCTGCGAAACCAAATCGCCGGCATGCAGCGTCTTCTCGGCGAGCACATCAGCGCGGCGGCGCGCGCTGCCGACGACATTCATGGTTTGACGTACCAGCCGTAGCTGGATGGCCGCGCGGAAGAATTGGTGTCAGAACCACGGGTTGGCTGACTCGATACTGGATACGTGTCGATCGGTGCCGTCGTGCAGCAGGTCGGCGAGGTGCTCGGCCGCGCACACTCGCTCTTCGGTGACCCGCCGACGTCCGGAGGTTCCGCCGCGCGTAGCGCAGGATCGGCGCTGACCGGCGCGGGTGCTGTCGTTCGCGGTGGGCTCGCGCAGATCTCCGGGCTCTCGGGCGAATTCCCCGTCGGCTACGCCGCTTTCGGTGGCCGGGTTGCGCTCGAGCCTGGACAGCCTGGCCGGCACTGATCGAACGCCTCAGCGATCACCTCCACGACGCCGCCGGCGCCGATCGTACCGGGCGCACGACATCCGGCAGCATCCTGAGTAGCGCCGCCGCCGACACCTCCGCCTTCGCGCCCTACACCACCACCCCAGCCGGCCAAAAGGCGCTCATCGCTGCGCTGCGCGCCCGCCTCGCCCATCAGCAGCGGGTTGTCGCGGCCTACAAGGTTCGCGATGCGAGGATGGCCGCCCTACTGCGGTCCATGGCATACTCGGCTCGCGCGGGCGGTAATGGCGGCGGAATCCCGTTTGCCGGTGGCGGTTTGAGTGCGGGACGTAATGCCGGGACGGGTGGTGACGGGCCTCCGTCGATGGACCGCCGGCCGCACACCATGCTGGCTTCACGTGTCGACCGGCGCGCCGAGGCGGTGCCCGGCGATCCGGGCGGCGTCGCCGCCGCCGCGGCGCTGAGCAAGCAGGGGACCCCGTACGTGTGGGGCGCCAAGGGTCCGGATCGGTTCGACTGCTCCGGGCTGACGCAATGGGCCTGGGCGCAGGCCGGTGTGCGCCTCGGCCCCGACACCTACAGCCAAGTCAGTCAGGGTGTCCCGGTGGCACCGGGCGACGTGCGAGCAGGTGACCTCATCTTCCCGAAAGACGATTTCGACAGCCGCGGTCCGGGGCATGTGCAGCTGGCGATTTCGCCTACTGAGGTGGTGCACGCCCCGCAGACCGGTGACGTGGTGCGCGTCGCGCCGATGCCCTCGGCGTATGTCGCTCGCCGGCCCGTGCCGCCAGCTGCCGAAATTCCCTGGACCGCAGAGTAACCCGCGGCGAGAAATTAGCGTACGGAGGTGTGCTCAGCCGCGGTTAGGCTCGAATTGACCGCAGGAAGGATGAGCTGTGGACGCCGCTCTGCGCCAGGAAGCTACGAACGTGCTCGCACTGCTGTCGCGGGCACAGCTGCTGTTCGGCGGGGATGTGCCGCCCGCCGATCCGCCGGCGTTCGTCGCCCCGCCCGGACTGGAAGCCGACCTTGGCCGCGGCTGGTTCTAGAGCCGATGACGCGGGCCAGGAGGTTCGATGAGCAGACGCACTGGGATCATGACCCCGGCGGCGTGCGGGCTGGCGGGGCGGGCTGGGCGCCGCCGGGCGCGGACTTCTTCATCGACCGCGCCGACCCGTACTGGGGACGCGTGCTGGACAAGGCGCGCCACGCCTACGGCGATCCCAACATGCACTTCAACACCGACAGCGTCGGCCAGGAGCGCCAGCTGGTGTTCGGCGACGGCACCCCGGTGCCCCGCGACGGGTCGCTTGCCTATCGCGACGCGGCCAACGGCAAAACCTATCTGCTCAATGACGACGGCACGGTGTCGCCGCTGGACCCCAACGGGGCAGTCGGGCAACCGGTTTCACCCGCGGGGTTTCGTCCAACCGCAGACGGTCAGTATGCGCCGATCGACTCCACGGGCCATCAGGTGGCGCCGTTGACGACGGCACCACCTGCGACGCCATCGGCGCCGCCCGCGGCGGGGCCGGCGCTGCCGACCGATGAGCAGCAGTCGGGCCGCGCCGCCGACGCAGTGAAGAAACTGCACGAAGAGATGCAGAACCGCTACAGCGATATCAGCGACGCCGAGGGCAAGCTCTCCGAGGTGCTGCTGACCGCGCACGCGACTACCGCCGACGGGCAGCAGAAGCTGCAGGCCATCCAGCAGAAGATCGTCGAGGCGATCGACAACCCGGACCTATCGCTGGACACCCCGGCCGGTGAGCAGGCGTTCCTGGCGTTTCTGCGCGGCCAGGTCGCCGCGATCGGTGACGTGGTCACGTCGGGCACACTCAGAGCCGAGGATCAGGCCAAAGCCGTTGAGGCGCTGTCGAACCTGTACGGAAGCGACCCTGGTTCGCCGCCCGCGCCTGTGGAGGCACCGGTGGAGGACGGCTTAGGCCCCGAGGAGCCGATGCCGGATCCGACGCTGTCGGACCTCGGACTGGGCGTCGGCGCGCCGCCGCCGGCCGAGCCGCTGTCGACGCTGGCCTCGGCGCTGCCGGCGGCGTTGGGTGCGTTCCCGGCCGGCGGACTGGGCGGCGGATTCGGTGGCGACCCGTTCTCGTCGCTGGCCGGCGCCGCCGCGCCGCTGGCCGGTCTGGCCTCGCAACTGAGCGAGCAGCCGCGTCGCGACGACACGGCCGACGGCGCTGACGTTGACAAGCGCTCGGACGACGGGGCTGACGGGCGCGGGGACAGCGAGCCCGAACACCAACAGCCGCAGCCGGATAGCGCCACACCGTCGTCGGCCCCACCCCCGCCGGTGCCGACCACCGTGGTGTCGCTGCCCGACGGCTCGACGGCCACCGCGCGGACGGCGGCGCTGGCCGGAGCCGTTAAATCTTATTTGGGGGGCACCCCGGTGGACGCGGCGTACCGCCAGGCCGGCATCGACCTGCCACCGCCCGGCACCCCGGTGACCAACCCCGTCGACCCTTCGGCGTTGTCGTGCGGGGCCATTGGCATGTTCAAGGACCACTACGTGGTGGCGCTCAGCTCGGTCAAGGCCCTGCAGAACGGGCAGGTGGTGCCGCTGTCCACGGTGGCCTCCGGCCCGGACTTCCTGGGCTGGATGGACCCCACCGCCGCGCCCGCCGCGGCACCGGCCGCGGCCGCGTCGAGCTGATCGGCACCGGCGGTCGCACACCGAGGACCCGTTCGGGGACAATCGCCTAGTTAGAAGGAGCGCACCAGATGACCGACCGGATCGAAATCACCCCCACCGTGTTGCGGGCCGTCGCCGACCAGCACGACGAGGTCGCCGAGCACATCACGGTGGCCCAGTCGGCCGGCGCCGAGATCCAGGCCGCCGTGGCCAGCTACGGCCCGATCATGCACCAAGTCAAGGCCGCTGCCGCCGACCTGCTGCGCGAGCGCGACGCCGCCCTGGGCGAGCATGCCGCCACCCACCGCAACGCCGCCGACCTGTTGCGCCGCGCGGCCGCCGCCTTCACCAGCGCCGACGACCTCAACGCGGAGCGACTGCGACTTTGACCGACGAGCCCGCGGTAGCGCTGTCCGACCAGTCGTTCACGGCCGCCACCCCCGACGGGGCGGTGTTCGTGCGGGTGGCGGTGCGCGGCCACGTGCTTGGCGTGCAGCTGGAACCCGAAGCCATGGCCCGGCCCGGCCACGAGATCGCCGAGCGGATCATGGCCTGCGCCGACGTCGCGTACCTTCAGGGACAGGTGGCGGTGCGGCGCCAATGGGATCAGGCCGGCATCGCGACCGAGGACTTCGCGGGCATTCCCACCGAGGCCGACCTGGCCGCCGCCCGCGAGCGACTGGGGAAGTTGTAGCGATGCAAGTCGATCCGACCGGGCTGGCGTTGGCCGCGCAGCGGATCGCCGACGTGCTCGCCGAGCTGATGGGCGGCGACCCGGCCCACCCGCCGTTGGGCGCCGACCCCGCGTCGGCCGGTGCGGCCGTGCGGCTGTCGACGGCGGGGGCTTCGTTGGTGGCGGTCATCGGTGAGCAGGCGCTGGGGCTGGCCGCGACCGCCGCGCAGCTGGTCAACGTCTCGGCGGCGTTCGCGCTCCAAGACCTGTACAACAAGTCCGGTCTGGAGAAGCTGGGCGTCCCCGACCTGGTGCCCGTCACCGGGTGGGCGCCGCCGTCGCCGCCGATCCCGCCCGACATCCGGCCGCCTCTGGTCCCGCCGCTGCCGGTGCCCGGCGAGGCGCTGGCCACCGCGGTGCATGCCGGGGATCCGAGCGCGGGCGAGGCGTTCATTTCGGCGTGGACACAGCTGGTTTCGGCGTTGGAGGGCGCCGCCGACACTGTGCGGCAGGTCGGCAACTCGCTGCCCGAGCAGTGGGACAGCCCGGTGTCCACCGACGCGGTGCGCGACCACCTGTACCGCTACGCCCAGGCACTGGACACGTCGGCCTCCCGCGCGCACACGCTGGCCTGGCAGGCCGACCAGCATTCCGGGCAGATTGTGCAGGCCCGCAACGACATTCCGTCGCCGCACCAGTTCGCGCAGCTGCGTCAGCAGATCCAGACGGTGTCGGCGGCCAACATCGCTTCCGGCGGCAAGTACGCCGGTCAACTCGCTCAGCTGTTGGGGGAGAAGACCGCCCTGGACAGCAAGGCGACTCAGGGCTACAGCGCGTTTCATTCCGAGACGGAAGCCACCACGGCCGGTGACGGCGAGGGTGGGGATGCTGTGGCGGGAGCCGGTGGGGCGCCCGGTGATCCGGCGGCCGGCGTTGGCCCGGGCAAGGCCGGCAAGGCAGGCGACGAGATGAGCCCGGAGAAGGCGGGGCAGCTGGCTTCGATGTTGCCGCAACTGATGCAGACGCTGATGGGCGCCGCCGGCGGGCTGGTGGGAGGGGCCGTGCAGATGGTCGGCAAGGCCCCGGAAACGTTGATGGAGGCCGGATCTCAGCTGGCCGGCACGGCCAGCCAGAGTTTGGGTGGGGTGATGAAGCCCGGTCTGGACAAGCTGGAGAACGCGTCGCGGCCTTTCGATGGCGGGCCTGGCGCGGGGCGCAGCGCCGGGAAAGGTGCCGCCGGCGGTACCATGCCGGCCGGGGGTGGTCTCGGGTCGGCCGGCGATATCGGGTTGCCGGCGGTGACTCCGACGACGGGTCCGCCACCGCATTTACCGTCGATGCCCAGCGGCGGGCTGCCGCAACCGGTTTCGCCGGCAGCCGGCTCGTCGGGGATGATGCCGATGGGGATGCCGATGGGCGGGCTGGCCGGCGCAGCGCAGGGCGGCGGTGCCGGCGGCCACGGCGGGCAGGAGCCGGCGCAGCGGCCCAAAAAGGTTGTGGTGCCGCCCGAGCCGCACACCGAGTCGGTGACCGGCAAGGTCAACTCCGACCGGATCGCGATGTCGTCGACCGGTCGGGACGGCACCGAGCCCGAGCCGCCCGACGACGAGCCGCCGCAGGCACCGCGGCCGGTGGTGCGCCGCATCACCATGCCGTCGCGGGACGACGAGCCGTGACCGATTTCGAGGATCTCGGCGACGCGGAGAAGGTCAAATTCGCCGAGGCCGAGCTCGCCGCGACGCTGACCCGCCTCGACGACATGATCGAGCGGTTGACGGGGCTGAGAACCCAGGTCGATGACCCGGATGGTTTGGTGCGGTTCACTCTTGGTGATGACGGGAGGCTGCTGAGTTTGTTCATCGACGATGCGGTGCGCACCCGGCTGACGAACCTGGACCTGGAGAAGAAGCTCAACGATCTGCTGTCGACCGGTAACGAGGCAATGCGGGTGTCGCGCAAGCGGTTTTGGGACGGTGTGGGCGAAGGGGAGGTCTGATGTCTCGGGGAGGCTAGCCGCCGATTCCGTTATCGAGACCGAGATGGGTTCCGAAATACCAAGGGACGCCGGCCTGCGCGACCCACTGCGACGAGGACGAACACGATTAACGCGGCAAGCAATCCGATGGCGCGCGCCCGGAGGCCGATCGGCGAAAAGGCAAGGGCGAGAAATAGCAATCCGAACCCCGCCTCCGCCCATCCGAGGATCGTTAGCGGCGCCTCGACCGCTTTCCCATAGTCGGTAACGTGCGAGTCGGGAAAGCCGATCATGGCTACGTCCATCAGCGTCATGAAGGCCAGCCCCACCGCCGCGATGGCGCAGACTAGGCAGGCGACGATCGCCAGGGCCCTGATCGGCGCCGCGTTTCCCTGGCTTTCCTTAATGGCGTTGGTGGTCTTTCGGTCCACGCTCGGGCTCCTGCCTACTTGATCGGTGAACACGCCATGTTCGGCGGGCAGGTGCTGACATGGGAGCCGCCTATCACGCTTCGACGGGGAATCTGCGAGCCGCCCGGGGTCGGGGCCGCCGAGCTGGGCGCAGCGTTGGTCGCCGGCGGATTAGCGGGCGGCGTCACGGCCGCGGTGACGTTGGGTGTCGTCAGGGGCCCTGGGGTCGGCGCGGGCACTGGAGTGGGCACGGGCTGGCTGGTCTGGGCGGTTACGGCCGGGGCGGGGACGGTGGTGGGTGTCGGCGCGGGTAATGAGGTGGGCACGGGCTGGCTGGCCGGGGCGGTTTGGGCCGGGGCGGTTTGGGCTGGGGCGGGGACGGTGGTGGGTGTCGGCGCGGGTGGTGGGGTGGGCACGGCCTGGCCGGTCGGAGTGGCTACGGCCGGGGGCTGGGTGGTGGTCGCCGTCGGCGTTAGGGGTCCGCCGGGTGCATCTGCTGGCCGCACCTGGTAGACCAGTGCTCCGCCCAGCAGGAAGCCGCCGGCCAAAAGCAGCAGAACCAGCGTCGCCAGCAGCGCCGTGCGGACGTGGTCGCCTAGGTGGTTAGGGGCGCTGTCGGTGTCCAGGGACGGTTGCGGGGCGGGCGGCCCCGAGCCGGTGTGCGGAGCGTGATCTGGGCCGTGGCTGGTTTCCAGCCGGGGCGGTGGGCCCAGCGGCATCGTCGGCCCCGAGTCGCCGAGGTCGGTGGTGTCGATATCACGCGGCGGCCACCACGACGGGTTCGTGCCCGCGCCCTGCGCTGAGCCCACACCAGCGGCGCCGTTCCCGGAACCTGTCTGGGCGCCAGGGGGCGCGAGCGGGGCGGCGGCCTGAGCGACGATGCCCGAGACGTGGGTGAGGGTGTGCTCTCGCAGCCAGCTCGGTGCGGGCACGAACACTGGCACGCCGCCGAGCAACGCGAGCGGGCTGACCATGCGGCGTCGCTCATCGTCACACACCGCGCAGCCCTCGATGTGGCGGGCGACGCGTTTGCGCACCAACACGGTGAACTGGCCGTCCCACTGCCCCAACAGTGCGGCCAGTTCGGGACACCGATCGGGGTCGGCCTTGGCGCGTCGAGACACCAGCAAGGCCCCCAACGACCGTTCAATGGTTTCCCGCAGCCGCCCGACCAGGTTGTTGGCGTTGCTGTGGCTCACCCCGAGCGCGTCAGCCAGTTCGGGGCCATCCAAGCCCTGGCGATACGCCAGCTCCAGCACGGCGCGATCCCGATCGGACAGGCCGCCGCAGGCCTCGCTGATCAGCTCCGCCAACTCGCGACGGGCCACCAGTGTCACCAAATCCGGTTCGGCGCTGGGCATCTCGGGTATCTCTTCACTGGGTTGTTCGCGGCGGCGTTCACGGATTCTCGACAATGCCTCGTTACGGGCGATCGCGAACAGCCACGACCGCAATCGGTCAGGTTCACGCAGCTGCGCCAGTTTCGTCGCGGCGGTGACGAATACGTCCTGTACGCAGTCCGCGGCGGCATCCCGGTCGCGCAGCATCCCGACGCAGAAGTCATACAACCTGTCGGCGTAGCGATCGTAGATCGCCGCGAACGCGGACTGGCTGCCCCGCGCGGCAGCCCGCGCGAGTTCGGCGTCATCACCAGCCTGCACCGGCGTGGGTCGGGCGGTCGTCATGCGTCACTTCCGATCGACCGCCGAGACGACGGCATGGCAACTATCATCGCTGGTCAGTCCAGGTCTGCGCGCCGGTTACTCAGAACTTCTGCTCAAAGGAGGTCGACGACGGCCCAAGCGGCAAGTTCTTGGTGTCGTAGCCGCCGGTGCAGGAGACAGTCACGGCCCATTTCGTGCCTGTCGCGAGGGCCGGGGTGCCCAGCTCTGAACTCGAGACTTTCCAGCTGGTCGTCGACAGGGGCTGCAGGGCGAAATCGTGGTTGTACGTATGCAGGAGGTGCGCTGTCAGTTGGCCTGGTTCCGGGGTGGCGGTGTAGGAGCAGCGCCGCGGACCTTTACCGAAATCCGCACTGCTGTCGGTGACGTTGACGGTGAGACCGATGCCGAGCAGATCCCCGTCGTAGGTGACCGTCGCAGGGTCTTGGGCGTGCGCGGTGGCGGTGCCGAATATCAGCAGCGCGGGTGCGGCCGTGGCGGCGAGGGCGGCGCCCAATGCCGAGGCGACCAGTTTCTTGGGGTAGTGCGCAGCGTTCATGATGTGTGGCCTTTCTGGTGGCGCGGCCCCTGATGGGCCGCTCTGATAGCTAGGAGCACCGACCCGCACCGATTCGCACACTTTTTCCGAAGTTCTTTTGCCGACATTTCCTGGGCGGTGCCGGGCGTGAGCCGGCTCCGCGGGCCCCGGGCGCCGGAGTCAGGGGACTCTGGATCGCGAATGGGGCCCGCACGCGCTATTCGCGCGCGCGGGGGCGGTCCTTGTGCGGCCGTCGGCCCGACTCGACACCGCATGCACAACGGGTACGTGCCGCCCGTGGGGGAGACAAGTACCCGTTGTGTGTGTGCGCTGAGTAGATCGGTTGTCGTCGTTGGCAGTCCGTACCGCAAAACGTCCGTTGGACGTCGGGTTGGCCGGTCGCCGGGCCAAACACCGCTACGGTTTGGCAACCATGACCCATTGCTTCGGGGTTTGTTTGCCAGTCGCCACGTCTGTCGCGACGGCGAAGGCGTTATTGCCGAGAAGCAAGGTCGTCGTGAGGAGGTTGGTGGTCACTTGGATGCTGCCCCCGTAGGTTCCGGGTGCGGCCGTCGTGGTGTACGGCCCCCCTAGCAGATCGCCATTACTGCTGTCGCGAACTTCGACGTTGACGACGCCGTTGGGAGTGAAGCCAGCACCGTAGATCAGCAGCGGAATGGGGCCAGCCGGGGGCATGGACTGGCCGCTGGTGCCGCCGGTCAGCTTCGGGTCAACGACCGGATCCGCCGAGACTTGTGCGATTTGCGGGGGTGTCCGGAGGCTCTGGCTGACCCCAGGGGCCGGGCTGGTGGGGTGCTCGGCAATGACCGTGTTGTTGTGCAAGGTGGGCGGTGTCGGCGCCGGGATACTGGTATCGGCGAATGCGGTCGCGGGCGCGCCGAGCAGAAGCCCGGTCAGCACTACGATGAGCGCGCCGGTGCGCAGTGCGCTGCGGGTGGTGTGATCGGTGTTCATGATGTACTCCTGTGAGGTGGTCGGGCCCCCGAATGGGGGCCTTCACGTCTATGAGCACTGGGACCCCTGGGTTCGCACGCTTTTTTGGTGAGCAACTCTTCTCACGAAGAAGCCGATGCCGGGGCTGACGATGCAGCACAGCGTCAAACGCCACGGCGCCACCTGCTTCCGGGGCCCGACGCGCCTGGCCCCACGGGGTCGGCGGGGCGTGACGTGGGCTGACGCCCCAACTGGGAGCGCCCTGGTTGCGCCCGATGCGCCCGCGCTGGACGATGTCGGTCGTGCTCGATCAGAAACCGCCCCGATCGTCTGGTGACGATCGTCAGGTGCTGACATCATTGCTGCAGTATCAGCGGGAGTCACTGGCCCGCAAGGTCTCTGGGGTTTCCGAGGTTGCCTCACGCCAGTCCCCAGTGCCCAGCGGAACTACGCTGCTGTGGCTCGTCGAACACCTGGCGCACGCCGAGCAGCTGTGGGTCATTCATCGGTTCGCCGGCGGTGAGAAGCCGGCGCCGGTAACAACACACCAAACCCTGGATTCCGCGCTGGACGCCTACAGAGGCACTTGGGCGGCTGTCGACGCGGTGATCGCCGCCGCCCCGTCCCTGGACGAACTGAGCGCAATCGGCGATGACCGCGGCCGTGTCGCGCTGCGCTGGATCATCGCGCACCTGCTGGAGGAAACCGCCCGCCACGCCGGGCACGCCGACATCCTGCGCGAGCTCATCGATGGCGTCACCGGCCGTTAGCGGTTCTGACCTGGCGAGCTGGACGTGAACCATCTGCTGAGACAAGCAGGTCAGCGTTGTCGCGCAGGTTTGTTGCGACGACTGAAACCGCTCTCGGCGAACCGCAGTCTGACGCCGTGTCCGGGCTGGATCTGGTGGTGCCGATGATCGACGGGCAAACGACCACGACGGCTGCAGCTGGAAGTAGACGCAGGTTCGTGACCATCTGCTGGCGCAAGTCGAGGGGCGTAGGCTTGGTGTTCGCGAAGGCATCGGGGCCGGATCACACCCGGATTGGGAATCGCTCACCTGCGCGTCTGCCACGAGCCTGAAGCTGGTGGCACTGTGGACGGGGCTCGATTGCCCAGAAGGTGCATCGCGTGACGTACTGTATCGGCGTATTGCTCGACAAGGGCCTGATTTTCGCCTCGGACTCCCGTACGAATGCCGGCGTGGATAACTTCGCCAAGTTCTGCAAGATGACGGTGTTCGAGCGTCGCGGCAACCGCGTTGTCGTTCTGCTGAGTTCGGGAAATCTGGCCGGAACTCAGGCCGTCATCAGTGTATTGACGCAGCGCTGTGCTGACGGCGACGCGCCCACCAATCTTTTGGGTGCCCGCACCATGTTCGACGTCGTGCGGCTGGTCGCTGACGCGATGCGCGATATCGAGAAACGCGACGGTGGATACCTGGAAGAGAACAACATCCGCTTCAATGCCTCGTTCATCGTCGGTGGGCAGATCGGCGGCGAGCCGATACGGCTGTTCCGGATCTATGCTGAGGGCAACTTTATCGAGGCCGGGATCGACACGCTCTTCTTTCAGACCGGTGAAACCAAGTACGGAAAGCCGATCCTCGACCGCGTACTTTCGCAACATACGCCCCTAGCGGATGCCACAAAGTCTGTCCTGGTGTCTTTCGATTCGACCATGCGCAGCAATCTGTCGGTTGGCATGCCCATCGACCTGATTTGCTACGAACGGGACAGCCTCGAAGTGCAGTTGCGGCGGCGATTCGATGAGGGGGACCCCTACTTCACCGCGCTCAGCGACGAATGGGGCGAAGGTGTGCGACAGGTGTTTCGCCACTTGCCGGAGCTGCGGTGGTGACGTGGTCGGCACGACGGATAACTTCATCATCACCTGTGAGCACGGCGGTAACCGGATCCCGACGCCCTATCGGCGGCTTTTTCGGGGACAAGGGGCGCTGCTGGATTCCCACCGTGGCTACGATGCCGGTTCGCTTGTCATGGCGAAGGCACTCGCCAGAGCCTGTCGGGCGCCACTCGTGGCTTCGACCGTCAGCCGTCTGCTTATCGATCTCAATCGCTCGGTCGGGCACCCACAACTTTTTTCGGCGGTGACACGCGCCGCGCCGGCCGAGACCCGGGCGCAAATCATCGAGCAGTGTTACCGGCCGTATCGCGAGCGGGTCGAAGACCTTGTCGGCCAAGCGGTGTCGCGTGGCGATCGCGTGATGCACATTTCGTCGCACAGCTTTACCGCCGAGCTAGATGGTAGGGTGCGCAGCGCCGATGTGGGTCTGCTCTATCACCCCGGTCGGCGCGGGGAGGCCGAGGTGTGCGCCCGCTGGAAGGAAGTGCTCGCAGTGATCGCGCCGGAACTTCGCGTACGCCGCAATTACCCCTATGCGGGCAAAGGAGACGGGTTGACCTCGCACTTGCGCTCGCGCTTCGCGCCGTGCGACTACGTCGGAGTCGAGCTGGAAGTCAACCAGAGCATCGTTATCGCCGCGGGCCAGCGCTGGACGGCGTTGCGGCGCTTGCTGATTGACTCGTTACGCACGGCATTGCCGCGTGAGTTTGCCATGATTCATGCCCTGCGCCACCTAGCTGACCAGTGAGACCTTTTTCCACCACCTACGCAGGCGCCCATGCACGATCTGACCTGCTGGATACCGGAGACACATGATGCGCATTCACGTCGGCTTCGAAATGATCTACGACTGCCCGCAGCCAACTCCGATTATTTTCAACCTTAATGTCCACTTCACACGCGTGTCGGATCTCGTCGGCCGCGATGACCTGGTGGTCGACCGGCCGGTCCCGATGGCAGCCTATAGGGACGGCTTCGGCAACTGGTGCACCCGCATTGTCGCGCCCGAGGGCCGCACGCGTATCTCGGGCGATGCGCTCGTCAACGATACGGGCCTGCCCGACGTCATCGTTCCCGCCGCACAACAGCTTCCGGTGCCAGACCTGCCCGAGGAGACACTCGTCTTCCTGCTCGGGAGTCGGTACTGCGAAACCGATCAGCTATCCGAGACGGCCTGGACGCTCTTTGGGCAGACACCACCGGGATGGGGGCGCGTTCAGGCAATCTGTGACTACGTTTACCGGCATATCACCTTCGGCTACGAGCACGCGCGCATGACCCGGACGGCGCTGGAAGCTTTTCACGACCGGACCGGCGTCTGCCGTGATTTCACCCATCTTGCCGTTGCCTTCTGTCGCTGCATGAATATCCCTGCGCGCTACTGCACCGGCTACCTCGGCGACATCGGTGTGCCGCCGGACCCCGCGCCGATGGACTTCTCTGCCTGGTTCGAGGTATTCCTCGGCGGGCAATGGCATACCTTCGACGCGCGCCACAACACGCCGCGCATCGGCAGGGTGTTGATCGCGCGTGGCCGCGATGCCGCCGACGTCGCGCTCAGCAACACCTTCGGTCCCGCCACCTTGACGAGCTTCAGGGTATGGGCCGACGAGGTACCAACCGGTTGAGTCAAGCAGCGGTGCGCGGACGACATTGTCGCCTTCGAACTATTCGAAGGGGCGATCCCAGCAGACCAACGCTCAAGCCGTGACCCCCAGGGCGAAATCGCTGAGGTAGACGCGAGGTCTCGCGGAAGGCAAACTGCTCGCGCATTACCGCGATACGACTACGTCGTCTGTTGGCGCCACGCCGTGGTTACGGCAACGCCCCTGACAGCCGCTACGTCGTGTCGCTTGGCTGACAACTGAATTGGTGCTGACCTGCCACTTGCTACCCGTTTACTCTGGGAACGTGACTGCAGATGGGGGCTCGGCTGCGCCTTATCCACCCCCTGGCGGCCCATTCGCGACGCCGCCAGGTCAATCAGTGCCGCCTCCAACGGCATTCGTGCCGGGCGGTGGCCGCCCGCGAGGCGCCGGCCTCGCAATCGCACTCGGGATTGTGGCGGTCTTGGTGGCGGTTGCGGCGTTAGTCGTGGCGCTTGTTCGAGGAGGAGAATCCTCAGCACCAGCGAGTCCGACAGCTCAGCCGTCGACTTCGTCTACCGCCGCCCCTCCGCGGACACCAGCGCGGCCGATAAGGCACTGTGCGAGGCGATTGCGCCGCTGATGGCAGAAAGCGACGCAGCAAGCAAACGCTTATACGGATCTCGGGCGAACCGGGAACACCCGAGACGCGACGCAGGTGCTGCCGAAGTTCGTTGCTGATACGGAGGACTGGGTGCACCGCGCTCAGGCCGATCGCTCGATGCGCATCCTGACACTGACCCGATACTTCGACGCGCACTCTGCAGCGCTACATCGACGACCTGCCACTGCTACGCAGCGAACGTGCGGCCCGGGCCCGCAGCAGATCTCCGACGCTGCAGCTTGGGCTGACAGTCTCGTTGCTTACGGCGGGCCCTAAGTCGAATCTGCCGCAGATTTGGGTGTTCAGTTGGTAGCGGTCGGCACCGGGCCGAGCATGCCGACTCGGCAGTACTCGCCAGCGATTCTTGGCGGCTTGTGGCCAACGACGTCTCCGGACACTTGGTCAGATATCGCAGACGCTACTGCGCCAGAAGAGCGAGCGCGGATGCCGACAGCGTCCGCGGGGATCCGCAAAACTGCTGACGGGCTCTATCCCGACAACTCCGGCCAAATGATCGACGGCATGCATGGCATGTACATGCGGGACGCCATCGCGGTGATGGATCAGTCCGACCTGTACCAAGCGATGTCCAGCGTCGTCGACGAAGTCGCGCAACTGATTTATCACGCCGGACGCAGCTCGATGAGATCGACAGGACTGCGAACGAAGAGATCGAGCAGCTCAAAGCGGCTGCTGCTGGCGGCGGCGTCGGCGCGGCCCTGCGACTGAGCGCGTTGGTGGGTGAGATAGCGGCGATCATTGCTGCAGCGCGAGGGGCGGCCGAGGCGCTTAGCGCTGGCGTTGCTGGCGAAATCGCCAGCCAGGCAGCCAGAATCGGCGCAGGGCGGCAAAGAGCGGCACGGATCTGGCAACGAGCGGCCCCGACAAATTCAGATCGCCAGCCGACTTCAAAGAATTCGGCAGGTTCGGGGCGGATCGCCGACCAAGGCGGAATGCCAGTGAGGCCTGTTCCGCCAGCCGCTCAGACGCCCGCCGCGACGGTACCAGCCAAAAGCCACCGCCCGTGAGACGCAACCAAGCAAGATCGACCTTCGATCGGGTTAGACGGACCACCGCAAGCCAACGCGTGGCAGCCATCGCAGCTGACTCCGAACGCAGCGTACGAGCGACCCGACAATCGTCCGCCGCGGAACAGCAGCGATGTCCAGAGCCGGAGCATTCGAAGGATTTCGCGATCGGCCCAATCGGACTCCGCCGTTCCACGTCCGGCGGCTCGCACCCTCAAGCCCGGCGTTCCCGATGACCGGCGGATCGCCGGGCGGGCTGAACTTCCCATCAACAGGGATGCCGTCATCTGGAATGTCAACGAGCACACCGTCCGCAGCGCTCACTCGGCTCTGGCCTGGCCAACCCGGCGGGCGGCCTTACCCCGCCGCCAACCTCCGCCGTACCCAACGACTTCTCCCGTGGCCTGAACGCCGGACTCGGTGGCAGTGGTGGGGGGGCGCCATTGCTTCCGCCGCCTGTCTCTTCGCCTCCGCCTTCGCAATTGGCGTCGACTGCCGGTGCTGCATCTGGTCCGCCCCCGGTCATGCCCGCGGCAGGCCCACCCGCTGCTGCGACACCCGTTTCCGCCTCCGCGCCTCCGCCGGTCGGCGCCGTCATGCCGCCCGCAGCGCCCGCTGGACCATTGCCGCCTTTCACATCCGATCTGCCCCGCAATGCTCCACCGGTGACCCCGGCGTCCGGCCCAGCGCTTGCACCATCTCCGCCACCTGCGGCGCCATCTGCAGCTGCTTCACCACCGGTGGCTCCGCTGCCACCCGGCGTCGTCGGCTCGGGTGTCGGTGCGGCCGCCGTGGGTGCGGGTGTCGGAGTTCGCTCGTCGGCGCCGGATCCCTTGTTGGAAGGCGCATCTCGACTGGTCTACGAGCTCATGCACGCATCGCGGCTGTACGCCGCGATCGACTGGTGCGTCGGAGTGTTCAAGACGCCGTCGGGGCCGCAGTCCGTCGTGGTCGAGCAGCGAAGGCGCCGGCTACATCCCGCCCGGGGTCTTCCTGCCGCGCTCGGTGCGGCTGCTGTTCTCCGATCCCGGTCTGTCCGACGCGTTCCGGGCCCGCTGGTTCGCCTGGGTCAACCCCGCCATGACGATGCTCGCCTACGCCGCCACCTGCACCGAACTCGACCCCAACATCGAGCTCTACGCCGTCGCGGTGTCCACCGATCACGGCGGCTCCGCACTGCCCGCCCGCGACGCCGGCGTGCCCCATTATGAGGACTGCTCGCTGCTGGTGTCGCCAATCAAAGCCGACGCCGCCGCACCGAACCTCGACGCCACGCGGATGCACCGCCTCGAAGCGCTAGACCGCGCCGGAATACGCGCGGCTCATCCGCACCCCGGACCGCTCGGAGTCGTGGACGACGAGCCGAGACCGCTGCGCGGCTGGCGCTTTCGCGTGCCTCGGCGCTGCTGGGCTTCTCGATCCCACCGGTCGTTCGGCAGATCACGCAGGTGCTGGAGAACGGAGAGTCTGTGGCGGACAGCCAGTGGAACGAGCTGGAAATGGTCCGCGTGAACGCGATCCTCGACAGTGCCAGCCAGCGGCCGGGTCGGATGCTCGAGAGCGACGGCGCGTCTTCGTACGCGCGCGCCTACCACAATCTCGCGCGGCTGGCCGAACTGTTGGCGCTGTGGCATCGCAACGACCCTCAGCACGCCGAAATCGCTTACACTGCAGCGCAAATCACCACCGAAGCCCGGCTGTGGCCCGGCGGAACGGAGTAAAGATGGCCGCTAACGACCGCATCCGCCTGCAGGAGGCCGCCATCACGGACACGGCGCAGTCGATCGCGTCGTCACTGGCCCAGGCGGCCCAGCCCGGGCCGGTGCCCACGGCGACCGGCACTTCACCGATCGACGGTGCAGCGGCCAGCGTCGCCGGCGCGGTCGTCGCCCACGTCGCCGCCTCTGCGGCCGATCTGGCGCCGCGAAGCGCTGAGGGACTCGCTAAGTCGCAAGCGGCGCTGGCCGAGTTGAATGCGCAGGACAACGCCAACGCCGCGGCGATCACGACGGTGCCGGACGAGCTGATCTGACGGTTGTGAATTGTTCGGCCGCTGCACATCTCATTTGCGCAGGTCTGACTGACCCGTTTATTTCCTCGATGTTTCGGTTGCTTGGGATTTGCTGTATCTGCGCCCTGTCGCGCAAAGGGTGCCCTAGAGTGATCAGGCCCAGCTCCCCACGAGCTGGGACGGGAGTCGGGCTGCGCGTACCGCCCTTGCCAGCCCGACTCCCACCTCTCTCGGGCCGCAGACGGCTGCCATCGCCGACACTGGCGATTAAGCATGCTCGGAATCACCGTTAGTGTGAATTTGTGACGACTCAGCCCTTCGTGCGTCCCGGCGAACCCGTCCGCCCGCCGGCCACCGCCGGTGGCAAGATCGCCGTCGAACCGCCGATCGCCGCCCCCATCCCGCCGCCGCGCAGCGTGTGGGGCATCGTGCTGCCGATCACGCTGGTGGTCGGTGTCGTGGGCTTCATCATCGCGATGTACGTCACCGGCATGCGCAGCTTCGCGGGCGGGTTCGGCATCTTCGGCGTGATGATGCTGGTCGGCATGGTCGGCATGCTCTTCCGTGGCCGCGGCGCCGCCCAGCGCATGTCGTGGGGCGAACTGACGTTGTTCCGCCGCACCTGGTTCTCCCGCCTCGACGACATCCGCGACGAGGTCGATGTCCAGCGCCGAGCGCAGTGGAATCACCGGCACCACTTCCATTGGGAGCCGGACCAACTGGCCGCTGTCGCCGGGTCGGTCCGGATGTGGGATCGCAGACCGGGCAGCGACGAGTTCGCGGTGGTGCGCGTCGGCGTCGGCAAGGTGGCGCTGGCGATGACCATCGACAAGCCGAAGATCCCCGAAGCCTCCCAGATCGAGCCGGCCACCGGCCACGCGCTTCGCAAGTTCCTCATCGAGCAGGAATACATCGACAACATGGCCAAAGTCGATTTGGCTGCAACGCTTCCCCGGTCTGTCGGTGGTCGGCGACATGGAGCAGGGCCGCGCTCTGGCCCGCGCGATGATCTGCCAGCTCGCGGCGTTTCACAGCCCTTCGGATGTGCAGATCATCGTGGTCAGCGCCGCGCCCACCGCAGTGGGAGTGGACCAAGTGGCTGCCGCACCTGCAGCACCGCACCAAGCGCGACGGCTGCGGGGAACGTCGGCTGCTGTTCAACTCGCCGGCCAAGCTGGAAAGCTTTCTCGACGAGGCCGAAACCGAACGGCCGCAATGGAGTCCACCGGCCAGCGGGCTGCACGGCGGCGACGCCGCGCCGGTGCTGCCGCTGCGGATTGTCATCGACGACGGCTGCGGCACCCCCGAGGACTGGGCCGGTCTGACCGGCAGCGCCGGTTACGCGGGCACCTGCTTCATCCGGCTGGCCCCGTCGATGCCCGCAGCGCCGCCCGACAGCTACGGTCGCCAAGAACTGGGTGGGTTTTGACCCCTCGACGACCTACCGTCTGGCCGGCGGGGTGCTGCGCAAACGCCTTCCGTTCGACGATCCCGCGCTGTTCGGCGGGGTGCCCAAGGGCTCCGACGAACTCGATGAGGCCTTCTACGCCGCCGCCGACCAGCTGAGCGTGGTCGAGGCCGAACGCTTCGCCCGGTCTCTGGCGCGCTACCGGGCGCCCGGCGCCGGGGCGAGCGCGGTGTCCACGGCCGAAACCCAGCACCGCACCGTCCTCGACGTGGTCGGCGTGCGCGACCCGCGGCGCCTTGACGTCGACCGGCTGTGGGCGCCGCGGCGCACGCAGGGTCGCGAGTGGATGCGCTTTCCCGTCGGGCTGGACGACAACGGCCAGGTCGTCGAGCTGGATCTCAAAGAGGGCAGCCAGCAGGGCATGAACATGCACTCGCTGTTCATCGGCACCACCGGCGCCGGCAAGTCCGAAGGCATCATCACCGAGGTGACGTCGCTGGCGCTGACGCACTCGCCTGAGGTGGTCAACGTGGTGTTCTCCGACTTCAAGCTGAAGTCGGCGGCGGGCACCCTGGAACGCTTTCCGCACGTGGTGGCCAGCGTCAGCAACCTGGCCGACGAGCGCCACCTGGTCGGGCGCATGCACGACGCGCTGGACGGGGAACTGGACCGGCGCGGCGCGCTGTGCGCGGCGCTGGAAGGGGTGCCGGATCTGACGGCCTACAACCAGCGCCGGCTCACCGACCCGTCGCTTGCGCCGGTGCCGGCGCTGTTCGTCATCTGCGACGAATACCAGGAGATGCTGGCCGACCCGGAGTGGGGACCGAAGTTTCAGAAGTTGTTCTGGCGCATCGTGCGTCAGGGCCGCGCCTATCACATGTTCTTGCAGCTGGTCGGCCAGACCGTGGACACCCAGAAGCTGCGCGACACCCGCAAGCTGCTCGGGTTCACCATCGCCGCGCGGACGGGGCGCGAGGAGGACTCTCGCGAGGCGATCGGGTCCACGGTGGCCGCGCACCTGCCCGAGAAGGGCGCCGAGGGCACCGCGTATCTGCGGGTCGCGCAGCGCCAGCCGCGCGAGTTTCGGTTCTTCTACTCCTCGGCGGAGTTCGTCCCGCCGGTCGGTGCCGACGACAAGGCCGAACCGGTGCGGGCCGGCACGTGGTTTGATCCGCGGCCGTTCACCGTCGATGAGACCGCCGATACCGATGGTCTGCTGGCCGCGCCGCAGCGGCCGAAAGCCGGCTGTCCCGGCAGCGGTTTCGCCGGCCGGGCTGACCGGTGAGGCGGCCAAGAACCCGCTCATCGTTGACGCGGTGATCGCGTCGCTGCAGTCGGCGGGGGTGGGCCCGCCGCGGCAGCTGTGGCTGCCGCCGCTGGGCGGTGCCGCCGCCCGCCGATGATCTGGTGGCGCGCTATCGCGGCAAGCCCTGGGACGTCGACTACGGCGAGAACCCCGGCCTGACGCTTCCCGTCGCGTTGGAGGACCGCCCGCGCCAGCATCGCCAGGACGTGTTCTGCCTGGATGTGCTGTCGGACAACGCGATGATCATCGGCGCCCCGAAGCGCGGCGCGACCACCGCGCTGATGACGATGATCACCACCGGCGCCCTGATGTACCGGCCGGAACGGGTGCAGTTCTACTGCATCGCGGCCAGCGGGCCGCAGCTGGCCGCGGTGGCCGACCTGCCGCACGTGGCCTCGGTGGTGTCCTCGTTCGACACCGAAGGAGTGAACCGGCTGCTGGCCACGGTGCGCCAGATCGTCGACGAGCGTGAGCGCATCTTCGCCGCCCGCGGCCTGGACATGATGACCGTGCGGGAGGCCAAGTTCGGGGCCAACCCGCACGACATCGGCGTCGAGGGCGGTGATGTCGTCGTCGTCGTCGACGGGTGGGCCAACTTCTCCGAGCACGCGCCCAAGCACGTCGACACGGTGATGAGCCTGCTGCGCGCCCGCAACTACGGCGTGCGCGTGGTACTGACCCACACCAGCCACATCTCCGGCATCCGCTCGGCCATCCGGGCCGAGACCACCCAAAAACTCGAACTGCGCCTGACCGATCCGCGCGAGTCCGAGGTGCCCCGTGTCGACGGGATCGCCAAGGCGCGCGAGGTGCCCGACACTCCCGGCCGGGGCCTGAGCCCGGCCGGGTACCACGTGATGATCGGCGTTCCCGAGCTCGCCAATCAGCCCTCCGGCCGCGTCGAGGTGCGCGGCATCGGCGCGGTGGTGCGCCAGGTTGCCGGTGTCGGCAAGGTCTCCGAAGTGCTGCGGTTGCCCGAATCCGTTGCGCTGGACGAGGTTATGGGCCGGGTGGATCCGCGGCTGCCGCGTGAGATGGTGCCGTTCGGGCTGTCGGAGAGCACCCTGGGCCCGGCGTTCGTCAACTTCGCCGAGAGCCCGCACGTCGTCGCGGTGGGGCGGGCGCAGTCGGGACGGACGAACTTCATTCGCGCGATGATGCGGTCGATCATGGCTCGCTACAGCTCCGATGAGGCCACGATCATTCTGGTCGACCCGCGCCGGCGATCGGTCGGCGTGGTGCCCGAGGAGTGGCTCTCGCGCTACAGCTATGCGCTGGGCGACATCAAGCAGGTGATCAACGGGTTGTGTGAGGTGCTCGACAAGCGCCAGCCCCCGCCGACGGCCACCCAGCACGAGATGCTGACCCGCAAGTTCTGGACCGGCCGAGAGTTCTTCGTGGTCGTCGACGACGCCACGGTGTGGCCGACGGCCGAAAACCCGCTGGCCCGGCTGGCCCCCTACGTGGAGCAGGCCGATTCGCTCGGGCTGCATCTCATCGCTGCCGCCGACATCCGCAGCTGGACCTTCCAGACGACGGGCTCCTCGGTGCTGGGCCGGGTGGTGGGGTCGCTGCCGCCGGTGGTGATCCTCGACGGGCGCCGCGACAACGGCGCGATCATCAGCGGCGTGTTCGCCGAACCGCAGCGGCCCGGCAAGGCGATCTACGCGACCGCCACGGGCACCGACGGGGTGCTGATCGGGTGGACACCGCCGCCGACGATGCCGACGGCGGGGACTCAGACGCTCTCGCCGTGATTGGCGGAGTCAATTCACCTAGGGCGGCTGTTTTCAGAGCGCTCGCTTCGGATCTCGCCACTCCTCCCAGAAGAGAAGGTGAGCACGAAACCACGGATTGTTGACGGTGTCGAGCACCTTGAGCCCAGCGTTGGCAATCGCCGGGATCCCGACCAGCTTGTGGAACAAGCGGCCGCGCCGGTATTCCGTGCCCCAGGTCTGCTGCACGCGTTGGGCGTAATTGGTGAAGTCGCCGGGGCCGCCGTTGGTCAGGGCCGCGATGGCGCATTCACCGGCAGTCATCCCGGACTGCAACGCTTTGGAGATGCCCGCGCCTGACACGGGGCGCGCAGCACCCATCGCATCGCCGGCGAACAGGATGCCAGGGCGCCACGGCGGCCAGGCGGTGAAGCCCATCGGCAGACGCCACGCTTGGAGGGCCTTGGTTTTCTTCAGTTCGCCGATCGGTGGCAGCTCCCATTCGGACGGCAAACCGGCCATGAATTCGCCGAGCAACGCGGTTGCGTTGATGAGGTGCCACTTCTTGTAACTGTTGACGTAGCCGAGTCCGATGTTGGCTCGACCGTCACCGAGCGGAAACACCCAGCCGTAGCCGGGCAGCTGATCGCCGCCGGACAGCAGCTTCAGATAGATGTCGAGGGAATCGGCGTCCGGGCGGTTCAGCGTCATCTCGGCGCGGATCGCGATCGCCGAGTGGCCGTGGTAGCGCGAGTGCAGTTTCAGCGCCCGCTTGAGCGGCGAATAAGCTCCGTCGGCGGCGATCACCGCATCAGCCAGACTTGCTCGCCGTTCTTGAGCGTCACCCCGCCGACTCGGCCATCATCCTGCGCGACGGGTCCGACGACTTCGGCGCACTGGCGCACCTCGGCTCCGGCCGACGCAGCGCGACCCAGCAGCAGCGTGTCGAGCGCCGAGCGGCGGGCGACGTGGCCGTGGTCGGGCATGCCGGGGCGGCGCGGGAACGCTAAATCCCATTCGGTGGGGCTGAAGACGGTGGCTCGGTTGACCCGGTGGAACTTGGCGACCTCGGCGGCCAGCCCCATTTTCTGGATGAAGCTGACCGCCCGCGGCGTCAACCCGTCGCCGCAGGGCTTGTCGCGGGGAAACTCGGCCTTATCCAAGACAATGACCCTGGCCCCGGTCCGCGCGGCTTGCCAGGCCGCGGCCGAACCCGCCGGCCCGCCGCCGGCAATCGCCAGATCGTATCGCTGCCTCACACGATGCCGCCTTAGTCCGCGTACGAGTCGACCTTCGGCGCTATGACTGCGCGGGCGGCATCAGCACCGTGTCGATCAAGTAAACGGTCGCGTTCGCAGTCTGCACTCCGCCGCAGATGACTGAGGCGTTATTGACCTTGATGTTGTTGCCCATGCCGGTGACGGTCAACGGTTGGCCCTGCACCGTCTGGTGGGTGCCGTCGATGTCGCGGGGACTTATCCGGCCTGGCACGACGTGGTAGGTGAGGATGTTCGTCAACCCGGCCGAGTCGGTCTTCAACGAATCAACCGTGGCCGCCGGTAGCTTGCCGAATGCGTCGTCGACGGGTGCGAAGACCGTGAACTGGCCGCCGTCGAGGGTGTCGACAAGGTTGACGCCGGGGTTCAGCTTGCCGGAGACCGCCGCGGTCAGCGTCGTCAGCAGCGGGTTGTTGGACGCGGCCACCGCGACCGGATCCGCTGCCATGCCTGTCACCGATCCGGGCCCGGTCGGTACCTTCTGCGCGTAGCCTGCGCAGCCCGGTCCTTGCAGAGATGTCATCGAATCGGCGTGTGCGGTCACCGTCGACAGCGGAAACACGCCCGCCGCGATCATCGCCGCACAACCTACTAGCGTTCTCCGGTGCGAAGTGCTGTTCATCCGTGTAGATCCTCCCGTGTAATCGACGGTCATCGCCGTCGTTGTCGTGATGACTCTGGGTATTCGGAGCCTCGGTCGTTCTGGATGGGTGCGGTAGCGAACTAATTTCCAGATTTCCGCCCCGAAGTCCTCGCACACGTTTTCTGCGCGGTCGCCCATCCAGGACCTCCGCGGCTCCGAATAGATCAGCGTGCGTGGCAACACGGCGCTAGCCCACGAAGGAGCGGTGAATGCCGCACTCGTGTGCGGCGCAGTAAAGACGGCTAACGCCGCCGAGTACACGATCGACACGGTGCCGATGCCACCGATGCAGTTACGACAAACGACTGAGCCTACCGATCTCACTGTCCGGCAATGGCTTTTGAGGAGCCGCAGATGGATGCCTTGCGCAGCACCACTCGAGTGGTCACCCAGGCCGCGGTCGTCACCATCCGGGTCACCCAACACACGGCCACCGCGATGCTCGCCCGCGCGGTCGCCATGGTCTTTAGCTGCGAGACAGGGAGGCAGCCAACACTCGCAGCACATTCACATGCGGCCATCCCATGCGAAGAAGCAGCGGCGATCGGTGGTCGTCCGTCTAGTGCGGCGACGGGATCGCAAAGTGGCCCGGCAAGGCGATCTATGCCGCAGCCTCAGGCGCCGATGAGGCGCTAAGCGGGTCGATTTTGGGCGCGGTCGGGCGTCATGTCCATGCCAGATTTCACCGACCCGCATGGATTGGCGAAAAAGGCGCGGAGCTCTTGCGCGACTTCACCATCGGTACGCGCCGGGCCGTGCGACAATGTCGCCGCGACAACCACATTGAGGTCACCTGCGGCGAGGAGGCCATCGTTTACACGCACACGCATCTACGTTTCGCGGCCGTTGTTTGCCTGCTATTCGCGGGCCTGCTCGTTGGTAGTAGCGGCAGGGTAATCGCCGCGGCCGATTCCGGTGCCAGTGGTGCCGACACCCACAGCCATGACGGCCCGTCCGCCGACAGCAAGAGTCACGGGTCGAGCCCGGGCGCCACCGGGTCTGTCGGGGGAACATCACCTGGTTTGGGCGCAGTGCCCCACGCGACTTCCACCGTCGTGCGAGCATCGACGACATCGGTCCAGCCCGCGTCCGGCGGTAAGGAGTCCGCCGTTGCCGCAACGCAATCCGATCCAGGGACCTCCGGTGCGAAGGTGGCCTCGGATTTGACGCCGGCCGTGTCGGCGACGAACGAAACCGCGTCGACGCCAGAGGCGCCCGCGTCCACCCCTGATCCCGTCACACCCACAGCGACCGCCATCCCCACGGCGACGGCCATCCCGACGGCGACGGCCATCCCGACGGCGACGGCCATCCCGACGGCGACGGCCATCCCGACGGCGACCGAGACGGCCGCCACGGTTGCGAATGCACCGCCTGCCACGACGGATCCGGTCACGTCCACGACAAGTGGGACCGGCTCGGATCCAAGCGCAACTCAGGCGCTGACGAACTCGTCCGACACGACCACGAACTCGTCCGCCGCCACTGCGAGTCCGGCGGCGCCAACGACGAATGCGGCTGCGCCAGAATCCAACCCGTCCGGATCGACCCCCAACGGGGCGGGAACCTCAGCGCCCGCCGACGCATCAAATCCTGCTGTGGTCGCACCCATTGCCACACCCGCGACGCCGCTCTCTGACGTCATCACGGCAGTCCAGAACATGCTCACGTCGGTCACCGAAGCCGTCAACCAAGTCACCGAAGACGTCAACCAAAGCATCGATCCGTTGATCACCGGGCCATGCGATCTGTGTTCGGTGCTGAGCGTCATTGCGGGAGACCAAGCGGCGACCTCGGGCGCTCGGAGTAACGACACCGGGCCGTCGCCAGCCGAAAACGCCTCGGTGGTTGGGCCGCGCGCGGCACTGTTCGCGCAGCCTCCGCCCACCCACGGTTTGGAAGGCTTGATGTTGGTGGGCGGACTCGCCCAACCTGCGATGCTCGGAGATGCCGCAGTTACCGGTTTGACTGGCGCCGTATCGATTTCGGGGTTCGCGCCGCCGGCGCCGAGAAGTGTCCTACCGCCGGCAGGGCACGATTTTCTCGCGCACGCCATGAGGGCGGTGTTGGTACCCGCTTCGTTGTCGGCGCTGGCCGCGGTGGCCCTGCCGGGCGTTGGCGGCCTGTTGATCGTGTGCGCGGCCGGGGTGCGGCTGGGATACCGGCAGGCGAAAGCGGGCCTGGCAGCGCAGGCGACGGCGATTGCCAACTTCGCCGGCTCGGGAGTACAGGGTGTTGCTGGCTCCGGCTCCCTGGTCCCTCTGCGCCCGCGAACAGCGCATGTCGTTGCTCCCCCTCCCCGCGCACGACCACCAACGCGCCTTCTCGATCAAGCCGCGTAGCGATCGGTTACGCCCCGATGAACGATTTCCACATCCGTGCGGGCGCCCGCATGTTCAGTTCACGGTCAGCGTGACGTCGAAAGCCTCCTCGGGTTAATCGAGAAACGTCGTCCCTGCCTGAGAACGACAGCTCCTCCTGGATAAATCGCACGCACGTCGAAGGGTGGCAAACTCAGCGCTTCGGCACTGCCTCAGAACGCCAATGCCGAGGAATAGACGGCGGCGAAATTTTGGTGCACGCAGCACTCCGCGGGCGTGTTTAGACTGTGTGAAAGCACCTAGCTAAATTCGGGGAAGGCAAACATATGGGTGGACTGATTGGGGTCGATGCGCCGTTGCTGGGGTTGTCGTCGGCGATCCAGGGCGCGACCGCGGGCTCGATGGCCGGGACGACGGCGGGCGCGGCAGCTGAGGTGACTGCGGTGCTGCCACCTGGCGGTGATGGCGCTTCGGCCGCCGCGGCGGCAGGGTTGAGCGCGCGTGGCGCGGCGGCGGTCGCGATGCTGACCGAGCTGACTACCGGCCACGCCCTGTTTGCCGACACGGTTGGCGTCAGCGGGCTCAGCTACACCGCTCAGGACGGCATCAATCAGGTCGCGCTAGCCGTGGGCGACGCCCTGTAGAGAGATGCCTGCGGACTAGTCGATGGCGGTATTCGGGGACTCTGCGGCGAATCCGCCGGAGGTCAACTACTGGACGCTGATGGCGGGCGACCACGGCGCGTCGGCGACCACCGCCGCCGCTGCGCATCAGGCGCTGGCCGACACGTTGACGACCACGATGAGCATGATGGAGGGCAACGCCGCCTCCACTGCGGCCGGCGGCTGGCAGGGCATCGGCGGGGTGTCGATGTTGGCCAACGCCACCGAGATGACCGCCGTGATGAGCTTGGCGGTGGCCTGGCTGCAAGAAGGCTCAATCCTGGCGGCCCAGATTGTCGATGCCTACACCCTCGCGCTGGAGTCCATGATCCCCGGCGAGGTGTGCACCACCAACCGGACCACCCAGGCGGGCCTGATCTCCACCAACATCGGACAGAACACGCCGGCGATCATCGCGCTGGAGCTTGAGTACATGGGCCACTTCTGGACCCAGAACGCATCGATGATGGCCACGTACCAGGCCGTGGTGAGCGCCGCGCTGGCCGCGCTGGCCACCCCGCCGCCGTTCAACCCGGCGTTCGCCGACCCGGCCGGACCGCTGGCCGGGGTGGTGCAGGCCGGCGCCGACGCGGCCACCGGTTCGCTGCAGTCGGGATTTCAGAGCGTGACCCAGACGGCCAGCAGCGCCGTACCTGCCACCCAGGCGCCCGCGAGCACTGCCACCGACGGCATGTCGCAGGCGATGGGCATGCCGATGCAGATGGTCGGCATGCTGGGCCAGTTGCCGCAGATGGCCGGCCAATTGCCCCAAATGTTCGGTCAGGTGCCCCAAATGCTCAGCCAGGCCGTCCAGTTGCCGATGGGCATGCTCGGTCAGCTGGGCAACGCGGGCAATCTGGGTGCGGCCGGCGCGCCGGTGGACGCGGCCAGCTCCGCCACCCTGTCTAATGCGGCGCTGTCGACCGGAGGGGCGGGCCTTGGCGGTGGTGGCGGCATCGGCGGCGGGGGCACCGGGGTGGTGCCCAGCAGCTTCACCAGGCCCGCAAGCAGTTTCGCCGCGCCCAATGCGCCAAAGCTGCCCACCGGTTTCGGCGGGGCCAACGCCGCTCCTGAGCCGGTGGCCGGTTCGGCGCCGTCGGGCATGGGCGGCGGCAGCGGCCTCTACGGCGCACCCGCGGCGATGGCCCGCGAGGGTGGCGGGTCGTCGTCGGAAAAGGCACCGACGCGGACGATGCAGCTGACTGCGCGTCCCGCGATGGATAGGGGGGACCGGCAGCGAAATTAGTGCACGGGAGGCGCGTGTCGCGCCGATAAATTCACAGTCATCGACCAGAACGACACGATAGGAACGGTTTCCATATGCCAGATAACGTAGTTGGCAAACAAGAGGTGCTGCAGGCCGCCAATAGCCTCGAAGACCTCCTGAACCAGACCACGACTCATCTTCGCGCCTACGCCAACCACACTCAGGACCTCCAGGCCGCAGGCAATTTCACCGGCAACATGGGTAAAGCCAACGTCACCACCGGCGGTGAGATCCACGACGCGATCCAGAAGATCACCGCCCGCTGGAACACCGCCATCGACACACTTCGGCAAAGCGTGGGCCACTTCGACAGCACCGACATCGACAACGCCTCCACCATCACCCAGGTCGCCGGCGGCGTGGGCGGCGGCGGCCTGCAGTGGACCTGACCCAAACCACCTGACACGAAAGGACTTTCATCATATGTCTGAGGAATCAATCGCCGTTGACATGGTGGCTACCGCCGACTACACGCACACGCTGTCAACGATCAGCGGCGAGCTCAACAATGTCATTCAACAGGCGAATTCGATCCTGGCCGGGGTGGCGGACTACTTCCACACCCATAACGCCTCCCAAGCCTTCAATGACGTGCACAACATGCTGATGCAGGGAATCAACGAGGGCCAGGAGACGATCGGCCGCCACGGTGCGGCTGTCGGTCAGTCCGTCGAGAACTTCCACGGCACCGATGTCGCGGCGGGACAGTCATTCACGGCTATCTAATAGCCTGTCGGCCTTGACTTTTCGCGCGAATGGGGGCCAGCTGCGCCTGGCCCCCATTCGCATGTTCACGACCTACAGGGGAGTTTTCTGATGGCGTTGACCACGACGGTGGGTGGTGTCTGGACCTTGCAGGCGCTGCTCGGGGTGGAGACGATGCCGGCGGTGCTGCGGATCAAACCCTTTATCCCGTCGGTGCATGAGTCGCTGATCGTGGAAACCACCGCGGGCCCGCTGCCACTGAACCAGACCGGGGAATATCTGGGGTTGGTGGAAGCCGGCGTCATCGACGCCAGCGGGCACGTGGATGACGTTGTGCGCGACTGGATGACGGTGCTCGGCCGGCCGGGCCGCCAAGTGGTGGTGTCGATCCGCCGGCCCGCGGGCGAGGAGCAGGGCAGCCCGATCGTGCACGAACGCACCGTCGTGGTGTGCCGGCATCGCCGGTGGATGGCGATGGCCGCCCGCGACGGCGATGAGGTCGTCATCGACGCTGTCGGGGAGGCCGACAGCCCCGACGAGCAGGTACAGCTGATGTGTGCGCCACTGCTCGCCGCGCTCGGCCAGGCACCACCGGCGCCGATCGAGGGCGTCAACCTTCCCGCCGACCTGCTGGCATCGACGCTGGCACACACCACCGCCGGTCGGCCGCGACGCGATCGCCGCGGCGATGGGCCGGCTGGGCCTGCAGCCCGCGCAGGCCGAAGTGCTCACCGCGGCCACGCGCCCCGACGAGTCCGCGATGGCCGTCGTCGCCGTGGTGGACCACGGGATCAGCCACCACGTGCACCAGCGAGTGCTGACCGTCGCCGACACCGACTACGGCCGCATCAGCATGACCACCACGGTCGCCGCCGACGGCAAGACGTGGATGAGCGTGTGGCCGGCCAGCAACGCCGCGCTGCGCGACGACCTCGCCGAGTTGCTCGCGCTGCCGCGCGCGGCGTGAAAGACCAAGTTGGGCGCGCCATGTCCGATCACGTCGGCCGGATCCCGAGGACTGATGCTTTCTGCAGGTCGGCGCCGGTAAGGTCGGCCTCATGGCGCTGAATCTGACCTCGCGGCTGCAGGTCACGGCGCATTACTTCTGGAATCGCCGCAACGCCGCCGCGCTAAGTCATCACGGGGTGCGGCTGGAGCACGACCCCGAGCAGCGGCGCAGCGCAGCACTGATTTTGGGGTTCACCTTCACACTGCTCGCGGTGGCGCTGATGTTCATCCTGTCGTGGTTCAAACCGGCGGGCCAGGTGGGGAAGTCGGCCATTCTGGCCGACCGCGACACCGGGGCGATCTATGTGCTCGTCGACGGGCGGCTGCACCCGGCGCTGAACCTGACCAGCGCCCGGCTCATCGCCGGGCAGGCAAACAACCCGACCTTCGTCAAGGCGACCGAACTGGGCAAGTACCCGCAGGGACCCACAACCGGCATCGTGGGTGCGCCTGCGGCGATGCCGATCCGCACCGGCGACGCCTCGCAGTGGGCGGTGTGCGACACCGCTCCCGTCGCGACGGCCACGTCCTCGGCGGGTGAGGCCCCGGTGGTGACAGCGATCGCCGGGCCGCTGACCCTCGGGCAGCGCTCGGCGCCGCTGCGGATGCCCAACGCGATACTGGGCCGCTACAACGGCGCGGCCTATGTGATCTGGGACGGGCACCGCTCCGAGATCGACTTGTCCAACAAGGCCGTTGCGCTGGCGCTGGGTATCGACTCGAGCGCACCGGTGCCAATTCCGTTGTCCAAGGCACTGTTTGACGCCCTGCCCGCCACCGACCCGCTGGTCAGCCCACCCGTGCCGCGGGCCGGGGAGCCGTCACCGTTCGACATCGCCCCTGGCACCGTGATCGGCTCGGTGCTCTCGGTTCGTGACCTGGGCCAGCCGGGTACCACCACCCTGTACGTCTTGTTGGCCAATGGCGTGCAACGGATTTCACCGTTCGTGGCGTCGGTGTTGCGCTCGGCGAACTCGTTCGGTGACGTGGCGCCGCTGGAGGTCGCGCCGGACCGGCTGGCGCGGGTGCCGGTCGTGGAGAGCCTGCCGGTGTCGTTTTATCCCGCCACCCGGTTGCAGTTGGTCGACACGACAGTCGACAGCACCACCTGCCTGGCCTGGTCGAAGGGCGTCACCGACCACTCCGCACAGATCACCGTGCTATCCGGGCAGGGACTGCCGATCCCGGTCGGCGACGACCAACAGCTGGTGCACCTGGTCAACGACGTGCGCGACCCGAACTCGGTGGAGGCCGATCAGGCTTACATCGGCAAAGGCGCCACCAATCTGGTGATGACCACCAGTGCCGCCCCTGCCGCCGACAGCCGCGAATCCATGTGGTGGGTCTCGGATCAGGGGGTGCGCTACGGTATCGATCTCACCGAGGACTCGCTACGGGCGCTGGGGGTGTCGCCGGCCAACGCCGCACAGGCGCCGTGGCCGCTGATCCGGGTGTTCGCGCCCGGACCGGCGCTGTCGCGCGCTGACGCATTGACGCAGCACGACACGTTGACGCCCGTGGTGGGTGCCGAGGCGCTGCCCACCGGCGGCGCGACGAGCCCGGCGGGTGGGCCGTAGGTGAGAAATCAAGGGCCAGAAGCGATGTGCGGATATTCAGCAAAGCCGCCGATAGGATGGATACAGTGACCGACCGCGAAAGCAGCAACGACGTGCCAGCTGCGCCGGACGAAAACGGGCACACTGAGCCGCCCACGCCCCCTGCGCCGAGTCGGCCGGCCCCGCCGCCAGCGCCGCCCCGGCCGGACGTGCCGCCACCACCGCCATACGCGGCACCGGCTCCGCCGCCGTGGGAGCGTCAGCAGTCCGGCTTGGGGTCGGCCGACGCGGATCCCTCTGCAGCGCATACCGGTTCGTCTGCGGGCCCACTGGGACCGCCGAACTATTACGGCGTCGAGAGTCCGGCGCCCGCGCGAAACGATGAGGGAGGCCGAGCGCCCGCCGACATCGAACGGCCGTCCACACCTGCCTATGAGGAACCGCAGGCGCAGCGCAGCGAGCCCGAACGGCCGGGGCAGCCGAAGAGCGGACAGTACGCCGCCGCGCCCGGCGAGAGCCGTACAGGGCCGCCGCCCGGTGAACGCCCGCCCGGTGAACGCCCGCCCGGTACACCCGGCGAGGAGCGCCACGGCCGCGGGCAGGAGAGCGAGCGTCCGCCGCTGGGTGGCCCGCCCGGCCCGCCACCCGGTGAACGGTCCGGGGAAACCCAGGTGTTCGCGCGCCGCGACTTCGGCCCGCCACCACTTCGCGATGCCGTCGAGGGCTGGATACCCCCTCGCGAAGCGCCGCAGGCCCGGCCCGGGCGCCCCTCGGCGGCCGACACGGGTCCGCAGCGATCGGGTACCCCTGCTCAACGCGGCGAGGCGCGCCAGTCGCAGTGGCGCGCCGGGCCCGGGCCGGGTGAGGGGGGCCGGCGTCCCGAACAGCGGGGCGCCGAGCCTGCAACGGCCAGCCCGGGGAATTGGTCGTACTCCGATCAGATCCGCAGCAGCGAGCTGGTGCCCACCCGCAAGATTCCGCCCGCGCGCGGCTGGCGCCGCGCCGTACTCGCAGGCAGCTTCGGGCTGATCAACCTCGGGCAGTCGCCCGACGAGCGGCGCCAGGCAGAGCTGGAGGCCAAGGTCCGCTCGCTGCTGCGCGGCCACTACAAGATCGGTGTGCTGGGCAAGGGTGGCACCGGCAAGACCACCATCGCCGCCAGCGTCGGATCGCTGTTCGCCGAGCTGCGACAGGAGGACCGGGTGGTGGCCATCGACGCCGACACCGCCTTTGGCAAACTCGGCAGCCGTATCGACCCCAACGTCGCCGGTTCCTACTGGGAGCTGGCGGCCGATCAGCACCTGAACACCTTCGCCGACATGCGAACCCGCGTCGGCAACAACACCTCCGGGCTGTTTGTGCTGTCGGGTGAAACCTCCACCGCGCGCCGGCGAGTGTTGGACGCGGCGATCTACCGCGAGGCGACCTCACGACTGGACAACCACTTCACAATCTCGATCATCGATTGTGGTTCGACGATGGATTCGCCGGTGACGCAAGAGGTGTTGT
>CAVTDY010000002.1:0-22093 GCA_963733605.1 uncultured Actinomycetota bacterium
GTCGGTGCCCGAGGGCAAGCGGGTACTGCTCGGGCTGGCCGCCGCGCCGACGTGTTCCTCGCCAGCTTCCTGCCAGGACATCGGCGGAAGTTCGGCATCGACATCGACGCCATCCGCGCCGTCAACCCAGCGATCATCTCCCAGAGGCAGCGCACTGGGGCCGCGCGGCGAGGAATCGGTGAAAGGCGGCTACGACATGACCGCCTTCTGGTGCCGCGCCAGCACCGCCGACCATCACCCCGCCCGGCATCGACGGCATGATCGGCCCGCCGGGACCAGCGTACAGCGACACGATCTTCGGCACCAACCTCGCAGGCGGAATCGCGGCCGCGCTGCTCAAGCGCGAGCGCACCGGAGAACCGTCGGTCGTTGACGTTTCCTTGCTCGGCAGCGGTTTGTGGTCGATGGGCCACACGGTCGCGCTGACCAGCCACCTCGGCCAGCTGATGGTGCAGCCCCCGCCGGGGCGTGCACGGCTCGCCGATCAACCCACTGGTCGGGGTATATCCGACGGCTGACCACCGCTACATCTCCTTGGTGATGATGCAGCCACGAAGTTCTGGGCCGACGTGTGCAGGCACATGGACCTCGAGGACTACATCGACGATCCGCGCTTCGCCACTGCGGAGTCGATCGCCGAGAACACTGCGGCCGCGGTACAGATTCTGTCCGAAGCGATGGCCAAACGGACGCTGCCCGAGTGGAGCGAACGATTCGCCACCCTGGCGGGACCGTGGGCTCCGGTGCAGGACACCCTGCAGGCCGCCGACGACGCCCAGATCCGGGCGAACGAGTACATCGTGTCAACGGGCGAGCTCGAGTTGGTCGCGAATCCGGTGCAGTTCGATGTGAGTGCACCGCAAACGGGACCCGCGCCTGGATTTGCGGAGCAAACTGACGAAATCTTGCTGGAGCTCGGATTGGATTGGGACCGCATCATCGAGCTCAAGACGGCCGGCGCCGTCACCTAGGTTCGGGAGAGGTTTCCATGCCCTACGTCGCGTCGATCGGCACCTACCTGCCGTGTTGGGGCGCGCCTTCCCACCGGGTGGTCGGTGACGACGAGGATGCGATCACCCTTGCGGTCGAGGCTGGTCGTGCCGCATTGATTGCCAGTGGGGCGGTCGAGCGAATCGTTCTGGTGAGCCGGAACCTGCCCCTGCTGGAGAGCAGCAATGCCGCGGTGCTGTTGGCGGGTCTGGGGCTCGACCCCGAACTCGAGGTGGACGAACGCCTCGGCGGCGCACCCGCCACGCTCGACGCTGTCAGCTCCGCCCGGCCGCGGACACTGATCATCGGAACCGACCTGGACCCGGCCGGTGCGGCGGCCATTCTGACCGCCGAGCGAGGGCTGCAGGTCCGCACCGCGGCCAGGGTCGCGCGCAGCCTTCCGGTGCGGACCCGCAACGCCACCGGCGGCGTGCACGACTACGGCGACCCGCGGCTGCTGCATGAGCGGGGCCTGATCGCCTCGCTCGCGGCCGCCTGGCTGGACACCCCGGCCGCTGTGGCCGGCGTTGAGCACGAGCGGGCGGCGGAGTTGTGCGTCGGCAATCCACCGGCGTTGCCGACAACCGGCGCGAGCGCCAGCCTGTTCGCGCTCGCGGGCATGGCGGGCGCCGGCACGACAGGGCCATTGGTCGCCGTCGAACAGGCCAGCCTGTCCGGCATCACGGTGAGCAACGGGGTGGCCGAGCTCCATCGTCGTGAACCACCCGCGCGGCCCACGCCCGCGGGTACCCACTCCGAAGGCGCCCAGATACCGATCTCGCTGGCCGCCTACGAGCGCGCCTTCGAGGCCAAGACTCGTTGGGAGGCAGGCAGGTTCGCCAATGCGCCGGACGGGGAAGCGGCGCTGGATTTCCCGCCGCGCTTCCGGCTCGCCGACGACGGTGCGCTGGCCACCGACTACGAGTTGATCCCGCTCCCGCGCACCGGAACGGTGTACACCGAAACCACCGTCCACATGCCGGTGCCCGGGCTGCGCACGCCGTACTCGTTGGTGATCGTCGAGCTCGACGGTGTCGGGGTTCGCGCGCTGGTGAAGGTGACCGGCGCCGAACCGGGAACCGTGGACATCGGTGACCGCGGGCGACTGGCGCTGCGGCGCGTTGCGGTGCGCTCGGGCGTGCCGGACTACGGGTACATGTTCGAGCCCGAGCGGGCCGCATCGAGAAGCGTAGCGATCGTCGGCGCGGGCATGACCGCCTTCGGTGAGCATTTCGCCCTCGGCATCAAGGATCTGCTGCCGATGGCGTTCGCCGAGTGCGCAGCCAGCGTCGACAAGGGCATGGTGAAGACCGACATACAGGGTGCCTGGTTCGGCGCGATGGGAACCGCGGACGGCTTTCCCTCTGGCATCCTGGCGGATTCGCTCGGGCTTCCTGAGCTGCCCGTCACCCGCATCGAGAACTCCTGTGCCACCGGCAATGACGCCGTTCGCAACGCGCTGTTCGGCGTTGCCTCAGGCGCTTTCGACGTCGCGCTGGTCATGGGTGCCGACAAACTGCGCGACACCACGTCGGCGGACATGGTCTGGGAGTGGGAGGCGATGGCGCGCGACATGGCGTGGGACTACCCGCTCGGCTTGGTCTCGCCCGCTGGATTCGCGCTGCATGTCCGCCGCTACATGCACGAATCGCCCGCGACGCGCGAGCATCTCGCGATGGTCGCGGTGAAGAACCACCGCCACGGCGCGAACAATCCGAAGGCGCGGTTGCGTTTCGAGATCACGCTCGAGCAGGCGCTCGATGCCCCCATCGTCGTGACACCGTTCGGGCTCTACGACTGCGCCCCGCAGAGCGATGGCGCCGCCGCACTCGTGCTGGCAGCCGAGGATGTGGTTGACCGCTTCACTGACAGTCCGGTGTGGATCCGCGGTGTCGGCCTCGGGCTCGACTCGGTGATGCATCAGCACAAGCCCGATATGACAACCTTTCCCGCCACCACTCGGGCGGCCAAGCAGGCGTTTGCGATGGCAGGCATGACACCTTCCGACGTCGACGTGGCCGAAGTTCACGATTTCTTCACGGGAATTGAACTGATCAGCTATGAAGATCTCGGCTTTGCCGAGCGGTTCGGAGGCTACAAGCTTGTCGAGGCTGAGGTGACAAGTGTCGGCGGTGCGCTGCCGGTAAACCCCAGCGGGGGGCTCAAGGCCAAGGGCCATCCTCCAGGGGCGACAGGCGTCGCACAGTGCGTGGAGCTTTTCGCGCAACTCCGAGGAGAGGCGGCCAACCAGGTGGATCGCGCACGGGTTGCGTTGGCGCACAACATCGGCGGACCGACCGCAGTGTCGGCTGTCACCATCCTGGAAGGACCGGCCAATGGCACGGGGTAGCGGAGCAGAGCGGTGGTCGGCGGGGTTGCCTCGCATTCGCAACCTGTCGGGGCCGATGCAGGCGGTCGGTGGGTTGTTCGCGATGTCGGCCGACGCGGTGCGGTGCATCTTTCGGCGGCCGTTTCAGTGGCGGGAGTTCTTGGAGCAGTGCTGGTTCATCGCCCGGGTCGCGTTGGCGCCGACGTTGTTGGTGGCGATCCCGTTCACGGTGCTGATTAGCTTCACGCTCAACATCTTGCTGCGCGAACTCGGAGCCGCCGACCTGTCCGGTGCCGGTGCGGCGTTTGGCGCGGTGACCCAGGTCGGACCGATCGTGACGGTGCTGATCGTTGCCGGAGCCGGCTCGACGGCGATCTGCGCAGACCTGGGGTCGCGCACCATTCGTGAAGAGATCGACGCGTTGGAAGTGCTGGGCATCGACCCCGTGCAGCGGTTGGTGACGCCGCGGATGCTGGCCGCGGGTCTGGTGGCGCTGCTGCTCAACAGCCTGGTGGTGATCATCGGGATCCTCGGCGGTTACGTGTTCTCGGTCTTCATCCAGGACGTGAACCCGGGTGCGTTCGCCGCCGGCATCACGCTGCTGACCGGGGTGCCCGAGGTGATCATCTCGTGTGTCAAGGCGGCGTTGTTCGGGTTGATCGCCGGGCTGGTCGGCATGTTACCGCGGCCTGACGATCACCGGCGGTGGCGCCAAGGCCGTGGGCAACGCGGTCAACGAAACCGTGGTGTACGCGTTCATGGCGCTGTTCGTGATCAATGTGGTGGTCACGGCCATCGGCATCCGGTTGAGCGGCGAAGTAGCCGGGGGATCATTCGATGGGCACGATGACGATCCTGCGGACCACCTATCCGCGGCTGACCGGGCAAGTCAAGCGGCCGGTATCGCTGCTGGCCCGTATCGGCGATCACATGCTGTTCTATCTCAGGGCGCTCGGCGGCGTGCCGCACGCGACGGTGCACTTCCGGCGCGAGATCGTCCGGCTGATCGCCGAGATCTCCATGGGCGCAGGCACCTTGGCGATGATCGGCGGCACCGTCGTGATCGTCGGGATTCCTGACTCTGGCCGCCGGCGGCACGCTGGCGGTGCAGGGCTATTCGTCGCTGGGCAACATCGGCATCGAAGCGCTGACCGGGTTCCTGGCGGCATTCATCAACGTGCGCATCTCGGCACCCGTGGTCGCGGGCATCGGCCTGGCGGCGACGTTTGGGGCCGGTGTCACCGCGCAGCTCGGGGCGATGCGAATCAACGAGGAGATCGACGCGCTGGAGTCGATGGCGATCCGCCCCGTCGAATACCTCGTCTCCACCCGGATCGTGGCCGGCATGATCGCGATCACCCCGCTGTACTCCATCGCCGTCATCTTGAGTTTCGTCGCGAGCCAGTTCACCACGGTGGTGCTGTTCGGTCAGTCCGCCGGCCTCTATGACCACTACTTCAACACCTTCCTGAACCCGATCGACCTGCTCTGGTCGTTCCTGCAGGCGGTGTTGATGGCGATCACAATCCTGTTGATCCACACCTACTTCGGATACTTCGCCTCTGGCGGGCCGTCGGGTGTGGGTGCCGCGGTCGGCAACGCGGTGCGCACCTCACTGGTCGTCGTCGTCTCGGTGACGTTGCTGGTGTCGCTGTCCATTTACGGTTCCAACGGCAACTTCAACTTGTCGGGATAAGGGGGGCCGGTGAGAAGTAGCGCGGTGCGCCCCCTGACGGGCTTGGCGATGGTTGTCGTCATCGGCTTGATCGTCGCCCTCGCCGTCAGCCTGTTCCGCGGCAGCTTCACCGAAACCGTTCCGGTGACGGTGATTTCCGACCGCGCCGGGCTGGTGATGAATCCCGACGCCAAGGTGAAGATGCATGGCGTCCAGGTGGGCAAGGTGAGCTCGATCGAGGCCAAGCCCGACGGCACCGCCGCCATCCATCTGGCGATGGATCCCTCCCAGCTCCATCTCATCCCGGCCAACGTCCACGTCGACATCGCGTCGTCGACCGTGTTCGGCGCGAAGTCCGTTGCAGTTCGAGGAGCCGTCGGAGCCGTCCTCGCAGAGACTGCATGCGGGACAGGTGATTCAGGGCGCAGCACGTGATGGTCGAGGTCAACACCGTCTTCCAGCAGCTCGTCGCGGTGCTGGACAAGATCGACCCCGTCAAGCTCAACCAGACCCTCGGCGCGATCGCGACGGCGTTCAACGGCCGCGGCGAGAAGATCGGTCAGACCCTGTCCGACTTCAACGCGTTCCTGGCCAAGATCGAACCGAGCCTGCCGAACCTCAGCCACGACATCGAGACAGCCGTGCCCGTGCTCAACGCCTACGCCGACGCGGCACCGGACCTGATCACCACCGTCGACAACTCGACCCGGCATTCGCGCAGCCTCGTGGACGAACAGACAGAACCTCGACGCGTTCCTCGTCAGCGCCATCGGTCTGGCCGACATCGGCAACGACGTCATCGGCAGCAACCGCAAGGGGCTGACCGACGACGCTGCACTTGCTGGTGCCCACCACCGATCTGCTGAACAGGTACCACGAAGCGCTGTGGTGCGGCCTCGCGGGACTGCTGCCGTTCGCGCACATGCTCGACCACGAATTCAACGACATCATCGTCGTCGGCCGGCCTCACCCTCGGCGTCGAGCGCTACCGCTATCCGCAAGACCTCCCGAAGGTCGCGGCCAAGGGCGGTCCGTACTGCAAGGAGCTGGGTCTGCCCGACGTGCCCGCCAGAGTTCCGGCCGCCGATCCTGGTCAGCGACGTCGGCACCAACCCGACGAAGTACGGGAACCAGGGCATCCTGCTGAACTCCGACGCCCTCAAGCAGTGGTTGTTCGGGCCGATCGACGGACCGCCGCGCAACACCGCACAGATCGGATGCCGGGATGACGCGCTCACTGGGCACGCTGCTCAAGTTCACCATCTTCGCGGTGGTGATGGTGGTGCTGACCGCGTTCCTGTTCGTCATCTTCGGACAGGTGAGGACCGGGTACCACGAACGGCTATTCGGCGGTGTTCACCGACGCGTCCCGGCTGAAAGCGGGAGACACCGTGCGGGTCGCGGGCATCCGGGTGGGCACCGTGACGGATGTGTCTCTGCAAGCCGACCGCACGGTGCTGGTGAAATTCGACGCTGACCGCAACGTCGTGCTGACCACCGGCACCAAGGCCGAGATCCGCTATCTCAACCTGGTCGGGGACCGCTACCTCGAGCTGGTCGACGGCCCGGGGTCCACGAAGATACTTCCCGCTGGCGCGCAGATTCCGAAGGACCGAACCGCGCCCGCGCTGGACCTTGACCTGCTGCTGGGCGGCCTGAAACCCGTTATCCAGGGCCTGAATCCGCAGGACGTGAACGCGCTGTCGGCATCGCTGATCCAGGTGCTGCAGGGTCAGGGCGGCACGCTTGATTCGCTGTTCGCCAAGTCCGTCGTCGTTCACCAACTCGATCGCCGACAACAACCAGGTGATCGAGCAGTTGATCGACGACCTGCGAACCGTGCTGGACACCCTGTCCAAAGACGGCGCCGACTTCTCGGGTGCGATCGACCGGCTCGAGCAAGCTGGTCCATGGGCTCTCCGATGACCGCGACCCGATCGGCACCGCCATCGAGTCGCTGGACAACGGCACGGCGTCGCTGGCGGACCTGCTCGGTGCAGGCGCGGCTCGCCCCTCGCCGGCACCGTCGCCCAGCTGAACCGGTTGGCCGCCAACGTCGACGACGACAAGGACCGCATCGACGGCGCCCTGGGGCGCTTGCCCAACATCTATCGCAAACTTGCCCGCGTTGGCTCCTACGGCAGCTTCTTCCCGTACTACATCTGCGGGATCACCTTCCGCGCCAGCGACCTGCAGGGCCGCACAGTCGGTCTTCCCGTGGATCAAACAAGAGACCGGAAGGTGCGCTGACGTCTGATGCTGAGATATCGCGGAACGCAGCCTCATCAGGGCCGGCTTCATCGGCGTCGTCCTGATCATCCTCGTCATCGCCATCGGGCTGCAGCCCGAGCGGCTGGCTGCAGTGGGCGACGTCGCTGCGGTATCAGGCGCTGTTCTCCGAGGCGGGCGGTCTCGCCGTCGGCAACGCCGTCACCCTCTCGGGCATCAAGGTTGGCACGGTGTCCGACATCGCGCTGCAGAACGGTGATGCGCTGGTCGGCTTCACCATCCAGGGCAAGTACGCCCTCGGGTCGGATACCACCGCGCACATCCGCACCGGCACGCTTCTCGGTGAGCGCGTGCTGGCACTGGAGTCGGCGGGCAACGGCACGCTCGATCCGCGGCACGTGATCCCGACCACCCGAACGTCGTCGCCGTACTCGCTGACCGACGCGGTCAGCGACCTCACCACGCAACACCGCCGGGACCGACACGCAGCGACCTCAACCAGTCGCTGGACACGCTGTCGCAGACGCTCGACCAGATCGCGCCGCAGTTGGGGCCCACATTCGACGGCCTGTCCCGGTTATCCCAGTCGCTCAACAGCCGCAACCAAAGCCTGGCCGAGCTGCTCAAGACCGCAGCCAACGTCACCGGGATCCTGTCCGACCGCAGCCAGCAGGTCAACGCGCTGATCCTCAACGCCAACGATCTGATCGGCGTGCTCAACGACCGCCGCCAGGCCATCGTCGGCCTGCTCGCCAACACCTCGGCGGTGTCGCGTCAACTGTCCGGTCTGGTCGCCGACAACGAGAAGCAACTGGCGCCCACGCTGGAAAAGCTGAACTCGGTCAACGAGATGCTGGAGAAGAACCGCGACAACATCGCCAAGGCAATACCCGGCCTGGCCAAATACGAGGTGACCCAGGGCGAGATCGTGGCGAACGGCGCCTACTACAACGCGTTCGTGCCCAACATCTCACCGGCGCAGATTCTTCAGCCGTTCCTCGACTACGCCTTCGGGTTCCGGCGAGGCGTCGACGCCGGCCAGCCGCCGGACAACGCAGGGCCACGCGCGGAGATTCCGTTCCCCGTCAACGGCATTCCGCAGCCAGGAGACCTTCCGCCGCGATGAACAGAAGACGACTCATCACCGTCGCGGCCATCGCCCTGGTCGCCGTTCTCGTTGCCGGCGTGGCGTTCCTGCGTTCGCCAGGTGTTCTTCGGGCCCACCACGATCACGGCCTACTTCCCCACCGCCACGGCCATCTATCCGGGCGACGAGGTGCGGGTCTCGGGCGTGAAGGTCGGCACGATCGCATCGATCACGCCGGAGGGCACGCAGACGAAAATGACCCTCAAAGTCGACCGCGACGTGCCCATCCCGGCCGACGCCAAGGCCGTGATCGTCGCTCAGAACCTGGTCGCGGCCCGCTACCTCCAGCTCACCCCGGCCTACCGGACCGGCGGCGGGCCGACCATGCGTGACGGTGCGGTGATTCCCAGCGACCGAACCGCGGTTCCCGTCGAGTGGGACGAGGTCAAAACCCAATTGATGCGCCTGGCAACCGAACTGGGGCCCAAGAGCGGCGTGTCGGGCACCTCCGTCTCCAGGTTCATCGACAGCGCTGCGAACGCGTTGGACGGCAACGGCGCAAAGCTACGGCAGACGCTGGCTCAACTGTCCGGTGCGGCACGAATCTTCGCCGAAGGCAGCGGCAACATCGTCGACATCATCAAGAACCTGCAGACGTTCGTCACCGCGCTGCGCGACAGCAAGGAACAGATCGTGCTGTTCCAGAACCGGTTCGCCAGCTTGACCAGCGTCGTGGACGACAGCAAGTCCGACCTGGACGCCGCACTGACCAACCTGTCCTCGGCGATCGTCGACGTGCAGCGATTCGTCGCAGGCAGCCGCAATCAGACGGCCGAGCAGATCAGAAGCCTCGCCAGCGTCACCCAGACCCTGGTCAACAACCACATGGCCCTGGAGAACGTGCTTCACGTCTCGCCGACCGCGATCGCCAACTACGAGAACATCTACTATCCCAACTCGGGAGGCGTGACCGGAGCGTTCTCGCTCGTCAACTTCGCGAATCCGATGTACTTCTTCTGCGGTCTGATCGGCGGCGTCGCGAACACCACCGCACCGGAGACGGCGAAACTGTGCGCCCAGTATCTGGGTCCGGCATTGCGGCTGCTCAACATCAACAACATCCCGTTGCCCATCAACCCCTACCTGCGGCCCTCGGTGGACCCCAAATGGATCATCTACACCGACCCGAAGCTGGCACCGGGGGGCGCCGGACCGGACGACCCTCCCGAGCCGCCGCCGGCGGTGTCCGCGTACACCGGTATGCGGCGACGTCCCGCCGCCCCCCGGCTTCGGGCAGCCGCCGCCTCCACCGGGCCTGTACGGACACGACTCCGTACCGGCGATTCCGTCAATCCCGGTGTTGCCTGGCGCGCCGGCACCGGCGCCGCCCGATATCAACCCGGGATCGTCGCAAACCGGATCGTCGCAAACGCTCGACGGCATGCTGCTTCCGCAGACGCCGGCGCCGGGCGCCCCACCGGCCCAACCGGTTTCACCCGATGCGCCGCCTGTTGCCTGCCGAAGGGCCGCCATCATGATTCCGCCTCAAGCCACTGACCGTCGTCGCGTCCTGCCTTGTCCTGAGCCTGACCGGCTGCGCATTTCAGGGGATGAATTCGCTTCCGCTGCCGGGAGCCGTGGGACGCGGACCCGACGCCGTCACCTATCACGTCGAGGTCCCCAACATTGCCACGCTGGAGTCGAATTCACCGGTGATGATCGACGACGTCGTCGTCGGCAGCGTCGGCAAGATGACGGTCGAAGGCTGGCATGCCAACGTGGAGATCTCGGTCAAGCCCGACGTGGCCGTGCCTGAAAACGCCGTCGCCACGGTCGGGCAGACCAGCCTGCTGGGATCCATGCATCTGGCCCTCGACCCGCCGGTCGGCGAAAAGCCCAAGCGGCCGACTGCAACCCGGTGCCACCCTCGGCTTGAACCAGTCCTCGACATATCCGACCACCGAACAGACGCTGTCCTCGCTGTCGGCCGTCGTCAACGCGGGCGGGCTGGGACAGATCGGCGACATCATCCATAACTTCAACGCAGCGTTGTCGGGCCGCGAACCCGAAGTCCGCGAGCTGCTCACCCGGCTCGACACCTTCGTCGGAGTGCTCGATCAACAGCGCGACAACATCGTCGCGTCCATCCAGCAACTCGACCGGGTTGCCTCGACGTTCGCCGGGCAGCACGACGTGATCGATCGCGCGCTCAAGGACATCCCGCCGGCATTGGATGTGCTGATCAAGGAGCGGCCGCAGCTGACGACCGCGCTGGAGAAGCTCGGAACCTTCAGCGACACCGCCACCGGGCTGGTCAACGACACCAAGGCCGACCTGGTCACCAACCTGAAAAACCTTGAACCGGCGCTCCGTTCGCTCGCCGACATCGGACCCGAAATAAACAAAACGCTCGCGTTCGCCGCCGCGTTCCCCTACGGCCCCGCCTTCGCAGACCGAATCACCAAGGGTGACTACATCAACCTGGACGCCGTCTTCGACATCACCTATCCGCGACTGAAGCGGACCCTTCTGCTCGGCACCCGGTGGGGCGACGAGAACGCCAAGCTCATCCCCGCGCCCGGCGACCCGTGGTACCTCAACTACTCGTACACTCCGCTGTCGATCGGTGTCGCACCGCCGCCGGCCGACGCGGTGCCACCGGCACCAGCCGCTCCCGGCGCGCCGACGCCGATGACCGGGCCGATACTGCCGGTACTTCCGCAACCGTCGGTGCCTCTTGCCGGTCCGGCCCCCGCGGTCCAGTCGTCGCTGATCTTCGCCGGGCCGTACGGCGCCGGCGCACCGCCTGCCCCTGACGCGCCGCCTGCCCCTGACGCGCCGCCTGCGCCTGACGCGCCGCCTGCGCCTGACGCGCCGCCCGTCAATCCACCGGCACCAGGGGGTGGTGGCTGATGCTGACCCGCTTCGTCCGAAACCAGTTGATCATCTTCACTATTGCGTCGGTGATCGGTGTGTTGGTGATGGTGTTCGTCTACATGCAGCTGCCGACGCTGTTGGGCGCAGGCCGGGTGACCGTGAAGTTGGAGTTGCCGTCCTCCGGTGGTCTCTACCGCTTCAGCAACGTCACCTACCGGGGTGTGCAGGTGGGCAAGGTGACCTCGGTGGCGCTGACCGACGCGGGCGCCGAGGCAACGTTGAGCCTCGACACGTCGCCGAAGATTCCGGCCGATCTGAAGGCCGAAGTACGCAGCGTATCGGCCGTCGGCGAACAGTATGTGGATCTGCGCCCGCGCACCGACTCCGGGCCCTATCTGCGTGACGGCTCGGTGATCCCCGCCGAAGCCACCACCATCCCGCAGCAAGTCGGACCCATGCTGGACCAGGTCAGCTCGCTGATCGGCAGCATTCCGAAGGAGAAGATATCCGACTTGCTCGACGAGTCGTTCAAGGCGTTCAACGGGGCCGGTGACGACTTCCAATCGCTGCTCGACTCATCGTCGAACATCGCCAAATACCTCAACGACGTATCCGGCCAGAGCCGGGCGCTGATCGATGACAGTGGGCCACTTCTGGATTCGCAGGCCGAGACCACGGACGCGATCCGGACGTGGGCGCACAGTCTGGCCGGGATCACCGGCGAGGTCGCCAAGGACGACCCCGATGTGCGGGCGATCCTGCAACGCGGACCCGGTTTCGCGAACGAGGTTTCCGGGCTGCTGAATCAAGTGAAGCCGACACTGCCGGTGTTGCTGGCGAACCTCACCACGCTGGGGCAGATCCTCGTCACCTACAACCCGTCGCTGGAACAGCTGTTGGTGATGCTGCCGGGCACCGTCGCCCTGCAGCAGTCTTTCGGGATCATGAAGGACAACCCTGAGGGGCTGCCCATCAGCGACTTCGCCTTGACCGTCACCGATCCGCCGGTCTGCACGGTCGGTTTCCTGCCGCCGTCACAATGGCGGTCGCCGGCCGACATCACCACGATCGACACCCCCGACGGGTTGTACTGCAAGCTGCCACAGGATTCCCCGATCAACGTGCGCGGTGCCCGCAACCTGCCGTGCATGGGACACCCGGGGAAACGCGCGCCGACGGTCGAACTCTGCAACGACCCCAAAGGGTTTCAGCCGCTGGCGATGAAGCAGCACGCGCTCGGCCCGTATCCGTTTGACCCCAACCTGATCGCGCAGGGGGTCCCACCCGACGACCGCGTCGACTTCGGCGACCGCATCTTCGCCCCCATCGAAGGGACGCCACTGCCGCCGGGCGCCGTTCCCTCGGGGACGGCGGGCCCACCCAACCCGTTGGCTGCTCTGATGCCACCCACGCCATCGGCGCCGGCGCTGCCGCCGCCACCCCCGGGCAATTCATTGAACGGCCAGCCCATCCCGCCGGTCGAGGCCCCCCTCACACCTGCAGCCGGCGACATGCCGCCAGCGCCACCTGGTCCGCCGCCAGCGCCCCAGGGTCCGCCGCCGGGACCCGTGCAGCTGCCACCGATGGACGGCCCAGCTGGGGACGGTAATGGCGTCCCCGCGGCGCCAAGCGCCTTCAACGGCAACGGTTCTGCCGGCCCCTCGGTCGCCGTCATCCACTACGACCCACGTACGGGCCGTTACCTCAGCCCCGACGGTCAGGTGCAGCAGCTGACGAACGTGGTTGCCGGCACCGCACCGAAGTCGTGGAAGGACCTGCTGCCGATCTGACGGCTAGGAGGACAGCTTGTTCAGCTGCAACGGCAGCTCGATGACGAGCGGCTTGTTGATGCCGCAGTTGCCGCTGGGCGCCACCGTTCTGTCGCGACCCGCCATCAGGTCGCGCATACTGGCGTCGACCGTCTCCAAGGCGGGGTTCACGCCCCAGAACACGTACTTCTGCACGCCGGGGGCCGCGGTGCCATCGGGGCACGGCTCCCAGTTGTCGAGGTGGCGTTCAACCACCCAGTAGTCGCCTCGGTTGTCCAACGGAGCGGTCCAGCCCTGATCGCTCTTCACCGTGCCGGTGCAGGAAATAGGACTCGTGCAGCTCGAGTTCACGATCCAGGTCTGAACCACGGTCGGCTCGTTGATGAGCACGTCGTTGGTCCTCGCCCAGTCGCCGTTCGAGGTGGCCCGATAGGTGCCGTTGACCTCGACCCCGTAATTCGAGGCGGAAGCGGGGGTTGCTGTGCCTAGACTCCCGAATACGGCAACCGCCGCCGACACCGCGCCGGCTACCCGAACTCCACGCATAGCCCGCAAGTTTATCCTGGCCGGTAGCAATCCTCTCCGAAAGGGAGAATTTCGTTCCCGCGTATGTGAAAATATGCCCGTGCGATCCGCCGTCGCAGTGCTTGCTGCCTTGATGACTGCCGCCACGGTCACCGTGACACCGGCCGCGGCCGCCGACGATGAGTGCGACTTTCCGTCGTGCACCCCGGGCATCCAGCCCGGCGCCGTGCTCGGTGCGGGCTGCGACCAAACCACCTACTACTCATTCGGTGTGACGTCATGGGGGCGCCTGGTGTTCTGCGGTTCCCCGAGGCGATACGACCCTCGGTGGTTCCGCTCGCCCGTAATGGTCGGAGTGAAGACCGAGAACGACCTGTGCCCGGCGATGGACGGCGATGTTGCTCAGGCACCCGACGGCCTGTTCTTGACGTGCGTGGCCACCGACGGCGCAAGCCGCTGGGTGCGCGGGGACACCTAGAAATTCACCCACCGCAAGACCGCATTTATCGCCGCACACCTCAGCGGGACGCCCTGGGTACGCGTCAGCTGTAAGTCGTTGCCCGACAAGGGTTGCTGTGCCGTATCACCCGCCCTATCGCAGGACATCGTCACGTCCCGCTCACCGACCAGCGGCCCGACCCGTACCCACCTGCCCTGCGAAGCGCAGATGAGGGTGCCGAGCTCCGAGTCGAAGCCAAAGACGAAGGACGGCCGAGGCGTGCAGGGCGCGCCTTCGACGACGTTACGAGCGACGTTCGGAACGCAGTCGGCCGCATCGCACGCCGCCGATGTCTGACCGGCGAGAGATATTGCCGCCGTGATCAATGCGCAAGTAACGGCCGACACCGCGACGATCTTGCGCATATGTGCCCCCTTGAAGATCGGTCGACCCCGCGTCGGCGAGTCCCAGCCTACCCAGCGGGCGTGAACGCGATGTTCAGTTCGGTGAGCCCGCGCAGAATGAAGGTCGGCTCGTACAGATAACGGCGTGCTTGGATCGGCCCGTGCTTTTCCTCGCTGATCGTGATGTCGGCCAGCCGGTCGAGAATCCGCTCGATCGAGACCCTGCCCTCGACGCGGGCCAGCGGCGCGCCGGGGCACGAATGGATGCCACGGCTGAACGCGAGGTGCTCGCGGACGTTGCGGCGGTCGAGGGCGAACTCGTGCGGGTTTTCGAACCTGCGGGGATCACGGTTGGCCGCGCCGGGACTGACCATCACCGTGGTTCCGGCGGGAACATCCGCGTCGCCGAGCTTGGTGGTCTTGCGCGCCAGCCGGAACACGCTCTTCACCGGGCTGTCCATCCGCAGGCATTCCTCGATGAAGATCGGGATGAGGCTGCGGTCGTCGCGCAGCTGCTGCTGGATGTCGGGCCGGTCGCCGAGTATCCGCAGCGCCGCGCCGAGCAGTTTCGCGGTGGTTTCCTGCCCGGCGGCGAACAGGAACGTGGCGGTCCGCACGACCTCGAACACCTCCGGCGTGGAGCCGTCCGGGTATTTCGCGGTCGCGATCGACGTCAGCACATCGTCGCGAGGCGATTCGCGACGCTCCTCGATGTATGTGGAGAACTTCTCGTCGGCCCACGCCAACGGGTTGGTGGCGATCACTTCGTGGTCGAGCCCGCCGACGTTCGTTCCCGCCGACTGGGCCCCGAAGGCATCGCGAAACTCCTCATGGTCGTCTTCGGGGACGCCGAGCAGGTCCGCGACCACCAGCAGCGAGAACGGTTTGGCGTAGGCGGCCAGGAATTCGCAGGTGCCGTCGTTGATGAACTCGTCGATGTGGCGATCGGCCAGCCGCCACATGAAGTCCTCGTTCTCCTTCAGCCGCTTGGGGGTCAGCAGCCGCGAAAGGATGGACCGCGCGTCGGTGTGCTGCGGCGGATCCATCGTGACCATGTGTTCGAACATCGGGATCTCGGTGCGGTGCTCCTCGAGTTGCGCGCAGATGTCGTCGCCTTCGGGCACGAACGGGATCGGTGTGAACGGACCCATCACCGCGACGCAGGACGAGTAGTTCTCGGTGTCTTTGTAGACGGTGTTCGCCGCCTCCCAGCCGGTGACGGCCAGCACCCCGTTGCTGATCGGGCAGCAAACCGGGTCCTTGGCGCGGACGTGGTCGTAATAGGGGTGTGGGTCGGGCACCAGCGACGGGTCGGTGAAATAGTCGACGGCGTCGTAATCGGTAGTCATCTGACGCAATTCCTCCCGGGCACGAAATATGCTGAGCACCTGCTTAGCATGGCGGTAGAGTCGGGGTCAAGGCGACACCGGAGATAGGTGGTGGCAATGGGAGGTGGGATGGCATCGGCGCGAAGGATCGGAGCCCCGGACGCGAAGAATCGCGGCGTGCTGCTCGACGCCGCCGAGCAACTGCTGCTGGCCGAGGGCTACGCCGCGGTCACGTCGCGTCGAGTCGCCGAACGGGCCGGGCTCAAGCCCCAGCTGGTGCACTACTACTTCCGCACCATGGAGGAGTTGTTCTCGGCGGTGTTCCGCCGCAGGGCCGAGGAGGGCCTTGGGGTACTGAAGACGGCGCTGGCGTCGCCGCAGCCGCTGTGGGCGCTGTGGAGGTTCAGCACCATGCCGGAGGCCACCCGACTGACCATGGAGTTCATGGGGCTGGCCAACCATCGCAAGGCGCTGCGGGCCGAAATCGTCTTCTACGCCGAACGTTTCCGCGAGGAACAGAACAAGGCCATCGCCGCCGCGCTCGACCGCTACGGGGTTTCCACCTCGGACGTCCCGCCCGTCGTCTGGACGGTGTTCGCGACGAGCGTTTCGCAGGCCATGGTGATGGAACGGGCGCTGGGCATGTCCTCCGGTCACGCCGAGACGTTCGCGTATTGCGAGGAATGGCTGCGCCGGCTGGAGGGCGAACCGCTCGCCGAGGATGCCGGGCGGCCGGCGGTGGTCACCAGTTGCGAGTAGAGCAGAGTGCGCCCTTCGGGCCCACATTGGTGGCGACGACAGCACCGTCCACCGCGAGCGCGCAGTGGATGTTGGGCGTCTTCGTCGACACCCCTCCGGTGTTCGTCGTCACCATCGCCCACTCGGTGGGGTCGACAAGCCCGACGTCGAGGTTCCATTGCTGATGCGGGCCGACATCAGCTTCGACGTTGGGGGTGAACTGATAGGGATTGTTGCTGTAGGCGGCCCAGTTGGGCGGGTCGACGTCGCGGTACCAGATTTCCACGCTGAACGGCTGCTCGGCCCACACCGTGTAGTGGACCTGATGCAGCGGCGCGGGCGGCGGATCGTCGTCGGCGGCCGCGGTCGCGCTGCCGAAGGCAACGCACGCCGCCGCCAGCGCCGTTGCTGACACCACGCCGAGCAACGGTGCGCTCCGTTTCGCCGCAGGCGGAAACATCATTTCCGAGATCTTAGAACGTTGTTTCCGCACCGGGGTTGCGAATCGGCGATCTGGTGCTCAACGGCTCAGGATCGTCGCCGACGCGGTGCCCGGCGCGCCGTAGACCTGGGCGAGGCCGACCTGCGGGTCGCCGGGCACCTGGCGATCGCCGGCCTCGCCGCGCAGTTGGCGCACCAGTTCGTGCACCTGCCGCAGGCCCGAGGCGCCGATCGGCTCGCCGTTGGCGATCAGCCCACCGTCGGTGTTGATCGGCAGCGAGCCACCGATCTCGGTGGCGCCGTCGGCCAGCAGCTTCTCCTGCTCGCCGTCGGCGCACAGTCCCGTCTCGGCCATGTGGATGACCTCGGCGCCGGCGTCGGTGTCCTGCAGCTGGGCGACGTCGATATCCCCGGGTCCGATCCCTGCCGCCTCATAGGCGGCCTTCGCCGCGTACACCGTCGGCGACGGGTCCTCGTCCAGTGGCGCCGACGTCGCGTGCACCTCGTAGGCGCCGAACGTGCGTGTCCGGATCTCGGTGGCCCGCACATAGACCGGTTTGTCGGTGAACCGGTGCGCGATGTCGCCGCGGCACATGATCACCGCGGCGGCGCCTTCGTCGGGCGCGCAGAACATGTACTGGGTCAGCGGGTAGTTCAACACCGCCGAGTTGAGGATCTCCTCCTCGGAAATCGGCTTGCGCCGGAACGCATTCGGGTTCTTCTCGCCGTTGCGGAAGTTTTTGGCCGCCACCTTGGCCAGCGTCGCCTGGCTGATGTTGTGGTCGTGGATGTACTTGTTGGCCTTCATGCCGAAGAACTTGGTGGTGATGAACTGCCCGTTCTCGCCGTACCACCGGGGCAGCCCAAGGCACGACGGTTCATCGGTGAACGCGCCGCGCGGGTGCTTGTCCATGCCGATCGCGATGCCGAGGTCGTATTTGCCGAGCCGGATGGTGTCGGCGGTCTGCTGAATCGCCGACGCGGCGGTGGCGCACGCGTTGAAGACGTTGGTGAACGTGATGCCGGTCAGGCCGACCAGCCGGGTGACGGCATCCGGGTTGGAGATCTCGTGGCTGCCCCGAACCCGAACTGGATGTCGCGCCATTCGACACCCGCGTCCTCCAGGGCGGCCTGTATCGCTTCGGCACCCATCTGCATACAGGTCTTGTCGAACCGGCCGAACGGGTGCAGGCCCACGCCGATGATGGCGACGTCGCTCATGTGTCGTTCCTCTCAGGCTTCGAAGGGCTGGAAGGCGAACGTGACGATCTCGTTGCCATCATCGTCGGTGGCGAACGGCACCATGGTCAGTTCGACCTGCTGGCCGAATTGCAGTTTCTCAGGATCGTTCTCGGTGAGCCGGCCCTCGACGCGGATCACCGCCGCGTCTCCCAGGCCGAGCTGCACCAGGCCGACACCGAACGGGACGAAGTCCTTGCCGGTGGCGCCCAGGTAGGGCGGGCCGGGCGGGAAGCCCTGGGTGGTCCACGCGACCAGGGTGCCCCGCTGCGGCAGCAACACGTCGGACATCTCCCCGGCGCTGCACTTCGGGCAGCGCTGTTGAACCGGAAAGACGGTGGCCGCGCACTTGCCGCAGCTGCTTCCGATGAGGTGCGGGTTCTGATCGGGCCAGGTAGAGATCTCGGGCGCGAGGGCGATCTGCGGTGTCGACACGTCGTTGACGATAATCGGAAATGGCGTTCTCGTCTAGAGAGAACACATCGACCGATGTCCGGTCACGGGCACTGGGGGTAGCCGGTGACCAGCGCAGTGATATCGCGGCCGACCACCTCCGCGAACGAACGGTCGCCGTAGGCGCCCGCTGCCCAATGCCGGGCGCCCTCGCGACCAGCGACTGGGCCACCTCCGCCGCGTGGGGGACGTCGAGGTCAGCGCCCAACTTGCCGTCCTGCCGCGCCCGCTCGAATATCTCGGCGAAGATCACCGAGGTCCGTTCCAGATGGTCGTGGCCGGCCAGGGCCTGGCGGTAGCCCTCGAGGATCGCCTCGATGACGAGTTCGGGCGTGTTGGCTTCCATCGTCGGCCTCGAGGCTGGAGAGCGCCGCGGTGATGACGTCGCCATTTCGTAGGGCTGCGCGAGCATGTCGGCTGCATGCTGCGCACGCGTCGGTCGGACAGCTACGCCGAACTCGAACAGCACGTCCTCCTTGCGGGGAAATAGAAGTAGAACAACGCCTTCGACACGCCGGCGGCCCGGCAGATGTCGGCGACCGTGGTACTGGCATAGCCGTGGCGCGCCACAACATCAATGCGGATTGACCAGCGACCGCTGCGTTTGATGCGAGCGAGCCTGCTGTAACGAGGACCCGTCGCTGACCTTGGTCAGCTACGAGGTTCGCGGGCAGATTCGGCCATGTGCACCACTTTCCACAAATTTCAAAGTTGACCGCGAGTCTAACTTTGCTACTAGCGCCCGGTGCGTTGATCCACTAACGTCGCCGAACGTGGACACAGACAAAGAGCAATCGTCGAGGTGCTGACCCGCTATGCCACCGGAATCGATCGAAGGACTGGCCGTTGTTCGCGGCGTGTTGGACCGATGAGATCGACGTCGACTACGGCGACTCGGGCGCTTCACCAGCCGGAGGAGCTGACCGATCTGATCGCAGCTGCACGAGAATATGGGGCCGACCTACCACCGGCTGTCCAATTCGTCATTGCCATCGATGACGCCGGGGACACCGCTACCGCGCGGACGTACGTGCACGCCGTGCTGATGCTGAACCCGACGACTGCGCGAACTGGGTGGATGCCGTCGGCCATTACGACGACGATTGGTCGCGCACCGACGACGGCTGGCGCATCAGCCAGAACGGGTCACCAAGACGCCGCGCAACACCACCGGGGGCGCCTCGGCCGCTGCGGCCGCGAAGGGGCGGATCGCATGACCGACTTCGCATCGGATACTACGGAAATGGGCGCTGATCGCCGGCGCATCCGAAGGCATCGGCGCGTGCCTGGCCGATGAATTGGCGCACGTGGACTCGGCTCGTGCTCTCGCACGCAACGGCGCGTTGCTCGAGGACGTGGCCGCCGGGGTGCGGGCGCGCACGGCGTCGAGGTCCGACCGGTCGTGTTGGATCTCACGGTTCCCGACGTGGGGGAGCAGATCGCGGCGGCGACTGCGGATCTCGAGGTCGGCCTTGTCATCTACAACGCCGGTGCCTCGGACCGGACGACGACGTTCCTGGAGAACGATCTGGAGTATTCGCTCAAGCAGATCAAGCTGGACTGCATCGGCCCCGTCGTGCTCGCGAATCACTTCGGCACGGCCATGAAGGACCGGGGCCGCGGCGGCATCGTGCTCGTCGCATCGCTTGCATGTGTGGCCGGATCGGCAACGCTGGCAATGTATTCGGGGGTCAAGGCCTTCCAACACAATTTCGCCGAGGGGCTTGTGGGCGGAGTTGCAGCCGCATGGCGTCGACGTGTGCTGCACACCGCTCGGCATGACGTACACGCCCGCCCTGCAGCGCATGGGCATCGAGTACGACCCGAACGCCCAGATGCTGTCGGAGGACGTGGCGCGCGAGATCGTCGAGAACATCGGCGACGGCCCGGTGCACGTCGTCGGCGAAAACAACCGCGCCGTCGCATCTCAGATCTGGACCATCGATCGGCGGGCGCTCGTGGAAATGATGAGTGCCGCCTCGTCCGGTTTCGCCGCAAGTAGGGAGTCCTGAGATGCGTGCAGTGGTTTTGCGGAACAACAGGCTCGAGGTCAGGGAGACCGCCGACCCCGTGCCAGGGCCTGGCGAACTACTGATCAAGCCGCTCAGCGCCGCGATCTGCGCGTCCGACGTGCACTACATGGACCATCCGGACTCCGCACCACGCTTCGTGTGGGATGCCAACCGCGACACCATCATGGGGCACGAGTTCATCGGCGAGGTGGTGGACCACGGGCCGGAATGTTCGGGTGACTTCCCGCTGGGCGCCCGCGTCACCAGCATGCCGATTCTGATCCGGGCCGACGTCGAGCCGCTGGTCATCGGACACCACCCCGATGCGCCGGGTGCGTTCGGCGAACTGATGGTGGTGTCGGAAGTGATGTCGCGGCCGGTGCCCGACGGAGTGTCGAACGACGCCGTCGCACTGGTCGACGCCTTCGCGGTCGGGGAGTTCTACGTGCGCTGCTCGGGCATCGGACCTGGAGAGTTGCCACTCGTCATCGGTGCGGGCGCCATCGGCCTTCGGCGGCGGCGGCGCTGGCGGCGCGCGGCGTCGGCCCCATCGTGGTGGCCGACTACAGCGACGACCGGCTGGCCTACGCGAAGAAGTTTGGTGCCGACGTGCTGGTCAACCCCTCCCAGCGCGACCCGTACGAAGTCTGGCGGGAAACCTTTCGGGCAACAACAACATTCAGACTCAGCAGGTCATCTTCGAATGCGTGGGCCGAAACGGCCTGATGCAGCAGGTCGTCGACTCGTGCGAGTTCATGGCGCGGGTGTTCGCCGCGGGGGGCTGGTACGACGGAGGCACGATCGACTGCACCGACGCGACGCACAAGGGAAGTGACCATCCAGTTCGGGGGGCGGACCGCATCCCCAGGATTGGTACGGCACGCTGGATGCGGTCGCCGCAGGCAGGCTCGACCGTTGCCGAGCGTCTGCTGGACAATCGGGCTCGACGAAGTCCCTGATGCCATCGATCAGGTGCGGCTGGCTCGCAGGGGCCGCCGCGCGTCGTCGTCCACCCCACCGCGGCGTCATGACGGGCCCGCTGTCCGGTCCGATTCGTCAAATCGGCTATGTCGTAACGCGATCTCGAGCGGGCGATGCAGAGTTGGGTCGAGCTCGGAGTGGGCCCCTGGTTCGTCATCCGAGGCCTGCCGATGCGCGCGCGCTATCGCGGTGCACCGTGTGAGACCACGTTGTCGCTGGCCTTGTCCAACAGTGGCGACCTGCAGGTCGAGCTGATCAAGCAGCAGGACGACGCCCCAAGCATCTTCACCGAGTTCGTGGCGTCGCGTGGCCCCGGTTATCACCAGCTGGCTTACTGGACAGCGCGATTTAACGCCACGATGGACGCCGTCGCGGAGGCCGGCTGGCCGGTCGTCTGGTCGGGTGGTGAGGATTTCGGTGTGCGTTTCGCCTACGTCGAGCCGCCGAACAGTCCAGCGACGGTCGTCGAGATCTCGCGAACTGACCGATGCGACGGTGGCCAGCTCGACATTCATCCGCGATGCGGCGGCGAGTTGGGACGGCAGCGACCCGATTCGCGAGCTAAGCCGCTGACACT
>CAVTDY010000003.1:0-22136 GCA_963733605.1 uncultured Actinomycetota bacterium
GGGGAACCGCGCAAGCGGCGCTCGACCTGATGGAGGGACGGGGTCGACGGTCCATTCAGCGCACCATCCCGCCGTCGATCGGCAACATTCGCGGCGGGCGGCTGCGTGCGATCGGGATCACGGGCGTGGCTCGCAACGCGGCGCTGCCCGATGTCCCGACCATCGCCGAAGCCGGCCTGCCGGGCTATAAATCCTCGCTCTGGCAAGGCTATGTCATGCCGGCCGGCACGCCGCCCGCCATCATCGCGAAACTCAACCGCGAGGTCACGGCCGCGCTCAATGATGCCGCGGTGCGCGCTGCGCTCACCGAGCAGGGCGTCGAGCCGGAGCCCGGACTGCCGGAAGCGCTCGGCAATCGCATGCGCGCCGACGTCGTAAAGTGGCACGACGTGATCGTCAGCGCGGGAATTCGCCGGTTGACCAGGTAAGATGCCGGCCGGCCCGCAATGTCGCAGCGCGCGCGCGCCGGTTTTCGGCCGCCACGCCATGGTCGTGTCGGGCCACGCCGCGTTACGCTCGCCGGCATCGGGATTCTCGAGCGCGGCGGAAATCTCGTTGATGCGATGGTCGCGGCGTCCGCGGCGCTGCGCAGTCGTGGTCGGGCAGGCAGCCTCGATCGGCGGCGATTGCTTTCTCTTGTTTCACGAGGCCGCCAGCGGCCGCACATTCGGCCTCGACGCATCGGGCGTGGCGCCCGCGCTGGCGCTGCCGGAACGTTTTCCGGACGGCATGAAATCGCGCGGGCCGCTCGCCATCGTACGGGGCTGGTCCACACCTGGGATGTCATGCACGCCCGCTTTGGCCGCCTGCCGTGGAACGATTTGTTTCAATCCGCAATCGCGCTGGCCGAGGGCCACCCGGTCTCGAAAGTACTGGCGGAGCGCTTGCCCGAGAACCGCGACGCGCTTGCGGCCGATCCCGGCTGCGCGGCGCTCTATTTGCCGCAGGGGCGGCTGGTTCCCGGTCGCGGTCGGCGAGGTGCTGCACATTGCCGGGCTCACCGACTTCGGACCGGGCCGCGCGGAAGCTCTTCCCGAACGGCTGACCGAGTACCTCACAGTGCATCATCAGGGCCCGGCTGAGGCCGACGTCACCGAAGGCTCTGGCGGCGTCTGGGAACGGTTGCATTACGACTCGTCGGATCCCAACCACGTCAAGCTCACGACCACCGACTCGAACACGTTTGGCGGCGCGTCGGGCTACACCTACACCCTGACGCGGCAGCCCAACGGAATGACCGAGGTAGATGTCGTCATCGTTCGCGAAGGCAAAAACCTCAAGGGCGGATACTCGCCGGCGTGCTCGGAACCGTCGGAAAGGGCTCGTTGGGGAAGGCGTTCGCCACCAGCGTCAAGGCCATCGAAGCGCGGAGCAGCGCAAGCGCGGCGGAACTCGGGTAGGGCGGGCAGGCGAACGACATGACCAACACCGACGAGTTGTTCCTGATCACCGGCGCCACCGGCAACACCGGCGCGCACACCGTGAAGTTGTTACGTGAACGTGGTCTACCCGTCCGAGCGCTCGTGCACTCCCTCGACGAGCGCGCGGACCGGTACGTGAACTGGGTGCCGAAGTCGTGCAAGGGGATCTACTGGACTTTCCGACGATCAGCGCGGCCACGGCCGGGGTCACTGCGGCCTACTTCAACTATCCCGTAGCCCCGGGATTGGTGGAGGCCACCGCGAACTTCGTGAGGCCGCGAGCGAAGCCGGCGTGCATGCGGTGGTCAACATGTCGCAGATCCCGGCTCGCCGGGAAGCCAAGAGTAACGCCGCGCGGGCGCATTGGATCGCCGAGCGGTGCTGGACCGCAGCACACTGATCACCGCGCATCTGCGGCCCACGTTCTTCACGTTCCTGCTGAACATGTTCTGGATTCGCGACAACGACGAAGGGGTCTATCGACTGCCCTTCGCCGATGCCCGCTTCGCCCCCATCAACGCCGCCGATCAAGCCCATGTCATCGCGGCCATCCTGCAAAACCCCGACTCGCATGACCGGCAGATCTACCCGCTGTTCGGCGCCGAAGAACTGAACTGGCATGAAATCGCCGCGAAAGTCCAACACAGCCTGGGTATCCCGGTGCGCTACGAGCCCATCGACATTCCTGCCTTCGCCGCCGGCCTGACCGCCGCCGGCGCCTCGGCGCATTTCGTGCAGCACATCAGCAACGTGGCACAGGACTACCGCGACGGCGTCTTCGCCGGGGTCAACAACCTCGTCGAGGTGATCGGGGGAGTCAAGCCGATGACCGTGGAGGACTACGTCGCGGCCACCCGCGCCCAGTTCGAAACCAGCGGCAGCCCTCGTCGGTGAGCGCGAAGCGAGCTCGCGCCGCCGGTCATGCGGTCAGCTCGGTGATCAGTTGGTTGACGATGCCGCGGATGCGGGCGGTCTCGCAGCGCGGGCAATACCAGCAGTCGAACAGCGTGCGGTAGCGCAGGGGGTGGCCGCGTCTTCGACAGGTGTGGCAGCGTGGCGCGGTCATCGCATCTCGGGCCATTGCAGTAGTTGGGGCGGCCAGGGCTGTGGCGTGAGGTGAATTGTGCCTAAAACACGTCGTGGAATGGGCCATTCAGCCGGCTTCGTCACGAAGTGGTCCGTCGGCTCGGCCCATCTCCGGCGGCGATGGACGACGGGCGTGGCTGGTGCCGTTGAATCATCTCGGTGGCGGCCCTCAACGAGGATGCCCATGCCGAAGCGCACGGTGTCCCTGGAGCTGGTCTCGCAGATCGTCGGGCGATAGGGCCGCAACGGAACGGCCTTATAGCGCTGGGCGTAGCCGTGATCGTCGACGTCCGGTGGTAGCCCCAGTAACGGCCGACTCCGGGTACTCGTAGACGTGGCAGTCGTGACCCTCGATCAGAACCGGCAGGACCGGTTCGGCGTCTGTCCTTCACGTCTCGCGATCAGATGAGCTGATATCTGTCGGACGGGTCTTGCGCAGCCACATCCACAACAAGACGAGCGGGATCACCAGGCCCCCGACTCCGAATTCGACGAATCGCGGCAACCCGCTCATATGTCCGACGAGCCAGTCGAAATTTTGTCCGAAGAATCCGGTGATGAAGGTCAGGGGAAGGAACACCGTGGCCAGGATCGTCAGCCGCTCCATCGTGGCGCTTTGCTGCACAGTGACTCTGGTCTGCTCGACCGAGATCACGGCAATGTTGGCCTGCAGGATGGTGGCGAGCAACTCGCGTTGCGCGGATACCTCTTCGGTGATCAGCTGCAAACTGTCGTGGACGTCGCGGATGTAGGGGGCAAGCGCTGCGGCATCGACGCTCCGGTGAACTGTCGCGAGCACGCCGTGCAGCGGGTGCGCGGCGCGATAGAAATTGCTCACTTCCCGACGCAGCAGGTAGATCCGCTCGGTCGGTGCGACCGTGGCCGAAAACACCATACCCTCGACTTGTTCGATGTCGTGTTCGAGTTCGGCAACCACCGGTTCGTAACTGCGGACAACCTGATCGAGAATGGCCCACAACACCGAAGCCGTGCCCAGTTCGATCAGCTCCGGATGCTGTTCTAGGCGGGCCCGGGCTGCGTGCAGTTCGCTGGCGACTCCTTGCCGCACAGTGATCACGAAGTTCGGGCCAACAAAAACGCTGATCTCGCCGAAGTCGACTTCCTCTCGGGCCTCGTCGTAGCGGGCAGTGCGCAGGATCACCAGTTTGACGTCGGGTTCGAAGTCCTCGACCTTCGGGCGCAGGTGAAACGTGCGGGCATCCTCGACCGCCAACTCGTGTAACGAGAAGGCATTTCGGACCTTCTCCATTTCTTCGCCGCTCGGCTCGAACATCCCGAGCCACACGAATCCACCCTGGTGGCAGTACAGAGCTGCATCGTCAAGGGAGATCGGCGCATCGCTTTGCCGGACGCCACCGAGGTAGTGCGCGCAGTCCACGATCATGCCGACTCCTCGGGATTGTGGGATCGCCGCAGAGCAATCTACGCGAGCCACCTCATGGCCGCAGCTACGAAAGGCTCGCGAGCGCGGATTAGTGCGGCAGGGATCATGAAGGGACACGTAACTCCTAACAGCCCCGATCCCCCCTTCCCCCCCGCCCCCCTCCCGGTTGCCGTGGTGAGTCGCCGCGACGACGGTGACATACGTCGCGCGGGCGCAGACCCGGGCCGGGATGGGTGCCGCGGCGACGGCGGTGAGGGGCACAGCGATCGGGAATTCGTCTGCGGTGGAGTGGATTTCGATCCGGCGGATGATGGTGGCCAGCGCCAGCGTGGCTTCGAGCATGGCGAAGTGGTCGCCGATGCACGAGCGTGGCCCGCCGCCAAAGGGCAGATATTGCCAGCGGTCGCGCCCGGCGCAGTTGTCCGGGCTGAACCGATCGGGGTCGAATACCAGCGGGTTGTCCCACAGTGCGGGATCGCGGTGCACGGCGTAGATACCGTAAATCACCGTGGTGCCGGCGGGGACGCGGTAGCCGTCCACGGCGATGTCGCGGGTGGCTGTTCTGCCGATCGCGGCGGCCGGCGGGCATAGCCGCAGCGCCTCGTGCAGCACCTGGGTGGTGTAGCCGAGGCGGGGAAGGTCGGCGGGGGTGATTTCGCGGTCGCCGATGGCGGCCACTTCGGCCCTGACCCTCTCCTGCAAGTCGAGGTGGCGGCCCAGCGCCCACAGGGCATAGGTCAGTGTGGTCGAGGTGGTGTCGTGGCCGGCCAGCATGAACACGATCAGCTCATCGCGGATCGCCTCATCGGACAGGCCCTGACCGGTCGTCGGGGTCGGTGGCCGCCAGCAACGCGTGCACCAGCGGGGCGTCGCGGGTGGGATCCTCGCGGCAGGTGCGCAGGATGTCGGCGGCGAGCCCACGCAGGGCCGCCGCAGCCCCGCGGGCCCGGCGCCGCGCGGGGGTGGGTAGCCAGCGCGGCGCGCGCAACGGGCGTAACCCGCGATCGGCGACGTATTGCTGCGTGATTCGCATCGGCTCGGCGATCGCGTCGGCGCGCTCATCCAGATCAACGCCAAGCACCGAGCGGCCCAGTGCCCGCAGCGTTAATCGCCGGCATGCGGCGTCCAGGTCGACATCTGCTCCGTCGATCCATCCTGTCGCGACCATCTCGGCGGCCTGGGCCATGTGTCCGCCGAAGGCGCGGACGTGCTGTTTGGTGAACACGGGCTGCAGAGCACGGCGGCGCGGCAGCCACGCCTCGTGGGTCACATCGAACAGATTCGGCCCGAAAAGGTGACGCACCTCGTGATGGACGACGGTCCTCTCCACGATCGCGTCGCTTTGGGCCAGAATGTCGCGTCCTCCCTGCGGTGAGGTGGCGATCACCGCGGGCGGCATCAGCCACTTCGGCGCCAACTGCAGGCGCGTCACCGGCCCGCCGGCGTCCCGCAGCATCTCCTCCCCGGTGTGAAAGGCCCGGAGACAACGCAGTTGTTGCCGATACGGCAGCGGATTCTTCGGGGCCAACGGCAGTGTGGCGACGTCGGGCGATTCAGGCGCCTTCAGCATGACAGTTCCCCCTCCGGAAAACCGGCCTCCAACAGCACATCCCGGTGCCGCGGCTCGGTGGCTATGACCGTCACCGACACCGGATGTGAAATCGATCGTGTCAGCGCCCGGCCGGGAGGACACGAGTAGTGCGCTACCCGTTTGATTCGTTTGGGCGGTTCGCATCGACGTGCCCCTCGTGGCGCGCGGCCAGTATGGACTTCGACTATCCGGGGTTGCAGGGCCCAGATCATCGGCCAGAGCGCGTAGATACGCGGGGCCGGGGTCGTAAATGCGCGCCCGACCGGCGGCAATCTGCGCGTTTACGCTGATGTTTTGCGCTACGCGTTGCGCGCACGCTGGCTAGCATGAGCGACATTGAGCCGCGCGCACAGACGCCGGTAGTGAACTGGAGCGAGCTGGGCGTGAGCGACCTGCCAACCGGAACGGTGACGCTGCTGCTTGCCGACATCGAAGGCTCCACACGGCTGTGGGAAACCCAACCCGAGGAGATGAGCGCCGCTGTTGAGCGGCTGGATCGCGTGCTGGCAGAGGTCGTCGCCGCTAATGACGGGGTGCGTCCGGTCGAACAAGGTGAGGGCGACAGCTTCGTGGTGGCGTTCGGGCGGGCAAGCGATGCGGTGGCGTGTGCGCTGGGGTTGCAGCGGGCGCCGCTGGCCCCGATCCGGCTGCGGATCGGCGTGCACACCGGCGAGGTGCAGCTGCGCGACGAGGGCAACTACATCGGCCCGACCATCAACCGCACCGCCCGGCTGCGCGATCTGGGCCACGGCGGTCAGACCGTGCTGTCGGGCGCGACCGAGGCGATGGTCGTCGACCGGCTACCCGAGGGCACCTGGCTGACCGATCTGGGCACCCACCCGCTGCGGGATCTGCCCCGCCCCGAGCGGGTGGTGCAGCTGTGCCATCCCGACCTGGTCAACGAGTTCCCGCCGCTGCGGGTTGGCAGAGCCGTTGCGTCGCAGCATCTTCCGGCGCAACTCACCAGCTTCGTGGGCCGCGATTCGGAGATCGGCGAGGTGCGGCAGCTGCTGGCGGGGAACCGGCTGGTGACGTTGACCGGCGCGGGCGGGGTGGGTAAAACCCGGCTGGCGGTCCAGGTCGCGGACCAGCTGGCCGGCGAGTTCGGCCGATCGGGGTGTGGTACGTGGATCTGGCGCCGATCACCGACCCTGAGCTGGTGCCGGTGACGGTGGCGCGCGCACTGGGGCTGCCCGACCAACCGGGCCGCTCCACGATGGACACCCTGCTGCGGTTTGTTCGCGACCGTCAGCTGCTGGTGGTGCTGGACAACTGCGAGCATCTGCTGGATGCGAGCGCCGAGCTGGTCGTCGCGCTGCTGGGTGGGGCGGCGAGGCTGACCGTGCTCGCCACCAGCCGTGAGCCGATCGGGGTGGCCGGTGAGGTGAGCTGGCGGGTGCCGTCGCTGTCGCTGGCCGACGAAGCGATCGAGTTGTTCACCGACCGGGCCCGCCTCGCCCGGCCCGGCTTCACCGTCACCGACGACAATGCCGCGACGGTGGGCGAGATCTGCGCGCGCCTGGACGGGGTGCCGCTGGCGATCGAGCTTGCCGCGGCGCGGGTGCGCGCGCTGTCGCTGGCCGAGATCCTCGACAGCCTGCATGACCGGTTCCGGCTGCTGACCGGTGGGTGCGCGCACCGCGGTGCGCCGCCAGCAGACCTTGCGCGCCTCGGTGGACTGGTCACACGCCCTGTTGACCGAACCCGAACGGGTGTTGTTGCGCCGGCTGGCGGTATTTCTCGGCGGCTTCGACCTCGACGCCGCCCAAGCCGTCGCCGGCGGCGGCGACGTGGAGCGCTACCAGGTGCTCGATCAGCTCACCCTGCTGGTCGACAAATCCCTGGTGGTGGCCGACGACAGCGGGGGCCGAACCCGCTACCGACTGTTGGAGACGGTGCGCCAGTACGCGCTGGAAAAACTCGGCGAGTCCGGCGAGGCCGACGCCGTGCGCGCACGTCACCGTGACCACTACACGGCGCTGGCGGCGCTGCTCGACGCGCCGGCAGGCCGTGATTATGAGCAGCGTCTCGAGCAGGCCGACATCGAGATCGACAACCTGCGCGCCGCGTTCGGGTGGAGCCGGGAAAACTCCGACATCGAGCTGGCGTTGGCGCTGGCGTCGTCGCTGCAGCCGCTGTGGCACGCGCGGGGCCGCCTCCGGGAAGGGCTGGCCTGGTTCGACGCCGTCCTCGCCGACGACAACGCGCAGCACCCCGAGGTGGCGGCCGCGGTGCGCGCGCGGGCGCTCGCCGACAGGGCCATGCTCGCCATGCTTATGGGCGGCGCCGACAGCCTGGATCAGGCCGAACAAGCCCTGGCGATCGCGCGCGAGGTCGACGACCCGGCCCTGCTGGCCCGGGCACTGACCGCCTGCGGCTTTATCGCCGCCTGACTACAACACCGAGGTGGCAGGGGCGTACTTCGCCGAGGCGATCGGCCTGGCCCGGGCCTCGGACGACCGGTGGAGGCTCAGCCAGATCCTCGCCTGGCAGGCGCGCGGCGCCTCATGGCGGGTGACCCGATCGCGGTGCGCGCGGCCGGCGAAGAAGGACGCGACCTCGCCGACGCGATCGGCGACCGGTTCAACTCGCGCCAGTGCCGCTTTTGCCTGGGATCGCGCAGATGATCCAGGGCGATCTGGCCGGAGCCGCCGCACAGTTCGGCCGAGGTGGCGGCCGAGGCCGAGGCGGCTCACGACGAGATCTGCAGGCGGTTAGCCTCGGGGCCAGGGCGTCGCACTCGCCTACCGCGGTGACACGGGCGCGGCCCGCGCCGCGGCCGACGCGGCACTCGAGGCCGCCGCCGAGCTCGGCGGGTTGTTCGCGGGCATCGCCTACGTAGTGTTGGCTATCGCGGCCCTGGCCGCCGGCGATGTCGCGGCGGCGCACGAGGCGCGCGAGGCGGCCCGGCAGCACATGAGTGTCGTGACCGCGTACGCGGCGAATTGCAGCGCACTCTCGATGCGCGAAGCCGCGCTGGCGGGCGGGGATCTCGCCGCCGCCCGCCGCTGGGCCGACGACGCCGTCTCGACAACGACCGGCTGGTGGCTGATGTGGGCGTTGACCGCGCGCGCCCGGGTGGCGATCGCGCAGGGTGAGCCGGAGCAGGCCGAACGCGACGCCCACGACGCGCTCGCGATCGCCGCCGAATCGAGGCGTACCTGTGCATCCCGGACACCCTCGAGTGCCTCGCCGTTCTGGCCGGCGATGCCGGCAGTCACCGCGAAGCCGCCCGCCTCTTCGGCGCGGCAGCACGGCCATCCGGCAACGCATGGGCGCGGTCCGCTTCAAGGTCTACGACGCCGGCTACGAAGCCTCGGTGACGGCGCTGCGAGATGCCATGGGCGAGAACGACTTTGACTCCGCGTGGGCCGAGGGCGCGGCCCTGTCCACCGAGGAGGCGATCGCCTACGCCCAGCGCGGCCGCGGCGAACGCAAACGACCCGCCAGCGGGTGGGCGTCACTGACGCCAGCCGAGCGCGACGTCGTCCGACTGGTCAGCGAAGGGCTCGCCAACAACGACATCGCCACACGGCTGTTCGTCTCACCGCGCACCGTGCAAACCCACCTCACCCACGTCTACACCAAACTCGGCCTCACCAGCCGCGTGCAACTCGTCCAAGAAGCAGCCCGCCACACGTAAACCGCCGGTGCCCAAGACTTTCCGGGCGAGTCGGATTCAGGTGGTCTAAACGGCGTGCACGTCCGGCGTACGGACATGCTCGGGTCGAAAGCCCCGTCCGACGGCAATCGGCGGAATGTACTGCAGCGGGCCGCGACCAACGAACTTCGGGATACGGATCGGGGACAGGTCACCGTTCAACATGGGCTCGATCGCTCTGTTCTGGATGAATACCTGGCCAGCCTGGATGATCCGGGTGGGCAGCTCTCGCCGACGCTGCACCTTGGCGAGGTCTGCGTTGCTCAGCCGACCTTCGCGCAGCGGGGCGCACAGGAGGTTGGCCGCGCCCACCGCATCGGCAACCGCCAGGTTGATGCCGACCCCGCCGGCCGGTGACATGGCATGGGCCGCATCGCCAATGCAGAGCAGGCCCGTACGCCACCACGTCTTGAGCCGGTCCACCCGCACGTCGAGCTGGCTGGTGTCGCCCAGGAGTGTAGGTCGTTGACGTGTTCGCGCAGCTGCGGTCGCACGGAGACCAGGCGCTGCTTGAATGCCTCCAGTGACCCGTCGCGGGGACTGGACCCCTTCGGCATCAAATACGCAATCTGCCAATAGTCGCCCCGGTAGATCATGGCCATGAGCAGGCCCTTACGGATCACCGCGAACAGCTCCTGCGGATCGCCGGGGCGCCATTTCAGCCGGAACCACAGCACGTCGATCGGGGAGTGCGCCGTGGCTATCTCCAGACCGGCCGCGGCGCGCACCGCGGACTTGCGCCCGTCCGCGCCGACCACCAACTCCGCACGCACCTCCAGTTCCGGCGTGCGCACCCCGATCACCCGATCGCCGTCGAAGATCAGATCCTTGACCTCGGCGTCGCGGATCAAGGTGAATTCCGGGTAGGCAGACGCCTTTTCAGCGAGGAAGTCGAGGAAATCCCACTGGGGCATCAATGCGATATAGGGCTGCCGGAAGCCAAGCCGTTTGAGCGCACTGAAGTTGCCGAAGGTGCGAATTGTGCCGTCGGTGTCGAAGGCGACACGAGTGATCTTGGTGTGCGGTAGCCGCAGGAACTCCTCGATGAACCCCAGCTCGTCCATGATCCGCAGCGTGCTCGGATGCACGGTGTCGCCGCGGAAATCGCGCAGGAAGTCACTGTGCTTTTCCAGCACAACGACTTTGATCCCAGCGCGGGCAAGCAGAAGGGCGTGGACCATGCCGGCGGGACCGCCACCGGCAACACAGACCTGGGCCTGCAGGGCTTGCGGCATGGCCTGACACTACCCGCGGACCGGCCAGCGGAGAGGGCCTCGCAATTCCGGCCGTGGGGCAAGCCTGACGGCGGCCCGGCTAAGCTGTCGCGGCCACGTCGCCGGCAGCCGTCATGGCCTTGACAGCGGCCGGTACCTGCCGAAACCTCGTATTACGTCGAAAGACAATAACTTTGCCGGTGAACAGACAGATGGAATCTGGGAGGTTCCTGTCCCGGGATGCGTCTCACTGTGAGATTCTTGAGCGCAAACTGTCATCAAGATCAGGAGGCGCGAGGGCATGGCTAACTCAATTTCACGGATGTTCGTCCTCTGCTGTGCTGTCGCGGCGGTGACGGGCGGCGTCGCTGGGTGTTCCAGTGGTCCCAAGACCGTCGCTAAAGCCGATGTGCAGGGTCAGATCAGCTCGAAGATGACCGATGCGCAGGGGAACAAGCCCGATTCGGTGTCGTGTCCGAATGACCTGCCCGCGACGGTGGGGGCGTCGGTGAACTGCGATATGAAGATCAAAGGGGAGGCGTACGGGGTCAATGTGACCGTCACCAGCATCGACGGCGACAACGCGAAGTTCGACATGGTGGAGACGGTCGACAAGAGTCAAGTCGTCTCCCAGATCAGCGACCAGCTCAACCAGCAGGTCGGGCATAAACCGGATTCGGTGACCTGCCCCGACAATTTGAAGGGCACCGTGGGCGCGACGCTGCGCTGTGAACTCACCGACGCCGGTCAGACCTACGGCGTGACGGTCACCGTGGCCAGCGTCGACGGCGGCGACGTCAACTTCAATTTCAAGGTCGACGATCAACCCAAATAGCAACGACCGAGGAGTTGTTGGTGCGCGTGATCATTTGGGGTGCGCGGAGGCTGGCTGTGGTCATCGCCGGCGTGCTGGTGTGCGGTGGCTGTAGCGGCCCGAAAACCACCGTCCCGGCTTGCCCAGCCCATCGTCAGCCCCGGCTGTTCAGATCAGCGGCGATCCCTCTAACCCGGTGAACAAGATCGTCATGTCGGCGATCTCGGACCTCCAAGGATTTTGGTCCAATGAGTTCCCGAAGCTCTACGGGAAGGACTACACGCCGGTAAAGGGTGGGTTCTACGCGGTCATACCGTCGTCGGGGCAGCTGCCGCCGTGCGCGCAATCGGCCGACGACATCGCGGGCAACGCGTTTTACTGCGCCAAAGCAGACGATGTCGCCTGGGACGTCGAAGGGTTGCTGCCGGATTTGCGGAAACGGTTCGGAGACTTCGTCATCCCGGTGGTGCTGGCCCATGAGTGGGGCCACGCGATCCAGGCACGGGCGGGTTTCACCGGTGAGACGGTCACCAAGGAGATCCAGGCGGATTGCTGCGCCGGGGCGTGGGCGGCGCACGCCGCAAAGGGGGACACGTTCAAGCCCAGTGCTGACGATATTTGACAACGCGCTGGCGGGCTTTCTGTTTTTGCGTGACGAACCAGGCACGCAAGAAGCATGATCCCCGACAGCCCACGGCAGCGGGTTTGACCGGGTGAATTCGTTTCGCACGGGTTTCGACGACGGTCCCGAAGCGTGCAAGGGCTATAAGGACGGCGACCCGCCGGTGGTGGAGATCCGTTCGAATAATGCCGCCGACGTGGCCAGCGGCGGAAAGCCCCCTATGACGACATCATCCAGGGTGTCCCAGCAGACCTCGAGGACTATTGGTCGCAGGTGTACCCGGTACTGACCGGCAAGCCGTGGACGCCGCTGCACCCCGTCGAGCCATTTGACCCCGCCCAGCAGCCGACGTGCGGGGGTCAGTCAACGAGCGGCTACTTGTTGTTCTACTGGTCCAGAAGACGTGGGGTTCGACAATACGACCGCGATGCCCCAGATCTACTCGCAGGGCGGTGATTTCGCCGTCGCCACGCTGATCGCGACCCAGTACGGGCTGGCGGTGCTGAACCGCGCCGGCCAAGATCCCACCGAGAAAACACCTCGCAGCGCGCGGATTGCCTGGCTGGTGCCTGGGCCGCCAGCATCCTGCTGCAGGACCGCCCGACCAGCAACTATCACCTCTCGCCAGGTGACCTTGGACAAGGGGGTTACCGCCCTGCTGATCTTCCGGGGTGCCGGCGACGTGCAGCGGCAGGGGCAGGGCTCGACCGCGCTCGAGCTGACCGCGACATGCGTTCGACTGGCGCCAAAGCGTGCTGCGCCTCGCTGAGCTACCGAGGAAGGATCCCGACGATGTCTGCACCACCACCAGCCGGCCGGCACGTCGGGAGCGGAGGTGCCGCGTGAGCGCAGACCCACCGCCACGGACCCACGCCTACCTACTCCAGAACCGCGCCAACTCGATCTTCACCAACGCTACCCTGGAGCTGACCGACACCACCCTGCGCTGCACGCTCAAAGAGCATTCTCGTTGGGTGGAAAAGGAACTGGGGGTTACCGACCTCAAAGAGCGCCTCGCCGCCGGCGAGTCGGTGTCCGCCTTCGAATTCAGCCGCGACCACCTGAACATCAAGTGGCTCAAACAGTTCATGGGCGGAGGTTTCCAGGTCAGCGAGGGCGACTCGCGTCGCTGGCTGGTATCCCTGGTCTACCCGACCACCATCTGGTCAATAGTGGACGTCGTCGAAGGCCGTGCTGTGCACCGGCAATGGCGCCAAGCGCTCAGCCCACCCAGCTAAGCCCAGCCGTGGCGCACCGAGCCGCCTAGAGCTGCCAGTCCTGGGCGCCGTCGTCCTGGGTGTACAGACCGACGGAGTTCGTCACCACGATGGGATCGCCCGCACCGAAGTTGTCGTAGAACCACTTCGCGTCGGACGGGCTGACGTTGATACAGCCGTGGCTGACGTCCCGCTCGCCCTGGTCGGCCACCGACCACGGCGCACTGTGCACGAAATTGCCGCTGTTGTCGAACCGAACGGCGAGCTGCACATGCAACCGATAACCATCCGGCGACGTGCTCGGCACTCCGTAGGTCGCCGAGTCCATCACGACGTCGGGGGCCTTCCCCTGGACGTAGTAGGTGCCGTTCGGGGTGTCGTGGCCCGGCTTGCCCATCGATATCGGGAGGGTCTGCTCCACGTCGCCGTTGCGGGTGATCGTCATCTGGTGAGTGGCGTCGTCGGCGGTCGCGACCAGCGCGTCCCCGGTAGAGAAGCTTGACGTCGTCCCGGCTGCATCGATGTTGACCACCGCGTGCGCGGGCCAGAAGTCGAATGGCCGCCAGCGCACCTGGGAATCGCTCATCCAGTAGAACTTGCCGGGCACCGGTGGATCCGACGAAATGTGGATCGCTTGTTCTGCTGCCCTTGGTCAGTGACCGGGGCACTGAAATTGATGACGATCGGCATAGCGATGCCGACTGTTGCGCCGTTCGCGGGATGGACTGTCGGCGGCGCGTCTTGCTGGTCAAGGGACGGCCCGTCGATCGGATCGGCTGATGGCGCCGTGGGCGACGGGTCGCCCGGCGCCGTAACGTCGAGTTCGGGGTCCGCCAGCGCGCATGGCACCGCTCCGAGGTTCGCCGCGAAGACCACCAGCGCACCCAGCACGGCCGCGATGCGGCGGTGAAGGTACATCAAAATAGAGTTACCTGCTTGTGCCACAAGGGCATCAAGGACGGATATCGATTCGATAGCAACAGTGCGGGTGTTCGTTGGCGCGAAACCTGGTCAATACCCTTGAATCTTCGACTGAACGCCGGAAACCGCTTGCACTCAAGGGTATTCGGACCAACTCGGCCTTCTTCGGTGTGGCCTTACCGGCTTGGATCCAAGCTGAAAGTCGCGGGATCCAGCTTGGAACATTGCGCCGGTACTCGATGTATTCATTGCCGTAGCGCTTCTTGAGGTGAGGTTCCTCCCAGCACCGAATGAAGACTGCGAGGACCCCGAAGAAGATCGCGGACCACAACAGCAGCCAGCCAGATGCTGTGATCGCCGCTTCACCGAGCAGAATGCAGACCACCCCGGTGATCATCGGATTTCGTACGTGCCGGTACGGCCCCCGCCCCTGGCCGAAACTGTAAACGGCTACTACAAGACCGAACTCATCTACGGGCCGGCCCGCACCGGGCGATGGAAGACCGTCGAAGACGTCGAGCTAGCCACCCTCGGGTGGGTGCACTGGCACAACACCAGCCGCCTGCACGGCTACCTCAACGACGTACCGCCGGCAGAATTCAAACCCACGTTGAGCGCTCCCGCACAATGACTCGGTCGTCGGCGAATTGTGTCGTCATCGGGTGACGGCCGGCCCGAACACGGCGTGGATCGTTGCCTGGTCTGAGGCGTAGTCGCTGTCGCCGGCTGCCTGCGTGGGTGTGATCGCCCCGGCAGCGAGTGCCAACACGGTTTCCGCAGAGGCGCGCAGAACGGCCGCGCCGTCGGGAGCCTCGTCGAGGATCTGCACGTGAGGTCCGTGGCCGTCGACGGTGATCTGCACATGGAGGCCGTCGACGAGGACGACCAGGGTGGCCGGTGTCGGCGCGCGGCGGTCGGCGAGCAGTGCGTGCAGCGCGGGCGCCAGCCAACGCGGATCGAAGGAATCATCGCAACGCCCAAAGCGCATCACCGGCGTGCTCCACCGAATCAGCCCGTCGATCGGCTCCTGAAGTTGCCGCCCCCACGGGGTGAGGGCGTAGGCGATTGCGTTGCCGTCCTCGGCGAGGCGCCGCTCTATCACCCCGTGGCCTTCCAAATCCTTCAACCGTTCGGCGAGCAGGTTCGTCGCGATCGTGGGCAGCCCGGCTCGCAGCTGCCCGAAGCGGGCAGGCCCGATCAACAGCTCGCGGACGATGAGCAGGTTCCATCGGTCACCGACCACGTCGAGGGCGCGCGCGAGTCCACAGAACTGCCCGTACGACTTTCCGATCACGGCTTTATATTCTAAACTATGATTGCTCAATTAAAGCAGACTGGTATGGGGGGCGTGGTCCGGTGTCGGTGGAATCAGCAGGAGCAGGTGTGCGGCCCAGTTGGGTCGATGACGAACTGTTCCCGTTCCAGAGCCGGTTCCTCGCGGTCGGCGGGAACGTGGTGCACTACGTCGACGAGGGAACCGGCCCGGTGCTGTTGATGCTGCACGGCAATCCGACGTGGTCGTTCGTGTATCGGCAAGTGATCATGGCCCTGCGCGACTCGTTCCGATGCATCGCTCTGGACTATCCCGGGTTTGGATTGTCCACCGCGGCAACAGATTACTCGTACCATCCCGGCGAGCACGCACGCATCGTCGCCAGCGTAATCGAGCAGCTCGACTTGGATGACGTGACGTTGGTCGCGCAGGACTGGGGTGGACCCATCGGGCTCACTGCCGCCCTCCGCGCACCCGAGCGATTCACCGGCCTGGTGTTGGGTAACACGTGGGCGTGGCCGGTCAACGGCGATCTGCACTTCGAGGTGTTCTCCCACCTCATGGGCGGCCCGGTCGGCCGCCTGTTGATTCGGCGGTTCAACCTGTTCGTCAATGTCATGATCCCGGCCGGACACCGTCGCCGGACCCCGACCGCAGCCGAGATGACCACTACCGCCAGCCCCTGCCGACCCCGAGCGCAGAACCCCAACCGCGATCTTCCCCAGGGACATCACCGCCGCCCGCACGTTGCTCACCGACCTCGAACGCCACCTGATCACCACCCTCGCCGACCTACCGACCCTGCTCGTGTGGGCCGACGCCGACATCGCGTTCCGCCCCCAGGAACTGCACCGCTGGGAAACGCTCATGCGCCGCCACCACACCGTCGTCCTGCCCGGCGCAGGGCACTACCTCCAGTCAGACGCCCCGACCGACTTCGCCGCAGCCATCGCCAACTGGTGGGCGCATCGCTAATTCCCGCCGCGCGCAGCCACCATCACGATTCACGAATGGAACCACCGCGTTCTACGCTACGAAGCGGACCGACCAACCACTGGTCGAAATCCAATAGCCCGAGCCTCCATCAGAACCAGGGCGATTCAGTATTCTGCTCCAGTGCGGCTGAGCCGAGCGGAACGCGAGCGGGTATTCGCGGTGGTGGCCGACGAACGGAGGTCGATCGCCACCCTGATCGACAGTCTCAACCCCGACCAGCTCGCCACGGCAAGCCTCTGCGCCGGATGGGATGTCAAAACCGTTGCCGCGCATTTGGTCAGCGATTTCGCCGACGGATTCTGGGGCTTCATGGCCAGCGGCATTCGTCACGCAAGCATCGATCGGGGAATCGACGCGCTGGCCCGCCGCCGGGCGCAAGCATCGGCCGCCGAGATCGCCGAGACCTTACGTCGTCGAGCCGACCATAGGCTGAGTCCGCCGGTGACCGGCCCGCTATCCGGCCTCACTGACGTATTAGTTCACGGCGCAGACATACGCATACCCCTGGGAATTCCGCATCGCCCGGATCCAGCGGACGTCGCCCGGGTGCTCGATTTCCTGACCAGTCCAACCCAGCTCGGCTTTTTCCCACACCGACGGCTGCGCGGCATCGCACTACATGACGAGGACACCGGGCGAACGTGGGGCGATGGCGAAACGATCCGTGGTTCGGGAGTGGCGGTGATGTTGGCAATATGCGGGCGCGTCGTCGCGCTCGACCGGCTCGCCGGCCCAGGGTTACCCCTCCTACAGTCTCGCCTTACTTGATCGCGGGTGGGCAACGGCGCTGACCCCGCTTGTCCCGAATGCGATGGCGGAGTGGGTCATCGACGCCCGACCGACGGGTCGACGGGTAGGGAAGCGAGGAACGGGTCGACAACGCGTAGGAACGCCTCGGGATCGGAGGAGAAGACAACGTGCCCGGTGTCCAGGATCTCCAACTCTGAGTGCGGCAGGAGCTTGTGGGTGGCGCGGCCGACTGCGAGGGGGGCTGCCTTGTCTTTCTTGCCCCACAGGATCTGGGTGGGGGCGGTGAGCTTGTCAGCGTGCTCGTGCAGGTCGTGCTCGGGCGTGGCGAAGCTGCGCCACATCGACGCGGCCAGGGCTGTGCCCTCCGGGGTGCGGGCCCGCGCCACGGTTCGCTCGACGATGGCGTGGTCGCTGGGGGTCGTTGGCTGCATGTAGCTCGTCACGAAGCGCGGCATGATGCGCTTGGTGATCGCCGGCGTGCCCATGACGCGGCAGAAGGTTCGGATGATCGGGTTGCTGACGAAGCCGCCGTTGTCGACGAGCACCAGTCCGGCGACGCGGCCAGGGTGGCGGATGGCCAGTCGGGCGGCCGCGAAACCGCCGACGGAGTTGCCGATCAGTCGCAGGTCGCGCAGATCCGTCTCGAGGACGACTTCTTCGAGAACATCGGCCAGCAGGGGGGCGGTGACCTGCCGGCCGCCCGCCGCCGCGTCGGACTCGCCGTGGCCGGGCCAATCCACCGCGATGACACGGTGGCTGGCCGCCAGCGCCGGCAAGACGGGGTCGTAGTCGTGGCGGTCGTGCAGCGTGGCGTGCAGGAGCACGAGCATCGGGCCGCTCCCGGTGTCGGAGTAGGCCACTCGGCCGGCGGAGGTCTGCAGGTGCGGCATCGGTACCCCTTTGATTGCTGGACGGGACTTGGTGACCGTTCGGTCGGTCAAGCTACGGCGACCGTACCTCATGACTGACCGGTCGGTCACTGCCGTCTTCGTGATATCGCGTCCAGGGCGTAGATTGAGCACCAAATGACCGGCGACAGCGCATTCGGCAGGGCTAACCAAACGCGTCAGGGGCTGCTCGACGCCGGCGCCTCGTTGGCGGAGGAGCATGGCCTTGCCGGGCTCAGCGTGAACATGGTGGTCGCGCGGGCCGGAGTGGCCAAGGGCACCTTCTACGTTCACTTCAAGGACCGCTCGGCGTTTGTGGACGCGATGCACGAGCGCTTCCACGCCAGCGTCCAGGAGGCGATGGCAGAGGCGATCGCGGGAATGCCTGCCCGGTGCCGAGCGGATCTATCGAAGCTCCGTGGTGTACCTCGATGTCTCACTGGCCAATCGGGGCGTCAAGGCGCTCGGGCTGGAGGCTCGCTCGGACCCTTCCGCGCAAGCTTCGATGGCCGCCCGCCGTGAGCGCCTGACCGCCGCAGGCGTCGCGGATCTGAAGGCGATGGGTTGGCGTGATGCCGGCGCCGCAGCGCAATTGCTGGCGGCGATGACGCGGGAGATCTCGGTGCTGGAGTTTGACGCGGGCAAACCGCTGCCGGCTTCGCGACGGGCGCTCAAGCGGTTCTTGGGGCTGTGAGTGCCTCTCAGGTGTCGAGGCGCTTACCCGGTTTCGGTGGCGGGTAGACGGCTCGAGCGATGGTGGCCGACAGCCATCCGATCACCCATCCGAAGAAAACCAGCAGAAACGTGCGCCGGGTGGCGTCGTCGGCCGTGGTGGACACCACGGCGAGGATCACCGCCCATACTGCTGCGCACGCAACGCTGTATGCCGTGTATGTGTTGGACCGCTTGTGCATGGCACGACCCCGTTCCCGTGTACCTGAGTGGATCAGTGACAACCGACAGCGCAGCGGCAGCGGCTGATCGCCATAGGTGTCTTCGAGCAAGGCCACCAACTCCTTGCCGTAGCGGCGCCGCCACGCGGATGGATACCAGCGCAGCACCCGCGGATCCCGCGCCTTCATCCCAGCCTTCACAACGCCCACCCACGATCGCGCGCGCCGGGATATTCACCGCCGGCGGGGATCCCCAAGCGCTGGGCCGCCTCACGCACGATCACCCCAAGGCTGCGAACCTCGGCGGTCAGTTCGGCACGCCCGGCCGGTGTCAACCTATACGGCCGGCGCCGTTCATCGTGGCCGGCCGACTCGATCAGCCCGCGCTCTTCCAGTCGCGTGATGGCCCCGTAGAGCGTGCCCGGCCCGAGTAACACCCCAGCGAACTCCTCGATATCCCGGGCCAGCGCGTACCCATGTTTTGCGCCGGAGACCAGGCTCGTCAGTATCAGCACCCCGGGATCACCCGATGGTCGTGTCTTTCCTCGACCCCGGCCAACTGACACGGAACAACGCTACTACGTACCACGTAGTACGGCAAGCGTAGTAAGACCGCGCAGCAGGCGGCTACTTGACCAGCGCTGCTATCAGCGCCCTGTCCGACTTTCGATTGGGTGCGAGTCCGCAATCGGTACCAGGCATCGCCGACGCCTGCACTCGCAGTGCCGGTAGTGCTTGGCGAATTATCAAGTCTCAGAAGGTTTTCAGCGGTGCCGTGGGCGAAGCGCTCCTTGTCCTCGGCGGGAAAGGTCGCATCGCTTGAGGAATTCCGTGGCGGCGAAGTTGTCCTGGAACGGGTAGTCGACGGAGAACATCAGGTTGTCGAGGCCCAGCATCGCTCGGGCGCAGTCGAATACCGGCACGTCGAACACCCCGCTGCTGGTGATGAAGACGTTCTTGCGTAAGTAGAAGCCGACGTTGTTGCGCAATCCCGCCTGCGCCACTCCTTGTTCGTGGTTCTTCGAGCCGGAAGCAAGCCAGCCCGCCATCGTCATCCCTTGGTTGAGCCTGGTGAAGCAGTAGGGGAGGAGTTCTCCCATGTGTCCGACGATGATCTTCAGATTGGGATGCCGGTCAAAGACTCCCGCGCAGATGAGCCGCAACAGGTGTGTTCCGGTTTCCACCGGCCACCCCCAGGTGGGGACCAGGGTCGAGTCGAACGGCGCGTAGTACACCTCCGACACCGCCGGCGGCGGATCGGTCGGATGAATGTAGATGGGAACGCCCAACGATTCGGCTCTGCCCAGAAGCACGTCGAACGACGGGTCGTCAAGGTAGCGCCCGTTGGTGTGTCCGTTGATCAGCGCGCCCTTGAAGCCAAGATCGCGAACCGTCCGCTCCAACTCCGTCTGCGGCATCGGTCGGCGACTGGGTTGGCAGCATGGCGAAACCGGCGAACCGAGCCGGGTGCGCGGCGATCGCATCGGCCAGCCAGTCGTTGACTTCGCGGCTTATCGCGACCGCCAATTCGGCCTGTACGTCGGCGAGGATCTGCACGCCGGGCGCAACGTGTGAGAGCACCTGCACGTCGATGCCCGCAGCGTCCATCAGACGGATGCGCTCACTGCCTACGTCGCTGAGGCGGGCCTTCACGGGCTGGTACTTGTGCTGCAACGCCTCGGGGAACACGTCCCAAACCCGTGGATGAAGAAACGCCTCTTCTAGTGCCACTACTCGCGAGACCGATTCTGCCGTCACGATTTCCCCGCCTCGCCATCGAGATTTCCGGTACCGGCGTGACTGCGGTTTGGTTGCGGTCACGGCGTGCAGGCGAATCAGCGGTAGTCCCCACCAGGCGCGCCAGCCAAGATCTTCCCGCTTGACATCCACCATGCCGCGTTCCCGCAGACGGGTGGCATACAGCCGGGTGAAGCCCAGGTCGGCGATCACGACCCTGCCGCCGGGGCGCAACACACGGACGGCCTCATCGATCGCCGACAGCCGCGCTTGTCTGCCCGGCAGATTGTGGATCGCCAGGCTGCTCACGATGAGATCGAAGGACCCGTCGGGAAGGCGCAGGTCGGTCATGTCGGCGGTGTGCACTTCGATCCGGTCGGCGACACCTTCGGCGTCGGCGTTGGCCAGTGTCGCCTCCATCGAATTGCCGGTCTGATCCGCCCGCCAGATGTCCACCCCCACCGCAGATCCACGCGGCACCAACTTGGCTGCGGTCAGCAACACCGCGCCACGTCCGCAGCCGAGGTCCAGAACGCGTTCGTCGCCGCGCAGGCCCAACCTCGTCAGCAGGCGCGCCCAGACCTCGAACTTTCCTCGCCGGCTGAACCGCACGATCGACAAACCGACGCCGACCAGCACCGCGGTCACCACCGCCGCCCCAACTCCCGGCAAGATCCGCCCGGCCATCAGCCACATCCCGGCCAGAACACCTGCGGCAAGGCACATCAGCAGGTAGCCGCCAAAGACGACCGGCGCCGGGATCAGCCGGTAGTCGCCGTCCACCCCATACCGCCCCCGGGGGCGGGCCAGCTCAGATGTCAGCCCGGTCATCATTCATCGCCTCCGTAGGTGGTGGCCCGGAACTCGCGGGCAAGCCGCTCGAATATCGGGATGGATTTCGCCGCAGCGCGTTTCACCCCGTCGCGTTTGGGCGCATCGGCCGGCTCGAATGCCCGATGCACGGTGTCGGCGAGCTGGGCGGCCTTCTGTTCGAGGCTCAACTGGATCTCCGGCGGCAGAAACGGCTCGGCCGCGAAGAAGCCGAACACGATGATCGGCAGTGTGTAGTCGAGATCGTCCGGGCGCAGGTCCGCCCGCAGCATTCCCTCGGCGGCCAGCACGCCCAGATAGTCTCTGTTGACACTGAGCTTGGTTTCCTCGAGCCGGCGATGATTTGCCGCGGCGAGGAAGGTGTCGAGTGTGTCGGCGTCCCTGGTGTACAGCGCCCGCAGAACCGGACGGTTCATCGCCTCGACGAATAGCCGCCGCAGATAGCGGTGCAGCGCGACCTCGGCCGGATCATCCTGCAGCGCACCAACAACCGCATCTGTCATCGCCGCCGCCTCGCGGGCGGCGACCGCGTGGAAAAGCTGCTCACGAGACCGCCAGTGCAGATAGATGGTGCCCTTGCCGACACCCGCCCGGCGCGCCACCTCATCGATCGTCACCCGCCGATAGCCCCACCGCAGCAACAGGTCGCGCGCGGTATCAAGAATCCGGTCAGCCCGCTCCATCCGGCTGACACCAGCACGTTGCACCATCACCAGGCCTTCGCCTCGCACCATCAGTTAGTGACCAGAATACTATATCAGTCAACAGTCATTGTTTGTGGCGTGAGCTTGTTCCACGCAGTCAGTGGGGAGGTGGC
>CAVTDY010000004.1:0-14887 GCA_963733605.1 uncultured Actinomycetota bacterium
AGCCTGACGATGGTCGTGCTGGAAGCCGACCGGCCGTTGGACGAAAGACCACAGTACTACGACGACTTGATGCAGCGGCTGAAGCACGACACCCAGCACGTGCAGTACGTGATGGATCTGTGGGGCAAGCCGATCACCGCGGCCGGCGCGCAGAGCGTCGACGGCAAGTCGACCTACGTGCTGCTGCGTCTCGCCGGCAATATCGGCCAGATCCAGGCCAACGCAGTCCGTGGACGCCGTGCGTGACATCATCGCCAAGGACACCCCGCCGCCGGGCCTCAAGGTCTATGTCAGCGGCGCGGCGCCGCTGGCCTCGGACACGCTGTCGATCGCGAACTCGAGCCTGAACAACATCACGATCGTCACGATCATCTTGATCATCGTGATGCTGCTGCTGGTGTACCGCTGCCGTCAGCACGCTGCTGGTGCCCCTGGCCAGCGTGCTGTTCGAGATGCTCATCGCCAAGGGCGTCGTGGCGACCCTCGGGCACTTCGGGTTCATCCCGCTCTCGTCGTTCGCGGTGAACATCGTCGTCTCGCTGACCCTGGGCGCCGGGACGGACTACGGCATCTTCCTGTTGGGCCGCTATCAGGAGGCCCGGCAGGCCGGCGAAAGCCGGGAGGAGGCGTACTACACCGCGTACCGCGGCGTCTCCCCCATCATCATCGGCTCGGGCCTGACGATCGCGGGGGCCGGTTCTGCTTGAGTTTCGCGCGACTCGACTACTTCCACACCATGGGCCCGGCGGTGGCCATCGGCATGCTGTTCACCATCGCGGCGGCGCTGACGCTGGGCCCGGCCATCTTGACGGTGGGCAGCCTGTTCGGGCTGTTCGACCCGAGACGGCTGGCCAGGGGGCAGCTGTATCGGCGGATCGGGGCAAGCGTGGTGCGCTGGCCGGTGCCGATCCTCGCGGCCAGCACCGCCGTCGTCTTGCTCGGGGCGGTCTTCGTGCCGACCTACCAGGTGAGCTACGACGACCGCGCCTACCAGCCGCCCGACGCGCGCGGCCAATCAGGGCTTCGAGGCCGCGGACCGGCATTTCCCGCCGAGCAAGCTGTTCACCGAGATGCTGATGGTCGAGTCGGATCACGACATGCGGAACTCGGCAGACTTCATCTCGCTGGACCGCGTGGCAAGGGCACTCATTCGGCTTCCCGGCGTCGCCATGGTGCAGAGCGTCACCCGGCCCCTGGGCCGACCACTGGACCACGCCACCATCCCCTACCTGTTCACCACCCAAGGCGGCGGCAGCGGTCAACAGTTGCCGTTCAACCAGCAGCAGAACGCCGACACCGACAAGCAGGCCCAGATCCAGGCCGACACCGTGGCGATGCTGGGCAAGACGATCGACCTCACCCAACAGTTGTCCGACGATCTGCACGCGACGGTGCTCACCGCTGGAGAATCTGCAGCAGGTCACCGACGAGATCAACGATGACATCTCCAATCTCGACGACTTCATCCGGCCGCTCAAGAACTATTTCTATTGGGAGCCACACTGTTTCGACATCCCCATGTGCTGGGCATTCCGATCGCTGTTCGACGGGCTCGACGGCATCGACGCCCTCGACGTCGCAGATCGCGCAACGCCGTCACCGATCTGCAGGCCGTCGACGCGCTGCTGCCCCAGATGGTCACCCAGTTGAAGATCCTGACGGACGATACGCAGGCGGTGCAGGCCGTCGTCGTCAACACCTACGGCCCGGCGCATCTGCAGTCCACCCAGACCGACCAGACCTTCGACGACTTGATCAACGTGGGCAACGACTTCGACAAGTCCCGCAGCGACGACTACTTCTACATGCCCCGAGAAGCCTTCGACAACGACGACGTCAAAACCGGGATGACAACTGATGATGTCGCCGGACGGCAAGGCTGCCCGGTTCATCGTCACCCACGAGGGCAACGCGATGGGCCCCGAAGGCATCGAGCACGTCGAACAGTTCCCCGACGCCATCAAGATAGCGCTGAAAGAGACCTCGTTGGCCGGGTCGCAAGATCTACATCGGCGGCGCGGCATCGAACAACAAGGACATCAAGCAGTACGCCGCGTCCGATCTGCTCATCGTCGCGATCGCCGCCTTCGTGCTGATCTTCTTGATCATGATGGTCCTGACCCGAAGTCTGGTGGCCGCCTTGGTCATTCCCGGCACGGTGGCCTTCTCCTTCGCCGGCGCGTTCGGGCTGTCCGATCCTCGTCTGGCAGCACCTCATCGGCCTGCACCTGCACTGGCTGGTGTTACCGATCACGTTCATCATCCTGGTGGCGGTCGGTTCGGACTACAACCTTCTGCTGATCGCCCGGGTCAAGGAGGAGGTGGGAGCCGGCTTGCACACCGGCCTGATCCGAGCGCTCGGAAGCACCGGTGGCGTGGTGACGTCCGCGGGTCTGGTGTTCGCGTTCACCATGCTGGCGATGCTCACCAGCGATCTGAGGACCATCGGCCAGGTGGGTTCCACCGTCTGCATCGGCCTGCTGCTCGACACGCTGATCGTGCGGTCGTTCGTGGTGCCGTGCATTCTGCAGGATTCTCGGGCCCTGGTTCTGGTGGCCGACGCTGGTGCGCTCCCGTCCGCCACGGCAGTCGTCGTCAGATTTTGCCGGGGTGACGCGATGAATCTGAGCCTGTGGGCGATTCTGACGATCATTGCCTTGGTGGGCGTGGTGGTGTTCACCACGATCGCCTTCGTGTACGTGCGGCGGCTGCTGAGTCGACCCACCCATGCCGATGAGCGAGGACATCGGGAGCGTCTTTGGGGTGCTGAAAAAGCTGCGGAAACGCGAACCGATGTCGGATGACGAGTTGGCTCTTGCGAAGCGGTGCGTCGCCGATCGCCGATCGCCGATGGCCTACGCCATCCCCGCTGCGCTGTTCAGCCTCGGATGTTTCTACGTGTTCGGCAGCCTCGAGCACCTGCACGGAGCCACCCCGTCCGAGCGCACGTTTCTCGGGGTGATCCCCATGTTCACGTCCACGAACGTGACCCTTCGGTTGCTCAGGAGTGCGGGCTTGCATGGGCGTCTAAAGCCCAAGGCACCACCGCCGCCGGTGCCTGCGCCGCACTAGCCGGCGGGCCCGACCGACCGATTGCCTGTGAAGTCAAGAAATTGTCGTCAAGGAACAGTCGGGAGACGCCGCGCCCGGGCACGATAGTGACCGAGTCCACTCGCAGAAGGACCGCTCGACGCAGCCCGATGGAGGACCAGAAATGGAGACCCGGCCCAGACATCACACAGCCGCCCGCTCCGGGCGTCGGCTTACATCGGGCGAGTGGGCGGCCTGGCCATTGCCCTTGGCGTCGGTGCGGCGCTGTTGGGCGGTGCCGGGATAGCGTGCGCCGACACGAGCGGATCCGCGTCTCCGGCGTCGCCCGCGAAGACGGCGGACTCGACGGCGAAGGCGCCTCCCGCTAAACCCAAACACAGCAGCGCGGAGCGCAACGGCTCGACGGCAATCTCGGGCGCAGCCGCCACGTCGCCTGCCCCGGTGCGACTTTCGGCGTCGGTTACCCCGAGCCAGCCGAATCACACCGCCGCGCACCGCGATGCACGCTCGGCGCCGGCCCCATCCGCCGCGGCGATCACCGCATCCCCCACGCTCACCTCGGGCACGGCCGGGCTATCGGGCGCAGCCGCGGTGCCGACGTCCGATCCTGTCGGCGCGATCAGCGCAACAACCGCTGCCGGGGCGCCTCAGAACCCGGTCACCACCATCGTGGCGGCCGTCGGAAGCCTGCGCGCGCCGCTGTTGAGCCCGGCTTCGGGCAACGCGCCGGCGCCGCCGCCGGACAACCCGGTGACCTTGGTGACGCTGGCCGCTGCGCGCCGTGAAACCTCCGGCACCGCGTCGCCGCTCAGCACGGCGGCCACCACAGTGACCCCCGCTGTGGTCACTGCCCAACCAGATCCGCCCCCCACCTTGACCGGCGGCGTTCGAGCAGGCAATCTATAACCCGGTTCACACCCTCGTCGAGGACTGGATCGACAGCGGCCTCGGTCAGGCGGTCGACGGCTTGATCAACACGCTGGCCGGGTCCTACGTGATCGGCAACGGCACGGCCGGAACGGCGACCGACCCGACCGGCGGTGCCGGCGGGTGGCTCGTCGGCGACGGTGGCGCCGGCTGGGACAGCACCGACGCCGGCGTTGCCGGTGGTGACGGCGGCGCTGGCGGGATCTTCGGCAACGGCGGGGCCGGCGGGTCAGGTGGCGCCGGCGCCGCCGGTGGTGCCGGTGGTGCCGGTGGACGGCTCATGGGCATCGGTGGCGGCGGTGGTGCCGGTGGTGCCGGTGCCGGTGGCGGCGCCGGCGGCGCTGGCGGTGCCGGTGGTGCCGCGACGGGCTTGGTGTTCGGCGTCGGCGGCCCCGGCGGGAACGGTGGCGATGGCAGCGATGGCGGCAGAGGCGGCGACGGCGGTAACGGCGCGCAGTTCCTCGGCACCGGCGGCGACGGTGGTGCCGGCGGCAACAGCGGCGTAGGCGGCAGCTCCACTGGGTTGCCGGCCCTGGGCGGGGCCGGCGGGGACGCTGGGTTCCTGGGCAGCCACGGCGCGGTCGGCCAGTTCGGCACGGGTGCCGTTGTGAATAGCTCTAACGGTTCCCTGCTGCCCATCGCGACGACCGGCACCTGGCTGACCAACGGTGACGGACAGGTCGTCCTCCTGCACGGGCTCAACGAGGTGTACAAGGAGGCGCCGTTCGAGCCGTCCGCGTCCGGGTTCAGCGCTGACGATGCGGCGTTCCTGGCGGCCAACGGTTTCAACGTGGTGCGGTTGGGCGTCATCTGGGCCGGGGTGGAACCGCAGCCCGGCGTTTTCGACACCGCCTACATCGACTCGATCCAGCAGACCGTGCAGATGCTGGCCAGCCACGGCATCTACACCATCCTCGACTTCCATCAGGACGAGTACAGCAGCCTGTACGGGGGCGAAGGCGCCCCGGCGTGGGCGGCGCAGTCCGGCGGGCTGCCCAACATTGAGGCGCCGTTCCCGATCGGCGAATTCATCGATCCCGCAGAGACGCATGCCTGGGATGCGTTCTGGTCGAACGCCCAGGCACCGAATTCGCTCGGACTCGAAGACGATTACTCGCAGATGTTGGAAACGGTTGCCGGCGACTTCAACGGCAACAGCGACGTGGTCGGCATGCGAGATCATGAACGAGCCGTACCCGGGCTCACAGGCGATACCGACGCTGCTTGGCAGCCCGTTCTTCGACACCGAGGAACTCACCCCCTTCTACAACCAGGCGGCATCAGCGATCCGCGCCGTCGACCCGAGCACCCCGATCTTCTATGAACCGAACGTCATCTCCGACTTCGGAATTGCCCCCACCAAGCTGGGCACCGTGGACACCTCGAACACCGTGTTCTCCTACCACAACTACATACCCAACTACGTGCCCATCCCCATCATCGAAGACCTCGTCGTCGACGAAGCTCAGGGGTACACGGCGGCCACCGGCATCCCGTCGTTCATGACCGAGTTCGGAGCCACCAACAGCCAGTCATCGCTCACCGCCGCAATACAACCCGCCGACCAGGACCTGATGTCTTGGACCGAATGGACGTATTCCGGGCAGGGCGACATCACCACCACAGGCGATCCGAATTCGGAGTCGCTGGTGTACAACCCCGAGCTGCCACCAACCGGTGCCAACGTCAACACCGCGAACCTGACGACACTCGCCGAGCCCTACCCGCAGGCGATTTCGGGGACCCCGACCTCCTTCTCGTTTGCCGGGGGCACCTTCGATTTCAACTACTCCACCGCGGCGGCGGACGGCTCGGGCAGCTTCCCGGCCGGCGCGCAGACCGACATCTCGGTGCCGACCATCGAGTACCCGAGCGGCTACCAGGTGACCGTCACCGGGGGCCAGGTTGTCTCGGCTCCCGACGCCCCCGTGCTGGTCATCGCATCAGACGCCGGCGCAAGCACGGTCAACGTCGTCGTGAGCGGGGCGTGACCGGAACATTCCGGCTGTCGTGCGCGACTATAGAGACGTGGATTGCGAAGTCGCCCGGGAAGCGTTGTCGGCCCGGCTCGACGGTGAGCGGGAGCCGGTGCCCTCGACACGCGTCGACGAGCACCTCGAGGGGTGCGCCGACTGCCGCGCCTGGCGCGATCGGGTGGCGAGCCAGGCGCGGGATCTGCGTCGCCTGGCGCAGTCGCGGCCCGCCGTCCCACCTCTTGGTCCGTTCGGCGTGGGCCGCCTCGCGCCGCCCAGAGGTCCACGGATGGCCTGGCACCGATGGGCGCTCCTGGCCGTCGGTGTCGTGCAGATCGTGCTGGCAACGGTGCAGGCGATGGGCCTGAGCGTCGGACTGATGCGCGATCACGCCATGACCTCCGGCCACCATCTGGTCAATGAGTCCACGGCGTGGTCGATCGCACTGGGTGTCGTCATGGTCGGTGCGGCGCTGTGGCCGGGTGCCGCCGCCGGGCTGGCGGGTGTCTTGACGGTGTTCGCCGGTGTCCTGACGGTCTATGTCGTCGTGGATGCGCTCGCCGGCGCCGTGACGGTGGCGCGGATACTGACCCATCTGCCCGTGGTCATCGGCGCAGTCCTGGCGATCGTGGTGTGGCGCAACGCGTCTGCGCCGAACCCGGCGCCCGGGCAGGTCGCCGCCGAACCCGACATCGTGTTGCCGCAGCACGCATCGCGCGGACGCCGGCGCGGTCATCTGTGGCCCACCGACGGGTCGGCGGCGTAGCCGGTGAAGTCGAGCCAGACACGTCCGAGGGCGAGCCCATTCGGCGCTGTGGTGTCGCTGGCGGCGGGCGGTGTCGCGGCGATTGCCGGGCTGGTCTGCTACGCGCTCGCATCAGGCAACCGGGTGTACGCCGCTACCGGTGACTCCTACCCCGGCGCGTTGACCGCGGCGATCGAGCCCGTGGGCTACTTCACGGGCGCGTTGGCCGGCGCGCTTTCGCTCGGCGGCCTGCTCTACGTCGTCATCACCGCACGACCGGATGCCCGCGGTGTGATCGACGAACGCGCGTTTCGCGCGCACGTGGTGGTGGAACGGGCCTCGGCGGTGTGGGCGCTCACCGCGATCGTCATGGTGGTCTGTCAAGCGGCCAACGATGCCGGCGCACCGGTGACCCGACTGCTGGGCAGTTCGGCGATCATCGATGCCGTCCTCGCTTCCGAAATGTCGCGGGCATGGGTTGCCGTCGCCGTCGCCGCCGTCATCGTCGCGGCGTCCGGTCGGCTGTCCCTGCGGTGGGTCACGCAATGCGTGCTGCTGCTGCCCGCGCTGATCGGCATCGTGGCGTTGCCGGTCAGCGGCAATGCCGGGCAGGGACCCGATCACGACTACGCGACCAGCGCTGCCATTGTGTTCTGCGTCGCGCTCGCGGCACTGGTCGGTGTCAAGGTGGTCTCGGCCGCCAACCGGCCGGCAGCCGGACGTCGCGCGTCGGGTGCTCATCGTCGAAATCTGCTGCGGCGCGCTGAGTCTCGGTTACGGTGCAATCCTGTTGTCGCTCTTGACCGGTCCAGGCGGCCTGACCGGCACCGCATACGGGCGCGCCGGTGCCGTCGCCGCCATCGCACTGGTCCTGGTGTGGCTGACCGACGTCGTCGCGCTGGCATCCTCACGACGTCGTGACGCGCCGCCGTCCGCCGTTCCCCAAGTGGTCGGTTCGGTGGCGACGATCGCGGTGGTGGCGTTGATCGCGTCCATGGCTACCCAAACCGCACCCGGCCTGCTGGCACACCGGTTTACCACCTGGGACATCTTCCTCGGCTACGCCCTGCCCCACCCCCCGGGCGTGCTCACGATCCTCACGGTGTGGCGGTTCGACACCTTCATCGGAGTTGGCGCGCTCGCCCTGGCCGGGGCGTACACGTTCGCATTCATCCGGCTGCGGCGCCGCGGCGACGGGTGGCCGGTCGGGCGCCTCGTCTCGTGGCTGGCGGGCTGCCTGATGCTGCTGTTCACCAGCAGCTCCGGGGTAAAGGCTTACGGATCGGCGATGTTCAGCGTGCACATGGCCGAACACATGACGTTGAACATGTTCATCCCGGTGTTGCTGGTGCTGGGGGGCCCGCTGACCCTGGCGTTGCGGACACTGCCGCCCGCCGGGCGAGGGTGACCCGCCCGGCCCGCGGGAATGGCTGCTGTGGCTGGTGCATTCGAAGGTGACCGCGTTTCTGGCTTACCCGGTGACGGCGTTCATCCTCTTCGTGGCCTCGCTGTACATCGTGTACTTCACCCCGATCTTCAACACCCTGGTGCGCTATCACTGGGGCCACGAACTGATGAGCCTGCACTTCCTGCTGGTCGGGTATCTGTTCTTCTGGGGCATCATCGGCATCGACCCCGGCCCACGGAGGCTGCCGTTCCTGGGCCGGCTCGGACTGCTGTTCGCGGTGATGCCGTTTCACGCCTTCTTCGGCATCGCGACCATGACAATGACGTCGGTCATCGGTGGCCCGTTCTACCGCTACGTCGACCTGCCGTGGCTGCCCAGCATCGCCGGCGACCAGCATCTCGGCGGCGCGATCGCCTGGAGTTCGAGCGAGTTGCCGGTGATCCTCGTGGTCATCGCGCTCGTCGCGCAGTGGGCCCGCCAGGACCGTCGGGACGCGTCCCGATCGGACCGGCACGCCGAGTCGCACTACGTCGACGACGACCTCGACGCCTACAACGCCATGCTGCGCGAGTTGTCGCGCGATCGCCGATGAGAAGCGACGAATCGGCGATGTCCGGGAACTTCACCGGCCACCTCTACGACCAATCGAGGTGATCACGGGCTCGGTGTGGCGGATTGCGCTCACCGTCGTGTTCGTCGCCGCTGCGCTCGTCTACGCCGTCCGCACAAGAGACGCGACGGGTTGGCAGCCCAAAGGCGCGTGGTCGCTGCATGCGCTCGCCGCCGCGGTGATGGCAGGGATGCTGTGGCCGTCGGGGATGGCGGTTTCTCCGCTGTTGTACCTGATGTTCTTCACCGCGTGCGGATTGTTCATCGTCTATGTCGGGGTGTTCTTCGGGTCGGTGGCGCACTGGCCCTACCACGCCGCGATGATGGCGACGATGGCCGCGATGCCGGTCATGATGAGCGCCCCGGCGGTCGCCGCCCCGATGCCGGCGATGTCGCAGCACGACCACATGGCAATGGCGGCCGGGCCTGCGGTCGGCTTCGCGACCCCGGTCTGGCTGCGGGCCTCGGCGGCTGCCGTTGCCGGTGGTTCTTTTCGTGAGCGCGCTGTGGTGGTTCTACGTGCTGATCCGCGGCCCCAAACGTCCGTATTCCGACCTACTGATGGCGATCGGGATGGGAGCGTGCTTTGCCCTTCTTGTCTGATTATCGAAAGGATCGATCCATGAAAATCCCTGTGCGCGTTGCACTGTCGACCGTCGCGACGACTATCGCTGCGATCGGGTTGGCCGCACCGGCGCTCGCTCATGTCGAGGTGTCGGGAACGGATGCCAGTCAGGGCGGATATGGCGTGCTGACCTTTCGGGTTCCCACCGAATCCGACACCGCTTCCACGACCGACCTCGTCGTGACGTTGCCTGACGACCAGCCGATCGTCTCGGTGTCGACACAGCCCAAGCCGGGGTGGACGGCCACCGTCACCAAAAAGAAGCTTTCCACGCCGCTGAAGGACGACGACGGGAACGAGGTCACCGACTACGTCTCCACGGTGGAGTGGAAGGCCGACAATCCGCAGGCGGCGATTCCGCCCAACCAGTTCGACATGTTCAGCATCTCCGCCGGCGCGCTGCCCAAGCAGGACGCTCTGTCGCTGCCGGCCGTGCAGACCTACAGTGACGGCAAGGTGGTGAGCTGGAACGAGAAGGCGGCCCAAGGCCAGCCCGAGCCCGAACACCCCGCACCGACGCTGAAGCTGACCGCCGGCGGCGAGCGACACTGCTGCGCCGCAGGCGGCGGCCACGCCCGCCACGCCGGCCTGGCCGGGGATCACCGCTCTGGTCGTCGCGATTGTCGCCGTGCTGCTCGGCATCGCCAACCTGGCATTGTTGCGTCGCAAGAGTTGACGCGCTTCCTGCGCGTCGGTGGGGGTGGGCCTCGCGGTGGCGGCGCTCACCCTGCTGACGGCCCCGGCCGCGCATGCCCATGCGGTGCTGGTCGCCAGCGATCCGGTCGATGGAACGCGCTTGTCGTCAAGTCCGGACGCGGTGCACTTGACCTACGACGAGCCGGTGAAGCTGATTCCCGGTGCCGTCCAGGTGATTTCGGGGACCGGGGTCCGGGTGGACACCGGCGCGGTGCTTCGTCCCGGTGGGACCGTCATCGACCTGCCGCTGCCGCCGCATCTGCCCCGCGGCAGCTACACCGCCATGTGGCGGCTGATATCGGCGGACACTCACGAGGTGTCCGGCTCGATCAGTTTCGGCGTGGACCAGGACGCTCTCGCCCCTCCCCCGCAGACATCAGCCGGTGATCCACTCGGCCTGGCGGCCAACGTCATTCGAGGTGGCGTCTACCTCGGGATGGTCTTGGGCATCGGCCTGGCCGCGGTGTGCGGCGTGCTGTGGCCCTGGACGGTGTCGCTGCGATCGACGCGCTTGCTGACCCGGGTGGGGTGGGCACTTCTGGTGGTGGCAACCGTCGCCGAGTTCGCGCTTGCCGGCCCGCGCTCGCTGGGTCTGGGCTGGGCGGGTGTCATCAAAGGTGCCGGCCTGTCGCTGACCGCGGGCAGTTCGACCGGGGTGGTGTTGATGCTTCGGGTCATCCTCGCCGCCGCCCTGGCGACAGCGCTTCGCGGACGGGCAACCGCACCAGCGGTCGGGCCGTTGCGGCGGATCCGGCTGGCGATCGTCGTGGTGCTGGCGACCGGGCTGGCCGCAACTGTCGCCGTGGACGGACACGCAGGTGCCGGCAGCGACGCGGGGCTGGCCACGGCGGTGACCACGTTGCACCTGCTGGCCATGTCGGTGTGGCTGGGCGGGTTGGTGGCCCTGGCGGTGATCGTGCTGCCGTCGCGGCACGCCGACCGGCTCGACAGGTGGTCGCTCACCGCGTTCACCTGTATCTCGGTGCTGATACTCACCGGCGAGTATCAAGCCTGGCGACAAGTGTCGCCCATCGAGGCGCTGTGGTCGACGGGATACGGAATCACGTTGTTGGCCAAGCTCGGCGCGGTTTCGGCCATGCTCGCCCTGGCCTACTTCGGCCGACGTGGCCTCTCGCCGGCGACACTGCGCCGCAGCGTGCCGCTTGAGGCGGCGTTCGGGGCCCTGGTGATCGTGTTGACCACCGCACTGGTCGCACAGCCACCCGCCCGGACCGTCTACGGCCCACCCGCGGCGCTGCGCGCCCCACTGGAGGCCGGCCGCAGCGCGGATATCGACCTGTCGACGACGCGGCACGGACCGATCGGAATCCAGGTGGCCGTCGTCGATGCGCGCGGCGGTGCGCTGCAACCTCAGACCGTGGCGGCGACGTTGTCGTCCGCGGATGCCGGCATCGCATCCCTGCCCGTACGGTTGGCTCGTGGCGAGCCAGGTCACTGGCGCAGCACGTACGCCACGGCCCCGCGGGCCGGGATGTGGACGTTGCAGCTCACCGTCGGATTCACCGCGACGGATGCGGTGGCCACCACGGCGGTGTTCCGGGTGTGGTGAGAGCCGATGTATCGAGGCGACCAACTAAACGGGTGTCGAGGAGCCCGCGAAGGAGTACGCATATGAAGGATCGGCGCAACGACGAACCTGAACGCATGTTGCGGGCCATCGAAAACCATGTGATGGAAGAGGTTTGGATCGGGCGCGTTCGGCGGGCCGCCGGTGTCGCAGTGACCCTGGCGCTGGTTGGGACAGCCACGGTGTGGTGGGAGGGCCGGGGTTCGCCGCACGTGGGCAACGACGTTGTCACGGTGACAGTGGCGGTGTTCCTGCTGGCGTCGACCGTGTCCGGACTCGCTCTTGCGCTCCGCCGCTACCGTTGGTGTTGCGCCGCGGCGTACTGCTGCGGATTGGCTGCGGTGATCGGGATCGGCGCCTTTTGGTGGCTGTGGACAGGCCGAACGGGCATGGGGCTGTCGTGGTTGGTGCTCGCCGATTTGGCGGCAGTGGCGCTCACACTGGGGTGGTTGGCCGTGATCGTCACTCCGATCGAGCGGTCCCAGCCGGACATAGAAGGCTGCCTGCTGACCGAACCGGCCCGGGAGAGCCAGCCGAGCGCAGTTGATTCAGGCAGAAACCTCGTCATCGGCTTGTCGCAGCACACTTCGGAGTGGGCGTCACCGGGCAGCAGGGACAGTCTTTTTCGTAGACGAGCGTGGAACCACACTCGCTGCATTCATAGCGGTCTCCCGCATTGCGCGCCATGTCGTTCCTCCGTTCCCCTTGACTCGCCCAAGGGGCCGCCATCTGGGCGACCACCGTCCATTGTGAGCCTCGCGGCCGGCGCCGGCGGCGATTCCACAGAGCGGCAAACAGGGCGACAGACATGGATCGTCGCCTATGCCGGTACTCACCGCCTACTCGTGGCTGGGTGTATCGGTTTGCCATCGTCGCTCGACTCCGGTAAGTCGCCAGTAGGTGATGGCGACGGCCCAGGTGGCCGCGAAGAGCCCGACGATGACGAATCCGAAGTTGTTGGGGTCGATGGAGCTGACCCAGTCGGTGACGGGCCTGTCCAGCCCAGGTCGTGGTGGAGAACCGTGACCCGTTCGACGGTGCCCATCAGGCTCATCCCCGCGGCGAACAACGCGGGCAAGGTCAACACCACGGCAGACCCGCGGCCGCACCGGTGCCGGCCAGCGCCAGGAGCGCTACCGGTGGGGATTTCGACCCACCCTCCCCCGAGCGGCTGCTTCAGCGACAGTAGGACGAGATACACCATAATGATCGGAAAGCTTTGCAGCACAATGACTGCGGCTTCTCACCCACGCATGCTGCAGTGCGAGACCGACTCAATCCCAGCATCGCGCACCAGCATTACCGCAGTTCAAAGTGCTTGATCAGGTCTGCTCCTCGGCGATTCGGTCGGAGCTCCAACGTTGTTCGACTTTGCCGAATCTCCAGACGGCGACGGCGAGGACCCAGACCACGATGAACAGGCCGACGATGACGAATCCGGCCTTGTTGATGTCGAAGTTGGCCATGAAGTTCCAGAATCCGCCGCTGAGATGCAGTTCGGTGGACAGCAGGCACATTTCGATGGTGCCGATGACGAATGCCGCCGCGATCGAGAGGCCGGTGATCACGAGGTTGTAGTACACCTTGCGGACCGGCTTGGAGAAGGCCCACCCGTAGGCGACGTTCATGAAACAGCCGTCGATGGTGTCGAACAACGTCATGCCGCCGGCGAACAGCAGCGGCAGCGCCATGACCGCGTACCAGGGCAATCCCTGCGTTGCGGCCGCAGCGGTGGCCGCGAGCAGCAGCACTTCGGTGGCGGTGTCGAAGCCGATACCGAAGACCACGCCGACGAGGAACATCTGCCAGGTCTGGGTGATCGACCGCATCACGCGCCCGAAGAAGCGGTACATCAGGCCGCGCGACTGGAATTGCCGTTCCAGCTCGGCCTCGTCGTAGCGGCCCCGGCGCATGTCGCGGAACACCTTAATGATGCCCGCGAGCACGACCAGGTTGAGCAGGGCGATCAGGTAAGGAAAGGTCGCGGCCAACGCGGTGCCGATGACGCCGCCGACCGTCTCGTAGGTCGAGTCGGGTCGACCATGGCGCCGAAGACCGCTTTCGTCGCGACGACGATGCCGGCGCCCACCGCGACGATGATCGAGGAGTGGCCCAGTGCGAAGAAGAAGCCGGTGGCCATCGGCCGTTTGCCGTCGGCCATGAGCTTGCGGGTGACGTTGTCGATGGCGGAGATGTGGTCGGCGTCGAAGGCGTGCCTGGCTCCGAGCGTCCACGCGGTCAACGCGACCCCGAGGCCCAGATCCCAGGCCCTGGTAATTGAAGTGGTGCGGCATGATCGCGAAAATGAAAATGCCCCAGCCCAAGACGTTCATCGCGATGATGACCGCGGCCATTGCGGTCAGACGTCCCCATTCGCGGGAACTGAGGCTTTTGCGTAGTTGAGCGAACTGTGTGCCGGTTACTGACATTTTCATCCTCCAGGACAGGGAGGATGTCGAGAGTTCACGGGAACCCGAACGGGCCCCGCACGAACGCCCTTCATCCGAGGACTGTGCTGCAGATACGGGCCAGGCGACCGGACTCATCCCCTTGTGCAGGGGTTTCACCGTTGCGGGACAGTGCCGGGTTCTCACCGGACTTCGCTGGGCCATACCACCGCCGACACTTCGCCGCCGGTAGGAAGAACATAGCCCACGAACCTCAGCAAGGACTACCGGGCGCCGCGGTCGGACGCGGTGATGCTGAGGTCGACGGCCAAGGGCCAGAGCCGAGCCGTCGCCGGCCAGGCACGAAACTGGCCTTCAATTCGATCAAGTCGCAGAACTAAAGAATTGAGACGGCGTGCATGGATCGTATGCGCCGAAGGGAGTGCCCGAACAACACCCCCACGGGTGATGTGCGCAGCGGGTCTGGCTTCCACCCCAACCGAGGCGTACTCGATGGGGTCGACACAGTGGCGCGACCGCGCCGGAATTGCACCGGCTTCTGCACCGCTCACTATGAACGAGGGCAGACTAACATCGTTTGGCATGGCGCTGTGAGCAAACGTGCGACGAAGCCCAGGTCTGATCGCCGGCATGGCGGGCTCGCGCGACATCGCGCCACAGGCGACGTCAGCGCTGGACGTGGAAATCACCCCGAGATATGGATATAACGGCCGCGCGCGGCGCAACCCTCCACACCGCAAGCCCGTCACAGTGAACATCTGCTGCGTCAGCGTGACACGTTTCCCGATAGTGAACCCAGGGCCGCTGAATTGGTTTGCCCACCGTGATCGCGACTGCCGACGTCACCTGCGCCCACC
>CAVTDY010000005.1:0-29293 GCA_963733605.1 uncultured Actinomycetota bacterium
CGCTGCAGGCAACCCTGCCACTGTACTCCACATGGACAGAGACGTCAAACCGCGTCCGCCAGTCGATTGGACTGGGGCCGTTGGCTTCTCATTAGAGAGTACGCCTTCACCGGCCGCGCCAAGGGGGCGCGACTTAGACGACGCGTTCGATTTCTGCGCCCAGACTGATCATGTTCTCCACGAACAGCGGATAGCCGCGGTCGATGTGGAACACGTCGCGGACCTCGGTGTCGCCGTCGGCGACCAGCCCGGCCAGCACCAGGCCCGCGCCGGCCCGGATGTCGGACGCCCACACCGGCGCGCTGGACAGCTGCGGGACGCCCCGCACCACCGCATGGTGGCCGTCGGTGCGGGCGTCGGCGCCCAGCCGGATCATCTCCTCGACGAACCGGAACCGCGCCTCGAACACGTTCTCGGTGATCATCGACGTGCCGTCGGCGATCGCGGCCAGCGCGATGGCCATCGGCTGCAGGTCGGTCGGGAAACCCGGGTAGGGCAGCGTCGACGACGTCGACCGCCGCGGCCGGCTCGTACTGGACCACCCGGAAGCCGTCGTCGTGCTGGTGACCGTCGGCGCCGGCATGCGGCAGCTTGTCCAGCACCAGCTCGAGGTGGTGCGGGTCGACCCCGCGCACCGTGATGTCGCCCCGGGTCATCGCGGCGGCGAACGCCCAGGTGGCGGCGACGATGCGGTCGCCGATCACCCGGTGCTCGGTCGGCTGCAGCGCGATCGACGCCGGTGATCGTCAAGCGTGGACGTGCCCGCCCCTCGATCTGGGCGCCCATCTGGCCGAGCATCGTGCACAGGTCGACGATCTCCGGCTCGCGGGCCGCGTTGTCGATCGTCGTGGTGCCCTCGGCCAGCACCGCGGCCATCAGGATGTTCTCGGTGGCGCCCACGCTCGGGAAGTCCAGCCAGATCTGCGCGCCGCGCAGGTGATCCGCCTCGGCGACGACGCAGCCGTGCTCGATGTTGCATCGCGGCGCCGAGCTGGCGCAGCCCGGCCTGGTGCATGTCCAGCGGCCGCGAGCCGATCGCGTCGCCGCCGGGCAGCGCGACCTTGGCCCGCCTGCACCGGCCGACCAGCGGCCCGAGCACGCAGACCGAGGCCCGGATCTGGCGGACCGCGGCGTAGTCCGCGTCGTGACTTCGGCTCGTCGGGCGACGTGATCCGCACCGTGCGTCGCCGTCGAGCTCGACCGTCGCGCCGAGGCCGCGCAGCACCTCCGCCATCAGCGGCACGTCGAGGATGTCCGGGCAGTTGGTGAACGTGGTGGTGCCCTCGGCCAGCAGCGCCGCCGCCATCAGCTTCAGCACGCTGTTCTTGGCGCCCACGACGTCGACTTCGCCCGACAGCCGGGCGCCGCCGGTCACCCCGAATTGCTCGCTCACGCGGGTCAGTTTAGGTCAGCGGCGATCCGCCCGATGTCAGCCTTCGGGCGGCCACGGCTGCCCGGTACGGTTTGATCCATGGCAGTCCACCTGACCCGCATCTACACCCGGACCGGCGACGACGGGCACCACCGGCCTCGGCGATTTCTGCCGGGTGTCGAAGACCGACGCGCGACTCGCCGCCTACGCCGACTGTGACGAGACCAACGCCGCGCATCGGCGTGGCGCTGGCGCATTGGGGAACCCGGCCGAGCAGATTCGCGACGTGCTGCGGCAGATCCAGAACGACCTGTTCGACGTGGGCGCCGACCTGTCCACGCCGGTGGTCGCGAACCCGAGTACCCGCCGCTGCGGATCACCCAGCCCTACATCGAACGCCTCGAGGCGTGGTGCGACGAGTTCAACGAACCGCTGCCCGCGCTGGATTCGTTCATCCTGCCCGGCGGTACACCGCTGTCGGCGCTGCTGCACGTGGCCCGCACGGTCGCGCGCCGCGCCGAACGCCGCGCGTGGAGCGCTGTCGACGCCGCACGCGGGCCGGTCAGCATGCTGCCGCGCCAAGTACCTCAACCGGCTGTCGGACCTGCTGTTCATCCTGTCCCGGGTGGCCAATCCCGACGGCGACGTGCTGTGGAAACCGGGCGGATGACCGCCTGACGACGGTGTCGTCGCTGCTACCGGGGGGTGCTGGCGGGTGGGCGACGTTTCCCGCTGGCCTGTCGCATCGATGGGTGCCAACGGTGATGACGCAGATTGCCGACGGGACGATTCTTAAAGGGTCGGTGAAGTAGAACAAGCCCTGATAAGGAGTGTGCCGTCATGCGAATAACCAATAGCTGACCGTCGCGACGGCGCTGAAAAGCCTTGGTGCTCAACTAGTCATCACCAGCGCATTGGGAGCGCTCGCGATCGCCTTCGGCGCGGGTGCGGCCAACGCGGCCCACGGCCCGGTGGCGCCGGCCCCACCTCATGCGTCTGCCCCCGCACCAGACTCCGCGCACTGGTCCGGCGGAGGTCCATGGCGGGGTCGACGAATTTCTGCCGTACATCGTTGCGCCGGCACCGACCATCGTGGACCAGCCCGCATCGAGCGATGACGCCACCTGGCCCCCGAACGGCCCGTCCTGGCCGCCCGGTGGTGGCGGCGGCCTCGGGCTCGGGGACGCCGATAGTGATGCCGCACGCGTCGGCACAGTAGAACCGTTGAATCTGCTCTGAACCTTGCGACAGACCAGTGCGGACGGATTAGGACGTGCGGCGGCGCGCGCGGGGGACGGCCGGGACTCCAGCCACGACAGAAATGCCGTGAGCGCACCGCGATCCAGCGCGACTTCGTATCCGCGGCGGCGTTCCGGGCTGGTGTCGCGTAGTTCCAGGACCACGATCTGCGTCGGTCATGATGTCGAATTCGTCGCCGCGGGGCGCGCGCCGCGACACGATCTCGAGGCCGCGGCGGCTCAGCCTGCGGTCGGGCCACCAGCGCAGGCTCGAGAGCCGATAGAAGCCGGCTTCCCCACCCGGTAACGCATTACGCCGTGGCGCCAGCCGTGCCCGCCGACGGCGGGCACGTCACGCAGGATCGCCGCCGTCCCGCCGCACCTGGCGCAGCTTCCACAGCCGATAGCGTGAGCGCGATGACGACGACCAGCAGCACACCGACCAGCGCGACCATGATCATCATGGACGCGCTCATCGGCGGGTCCGTAGTCGATCTGGCCCAGGGCGCGCAGCCGCGCTCGACCCCTGGCGGCGTAGCGCGGATCGTCGGATTCGGCGTCGCGCTGCGCGGCGGCATTCGTCGATCTCCGAATCGAATTCGGCGCTCTCGGCCAGGACGATCAGCCGTGCTCGGTCACGGAAAGAAAGCCGCCGTCGACCGCGATGCGCAGATCGTCCTCGCCGTCGCGCTCGACACGCACCATCGCGTCGTCGACCAGCTGGGCGACCAGCGGGATGTGGCTGGGCAGGATGCCGATCTCGCCTGACGTGGTGCGGGTGAACAGGAACGTGCCCTTGCCCGACCAGATCTTGCGCTCGACGGCGACGATGTCGATGTCCATTTCGGCCATCTCACACCACCTTTCGTGACCCTGCGAGAGCAGCCAGTCACGTCACAGACTTGCCGCCGCTCGCACAGAGCTCTCGGCCTTCTTGGCCAGGTCGTCGAGGCCGCCGATCAAGAAGAACGCCTGCTCGGGCACGTGGTCGAATTCGCCCTTCGACAGCCTGTCGAACGCCTCGATGGTCTCCTTGAGCGGCACCGTCGAACCGGGCTGGCCGGTGAACTGCTCGGCGGCCATCATGTTCTGCGACAGGAAGCGCTCGATGCGGCGGGCCCGGTTGCACCAGCTGCTTGTCCTCTTCGGAGAGCTCGTCGATACCGAGGATCGCGATGATGTCCTGAAGGTCCTTGTACCGCTGCAGGATTCGGATGACTTCCTGCGCGACCCGGTAGTGCTCGTCGCCGACGATCGCGGGGTCGAGGATGGTCGAGCTCGACGCCAGCGGGTCCACCGCCGGGAAGATGCCCTTCGAGAACACCGCGCGGCACAGCTCCGTGGTGGCGTCAAGGTGGGCGAACGTCGTCGCCGGCGCCGGGTCGGTGTAGTCGTCGGCGGGCACGTAAACGGCCTGCATCGAGGTGATCGAGCGGCCACGGGTCGAGGTGATGCGCTCCTGCAGCTCGCCCATCTCGTCGGCCAGCGTCGGCTGGTAGCCCACCGCGGACGGCATGCGGCCGAGCAGCGTGGACACCTCCGAACCGGCCTGGGTGAACCGGAAGATGTTGTCGATGAACAGCAGCACGTCCTGGCTCTGCTCGTCGCGGAAGTACTCCGCCATGGTCAGCGCCGACAGCGCGACGCGCATACGGGTGCCGGGCGGCTCGTCCATCTGACCGAACACCAGCGCGGTGTCCTTGAGCACGTCGGCCTCGCCGAGCTCGACCCACAGGTCGTTGCCCTCGCGGGTGCGCTCGCCCACGCCGGCGAACACCGAAGTGCCGCCGAAGTTGCGGGCGATGCGGTTGATCATCTCCTGGATCAGCACCGTCTTGCCGACGCCCGCGCCGCCGAACAGGGCGATCTTGCCGCCGCGCACGTACGGGGTCAGCAGGTCGACGACCTTGAGGCCGGTCTCGAGCATCTCGGTGCGCGGTTCGAGCTCGTCGAAGGGCGGCGGCTTGCGGTGAATCGGCCAGCGGTCGAAGTCTTTCCCGTAGCCCTTCTCGTCCAGGCACTCGCCGAGCGCGTTGAAGACGTGGCCCTTGACGCCGTCGCCGACCGGCACCGAGATCGGCGCTGCCGGTGTCGATCACGTCGACGCCCCGGACCAGGCCGTCGGTCGGCTGCAGCGAGATGCAGCGCACCAGGCTGTCGCCGAGGTGCTGGGCGACCTCCAGCGTCAGCGTCTTGGCGAGCTCCTCGAACGTCACCTCGGCGTGCAACGCGTTGAAAAGTTCGGGCACCGACCCGCGCGGGAACTCGACGTCGACCACGGGACCGGTCACCCGCACGACGCGACCGTTGGTGTCCTTCTTCGTTGCCGTGTCGGTCTTTTCGGCGGTAGCTGTCATCTCTTCTTCCTTACCTGAGGGGCTAACGGGCGCCGGCCAGCGCATTGGCGCCACCGACGATCTCGCTGATTTCCTGGGTGATCTGGGCCTGCCGCTCGCGGTTGGCCTCAAGGGTGAGGGCCTTGATCAGGTCGTCGGCGTTGTCGGTGGCCGACTTCATCGCCCGCTGACGTGAGGCCAGCTCCGATGCCGCCGACTCCAGCAACGCGGCGTAGACCCGGGTTGCCAGGTACCGCGGCAGCAACGAGTCGAAAAGCGTTGTGGCGTCGGGCTCAAACGAGTACAGCGTGCGCGGACCGGTGTCCTCCGACGTACTCGACGACCATCGGCGCGATGCGGTGCGCGACCGCCGACTGCGACATCATCGACTTGAACTCGGTGTAGACGATGTGCAGCTCGTCGACGCCGAAGACACCGTCGGGTCCGGGATCGTCGCCCTGGTCGTCGGCCCCGGCCAGGAAAGTCTCGACGAGGGTGGAAGCGATCTGCTGAGCGTTCTCGTAGGTGGGTTGCTCGGAGAACCCGCTCCACGACTCGGTGATCTCCCAGTTGCGGAACCTGTAGTAGTTCATCGCCTTACGGCCGACGGTGTAGACGTGCGGGGTTTTGCCGTCCTTGCGCAACAGGGAGAACAGCTCCTCGGCGCGACGGAACACGTTCGAGTTGTAGCCGCCACAGAGGCCGCGGTCTGACGTCACGACGAGCACGCCGGCCCGCTTGGGGTCCTCACGCTCGACGAGGAGCGGATGGTTCAGCGCCGCCTCGGCCGCCAGCGTCGTCAGCATGGAGGTGATCTCGAAGGCATACGGCCGGGCCGACTGAAGGCGGGTCTGCGCCCTGCCGATGCGCGACGTCGCGATCAGCTCCTGGGCCTTGGTGATCTTCTTGATCGACCCGGCGGAGCGGATGCGTCCGCGTAACTCGCGAAGTGTGGCCGCCATCGCTGACTACTTGTCCTTCGGCGCGGGCTTGCGGACCTTCACCGATTCCTTACCGAGGTCTTCCTCGTTCAGCGCCGCGACATGCTCGTCGGGCACGACCGAGCTGCCGTCGGTGGCTGCGAAGCCCTTCTTGAAGTGGTTGATCACGTCGACCAACTTCTCGCTGAGTTCGTCGCCGAGCTTGCCCGTTTCGCGGATTTGTTTGAGGATGTCGTCCTCCGAGGCCCGCACGTGGTCGAGGAGTTCGGCTTCGAACCGGCCGACATCTTCGACCGGGACGGAATCGAGATGGCCCTCGGTGCCAAGGAAGATCGAGATGACCTGCTCCTCGACCGGTAGCGGCCGGTACTGCGGCTGCTTGAGCAGCTCGACCAGCCGGGCACCACGTTCCAGCTGCGCCTTCGAGGTGGCGTCCAGGTCGGATGCGAAGGCGGCGAACGCCTCCAGCTCGCGGTACTGCGAAAGGTCCAGCCGCAGCGAGCCGGCCACCTCCTTCATGGCCTTGATCTGTGCGGCGCCACCCACCCGGGACACCGATACGCCGACGTTGATGGCCGGGCGCACACCCTGGTTGAACAGGTCGCTCTCCAGGAAGCACTGGCCGTCGGTGATCGAGATGACGTTGGTGGGGATGTAGGCCGAGATGTCGTTGGCCTTGGTCTCGATGATCGGCAGGCCGGTCAGCGAGCCGCCGCCCAGCTCGTCGGACAGCTTGGCGCAGCGCTCGAGCAGCCGCGAATGCAGATAGAACACGTCGCCCGGGTAGGCCTCGCGGCCGGGCGGACGGCGCAGCAGCAGCGAGATCGCGCGGTAGGCCTCGGCCTGCTTGCTCAGGTCGTCGAACACGATCAGTACGTGCTTGCCGTCGTACATCCAGTGCTGGGCGATCGCCGAACCGGTGTAGGGGGCAAGCCATTTGAAGCCCGCGGAGTCCGAAGCCGGCGAGGCGATGATCGTCGTGTAGTCCATCGCGCCGCCCTCCTCCAGCGTGCGATGCACGGAGGCGATGGTGGTGCCCTTCTGCCCGATCGCGACGTAGACGCAGCGGACCTGCTTGTCGGGATCGCCGGTCTCCCAGTTCTGGCGCTGGTTGAGGATGGTGTCCACGCAGACCGAGGTCTTGCCGGTCTTGCGGTCGCCGATGATCAGCTGGCGCTGGCCGCGGCCGATCGGGGTCATCGCGTCGATGGCCTTGATGCCGGTCTGCAGTGGCTCCTTCACGCCCTGGCGCTGCACCACCGACGGAGCCTGAATCTCCAGCGCGCGACGGGTTTCCGACTCGATGTCGCCGCGGCCGTCGATCGGCTCGCCCAGCGGGTTGACGACGCGGCCGAGGAACGCATCCCCGACGGGCACCGACAGGACTTCGCCGGTGCGCTTGACCTGCTGGCCCTCTTCGATCTTCTCGAAGTCGCCGAGGATCACGGCGCCGATGTCGTGCTCGTCGAGGTTGAGCGCCACGCCGAGCACGCCGCTGGGGAACTCGAGCAGCTCCTGGGTCATGACCGAGGGCAGGCCCTCGACGTGGGCGATGCCGTCGCCGGCGTCGATGACGGTACCGATCTCCTCGCGCGCGGTGTCGGAGGTGAAACTCGAGACGTAGTCCTCGATCGCGCTCTGGATGTCGTCAGCGGAGATGGTCAACTCTGCCATGGGTTTTCGTCTTCCTGCTCTTGCGGTTTGGGGTCTGGTTTGTTAGTCGGTGGGTCTGTCAGGCGTTGTCGGTCAGTCGGGCAGCTTGGTCTCGGCGGTAGCCAGTTTGTCCGACAGCGTGCCGTCGATCACCTCGTCGCCGACGGCGATGTTCAGCCCGCCCAGCAGCGCCGGGTTGATATGCAGCTGCACGGAGACTGGGTGGCCGTAAATGCGGGCCAATACGTCTGTCAGCCGGGCCCGCTGGGCGTCGCTGAGGTCGGCCGCGGCACCGACATGCGCCACCACCTCGCCCCGGCGGGCCACCGCGATCTCGGCCAGATCGCGCACGGCCTCGTCTGCGCGTTCGCCGCGAAGCAGTTCTATCGTCTGCGAAAGCAGCTGAACCGTCGTGGTGTTCACTCCGGAGCCGCTGTCGAGGACATCGCGCAGCAGCTTGAGGCGGCCCTCGGCGGGCGCGCTGTAGTCGCCCAGCAGGGTTACCAGCTGCGGCTGCGAATCCAGGATGCGGCCGAAGCGGAAAAGTTGTTCTTCGACATCGCCGGCCACGTCTTCGCGCTCGGCGCGAACCAGCAGCGCCAGCCGCGCGACGTATTCGACGGCGTCGACCAGGTTGGCGTCGGCGGACCAGCGTCCCGACACCGCGGCCTTGAGCACCTCCAGCGCCGTGTCGCCGATCTTGCCTTCCAGCAGCGTCTCCAGCAGGTTCAGTTTGGCCGACGGGTCGTCGGCCGGGTCGGCGAGATGGCGCGTCAGGACCGACTCGCGCGCCAGCAGTTTGGCGACCGAGGCCAAATCGTCGGCCACCGAAGACAACTGGTCGGGCCCGAGGCCGGCCGTCACCTCGTCGAACGTCCCGACCAGCGCCGCAAGCGACTCCCGGCTCGCCGAGCGCATCCGTGCGGTCACCCGGTCTCCGATCACCGCCTCGGACGGTGCCATCGCGTCGAGTTCGTCGATGAACCTGTCGACGGTGGCCGACCGCGCATCGGGATCCGAGACGTGTTCATTGACCAATTCGCCCGCGCGGCGGACAGACTCGGCGCCGAGGTCCTGACGCAGCTGGCGAATCAACTGGGAGCGCTGAAGCTGAACCTGCTGGGCGCCTTGCACTTTGATGCGCTCAACCTCGGCGTCGGCCTGGGCATGCAGCTGCTCGACGATGCGCTCGGCGTCCACCCGCGCTTCCTCGATCACCTGCGTGGCCTCGGCCTTGGCTTGCGCGATGGCTTTCTCGTGCGCCTTCTCCGCCTCGGCCAACCGCTTCTTGGCTTCGGCGCTGTCCGCCAACTGCTTGCGCACGTTGTCCTGCTGGTTGGTCATCATCCGGCGCACCGGCGGAACGACGTAGCGCCACACGATGGCCACGATGACCGCGAACCCGATGAGCTGACCGATGAATGTCGACATTGCCGCTTACCGCCTCGGAGCCGATGTGGCGGTGTTGATCTCGACGCCCAGCACCCGGCTGGCCAGCGTTACCGACAGGGTTTCCACCGATGACCGCAGGTCGGGCTCGATGCGGTCGGCCTCCTGCTTGAGTTGGTCATTGGCCTGCTGCAGCGTCGATGCCACCTCGTCGGAAGCCCGGCCTCGCATCTCCTCCAGGACCTTTCGGCCTTCCGCTCGGGCCCCGTCGCGATATTTCGAGGCTTCCCCGCGCGCCTTGGCCATCTCGGCCTGGTAGTCGGCGTCGGCGGCGGAGAACTGATCGGCTGCCTTGCGGCTGTCCTCGACGGTCTGCTTGACCATGGCGTCGCGTTCGCGCAGCACCTTGGAGACGGGCGGCACGACCCACTTGCCGATCACGCCGAGCACGATCAAGAAGATGATCAGCACGACGAAGAAGGTGCCGTTCGGCACGAGGAAGTTGCTGGTGCCGCCACCTTCCCCGGCCGCCAAGATGCGAGTGCTCAGGTCAACCATGCCGGCGAACTACTTGACCGGCGTGGCGAACACAAACAGCGCCATGAACGCCAGGTTGATGAAGTAGGCGGCCTCAACCAGACCGACCGTGATGAAGAACGGTGTGAACAGGCGGCCCTGGGCCTCCGGCTGTCGGGCGATGCCGGAGATCAGCGCGTTACCAGCGATACCGTCACCGATGCCGGCGCCGATTGCGCCGCCCGCCATGATCAATCCACCACCGATAAGTGCGCCGGCAGCGATAGTGGGGTTCATTCGTTATCCTCCTTGATAACTGGTAGTGGTCCTACCAGGTTGTGGGTCCTGCAGGTGCGGGTCGGCTAGTGATGGTCATCATCGAGCTCCATCGACTGGCTGAAGTACAAGATCGTCAGCAGCGCGAAGATGAACGCCTGGATCGCGCCGACGAATAGGTCAAAGCTCTTCCAGATCGCGTTGGGCAGCCACAGGATCCACGCCGGGAACAGCGCGATCAGCGCGACCAGGATGCCGCCGGCGAACATGTTGCCAAAGAGTCGCAGCGACAACGAAATCGGCTTGGCCAGCTCCTCGACCAGGTTGATCGGCGCGAGGAACGCGACGTGGCCCTTGAGCAGCTTCACCGGGTACCCGATGGGGCCGCGGCGCCAGATACCTGCCGCGTGGTAACAGATGAACACGAACAACGCCAGCGCCAGCACGAAGTTGATGTCGCTGGCCGGTGGCGCGATCAGCTCGTGGGTGCCGGTCGCGTTGGTGTACTGCACGGGAAGCACCGACAGCCAGTTCGCGACGAGGATGAAGACGAACAACGTCACGGCCAGCGGCAATACGAAGGGCGCGATCTTCATGCCGATCGCGGTCTCGATCTGATCGCGCAACTGCAGGGTGATGGCTTCCCAGAACAGCTGCACGCCGCCCGGCACACCGGTCGATGTGACCTTGGCGCGCAGGAAGAATGCCAGCCCGAGGACGACCACCGCCGCGACCGCGGTCGCCAGCACCGTGTCCGTATTGACCGTCCAGCCAAACCAATTGGCCGTCTCGTGGTGACCGACCTCGATCGCGGTGTCGGCGAGGAACGTCTCGGTCATGACTTGCTGGCCTCCCCTTCGAGTCCGTCGGTTCCGGTCGACCTCGGACCATCGGCGCGGATCTTCTTCATCACCGGCAGCGCGGTGGAGATCACCAGCACCACCTGGAACAGGGCCATGCCGAACACCACGCCGAGCCCCTGCGGCCGGTAGACGAAGGCAATCGTCAGCCCGATCACCGTCATCACCAACAGGCGGGTGGCGGAGTTCAGCGCCATCTTGCGTTTCAGGGGATGCGCCTCGGCGGTGATCGCCTCCACCGAGCGCTGCACCAGCACGGCGTTGAGCAAACCGAGAGCGAGCCCGACGCCGAAGAAGACGCCGACCATCACGTGGCCGAGCAGTCCGGCGGCCAGCGCCACCAGGCCGGTCAGCACGACGCAGATCGCGAGCAGGCGCAACGGCCTGAAAGCAACGGACGGAAACACCAACGGCGCGTCTTGCGCTGGCGTCGTCACTGGTTCACCTCAATCCCGCGGTCACGTGAGCTATCCCACAATTCTGTGCGTGGCGCCCCGAGCGTATCGGAGGGCGATTAGCTCGCTGGAATCACCCAAGGGGTAGCTCCCTTTGTCGGTCTAAGTCGGCGCCGATCGGTGTCAGCCGATGGGCCGGTGGCCGGCAACCCGCGAGGTTTCTTCGGGTTCTAACTGAACCCTAACACATGGTTAACGGCCATAAAAGGGGGTCTACTACTTTTCGTCGTACATTTCCTCGAACTGGTCATCGCGGCGGTGCAGAAGCGGGATCAGCGTGACCACGATCGCCACCAGAATCGCCGCCAGCATGACGGCTCCGGTGTAGCGGGGGTCGAAGAAGATGGTGCTCGCCGCGCCAAGGGCGATGATGCCCACCCACAGATAGATCAGCAGCACCACCCGCCGGTGCGAATGCCCGATCTGCAACAACCGGTGATGCAAGTGCATCTTGTCCGGCGTCGAGAAGTGCACGCCGGCACGGGTCCGGCGAATCACCGCCAGCAGCATGTCGAGCGCAGGCACGAACAACACCGCGATCACCAACAGGAACGGTGACAGCAGAGCGAACACGTCGCGCGCGCCGTAGGCGGTCTGCGAGATCGGGCCTGCCGCGGTGGTGGATGCCGCGGCGAGCATCAGCCCGATCAGCATCGAGCCGGAGTCGCCCATGAAGATCTTGGCGGGGTGAAAGTTGTGCGGCAGGAAGCCCAGGCAGGCTCCGGCAAGCACGACCGAGATCACCGCGGGCGGATAGAACAGGACATCGCCGCCGTGGTCACGCAGCAAGCCCATCGAGAAGATGCAGATGGCCGAGGCGGTGATCAGGCCGAGCCCGGCGGCGAGCCCGTCGAGGCCGTCGACGAAGTTCATCGCATTGACGATCGCCACCGTCAGCGCCAGCGTGAGCAGGATCGACGACACCTGGTCCAGCACGATGGTGCCGACGCCGCCGATCGGGATGTAGATCACGCTCCACGCGACGCCCATCGTGACGAGCACACTCGCGGCGGTGATCTGGCCGGCGAACTTCGTCAACGCGTCCAGACCCCAGCGGTCGTCGATCAGGCCGATGGCCATGATCAGTCCACCCGCGACGACGACCGCGGGCATACCCGACGAATAGACGAAGCCCCGGGTCAGTGCCGGCAGTTGCGATGCCAACAGGACTGCCGCCACCACGCCGATATACATGGCCAAGCCACCCATGCGCGGTGTCGGCTCGTGGTGGACGTCGCGCTCGCGTGGATAGGCGACCGCCCCGAGCCGCCTGGCCAGCACCCTGACCCAGCCGGTCGCGAAGTAGGTGATGATCGCCGCGGTCAGCCCGACGAGCGCGAGCTCACGCAGCGGGACACCCGCACCCCGAGCCGAGAGCGGGAGCAGACCGCCGGCCACGTCGCTCACCATTGGCGCAACCGTACTGGACGAAGCTTGAGAGCCTGCGGTTCGTCGTTCGTCAGCAGATTCGTCGGGATCGGCCGGTTGCCTGGGCGTGGCCGACCCGGTGTGCTACGGAGTCCAATGCCGCGCCAGCCATTGTTCGAAGGTTTGCACTTGCGGGTCGAGTTCGGCGGTGAGCGGCACGATCGGCTTGATAGGCACGGCGGTTTGGCGAACCACGTGAACATCGCCCGCAGATCGTCGTCGCCAGCGGCCTCGAGCGGTAACGATTCGAAACGGGCGGGCAGTCCGGCCTGGCGCCCGAAGGTCGCGGCGATTTGCGAGCCGGTCAACTCGTCGCCGGCGATCTCGACCGCACCGCCGGGCACCCGGCACGGGGCGATGAGCACCGCCGCCGCCACGGCGCCGATATCCTCGACCGCCACCATTTGCAGCGGGATGCCGTCGGGCAGCGGCAAGCGCACGACGATGCGTGCCGTCCTCAGGGACCGACGGCTGGGTCAGCAGGTTCTCGTAAAAGAACGTGGGCCGCACGAAAGTGGCTGGAATCCCGAGATTTTCGATGTGCTCCTCGACGCGCCGCTTGCTCTCGAAGTGCGGGATGCCGGTGTGACGCTCCGCGCCGCCCACCGAGGTGTAGACGAGATGCTCGACGCGACGCGGCTTGCGCCGCATCCGCGATGAGGATGCCGTCGGCGATCTCACCCGCCGTGCCCCGACCCGAGGCCATCGTGGTCATCGCGAAGACACGCGACAGCCCCGTCAAAGGCCGCCCGGAGAGTTGCCGGGTCGTCGAAGTCGGCGACGGCCAGTTGCGCACCGGCAGCCGCCAGGGCCTGGGCCGCCGGCTTCTGCCGGGTCGCGCACCAGCGCCCGCACGCGTCACCCCGGCGCTCAGCAGCGCCCGCGCGGCCGCGCCGCCTTGCTGTCCGGTTGCTCCGACAACGGCGACCGACGCCAGATAACGCCATGGTCTTCTCCACTCGCGACGGTATCAGGCAGTTGCGTCGTCGCGGCTTGCGTCGCGCGCTCAATAGCGGATGAATTATTCCGTCATAACGGTAGGGTAGGTCGCTCACCGGTGATTGGGCAAGGCGAGCCAGCGCCGACCGCTGGCACGGGCGGTGCGGGCGTGGAATGGGAGTTGACGGTGACGCACGATGAGGCACGATCTGCTGGCGCAGCCGGGTAGTGATCGCTATCGGGCTGCGACGACCCCGCACACCTCGACGACGGCCCAGCAGCCGGCGATGGTGGCCCGACCGAGCAGTGCCGAGGAGGTCGCCGACGGTGGTGCGATGGGCCGCCGAGCGCGAATCTGGTGGTCGCGGTGCAGGCCAGCGGGCACGGCGCCGGCGCACCGATCGGCCCGGACCGGGTGCTGATCGACACCTCCGGCCTGGACGACGTGTCGATTGATGCCGCCACCCGCATCGCCCACGTGGGCGCCGGGGCGACGTGGTCGGCGGTGAACGCGAGCGCTCAACGAGCACGGCTTGTTCGGGTTGGCCGGATCCTCGCCGACGGTGGCGGTCGCCGGCTACACCTTCGGCGGCGGGGTGGGCTGGCTGACCCGCCCGTACGGGATGGCCAGCTCCGCGCTGCTGGCCGTGGACTACGTCGACGGCAGAGGGCAGCTCGCGACGAGCGGCCGAGGATGCACGCGGATCCGATGGATCGGGCGGCGCTGTGGGCGTTTCGCGGCGGCGGCGGCGTCGGCATCGCCACAGTGGTTGACGCGTCGAACTGGTGGCGCCGCAGGCCCTGTGGGCGGGCTATCAAGCTGTGGGACATCACTGCGTTGGAGCCGGTCGTCGATGCGTGGGCGACCGCGATGGGCGAGGTCGGCGACTCGCTGACGACCAGCATCAGCGTGTTGCACACACCGCCGGGTCCGCCGTTTCCCGCATCGCTGCAGGGACGTTCCGATCGTGCATCTGGCGTTCGCCTCGGCGGCGGGTGCGACGCGGCCGCGCTCCGCTACTGCACGCGTTGCGCCGCGCGCCACCGCCGCGGTGGACAGCGCCTGGGCACCGGCCGATGCCGCCCGACTGGCTGAGATACACCTCGACCCGCCGGGTCCGTTGCCCGCCCTGGGCGTCGGCCGGTGGCTCGGGCACGACCGCTCCGGCAGCTGGCCGCGACGACCTGGCACACCGGGGTGGCGGCCGGACTCAGCCGGTGGCGATGATCGAGTTGCGCAACGTGGACAACTCGGCGCCAGCGCGCGCCGGGAGCGAAAACGACGGTGCCCGGGCGCGTTCCTACTGCACGCGGTGGGAGTGGCGGCCGACCCCGGGTCACGCGCGCGCGACCGAGCACGCGCTCGCACAGGTGCGCGGCGACCGCGAAGCCCGCGGACGTCGGATTGGCGCCGCCTCGTTCGCCGAGGGCCGCGCCGAGGTCGCCGACGGGCTCCCGACTCGGCGCTGCAGCGGCTTGGCCGAGGTGCGGGCGGCGCGTCGACCCCGACCGTCGCGTCGCCCCGTCACGCATATCGGCGCCGCCGAGAACGGTGTGTGAGACTCGAATGCATGACCGCTAGACCTCACTGGCGAACTCGGCGACGCCGTCGTGCGGTGCGCCAGCGACGCACTAATCAATCGCGAGAACGATCCTGACCGTGGCCGCCGAGCTGATGGGCCAGCGCGGGCGCAACGTGCCCGCTGGCCGAGATCGCAGAGGCCGCCGGCGTCGGCGTCGGCACCCTTTATCGCGGATAGCCCGACCGCACCGCGCTACTGCACACGCTGGAACACCGCGCATACGAACATGCTGATCGCGCTCCTCGCCCGCATCGAGCGAATCCGGGCAGACCGGTGCCGGAAGCGGTGCGAGACCTATCTGGAGGAATGTCTGGGGCTGGGCGATCAACTGGTCCTCCCGCTGCGCGGGGCGCCGCCCGCTGATCGACGAGGCGGCGGTCGCCGCGCGCGCGGCGCATCAACGCACGCCCTGGAGCGGTTCCTGGCCGACGGCAGCGCGCGCACGGCACCGTGCGCGCCGATGTCAACGCCACCGACATCATCATGTGCGGCGCGATGATCACCCAGCCACTGCCCCACAGTCCGGCGCTTCTCGAGCATCGCCCGCCGCCACGTCGCGCTTTTCGTCCACGGCATCCGCAGCGCCCGCCGAGCCCGCCGCTGCCCGGTCCGGCGGTGACCCAGCACGACATCGAAGAGATGTTCGCTGCCAGACGCCGTCCTGACCTGACGCTGCGGAATCCGGCCCTTTCTGATCACCGGCTTACACTTAAACGGAATAATTCGTCCGCAATAATGAAGAAGGTGGCGATCATGACCGAACAAGCACGGCTGGCGGGCAAGCGGGCACTGGTGACCGGCGGCGGCCGGGGCATCGGGGCGGCGATCGCGCGGCGGCTGGCCGCCGAGGGCGCAGCGGTGGCGGTCAACTACGTCGCCGACGCAGTCTTCGGCCGAAGAACTGGTGCGCCGAGCTGACCGACAAGGGTCACCAGGTCGCCGCATTCCGCGCCGACGTCAGCCGATCCCGCCCAAACTCACGGACCTGGTGGGGCGGGTGGTCGACGAGTTCGGCGGCCTGGACATCTTGGCGAGCAACGCCGGTGTCGAGCATTTCGGTGCACTGGAATCCATCACCGCGTCCGACTTCGACCGGGTCTTTCACATCAATGTGGCCGGCCAGCTGTTCGCCACCCAGGCCGCCGCGGCGGCGATGACGGACGGCGGCGCGGATCCTGCTCACCTCTTCGATCAGCGCCCGCATCGGCGTCTACAAGCACACCCTGTATGCGGCCAGCAAGGCCGCGGTCTCGGCGATGGTGCTCAACCTGGCGCCCGAGCTGGCCGAACGCGGCATCGCGATCAACGCCATCGCACCCGGGGGCACCGCCACCGACATGGCCGCCGAAGTCGGCGCCGCTCTACACCCCGCCCGCACTGCGCGACGTCGCCGCCGAGGCGGTAATCACGTCGATGAACGCCATCGGGCCGGCTGCGCCGAACCCGACGAAATCGCCGCAATCGCTGCGTTCCTATTGTCCCCGGACGCCTCCTACCTCACCGGGGCCACCGTCGACGCGTCCGGCGGGTGGATGTAGGCGACCTTTCGCACCGACGACAAGACAGCCTATCCCCGGCGAGGTGCTCGCCGTGTTGCCGACGCGGTCGTTGGGTTCGCGGTGTCTGCGCAGTGCGTGTTCGGAGTGCGGGTTCAGTCCGTGAGCGAGTCGGGATCCGTCCGTGAGCGACTCGGGTTCCACGCCGAGGACTTTCGCGATGGCCTCCACCGTGACCGGGCCCTGGCGCAGCACGCGGGGCTGCGCGCTGGTGAGGTCGACGATCGTCGAGGCCGCCTGTCGTTCCGAGGTGCCACCACCCAGATACACCTCGACGAGGTCGCCGAGCTGGTCGCGCGCCTCCTCGACGGTGACCGCCGCGGGCCGGCCGGAGATGTTGGCGCTGGACACCGCCATCGGCCCGACCTCGCGCAGCAGCTCGATCGCGACCGGGTGTAACGGCATGCGCAACATCACCGTGCCGTGTGCGTCGCCGAGGTCCCATTGCAGCGACGGAGCCTGGCGCACCACGAGACTGAGCGCGCCGGGCCAGAACGCCTCGATGAGCTCGCGCGGCCGTGTGCGGGACGGTATAGACCAGGCCGTCGATGGTGTGCCACGAGCCGACCAGCACGGGCACGGGCATGTCGCGGCCGCGCCCCTTCGCCGACAGCAGCGCGGCGACCGCGTTGCTGTCGAACGCGTCCGCACCGATGCCGTAGACGGTGTCGGTGGGCAGCACAACAAGCCGACCGCCTTTGAGCGCACCGACCGCCGAGGCGATCCCGGCCGCCCGCTGGTCGGGTCGGTGCAGTCGAACAGCTCGGTCATGGTGTCAGCCTCTCACCGCCGACCGCCTGAGGACCGCGGTGACGAACCGCGGCCGGCCGGTCAGGTCGTGTCGGGCGCAGATATCGATGAATCGGTCTGTGCGGGTGAACAGCGTCGACGGTGCGGGCCGACGTGGTGTCGTCGTGTTCGACGGCACAGCGACCGCCGTCGCGCAACAGCCGGGCGGCCAGCTCGACAATGCGGCCGATGACCGCCATCCCGTCCGGACCTGCGAATAGTGCGTGGGGCGGATCATGTTGGGCCACTTCGGGTTCCATCGCCGTGCCGTCGGGAATGTACGGCGGGTTGGCAACGACGAGGTCCACCTGGCCGTCGAGCTCGGCGAGCAAGTCTGGCGCGGTGACGTCGGCCTGGATGAGTTCGACGGGCGTGCCGGCGGTGTTGCGTCGGGCGTAGCCGAGCGCGTCCTCGGAGTCGTCGATGGCCAGGACGCGGGCGCCGGGCCAGTGCTTGGAGAGCGCCAGTGCCAGCGCGCCGGAGCCCGTGCACAGGTCGACGATGACCGGAGACGGTGAGAGCGGTTGGGCCAGCGCCCATTCCAGCAGTGACTCGGTCTCCGGCCGCGGGATGAAGACGCCGGGCCCGACGTGCACAGTCACCGGGCCGAACGCCGCGGTGCCGGTGAGGTGTTGCAGCGGCACCCGGTTGGCGCGCTGGGCGACCAACTCGTCGTAGCGTCCGCAGAAGTCAGTCGCCGGGTCGGCGAAGGCGAGCCGGGCGCGGTCGGTGGCCGCCGCGTGCGCGGCAAGCAGTTCGGCGTCGATGCGCGGCGATCCGACCCCCGCCTCGGCCAGCGCCCCGCCGCGGCGTCGATGGCTTGGCGGAGCCCGGTCATGCCTGCTGCAGCCTTGACTTGCTTGTCGGCGGCGGCCAGCGCGTCGAAGAGCGCGTCGAGGTCGCCGTCGAGCACCTGGTCGAGGTTGTGCGCCTTGAAGTTGATCCGGTGATCGGCGATCCGGTTCTCCGGGAAGTTGTAGGTGCGGATGCGCTCGCTGCGGTCGACGGTGCGGATCTGGCTGGCCCGGTCGGCGGACGCGTCGGCCTGCGCCTGCTCCTCGGCCAGCGCCTGCAGCCGCGCGGCCAGCACCTGCATGGCGCGCGCCTTGTTCTGCAGCTGCGAGCGTTCGTTCTGGCAGGTGACGACGATGCCGGTGGGCAGGTGGGTGATGCGCACCGCGGAGTCGGTGGTGTTGACGCCCTGGCCGCCCTTGCCCGACGACCGGTAGACGTCGATGCGCAGGTCGGACTCGTCGATCTGGACCTCCTCGACCTCTTCGGGTTCGGGGTAGACGAGCACGCCGGCCGCCGAGGTGTGCACGCGGCCCTGCGACTCGGTGACCGGAACCCGTTGCACGCGGTGCACGCCGCCCTCGAACTTCAGCCGCGACCAGACACCGTCGGCGGCGTCGCCCTTGCTCCTGATCGACAGCGTCGCGTCCTTGTAGCCGCCCAGGTCGGAGAGGGTCTCGTCGAGGACGGTCACGGTCCAGCCGTGGCGTTCGGCGTAGCGGATGTACATGCGTGCCAGGTCGGCGGCGAACAATGCGGACTCCTCGCCGCCCTCGCCCGACTTGACCTCGAGCACGATGTCGTCGGCGTCATGCGGGTCGCGCGGGGCGAGCAGGTCGGACAGCTGGGTCTCGAGCTCGTCGACGGCGGCCTCGAGCTCGGGGACCTCTGCCGCGAAGGACTCATCGTCGGCGCCGAGTTCGCGCGCGGCCTCCAGGTCGCCGCGGGCGGTCTGCAGCTTGCGGTAGGTCGCGACGATCGGCGAGATCTGCGCGAACCGTCGGCCGACCTGCGGGCCGCGCCTGGATCGGCGTGCAGGTTCGGGTCGGCGAGCGCGGCGCTCAAGGTCGGCGTGCTCGGCGAGCAACGCGTCGATCGCCGGCGCGGTGTCCGTCATGCTCGCGCCTCCTTCCCGAACTGCACTTCTCCGCTCAGACGCAAACCGACGCCCGGCCTGCGCTCGCGCGACAGATCGGGCGTCGGGAAGCAGCTAGTTGTCGGCCGCCTTGTCGGTCGCCTTGTCGCCGCGTCGCGCCTTGCGCTTGCCGTAGCGCTTCTCGAAGCGGGCCACGCGGCCGCCGCTGTCGAGGATCTTCTGCTTGCCGGTGTAGAACGGGTGGCACTGCGAGCAGACCTCGACGACGATCTGTCCGCTCTTCTTGGTGCTGCGCGTGGTGAATGTGTTGCCACAGCCACAGTGCACTGTCGTCTCGACGTAGTCAGGGTGAATACCCGATCTCATGGTTTCCTCTTCATTCGTGGGCCCCGGGTCGCCCCTCCCGAAGTGGAGGTATCGGCGTGAACCGGAACCGAGGGTCGGCGGTCCATTATGCCAGCTCAGCCGCCAACGTCCTAAACGTGTGCCAGGGGTCAGCTATTCCTGCGCCGGGCGCGGGGCAGCTGGCTGGATTCGGGTCGTGGTCGATCCGCCTCTCGGCCGTGTAGCGCGGCGGTGAACAGAATTCGGAACGTGTCTACCATGGCACAATGCTGTGGTGACGACTGGTACCGCCACCAAGAGCGTGCGCGATCGGCTGATCGATGCGGCGGAGGTCTGCCTGCGCACCAAGGGAATTCGGTCGACGACGGTGTCCGAAGTGGCCGAAGTCGCCGGGGTGTCCCGGGGCTGGCTGTACCGGCACTTTCCCGACAAGGTGTCGCTGCTGGGCGCGGCGATCGTGCGGCTCAACGACGCGTACTGGTCCGAGGCGCACGCGATGCTCGAGCAGGTCGAGGGCCTGGATCGGCAGATCGCCACCGGCATTCGGCACGGCCGCACGGCCTACGACGATCCCGGCGCGCTGCTGATGAAGCTGCGGATGGACGAGCCCGAGGAGTTCGCGGCGTGCGCGGGCGCGGGCGTGCAGGGACTGGTCCCCGATCTGGCCGAATTCTGGTCGCGTTATCTGATCGCCGCGCGGGACCGCGGCGAGATCCACCAGGACACCGACATCGCCGAAGCGTCGGAATGGGTTGCGCGGGTGCTGCTTTCGCTCGCCACCGTTCCCGGCGACACCCTCGATCCCAGTGACGCCGACGCGGTGGCGACGCATGTGCGCCGCTACGTCATGCCCGGGTTACGGGCAGACCCGGCGGTTCCCTAGTCGCCTGCGGGCTATCGGCAGTCGGTAGTCGTCGTCCTGAGCCCGGCGTGGTCTTGGAGACCTGCACCAGGAACTCGTAGTTGGTCTTCGTCTTGCGCAGCTGGCTCATCAGCAGGTCGATGGCCTGATGCGGGTCCAGGCCGGACAGCACCCGGCGCAGCTTGTGCACGACCGCGAACTCGTCGGGCGACAGCAGCAGCTCGTCCTTGCGGGTGCCGGACGGGTTGACGTCGACGGCCGGGAAGACCCGACGCTCGGAGATCTTGCGGTCGAGCTTGAGCTCGGCGTTGCCGGTGCCCTTGAACTCCTCGAAGATCACCGTGTCACCGGTCGAGCCGGTCTCCACCATGCGCCGTGGCGATGATCGTCAGCGAGCCGCCGTCCTCGATGTTGCGGGCCGCGCCGAGGAACCGCTTGGGCGGGTACAGCGCGGTCGAGTCGACACCACCGGACAGGATGCGGCCCGACGCCGGTGACGCGTTGTTGTACGCGCGGCCCAGCCGGGTGATCGAGTCGAGCAGCACGACGACGTCCTTGCCCTGCTCGACGAGGCGCTTGGCCCGCTCGATCGCCAGCTCGGCGACCTGGGTGTGGTCTGACGGCGGACGGTCGAAGGTCGAGGCGATGACCTCACCCTTGACCGAGCGCTGCATGTCGGTGACCTCTTCGGGCCGCTCGTCGACGAGCACGACCATCAGGTGGCACTCCGGGTTGTTCGTGGCGATCGCGTTGGCGATGTCCTGCAGGATCGTGGTCTTGCCGGCCTTCGGCGGCGACACGATCAGCGCGCGCTGGCCCTTGCCGATCGGCATGATCAGGTCGATCACGCGGGTGGTGAGCCGATCGGGCGTGGTCTCCAGCCGCAGCCGCTGGTTCGGGTACAGCGGGGTCAGCTTGTTGAAGTCCGGGCGGTTCTTGGCGTCCTCGACCGGTCCGCCGTTGACGGTGTCCAGACGCACCAGCGGGTTGAACTTCTGCCGCTGGTTGGGCTGCTCGCCGTCCTTGGGCACCCGGACGGCGCCGGTGATGGCGTCGCCGCGGCGCAGGCCGTTCTTGCGCACCATGTTCATCGACACGTAGACGTCGTTGGGGCCGGCCAGGTAGCCGGAGGTCCGGACGAACGCGTAGTTGTCGAGCACGTCGAGGATGCCCGCGACGGGCTGAACGACGTCGTCCTCGCGCAGTTCGGTGTCGCGGTCGCCACCGCCGCCGCCCTCGCCGCCGCGCTCGCGGCGCCTGCGGTCACGGAAGCGGCGGCCGCGACGGCCGCCACGGCCGTCGTCGTCGTCATCGCCGCGGTTCTCGCCGCGGTTCTGGCCGCGGTTCTGGCCGCCCTGATCGCCTTGCTGGTCGCCGCCGTCGGACCTGGTGTCCTGCTTGCGGGCCGATCTGGCATCGGTGCCGGCCTTGTTCTGCTGGTCGGGCTCCGACTTGTTCTCGGTCGAGCCACCGGACGCGCCGCGGAGGCGCCGCGACGGCTCCCGACGCGGGGCCTGGTCCTCGGCGGCCTTGTCCTGCTCGGGGGCCTTGTCGGTCGTCGGCTGTCGGCGTGCGGCTGCGGGTGTGGCGCGCTGTCGGCGTCGCTGCCGGCCGCCGCGTCGCTACCGGCCGCCGCGTGAGGACGGCCGTTGGACTCGCCACGGCGTTCGCGGATGGCGGCGACGAGCTCGCTCTTGCGCATGCCGGAAGCACCCTCGACGCCGACCTCCTTGGCCAGCGCACGCAGTTCGGGCAGCACCATGGTCGACAGGGACGCGGGGCGATCGCCGGCCGCGACGTCTGCCGTCGGCGCGGTTTCCGCGGGGGACGTGCCGTTTGAGGCGTCTGCTTCCGCGGGAGTTGAGATGTCTTTGGTCACGGGTTTGTGGCAGCTCACGTGTTCGCTGCTGCCATCAGCCGTGATGAGGTCCGTTTCAGTCACGGATTTCCTTTCTGATCCCTCGCTGGTCGTATCGACGCGAGGGTCCGGGGCATTCAGCTGATGCGCTGAATGCGGAGGTCCCACCATTGCCTCTGCAACGGTGATCGCCGGGATTCGCCGGTATACGGCGAACCGTCATCCACAAGAAGAATTGGTGGTCGTCCTAGTGTCGGCGCAGGCAGAGACGCTGCGATTGCTGGACGAGAGCGAGGATAACCCGCTTCGGAGCTGGAAGCAAGAAACACGGTGATTCGCATGTGACTCGTGTTGTCCGGCGGCTCAGCTTCGAACGGCTACGCCCGACGTCCATCGGACGCCCTCACCAACAGCCATCTCGCTGACGGTGAACCCGTTGGCGGTGCCGTACTCCAGGACCTCTGCGGGCAGTTCTTGCTGGTCACTCAGTGCGATGACCGCAGGTCCGGCCCCGGAAAGCACCGCTGCAACACCACAACGCCGCAGTATCCGCAGGTATTCCGCCGATGCCGGCATGGCGGCCGCGCGCTGCGGCTGATGCAGGACGTCCTCCGTCGCCTCCATCAACAGGTCTGGCCGCTCGGTCAGGGCCACGACGAGCAGCGCAGCGCGGCTGAGGTTGAACCGGGCGTCGGCGTGGCTGACGCTGGTCGGGAAGCATCACGCGGGTCTCGGCTGTCGACGAGCGCTCCTCGGGAATCGCGGGAAACAGGTGGATGTCGGGGTGCAGCCGCAGCCGCGCCGCCGCATACCGGGGTGCGCCATCGCCGTCGGTCCAGGACACCACCGCGCCGCCGAGGACGGCGGCCGACGCATTGTCGGGATGGCCCTCGAACTCCGACGCCAGCTGGATCAGCTCCGATTCGGTGAACGCGGTCGAACCCGCTTGTGTCACAAGACCATTGACTGCGGCCAGGCCACCGACCACGGCGGCAGCCGAGGATCCCAGGCCGCGGGAATGCGGAATGTCGTTGCGGCAGCGCACGATCATGCCCGGAAACGCGTCACACCCGCGGCCTGCAGCCCCCGTTCGATGGCCCGCACCACGAGGTGCGAAGAGTCGAGCGGAACTTGTCCCGCGCCTTCGCCGTCGACGTCGACCGTCAGCCCGGATTCTGTTGTCTCCACGACGATCTCGTCGTAGAGGCTCAGCGCCAGGCCCAGACTGTCGAAACCGGGCCCGAGATTGGCGCTCGAGGCCGCCACGACGGCGGTGGCCGTCAGCCCGGCCGGCAGAGTCTGCGTCACTCGAACTCCCCTGCTCCTCACGTACGCGGACTAAACCAACCCCAGCTTCGCGACAACGGCCACGGGATCAACCGGCACCGGCGTGACGGCGGGCATGCCCTTGAGCGCGGTGTCGGGATCCTTGAGCCCGTTGCCGGTGACGGTGCACACCACCGTCGAGCCCTTCGCCACCCAGCCGTCCTCGATCGACTTCAGCAGGCCCGCGATGCTGGCCGCCGATGCGGGCTCGACGAACACGCCCTCGGTCCGCGCCACCAGGTGGTACGCGGCGAGGATCTCCTCGTCGGTGGCGGCAGGAACCGGCCGTTGGACTGCTGCTGGGCCTCGACCGCCGAGGTCCACGACGCAGGCGAGCCGATGCGGATCGCGGTGGCGATGGTCTCGGGCTCGGCTACCGGCTCGCCGAGCACCAGCGGTGCAGCGCCGGCGGCCTGAGTGCCGAGCATGCGGGGCAGCCGGTCGCACAGCCCGTCGCGGTGGTACTCGGTGTAGCCCTTCCAGTAGGCGGTGATGTTGCCGGCGTTGCCGACGGGCAGCGCGTGCACGTCGGGTGCGGTGCCGAGCGCGTCGACGATCTCGAATGCCGCGGTCTTCTGGCCTTCGATGCGGAACGGGTTGACGGAGTTGACCAGCGAGATCGACGGGAAGTCGGCGGTGAGCTTGCGGGCCAGCTCCAGGCAGTCGTCGAAGTTGCCGTCGATCTGAATGATCTTCGCGCCGTGCATGACGGCCTGGGCGAGCTTGCCCATCGCGATCTTGCCCTGCGGCACCAATACCGCGCAGGTGATGCCGGCGCGGGCGGCGTACGCCGCGGCCGACGCCGACGTGTTGCCGGTCGACGCGCACAGCACGGCCTGCTGGCCGCGGGCCACCGCCTCGGTGACGGCCATGGTCATGCCGCGGTCCTTGAACGAACCGGTGGGGTTGAGGCCCTCGACCTTGAGATGCACCGTGCAGCCGGTGTGTTCGGAAAGCCGCGGAGCAGGCAGGAGCGGCGTGCCGCCCTCGAGCAGCGTGATCGGGGTCCAGTCGTCCTCGACCGGCAGCCGGTCGCGGTATGCGGCGATCAGTCCGGCCAGGGCGATGCGGCTTGGTGCGGTACGGCCGTCGCGCGAGCGGCGGCTCATTCGCTGGTTCCTTCCATGCGCAGCACGCTGTTGACGCTCTGCACCACGTCGAGGTCGGCGAGCGCCGCAACGGTTTCCGACAGCGCGGCGTCGGTGGCCCGGTGGGTGACGACGACGATGCGCGCGCCGCACCGTTGACCGCCCTCGTCGACCATGCCCTCCTGGCGGACCTCGGCGATGCTGACCTCGCGTTTGCCGAATTCGGCTGCAACAGAGGACAACACGCCGGGCCGGTCGGTCACGTTCATGTTGACGTAGTAGCGGGTGGGGATGAAGCCGATCGGCGAAATCGGCAGCTTGGCGTACTTGGACTCGCGCGGGCCGCGGCCGCCCTGCACCCGGTTGCGGGCGGCCATCACCAGATCGCCCATCACCGCCGACGCGGTCGGTGCGCCGCCTGCGCCCTGGCCGTAGAACATCAGCCGGCCCGCGGCCTCGGCCTCGACGACGACGGCATTGAATGCACCGCTGACGGTGGCCAGCGGATGATCAAGCGGCACCAGCGCCGGATAGACCCGTGCTGAAACCCGTTGCTGGCCTTCGTCGGTGGTGAGGCGTTCGCAGATCGCCAGCAACTTGATCGTGCAGCCCAGCGCCCGGGCCGACGCGAAGTCGGCGGAGGTGACCTTGGTGATGCCCTCGCGGTAAACGTCGTCGGCGGTGACGCGGGTGTGGAACGCGATCGACGCCAGGATCGCGGCCTTGGCCGCGGCGTCGTAGCCCTCGACGTCGGCGGTCGGGTCGGCCTCCGCATAGCCGAGCGCGCTGGCATCGGCCAGTGCCGTTGCGTAGTCGGCGCCGGTGCTGTCCATCTCCGAGAGGATGAAGTTGGTGGTGCCGTTGACGATTCCGGCCACCCGCAGCACCGTGTCGCCGGCCAACGACTGCGTCAGCGGGCGGATCACCGGGATCGCGCCTGCCACGGCGGCCTCGAAGTACAGGTCGACGTGGGCGGCTTCGGCGGCCTGCGCCAGCTCACCGGTGGACACCGCCATCAGCGCCTTGTTGGCGGTGACGACGGACTTGCCCTGCTCGAGGGCGGTCAGAATGGCCTTGCGTGCGGGTTCGACCGGCCCCATCAGCTCAACGACGATGTCGACATCGTCGCGGGAGACAAGCTCTTCCACGTCGTCGGTGAGCAACCCGATCGGCACGCCACGGTCGTCGGCCACCCGCCGCACCCCGATGCCGCGCAGCACCAGCGGTGCCCCGATGCGGGCGGTCAGGTCGGTCGCGCTCTCCTCGATGATGCGGACCACTTCACTGCCGACGTTGCCGAGCCCCAACACTGCTACGCCGACGGGCTTTTCACTCATCAGCTTACCTCACTTCCAGGCTGAGCAGATCGTCGACCGTCTCCCGGCGCAGAATCAGGCGGGCCCGCCCGTCGCGCACGGCCACCACCGCGGGGCGGCCGATCAGGTTGTAACGGCTCGACATGGAATAGCAGTATGCGCCGGTCGCCGCCACGCCGATCAGGTCGCCGGGCTCGACATCGTCAGGCAGCCACGCGTCGCGGACGACGATATCCCCGCTCTCACAATGCTTTCCGACGATGCGCGACAGCGCGGGCGGGGCGTCGCTGGCGCGCGACACCAAGCGGGCGTCGTATTCGGCGCCGTACAGCGACGGTGCGGATGTTGTCGCTCATCCCGCCGTCGACGCTGACGTATCGGCGGTGCGCGGTCTCGCTGACGGCGACATCCTTGACCGTGCCGACCTGGTAGACGGTGATGGTGCCGGGCCCGGCGATGGCGCGGCCGGGTTCCACCACGAGCTGGGGCGCGGGCAGGCCGACCGCCGCGGATTCGTTGCGGACGATGGCGCCGAGCTTGGCGGCCAGGACCTGCACCGGCGGCGGATCGTCGGGCGGCAGATAGGCGATGCCAAGACCGCCGCCGAGGTCGACGGTCGCGAGTTGACGCGGTCTTGTCGACGCCGAACTCGGCGACGACGTCGCGCAGCAGGCCGATGACCCGGTGCGCGGCTATTTCGAAGCCGGCGACGTCGAAGATCTGCGAGCCGATATGGCTGTGCAGCCCGACCAGGCGCAGATTGTCGGTGGCGAATACCCGCCGCACCGCGGCCATCGCCGCGCCGCTGGCGAGCGAGAGCCCGAACTTCTGGTCTTCGTGCGCGGTCGAGATGAACTCATGGGTGTGGGCCTCGACGCCGACGGTGACCCGCACCAGAACGTCCTGGACGACACCGGCCGCGCCGGCGATCTCGTCGAGGCGCTCGATCTCGGTCATCGAATCGAGCACGACGTGGCCGACCCCGGCCTTGACGGCTGCGGTCAGCTCGTCGACGGATTTGTTGTTGCCGTGCAGTGCGATTCGCTCGGGGGGGAAGCTGGCGTGCAGCGCGACGGCCAGCTCGCCGCCGGTGCAGACGTCCAGCGACAGGCCCTCTTCGTCGATCCAGCGCGCCACCTCGGTGCACAGGAACGCCTTGGCGGCGTAGCGGACGTATTGCGCCGCCGCCGAAGGCGGCGGCGATCTCGCGGCAGCGTGAGCGGAAGTCGTCCTCGTCGATCACGAAGACGCGGGGTGCCGTAATTCGGCGGCGAGATCGGTGACGGGCACGCCGGCGATCGAACCACGCCGTCAGCGCCGCGAACCGTGTTGCGCGGCCACACGTTGGGCAGCGCAGCAGTCCTCGGAGCAGGTCGCGCGGCTCGGCTGTGGAGCTCTCGGCTGCGGGCCGGCGGGTTGAGCGATCACATCCGCTCCGGAGCGCTAACACCAAGGATGGCAAGGCCGTTGGCGATGACCTGGCGGGTGGCCTGGCACAGTGCCAGTCGGGCGGCGTGCAGATCGTTGGGTGCCTCGTCGCCCTGCGGCAGCACCCGGCACGAGTCGTAGAACCGGTGGTAGTCGCCGGCGAGGTCTTCGAGGTAGCGCGCAAACTCGGTGCGGTTCACGCAGGGCTGCAGCGGTTTTCAGCACGCGTGAGAATTCCCCGAGGTTGCGGATCAGCGTGCCTTCGTTGTCGTGCGTGAGCAGTTCGAGGTGTTCCGGTGCTCGGCGATGAGGCCCAGCTCAGCAGCATTGCGGGCCAGCGCGGCCAGCCGGGCGTGCGCGTATTGCACGTAATAGACCGGGTTTTCGTTGGACGCGGACGACCACAGCGCGAGGTCGATGTCGATCGGAGTGTCGACTGACGACCGGATCAGGGAGTAGCGGGCGGCGTCGACGCCGATCGCCTCGACGAGGTCGTCGAGGGTGATGACGGTGCCTGCGCGCTTGCTCATCCGGACCGGCTGGCCGTCGCGCACCAGGTTGACCATCTGCCCGATGAGCACCTCGACGGTGGCGGGATCGTCGCCGAGGGCGGCGGCGACGGCCTTGAGCCGGGCGATGTAGCCGTGGTGGTCGGCGCCGAGCATGTAGATGCACAGGTCGAATCCGCGCTGCCGCTTGTCGAGGTAGTAGGCGATGTCGGCGGCGATGTAGGCGGGTTGGCCGTCGCTCTTGATGACGACGCGGTCCTTGTCGTCGCCAAAGTCGGTGGTGCGCAGCCAGACAGCGCCGTCCTTCTCGTAGATGCTGCCGGCCTCGCGGAGCTTGGCGATGGCCTGCTCGACCCGGCCGGACTGGCGTGCATCGAGTCTTCGTGGGTGTAGACGTCGAAGTCCGTGCCGAAGTCGTGCAGCGACTGCTTGATCTGGGTGAACATCAGGTCGACGCCGATGGCGCGGAACGTCTCCTGCGTCTCGTCGTCGGGCAGGCTCGAGCGCGTCGGGGTCCTTGGCCAGCACTTGGGCGGCGATCTCGTTGATGTAGTCGCCCGCGTAACCGTCGTCCGGCGTGGGTTCGCCCTTGGCGGCGGCGATCAGCGAATTGGCGAACCGGTCGATCTGCGTGCCGTGGTCGTTGAAGTAGTACTCGCGTACCACCCGGGCGCCCTGGGTGGTCAGCAGCCGGCCGAGCGCGTCGCCGACGGCGGCCCAGCGGGTGCCGCCGATGTGGATCGGCCCGGTCGGGTTGGCCGAGACGAACTCGAGGTTGATGTTCTGGCCCGGCGAGTGCGTCGGAGCCGCCGTAGCCGGCCCGGCGGCAAGGACGTTGTTGACGATGACGCCCTGGGCCGACGCCTCGAGGCGCAGGTTGACGAAGCCGGGCCCGGCGACCTCGGCCGAGGCGATGCCGTCGTGGTCGGCCAAGCGCCTCGGCCAGCCAACCGGCCAGCTCACGCGGGTTGGCGCCGACCTTCTTGCCGAGCTGAAGCGCAACGTTGGTGGCGTAGTCGCCGTGTTCGGGATTGCGCGGCCGCTCGACGGTGACCGTGGCCGGCACCGCGGACGTGTCGAGGCCATGCTCAGCCAGCACCGCGGTGGCGGTGGTCTTGAGCAGCTCGGCCAGGTCGGCGGGGGTCACGAAGGTCCATCCTATGGTCTTGGGTGGTCAGGCCCCGAATCCATTCCTGTGGGCTCGGGGCCTGGTGATGCGCTAATCTGTCGGTGCTTGTCAAGGCCCGATCGGCGCATAGGTTTCTCGTGCGCCCCCGTAGCTCAGGGGATAGAGCGTCTGCCTCCGGAGCAGAAGGCCGCAGGTTCGAATCCTGCCGGGGGC
>CAVTDY010000006.1:0-137663 GCA_963733605.1 uncultured Actinomycetota bacterium
CAGGGGCGTGGTGTGTGACGTTGGCGGAGGTGGAGCGCGTTCATCATCACGCATAACGTGCGGTCCCAACTGGTCCCAGAAAGCAAGAGCTGGTAACAGTGCGTGCTCTAGAGGTGCGAGTTAGTCCGTGACGTCTCTGCACAGCTGGTTGTGTGAAGTCCTGCTAGGACAATCTGACCGGTAGCGACTGGACGGCGACCCCGACGGCGTTGACAGCCGGCCCGGCGCTCATCCACATGGGTTCGCCGGTGATCTCGATGTGGTCGAACCGGCGGAGGAGTGCGCCGATCATCACCCTGTAGCTCGGTGCGGGCCAGGCTGGCGCCGAGGCAGAAGTGGGGCCCCCCACCGCCGAGGCGACGTGTGGATCTGGCGACCGGTGGATGTCGAAGCGGAAGGGCTCGGAGAACGCTCTTGGTCGCGGTTCGCCGAGGGGTAGACGGCCCGCCCGGTCGCCCGGCCGGGCAGTTGCTGGGCACCGAGCTCGATGTCGCGGGTCACCGTGCGACCGAAGCAGATGACCGGGCTCGACCACCGCAGGACTCTCCTCGGGGCCCCGGTTGAAGGAGTGGGGGTCTCCCGGGAGGTCCGCGAGCTGGTCGCGATGGTCCAGGAGGGCCATCAGGCCTTGAGCTGAGGGCGTTCCGAGTGGTCTCACTGCCGGCGAAGGTCAGGGCCAGGAAGAACATGGTCGAGCTCGAACTCGTCGAGCTCCCCGGCTGGCCAGGATCGACCACATCGTCGGTCGGGTGGGCTCGCTTTTCCGAGCTCAAGGAGTTGCGCGTAGGTGAACAGACCCCACTTCGGCTCTCCTTGGTCGCTCTGCGGGGGTGATCTCCTGGAACGGATCCATTGCTCGGAGGATGGTGTCGGTGAGTGCGAAAGACCTCGGGCCGGTCAGTTCGGGGATCCCAACGATGTCGCCGATAACGTGCATCGGGGAGTTTGTACGGCGATCTCGGGGACGAAGTCGAGGTACGCCCGTGGGCGGCGGCATCATCGAGGATCCGATCGGTCCAGCCTGGATCTGCTCCTCGAGGCGGCCGACCATCCGGGGGGTGAAGCCGGCGCTGATCAGCCGCCGGATCCGGGAGTGGTCCGGTGGGTCCTTGGTGACGAGCATGACGCCTCGACGCTCGGGCGGCAAAGGAGCGAGGGTCGTGCCGTCAAACACGGAAAACGTCTCCCAGTCGCGGTTGGCCCGTTCGATCTCGCGATGGGCGATCACCGCCCAGAACTCGATGTCATGCCCGAAGGAGGCACCTGGGTCCGGGGATGCCAGAGGACCGGACCCACCTCGCGGAGCTCCGCGTATAGCTCATGCGGCATCCCGTTTCGGTAAAGAGAGGGGTCCAGGAGGTCGAGATCGAGCACCTCGGTGGCGGCCATGCGTTCCTCCCGAGCCCGTGGGCCATGGTGCGCTCGGAAGACCGCTAATCCGGTGCACGCTCTTCCGCCTATAGGTTAGCTGCGATGACGTTGAGAATAACGTCTGCGCACGCTGAAGGCAGCTCGAATGCGTCACATATTTCGCGGGATGTGCGCGCGGATGCCGCAGAAACGAACGGTGCGCGTTCAGCGTGAGCTGATGCGGCTGGAACGCCAGAGGGTCGGTAACGACGTGTCGCTAAAGTGCGTTGTCCTGCAATATAACTCGCATCGGTTAGCTGGTAATGGTGCGTGTCAACCGCTGCGAGCTCCGGCCAAGGGAGTCGCGACGGTGCACTGCGCTAGGGCCGAACGAATGGGGACATGTCGAAGTACTCGCGCCACGCGGCGATGCGGCCGTCCTGTATCTCGAACGCGGCCCCGACGGCGGTCTGCATCTCTCGACCGCGGAGCGAAAAGCGGTCGGTCCGCTCATGCATAACGAACTCGCCGTCCGACACCTGTCGATGAACCTCACCGCGGACGGCACCTTCTTCTAACCGCAGCCACTCGGTCAGTGCCTCGCGGATCGCAATCTTCCCAACCGCAGCTTTCATCGGCATCGGATGCCATACCGCGTCGTCAGTAAAGAAGTCGAGCAACTCGGCGACGTCACCCCGTTCCACGCCCCCGACGAACCGGTTGATGACGGTCTCAGCATCACTGGCCATGGGCTCACCTCGGTCTTCTGCGGTGTTGCAAGGAGCATAGATGGGCGGCTTCTGGCACATGATCAAAATCGCGACGGTCGGGAACCAGCAACGTCACCACACAAACGTGACGAGCCAGCGGGTGAGGGTTTCGATTGACGGGCGCGCGCGACGGCGAGCCGGTTCCACCCACACCGTGAATGCATGACCACAGACATGCCAGTCGAGGCCCGTTTCGATGTATCGCGCGTAGGTTGATGCGGATGCTCGGTACCAGATGCTCACTGGTGCGGCAACGGTTTTGGTAGTCGTTGGACCGCTTGATACCAGATGCCCTATGTTGCCAAGGGTTTTGGCGCTTGTTGGTGGTGGTTGTAGCGCGTGGAAGACTTCGCGGGCGATGTAGCGCTTGAGGCAGCGCATCACTTCGTTCTTGGATTTCCCTTCGGCAGTGCGCCGTGCCATGTAGTCGCGGGTGGGTTGGTGGCGGCGTAGCCGTACCACCAGGATGACGTGTAGGGCTCGGTTGGCATCTCGGTCGCCGCCGCGGTTGAGTCGGTGGCGGATGGTCTTGCCGCTGGAGGCTTCCAGCGGACAGACTCCGCATAGTTTGGCGAAGGCGGCGTCGCTGTGATCCGGCCGCGGGTTATCGCCAAGGGCAGACAGTCAGGGTGGCCGCGGTGTCGGGCCGACGCCGTAGACGGCGCGCAGCCGTGGTGCGGCGGTGGCGGTGATGGTGTCGATGTGGCGTTCAAGCCGGGCGGCTTCGGCGTCAAGCTCGCGGCAGCGCGCGGCCAGCGACGGATGGCGATCGTGATGGCATCGGTTGGGGTGGTAGCGATTTCGGGTTCGGCAAGCTGTTCAAGCAGGCCTGTAGGAGGCGATCCTTGTAGAGGCCGGCCAGCTGTTCACGCAGCGCCGCCGGAGCGGTCACCAGCAGGACTCTGCAGCGCGACGTAGGCCTTGGCGCGGGCGCGTACCACGCTGGTGCGCGCGACCCGCAGTACTCGCACCATCTCCGCGGCACCGTCGGCGCTTTTGGGCTCGCCGAGGGCTTCGCCGGCCAACACCATCGCGGCGGCTCCGGCCGCATCGGCGTCATCGGATTTGCCGTAGCGGGCCCGGTGCTGCCGATTGGGACGGCTACCTCGGCGACCGCGATGCCCTCAGCGCGCAGGTGCCGCGCCAGACCCGCCCCGTAGTGGCCGGGGCCTTCGATACCGACGGACCAGCTGCCCCAACGATGCGCCCAGGACACGAAGCCGCGGTAGCCGGCGGCTGCTGGCCGCTAACCGGTGGGTACCTAGCGGGCGACCCAGCCCATCGACGGCATGGGCGACGTGGAATTGCTTATGCGTGTCGACACCGACGGTGACCTGTGGTTGGCTGGATTCGGCGATGGTGGATTCCATTGCAGCCCTTCCTGTAACCGGAATTTCGGGATGGGAGAAGGGCAGAGCCGCCGGGCGGGGACGATACTGGTACGGGATGCTTGGTCGCGCTCCTATTAGGTCACTCCGTCCGGCGGTTCCGCGCCGAACCGATGCAGTCGACGAATCTGGAAATTGAGGGCACACAACAACACTCGTGGCCGGTAAAGAAACAAGTCAGACCACACCGGTCCGGACGCGGACCCTACCGACGACCCACTGCGCCAAGCCCCAGAAACGCCGGTACCTCTTTAATACCAGTAAAGAAAGTTCTCACACCGCAGATCACGACGGCTTCTGCGTGGTCGAGGCCAGACATCAGGCTTTGGTGGCGGCGGACGGGAGCGGCCGAGCGGACGGGAGCCGCCACCAGCGAAGCTGTGTGCCTGGCGGCTGGCCGCCGCAGCGGCTCGGTCAGGGCCGAACTGCGCGTGTACGGCAGGCGTCCGCATAAGAGACGGAATCAACCTCCCATCCACCGACCGCTCACATTGAACGGCGACGACTTCTCAGCACTAGCGCACTGGCATCCGATGAGGACGAGTCCTGAGGACGATCCGGACGCTCATGTCCATGGCTTCGCCTGTGTCGGCTGCGTGTCAGCCTCGGCGCTGGCGAAGTCGCGTGCTACCAAAGCCTGATGTCTGCGCGTGCGACCAGCCAGAACGTCGTCGGAGATCTCATCGGGTGGGCGCGCACAGTTTCGTCGAACATCTCGATCGGCGCCAGAGATCGTTAGGGTGGACGTTATGATTCGCCGCAGGTGAAGCGGGCACGGGTTGCCGCGGAGATCACGCCTTGTGGTCCTGCCGTGTCGGCTCACACATGTGCGTGGGGTCGTAGCGGCTGCCGACGGCGCTTCGCGCGCAATTCGACGTAGCCAGTGGGGATTGCCTGGTGGCGGCAGCCTGGTTGCACGACATCGGCTATGCGCCGTCGGTGCGGTCGACGGGTTTTCATCCGGTCGACGGCGCCATGTTTGCGCGTCGGGAAGGCTTCGACGAGCTGGTGGTCTCGTTGGTCGCCTTCCATTCGGGCGCGCCGGCCGAAGCGCGCGAACGCGGGATCAGCGGCTTATCGGCGTTCTCCGCGCCACCGCAACAGCTACTGGATGCGTTGACCTTCTGCGATTTGACGACCGGTCCAGACGGGTCGGCAGTGTCGCCGCGTGACCGGCTTGCACGAGGTACTGCAGCGCTACGAGCCCGGATGACCCCGTCCATCGGGCGGTCGATTCCGCGCACGGACGAGCTCCTGGCGGCTGTCGATCGGGTCCGAGCCTGGCTCTGATGACCGATCATCCGAGGTAGGGGCTCGTTCGGGCTTCGAGGTAGTGGCTGATCCGCAGCCTCATCGATGGGTGCATATTGAGCGTCGCGATGTCGTCGGGGTGGTCCAGGCGATGTCGGTGCTCTCGTGGTCAATGGCCAGCGTCCCACCTGTCTGCCGCGTGGTAAAGCAAAGCGAAAATTGCTGGCGGACTTCACCATTGGAGAACGCGACGACGTGGGCAGGATCGGTGTAGATACCGCTGAGTGCGGTGACCTCGACGTCGAGGCCGGTTTCTTCCTTGACTTCGCGTATGGCGGTCTGTTCGATGGTCTCCCCGACGTCGTGTCCGCCGCCAGGCAGTGCCCAAAGTTCGTTGTCTCGCCGCTTTATCAGCAGAATGCGGCCGAGTTCGTCGGTGACGATTGCGGACGCGGACGGAACGACGCTGTTGGGCGTGGGAGCGTCGGGGTCGTCGTAGTAGTCGGTTCGCATCGGCGAACAACCCTCCTTCAGGTGCGGATGGGATCAGTCAGTCAGCGGTTTGGCGTTGTCCCAGACTCGATCGAATGCCTGGTCGAACGTGGCCCAGAGTCGGGGCTCATCAGCCCGCGCGAACACCATGACGGGATTGTTGCGACCCGGCGAGCCATAGATGTGAAAGTTCACGATCATGTCGTCGTCGACTCGGAACATCGACGTATACAGAGTCGTTTGGTGCGTCCGGATCTGCAGCCCGGGTGTCGTCGCCCGCGGAGCGAGCAGTTCGACCGTGGTGCGGCACCTGGCGATGACGGCTTCCCCGATGTCCTCTTCTTCGCCGCGAAGGATCATGCTCGCACCATCGGGGTCGCCGATGAGCAGTCGCACGGCGACGCCACGCCCGGCCGCATCAACGAGGGTGTCGACAAAGCCGTCCAGGGTGTCGAACAAGAAGGTTGCGGCAAATACGAGGATGTCGACCGAATGCTGTGCGTCGGCGAAATGCTGTTGCCAAAGACCGGCAGGTATCTGACTACGGGTCGCATACACCGTCGGCTTGAACGGCCTGACGCAGCCAGCCGGCGGATGGGATTTCGGCCGACGGCGGGTATTGCTGCGGCCACAGATCGTGGGGAGTGCAGCCAAGTACTTCGGCAGCCCGACGTGCGTTTTCCTCGCGAACCTTGTGGTCGATGTCAGCGAGCCAGCGATGCACGGTTTTGAGTGAGACTCCGACTCCGTCGGCGAATCGTCGATCGGACAAACTCTTCCCGCGTATCCGTTCCCTGAGCAATTCGTTCGGAATCATCAGCCGATCACGGCGCGCATCGCAGTCATGATCTTCGCGCCAGCTCCTTCCTGTCGGTGCGGACCGTGCCCGCGCGTCAGCCTAGTTTGGTGCCGAGCGGTCAGTCCGCGCAGATCAAGCGAGTGCTCACCGAGATGTCCGGCCGGTCGCACCGACTGTGTCCGAAATGTCCGGGCGACGTCCAAGATGTCCGCTCGATGTCCATAGCGATGTCCGATTTGTCCCTCTGAACTGATGCCAGCGCTCGACCGGGCGCGATCAGGTATCAGGGAAGGACAAAGTCAATGAAGTTGCGAATCAACACAACTGGGGTGTCGTTCACCTGCACGCGTGCGCCAGAGCAGCGGGTGAACTTTGACACCGGAAGGCCCCGGGTAGACAAGGCCACGGGCGTGCCCCTGTGGCTCGTGCAAGTCATGGCGCTCGACGAGTCGGGCGGTGACGTCATTTCGGTGACCGTGGCCGGCGAGCCGAAGGTTTCCGCCGGCCGTGCCGTCACCGTCACGGGTTTGGTCGCACTGCCGTGGTCACAGGACGGCCGCTCGGGTATCGCCTACCGCGCCGACGCGATCACGCAGACGGCCGACATGTCGCCGGCGAAGAACCCGGCCACTGCCGCCCGCCCCTAACCCTCTGAGAGATCGACGGGCTGCCCGCCCAGCTCTCGCGGAGCGACCCGGGGTGGGCAGCCCCTACCGAGTCAGACGATCTCAGGAAGGAACTGCGATGTCTCACTCATCGAATCACCAAGCGCGGCAACGGAACACAACAATCCAACGATGACTGGATCGTCGCACCTGATCTGGGCCAGCTCAAGGCGGCCGGCTGCCTTCTGTGGTTGGCGATCCTCTTCCCCGCCCTGAGCATCCCTGCCTTCGTCAGTCTGGGAATGACGCTGTGCTACGGCATCGGCGCCGGGATGCTCACCGCGATCGCGCTCGTCGCCGGTTACGGCACATGGGCTGCGCTGGACGCGCGGTCCTTCGAAACCTGGATTGCCCAGCCGGTCCGCCAGCAATTCCTGATGTGGTGGCGATACACCCGCAATTGGGAGTCGGTCTGCGCCCTCAACGGCCTTACGACACGCGACCGCGAGCGCGACCGTACCCTCACCCCGCTCCTGCGCTCGATCTGGATCGGCAAGCACACCGACATGATCGACCTGCGCGTGGTCACAGGTCAGTCAGTCAACGATTGGCAGAAGCGCACACACGAACTCGCCGCCGCGTGGCGCGCAGATCGATTGACCATCCGCGCCACCGCACCCGGCGAGGTGCGGATCACGATCACCCGTTACGACTTTCTGGCCCAACCTATTCCGCTGCCACGGCGGGCGGCCAGCGCCAACGTGAACCTGTCGGCCGTGCCGGTCGGGATCACCGACACCCACCGATGGTGGCGGGTCCCCGTGCTCGGCCATCACCTGCTCGTCGCGGGCGCCACCGGAGCGGGCAAAGGGTCCGTGCTGTGGTCCCTGATCGCCGGTCTGGCACCGTCCGTCAGGACCGGGCAAGTACGGCTCTGCGTCATCGACCCCAAAGGGGGCATGGAGCTCGGCGCCGGGGCGGCGCTCTTCAGCGCGTTCTCTCACGACGCCGCCGACGCGACCCTGGATCTACTCCGGAACTTGGTTGACTGTCATGCACGCCCGAGCTAACCGGCTGCGAGGGCACACCCGCCTGCACACGCCGACACCCGTCGGAACCGCTGTTCGTCGTAATCATCGACGAAATCGCCGCGCTGACGGCCTACGTCACCGACCGCAAGACACGCACCGAGATCGAACATCTCCTCGGCCTGCTGCTGTCGCAAGGCCGAGCGGTCGGCATCAGCTTTGATCGCCGCGATTCAGGATCCGTCCAAAGACACCCTGCCCGTACGACAGCTGTTCACCGTACGCATCGGGCTGCGACTCACCGAAGCCAGCCAAACCGCGATGGTGCTCGGTCAGGGCGCGCGCGATGCGGGCGCGGAATGCGACCTCATCCCCGACACGACGCCCGGTGTGGGTTACATGATGATCGACGGCACCGCCGAACCCCAACGCGTCCGAGCGTTCAACGTCACTGACCCCGACATCGCCGACCTCGCCACCCGCTTCGCCCCGCCCGGCGCACAGCAGGGGAACGCGATCGCAATGCTCAACGACGGCGCGCGACGGGGCCAAATCGTGAACGCTCCAGCCCAATTGCCGGGTGTTCCCGACGGTATCGACCACCACCGCGTGATCACCGAAATGATGCGTCGCGCCTGCTCGCCGGGATTCGACACCTGGTGGCGGCGCGCCGGATCAGTCGGGTTCTGCGCCAACCCGATCCAACTCACCGGTACCGATGAGTTCGGCCGCGAAAGAACTGCGTTGGGCGCGGTGCAATAACCGCCGCGCCACCGTGTGCCCCTCCTGCTCAGACCTGTATGCCCGCGACACCTGGCAACTCGTCGCCGCCGGAACCACCGGAGGCCGCCACAACATCACCCCAGCGGTAGCTACCCGGCCACAAGTGTTCATCACCCTCACCGCACCCAGCTTCGGTGCAGTACACAGCAGTTCGGAGAGCAGGTGTCGGGACGACAAGAAGGTCGAGTGGTCATAAGCGGTGCCCTCACGGAAAACCGTTGTGGTGCAGCACCATCCACGAACACACCGATGCTCGAGTGGGACAACCGCTTTGCGCTGAGTGCTACGACTACCTCGGGCACGTCCTGTTCACGTGGCACCTGCCCGAACTGTGGCGACGCTTCACCATCGCCCTACGCCGCAACCTGACCAAACACCTGAAAAGCCAACGCATTGCACCGGGTTCGGTGAAAGTCAGTTTCGTCAAGGTCGTGGAAATGCAGGCCCGAGCCATACCCCACATTCACGCCCTCATCCGCCTTGATCCCCCCGAAGGCCACGCCACTATCGCCAGTGACGGCTCAGGCGACCACAACGATCACGGCCCCGCCGCCACATGTGGTGGTGGGGAGCCCCGTTCGGCAACCCGCCTTGCCTGGGAGCCGCCGATATCTGCCGCGGAACTCGCCACCCTTATCCAGCAGGCTGCCCGCACAGTCAGGCTCGACGTCCAGCACCCCGACAATAGCCGCCAATCCGACGACACCAACCGCCAATCTGACGACACCAACCGCCAGTCCGACGACACTCAGCCGCCACTGGTGGTCCGGTTCGGCACGCAGATCGATACCCAACCACTCAGATCGCAAAACTACGCCATCCCAACAGAATCAGATCCGGACGTGGGCATGAGTCGGACGTCGCCGCGCCGAGTCGCCGGATACCTGGCGAAATATGTCACCAAATCCCTACAAGACTTCGGTGTTGCTGCCGGCCGCCTATCCGCTGAAGCCATCGGGGACCTGAACGTCACCGATCACGTCCGGGCGATCCTGACCACCATCGCCCACTTGGCAGACCAAGCCCAAACCCTCGGTATCGATGCCCTGGCAGGGATCGGGCGTTGGCTACACACCCTGGGCTACCGGGGACATATCACCACCAAATCTCGCCGCTACTCGGTCACCATGGGCGCCCTCCGCGCCCTCCGCGCCACCTGGGTGCGGCAACAAGCCGCCAAAGGCTGTTCGTTAGAACAGCATTCGCCAATCGATCCAACCGAGCAAAGCGACGAACTGTGGTGGAAGTTCGACCGCGCCGGACACGCCACCCCCGGCGACCGCACGCTCGTCTACTCCGCCGCCCTCCAACACCTCCTCACCCGCCGCACTGGCCTGGTAGAGGCCCGCCGCCAAGCCCGCGAGGAACAATGGGATCCGCCGGGGGACGCGATGACTGAGACGTCTCGGACTGCACATGCTGGCTCCGAGCGTGGCGCTCGAACCGATTCGCCGACCATGTCGGAAGGAGGTGTTGAAATTGACGTGCCCGACCACTATCGCCTTCCGCGCGAGGCCAACCGCGCGCTGGTACAGGTCGATACTGGCTGTGCGGGACCGGATGGTCGGATCAGATAGGGGAGTGGCGTGAGCCTGAGATTCGCCTTCTATGGCCGAGTGAGCACCGAGGACGCTCAAGACCCCGATGCCAGCCGCAGTTGGCAGAAGCGGCGCGCCACGGACCTGATCACTCCGCACGGCGGAATCCTCGCCGCTGACTATTTTGATGTGGGACAGAGCCGTTCGCTGCCGTGGAAGCGACGGCCAGAGGCGTCACGTCTCCTTAGCGATGTCGCCTCCCGTGACCGTGACTTCGATGCTGTGGTAATCGGGGAACCCGCTCGTGCGTTTTACGGGCCGCAGTTCGCGCTCACTTTCCCGGTGCTGACGCACCACGGTGTCGGCCTGTGGGTGCCCGAGGTCGGTGGAGCGGTCGATCCCGGCTCCGAGGCACACGACTTAGTGATGACACTTTTCGGCGGCATGAGCAAGGGGGAGCGCGCTCGAATCCAGATGCGTGTCCGTACGGCGATGTCCGCACTCGCTCAGGACACGAACAGATATCTGGGTGGTCGACCACCGTATGGTTACCGGCTCGTCGATGCCGGCCCCCACCCGAACCCTGCCAAGGCAAATCTTGGGCAGCGGCTTCACCGCCTCGAACCTGACCCTGCGACATCTTCTGTGGTCGAGCGGATCTACCGCATGTATGCCGACGGTGCGGGCCTGCGCTACATCGCGCAACAGCTCACCGACGATGGTGTGCCGTCACCGAGCCAGTATGACCCGGCGCGGAATCGTCACCGTGATCCGCGCGGTTGGTCTCATTCGGCGATCCGCGCGATACTCGACAACCCGACATATCGAGGTGTCCGCGTTTGGGGCAAGCAGGAGAAGTACGAGGTCCTGGTCAACCCTGACGATGTCGCTGCGGGGTACGAGACGCGTATGCGGTGGCGTGATGAGGCAGACTGGATCGCACCCGAGCGCCGCACGCACGAAGCGCTGATCCATGACGATCTGGCGCAGGCTGTTCGTCTTCGCACACACGCGCGGCGTGGTCCCGGTCTCGTCTGCAGCAGAGAATCGACGGTGCCGTATGCGCTGCGCGGGCTGCTGTTCTGCGCCGCGTGTGGACGGCGGATGCAGGGCGCTGCCCGCGTCGGGAAACAAACCACGCGCATCCTCTACCGCTGTGAGCTGGGTAAGTCGCGTTCTGTACCTGCAGAACTCAGCGATCACCCGCGCACCGTCTATCTCCGTGAAGACGAGGTGACAGCGCGACTCGACGAATGGATCGCCACCTTGGCTGATCCGGAAGACCTGGCGCGCGGGCAGGACGTGGGCCCGGCAGCAGGAACTGGCTATGCCGCCTTGCAGCGCCAGCTCAGCGAAGCGAATAGCAAGGTTGCTGCTTTGGTCACTGCAGTGGAGTCTGGCGTGGCCGTTGAGGACTTGACTGCTGCATTGCGTCGTCGCACTGCGGAGCGCGACGAGCTGAGGGCCCGCCTTGAGCGAGCGGAGCGACCCCGCGTCATGTCTGCCGCACAGATCAGCGAGTTGGTTGAGGAGTTGGGCGGGCTGTCAGCGGTGCTTGGTGAGGCAACCGGGGCGGAACGCGCTCAGGTGTACGCAAGCCTAGGTTTGCGTCTTGACTACGACCCGCTACCTGCGGCGAGTCAAGGCGACGGCCGACCTGAGTCGTGTCGCCGGATGTGTCCGAGGGGGGACTTGAACCCCCACGCCCGTTAATAGGGCACTAGCACCTCAAGCTAGCGCGTCTGCCATTCCGCCACTCGGACCAGTCCTGGGCAGCTAAGGCTATCGGATTGGGCTGCCCGGACCCAAACCCAGCAGCCACCTCAATGGTACGAATGGTGACTGTGACTGCTGCCCCCAACGCCGAAGCCGAGGTGGTTGATCTCGTCAGCGCGCTCATCCGGTTCGACACGTCCAACACCGGCGAACTCGAGACCACAAAGGGCGAGGCCGAGTGCGCCCGCTGGGTGGCCGAGCAGTTGGCGGAGGTGGGTTACGCATGCGAGTACGTCGAGGCCGGGGCGCCGGGCCGGGGCAACGTGTTCGCCCGGCTCGACGGCGCCAACCCTGACCGTGGCGCCCTGCTGCTGCACGGCCACCTCGACGTGGTACCCGCGGAGGCGTCCGACTGGAGCGTGCACCCGTTTTCCGGCGCGGTCGAGGACGGCTACGTATGGGGCCGGGGTGCCGTCGACATGAAGGACATGTGCGGCATGATGATCGCGATCGCCCGCCACTTCAAACGCTCCGGCATCGTGCCGCCGCGCGACCTGGTGTTCGCGTTCGTGTCCGACGAGGAGGCCGGCGGCAAGTACGGCTGCAAATGGCTGGTCGACAACCGGCCCGACCTTTTCGAGCGCGTCACGGAGGCGATCGGCGAGGTCGGCGGGTTCTCGCTGACGATCCCGCGCCGCGACGGCGGTGAGCGCACGCTCTACCTGATCGAGACCGCTGAGAAGGCGATGATGTGGATGCGCCTCACCGCACGGGGCCGCGCGGGCCACGGGTCGATGGTGCACGACAACAACGCGGTCACCGCGGTCGCCGAAGCGGTCGCCAAGCTGGGCCGCCATCAGTTCCCGGTGGTCCTGACCGATGCCGTCGAGCAGTTCCTGCAGGCTGTCGCCGAGGAAACGGGCTACACCTTCGATGTGGATCGCCCGATCTGGAGGGGGCGATCGCCAAGCTTGGACCGATCGCCCGCATCGTCGGGTGCCACGCTGCGCGACACCGCCAACCCCACGATGCTCAAGGCGGGATACAAGGCCAACGTCATCCCGGCGACCGCCGAGGCGGTGGTCGACTGTCGCGTGCTGCCGGGCAGGCTGGCCGCGTTCGAGCGCGAGGTCGACGAGCTCATCGGCCCCGACGTCGCCCGCGAATGGATCACCGACCTGCCGTCCTACGAGACCACCTTCGACGGCGAACTCCTCGACGCGATGAACGCCGCAATCCTGACCGCCGATCCCGACGCCCGTACCGTCCCGTACATGCTCTCCGGCGGCACCGACGCAAAACACTTCGCGCGCTTGGGGATTCGCTGCTTCGGGTTCGCGCCGCTCAAGTTGCCGGCCGACCTTGACTTCGCGGCGCTGTTCCACGGTGTCGACGAGCGGGTACCCGTCGACGCGCTGATGTTCGGCACCCGGGTTCTCGAGCATTTCCTGACAGCACTGCTGATCAACGATGAAAGGTGTCTTACCGTGTCCTTTGACTACAACCCCTACGACTTTCTCCCGAAGCTGCCGTCGTTCACCCTGACGTCGGAGTCGGTCACCGACGGCGGACCGCTGGCCAACGACCAAGTCAGCGGCATCATGGGGGCAGGCGGTTCCGACGTCTCGCCGCAACTTTCCTGGTCTGGTTTCCCCGAGGAGACCCGCAGTTTCGCCGTCACGGTGTATGACCCCGACGCGCCGACCGCCTCCGGCTTCTGGCATTGGGCCGTCGCCAACCTGCCCGCGACGGTCACCGACCTGCCCGCCGGTGTCGGCGACGGCAGCAGCAGCGGATTTCCGGGCGACGCAATCACTTTGGCCAACGATGCCGGCCTCAAACGCTACCTCGGCGCGGCCCCACCGGCCGGGCACGGCGTGCACCGGTACTTCATCGCCGTGCACGCCGTCAAGGTCGAGAAGCTCGAACTCGACGGCGGCGCCAGCCCGGCTTACCTCGGCTTCAACCTGTTCATGACCGCGATCGCGCGCGCCGTCATCCACGGCACCTACGAGCAGACATAGTCACCGCCGAGCAGACATAGTCACCGCTGAGCAGACTAGTCACCGCTGCAGCTGACGGACGAGCCGACGGCGTCGGCCAGCGATGCGAAGCCGCCTTCGTGCAGCTTGCGGGCCAGCGCCGTCGTGAATGTGCTTGGCCCACAGCCCGCCGCCGTAGACGAACCCGGTGTAGCCCTGCAGCAGCGACGCGCCCGAGGTGATGCGGTCCCACGCGTCGTCGGCGGTCTCGATGCCGCCGACGCTGACCAGCACCACCCGGTCGCCAACCCGGCGGTACAGCCGGCGCAACACCTCCGCTGAGCGCGCCGCGACGGGCGGGCCGGAAACGCCTCCTGCGCCCAGCGCTTCGACCCCGGGTGTGGCAAGCCCGTCGCGCGACACGGTGGTGTTCGTGGCGACGATGCCCGCCAACCCCAATTCGACTGTCAGATCGGCGATCTCGTCGACGTCGTCATCGGACAGGTCCGGCGCGATCTTGACCAGCACGGGCGTCGACGTCTGTCCCAGCACCGCCGCCAAAATGGGCCGCAGCGACCCGACGGCCTGCAGGTCGCGCAGCCCGGGCGTGTTCGGTGAGCTGACGTTGACCACCAGAAACGCCGCCAGTGGCCCGACCAGCCGGGCGCTTTCCGCGTAGTCGTCGACCGCGCCGTCGTGCGGCGTGACCTTGGTCTTGCCGATGTTGACCCCGATCGGCACCTCCGGGGTGCGCCGGGCCAGGCGAAGCGCCAGCGCACCCGCGCCGTGGTTGTTGAACCCCATCCGGTTGAGCAGCGCGCGGTCGTCGGGCAGCCGGAACATCCGCGGCGGCGGATTTCCGGGCTGCGCGCTGCGCGGTCACCGTGCCGACCTCCGCGTAGCCGAAGCCAAGCGCGCCCCACGTGCTCAGCCCCCTGCCGTCCTTGTCGAACCCGGCCGCCAGGCCAAGTGGGCCCGCGAAACGCACCCCGAACACCGTGCTGGCCAGCACCGGATCCCGGGGTGCCAGCCATCGCGCCAGCACCCGGCGCAGCGGAAGAATCGCCGTGACGGCCCGCAGCAGCGCGAAAACCCAGGTGTGAATGCGTTCGGGGGCGACAAGAAACAGTGCCCGCCGCAGCGCGCGGTACATCAATGGCTCTTCGCGCAAGCGCTCATCGCTACAGCCCGGGCTGATCCGGAATGCCCAGCCTGTCTGCTGCGGTCTTCTTGCGGCGCAGCAGCACGCGCCTGCTGCCGTCGGTGTACAGCCGGACCCGGGTGAGCTCCCATCCGCGGTACTCGGCCTCGATCGACAGCCGGGTGGACGCGCTGATCCTGGTCAAATCCGGCGGCAGCCGCAGGGGTATCCACTCGTACTCGTCCGACAGATCGATATCCCAGCCTTTTGGCATCCGTCCGCGGTGCATCGCTGTCATCGGCGTGGCCTCTTCGCGCAAGCGCTCTCGGCGTGGCCTCTTCGCGCAAGCGCTCTCGGCGTGGCCTCTTCGCGCAAGCGCTCATCGGCCGCTCACTCCCGCGTTCGCGATCACCTGCACACCCGCTCCCGAGCCGGACACCACATACAGGGTGCCAGAAGCTTCGTCGAAGGCCAGGGAGTTGGGCTGCTGCACGGTTCGATAACGCACCTTCTCGACGGGGATGCCGGTGGCCAGATCGTAACCAACGACGGTGTTGGTTGCTGTCTGCGACACCCAGGCCAGCGCTCTACGAGCCCACCAGCCCGTAGGGCGCATCGCGCACCGGGTACCGCTGGCGCAGGATCAGCGGGTCGGTGCCGAACACCAGCAGCTCGTCGCCACGGGTGTCGGCGACCAGCACCCGGCCTGCCGAATCGGCCGCCATCGTGGTCGCCCCGTCGCCGGCCCGCAGCGAATGCTCCGCGTCGTGGCCGCTCGCCGAGATCGTGGTCACCGACGTCTGCCCGCGGTCCAGCACGACAGCCGTATTTCCCTGCGCGACAAGGGCATCCACGCGCGCAAATATCTTTAACGACGCGCCGACGGCGGAGTCCGAACTCAACGTGTAGACGGCGCCGTTGGCACTGCCGAGGACCAGCTTGCCGTCGGCGCGCCGGGCGATCGCGGTGAAGTCGTTGCCCGGTTGGCCCTCGATGTCCACCCGGCTGGCCGTGCCGGCGCGGAGGTCGATGCGGAAATAGCCGCCGCGCGTCGATGCGTACACCCGGCCGGCGTTGTCGCCCGTCGATCGCGGTCGCCGGGCCGGGCAGTGGCACCGGTCGCGCGGCGCCGGAGGAGGCCACCACGGTGACCGTGGACTGGCCACCGACACCGGGGCCGAGCACCGCCAGCGATGCCGTTGCTGCGTCGAACACGGCAGCCTGGGCTTGCCCGGCCAGCGGCAGCACCACGCCGGCGGGTGCTCCCGTGACCGCAGGCGACTGCGCGGCCTGAGCGGGGCACGATCGTCGGCGGCGGGGCGTTGGCAGGTTTCGTCGAGCAACTCACCAAACCGGTGATTGCCAGCACAACAGCGCCCACGCGAATTTGCTGAACGGAGAGGTTTAAGCGGCGCGGCAAGGGGTAGCTCTCGGACGTGCGAATCGAATCTCGATGGACAAGCAAGTGTAGGCAACGCCGCCATCCCCAAATGGCTCAATCTGGCCCGCCCGGCGGCGACGCCGGCGGTATGGTTCGCTGATGACCCTCGCAGCAGACCGGGATTTGGGTAACCAACAGTTTGCTATCGAGGACATCACCACTGGTCTTCACGCCAGCGGATTTGGCCAGGTAGGCGATGGCCGCAGCTTCGCGTTCCATATCGAAAAGCAGGTGCTCGTCGTCGAGGTGTACCGGCCACGCCTGTCCGGGCCGTTCCCGCAGGCCGAGGACATCGTGGCCGTCGCCAGCCGCAGGCTCGCCGACATCGATCTCACCGACGAGCGCAGCGTGTCCGCAGCTGTGCGGGACGCGGTGGCCGCCTCGCAACCGGTGACACGCCCGCCGCGTTAACAGCTGCCTCACGGTACGGTCGTCGTCGTGGTTGAGGCGCCGGCGATGTCGTGGCTGCACGTAGCCGAGTTGGCTGTGCTGCGGTATTTCGTCCGCGACATCGGCCGCATCCCCAAGGCCCGGTTCAACGGGCTGTTCGTCGCCGCGCACCGCATCCTCAACGACGAAATCCGCACTGGCGCACGAAATCTGTGGCTCATCGCGAGCGCGGGCGTGGCCCGGCGTCCGGGCGACATGACGTGACGGTGTCAGCGACATGACCGTGATACTGCTGCGGCACGGCAGGTCGACGTCGAACACCGCGCACACGCTGGCCGGCCGCAGCGAGGGCGTCGACCTCGACGACAAGGGTCGTGAGCAGGCGCAGGCCGTCGTCGCGCGGCTCGCCGGGCTGCCGATCCGGGCGATCGTGAGCTCGCCGCTGCTGCGCTGCCGGCGCACGGTCGACCCGCTGGCCGCCGCGCTCGGGCTGGATCCGGTGGTCGACGAGCGCATCTCCGAGGTCGACTACGGCAGCTGGACGGGCCGCAAGATCGGCGACCTGGTCAAAGATCCCCTCTGGGCGGTGGTGCAGCAGCAGCCGAGCGCCGCCGTCTTCCCCGGTGGTGAAGGGCTGGCCCACGTGCAATCTCGTGCCGTGGCGGCGGTCCGTGAGCATGACCGCCGGCTGGCCGAACTGCACGAGGGCGACGCGCTGTGGGTGGCCTGCACGCACGGCGACGTGATCAAGGCCGTGGTGGCCGACGCGCTTGGCGTGCACCTCGACAGCTTCCAGCGCATCAGCGCCGACCCGGCGTCATTGAGTGTGATCCGTTACACGGCGTTGCGTCCGTTCGTCATCCACGTCAACCACACTGGTGACGCACTTACCGCCGGATTGCTGGCCAAGCCGGCCAGCGACGGGCAGGCCGAAACGCCAAGGCCGACGCCAAGGCCGACGCCAGACGAAGGACGCCAAGGCCGGCGACAGCGACGGCGAGGTGCCGCCAGAAGACGCTGTGGTCGGTGGCTCGACCGATTGACCGCCGGGCGTGGAATTACGGCCGACGTGCCGATGCCGGTATTTTGGAGGGTGCCATGGCCCGCGCAATTCACGTCTTCCGCACCCCCGACCGCTTCGTGGCCGGGACCGTCGGGCAGCCCGGGAACAGAACCTTCTACCTGCAGGCCGTCCACGACACCCGGGTGATATCGGTGATCCTGGAGAAGCAGCAGGTTGCGGTGCTCGCGGAGCGGATCGCGGCACTGCTGCTGGAGATCAACCGCCGCTTCGGTACCCCCATCCCGCCCGAGACCGGTGACATCGAGGACTTGAGCCCGCTGGTCACGCCGGTTGATGCCGAGTTCCGGGTCGGGACGATGGGCCTCGGTTGGGATTCGGAGGCGCAGACGGTGGTGGTCGAACTGCTCGCGGTGTCGGAAACCGAGTTCGACGCGTCCGTGGTGCTTGACGACGCCGAGGAGGGACCCGACGCGGTGCGGGTCTTCCTGACGCCCGAGTCGGCGCGTGAATTCGCGACACGTTCCAATCGCGTCATTTCGGCGGGCCGCCCGCCCTGCCCGTTGTGCGATGAGCCGCTGGATCCCGACGGCCATATCTGCGTGCGCACCAACGGCTACCGGCGCGGCGCCATCGCCGGGACCGACGATGACGCCGAAACCTGAGGGCGCGCCCGATGACTGCGAGGTGTTGCGCCGCGGCGAGTTGACCGTCATCGGACGAATCCGCTCAGCGAGCAACGCCACCTTTCTCTGCGAGGCGCATCTCGGTGAGCGCCAAGCTCATTGCGTGTACAAGCCGATCGCCGGCGAGACGCCGTTGTGGGACTTCCCTGACGGCACGCTGGCAGGCCGTGAACTGTGCGCGTACCTCGTTTCTGTTGCGCTCGGCTGGAACATCGTGCCCTACACCATCATTCGCGACGGTCCGGCGGGCCGCGGCATGCTGCAGCTGTGGGTGGACCAGCCCGGAGAACCGAAGACCAGCCCGGCGACCAGCCCGGCGACGAGCTCGGGCCGGACCGGACCTCGTCGACCTGCTGCCCGCGGGCCGCATTCCGCCCGGCTACCTGCCGGTGCTGCAGGCCTACGACTATGCGGGCGACGAGGTCACGCTGGTGCACGCCGACGACATCCGGTTGCGCCGGATGTCGGTCTTCGATGTGCTGATCAACAATGCCGACCGCAAGGGCGGCCACATCCTGTCTGGGGTCGACGGGCAGGTGTACGGTGTCGACCACGGGGTGAGCCTGCACGTCGAGGACAAACTGCGCACCGTGCTGTGGGGCTGGGCCGGAAAGCCGATCGACGACGACACCCTTGAGACGGTGGCCCGCCTGCGCGATCAGCTGCGAGGCGATCTAGGAGATCAGTTGGGTGAGCACATCACCGGTCGCGAGGTGGACTGCGCTCCATGCCAGAACGGTTACGCTGCTGGACAATCCGGTGATGCCGGGTCCCGATCGCCGCCGGCCGATCCCGTGGCCGGCGTTCTGATGCGCCTGACCGATGCGGCGCTGGCCGCCGACGTGGCCGCCGACGCCGGGGAACTGCTGCTGGCGGTCCGCGAGGAAGTGGGCTTCGACGACCCGTACGACCTCGGCGACGCGGGCGACAAGCGGGCCAACGTGTTGATCCTCGACCGGCTGTTCCGGGACCGGCCGGGCGACGCGGTGCTGTCCGAGGAGGCCGTCGACGACGTGTCGAGGGTGCACGCCGACCGCGTGTGGATCGTCGATCCGGTGGACGGCACCCGGGAGTTCTCCTGGCCGGGCCGAACCGACTGGGCGGTGCACGTCGCGCTGTGGCAGCGCGACCTCGGTATCACCGACGCCGCGGTCGCGCTGCCCGCTCGCCACGAGGTCTACCGCACCGATACCGTCACCGCACCGCCGCCGCGCTCCGACGGTCCCATCCGCATCACCGCCAGCGCCAGCAGGCCACCTGCGGTGCTGTGGCGGCTGCGTGACCGGATGGACATCCAGTTGGTGCGGATCGGGTCGGCGGGCGCCAAGGCGATGGCCGTCGTCCGCGGCGACGTGGACGCCTACGTGCACGCCGGCGGCCAGTGGGAGTGGGACTCGGCCGCCCCTGCCGGAGTCGTGCGGGCCGCCGGGTTGCACGCGTCGCGGCTGGACGGCTCGCCGCTGATCTACAACCGGCCCGACCCGTACCTGCCCGACCTGCTGATGTGTCGTCCCGAGCTGGCCGCTGACCTGCTCGACGGCATCTGGTCGGCCTAGCAACGACCGTCGGAGGCCGTCCTGATCCGACGCCCTAGAGTCGACGCTATGCAATCGTGGCCGGCTCCGAACGTCCCGGCGCTGCCGGGGCGCGGCCCGCAGCTGCGGCTCTATGACAGCGCCGACCGCCAGATCCGCCCGGTCACGGCAGGTGAGACGGCCACCATGTACGTCTGCGGCATCACCCCCTATGACGCCACCCACCTGGGCCACGCCGCCACCTACCTGGCGTTCGATCTGGTCCACCGGGTCTGGCTGGACTCGGGCCACCGGGTGCATTACGTGCAGAACATCACCGACGTCGACGACCCGCTGTTCGAGCGGGCCCAGCGCGACGGTGTCGACTGGCGTGAGCTGGCCGATCGTGAGACCGAGCTGTTCCGCGAAGACATGACGGCGCTGCGGGTGCTGCCGCCGCACGACTACGTGGCGGCCACCGAGGCCATCGGCGAGGTCATCGAGCTGGTGGAGAAGATGCTGGCCTCCGGCGCGGCCTACATCGTCGACGACCCCGACCACCCGGACGTGTACTTCCGCGCCGACGCCACAGCGCAGTTCGGCTACGAGTCCGGCTACGACCGCGACACCATGCTGCGGCTGTTCACCGAGCGTGGCGGCGACCCCGACCGCGCGGGCAAGAACGACGAACTGGACGCGCTGATGTGGCGCGCGCATCGCCCCGGCGAGCCGAGCTGGCCGTCGCCGTTCGGCCCCGGCCGGCCCGGCTGGCATGTCGAATGCACCGCGATCGCACTGAGCCGCATCGGCACCGGCCTTGACATCCAGGGCGGCGGCAGCGATCTGATCTTCCCGCACCACGAGTTCTCCGCCGCGCACGCGGAATCCGTAACGGGGGAACGGCGATTCGCGCGGCACTACGTGCACGCGGGAATGATCGGCTGGGACGGGCACAAGATGAGCAAGAGCCGCGGCAACCTCGTCCTGGTGTCGGGGCTGCGCGCCGACGGCGTCGAACCGACGGCCATCCGGCTCGGCCTGCTTGCGGGTCACTATCGCGCCGACCGGCCGTGGAGCGCCGCCGTGCTCGCCGAGGCCAACACCCGGCTGCAGCGGTGGCGCGCCGCGACGTCGCTGCCCGCCGGCACCCGACGCGACCGACGTGGTCGCCCGGGTGCGGCAGTATCTGGCCGACGACCTGGACACCCCGAAAGCGCTTGCCGCACTGGATGGTTGGGCGACCGATGCGCTCGACTACGGCGGGCACGACACCCAGGCGGCGGGCACGGTGGCGAGCGCGGTGGACGCGTTGCTCGGCGTCGCGCTGTAGAACGCCACGATGCGCCGGCGGCCGCGGGCGGGTGGAGTACGTTGGACGCCCATGAGTTCCGTGACCGCAAACCGCATGAGCTCCGTGCCGGAAAACGCCCATGAGCTCCGTGACCGCAAACCGCCTGAGCTCCGTGTCCGGAAAAGTCGCGCTGATCACCGGCGGCGCCAACGGCATCGGTGCCGAGGTGGCCCGCCGCCTGCACCGCAAGGGTGCCAAACTCGTTCTGACCGACCTCGACGAGGGTCAGCTCAAGGAGGTGGCCGGCCGGCTCGGTGAGGACCGGGTGCTCACCGTCGTCGCCGACGTGCGCGAGTTGGCTGCCATGCAAGCCGCCGCGGACAAGGGCATCGAGCGGTTCGGCGGGATCGACATCGTGATGGCCAACGCCGGTATCGGCAGCTTCGGCTCCGTGCTGGAAATGGACCCCGAGGCGTTCAAGACCGTCATTGACGTCAACCTGATGGGGGTGTTCTACACGGTGCGGGCGGCATTGCCGGCGGTGCTCGAGCGCCGCGGCTACGTGCTGGTCGTGTCCTCGCTCGCGGCGTTCGCGGCGGCGCCGGGCATGGCCCCATACGACGCCTCGAAGGCCGGTGTCGAGCAGTTCGCCAACACGCTGCGGCTGGAGCTCGCCCACCGCGGAGTCGACGTCGGGTCGGCGCACATGTCGTGATCGACACGCCGCTGGTCCGGGAGAGCAAGGAGGTGCCGGCGTTCCAGGAGATGCTCGCGAAACTGCCTGGGCCGCTGAAGAAAACCACGTCGGTCTACACGTGCGGCGAAGCGTTCGTCAAGGGCATCGAAGCACGGAAGTCGCGCATCTACAGCCCGGGCTGGGTGGGCCTGATCGCGGTGGCTGCGTCCGCTGATCGCCACCCCGGTCGGTGAACGCGACATCCGCCAGCTCACCCCCGATGCTGCTGCCAAAGATGGACGCCGAAGCCGCCGCACTCGGCCGCCATTTCAGTGAGCGCACCCAGGCGCTGGAGAACGCGCCGGCATGCCAGGACTAACCCCAGGAGCCGCGGACTAACCCCGGAAGCCGGGCCCGCGGCGGCGCAGATAGCGCTCGAACTCCGCCGCCAACGCGTCGCCGTCGATCTTGCCCAGCGCCTCGTTCATGTCGACCTCGGCGTCACCGCGCTCCTCGAGCGACTGGACGTATTCGGTGATCTCCGTCGTCCTCGGCCGTCATCTCGCTGACCGCCTGCTCCCATTCCTCGGCCTGGGCCGGCAGGTCGGCGAGCGGTACCTCTATATCGAGGACGTCCTCGACCCGGCGCAGCAGCGCCACCGTGGCCTTGGGATTGGGCGGCTGCGACACATAGTGCGGAACCGCCGCCCAGAACGTCACCGCCGGAATACCCGCCTGCACGCAGGCGTCCTGGAACACCCCGGCGATGCCCGTCGGGCCTTCGTAGCGGGTCTCCTCCAGGCCGAACGCCTTCGCCGAGTCGGGGAGTAGGCCGCGCCGGACACCGGCACCGGCCGGGTGTGCGGCGTGTCGGCCAGCAGCGCCCCGAGAATGACGACGGTGTGCACGTTGAGCTTGTCGGCGATCGCCAGCAGCTCGGCGCAGAACGTGCGCCACCGCATGTTCGGCTCGACGCCGTGCATGAGCACGATGTCGCGGTCGGAGCCGGGCGGGCGGCAGTACGAGATCCGCATCGACGGCCACACCAGCTCCCTGGTGACGCCGTCGACCTGCCTGATCACCGGCCTGTTCACCTGGTAGTCGTAGTAGGCCTCGTCGTCGATCTCGACGATCGGCTCGGCTTCCCAGATCGCGTCCAGGTGCTCCAGCGCGTCGCTGGCCGCATCGCCGGCGTCGTTCCAGCCTTCGAAGGCCGCGACGACGATGGTGTCGTGCAGTTCAGGCAGGTCGGCCGGCCTTCGGCCGCTCGCATCCGACGGGGTCACCACGCCAGCGTAAGCCCTGCGTGGCGGCTACGAGCGGCATCACGCCACAGCTTGGTTTGCCTAGACCGACTACCCTGTCGATGTGGCTGATGTGAACAATCGCGCGTACGACACCGATTTGCTCGACACTTTGTCGAAGCGGGTCATGGTGGGCGACGGCGCCATGGGCACCCAGCTGCAGGCCGCCGATCTGACGCTCGATGACTTCAACGACCTCGAGGGTTGCAACGAGATCCTCAACGCCACCCGGCCCGATGTCATCGAGACGATCCACCGCGACTACTTCGAGGCCGGCGCGGACGCGGTCGAGACCAACACGTTCGGCTGCAACCTGTCCAACCTCGGCGACTACGACATCGCCGACCGGATCCGGGAGCTCTCGCAGCGGGGCACCGCGATCGCCCGCCGGGTCGCCGACGAGATGAGCACCCCCGACCGCAGGCGGTACGTGCTGGGCTCGATGGGGCCGGGCACCAAGCTGCCGACGCTGGGGCACACCGAGTACGCGGTGATTCGCGACGCCTACGCCGAGGCCGCCCTCGGCATGCTCGAGGCCGGCGCCGACGCCATCCTCGTCGAGACCTGCCAGGATTTGCTGCAGCTCAAGGCCGCGGTGCTGGGATCGCGACGGGCGATGGCCGAATTCGGCCGTCACATCCCGGTCATCGCACACGTCACCGTGGAAACCACCGGCACCATGCTGCTGGGCAGCGAGATCGGGGCGGCGCTGACGGCGGTCGAGCCGCTCGGTGTCGACGTGATCGGCCTCAACTGCGCCACCGGGCCCGCCGAGATGAGCGAGCACCTGCGCTACCTGTCCCAGCATGCCCGCACGCCGGTATCGGTGATGCCGAACGCCGGGTTGCCGGTGCTGGGTGCCAACGGCGCCGAATACCCGCTGCTGCCGGACGAACTGGCCGACGCCCTGTCGGGCTTCGTCGCCGACTATGGCTTGTCGCTGGTCGGTGGCTGCTGCGGCACCACCCCAGAACACATCCGCAAGGTCGCCGAGGCCATTCCCCACGTTGAGCGGGCGCAGCGCGCGATAACCTACGAGCCCGCGGTGGCATCGCTGTACTCGGCAACACCGTTCGCCCAGGACGCGTCGGTGCTGATGATCGGTGAGCGCACAAACGCCAACGGCTCCAAGGCGTTCCGCGAGGCGATGATCGCCGAGGACTGGCAGAAATGCCTCGACATCGCCAAGGACCAGACCCGCGACGGCGCGCACCTGCTCGACCTCTGCGTCGACTACGTCGGCCGCGACGGGGTTGCCGACATGAACGAGCTGGCGAGCCGGCTGGCGACGGCATCGACGCTGCCGATCATGCTGGACTCCACCGAAACGGCGCGTGCTGCGAGCGGGTCTGGAGCATCTGGGCGGCCGGTGCACGGTCAACTCGGTGAACTACGAGGACGGCGACGGTCCCGAGTCGCGGTTCCACAAGACCATGGAACTGGTCGCCGAGCACGGCGCCGCGGTGGTGGCGCTGACCATCAACGAGGAGGGCCAGGCCCGCACCGCGGAGACCAAGGTCGCGATCGCCGACCGGCTGATCGCCGACATCACCGGGAACTGGGGGGTCGAGGAGTCGTCGATCCTGATCGACACCTTGACCTTCACCATCTGCACCGGCCAGGAGGAGTCGCGCCAGCGACGGCATCGAGACCATCGAGGCCATCCGGCTGCTCAAGCATTCTGCACCCGGATGTGCAGACCACGCTGGGCCTGTCGAATATCTCGTTCGGTCTGAATCCCGCTGCGCGCCAGGTGCTCAACTCGGTGTTCCTGCACGAGTGCCAGGAGGCCGGGCTGACGTCGGCCATCGTGCACGCCAGCAAGATCCTGCCGATCAACCGCATTCCCGAAGAACAGCGTCAGGTCGCGCTCGACCTCGTCTACGACCGCCGCCGCGAAGGCTACGACCCGCTGCAGGAACTGATGGGAATGTTCGAGGGCGTGTCGGCCGCGTCGTCGAAGGAGTCCCGCGCCGCCGAGCTGGCCAAGCTGCCGCTGTTGGAACGACTGGCGCAGCGCATCGTCGACGGCGAGCGCAACGGGCTCGACGCCGACCTCGACGAGGCGATGACCCAGAAGCCGCCGCTGGCCATCATCAACGAGAACCTGCTGGCCGGGATGAAGACCGTCGGCGAGCTGTTCGGCTCCGGTCAGATGCAGCTGCCGTTCGTGCTGCAGTCCGCCGAGGTGATGAAAGCCGCGGTGGCCTACCTGGAGCCGCACATGGAGAAGGCCGACGACGACGCCGGAAAGGGCCGCATCGTGCTGGCCACCGTCAAGGGCGACGTGCACGACATCGGCAAGAACCTGGTCGACATCATCTTGACCAACAACGGCTACGAGGTCGTCAACATCGGCATCAAGCAGCCCATCAACGCGATTCTCGAAGTGGCCAAGGACAAGAGCGCCGACGTGGTCGGCATGTCCGGGCTGCTGGTGAAGTCGACCGTGGTGATGAAGGAAAACCTGCAGGAGATGAACACCCGCGGCGTGGCCGACGAGTTCCCGGTGCTGCTCGGCGGGGCGGCGCTGACCCGCAGCTACGTGGAGAACGACCTCGCCGAGGTCTACGACGGTGAAGTGCATTACGCGCGCGACGCATTCGAGGGCCTGCGGCTGATGGACGTCATCATGAGCGCCAAGCGCGGCGAGGCTCCCGACACCGACAGCCCCGAGGCGATCGCGGCGCAGGAGAAGGAGGCCGAGCGCAAGGCCCGGCACGAGCGATCGAAACGCATTGCCGCCGAACGCAAGGCCGATCCAGACGCCGGTCGAGGTGCCGGAGCGCTCCGACGTGGCCGCCGACGTCGAGGTGCCCGCACCGCCGTTCTGGGGTACCCGCGTCGTCAAGGGCATCGCGGTCGCCGACTACACCGGGCTGCTCGACGAGCGCGCGCTGTTCCTCGGCCAGTGGGGGCTGCGCGGCGTGCGAGGCGGCGAGGGCCCGTCCTACGAGGAGCTGGTGGAGACCGAAGGACGCCCGCGGTTGCGGTACTGGCTGGACCGGCTCGCCACCGACGGCATCCTCGCGCATGCCGCGGTGGTGTACGGGTACTTTCCCGCGGTGTCGGAGGGCGACGACGTCGTCGTGCTGACCGAGCCGGCTGGATTGTCGGGTCGCTCAACAAGTTTCGCTCCGGAGGATGCCACCGAACGGTTCCGGTTCACCTTCCCGCGCCAGCAGCGCGACCGGTTCCTGTGCATCGCCGACTTCATCCGCTCGCGCGAACGCGGCAACCGAACTCGGCCAGGTCGACGTGCTGCCGTTCCAGCTGGTCACCATGGGCCAGCCGATCGCCGATTTCGCCAACGAGCTGTTCGCCTCGGATTCCTACCGCGACTACCTGGAGGTGCACGGGATCGGGGTGCAGCTGACCGAGGCGCTCGCGGAGTACTGGCATCGGCGCGTGCGCGAGGAGTTGACGTTCCCCGACCATGCGATGGCCGCCGAGGACCCCGACTCCGTCGAGGATTACTTCAAGCTCGGATACCGCGGCGCGCGGTTCTCGTTCGGCTACGGCGCATGCCCGAACCTCGACGACCGCGCCAAGATGGTGGAGCTACTGGAACCCGGCCGCATCGGTGTCACGCTGTCCGAGGAGCTGCAGCTGCACCCGGAGCAGTCGACGGACGCGTTCGTGCTGCATCATCCCGAGGCCAAATATTTCAACGTCTGACTTACTTCAGGCTGACATGAAAGCTGTGCTGTTCGACATGGACGGCACCCTCGTCGACTCCGAAAAGCTGTGGGATATCTCGCTGGCGGCGCTCTACGAACATCTCGGCGGCAGGCTGACGCCACAGGTGCGGGCGTCGCTGGTGGGTGGCTCCGCGCAGGACACCGATCCGGACGGTGCACACCGACCTCGGCCTCGAGCTGGATCCGGTCGCGATGGCCGAATCCGACCGCTGGCTGCACGACTACACCGCGGGGTTGTTCGACGCCGGATTGCCATGGTGCGACGGCGCGCAGGAATTGTTGGAAGCGCTTGCCGCCGAGGGGACTCCGATGGCGCTGGTCACCAATACCGCGCGAGCGCTCACCGATCGAGCCTTGAAAAGCATTGGCAGCCAGTACTTCGCGGCAACCGTCTGCGGCGACGAGGTTGCGCGTGGCAAACCCGCGCCCGATGCCTATCAACGCGCAGCGACGTTGCTGGGGCTGGCTCCGTCGGAGTGCCTGGCCATCGAGGATTCGGTCACCGGCACCGCGGCGGCCGAGGGCGCCGGTTGCCCGGTATTGGTGGTGCCCAACGATGTAGCGGTGCCCCGAGGCCCGCGCCGGCACCACATCTCGTCGCTGGCCGGGGTGGGGGTGGCCGATCTGCGGCGGATATTTTCCGACCTCACTTCACGGGTTCGGAGAACGCACCGCCTGACAGTCGCCTTGTGATTGAATGTGATCCTCGTCACGCAATGCTGCGGAAGGGCGTCACATGACCCACGGACCCGTAGGCGATTCTGCCGACGCCGCCTCTGTCATGGACTACGAGGAATCCGAACACAGCGGTCGTGTGGTCCGCATCGCGTCGGTGGCGGCGCTGGGCGGCCTGCTGTTCGGGTACGACAGCGCGGTGGTCAACGGCGCGGTGTCGGCCGTCAAAGCACCACTTCGGAATCAACGAGCTGGCCGTCGGCGTCGCGGTCGCGGCGGCGCTGATCGGTGCGGCGCTGGGTGCTGTCACGGCCGGACGGCTGGCCGACAAGGTCGGTCGGCTCTCGGTGATGAAGCTGGCGGCGCTGCTGTTTTTCATCAGCGCGTTCGGTACCGGCCTGGCGATGAACATCTGGGTGTTCGGCGCGTTCCGCGTCATCGGCGGCATCGGCGTCGGGGTGGCATCGGTCATCGCGCCGGCGTACATCGCCGAGACCTCTCCGCCGCGTATCCGCGGGCGCCTCGGCTCGTTGCAGCAGCTGGCGATCGTCACCGGCATCTTCGTGTCGCTGGGCGTCGATGCGCTGCTGGCGCACCTGGCCGGCGGGTCGCGCGAGGAGCTCTGGCTGGGGTTGGAGGCCTGGCGGTGGATGTTCATCGTGATGGCGCTGCCCGCCATCCTGTACGGCGGGCTCGCGTTCACGATTCCGGAGTCGCCTCGCTATCTCGTTGCCACCTACCGCATTCCGGAAGCCCGCAGCGTCTTGTCGATGCTGTTGGGCGAGAAGAATCTGGAACTCACGATCACCCGGATCCAGGAATCGCTCAAATCCGAGAAGCCACCGTCGTGGCGTGATCTGAGGAAGCCGACCGGGGGGCTTTACGGCATCGTCTGGGTGGGCGTCGGCCTGTCGGTGTTCCAGCAGTTCGTCGGAATCAACGTGATCTTCTACTACTCGAATGTGTTGTGGCAGGCCGTCGGATTCGGGGAGAGCCAGGCGTTCATCATCACCGTGATCACGTCGGTGACCAACATCGTCACCACGCTCATCGCGATCGCGCTGATCGACAGGGTCGGGCGCAAACCGCTGTTGCTGATCGGCTCTGCCGGCATGGCGGTCACGCTCGGCACGATGGCGGTCGTCTTCGGCACCGCCCCGGTGATCGGCGGTCAGCCGCACCTGCATGGCGCCGCCGGACCGATTGCGTTGGTCGCCGCCAACCTGTTCGTGGTGGCGTTCGGGATGTCGTGGGGTCCGGTGGTGTGGGTCCTGCTCGGTGAGATGTTCCCGAACCGCATCCGCGCCGCCGCGCTTGGCCTGGCCGCTGCCGCCCAGTGGATAGCCAACTGCGTGATCACCGCGACGTTCCCGAAGCTGGGTGCGTTCTCGCTCAGCCTGGCCTACGGGTTCTACGCGGCCTGCGCGCTGGTGTCCTTCGCTGTTCGTCTGGCGGTGGGTCTCCGAAACCAAGGGCAAGCACCTGGAAGACATGCACGGGGAGGTCGCGGCATCAGATCACTGACAAACCCGCGTGACCGGCGCGCCGCCCGCGTGACACAATCGCGTCCCGTGAAGACCTTCGATGCCCTGTTCGCCGAGCTCAGCGAGAAAGCGCTGACCCGGCCCGCAGGCAGCGGCACCGTCGCCGCGCTCGACGGCGGCGTCCACGGCCTGGGCAAGAAGATCCTCGAAGAGGCCGGCGAGGTGTGGCTGGCCGCCGAACACGACGGCGACGAGGCGCTGGCCGGGGAGATCAGCCAGTTGCTGTACTGGACGCAGGTGCTGATGATCTCGCGCGGCCTGACGCTCGACGACGTCTACGCCCGGCTATGAACGGACAGCCATGAACGGCAAGTTGCGGGTCGCCGTGCCCAACAAGGGCACGCTGTCCGAACCGGCGGCCGAGATCCTGTCGGAAGCCGGCTACCGGCGGCGCACCGACCTCAAGGACCTGACCGTCCTCGACCCGGTCAACAATGTCGAATTCTTCTTTCTGCGACCCAAGGACATCGCGATCTACGTCGGATCGGGACAGCTCGACCTGGGTATCACCGGTCGTGATCTGGCCCAGGAGTCCGACGCACCGGTTCGTGAGCGGCTGGCGCTTGGGTTCGGTTTGTCCAGTTTTCGCTACGCGGCTCCAACGGGACGGCCATGGCGTATCGAGGACCTTACCGGCAAGCGGATTGCCACCGCGTTTCCGAATCTGGTGCGAAAAGACTTGGCGGCACGCGGGATTGACGCCACCGTGATCCGGCTCGACGGCGCCGTGGAGATTTCGGTACAGCTCGGGGTCGCCGACGCGATCGCCGACGTGGTGGGTTCGGGTCGCACGCTCGGGCTGCACGACCTGGTGGCCTTCGGGGAACCGCTGTGCGATTCGGAGGCGGTCCTCATCGAGCGCGAGGATCCCGGCGATGACAACGCCGCCGCCCGTGACCAGCTGGCCGGCCGGGTGCAGGGGGTGGTGTTCGGACAGCAATACCTGATGCTGGACTACGACTGCCCGCGCAGCGTCCTCGACGAAGCCACCGCGGTCACGCCGGGACTCGAATCGCCGACCATCGCCCCGCTCGCCGACCCGGCGTGGGTGGCGGTGCGCGCGCTGGTGCCGCGCCGGGACGTCAACGCGATCATGGACGAGATCGCGGCCATCGGCGCGAAGGCAATTCTGGCCTCCGACATCAGGTTCTGCCGGTTCTGATTCGCCGGGTTCGCCCACGCCGTGCGTGTTAGCGTCCGGATGTCGTTTCCACCGCTCGGGAGGTCCGCATGACGCAGGTCATCGTAATTCTGCTCGCCTTCGCGATCGGTGTCATCGCCGGTCTGCGGGCGCTGACGGCGCCGGCCGTGGTGGCGTGGGGAGCGTTTCTGGGATGGATCGACGTCGGGGACAAGTGGTCGCACTGGATGGCCCATCCGATCACCGTCACCGTTCTGACGATCTTCCTGGTGGTGGAACTGATCACCGACCAGCTGCCCAAGACGCCGAGCCGCAGGACGCCGCCGCAGTTCACCACCCGGCTCATCATGGGCGCGTTCGCCGGCGCGGTGCTCGGCAGCGCCTCGCACCACACGTTCATCGGCCTCGGCGCGGGCATGATCGGCGCGGTGGTCGGGCACGCTGGGGGGCGCCGCGGCGCGCAGCGGCCTCACCGCGGCCAACGGCGGACGGGACCGGCCGGTGGCGATCGGCGAAGACGTCGTCGCGGTCGGCGGCGGATTCCTGATCGCCTTCCTCGTCAGCCTCGCCCCGATCGTCTGAACCGCGTTCCATGGCAGAGAAATTCGACGCGATCATCGTCGGCGCCGGCCAGGCCGGGCCGCCGCTGGCGGGCAGGTTGACCGACGCCGGACAGACCGTCGCGGTGATCGAACGCAAACTGGTCGGCGGGACCTGCGTCAACACCGGCTGCATCCCGACCAAGACACTGGTGGCCAGCGCCCATGCCGCGCAGCTGGCCCGTCGGGGAGCCGACTACGGCGTCGGCACCGGCGAAATCACCGTCGACATGGCGAAGGTGAAGGCGCGCAAGGAAAAGGTCATGCTCGACGACCGGCACGGCGTCGAGTCGTGGCTGGAGGGCATGGCCGGATGCACCTTCATCCGCGGCCATGCCCGCTTCGAAAGCCCGCACGCCATGCGTGTCGACGGCCGGCTGCTGGAAGCCGACAAGATCTTCCTCAACGTCGGCGGCCGTGCGGTGGCGCCCGATATGCCGGGGCTGTCGGACATCGACTACATGACGAACGTCGGGATACTCGAACTCGACACTGTCCCAGAGCATCTGGTGATCATCGGCGGCAGCTACATCGGGCTGGAGTTCGCCCAGATGTACCGCCGGTTCGGCGCCAGGGTCACCGTGATCGAGAGGGGCCCGCGGCTGACGTCACGGGAGGACGAGGACGTCTCGGCGGCCATCAAAGAGATCCTGGAAGCCGAAGGCATCGATGTGGTGGTCGGCGCCACGGCCATCCAATTCCGCAAGGACGACAACGGGTTTCAGGTCCTGCCCCGCGAAGGGGCGGCGCCGATCACCGGAACGCACCTACTCGTGGCGGTCGGCCGTGCGCCCAACACCGACGACCTCGGCCTGGACCTGGCGGGGGTCGAAACCGACAAGCGCGGGTACATCGTCGTCGACGACCAGCTGCGGACCAACGTCGAGCACATCTGGGCGATGGGGGACTGCAACGGCCGCGGCGCGTTCACCCACACGTCGTACAACGACTTCGAGATCGTGGCGGCCAACCTGCTCGACAACGAGCCGCGCAAAGTCAGCGACCGCATCCCCACCTACGCGTTGTACATCGACCCGCCGCTGGGCCGTGCGGGCAAGACGGTCGACGAGGTCCGCAAGTCCGGCCGCAAGGCGCTCGTCGGCTTCCGCCCGATGACCCGGGTCGGGCGCGCGGTGGAAAAGGGTGAGACACAAGGGTTTATGAAGGTCGTCGTCGATGCCGAGAACGGAAAGATCCTCGGCGCGGCCATCCTCGGCGTCGGCGGCGACGAGGTGATCCACTGCATTCTCGACGTGATGTCCGCGGGTGCGCCCTACACGACGCTGACCCACACCATGCACATCCACCCGACCGTCAGCGAGCTGGTGCCGACGATGCTGGAGGAGATGAAGCCGCTGGACTAGCCGGCCGGCCGACGCTGCACCAGCAGCGTCTGCGCCGCGGTGCCGATGAACCCCTGGCGGTCGAAGATATCGGCGGTGGTCACACCGATTCCGTCCGGGCCGATCGACCCGCGGGCGCGAAGTGCGAAATCGCTGCCTGCGGGCAACCGGTGCACATGCATGACGGTGTCGGTGTTCATGAACACGAACTTCTCCGGATCCAGCGCCGCGCCGGCGCCGTTGGCGGAATCGACCACCATCGCGAGCCGCTGCAGCGCCGTCGTCGGCTCCGAATCGACCAGGGCGACCAGCGGGCTCAACCAGACCACCGACGCTGCGTCCTCGCCATCGCCATCGCCATCGCCATCGGCATCGACACTGTGCTGCCTGCGCCAGCTGACGGTCTCCAGGTATCCCGGGCACCCTCCCAGCTGTGCGGCACCGCGACCGAATCGCCTTCGACGAGTGGGGCATAGCGGTCGGTCACCGCGTCGGCGGTGTCGCTGGTCGCGAGCAGCCACGCGGTCACCCGGGCGACCGCCCGCTCACCGCCGTCGGGCCTCGGCGCCCGCATCTCGGCGGCCATCAACGAGATCCGGGCCCCGGGACGCTCCACCCACGCCCGCACCCGCAGCCGGGTGACCGGGATGGCGCCGAGGATGTCGAGGGTCAGCCGTCCGACGCGCATACCGGAATCTTGCGCCAGCTCCTCGATGAGCTTGGTCATCAGCGCCAGCGGCGGTGAACCGTGCTGGATTTCGGGATCCCAGTTGCTGCGGGTGCCGTCGGTGGACTCGAACACAGGAATTCGCCGTCGGCGGCAAGCCGCCGGTAGTGGCAGTCGATCACGCAGCCGACTCCGAGGTGTGCAACACCGCGTCGCTGCCGCCCTCGTCGGGAGCCTGCGGCCAACCGGGGTAGGGCGGGGGAGTGCCGCCGAACACCGGGCAGTGCGCATGGTGGGCGCACCAGTCGCACAACCGTGACGGGTGCGGCCTGAAATCACCTGTGGCGCCGGCGGCTTGGATGGCCCGCCAGATCGCGATCAACGTCTTCTCGAACCGCAGCAGCTCGTCGAGATCGGGGGTGTAGTCCAGCACCTGACCGTCGGACAGGTACAGCAGCCGCAGCCGGGCGGGCAGCACGCCCCGCGACCGAAACAGCGCCACCGCGTAGAACTTCATCTGGAACATCGCCTTGAACTCGGCCAGCGCCCGAGCCTCCGGCGGCGCCTTGCCGGTCTTGTAGTCGACCACCCGCAGCTCGCCGGTGGGTGCGACGTCGATGCGGTCGACGAAGCCGCGCAGCAGGGTGCCGTCTTCGAGTTCGACCTCGACCCGTTGTTCGCAGCTCTGCGGGTCGAACCGGGTCGGGTCCTCGAGCCGGTAATAGCCCGACAGCAGCGCGCGCGCCTCGTCGAGCAGCTCGGCGCGCAGGGCCGGCTCGATCTCGGCCGCCAGTTCCGGCTGGGCGGCGATCACCCGGTCCCACGCCGGGGCGACCAGCGCCATCGCGGTGTCGCGGCCGCGCTGGGCGGCGGGCAGCCCGTACAGCTGCTCGAGTGCGGCGTGCACGACCGACCCGCGCACCTGCGCGGTGGACGGCGGTTCGGGCAGCCGGTCGATCGCGCGGAACCGGTACAGCAGCGGGCACTGCTTGAAGTCGCTGGCCCGCGACGGGGAAAGCGCGGGGCGCCGCACCGGTTCGCCGTCACTCACCCGTCCAGCGTATGACCGTGCCCCGACAACCCCGGGCACCCGTCTCGGCGCGTCTGCTGGCAGGCTGGTCAGCTGTGCCAAGGACCGGTCCGTTCGAAGTCGGTGATCGCGTGCAGCTCACCGACGCCAAGGGCCGGCACTACACGATGGTGCTCGCCCCCGGCGGGGAGTTCCACACCCATCGGGGGGTGATCGCGCTCGACACCGTCATCGGGCTGCCCGAGGGCAGCGTGGTCAAGTCCACCGGCGGTGACCAGTTCCTGGTGTTGCGTCCGCTGCTCGTCGATTACGTGATGTCGATGCCGCGCGGCGCCCAGGTCGTCTACCCGAAGGACTCGGCCCAGATCGTGCACGAGGGCGACATCTTCCCCGGCGCCCGGGTGCTGGAGGCCGGCGCCGGGTCCGGCGCGCTGACGTGTTCGCTGCTTCGCGCCGTCGGACCCGAAGGCCGGGTGACGTCCTACGAGGTGCGCGAGGACCACGGCGAGCACGCCGCCCGCAATGTCGCGACGTTCTTCGGCGAGCGCCCGGCCAACTGGGACCTCGTCACCGCCGACGTCGCCGACTACGCCGGTCCGGAAGTGGACCGCGTGGTGCTCGACATGCTGGCGCCGTGGGACGTGCTTGGCGCCGTCGCCGACGCGCTGGTCGCCGGCGGGGTGCTGATGATCTACGTCGCCACCGTCACGCAGCTGTCGCGCACCGTGGAGGCCCTGCGCGAGCAGCAGTGCTGGACGGAGCCCCGGGCGTGGGAGAGCATCCAGCGCGGATGGCATGTCGTCGGGCTGGCGGTGCGCCCGCAACACACGATGCGCGGGCACACCGCATTTCTGATCAGCGTGCGCAAATTGGCGCCGGGGGCCGTCGCGCCGCTGCCGCTGCGCCGCAAGCGCCAGCTCTAATCGTCGCTGCTGCGCCGCAGTCCGCGCCGCACCGAGAGCAACTCCATCTCGGGTCGCGACGCCACCAAGCGTTCGGCGGCGTCGAGCACGTCGACGACGTGCCCGCGATCGGCCGACACCACCGCGACGCCGATATTGGCACGGCGGTACAGGTCCTGGGCTCCCGTCTCGGCCGCGGACACCGCGAATCTGCGCGCCAACTCGGCGATCACCGGACGGATGGCCGCCCGCTTCTGCTTCAGCGAGTGCACATCACCGAGCAGCAGGTCGAACTCGAGCCAGCCGATCCACACCGCGGCGTGCTCAGCCGGTCGGGGCCGGGGTGGCCGTCGGCGTCTGGCCGAGCTGAAGCAGCATGTCGGTGGTCTTGCGGGTCAGCTGCCACGAGTCCGGCGCCGGGGTGAACTCCATCGGGAACGTCATGTCCCTGCTGGCCTGCGGGTTGGCGGAGCTGATCGTGACGTCGGCGACGACGTTGCCCGGCTGGTCCTGCGCCCACATCAGGCCGGCGGCGTCGAACGCGACCGGGGCGTAAGCGCTGTCGTGCAGCGCCTTGGTCCACCTGTCCAACGCCGCCGCGTCGGCCGCCGTGCCGTGCTCGACCAGACCGACCTTGAGGTTGCCGGGGACGTTGGTGTCGGCCAGCCGGCCCAACACGTCGGTCAGCGTGGCCGGTGGCGGCAACGGCGCGCCGGTGTCCGTCGGCGGCGCCGGAACCGGCGGAGGCGTGAGTTCAGCCGGCGTCGGGCTCGGTCCCGAACTTGAGTCGCCGCAGCCGCTGAGCCCGAGCGCCGCCACTATCGTGACGGCGCCCAGGATGGCACCGGCGGCGCGGTGCGCTCGATCGATCAGCCGGCCGCCTGCAGCAACGACATGGCCGACGCCTTCGCGATCTGCCAGCCGGTCGGGCTCGGCCCGGCCACGAACTGGACGTTCTGGGTGGCGGTGCCGCCGGTCGCGCTCGTCGCGGTGACGTCGGCGGTGGCCACGTCACCCTCCTGGTCGATGTTGGCGAGGTTGAAGGTCAGCGGGAACTTGCCCTCCGCGGCCGCCTTGCTGTACTCCCGGTCGGCGGCGATGCTTTCGATGCGTCCGATACCACCCTCGATGTAGGGCGCCTTGCCCAGGAACGAGCCGGCCCCGGCGAGGGCCTGCAACGTCCCCAACAGGGGCGCCTGCAATTCCGGTGCCGGTGCCGCAGGCATCGGAATGTCCCGCACGACGGGTTGCACTGCAGTGGCGGCGGGGGATGCAATGGAAGTCACACCCGCCGCCACACCGGCCACCAAAGCAGCTGCTGCCACGCCGGTAACGAGGGTTTTCAGGGTCACGGTTGTCCTTTCGATTGGCCCAACTCACCACAGAGGTTAGCAATTGTTGCTGGTGTGTCGACTTCCTACACCGCACACAAAGGCTGAATCGCCGGTAGCGTTGAAGTTGTTACTGCACCAACTTCCGGTGCGGGGAGGGGCGCAACATGAATGAGTCAGAGCGTTCTGAAGCGTACGGGACATCCCGCGAACCAGGCATGTCCAGCGACGATGCCGCCGAGTTGGAAGACCTGCGTCGCGAGGCCGCGATACTGCGCGAGCAGTTGGAGAACGCGGTAGGCCCACAGAGTGGACTGCGCAGCGCCCGCGATGTGCACCAGCTCGAAGCGCGCATCGATTCGCTTGCGGCCCGCAATGCCAAGTTGATGGAAACCCTCAAAGAGGCGCGCCAGCAGTTGCTGGCGCTGCGCGAGGAAGTCGACCGCCTTGGTCAGCCCCCGAGCGGCTATGGCGTGCTGCTCTCCGTGCAGGACGACGACACCGTCGACGTGTTCACCTCCGGCCGCAAGATGCGCCTGACGTGCTCGCCGAACATCGACACCAAGTCACTCAAGAAGGGCCAGACCGTGCGCCTCAACGAGGCGCTGACGGTCGTCGAGGCCGGCCACTACGAATCGGTCGGCGAGATCAGCACCCTGCGCGAGATCCTGTCCGACGGGCACCGCGCGCTCGTGGTCGGCCACGCCGACGAGGAGCGCATCGTCTGGCTGGCCGAGCCGTTGGTGGCCTCCGATGACCTGCCGGACGGCTATGACGACGAGGTCGAGGACGACATGCGGCCGCGCAAGCTGCGCCCCGGCGACTCGCTGCTGGTCGACACCAAGGCCGGGTACGCGTTCGAGCGCATCCCCAAGGCCGAGGTCGAGGATCTGGTCCTGGAGGAAGTCCCCGACGTCAGCTACAACGACATCGGCGGGCTCGGCCGCCAGATCGAGCAGATCCGCGACGCCGTCGAGTTGCCGTTCCTGCACAAGGAGCTCTACCGCGAGTACTCGCTGCGGCCGCCCAAGGGCGTGCTGCTCTACGGCCCGCCCGGGTGCGGCAAGACGCTGATCGCCAAGGCGGTGGCGAACTCGCTGGCCAAGAAGATGGCCGAGGTTCGTGGCGACGACGCCAGAGAGGCGAAGTCCTACTTCCTCAACATCAAGGGCCCCGAGCTGCTGAACAAGTTCGTCGGCGAGACCGAGCGCCACATCCGGCTGATCTTCCAACGCGCACGGGAGAAGGCGTCGGAGGGCACCCCGGTGATCGTGTTCTTCGACGAGATGGACTCGATCTTCCGGACCCGCGGCACCGGCGTCAGCTCCGATGTGGAGACCACCGTAGTGCCGCAGCTGCTGAGCGAGATCGACGGCGTCGAGGGCCTGGAGAACGTCATCGTGATCGGCGCCTCCAACCGCGAGGACATGATCGACCCGGCGATCCTGCGGCCCGGCCGCCTCGACGTCAAGATCAAGATCGAGCGGCCGGACGCCGAAGCGGCACAGGACATCTTCTCCAAGTACCTGGTCGAGGAACTGCCGGTGCACGCCGACGACCTTGCCGAGTTCGGTGGCGACCGGTTGGCCTGCCTCAAGGCGATGATCGAGAAGGTCGTCGACCGGATGTACGCCGAGATCGACGACAACCGGTTCCTGGAGGTCACCTACGCCAACGGTGACAAGGAAGTCATGTACTTCAAGGACTTCAACTCCGGTGCGATGATCCAGAACGTCGTCGACCGGGCGAAGAAGAACGCGATCAAGTCGGTGCTGGAGACCGGTCAGCCCGGTCTGCGCATCCAGCATCTGCTCGACTCGATCGTCGACGAGTTCGCCGAGAACGAGGACCTGCCCAACACCACCAATCCCGATGACTGGGCGCGGATTTCGGGCAAGAAGGGCGAGCGGATCGTGTACATCCGCACGCTGGTCACCGGCAAGTCCTCCAGCGCATCCCGGGCCATCGACACCGAGTCGAACCTGGGGCAGTACCTGTAGGAGATCTCCATCTCGAGGTCGGCGTCGCGGATGGCTCGAGCGGGCCGGGCCTGGTGGCGGCCGTGGAACTGGGGGATCTCGGCGCGGTCCGCGTTCGTCGCGGCGACGGTCGTTTTCATCACGCTGATCGTGGCCGGCTCCGGCCTGGTCGCTGTGCTGTACCGGTCGATGTTGTCCGGCATCGACAACAGCGCGGCCGCGCGAGCGTCCTACGTGGCCGCAGAGGTCGAGACCGACGGCGTCGATCAGATGGCGCCGCAAGTGCTGCGTACCGATGAGCGCATTCTTGCCGTGCAGGTCATCGCGGCGGACGGCAGGGTGGTCGCGCGGTCCGATTCCGCGCCGAACACGCCGATGGTCCCCCTCTCCGAGATCGGCGACGGCGTGCACGGCGGGATACCCGAGCACGCTTCGCAGTTCGGCCGGATCCGGTTCAGCGCCCAGACGGCTTCGGAAGCCGGCGGCGCCCGGTATACCGTGCTGGTCGGTGAGGGCAGCCAGGTCGTCGGTTCGGCGGTGAAGACCGCCGTCATCGCGCTGGCGATCGCCGCCCCGATTGTCATCGCCGTCTCTGCGGTTGTCACCTACCTGCTGGTGGCGCGGTCGATGCGATCCGTCGACGCGATCCGGTCGCGGGTCGCCGACATCAGCACCTCCGATCTTGCCGAGCGGGTGCCGGTGCCCGAAAGCCGCGACGAGATAGCGGCGTTGGCCGAGACCATGAACGAGATGCTGGCGCGCATCGAAGCAGGCCACGCTGCGCAACGGAGATTCGTCGGAGACGCATCACACGAGCTGCGCAGCCCGCTCGCCACGATCATCTCCGCATTGGACGTTGCCGTCGCTCACCCCGAGTTGCTCGACGAGGAGCTCGCCGCAGGCACGTTGATCCCGGAGGCACACCGCATGCAGGCGCTCGTCGAGGATCTGCTGTTGCTGGCTCGCGCCGACGAACACGGACTCGCGATTCGCCGTGAGGACGTCGATCTTGACGACCTCGCCGCCGATGAGGCGCAAAGGCTAAGGCGGGAAACGTCTTTGGATGTTCACACCGAGCTCACCCCGACCCGGCTCGTCGGGGACCCACGGGCCCTGTCGCGGGTCCTGCGCAACCTTCTCGAAAACGCTGCGTTGCATGCGGCGTCACGGATCGACGTCGCGGTCGCATCCGGTGGTGGCGATGCCGTGGTCAGCGTCGCCGACGATGGTCCCGGCATCCCCGCAGCCGATCGGGAGCGGGTGTTCGATCGCTTCGTCCGGCTCGACCCGGATCGGTCCCGAAGCGGAGGTGGCGCCGGCCTCGGGCTGGCGATCGTGCGCGAAATCGTTGCGGCGCATCATGGCAGCGTGACGGTGGACGACCGGCCGGGTGGCGGCACCCGGATGACGATTCAGTTGCCCGTTACGTAGGCTCCGGACTCCAGCCGATAGCCCATGCCGCGAATGGTGGCAATGGTGTTGGTGCCGAACGGGATATCGATCTTGCGGCGCAGGTAGCCGACGTACACCTCGACGACGTTGTCGGGGCCGTTGTAGTACGCGTCCCACACATGCTGCAGTATCTCGGTCTTGGTGACGACGGTGTCTTTGTTTCGCATCAGGTACTCGAGCAGCCCGTATTCCCTGGGGGTCAACGTAATTGGCGTGTCGTCACGCTGCAACCACCCGGCGCGACGGGTCCAGCGACAGACTTCCGGCGGTCAACACCGCGGGACGCCGTGGAGCGCAGCGACGAACCAGCGCGCGCAGCCGCGCCACCAGCACGATGAACGAGAACGGCTTGGTCAGATAGTCGTCGGCGCCGAGGTCGAACGCGTCGGTCTGGTCGTAGTCGCCGTCCTTGGCGGTCAGCATCATCACCGGCGTCCACACGTCGTTATCGCGCATGCGGCGAAGGACCTCGTAGCCGCTCAGACCGGGCAACATGATGTCGAGCACGACCACGTCGAATGCGTCCTCGACCGCATGCCAGAGCCCGTCGTCGCCGTCGGAGGCGGTGACGACCACGCAGCCCTCGGCGCGCAGCCCGGCGGCCAGCGTCGACGCCAGCCGCGGCTCGTCTTCGACCATCAGGACCTTCATGCACGCGCTATCCTGCCAGGCCGCGCGGGCGGCGCGCCACGCCGCTAGTTCATGTTCCAGTTGTCGCCGTAGGTGGTGACGCTGTCACCGGTCTTCGCGATCAGCCGGGCGAACGGCCGCAGCAACACACCACCGGCCGCGCCGGTCACCGTGCCGTGCGCGTTGGACACCGCCACCTTGCCGTGCGGGCCCGACACGTCCACCGAGAACGTCGCGACTTCCTGAATGCCCGGGCCGTTACCCAGGTCGGCGCTGATCGACACACCCGGGAACAAGTTCGGCGTGATGATCGACGACAACGGGTCGGTGAGCGGCGCAGCATCGATCAGGATGTTGGGCGTGGTGTAGTTGAAGTTGATACCCACCCCCAGCGACCACGGGAAACCGATCTGGTAACCCAGCTCCAGGGTGCCCGCGAACTCCTCGGCACCCGGGCCGGCCACGTTGTACACGGCGCTGCCGGAGTGGAACCACTCGCGGGTCAGCCGGTTGCGGTCCAGCGGGAACACCCCATTGAGGAAGGTGTCCCACTGCTGGATCGTCAGCGTCCGGTCCTGACCATCAACCAGACTCAACTCGTTGTCCAGGCCGGCGTGCGCGGTGCCCACCGGCATGATTGCTGCCCCCAGCGCCGCCACCGTCGCCACCAGGACTCGAATGCGTGCCTTCACAGAGAAGCTCCCTTGTCGTGTCGGTGCGTCGAGTTGCCTGTCACTCCATCGCGCCGGATTCCTGTCGGATCGTCCGTGTCAGCGCGGGCCACCAGGCACGCACCTACTTCAGCGGAACCCAGCCACGCTGCTCTCGTTCGGTCGGTACTGAAGTAGGGCCGCAGTTTGACAGCAGCTCACTTAAATGACGCTGAGAAACCCGGGCCGGTCGCCTCTCAGCGTCCCCTTAGGGTGCAGCGGTCAGGGTGGCCTGATGAAGGTTCTCGTTGTCGAGGACGAGCCACGGCTGGCGACCACACTGGCGATGGGACTGCGCGCCGAGGGATGCGTGGTCGTCAACGCCGGCGACGGTGTCGAGGGCCTGTTTCAGGCGACCGAGGACACCTTCGATGTGATCGTGTTGGACATCATGCTGCCCGGACTCAGCGGCTATGAGGTGCTGCGGCAGATGCGGGGGCGGCAGAATTGGACGCCGGTGCTGATGCTGACCGCCAAAGACGGTGAGTTCGACGAGACCGACGCCCTGGACTTGGGCGCCGATGACTACCTGACCAAACCGTTCTCGTTTCGGGTGCTGATGGCGCGGCTGCGGGCACTGTTACGGCGCGGGACACCCGAACGGCCGACCGTGTTGACCGCCGGCACCCTGTCGGTGGACCCGGCCAGGATGATCGCTGACCGCGGCGGCGTACCGATCCCGTTGACCCCGCGTGAATTCGGGCTGCTGGAGTTCCTCATGCGGAGCAAGGACACGGTGGTGACCAAGACCGACATCCTCGGCAACGTCTGGGACGCGCACTACGCGGGGCCGGCCAACATCGTCGAGGTGTACATGAGCTACCTGCGCCGCAAGATCGACACCCCGTTCGGTACCAACACCATCGAAACCATCCGCGGCGTCGGCTACCGGCTGCAATCGGCGGGCTGAATTTCTCAGCGGGACTTCAGCTGCGTCTCTCTACGGTGGGGTGCTGTGACCGAGACATCGAGATCCGAGGCCGTCAGTACGGGCCGCGTGATGCTGAGCAAGGTGCCCGAGATCACGGTGTGGTTCTGGGTCATCAAGATCCTGTGCACGACCGTGGGGGAGAGCGTCGCCGACTGGATCAACGTGGGTTTGGGTAACGGTCTCATTCCGACCGCCCTCATCTTCACGTTCGTGCTCGCCTGGGTGCTCGGGTGGCAGATGATGCTCACCCGCTATGTGCCCTTCGTGTACTGGCTGACGGTCGTTGTGGTCAGCGTGACCGGCACGCTCTACACCGACATCCTGACGGATAGTCTCGGCGTTCCGCTCGCGGTGAGCACGAGCGTCTTCGCGGCGGCCCTTGCCGTCGTCTTCGGCGTGTGGTGGGCCCGCGAGCGGACACTGTCGATCCACAGCATCGTCACCTTGCCCAGAGAGTCGTTCTATTGGCTCGCGGTCCTGGTCACCTTCGCCCTCGGTACCGCGGCTGGTGACTGGACTCTGGAACTCACCGGTTGGGGGCCTGGTACGTCGGTGCTCCTGCCGGCCGCCCTGATCGTCGCGATCGTGATCGGCTGGCGGCTGGGCGCCAACCCCGTGCTGTCCTTCTGGCTCGCTTACATTCTGACCCGCCCGCTGGGTGCGAACCTCGGCGACTGGTTGGGTTCCCCGAGGGACCAGCAGGGCCTCGGTTTGGGTGTCGCGCTCACCAGCGTGATCTTCCTCGCCGCGATCCTCGCGACCGTCGTTTACCTGACACGCAGCCGCGCCGACGTGATCGAAGAGCCGGAATTGACCCCCACCCGGGCGGTGACCGCGCGGCCGGCTCGCGAACGCGTCATGCTCGGGTTTTACGCCGTCGTCGCCGTCGCCACCGGCGCCCTGTTGGTCGAAGCGGCCGGGCAGCCGCACGCCACCCCCGCGAGCGCCGAGGAGTCCGGCCCCGTCGACGCGACGCTCGCCCCGGGGCAGTCGGCGACCGCGCATTTCCCGGCGGCCGAGGTCGCGAAGTTCCGCACCATCGTCGCGGACTCGCTCGCCAAGGTGCGGGCCGGCGACCAAACCGCTGCGACTGCCCGGATCAAGGACCTCGAAACCGCATGGGACGGCGACCAGCCGAGGCTGCAGCCCCTGGACGACACTTCCTGGTCCGTCCTGGACGGTCAGATCGACAGCGCCCTCAAGGCGGTGCGGGCCCGCAAGCCCGACCCCGCGACCGAGACGAAGACTCTCACAACACTATTGACGTCGCTACGGTGACCGGATCCAGGATCATGAGAGACACCTCGCGCCGCGCTGCGATTGCGGCGGCGGTCTGGGCCATGGGTGTCGTGCTTGCCGGGTGCGGAGCCACGGCGACCGCGCCGCCTCGCTCGTCCACCGCGAGCGGCGTGGCCCCGGCAGTGCCGGAGAACAACTCGGCAGGCGACATTCCCGACAATCAGGCGTTCGTGCCGTTCACGCCGGCCGGCGGGCTCTTCACGGTGTCGGTGCCCCAAGGGTGGGCACGCACGACCGAGGGCGCCGCGACCATCTTCACCGACAAGGTGAACACCGTCCGGATCGAGACGCGGCCAATCGCGGCCGCCCCGAACACCGAGTCGGTCAGTGTCTACGAGCTACCGGCTATCGCGTCGTCCACCCCCGGCTACCGTGCCGGCGCCGTAACGGCGGTGCAACGCAACGCCGGCCAGGTGATGCTGATCACCTACCAGGGCAGCTCACCGCCCAACTCGGTGACCGGCACCACCCAGACCGACGCCTTCGAACGGTACGAATACTGGCACGCCGGCCAGGAGATGATCCTGACACTGTCCGCACCGGCGGGCGCCGACGATGTCGACGCGTGGCGGACCGTCACCGACTCGCTGCGCTGGCACTGACGGTCAGGGCGCCGATACCGCGGCGCGGTAACGATTGCGGGCCCTCAACGTCAGCCGAAGGTCGTCCAGCAACGGGTCGAAGAACCGTTTCCGGTATTCGGCGTCGCTGACCGTGCCCGCGCTGAGGTACATGAACGTCAGCGCACCCAGGAAGAACGTGATCTGAATCAACGAATCCGGCACCGGGATCGTCATGCCGAGCACGCTGCCGTCGCTGCGACCGTTACGTGTCCAGGCCGCAAGCACTTCGGGGGACAGCAGGATGAGGCCGAGGATCAAGAACATCAGGCTGGACATCACCGCGATGATCAAGATCTGGCTGAGTTGCGATGCGGCGACGACGAAGAGGACGTTGAGCCGCTCGCCGCGGCTCAACGCACGCACCGTCGCCGGATCCGGCATCGTCTCGAACGGCGTGCCGGCCAGGCGTGCCGAGTGGTCGTCGGCCGGGTTGGGCGCCGCCATGATCGGCCGGACCCGGTCGGCGGTGATCGACACCACGAACGCGCCCGCGATCAGGGCGAGGAACACCAGCGCCAGCCACAGTCGCGGACGCGTGACCGTGGCCGCCATCAGCCACACCGGCGAGTTGAAGAAGACCAGAAACGTCAGCAACAGCATGGGCAGGGCGCGGGTCACCATCGATCCCACCGCGGCAAGGTTCGACATCGTCATCTGCACGGCCCAGCCCAGAATTGAGCCGGCCCCGCATGCGGTCAGAGCCAGGATCGCGGCGACGACGAGGGCCTCGAAGAGCAGGTCCATCACGATCCGGGGACTGGGGCCGCCGAGGGTGCCACCGCCGATCGCGACGGCCATCGCCACCGTCGCGGCGACGGTCCTGCCGCGCACGGTGGAGATGCGCGAAACCAGCCAGCCGACGAACACCGCGATGGGCAGCACAAGGACGAGCAGCGCCAGGATGAACCATTCGGTTCGGGTCGGGTGGCCGTTGATGTCGATGGTGTGTTTGCCGGTGGCGGCCACGATGGCCGCGGAGTTCGCCATGAAGACCGCGAACCCGGCCAGCGCGGGCGCCGACCGCGGCCAGAGCCGCCGGACAAGGGCACCCGGCCGCAACACCGCGGGCAGCCCCCGATCCAGGAACCACGCATCGGCGGCCCGGCGTTGCGTGACGTCAATCATGCATCGCTCGCCGGTTCGGTGACGACGTCAGCTGGATCGCGGCCCGCCACAGCAGCAGCCCGGTCTGCACGCCGACGGCGATCGACATCATCGAGATCAGCGTGGCGGTGAAGATGGCGGTGGTGTGGGTGCCGAGGAGCTGGGTGACCCCCATGAAGCCGAGGGAGCCCGGCACCAACAGCCAGAAGCCGGGCAGTACCAGCGACACCGTCGGCGGCGTGTTCGGGCGGTGAGAGATGGCCAGCGCGCAGATGATCAGTGTCAGCCCGCCGCCGAAGCCGCTGGCGTAGCTTCCGAGCACGGCGTTGCCGACCCACTGGCCCGCGTATGCGGTGAGCAGCATCAGCAGCATCCACGGCAGAAACGACGTCGGCGGCCCGAAATAGAGCATCGCGCCAAGGCCGTAGATCACCACGCCGAGCAGCGGCGCCCACGGGCCGAGCCGGTTGAACTCCGTGGCGACCAGGTTGCTGTCGGCGACCCCGGCCAGCTGCGCGGCGATCAGAATGCCGAACGCCAACTGGGCGATCTGCATGAACCCCGCCACCAATCGGCTGGCGCCGGAGACCAGGTGCTGTGTCGACAGCTCGATGACGGCCAGCGTGATCGCGGCGCCGGGCAGGAACGTCGCCAGCGGAGCCGCCAATGCGCGCAGGCTGTCGGCGCCGACATGCCAGCGGTTGTTGAAGGTGAACACGATCAACGCGACGAGAAACGAGCAGATGGTCGGCAGCATGTAGCCGACGGCCTCGACCCGGCGGCCCAGCACGGTCAGCGCGCCGACGAGCAGGCCCAGGGTCGCCGCGCCCACCAGACTCCACGGCGTGGGTTGCAGGATCAATGCCAGCCCGGCGCTTTGCACCGCGTAGCCGATGATGGTGACCCACCTCGGAAATCGCCTCTGCAGGTGGCGAATTCGGTCGAGTTCGGCCATTCCCTCTTCCGGCGTGATCGACCCGCTCGGCGCCCGGGCCACCAGCTTGGCCAGCTGGAAGGACTGGTCGTAGCGCACGTCGAAGTCCGGGTTGGCGATGTAGATGCCCTCACCGGTCTCGTTGCCGACCTGGACGTAGTTGGGCAGGGCCAGCAGCTGGGCGTCCAGGCCGTAGGCCTGCGACGTGGCATACATCACCAGCCGGACCATGGTCACCGGGTAGTTGGCCGAGGCCATCGCGGCACCGAGCGCGGCCACGAACCGAAACGCCGCCGACTCATTTCGGCCCTGCTCGGATGGCACCGTCGCAGGCTACTGCGCTACGACCCTTTAGGCTGAAGAGATGCAACGGATTATCGGCACCGAGGTCGAGTACGGCATTTCATCGCCGTCCGACCCGACCGCGAATCCGATCCTGACGTCCACGCAGGCGGTGCTGGCCTACGCGGCGGCCGCGGGCATCCAGCGTGCCAAGCGCACCCGCTGGGACTACGAGGTGGAGTCGCCGCTGCGCGACGCCCGTGGTTTCGACCTGAGCCGCTCGGCGGGGCCCCCGCCGGTGGTCGACGCCGACGAGGTCGGTGCGGCCAACATGATCCTCACCAACGGTGCCCGGCTCTACGTCGACCACGCCCATCCGGAGTACTCCGCGCCCGAGTGCACGGACCCGCTGGACGCGGTGATCTGGGACAAGGCCGGTGAGCGGGTGATGGAGGCCGCCGCGCGGCACGTCGCCAGTGTGCCCGGCGCCGCCAAGCTGCAGCTCTACAAGAACAACGTGGACGGCAAGGGCGCGTCGTACGGCTCGCACGAGAACTACCTGATGTCGCGGCAGACGCCGTTTTCGGCGGTGATCGCCGGCCTGACGCCGTTCCTGGTCTCCCGGCAGGTGATCACCGGTTCGGGCCGCCTCGGCATCGGGCCGTCCGGCGATGAGCCGGGTTTTCAGCTGTCGCAGCGGTCGGATTACATCGAGGTCGAGGTCGGCCTGGAGACCACACTCAAGCGCGGCATCATCAACACCCGCGACGAGCCGCACGCCGACGCCGACAAGTACCGGCGGCTGCACGTCATCATCGGCGATGCGAATCTGGCCGAGACGTCGACCTATCTGAAGCTCGGCACCACGGCCCTGGTGCTCGACCTGATCGAAGAGGGCATGGACCTCGCCGATCTGGCGCTTGCCCGGCCGGTGCACGCCGTGCATGTCGTCAGCCGCGACCCGTCGCTGCGCGCCACCATCGCGTTGGCCGACGGCCGTGAGCTGACCGGCCTTGCGCTGCAACGGATTTATCTGGACCGGGTGGCCAAGCTGGTGGACAGTCGCGACCCCGACCCGCGTGCCGCCGACGTCGTGCAGACCTGGGCCACCGTGCTCGACCTGCTCGAGCGTGACCCGATGGAGTGCGCGGAGCTGCTGGACTGGCCGGCCAAGCTGCGGCTGCTGGAGGGTTTCCGCCACCGGGAGAACCTCAGCTGGTCGGCGCCGCGGCTGCATCTGGTGGATCTGCAGTACTCCGACGTGCGGCTGGACAAGGGCCTGTACAACCGGCTGGTGGCGCGCGGTTCGATGAAGCGGATGGTCACTGAGCAGCAGGTGATCGACGCCGTCGACAATCCACCGACGGACACCCGCGCGTATTTCCGGGGCGAGTGCCTGCGCCGGTTCGGCGCCGACATCGCCGCCGCCAGCTGGGACTCGGTGATCTTCGATCTGGGCGGCGATTCGCTCGTCCGGATTCCGACGCTCGAGCCGTTGCGCGGCAGCAAGGCGCACGTCGGAGCCCTGCTGGACTCCGTCGACAGCGCCGCCGAACTGGTGGAACAGCTCACCAACTAGGCGCGCTATCCCGGTGGTCGACTGCACCAAATCGCCGACCGCGGGCATGAATTGACGCTAGTTCCCGTTACAACTCATAGAGGTTGGGAATTAGGAGTTGGGCAATGCAGTAAATCAATTTGCGTATCTGAAGAAAATTGCGGCCGGCGCTGCGTTGGCTGCGTACTGGGGTTCACCGCCGTTGGATTGGGTGCGGGCGTCGCGAACGCCGCACCACCTGCGTCCGCTGTTGGTGGGTGGGAGTTTGACGGCCATGGCGGCAATTGGGGCCATGGCGGTGGCGACTGGGGCGGCCGTGGAGGCTGGGACGACGGCGGGAACTGGGGCGGCGGAAACTGGGGCTACGGCGGATGGGTCACCGGCCCCTGGTTCGTCACCGTTGTCCTAGCGCGAGGTTCAGTAACACCATTACCTAGCTAGACTGTCGAATAACTTGCGCACAGCAGTGGATAGAAACGCCAGGATCGTCCATCCGAACACAGCGTTCGCGCTGGGCTAGTGTGGAGTAACCGGCGGGCGGCTGTGAGCCCGCTGATGACATACGCAGGAGGCAGCGATGGCTCAGGAGCAGACCAAGCGCGGCGGTGGTGGCGGCGAGGACGACGACCTCACCGGCAGCACGGCCGCCGGGCAAGAGCGTCGCGAGAAGCTGGCCGAGGAGACCGACGACCTGCTGGACGAGATCGACGACGTTCTCGAGGAGAACGCCGAGGACTTCGTGCGCGCGTACGTCCAGAAGGGTGGACAGTGACCTGGCCGCACCGCGAGCCGCCGGCCTTCCCGTCACCCCTATCCGGAGCACCTTCCGTCCCTGTGGACCTGTCGTCCTTTTCTGAACTTGCTGCGCCGTCAGGCGCCCGAGCTTCTGCCCGTCAACAGGTCGGGTCTCGTCGATGCGGTGCCCTCGGCGGCGCTACCGCACGGCACCACGATCGTCGCGCTGAAGTTTCCCGGCGGCGTGGTGATGGCCGGCGACCGACGCGCCACGCAGGGCAACATGATCGCCAGCCGCGACGTGCAGAAGGTGCACATCACCGATGACTACACCGCGACCGGCATCGCGGGCACCGCGGCGATCGCGGTGGAGTTCGCCCGGCTCTACGCCGTCGAACTCGAGCACTACGAGAAGACCGAAGGCGTGCCACTGACCTTCCGTGGCAAGGTGAACCGGCTGGCGACCATGGTGCGCGGCAATCTGGGTGCTGCTCTGCAGGGCTTCGTCGCGCTGCCGCTGTTGGCCGGCTATGACCTCGACGACCGCAATCCGGACGCTGCCGGGCCGGATCGTGTCGTTCGACGCCGCGGGCGGCTGGAACATCGAGGAGGAGGGCTACCAGTCGGTGGGATCGGGCTCCATCTTCGCGAAGTCGTCGATGAAGAAGCTCTATTCGCAGGTGACCGATGCGGATTCGGCGCTGAAGGTCGCGGTGGAAGCGTTGTACGACGCGGCCGATGACGACTCGGCGACCGGCGGGCCGGACCTGGTGCGCGGCATCTATCCCACCGCCGTCATCCTGCGTGTCGAAGGCGCCGAAGAAGTCCCCGAGGCCAGGATCGCCGAGATCGCGCGCGAGGTCATCGAAAGCCGTTCGCGCAGTGACTCCTTCGGCCCCGATGCGCACCATGGCGCTGACGCGCGAGGAGATTCGTGAGCTTTCCGTATTTCATCTCGCCCGAGCAAGCGATGCGCGAGCGTTCGGAGCTCGCGCGAAAGGGCATCGCCCGCGGCCGCAGCGTGGTGGCGCTGGCGTATTCCGGCGGCGTGCTGTTCGTTGCGGAGAATCCGTCGCGGTCCCTGCAGAAGGTCAGCGAGCTCTACGACCGCGTCGGGTTCGCGGCCGTCGGCCGATTCAACGAGTTCGACAACCTGCGCCGCGGTGGCATCCAGTTCGCCGACACCCGCGGCTACGCCTACGACCGCCGCGATGTGACAGGCCGCCAGCTGGCCAACGTCTACGCGCAGACTCTCGGCACGATCTTCACCGAGCAGGCCAAGCCCTACGAGGTCGAGCTGTGCGTGGCGGAGGTCGCCCATTTCGGGGAGACCAAGCCGCCCGAGCTGTACCGGATCACCTACGACGGGTCGATCGCCGACGAACCGCACTTCGTGGTGATGGGCGGCACCACCGAGCCGATCACCACGGCGCTGAACGACTCATACACCGAGAACGCCGGCCTGTCGGAAGCTGCCAGGATCGCGATTGACGCGCTGAAGGCGGGCGGCGCCAACGGTGGCCCGGAGCCGCGCACGCTGGGGCCGTCGACGCTCGAGGTCGCCATCCTCGACGCGAACCGCCCGCGCCGGGCGTTCCGCCGGATCACCGGCTCGGCGCTGGAAGCGCTTCTGCCTGAAGAGGATTCGGACGCCGCCGGCTAGTCGGGTCGAGCGCGGATCAGGACCAGCTCCGCGAACTGATCAGGGCACTCCATCGGCGTGAAGTGCCCGACATCGTCGGCGATGTGCAGCCGCGCGTCGGTGAAGTAGTGCTCCAGCCGGTCGGCCCATTCGCACGGGAACAGCGGATCATGCTGCGGCCACAGCACATCCGTCGGAGCGTGGATCTTGATGGCCCGGTCGGGCGGCAACTCGGTCAGCGACTGGGCGATCATCCCGGCGCCGGCGCGATACCAGGCGATCGATGCGATAAAGGCGCCGGGGAGCGCGTAGTCGGATACCAGTCGGTCCAGGTCATCGTCGGAAACAGTGAAATTCGGGCCGGACCAATGAGTCCAGAAGTGCCGCAGGTACTCCCGGACGGCATCGGGATTGCCGTCGATCAGTTGGCCGGCCAGCGGAAGCTGGTGGAAGGCCTGATACCAGAACTCACGCTGCGCTTGCGCGGTGAGCACGCGGTCGCCGGCGCCGGGCAGCGGGGGCGACAGCACCAGGGCTCGCACCAGGTCGGGATGCATCCGGGCCACACTCTGCGCGACCCGGCTGCCGACGTCGTAGCCGGCGATCACCACGTTTGACAGGCCCAGTTCCTTGATCAGCCCCACGATGCTGCTGGCCTGGGCGGTGGCGCTGTAGAAGTGACGCACCGACACCGCGTGCTTGTCGGAGCCGCCGAAGCCGCGCAGATCGGGCACGACGATGTCGGCGACGTCGCCGAGGATCGGAACGACCCTGCGGTAGTCATGCCGGTTGCCGGGCCATCCGTGCAGCAGCACGACGGCAGGGGCACCGCGCGTCCCGAAGCGGTCGAAGGCCAACCGAAACCCGTCGACGGGAGCGCTGCGCGACCACATTGGCCCATTCTGGACACATATCAGCCCTAATAGTGCCGGGTTTCACGCATCCGGCTGCCGCGACCACCACAGCCCGCCCGCGGCCGGCACCACCCGCCCGCGAACGTAACGACCGTCGCTTCGGCGCGGCTTGCGCGCCGTGGTCGGGCAGCAACCAGTAGTCTCGATTACGTGCAGCGAAGGATCATGGGCATCGAGACCGAATTCGGTGTCACCTGCACGTTCCATGGCCATCGCCGGCTGAGCCCCGACGAGGTTGCCCGCTACCTTTTCCGGCGGGTGGTGTCGTGGGGCCGCAGTTCGAACGTGTTTCTGCGCAACGGTGCGCGCTTGTATCTCGACGTGGGCAGCCACCCCGAGTACGCCACCGCCGAGTGCGACCACCTGACCCAGCTGGTCACCCACGACCGCGCCGGGGAGCGGGTGCTCGAAGACCTGCTGATCGACGCCGAGCAGCGGTTGGCCGACGAGGGCATCGGCGGCGACATCTACCTGTTCAAGAACAACACCGACTCGGCGGGCAACTCGTACGGCTGCCACGAGAACTACCTGATCGTGCGGGCCGGCGAATTCTCCAGGATCTCCGACGTGCTGCTGCCGTTCCTGGTCACCCGGCAGCTGATCTGCGGCGCGGGCAAGGTGCTGCAGACGCCGAAGGCCGCGACGTTCTGCCTGTCCCAACGAGCCGAGCACATCTGGGAAGGCGTCTCCTCGGCGACGACGCGGTCACGGCCGATCATCAACACCCGCGACGAGCCGCACGCCGACGCCGAGAAGTACCGCCGGCTGCACGTCATCGTCGGTGACTCCAACATGTGCGAGTCGACGACGATGCTCAAGGTGGGCACGGCCTCCCTGGTGCTGGAGATGATCGAGGCCGGGGTGCCGTTCCGCGACTTCTCGCTGGACAACCCGATCCGCGCCATTCGCGAGGTCAGCCACGACCTGACCGGCCGACGCCCGGTGCGGCTGGCCGGCGGGCGGCAGGCCAGCGCGCTGGACATCCAGCGGGAGTACTACGCCCGCGCGGTCGAGTACCTGCAGACCCGCGAGCCGAATTCGCAGATCGAGCAGGTGGTCGACCTGTGGGGGCGTCAGCTCGACGCGGTCGAGAGCCAGGACTTCGCCAAGGTCGACACCGAGATCGACTGGGTCATCAAGCGCAAGCTGTTCCAGCGTTACCAGGACCGCTACAGCATGGAGCTGTCGGACCCGAAGATCAGCCAGCTCGACCTCGCCTACCACGACATCAAGCGCGGGCGCGGTGTGTTCGACCTGCTGCAGCGCAGGGGACTGGCGTCCCGGGTGACCACCGACGAGGACATCGAAGCGGCGGTGAACACCCCGCCGCAGACGACGCGGGCCAAGCTGCGCGGTGAGTTCATCAGCGCCGCCCAGGAAGCCGGCCGTGACTTCACCGTCGACTGGGTGCACCTCAAACTCAACGATCAGGCCCAGCGCACCGTGTTGTGCAAGGACCCGTTCCGGTCGGTCGACGAACGCGTTAAGCGCCTGATCGCCTCGATGTAGGCAACCGGGCCGAAACGCGCTGACGCCTTAAGGTGTTGGGAGTGGCGATCTCCAAAGTCGAGCGATTGATGAATCTGGTCATCGCGCTGCTGTCCACCCGCAGCTTCATCTCCGCCGAGCGGATCCGGGAAACCGTCTACGGCTACTCCGACAGCGCCACCGACGAAGCGTTCTCCCGCATGTTCGAGCGCGACAAGAACGAGCTGCGCGACCTGGGCATCCCGCTGGAAACCGGCCGGGTCTCCCAGTTCGACCCGACCGAGGGCTACCGCATCAACCGCGAGGCCTACGCCCTGCCCGCCGTCGAGCTGACCGCCGACGAGGCCGCCGCCGTCGCCGTGGCGACACAACTGTGGGAATCGCCGGAGCTCATCACGGCCACCCAGGGCGCAGTGCTCAAGCTGCGCGCCGCCGGCGTCGACGTCGACGCGGCCGACTCCGGCACCGCGATCACCTCGACCGCCGTGCTTCCCGGGCTGCGCGGCTCCGAGGACGTCTTGGGGATCCTGTTGTCCGCCATCGATTCCGGGCAAGCCGTGCGATTTCCGCATCGACCCTCCCGCAGCGACCCCTACACCATCCGCACTGTCGAGCCGTGGGGCGTGGTCACCGACCGGGGCCGCTGGTACCTCGTCGGCCACGACCGCGACCGCGACGCCACCCGCACCTTCCGGCTCTCCCGGATCGGCGCCGAGGTCACCCCCATCGGCGCACCGGGCGCGGTGAAGCGGCCCGCCGGGATCAACCTGCGCGAGATCGTCGACCGCGCGGTCGCCGAGTGGCCCAACACCGGCCAGGCCCGGGTGTGGGTCGCCGACGGCCGCGCCACCGCGCTGCGCCGCAGGGCCGGCGTCGTCGGCCCCCGCACGCTGGGCGGCCGCGCCGGTGAGGAGATCACCGTCGACATCGGCATGCTCGACCGGCTCGCCCGCGAGATCGCCAGCTACGGCGCGGACGCCGTCGCGCTCGAGCCCGCAGTCGCTGCGTGACGACGTGCTGGCCCGCCTTCGCGCCCAAGCCGACAGCCAGACCGACAGCCAGACGGATGAGGTCACCGCATGACCGCAATCTCCACCCGGCTGGTCCGGCTGCTCAACATGGTGCCGTACTTCCAGGCCAACCCGAAGATCACCTACGCCGAAGCGGCCACCGACCTCGGCGTCAGCGTCAAGCAGCTTCGCGACGACCTCAACCAGCTGTGGATGTGCGGTCTGCCCGGGTACGGCCCCGGTGATCTGATCGACTTCGAATTCTCCGGCGACACCATCGAAGTCACGTTCACCGCGGGCATCGACCATCCGCTGCGGCTGACGTCGCCAGAAGCCACCGGCGTTCTCGTCGCGCTGCGGACCCTGCTCGATGTGCCCGGCATGGTCGATCCCGAGGCCGCGCGCAGCGCGATCGCCAAGATCGAGTCGGCCGCGGGCACGGTCAGTCACGGCGCGCAAGCCGCCGTCGACGAACCCGCCCCCATGGAAAGCGAGGCGGCCGCCGCGGTCCGCGCCGCCGTGCGCAACGGCCGCGCGCTGGCGATCGAGTACTACTCGGCGTCCCACGACATGCTGTCCAGCCGGGTCGTCGACCCCATCCGGGTGGCGCTGGTCGCCGACCACAGCTACCTGGAGGCCTGGTGCCGGTCGGCCGAGGGGGTGCGGCTGTTCCGGTTCGACCGCATCGTCGACGCCAAGGTGCTCGACGAGCCGTCGGTTCCGCCGCCGCCCGCCGTGCAGGCCGGCCCCGACACCTCGCTGTTCGACGCCGACCCGTCGCTGCCGTCGGCCACGCTGCTCATCGACCGGTCCGCCTCGTGGATGTTCGACTACTACCCGCTGCGCGTGCTGCGTGAGCTGCCCGACGGGGCCTGCGAGGCCGCGATGACCTACGCGTCCGAGGACTGGATGGCCCGATTCGTGCTGGGCTTCGGATCCGCCGTGCGCGTGCTCGCACCCGAGTCGCTCGCGCAGCGGGTGCGGGAGTCGGCCGCCGCCGCGCTGCGCGCCTATGACGGCTCTGCGGACGACGTCGGCGGGTAGACTTGGGCCACGACGTCTGGAGGTGACCAAATTGGGTGGTCTACAACCCTGGCACTGGTTAATCGTTATCGCGGTGTTCGTGCTGCTCTTCGGTGCCAAAAAGCTCCCGGACGCGGCGCGCTCGCTGGGTAAGTCGATGCGGATCTTCAAGTCCGAGATCAAGGAGATGCAGGCCGACTCACAAGCCGCCCGCAGCGCCGCCGCCGGCGACACCGATCGCTTCGGAACGCGCCGACACCCCGGCTCCCGACGCCGAGCAACCGTCAGACAAGCACCCGGCCTGACCCAGGCCGAACCGTGAGCGCGGCGTGACGCCGCGTCTCTAGGCCGCGCCACTTGACAAGCCCGTGCAGACCCCCGAAATCTTCCAGAAACTCGATCCTCGTCGACGGCGGTCGCGGGTCAATCCCGACGGCACCATGTCGTTGGTCGAGCATCTGCAGGAACTGCGGACCCGGCTGCTGATCGCGGTCGCTGCGGTCGTGCTGACGACGACCATCGGCTTCTTCTGGTACAGCCACAGCGTGCTGGGCTTCCACAGCCTCGGCGAATGGCTGCGCGGGCCGTACTGTTCGCTGCCGGCGTCCGCGCGCGCCACCATCGCCCCCAACGGGGAGTGCCGGCTGTTGGCCACGGCCCCGTTCGACCAGTTCATGCTTCGGCTCAAGGTCGGCGCTGACCGCGGGCGTCATCCTGGCCTGCCCGGTGTGGCTCTATCAGCTGTGGGCCTTCATCACGCCCGGCCTGTACAAGAAGGAGCGCCGGTTCGCGATGGCGTTCGTCGGCGTCGGGGCGGTGCTGTTCGTCACCGGAGCCGTGCTGGCCTACGTCGTGCTGGCCAAGGCCCTGCACTTCCTGTTGACCGTGGGCAGCGATGTGCAGATCACCGCCCTGTCGGGTGAGCAGTACTTCGGGTTTCTGCTCAACCTGCTGCTGGTGTTCGGCATCAGCTTCGAATTCCCGCTGCTGATCATCATGCTGAACCTCGTCGGCATGCTCACCTACGAGCGGTTGAAGGCCTGGCGGCGGGGACTGATCTTCGGCCTGTTCGTCTTCGCCGCGTTCGCGACGCCGGGATCAGACCCGTTCTCCATGCTCGCCTTGGGGTTGGCGCTGTCCGTGCTCCTTGAGCTGTCGATCCAGCTCGCCCGCATCCACGACAAGCGCAAGGCGCGGCGTGCGGCGGCCGAGGACGTACCGGACGAACTTGCCGCGCCGATCGGCAGCGCCGAACCGATCGAACCGCCGACGGCCGTGCCAACGCCGGCCCGGCTGGTGGTCGATGACGACGCCACCTAACGGCCAGCTGGCCGGCTTCGCACAGCAGCTGCCCTTTGCGCTGGACGACTTTCAACAGCGCGCCTGCCAGGCCCTGGACAACGGGCATGGCGTGCTGGTGTGCGCACCGACCGGTGCAGGCAAGACGGTGGTCGGCGAATTCGCCGTACACCTCGCGTTGGCCGCGGGCCGAAAGTGCTTCTACACCACGCCGATCAAGGCGCTGAGCAACCAGAAGCACAACGATCTGGTGGCCAGGTACGGCCCGGAACGCATCGGCCTGCTCACCGGCGACCAGTCGATCAACGGCGACGCCGATGTCGTGGTGATGACCACCGAAGTGCTTCGCAACATGCTGTACGCGAATTCGCCTGCACTGCACGGACTCTCGTATGTCGTGATGGACGAGGTGCACTTCCTGGCCGACCGCATGCGCGGTGCGGTGTGGGAGGAAGTGATCCTGCACCTGCCCGACGACGTGCGGGTGGTGAGCCTGTCGGCGACGGTGAGCAATGCCGAGGAGTTCGGCGGCTGGATCCAGACCGTGCGCGGCGACACCACCGTCGTCGTCGACGAACACCGCCCAGTCCCGTTGTGGCAGCACGTGATGGTGGGCAAGCGCCTGTTCGACCTGTTCGACTACCGCGCCTCGGAGGCGGCCAAATCCGGCCACGAGCTGCTCGTCGACCCTGAACTGCTGCGCCACATCGCCCACCGCCGCGAGGCGGATCGGCTGGCCGACTGGCAGCCCCGCAGCCGGGGCCGTGCTCGTCCGAGCATCTACCGGCCGCCGGGCCGGCCCGACGTGATCAGCACGCTGGAGCGCGAAAAGCTTTTGCCCGCAATCACATTCGTGTTCTCCCGCGCCGGCTGCGACGCCGCGGTCAAGCAATGTCTGCGCTCTTCGCTGCGGCTGACCACCGACGAGGAACGTGGCCGCATCGCCGAGATCATCGATCGCCGCACCGCGGACCTCAACGAGGCCGATCTGGTCGTGCTCGACTATCACGAGTGGCGCGAGGGGCTACTGCGTGGCCTGGCCGCCCACCATGCCGGGATGCTGCCGATCTTCCGCCACACGGTCGAGGAATTGTTCACCGCCGGCCTGGTGAAAGCGGTATTCGCCACGGAGACACTGGCTTTGGGCATCAACATGCCGGCAAGAACGGTGCAGCTCGAGCGGTTGGTCAAGTTCAACGGCGAACAGCACATGCCGCTGACGCCGGGGGAGTACACCCAGCTGACGGGCCGGGCCGGCCGGCGCGGCATCGACGTCGAGGGCCACGCGGTGGTGCTGTGGCATCCCGACATCGACCCCGCCGAGGTCGCAGGCCTGGCCTCGACGCGCACGTTCCCGCTGCGCAGCTCGTTCGCGCCGACCTACAACATGACCATCAACCTGGTGAACCAGATGGGCCCGACACAGGCTCACAAGCTGCTGGAACGGTCCTTCGCGCAGTACCAGGCCGACCGCTCGGTGGTCGGGCTGGTGCGCGCCGTCGAGCGTGGCGAACGGCTGCTCGACGAGATCGCCGGCGAACTCGGCGGGCACGACGCGTCGATCGTCGGAGTACGTGCGGCTGCGCTTGCAGATCTCCGAACGGGAACGGTCCCAGGCCCGGGCGTCGCGGCTGCACCGGCGCAAGGCCGCCAACGAAGCACTGGCCGCGCTGCGCCGCGGCGAAATCATCACCATCACGCACGGCCGCCGCGGCGGCCTGGCCGTCGTGCTGGACGCCGACCGCGCCAGCGACGACCCACGACCGCTGGTGCTCACCGAACACCGTTGGGCGGGGCGGATTTCGTCGGCGGACTACTCCGGCACGTCGGAGCCGCTCGGCTCGATGCCGCTGCCCAAGCGGGTCGAACACCGCAACCCGCGGGTGCGGCGCGACCTGGCGTCGGCGCTGCGCTCGGCGGCCGCCGGCTTCGACGCCGCATCGGTCAAGGCCAAGCGCAGCGGCCCGGCCAAGGAGCGCGACATCGATCCCGAATTGGCCGGGCTGCGTGAACAACTGCACCGCCATCCCGGGCACGACCTGCGGGACCGCGAGGCCAAGGCCCGGCTGGCCGAGCGTTACCTGCGGATCGAACGGGACAACGAACAGATCCGGCAGAAGATCGCCGCGGCCACCAACTCGCTGGCGCGCACGTTCGACCGAATCGTCGTGCTGCTCACCGAACGCGGGTTCATCGACGGTGAGGACGGCGACCCCAAGGTGACCGACGACGGCCGGCTGCTGGCCCGGATCTACAGCGAGAGCGACCTGTTGGTCGCCGAATGCCTGCGCAGCGGGACCTGGGAGGGGCTGGACGCCGCCGAGCTTGCGGCGGTGTTGTCGTCGGTGCTCTACGAATCCCGTGGCGACGCGCCCGCCGCGTCCGACGGAGCCGACGTGCCCACCGGCAAGCTGCGCCGCGCCCTGAACCAGACTCGCCGGCTGTGGACCGAGTTGCGGGCCGACGAGCAGCGCCACCGCGTTACCCAGAGCCGCGAGCCCGAGGACGGCTTCGTGGCCGCCATCTACCGGTGGGCCACCACCGGCGACCTGACCGCGGCCCTCGCGGCCTCCGACGCATCGGGCACCGGGACGCCGTTGTCCGCGGGCGATTTCGTCCGGTGGTGCCGTCAGGTCCTCGACCTGCTCGACCAGGTGCGCAACGCCGCATCCGAGCCGGCGCTGCGCGCCACCGCGAAACGGGCCATCACCGACATTCGGCGCGGCGTCGTCGCTGTTGATGCCGGGTAGTGTGTTCGCCAACAGCGTGACCCATGAGCAAGGAGAGACATGAGCGGACCGCAAGGATCTGATCCGACGCAGCCCGGGCCCGATGAGCAGCCCGAGCCCAGCAAGGACCAGCCGTCAAGCGAGCCGTCCGGCAACGAGCCATGGCAGCCGCCGACCTCCGGGTCCGAGCAGCCCACCACCGCGGTGCCGGGCGCGATGGCAGGCCCCGGCCGTACTCGCCGTCACGACCCGCAACAGCAGCAGTATCCGCAGTACCAGCAGCCGGCCGCCCCGGCCTACCAGCCGCCCCAGCAGTACCCGCCGACCGAGCAGTTCGGCCAGCAGCCCGGCGAGTACAGCCCGCAGGCGTACCCGACGCCAATACGGCCAGCACGCCAGCCCGGCCAGTACGGGCAGCCCGGCCAGTACGGCCAGCCCCAGTACGGCCAGCCCCAGTACGGCCAGCCCGGCCAGTACCCCCAGCCCGGCCAGTATGGGCAACGCCGGCGCCCAGTACGGCCAACCGCCAGGCCAGTACGGTCAGTACCCGTCGTACACCGCCCCCGGCGCGTCCCGAGGACGGGTCGAAGCGCTCACTGGCCGTCATCGGCGGCGTGATCGGCGTACTCGCGGTGATCATCGTGGCCGCGGTGCTGGTGTTGGGTTTCTGGAAGCCCGGCTTCTTCGTCACCACCAAGCTGGACGTCAACGCCGCTCAGACCGGAGTGCAACAGATCCTCACCGACGAGGCCAACGGCTACGGCGCCAAGAACGTCAAGGACGTCAACTGCAACGGCGGCCAGAGCCCGACGGTGAAAAAGGGTGACACCTTCAACTGCGATGTCAGCATCGACGGGACCAAGCGCCAGGTGACGGTGACGTTCCAGGACGACAAGGGCACCTACGAGGTCGGCCGGCCCAAGTAGGCCGCTAGTAGACCTACGTCGGCAGCGCGTCGAGCGCCTTCTGCAGCCGGCCGATCGACGACACGACGCCGTACTGTTCGGCGAGTTCGGCGACCTTGCGCGGGTGCTGCGCGGCCAGCGGCAGGGTGTCCGACGGCGTGGAGAAGTTGACTCGGCGTCGGTGGCCACCCGCACGACAGGCCCGGCGGCCTCGATGTAGTCGGTGGCCGCCAGCAGCTTCGTCCGATACGCCTTGGACATCGTCGATTTGGGGTCGTGCGCGGCGGCGAGGATCTGCTCGAGTGAGCCGTGCTGCGCCAACAGCGTCGCGGCCGTTTTCTCCCCGACGCCGGGCACACCGGGCAGCCCGTCGGACGGATCGCCCCGCAGCAACGCCAGTTCCGCGTAGGCGGGTCCGGCGCGGTCGGCGGGCACGCCGTAGGTCTCGGCGACTTCTGCCGGCCCGTATTTCGTCGCCTTCGCCAGCCCGCGGCCCAGATAGAGCACCCTGACCTCGACCGGGTCGTCGCTCACCAGCTGCAGCAGATCGCGGTCGCCGCTGACCACGACGACCGGGTCCGTGCGCTCCCGCACGGCCAGGGTGCCCAGCACGTCGTCGGCCTCACACTCCGGGGCTCCCGCCGTCGCAATGCCGAACGCGTCCAGGATCTCCATGATCATGTCGACCTGCGGCGTGAGTTCGTCGGGCACCTCTTCGATGTCGGGCACGCCGTCCGGTTCGGGGACCGCGACGCGGTGCGCCTTGTACGACGGGATCAGGTCGACCCGCCACTGCGGGCGCCAGTCGTCGTCACGGCACACCACCAGCCGGGCCGGGCGCTCCCGCGTGATCACCGTGGCGACCGCATCAACGAAGCCGCGCAGCGCGTTGACGGGCCGTCCGTCGGGCGCGGTGATCGACGAGGGCACACCGAAATACGAGCGAAACCACATGCTGGCGCCGTCGAGCAGCAACAGGGGAGCGGACATCCCGTCATCCTGCCAGGGCGCGAGAAGGGCAGTGTTTACATCCGCCGGCCGCAGTACTACATTGAGTAGTAGATCCCGGCGATGGGAGTGGACATGGCAACAGACCCGACTCTGGCGCCGACGCGCCGGCTGACGATCGCGGCGATAGCGTTCGCCGTCGGCTACGGCGTGCACGGACTTGATCACCTGCGTCGCGGGATGGCGGCGTCGCCGACCGCAATCATGATCGGCGGTATGGTCCAGGGCGTCTTCGTCGTGGTTGCCGTCGCATTGGTGCTGCGCCACCATCGTCGAGCTCCCGAGTTTGCCATCGGCGTGGGATTCGGCAGCGCCGCGCTGTTCGTCTACGCACATATCTTGCCGACATTTCTTCCGGCCTTGCAGGACAGTTTCGTCACCGGGCCGCGGATCAACGTCACGTGGTTTTCGTGGTTTTCGGCACTGGCCGAGATCGGCACCGCGCTGGTATTCGGCTACGTGGGAATGCAATCGCTGCGCGTCCGGCCGAAAGCCGGTCTGCATCAGTCGACGATCTGACCGACATGGCATTCACTGTTGACCGCATCGACCATGTGGTGCTCAACTGCCGCGATGTCGACCTCACCGCCGACTGGTACGTGCGGGTGCTCGGCATGCGGCGAGAGGTCTTCGGCGAGGGCCGCGTCGCGCTCGTCTTCGGCAACCAGAAGATCAACGTGCGCCCCAGCGGCGCGCCGAACTGGGAGACCGGCGCCGTCGACGCCCCCGGATCGCTGGATCTGTGCTTCATCGCCGACCTCGGCCCGGACGACATCGGCGCCCACCTGCGGGCCTGCGGTGTGCAGATCACCGCTGGCCCGGTCCCCAAGACCGGGGCTCTCGGGCCGATGACGTCGCACTACTGCCGCGACCCCGACGGCAATCTGATCGAGGTCGCCAGCTATTCGGCCCCCGGTTAGCCTTCATGGCATGACCGCCAGTCGATTCAGCACCGACGTCTACGCAAGGCGACTCCGCGCGGCCGCGGCCGCCGCCGCCGATGCGGGTTTGGCCGGCCTGGTCATCACGCCGGGCTACGACCTGCGCTATCTCGTCGGCTCGCGGGCCCAGACCTTCGAACGGCTGACCGCGCTGGTGCTGCCTGCGACCGGCGAGCCGACGATGGTGGTGCCGCGGCTGGAACTGGCGTCGCTGAAGGAATCCGCGGTCACCGAACTCGGTCTGGCCGTGCGGGACTGGGTGGACGGCGAGGACCCCTACGGTGTGGTGGCCGACGCGTTGGGCGGTGCGCCGGCCGCGCCAATCCGGCAGTCTCGACGCGCCGGCGCAATCTCGACGGCTCGCCGTCGCGGTCACCGACGCGATGCCCGCGCTGCACCTGCTGCCGCTGGCCGATGTGCTCGGCGTGGTTCCGGTGCTGGCCACCGACGTGCTGCGGCGGCTGCGAATGATCAAGGACGCCGCCGAGGTCGACGCCCTGCGCAAGGCCGGTGCCGCCATCGACCGCGTGCACGCGCGGGTGCCCGAGTTCCTGGTGCCCGGCAGAACCGAGGCCGACGTCGCCGCCGATATCGCCGAAGCGATTGTCGCAGAAGGGCATTCGGCGGTGGCGTTCATCATCGTCGGCTCAGGGCCGCACGGCGCCGACCCGCACCACGAGTGCTCGGACCGCGAGCTGCGGGCCGGCGACATCGTGGTGGTCGACATCGGTGGCCCGTACGAACCGGGCTACCACTCCGACTCGACGCGCACCTACAGCATCGGGGAGCCCGATCCCGAAGTGGCCCGGCGCTACGCGGTGCTGCAACGCGCGCAACAGGCCGCCGTCGAGGCGGTGCGCCCCGGGGTGACCGCCGAACAGGTCGACGCGGTCGCGCGTGACGTGCTCGCGGCCGACGGCCTGGCGGAGGCGTTCGTGCACCGCACCGGCCACGGCATCGGGCTCTCGGTGCACGAGGAGCCCTACATCGTGGCGGGCAACGCCCTTGCGCTGGAGGAGGGCATGGCGTTCTCCGTCGAGCCGGGCATCTACTTTCCCGGCCAGTGGGGCGCGCGCATCGAGGACATCGTGGTCGTCACCGCCGATGGCGCATTGCCGGTCAACAACCGGCCGCACGAGTTGGTCGTGGTGCCCGCTGGCCCGGCAGCGACCGGCTAATCGTCCTCGGCGCGGTCGAGCAGGTCGGAGGAGCCGAGCACCCGCTCGACGCGGATCTCGATCACCACGCGGCGCGGGTTGACCCGCGGCGTGCGATAACGCTGGGCGTAGCGCAGCTCGGCGTCGCGCACGGCCTCGGTTTCGGTGTTGACGGCGGCCTTGCCCTCCAGCGACAGCCACCGGGCGCCGTCGACCTGGCTGAGCACCGCGACCCCGCGTTCGTCGGCGTTCACCGCTTTCTGCGAGCCGCCTGTGGTGATGACGCGGGCGATGTGTGTCTTCGGGTCGAAGGTGAAACCGACCGCCACCACATGCGGGGAATTGTCCGAGCGCAGCGTGGTCAACATGGCCAAATGCCGTTCGGTGAGAAACGCCAGCGCGTCGTTGGTGAGCCGAGTGGTTGCCTTCGCCATCGGCCTCCACGCTAGCGCAGGACATAATCGCAACCGTGAAGGACACGGACGGCGGGCTGGTGGTGATTTTCGGTGGCCGCAGCGAAATCGGGCTGGAGCTGCCGCGCGGCTGGCGCCGGGCGCGACCGTGTTGCTGGCGGCCCGTCGCGCCGACGAGCTCGACGACGAGACAGCGGCCGTGCGCGCCGCCGGCGCCGCCGATGTGCACGTGTGCGAATTCGATGCCGACGACCTCGCCTCCCATGCGCCGCTGGTCGACTCGATCATCGCCGGGCACGGCCCGATCGGCACCGCGGTGCTGGCCTTCGGCATCCTGGGCGACCAGGCCCTCGCGGAGAAGGATCCGGCGCACGCGGCGGCCATCGTGCACACCGACTTCGTCGCGCAGGTCAGCCTGCTGACCGTGCTGGCCGACGCGATGCGGGCGGCGGGCGCGGCCCGGCATCGCATCGTCGTGTTCTCGTCGGTGGCCGGGGTGCGGGTGCGCCGCGCCAACTACGTGTACGGGTCGGCCAAGGCCGGCCTGGACGGCTTCAGCAGCGGCCTCGCCGACGCGCTGCACGGCACCGGGGTGCACCTGCTGGTCGTTCGGCCCGGGTTCGTGATCGGGCGGATGACGGAGGGCATGACGCCCGCGCCGCTGTCGAGCACCCCCGATCAGGTGGCGGCGGCGACGGTGCGGGCACTGGCCAAGCGGCGACGGACGGTGTGGGTGCCGTGGGCGCTGCGGCCGATGTTCTTCGGACTGCGCCTGCTGCCGCAGTTCGTGTGGCGGAGGATGCCGCGATGAGCAGGATCGTCGTCGTCGGTATCGGCGCGGACGGCATGGCGGGGCTGGCACCCGCGTCGCGCGACGAGTTGCTCAGGGCGACCGTCGTTTTCGGCTCCAGCCGCCAGCTCGGTCTGCTGGACGACGCCGTCACGGCGGAGCGCAGGCAGTGGCCGTCGCCGATGACGCGCGCGCTAGCGACCTCTGCGACACCGGCAACGACCGCCTCGGCGACACCCATGCCGACGTGCACGTCCTGGCCAGCGGTGACCCGATGCTGCACGGTATCGGTCGGCTGCTGATCAGGGTGTTCGGTGCGGAGCAGGTCACGGTGCTGCCGCACGTGTCGGCGGTGACGCTGGCATGCACCCGGCTCGGTTGGGCGGTGCAGGACACCGAGGTGATCAGCCTGATGACGGGGGAGCCGCACACCGCGGTGCGGCGCGGCGGACAGGCCGTCGTGCTGTGCCGCGACGGCGCGGGCCCCGCCGCGCTGGCCCGGCTGCTCGCCGAGGGCGGTCGCGGTGACTCCGAACTGACCGTGCTCGAGCAGCTGGGCGGACGCGTCCGAGCGCCGTCGCGACGCCACCGCCCGGGACTGGGCGGCCAACCCGCCCGGCGACGTCGATGACCTCAACGTGGTGGCGGTTCGCTACCTGCCCGACGATTCCCGGCTGTCGGTCCTGCCCGACGATGCGTTCGCCCACGACGGCCAGCTCACCAAACAGTCGATGCGGGCGGTCACTCTCGCCGCGCTGGCACCGCGCACGGGCGAGCTGCTGTGGGACGTGGGCGCCGGATCGGGCAGCATCGCGATCGAATGGTGCCGCAGCGGATCGCGCTGCCGGGCGGTGGCGTTCGAACGTGACGAACAACGACGCAAGCGGATCGCCGAGAACGCGATGGCGCACGGCGCCGTCGTGGACGTGCGCGGCGAGGCGCCGGCCGCGTTCGACGTGCGCAGCGATGGCGGCGTCGACGAGCGGCCGTCGGCGATCTTCATCGGCGGCGGCCTGACCCAACCCGGGCTGCTCGACGCCTGCTATGAACGGCTTCCGGCAGGCGGGCGGCTGGTCGCCAACGCCGTCACCGCCGAATCCGAAGCCGTTCTCACCCAGTGGTATTCGCGGGTCGGCGGCGAGCTGCGACGGTTCCAGCACTACCGCGGCGAGCCGGTCGGCGGGTTCACCGGCTGGCGGCCCTCGATGCCCGTCACCCAGTGGTCGGTGACCAAGCCGATGACGGTGTACTTCATCGGGGCCGGGCCCGGCGCCGCCGATCTGATCACCGTGCGCGGTCAGCGGCTGCTGCAGCGCTGCCCGGTCTGCCTGTATGCCGGCTCGATCATGCCCGACGACCTGCTCGCGCTGTGTCCGCCGGACGCCCGGGTGATCGACACCGGGCCACTGACCCTCGACCAGATCATCACCGAACTGGCCGATGCGCACGCGGCGGGTCTCGATGTGGCGCGGCTGCACTCGGGTGACCCGGCCATCTACAGCGCGCTGGCCGAACAATGCCGGCGGCTGGACGCACTGCGGTGTCGATTACCAGATCGTGCCCGGCGTACCGGCGTTCGCCGCGGTCGCAGCCGTGTTGGGCCGCGAGCTCACCGTGCCCGGCGTCGCCCAGACGGTGACGTTGACGCGGGTGGCGACGTTGTCGACACCCATGCCGGCCGGGCGAGGACCTGCAAACGCTCTCGGCGCCGGGGTCCACGCTGGTGCTGCATCTGGCCGCCGCACAGATCGACGCGATCGTGCCGCAGCTGCTGGCGGGCGGCTACCGGCCGCAAACCCCTTGTGCCGTGGTGGCATTCGCCACCTGGCCGCAGGAGATCGTGGTTCGATGCACGCTGTCGGATACTCGCAGCGCAGAGCAACGGCGGCGGGCGTCACCCGGACCGCGGTCATCGTGGTGGGGGACGTGCTTGCCGCCGAAGGCTTTTCCGACAGCTACCTCTATTCGTCGGGCCGGGCCCGACGGGGAGCGGCACTGATGCGCATCCTGCTGCTCGGTGGCACCGCCGAGGCGCGCGCCCTCGCGGCGCGACTGCACCCGGACGTCGACGTGATCAGCTCGCTGGCGGGCCGGGTGCCGGATCCCGCGCTGCCGGTTGGTCAGGTGCGCATCGGCGGGTTCGGCGGCGTCGACGGGATGCGGCGCTGGCTGGTCGATGCGAAGGTCGATGCCGTGGTGGACGCCACCCATCCCTACGCCGCGACCATCACCGGCCACGCCGCAGCGGTGTGCGGCGAACTGCGGCTGCCCCATGTGGTGCTGGCCCGCCCCGCCTGGCCACCCGGCGATGCGATCGTCGTCGGCTCCGACGCGGAGGCGGCGAAAACTGTTGTCGCCGAGCGATTATTCGCGGGTGTTTTTGACCACCGGACGATCCGGCACGGCGGCCTTCGCCGACGTCGACGCGTGGTTTCTGATCCGTGCGGTCACCGCCCCCGACGCGCGACACCCTGCCTCGCCGCCACCAACTGGTGTTGTCGCGCGGGCCGTACCACTACGACGACGAGCGCAAACTCCTGCGCGAACACCGCATCGACGCGCTGGTGACCAAGAACAGCGGCGGAGCGATGACGCGGCCCAAACTGGATGCCGCGGCGGCGCTCGGCGTTGCGGTGGTGATGGTGGACCGACCGCCGCTGCCGTCGGGCGTGGCCACGGTCGCCACCGTCGACGACGCGGCCTCCTGGGTCAGATCGACTGGTAGCTGGTGATCAGGTCGAGCGTTCCCAGCTCCCGGATCGCCCGGCAGCCCCGGTGAAGCATCGTCAGGATCATCTCATCGCCGCGCTCGGTGGATGCGGCGAAGGCGTAGCCGAGTGCGGTGATCAAGGGCGCCTGCATGACGCCGAGCCGGTAGTCGCGCCAGCAGGTTTCGGCGTCGTAATCCGTGACGCCGTAACCCAACAGGGCCTGGTGATACCGGCCGACCAGGTCCTGCTGGATCTGCGCGCGCACCTCCGGCGCCAAGCTGGTCGCGGTGAAATACGCCAGATCCCGTGCCGGCAGGCCGACGCCCCATCGTCTGCCAGTCGACCACGGTGACGCGGGTGCGGTCGGGATCGAAGAGCATGTTGTCAAGCCGATAGTCCCCGTGCATCAGCGCGAACCGCTTCGGCTCGGCCAGCAGCCACGGCGTCACCAATCCCATTGCCGCGCGCAGAGTATCGCGGTCTTCGGCGCTGATGCGCGCGCCGAGCTTTGTCGATGGTGATGTCGGCGGCCATCACCGACACGTCGCCGAGGCCCTTCGCCGCCGCCTCGTCGCCCGGTTTGGGCATCGAGATGGCCGACAGCCCAAGCCAAACCGGATCGCACCAGCTCGGGCCGTGCAGTCCGGCCAGCGCCTCCACCGCAAGCTCGGCTTCCTGCGGCGCGCAGCCCGCGATCTGATCGCCCTGCACGGCGGGCGCCATGTCGGCGAGCACCAACACGAAATCCGCGCCGCCCTCAGAGATCTCGCTGTAGAAGCACCTGGGCACCGGGATGCGCACCCGGTCCGCGACGTCGGTGTAGAACTCGACCTCGGACAGGTAGCCCAGCGCGACCCGTTCTCGGACGGTCTCGTCCTGGGCGGGCAGCTTGATCGCAAACGTGTCCGGGAGGTCGTGCTTGGTCGCATACGTCGCCGACACCCGGTAGGTAGCGCCGGTCTGACCCGTGCCGATCGGTGCGACGTCGACCTGCGTCACGTCGGCGGCCAGCGCAGCGGAGAGCCACTCGCTGGTCACATCGGCGGGATGACGCGGTATCGGCACCGGGTCGCCATCCGCCGGACACTACTGGATGCGCAGCCCCGCAATGAGAAGTTCGACCAGGTGACGGGGGTTGTAGCGAGCGTCGCTGCCCGCCCCGACGCAGAGATTCCCGACCCCGCGCAGTAGTTCGTAGGCATCCACGCCGGGCCGGATCTCGTTCGCCGCAGCCGTCGCCTCGAGGAGTTGCGCGCACACGGGGACCAGGCGGTCGATGAAGTAGGCGTGCAGCGTCTGGAAGGCGGCGTCGTCGGACCCCAGCACTTCGGCCAGGCCGTGCTTGGTGGCCAGGAAGTCGACGAACATGCCGATCCAGCGGGCCAGCGCCTGGTGCGGCGTGTCGCTTTCGGCGAGCAGCACCGGACCGGCCTCGGCGCAGGCCTCGACCTGGTGTCGGTAGACGGCGACGATCAGGTCGGCCCGCGTCGGGAAGTGCCGGTAGATGGTGCCGACGCCGACGCCGGCCTTGGCCGCGATGTCGCGCACCGCCACGTTGACCCCGGACTCGACAAACACAGCAGCGGCCGCGTTCAGCAGTGTCGCCTCGTTCCGCCGGGCATCGGCCCGCTTCCGCGGCGCCACCGCCGCTTTCTCACCGCCGGCCCCGCTCACGCTCCCTCCGTCACCCACCTTCGCGCCGTCACCCACCTTCGCGCCGTCACCCACCTTCGCGCCGTCACCCACCTTCGCGCCGTCACCACCTTGCCAACCGGAACACGATTCCGTATCGTAAATATCGGAACACGGTTCCACTTCATTCAGGATGACACGGAGAACCCATGCCGCAAGCATCTCTGCCCAGTTTCGGAATCATGACTGCGCCGATGCAGGTCGGCTACCTGGATATCCTGCGGGTCTGGCGCGAGGCGGACGCCATCCCACAAATCGAGCACGCGTGGCTGTTCGATCACCTCATGCCGATCGCCGGTGACCGGAGCGGGCCGATCTTCGAAGGCTGGACCCTGCTGTCGGCTCTCGCCGCGCAGACCGAGCGGCTGCGCTTAGGCCTGCTGGTGACCAGCAACAGGTTCCGGCCGCCCGCGATGCTGGCCAAGATCGCCACCACCGTCGACATCGTCTCGGGGGGTCGACTCGACTTCGGGATCGGTGCGGGCTCGCGCCCCAGCCACCCGCCGGCTCGCCGGGAGTATGAGGCACACGGCCTGCCCTATCACGACTTTCGTCACTCGGTGGAGGCCCTCGCGGAGGCCTGCACGGTCATCCGGCGGCTGTGGACGGAGCAACGAGCCGTTCGACTTCCACGGCGCCCACCTCAATCTCACCGGCGCGTTCGGCAACCCGAAACCCCTCCAGCAGCCGCACCCGCCGATCCTGGTTGCCGGACGTTCGGCCGCCGTGCTCCGGGTGGCCGCGGAGCAGGCGGACCTGTGGAACATCCCGGGCGGCGACATCGCCGACGCCGCCGAGCGCAGCGCGCTGCTGGACCGCTACTGCGCCGAGGCCGGCCGTGATCCCGCCGCGATCACCCGCTCGATCCATCTGCAGGTGTCCTACGACCAGCCCGCCACCACACGGGAGGCGATCAGCGAGGCGCTCGACGCCGGCTTCCGGCACGTCACCCTCGGCCTGCCGAGCGCGCCGTACCCGGCGAATGTCGCGCGGTGGGTCGCCGATGAGCTCATCGCCAAGTCGCTGTAGTCAGACCCGGCGAGCGACAAACCCGGCGAGCTGCAGACCCGCCGAGCTACCGACCCGGATACCGGCGTGGGGTGAACACCCGGTCCTGCTCCGCTTCGCCCTGATGTCGCCGGCCACCCGGCTCCGCGCCCGTGATGTCGCCGGCCACCCGGCTCCGTGTACCACTGCGTCTGCGACGACCCGACGATCAGCAGGCAGCGCATGTCGACGTCGGCGGGATCGAGATCGGCGAGCCTGACCACCTTTACCTCTTCCCGCGGGCCGGACACGTCGCGGCCGATGACCACCGGGGTACCGGGATCGCGATGGGCCAGCAGCAGCTCCCGCATCGCGCCGACCTGCCAGGTGCGGGTCTTTGAGGCGGGGTTGTAGATCGCCAGCACCAGGTCGGCTCGCGCGGCCGCGCTGAGCCGTTCTTCGATGACCGTCCACGGCTTGAGCCGGTCGGAGAGCGAGATCACCGCGTAGTCGTGGCCGAGGGGGGCGCCGACCCGGCTGGCGACGGCCTGCGCGGCCGTCATCGCCGGGATCACCCGCACGTGCACGCCGGGCCACTGCTTGGCTTCCTCCAAAACGGCCGTCGCCATGGCGAACACGCCGGGATCGCCGGAGGAGACCACCGCGACCGCGCGCCCTTGCTGGGCCAGCGTGCAGGCCAGCCGGGCCCGCGCGGGCTCGTCGGTGTTGTCACTGGGGTGGCGGCACTGACCGTCGCGGGTCCCGATGCGGTCGAGGTAGGGGCCGTAGCCGATGAGGTCGGTGGCGGCGGCCAGCTCGCGCCGGCTCTGCGGGGTCATCCAATCGGTGTCGCCGGGGCCGAGGCCCACCACCGCGACACCGCCGGTGGGCACTGCGACACCGCCGGCGCGCTCCTGCCGCGAGGCGCCGGGCAGCATCGCCAGCGAGAAGTACGGCACCGTCGCCTCGGCCGACCTCGCCCGCAGGCAGCACGCGCTGCGCCGCGGTGCTGGCCCGTTCCACATAGAACGTTTCATCCAGCCGTCCGGCCGACGAAAGCGCTTCTCGCACAGCGGGATACGAGCGACCCAACTTGAGCACCACGGCGGCGTCGGTGTCGGCCAGCCTGCGCGTGAGCTCCGCGCCGGACAGCGTGCCGGGCAGGATCGTCAGCACCTCGTCACCCTGGACCAGCGGGGCGCCGATCGCCGCCGAGGCCGCGCTCACCGACGTCACACCCGGGATGATGACGGCGTTGAACCGTTGGGTGAGCCGGGTGTGCATGTGCATGTAGGAGCTGTAGAACAGCGGGTCACCCTCGGCCAGCAGAGCAACGTTGCGGCCTGCGTCGAGGTGCGCGGCGATGCGGTCGGCGGCCTCGCGGTAGAACTGCTCCATCGCGCCCGGGTAGCCGCCAGGATGGTCGGTGGTCTCGGTGGTGACCGGGTAGACCAGGTGCTCCTCGAGCTGACCGGGCCGAAGGTACGGTTCGGCGATCCCGCGCGCGATGCTGCGGCCGTGCCGGGCGCTGTGGTAGGCGACGACGTCGGCCTCGGCGATCACCTTGGCGGCCTTGACCGTAACCAGCTCGGGATCGCCGGGCCCGAGCCCGACACCCCAGAGGGTGCCCCGGCTCATTCCCGGTCCCACGCGATCGCGTTGACGGCGGCGGCGGCCATCGCGCTGCCACCGCGGCGGCCCTGCACCACCAGATAGGCCATGCCCCGGGGCCGGTCGATCAGCTCCTGTTTCGACTGCGCCGAGCCGACGAAACCGACGGGGCCGCCCAGCACGGCGGCCGGGGTCGCGGCGCCGTCGTCGACGAGCTCCATCAGCCGGAACAATGCGGTCGGTGCGTTGCCGATGGCCAGCACGGCGCCGCCGAGCCGGTCGGCCCACAGGTCCACCGCGGCCGCCGATCGGGTGGTGCCGGTGCGGTCGGCCAGCCGCGCCGCCCTGGCGTCGGCGACCAGCGCCACCACCTCGTTGCCGGCGGGCAGCCGCGACCTGGTGATGCCGGCGGCCACCATCGACGAATCGCACAACACCGGCGCGCCCGCGACCAGTGCGGCGTGGGTCTTGGCGACGACGTCATCGCTGAACGCGACGTGCTCGGCGACGTCGACCTGCCCGCAGGTGTGGATGAGCCGCACCACCACCCGGGCGACGTCGTCGGGGAACCGCGACAGGTCCGCCTCGGCGCGGATCGTCGCGAACGACTGCCGATAGATCTCGGCCGCGTCGCGGATGTAGTCGAGCACCCGCTCACCCTACGGGCGCGCCTCGCGCAGCCGGTATCCGTCTGCGGTTGCCACCAGCACCGCACCGATCGGTGGGCTGCCGCACGCCCGTTCGCAGCCGACGAAGTGCCGGTGCCCCCCGGCGGGGTCGTCGAGGGCGGCCGCGGCGTCCGCGCGCACGTCGGCGGCCGAATGTTCGCAGCCGGGGCTGCCGGTGCACGCGCTGACCGACAGCCACGGCGAGTTCTCGTCGAACACCAGCCCCATCGGCGCCAGCACGCGCAACGCCGCCTCGGCGACACCGTCGTCGAGGTCGCAGATCAGCACCGAACGCCACGGCGTGATCACCAGCGGCGCGCCGATCGCCGCGAGGTACTCCGCGACCCTGGCCGACAGCACGCCCAGCGGCACCGCGGCGCCGAGGGCCACCCGCCCGTCGTCTTGCCCCAGCCAGCCCACGGGTGGCCGGATGGCCGGCGGCCATGTCGCTCCCGGCGCGGCAGCGGCAGTGAAGTGCTCCAGCAGCGGCGCGACGTCGGCCAGTTCGGCTACCCGCCAAGCCTTTCCGCGTATTGCGGCGAACCGGCCGGCGACCGTGACGAGCGCGGGCACGGCGTCGGGCCTGCTCAGCCGCACGCCGGTGTCGCGGCCCGCCAGCAGCAGGGCGGCGGTCGCCTCGTCGAGAAAGTGCGCGCCCACGTCGGCGGCGAGTCCGGAGGTGTCGGCGCGGCCGTCGTCGACACCGAACATGAACCTGCCGGGCAGCTCGGCCAACGCGGGCTCGGATCGAATCGCCTCGTCCAATTCGATGACCAGTCCGCGGACATCGGCGCCGCCCTCCGACCCGGCCGGACAACGGCGACGCGACGATGTTGCGCACCCGTTCGTGGGTCTGCGAGGGCAACAGCCCCGCCGCGGCGACCATGTCGGCGACCGCCGCGGTGTCGGTGATGGCCCGCAGCTGGATGTTGGCGCGCGACGTGAGTTCCATGGCGGGCGATGCGAATCGGGTCGCGGCGTCTGCCAGTGCCGCCAGCTGCCCGGCCGAGATCATGCCCCCCGGCAACCGCACTCGCGCCAGGGCGCCGTCCGCCGCATGGTGCAACTGCAGCGCACCCGGGCAGGCGTCGCGCTCGCGGGTCCTGGCCACCTGTTCACCGTACGGCGCGACGGCGGGCCGGGCGAGCACCCCGGATCCGAGGGCCCCCAACCCGTGCATGTGGTGCCGCAAAAGCCGATTTAACGTTGCTGGGTTGCGGATAGCGCCGGTGCCGCAAACAGCTGGTGTGCCAGGGACTTCGGTTAATTCCCACGTCAACACCGATGCCGGCCCGTCTGACGAGTAGTCGGCGGAATTACCTGCCTACCGCGGCGTAATTAACCAGATAAATAGGTATCCGGCTACGCGTGAACTATGTCGACACAGGCGTTAATTTCTCTCTCACAGGGGGTTCCGGGTCACCCGGACGCCAAAGTACACAGGGTGGGAGCAATTCAAATGACCGACATCGCAACGACATCCGACCGCAAACTCGAGGACGGCGGCGAGGCCCCGCCGGTGACCGCCGTGCCGGTGACCTCCGTGCCGGTGACCTCCGTGCCGGACTCGACCGAGTCGCAGGTGCTGATCACTGAGCAGCAGGTGCTCTTCAGCACGGCGGCGGCGGTGCCGCTGCCTCCGGCGAAAACCCGCCGCTGGACCGAGGCGGTGCGGGCGGTCGCAGCGAGCGTGAGGGCGGCTTTCGCAACGTCTGGCGACCTCGTGACAGCCAAAGACCTGGAATCCAAAGATGCCCGGCCGAAGCGACGTCACTATCCGCCCCGCAACGATTATCCTCGAGGACGCCCGGATGGCGCGGGAGATGTACCGGCTCTGAAGCGGTGCCGGGCAACGATTTAGACGTTGCTGGGATTGGCGTAGCCCCGGTGCGGCAAACAGGCCGTCAGCCGGGGACTTCGCTTAATTCCCACGTCAATGGTGCTGCCGACGCATGTCGCACGTAGTCGGCAGCACTACGTGCGTACGGGCTGCGTGGATTAGCTGGATAAATAGGTACCTGGCTACGCGTGAGCTGTGTCACCTGCGGCGCTAATTTTTCCCTCATGGGGGTCCGGGTCAGCCGGGCACCACGGGACACAGGGTGGGAGCAACGCAAATGACCGACATGGCAACAGACAGACGAAAACTCGAGGGCAGCCGCGAGACATCGCCGGTCGCCACTGACACGAACTCGGCCGAGGCGCAGGTGCTGGTCACCGAACAGCAGGTGCTCTTCAGCACGGCGGCGGCGGTGGCGCTGCCTCCGGCGAAAACCCGCCGGTTGAGCGACCCCGTCGTGGCCGTCGCCGCAGCGGTGCGCGCGATCTTCTCTGCCCCTGAAAAGCCGAGCCGTGGGGCGACGGCATTACCCGAAGCGGATCGGCTATATCGAGACCGCGCTGATGTCGCGGGAAATGGACCGGCTCTGACCGCGATCGGCCTCTGACCCCGCGATCGGCCCGTCGGCGGAAGCCATTCGATCGCTCAACAATTGGTCCTGGTCAGCGTAGGGTTCGGGGTACGTCGAAGGGGACAGGGTGACACAACGCCGACTGGATGTGGCCATCATCGGAGCCGGAATGTCCGGCCTCTGCATGGCGGCCAAGCTGCAGGACGCGGGCATCGACACCTACACCGTCTTCGAGTCGGCCGACGAGGTCGGCGGCACCTGGCGCGACAACACCTACCCGGGCCTGTCGTGCGACGTCCCGTCGCGCTTTTACTCGTATTCGTTTCGGCCCAATCCCGGATGGTCACGCCTGCTCTCGCCGGGCCCCGAGATCCAGGCCTACTTCCGGCAGGTCGCGACGGAGCGGGGTATCCGGGGCCACATCCGGTTCGGCACCGAGGTCACGGCGGCGGAGTACCGAGACGGCCGCTGGTGGCTGGCCACCGCGGCGGGCGAGGAAGCGTTCGACGTCGTGGTCACCGCCACCGGGGTGTTGCGGGTCCCGCGGTACCCGGAGATCCGCGGGCTCGAGACCTTCGCGGGCGCCGATGTTCCACTCCTCGCGGTGGGACCACTCGGTCTCGTTGCCCGACAAGCGAATCGGATTGATCGGCACCGGCTCCACCGGTGTGCAGATCACCGCCGAACTCGGCGGAAAGGTACGCGGGCTCACCATTTTTCAGCGCACGCCGCAGTGGGTGTTTCCCACGCCGAACCTGCGTTACTCGCGACTGACCAAGGCCGTGCTGCGGCGCTGGCCCGCCATGAACAGGGTCGGTTACCGCTTCTGGCAGGGCTACCTCGAAAACGCATTGGGCCGTGCGACGGTCGAGCCGTGTTGGCAGCGCCGCCTTTTGACGGCGCTGTGCCGGTGGAACCTGCGGTTGTCGGTGCGCGATGCCGAGCTGCGCCGCAGGCTCACGCCCGACTACCAGGCGATGTGCAAACGCCAGGTACTGGCGGGGCATTACTACCAGGCGATCCAGAAGCCGCGGCGTTCAGCTGGTCGATGAGGCCATCGACCACGTCGAACCCCGTGGCGTCGTCACCGCCGACGGCACCCTGCACGAACTGGATCTGCTGGTGCTGGCCACCGGGTTCGACGCCCGTGCGTATGTGCGCTCCGATGCAACTCGTCGGGGAGAACGGGCTGACCCTCGACGAGGCCTGGGCCGACGGTCCGCACGCGTATCGCTCGGTCGCGGTGCCGGGATTTCCGAACCTGTTCATGATGATGGGGCCGCACTCGCCGATCGGTAACCAGTCGCTGGTGATGATCGCCGAGAACCAGGCGGACTACGCGACGTGGTGGATCAACCGAGATTCGCGAGGGCCGCGTGGTCGCGGTGGCGCCGTCGGAGGCGGCCACCAAGGACTACAACGAGGACATGAAAAGCGCGATGCCTCAGACTGTTTGGGTGACGGGCTGCAAGAGCTGGTACCTGGGTAAGGACGGTCTGCCCGAGCTGTTTCCGTGGCCGCCGGCGCGGCATCGCGAGTTGCTGGCCATGCCGGAGACCGCGCACTTCGACGTGCGCACCGCCTGAAGAAATGTGACCGTCGTCACACGCACTGGGGTCGTGTTCCGTCCCGCACAATTCGATCATTTCCGACCGGTTCCGTCGTACCTTCCTTCTAACTACTGCACGCGTGTGTAGTAACCGAAACGGGAAGGAACGACGATGCTCGCACTGATCGGATTCTTCGTGCTCCTGCTGGTGCTCATCGCGGCCCTCGGTCTGCCGTATCCGCAGACGTGGCACGGCCGCTGGGGTAACGACGTCCGCTGAGCACCGACCGCACCGGTGACCGGCCGGTGCGGTACGAATGGTGGGTGCCAGAGCCGACCGACCTGCCCACCGTGCTGCTGCTGTCGACGTCCGACAGCGACCTGATCACCGCCCGCGCCAGCGGGGTGGCGTTTCGGTGGGCGAACCCGTCGCGCCTTCTCGACGGTGAGCTCGAGGAACTGCTGGCAGGCGCCGACATCGCGGTCGTGCGCATCCTCGGCGGGTACCGCGCCTGGCAGGACGGCATCGACGCCGTGGTGGCCAGCGGTGTGCCGACCGTCGTCGTCAGCGGCGAGCAGTCGCCGGACGCCGAGCTGATGGGGCATTCCACGACGCCGGCAGGCGTCGCGCTGCAGGCCCACATCTATCTCGCCCAGGGCGGCCTACCAAACCTGCGGCAGCTGCACGCCTTCCTCTGCGACACGCTGTTGATGACCGGCTTCGGGTTCGGGCCGCCGGTGACCACGCCGACCTGGGGCATCCTCGACCGGACTGCCCGCGACGGCGACGGCCCGACGATCGCGGTGCTCTACTACCGCGCCCAGCACCTGGCCGGCAACACCGGCTACATCGAGGAGCTGTGCCGTGCCATCGAGGATGCCGGCGGGCGGCCGCTGCCGGTGTTCTGCGCTTCGCTGCGCGCTGCCGAAGCCGGGCTGCTGGACCTGCTCTCCACCGCCGACGCGATGGTGACCACGGTGCTGGCCGCGGGCGCCGCCGTCCCGGCCACCGTCACCGCCGGCGGTAACGACGACAGCTGGAACGTGGCCCAGCTGGCCGCGCTGGACATCCCGATCCTGCAGGGCCTGTGCCTGACGAGTTCCCTCGCGCAGTGGCAGCACAACGACGACGGTCTCTCGCCGCTCGACGTCGCCAGCCAGGTCGCGGTGCCGGAGTTCGACGGCCGCATCATCACGGTTCCGTTCTCGTTCAAACAGATCGACGACGAGGGTCTGATCTCCTACGTCGCCGATCCGGAGCGCTGCGCCCGGGTCGCCGGGCTGGCCGTCAAACACGCCCGGCTGCGGGCGATTCCGGCCACCGAGAAGCGGGTCGCGGTGGTGTTCTCGGCATACCCCACCAAGCACGCCCGCATCGGCAACGCGGTGGGGCTGGACACCCCGGCCAGCGCGGTCGCGCTGTTGCGGGCCATGCGTGACGCGGGTTATGCGATCGGCGATGTGCCCGGCGTCGACGCCCAGGACGGGGACGCGTTGATCCACGCGCTGATCGCGCGCGGCGGCCAGGACCCCGACTGGCTCACCGAAGGGCAGCTGATCGGAAATCCGATCCGGATGCCGGCGCTGGCCTACCGCGACTGGTTTGCCACGCTGCCGCGCAAGCTCACCGACGCGGTGGTCGCGCACTGGGGGCCGCCGCCGGGTGAGTTGTTCGTCGACCGCAGTCAGCGATCCCGACGGCGAGATCGTGATCGCCGCCATGCAGGCAGGCAATGTGGTGTTGATCGTTCAGCCGCCGCGGGGATTCGGCGAGCGCCCGGTCGCCATCTACCACGATCCCGACCTGCCGCCGAGCCATCACTATCTGGCCGCCTACCGCTGGATCGCCGCCGATTTCGGCGCGGATGCCGTCGTGCACCTCGGCAAGCACGGCAACCTGGAGTGGCTGCCGGGCAAGACACTTGGCATGTCCGCGGCGTGCGGCGCCGACGCGGCGCTGGGCAACCTGCCGCTGATTTACCCGTTTCTGGTCAACGATCCGGGGGAGGGCACCCAGGCCAAGCGTCGTGCGCACGCCACGCTGATCGACCACCTGATCCCGCCGATGGCCCGCGCCGAAACCTACGGCGACATCGCGCGATTGGAGCAGCTGCTCGACGAGCACGCCGCCATCGCCGCGCTCGACCCCGGCAAGTTGCCCGCGATCCGCCAGCAGATCTGGACGCTGATGCGCGCGGCCAAGATGGACCACGACCTCGGCCTGGACGAACGGCCAGGGGACGACTCGTTCGACGACATGCTGCTGCACGTCGACGGCTGGCTGTGTGAGATCAAGGACGTCCAGATCCGCGACGGGCTGCATGTGCTTGGCGTAAAACCCACCGGCAGCGTCGAACTCGACCTGGTGCTGGCCATCCTGCGCGCGCGGCAGTTGTTCGGCGGCGACCAGACCGTGCCGGGACTGCGCCAGGCGCTGGGCCTGGCCGAGGACGGCAACGACGACCGGGTCGCGGTGGACGCCGCGGAGGCCGCCGCCCGCGAACTGGTCGCGGCGCTGCAGGAAACCGGTTGGGACCCGACGGCCGTCGATGCCCTCACCGACGACCCGGTCGTCGCGGACATCCTGCGCTTCGCGGCCACCGAGGTGGTGCCGCGACTGGCCGGCACGGCGGGGGAGATCGAGCAGGTCCTGCGGGCGCTCGACGGCCGGTTCATCGCGTCGGGGCCGTCCGGCTCGCCGCTGCGCGGCCTGGTCAACGTGCTGCCCACCGGGCGCAACTTCTACTCCGTCGACCCCAAGGCGGTGCCGTCCCGGCTGGCGTGGGAAACCGGTGTGGCGATGGCGGATTCACTGCTGAGCCGCTACCGCGACGACTACGGCCGCTGGCCGCAATCGGTCGGGCTTTCGGTGTGGGGCACCTCGGCCATGCGCACCGCGGGCGACGACATCGCCGAAGTGCTTGCGCTGCTGGGTGTGCGGCCGATCTGGGACGACGCGTCGCGGCGGGTGGTGAGCCTGGAACCGATCCCGCTCGCCGAACTGGGCCGGCCCCGCATCGATGTGACGGTGCGCATCTCCGGCTTCTTCCGCGACGCGTTTCCGCATGTGGTCACCATGCTCGACGACGCGGTGCAACTCGCCGCGAACCTCGATGAGCCGGCCGCCGACAACTACGTCCGCGCCCACGCGCAAGCCGACCTCGCCGAACACGGTGACCAGCGTCGCTCCACCACAAGGATTTTCGGCTCGAAACCGGGCAGCTACGGCGCGGGCCTGCTGCAGCTGATCGACAGCCGCAACTGGCGCGACGACGCCGACCTCGCCCAGGTCTACACCGCATGGGGCGGCTTCGCCTACGGCCGCGGCCTGGACGGCGCGCCCGCCGCGGACGACATGAACCGGCAGTACCGCAGGATCGCGGTGGCCGCCAAGAACACCGACACCCGAGAGCACGACATCGCCGACTCCGACGACTACTTCCAGTACCACGGCGGCATGGTCGCCACGGTGCGGGCCCTGACGGGGCAGTCACCGGCGGCATACATCGGCGACAACACCCGGCCCGACGCCGTGCGCACCCGCACGCTGTCGGAGGAGACGACCCGGGTGTTCCGCGCCCGCGTCGTCAATCCGCGCTGGATCAAGGCGATGCGCAGGCACGGCTACAAGGGCGCGTTCGAGATGGCCGCCACCGTCGACTACCTGTTCGGCTATGACGCGACCGCGGGCGTGATGGCCGACTGGATGTACGAGCGGCTCGCGGCGGAGTACGTCACCGACGACGAGAACCGCAAGTTCATGGCGGAGTCCAACCCGTGGGCGCTGCACGGCATGGCCGAGCGGCTGCTGGAGGCCGCAGGCCGGGGGATGTGGGCGCAACCGGAACAGGCCACCCTCGACGGCCTGCAAGCGGTGCTCCTGGAGACGGAAGGCGAACTGGAGGGCTGACCCGCTACGTTTGATGGCGTGCCTGTCACCTTCGCCGACGTCGCCAAGTCCCATTACATCCTGCTGACCACGTTCACCAAGGACGGCAGGCCCAAGCCGACGGCCATCTGGGCCGCGCCGCAGGGTGACGCCCTGGTGGTCATCACCCAGGAGACGTCGTGGAAGGTCAAGCGGATCCGCAACACCCCGCGGGTGACCATCGCGGAGTGCGACCGAAGCGGCAACCGCAAGGGTGAGGAGGTGGAGGCCCTCGCCACGATCCTGGACAAGTCGGCCAACGGCGCCACCTACGACGCGATCGGCAAGCGCTACGGGCTGATCGGCAAGACGTTCAACTTCTTCTCCAAGCTGCGCGGCGGGGAGAAGAACAACGTGTCGATCGAACTGAAGGCGGCCTGACGATGGCCGACACCTTCGCCGACGTGGCCAGGTCCAAGTACCTGCTGCTGACCACGTTCACCAAGGACGGCAGGCCCAAGCCGACGGCCGTCTGGGCAGCGCCCGACGGGGACAAGCTGCTGATCATCACCGACGAAGGGTCCTGGAAGACCAAACGGATAGCCAACACGCCGCGGGTGACCATCCAGAAGTCCGGCTCGCTCGGCACGTCCAAGGGCGCGCCGGTGGAGGCGGTGGCCCGGGTGCTGCCCAAGGAAGACACCAGGAAGGTCTACGACGCGGTGGTCAAGCGCTACTGGTGGCACGCATGGTGGTTCATCCCGCACTCGCTGATCCGAGGGGGCATCGACAAAGTGCACGTCGGGCTCGAAATCACGCCCGCGGTGGGCGGAACCTAGGCGAAACCGGATACGTTGCACCTACATGGCGATGCGGCTGTTTCTGATCTACACCGTCGTCGAGCTGGCGGTCATCGTGGCGCTGGCGTCGACGATCGGCTTCGGCTGGACGGTGCTCCTGCTGCTGGCGACCTTCGTGGTCGGGCTCGGCTTGGCCGGCTCGCAGGTCAAGCGCCACCTTCGCCGCCTGCAGTCCGGCCTGACCGCGGCCACGGTGCAGGGCGCGGCGGCCGACAGTGTGCTCGTCGCGCTGGGCACCGTGCTCGTCGTGGTGCCCGGCCTGGCCAGCTCGGCGGTGGGGGCGTTGTTGCTGCTGCCGCCCACCCGCGCCGCCGCCCGCCCACTGGTCACCGCGATGGCGGCGCGCCGGATGCCGCTGATCACCGTCGCCACCGCCGCGCGCGGGCTACCCCGCCGGGCACGGCGACTACATCGACGGTGAGGTCGTCGACAGTCGACGTGAAGACGTAGTGGTCGACGAGCAAGCGCGGGCGCTGGAGCGCAAACCCGAGTAAGTGACGACACTCCTCCTCAACGGCCGGGTGCACAGCCCGGCCATGCCCGACGCCACCGCGATGGCTGTGAGCGACGGCGTGAACGGGATAGTGGCGTGGCTCGGCAGCGACGACGTCGGCCGGGCCCAATTTCCCGGCGCCGAGGTCGTCGACCTCGACGGCGCCTTCGTCGCCCCGGCGTTCGTGGACAGCCACATCCATCTCACCGCCACCGGGCTGACGCTGACCGGGTTGGACCTGCGCACCGCCACCTCACTGCGGCACTGCCTGGAGCTCATCGCCGATCACGCACGGGCGCACCCCGACGGGCCGATCTGGGGACACGGCTGGGACGAATCAGGCTGGCCCGAGAACACCGCGCCCAGCACCGCCGACCTCGACGGTGTCGTCGGCGACCGGCCCGCCTACCTGGCCCGCGTCGACGTGCACTCCGCGGCGGCCTCGACCGCGCTGCGCCGGCGTGCGCCGGGGCTGGCCGAAGCCGCGGGATTCGCCGCCCAGCAGCCGTTGACCGGCGACGCGCACCACCTGGTTCGGGCCGCCGCGCGCGACCAGCTGACACCGGCGCAGCGCCGCGCCGCCCGGCTGGCCGCCCTCGACGCCGCCGCCGCGCTCGGCATCGCGGCGGTGCACGAATGCGCCGGCCCCGACATCGGCGGCATCGACGACTGGACCGAGGTCCGCGACCTCGACCACGGCGTCGAGATCATCGGCTACTGGGGCGAGCAGGTGACCACGGCCGGGGCGGCGCGCGACCTCATCGATCGCACCGGCGCCCGTGGACTGGCCGGGGACCTGTTCGTCGACGGTGCGCTGGGCTCGCGCACCGCGTGGCTGCACCAGCCCTACACCGACGCGCCCCACCTGCCACCCGGATGGACCGGCAACAGCTACCTCGACGCCGACGCGATCACCGCTCACCTGTACGCCTGCACCGAGGCCGGCATCACCGCGGGCTTCCACGTCATCGGTGATGCCGCGGTCACCGCCGTGGTGACCGCACTCGCAGCGGCTCGTCGATCACTTCGGGGCGCCCGCGGTGGCCCGCTGCGGTCATCGGCTCGAGCACCTCGAGATGGTCACCGAGGACCAGGCGGCCCGGCTGGGGTCGTGGGGTGTGTTCGCCAGCGTGCAGCCGAATTTCGACGCCGCCTGGGGCGGCGAGGACGGCATGTACGTCCAGCGCCTCGGCCGTGACCGGGGCCGCAAGCTGAACCCGTTTGCGCTGCTAGCATCCCAAGGCGTGCCAATCGCGTTCGGCTCGGACAGCCCGGTGACGGGCCTGAATCCGTGGGCGTCGGTGCGCGCCGCCAGCCGCCACCGCACCCCGGGCAGCGCGGTGTCGGTGCGGGCCGCGTTCGCGGCCGCGACGCGCGGCGCCTGGCGCGCGGGGGGCGTCCGCGACGGGCTGGCCGGAACCCTGGTTCCCGGCGCGCCGGCGTCCTATGCGATTTGGGAGGCCGACGACTTCGAAGTCAGCGCGCCGGCCGACGCGGTGCAGCGGTGGTCGACCGACCAGCGCTCCCGGGTGCCCGCCCTGCCGCGACTCGACGACCCGCTGCCGCGCTGCCGGCAGACGGTTCATCGGGGTGCCGTCATTCATGGGTAAGCCCGCCTCAGGCGCGAATGTCGCCGATGAGGACGACCCGCGCCGGCCAAGTCCGACGTGACTGCACAAATCCGGGCTCGGGCACGCAGACTCGGTCAGGCCGCCCTCGACCGGTGGCTTCAGTTGAGTGTCACGATCGTCGCCGGTCTGGCGCTGTGCGCGAGCTTCCCCCCGTTCGGCTGGTGGTATCTGGCCTTCGCGGCGTTCGGCCTGCTGGCCTGGGTGCTGACCCGTGAGACGACCACGCACGCAGGAGGATTCGGATACGGGTTGCTGTTCGGGCTGGTGTTCTACCTGCCGCTGCTGCCATGGATCAGCGGGCTGGTAGGCGCGGTGCCGTGGATCCTGCTGGCCGCTCTTGGAGGCATTGTTTCCCGCTCTGTTCGGGTTGGCCGCGGTCGCGGTTCGGCGGTTACCGGGCTGGCCGTTCTGGTTCGCCGCCCTATGGGCCGCCCAGGAATGGCTCAAGTCGACGGTGCCGTTCGGCGGATTCCCCTGGGGGGTAGTCGGCTTCAGTCAAACCGACGGCCCGTTGCTGGCGATCGCGCAGCTCGGCGGCGCACCGCTGCTGTCGTTCGCGGTGGTGCTTACCGGGTTCTGCCTGGCCGCAATCACGTTCGAAGTCGTCACGTGGTGGCGGCACAGCGACCACCGCCGGCCCGCGGCACCGCCCGCGGTGGTACTACCCGGGGTGTGCATCAGCGCCGTGCTGCTGGCCACCGCGTTGGCGTGGCCCGCACGTCCGGCAGTCGGGGCTCGGCGCAGGCGATGACCCGGCGATCACCGTCGCCGCCGTGCAGGGCAACGTGCCGCGGCTCGGGCTGGAGTTCAATGCGCAACGCCGCGCCGTGCTCGACAACCATGTCCACGAAACGCTTCAGTTGGCCGACGACGTGCATGCCGGCCGGGCGCCGCAGCCGACGGTTGTGATCTGGCCGGAGAACTCCTCCGACATCGATCCGCTTGCCAATCCGGACGCCCGCGACGAGATCTCCGAGGCCGCGTCGGCGATCAATGCGCCGATCCTGGTCGGTGGTGTGCTCGCCGCGCCCGGCTACAGCCCCGACAACCCGGTGTCGACGAACTCGGTGATCGTCTGGGATCCCGGCACCGGCCCGGCTGACCGGCACGACAAGAAGATCGTGCAGCCGTTCGGCGAGTACCTGCCGTGGCGCGGCTTCTTCAGGCATTTGTCGCAGTACGCCGACCGCGCGGGCTACTTCGTGCCCGGCGACGGAAACGGGGTGGTCAACGCCGCAGGTGTGCCGATCGGAGTGACGACATGCTGGGAGGTGATCTTCGACCGCGCCGCGCGCGAATCGGTGCAAAACGGCGCCGCAATTGCTGGCCGTGCCGGCCAACAACGCCACCTTCGACCAGGCGATGAGCGAGCAGCAGCTCGCGTTCGCCAGGCTGCGCGCCGTTGAGCACGACCGATATGTCGTGGTCGCGGGCACCACCGGGATCAGCGCGATCATCGCGCCCGACGGTCGCGAGCTGGCTCACACCGCGTTCTTCGAGCCCGCCTACCTCGACCTGCCGGTGCGGCTAAAGACGCAGCTCACGCTGGCAACGCGGGCGGGCCCGGTGATCCAGGGCCTGCTGGTGCTGCTTGGTGTTGCCGCTGTGATCTGGGCAATACTGCACAATGGAGGTTTCGTGCGTCGTCGGCGAACACCGGCCGACGACCGACACCGGCGGCCCGACCAGGGCGCCGACGACAAAGGAGCCACATGAGCGTCCCCAGGGGCGGAGCTCAGCGCCCGAGTGAACGCACTCTGGTCATCATCCCCACCTTCAACGAGCGGGAGAACCTGCCGTTGATCGTCTCGCGCGTGCACACCGCGCGCCCGGACGTGCACATCTTGATCGTCGATGACGGCAGCCCCGACGGCACCGGCGAACTGGCCAACGAGCTGGCCCTGGCCGACACCGACCGGGTGCACGTCATGCACCGCACGTCGAAGGCCGGTCTCGGCGCGGCCTACCTGGCGGGGTTCGCGTGGGGCCTCAATCGCGAGTACTCGGTGCTCGTCGAGATGGACGCCGACGGCAGCCACCCGCCCGAACAGCTGGATCGGCTGCTGGACGCCGTGGATCGTGGCGCGGACCTGGCGATCGGCTCGCGCTACGTGCCCGGCGGAGCAGGTGCGAAACTGGCCCCGCCGCCGGATGGTGCTGTCCCGCACCGCCAACGGGTATTCGCGGATCCTGCTCGGCGTCGACATTCACGACATCACCGCCGGCTACCGCGCCTACCGGCGGGAGGTGTTGGAGAAGATCGACCTTGCGGCGGTGGATTCGAAGGGCTACTGCTTCCAGATCGACCTGACCTGGCGCACCATCAACAACGGCTTCGTCGTCGTCGAGGTGCCGATCACCTTCACCGAGCGCGAGTTCGGGCAATCCAAGATGAGCGGGTCCAACATCCGCGAAGCACTGTTCAAGGTCGCGGAATGGGGTATCCGCGGGCGCCTGGACCGGGCCCGTGGAGTCGGCGTTACCAGCTGAGCCCCGGCTCGGCGCGCTCGATCAGCCGCGGCGGCGGGTCTTGATGATGTCGAGGCGCTCCTTGAGCAGCTCGTCGAGCTCCTCGACCGAGCGGCGCTCGAGCAGCATGTCCCAGTGGGTACGCGGCGGCTTCACCTTCTTCGGCTCCGGCACGTCACCCTCGATCAGGGTGCCCTCCATCCCGTTGCGGCACTGCCAGGTGCCGGGGATCTCGGCGTCGTCGGCGAACGGGACCTCGAACTCCTCGCCGTTGTCGGTGCGGTACCGGGCGACCTGACGCGGCGCCAAGTCGTGGTTGCGGTCGGTCTCGTAGCTCACGGCTCCGAGCCGACTGCCTCTCAAGACACGATCAGCCATCGTCAACACTCCTCAGTTACGCCATCAGTCCGGATATCCAACGCAAGAACGACCTCAGCGCAGTTCCCGACTCGACCGATGATGATACCGGGATCTGCCGCCCCGGCGGTTTACAGTCTGGTCCGTGGTCCGTCGTCTCAAGCCTGCGCCGTGTCGCTGGTGTGGTCGTGAAGTCGCCGATATCGGCCTGGGTCGGCGCCGGCAATACTGCAGGCAGTCCTGCCGGCAACGGGCCTACGAGCAGCGCGCGATGGTCAAGGGCACCTCGCTGGCGCCGGACTCCGTCGTGCTGACCGCCGACGAGGCAGCCGAGCTCTCCGACCGGGTCTACCAGGTCAGATGCGCCGCCGAGGATGTCGCAACCGCGATCGAGGAAGGGGCGGGCAGCGCAGAACTGCGCGACCTGTGCGACGCCTTGATGCGGGCCGCGAGGGCGGCCGACGGCTGGCGGTAGCGCCGCTGATGCTGAGCAGCTGAACATCTGGCCGACCTGCGGTGGGGCAGTGGCCGGCTGCAGGCACCCGAACGGTTGCACGCCCGCGTCGCTGAACTGCGCGGCAGACCGGTGGGCGTAGTTCACGCAGAACAGCCCCGCCTGATCGCTGCGGCACCGGAAGTCGCCGAAGGCCAGCGACTGTCCATAGGGCAGTTCCGGTCCGGACCCTGCGCTGAATCGGCCAGGATCGCCGTGCACCGAGCCGACCTGCACGCTTGTGCCGTCATAGTCGATCCAGCCGCCCTTCCACTCCCCGTATGCGTCCTCGGGACGCGGCGGCGGGTTCTTCAGATGCACCAGGCACGCCAGCGCGCCCGCGCTGTTCTTCGAGTCGGTCATGCAGTTGGACACCCCCGACGGCGTGACGAATGCGACGTCCTGGCCAAGGTCTGTGGTGGTGCCGTCGCTGGTCGCGGAGTGATATCGACCCGGATCGGCCGGCGCGCCCGCTTCGATCCAGGCGATGACGTCGCCGATCGGCGCCCCCGGGGCGGGCGGCCGGGCGGGGGCCGGCGAGGCAGGTGCCGAGGTTCGTGTGGTGGCCGGTGGCGCGGCGCGCGTCGTGCTCGGCGGCACCGTCAGCGACGGCGCTGACCGCTCGGCACTCCCGCCGACCGACGATGAACACCCCGCCACCAGCACAGACGCCGCTATCAGGCCAGCAATCCGCATAACGGCCAAGGCTAGCGGGCCGACACGCGATCAGTGGTCAGGCGCGGCGGTGCTGTCTCGTTCGATACCGTCGGCTCATGCACGAACACGTTGTCCACGCGACCATCGAGTCCGGCACGGTGGAAGGGTTCACCCGCGACGGCGTGAACCGGTGGCGATCGATTCCCTACGCGCGGCCGCCGGTGGGCCGGCTGCGGCTGCGGGCCCCGGAGCCGGTCGAGCCGTGGGCCGGCGTGCGGTACTGCCACGGGTTCGGCAATTGCGCACCGCAGCAGCGCATGTACACCATCCTCGCCCCCGGCAAGTATCAGCCGATGAGCGAGGACTGCCTGACGCTCAACGTCGTCACGCCCAAACGTGCTGCGGATCAGCCGCTGCCCGTCATGGTGTTCATTCACGGCGGCGGCTACTTCATGGGCAGTTCGGCCACACCGATATACGACGGTGCGGCGCTCGCGCGCAAGGGATGTGTGTACGTCTCGGTGAACTACCGGCTGGGTGCGCTGGGATGCCTGGACCTCTCGTCGCTGTCGAACCGCGATATCACCATCGACGACAACCTGTTCCTGCGGGATCTGGTGATGGCGCTGCGCTGGGTGCGCGACAACATCGCGGCATTCGGCGGCGACCCCGACAACGTGACGATTTTCGGCGAGAGTGCAGGGGCGCACGCCGTCGCCACGCTGCTGGCCGTTCCGGCCGCCAAAGGCCTTTTTGCCCACGCGATTTCGGAGAGTCCGGCCGCCGGAATGATCCGCTCTGCGGAGGTGGCCACCGAGTACGCCACCAAGTTCGCTGCGCTGCTCGGCGCCCGCAAGGACGACGGTGCCCACGCCGTGATGGCGGCCCGGCCGGCGGAGCTGGTGACCGCATTCGAGCGGCTCATCGTTGCGGGGCAGCGTGAGATGCTCGGCGCGTTCGCCGCAGGTCCCACTCGCGGCAGCGAGTACCTGCCGTTGGACCCGGTCGAAGCGATGCGTGTCGGCAAGGCTCACCGCGTGCCGCTGATCATCGGCACCAACGCCGAGGAGGCCAGGCTCTTCAGCCGGTTCCTCAAGCTGCTGCCGATGACCGAGCCGATGATCGAGCGGCTGCTGTCGGCAACGGAACCCGCTGAGCGTGAACGTATTACCGCCGCATACCCCGGCTACCCGGACCCGGCGGCCTGCATCCAGTTCGGCAGCGACTTCGCGTTCGGGTCAGCGGCGTGGCAGATCGCCGAGGCGCACAGCCGCCACGCCCCCACCTATCTTTACCGCTACGACTACACGACGCGGACGCTGCGCTGGTCAGGGCTGGGCGCGACGCATGCGACCGAGCTGCTCGCGGTGTTCGACGTGTACCGCAGCGGGTTCGGCCGGCTGCTCACCGCGGCCGCCGACCGGCGTTCGGCGCTGCGGGTCAGCGACGACGTGCAGGCCCGCTGGCGGGCGTTCAGCCGCACCGGCGTGCCCGGCGCGGACTGGCCCGCGTACACCAGCGCCGACCGTGCGGTGATGGTGTTGGATCGGCGTCCCCGTGTCGAATACGACCCACACGCGGACCGCAGACAGGCGTGGGAGGGCTTCTCGTTGGACTCAGCCACTGGGTCCGCGCACCGGTGACGAGTTTGCCCACCACGGACGTCGTGGAGCGGCCGGCGGATCTGACGGTCGAGTGGCTCACCGCGGCGATGGGCGCGCCGGTGAGCGGCTTCGTCTTCGAACGCATCGGCACCGGCCAGATGAGCGAGTGCTACCGCGTCGGGTTGACCTACGCCGACGGCGCGGCCGGCCCGAACTCGGTGGTGCTCAAGGTCGCTGCCACCGACCCGGTGAGCCGGCAGACCGGGCTGGCGCTCGGGCTGTACGAACGCGAGGTGCGGTTCTACACCGAGATCGCGCCGCACCTCACCGGGCCCGTCGCGCCTTGCCACCACGCCGCCTTCGACGCCGGCACGGGCGCCTTTCACCTACTGCTCGGCGATGCGGGACCGGCCGTCGTCGGCGACGAAATCCGCGGCGCGACCGCCGAACAGGCCATGCTGGCGCTGTCCGAATTGGGCCGGGTGCATGCGCCGCTGCTCGGCGACACCGCGATGGCGAACATCGACTGGCTCAACAGCGAGTCGCCGATGAACCAGGCGGTGATCGCCCAGTTGTATGCCGGGTTCGTGCAGCGCTACGGCGACCAGATCGCCCAGGAGCATCGCGAGGTGTGCGAGCGGCTGGTCGCCAGCTTCGACGCCTACGTCGCAGCCGAACTGGCGCCGCAGCGCGCGCACGGACTTGTGCACGGTGACTATCGCCTGGACAACATGCTGTTCGGCGAGCCGGGCGCCGACCGGCCGTTGACGGTGGTGGACTGGCAGACCGTCACCTGGGGTCCGGCGATGACCGACGTCGCGTACTTCCTCGGCTGCGCGTTGCCCGACCAGCTGCGCCGCGATCACTACGAAGCGCTGCTGCGGGCCTACCACGGCGCGCTCGGACTCCACGCGCCGATCAGCCTCGATGACGTCCGCGACGGGGTGCGTCGGCAGAGTTTCTTCGGCGTGATGATGGCGATGGTCTCGTCGATGCTCGTCGCACGAACCGACCGCGGCGACGAGATGTTCATGGTGCATGCTGCAGCGGCACTGTCAGCACGTGCTCGACACCGATGCGCTGGCCACGCTGCCTGAACCCGTTGTCGCCGAACCGCTTTCGCCCGCGGCCGACGACGAGGGCCCGCACGTGCCGACCGACGAGCCGCTGTGGAACGAAAGCTGGTATTTCGACTTCGCCGACGCCGAACAGGGGATCGGGGGGTGGATACGGTTGGGGCTGTATCCAAACCGGGGCATCGCGTGGATCAACGCGCTGGTGTGCGGTCCCGGGATGCCGACGGTCGCGGTCAACGACTTCGAGGCCGCGCTGCCTGATAACCCCGGCTCGGTTCGTGCCGACGCCGTCGACCTGGCCCTGGCCGCGGCCGAGCCGCTGCGGACGTTCGGGGTGAAGCTGTTCGGGCGGGGCCAGGCCTACGACGATCCGGCGGCGCTGTTGCGCGGTGAAGCCGGCAGGCCGGCCGAGCTGGCGATGGATCTGGTGTGGACGACGGCGGGCACGCCGTATCAGTACCGGATCACCCCGCGCTACGAGATTCCGTGCGCAGTGTCGGGCACCGTCACCGTCGAGGGCAGGCAGGTCATCGTGGGTGAGGTCGCCGGTCAACGTGACCACTCGTGGGGGGTGCGCGACTGGTGGGCGATGGACTGGGTGTGGAGCGCACTGCATCTCGACGACGGCATGCACATCCACGGCGTGGACATCCGCATCCCCGGCGCGCCGCCGATCGGCGTTGGCTACCTGCAGCAGCCGGGACAGCCGCTGATCGAAACGCATGCCGTCACCGCACGGGAAACGTTCGGCGACAACGGTTTACCCCAGGCGACGACACTGTCCGTCGGCGACCTGACCGCCACCATCGACATCCGCGGGCACGCTCCGGTGCTGCTGACGGCGCCCGACGGGCGGGTCAGCCACTTCCCGCGGGCCTGGGCCACCGTCACCGCCGACGACGGCCGCACCGGCGTCGGCTGGGTCGAATGGAACCGCAACCAGCCCAACCCCTAACGCGTTCCCTTCAAATCGGCGCTGTCGTCGTGAAGGTCGCCGCGGCCCAAGCCCATTGGCGTCGCGGCGGGCAGATCGCCGGCGGCGACCACTTTCCGCGTGATCGGCGTCAGCGCCAAAACAGCCTCTCGACCTCGTCGTCGTCCAGCCCGTCGAGGGCTGAGAGCGCCAGCCGGTCTGTGGTGTCCTCGATGCGCTGCTTGAGGTCCGCTCCTGCGGCGGTGAGTGCGCCGGCGTCGTCGAGCAGCCCGCGACGGGCCAGCCGGTCGCGATAGTGGCCCCACTGCTCCTGGTCGTAGTCGCGGCTGCGCATGATCATCTCCTGCGGCACCCGGCCGGCGGCGGCGTGCAGCACGTTGGACTCGCGGCCGGACACCCCGTGCGTGGACAGCACGGCCACATGCGCGTCGCCGCGCTGCTCGCGCAACAGCGTGACCGCGTGCCACAGCCTGGCCACGGGTTCGTCCGGCCAGTCCAGTGCCACGTTCGCCGCGAACAGCGGCCGACCGTCGAGCGGCGCTCCGCGCGCGGCCTTCTCGGCCAGTTCGGCCGCGGTGCCTGCGTCGTCAGGGGTAACGCCGTAACGCCGAAGCGCCGCCACCGCTGAATCCTGCCGGATGCGCAGTGCGTCCGACGGCGAGGCGAACTCCCACGCCGCGGGCAGCGCCTTGGCGACGCGTTCGGGGGCGAAGTTGTAGAACGCCGCGGTGACGACCTCGGTCGGTACCACCCCGAACGGAGCCGACCGAGCGGCGAAGTAGCCCATCCAGAATCCGCGAAATCCCAGCTCGTTGAGAGCGGTTCGGGCCTCGGGAGCGAAGTAGGTGACGGCGTGCACCGGTTCGAAGCGATCGAAGAAGCGGCGCGCAAGCGAAGGTCCTCTGCCCACTTTGGCAGTTAACCATCCCGCCCGCAGCCGGCTTTCTCGGGCTGCGCGAACGTCGGAATCGACCGCGAGCCGGCCGTCAGCGGCTAACCCTTGACGACCTGAGTGCCGCCCGCGAGCTCGTCGTGCTTGCCCTGCTTGGTCGGGCTGCTGTTGATGGTCACCGCGATCACCACGATCGCGATCAGCCCCAGCAGGCCGCCGATGAACGGAATGATCGGCAGCAGAGTCCACGAATTGCGGATCGCCGACTCCTGCGCGGTGGGCTTCGGTGCGCCGCCGGGGCCATGCACGCTCAGGCCGAGCACCTTCTTGCCGATCGTCCAGCCCTGGGTGGTCTCCAATGCCACGAAGTACACGAACGTCAGCAGGCCGCTGAACAGCCCGGTGAACCAGTAATTGGACATCGTGTCGGTGACGACAATGAGCACCGATGACACGATGCCGACGATGATGCCGTCGATCAGCCGGGCGGCCAACCGCAGGCCAAGGCCGCCCGGTTCTTGACCACCCGATGGTGGCGGATATCCGCCGGGTTCGCCGTACTGTCCGGGCTGGGGTTGATTCTCGCCACTTGTCATCGGGCAAATGTACCGCTCACATGGGCATTTGCCAGCGGTTTGGCGCACACCGATCCCAACAACCGGTCCTTGCCAGGTAAATACCGCTCACGTCAACGCCGGCGGCTGCGACGCTCCTTGACCTGGGTGCGGGCGGTGTCGGCGAACTCGCCGGCACGCTCGCGGGCCACATCGGCGAATTCGGCACCGCGCTCGCGGGCGGTTTCGGCCAGCCCGGGGGCGCGTTCCCGGGCGACTTCGGCCCACTCCGCGCCGCGTTCGAGGGCGACATGGGCCAACTCGCGGCCGCGTTCGGCCCCGACCTGCAGACCGTGTCCCACCTTGTCGGCAAGCGCGCTGTCGGTGAGCGCACCGCCGGTGGGCGCACCGGCGGGCAGCGCGGCGGTCACGGCCTCGGACACCTTGTGGGCGGCGCGACGGCCGCGCCAGCCGAGTGACGGTCTGCCCTCGGTGTCAACGGCGGCGATGATCAGCCCACCGATCAGGCTGACATCGGTCAAGAACGCGCGACGTTCTTCGGCCTTGCGCTGTGGGTCGGACTCGCCCCAGAACATATGTCCGCCAAGGCTTCCCGGCACGACGCTGAGTGCCAGCGCCGCAGAAGCCAGGCGCGGAAGCTTGCCGGTGGCCAGCAGCAATCCGCCACCGATCTGTACCGCGGCGTTGACGCGGGCGACCGTCTCGGCATTGGACGGAACGTTTGTACCGACGGGATCCGGCAGCTTGCTCAGGCCCTCGAGCGCAGGGCGCGCTGCGTCGGCGGCGGGTTTGGGACTACGCAGCGCATCGATGCCGCGGCCAATGAAGGCCGCCGACAACAGCGGGCGTGCAATTCGTCGGATCAACATGGGCCCTGTGTTCCCGCGCCCGGCCCTACGCAAACGCCAGCACGGCCGTAAACAGCGGCAGCCCCACCGACCACCGGTCTTGTATACCGACCGATGGTCGGTATAGGGTCGTGGCGACGATGGAGGTAGCACAATGGGCACACCGGAGCAGTCACAGATCCGCACCCGCATGCTCGCCCGCACGCTCGGCCCGTTCTTCGCGATCGTGCCCCCCACGGTTGCGATACGCGGCTCGTATATGCAGACCCTGTTCACCGAATTCAAGGCCAACCCCATGTGGCCATGGCTGTACGGCGCGATTCTTCTGATGTTCGGGCTGATCGTCATCGCGTTTCACCAGTACTGGCGCAGTCCCGCGGCGGTCATTTTGTCTGCCGTGGGCTGGATTATGGCCGCACGAGGCATGTTGTTGCTGACCGTGCCCGGGGTCTACAGCGCAGCCGGCAACGCCGTCTACAGCTCGGGTGCATCCGCGGGGATATGGGTGGTGGGCATCGGCTTGGGTCTGGTCGGGTTGTATCTGACCTACGTCGGTTGGAAACCGCAGAAACAGACACCGGAAGCCGGCGTCAGTCCACCGGGGGATCGCTCGCATGCCGCGGGTGGTTAAGCATCCCGACATCCGCAGAGCAGAGATGCTCGACCGCGCGCTGGCGCTGTTTCTCCAGCACGGGTACGACAACATCAGCCTCAACGATCTGATCGCCGACGCGGGGATCTCCAAAGGCGCCTTCTACCACTGGTTTCCGTCGAAGGACGCACTGATCGCAGCGCTGGTCGAGCGCAGCGCCCGCCACGCACTCGCAGCGGTCGAGCAGGCCCTTGCCGACTGCGATGGCAATGCACTGGACCGGCTGAACACGGTGTTGCAGAGCGGTATCGACGCCAACATGAAATCGGGCGGGCCGGAGCAGCTGGCCGCGATGGTGTCGGTACTGAGCCCCGACAACGCCCACCTCTACGGACGGATCCTCTCCGTGGAGGAAGCGCTCTATCGGCCGTTGCTGACGCAGCTGATAGCAAAGGGCGTGGAAGAGGGCATTTTCGACACCTTCGATCCCGAGGGGGTCGCCGACATGATCTATGGTCTTGCCGCTCGCACGAATTCGAAGATCCTGGATGTGTTGCGGGCCGCCGACGAGTCCGCCCGCGATCACGCAATCGACGTGCTTACCACCAGACTCACCCTGCATGGGCTTGCCATCGACCGCATTCTTCGACTACCAGACGGCAGCATCACCACCCTCACTCGTGCCGATGTCGGGGCGATGGTGGCGGCACTGCCGCGAAACTACTGATGCGGTGACCTTTCATCGGTCAGCCGGCGTCGAGGCCCGCCAGCAACAGCTCGGAAACCCGTGTCGTGGTCGCGACGCCGTCGTCGTAGCCACCGGCATTGCCCAGGTCGTTCATCACCGCGAGCGTGTAACGCTGGCCCCTGCCGGCGAAGCCGACGGTGTTGACGACCCACCCGTGGTCCTCGAGTGACCAGCCGTCCTTGTTTCCCGGTGCCATCGCCGGGCCCGCGCCCCACACGCCCCACTGCTGGTCGGGATCGACGCGTTGGAGCGCATCGACGATGCTCGCGGTGTCGGCGGGATTCAGCCGGGTCAGCGTGTAGTTGATCAGCCGATCAAGGTCATCTGGGGTCGTCTTCTGGAAACCCCAATACGGGAAGATGTTGGTGAAGCCGCGCTGCGGGCGAAGGTCCGTCATCCCGTAGGCGGGAAAGTCGTTGTTGTACGCCTGGTGGTCCGGGCCGCCGTAGCGCGACCACAGGGTGTCGGCCGCATCGTCGTCGGAGGAATGCAGCATCGCGGCGATCAGCCGGTTGTCGGCGTCGGTCAGCGTGATCGAGCCGCCGCGTTGGCGGCTGAGCAGGTCGACCACCATCGCGAGCTTGATGGTGGAGGCCGTCCAAACCGGATCGGCGGCGTGGGTGTTGCGGTAGAGCGCGCCGGTCGTGCGGTCGCGCAGCACGTAGCCGACGACGCCGGGACGCGTGGCCACAAACGCGTCAGCCGCGGCGACGCGCGCACCCAAGTCGACGTCCGCACGCGCGACGGGCTCGGCCGCCGACACCGTCAATGCCAGCACTGAGGCGGTCACGATGAGCCATCGCATCGGGGTAGCTTCGCAGGCGTGGCGCTCGTTGCGGGAATCGACTCGTCCACCCAGTCCTGCACGGTGGTCGTTTGCGACGCGGAGACCGGTGAGATCGTGCGGTCCGCGTCGTCGCCGCATCCCGACGGCACCGAGGTCGATCCGCGACTGTGGTGGTCGGCACTGCAGGACAGCATCGCTGGCGCGGGGGGCCTCGACGATGTGGCCGCGGTGTCGGTCGGCGCCCAGCAGCACGGCATGGTGTGCGTGGACAGCGCCGGCGAGGTCATTCGAGATGCACTGCTGTGGAACGACACTCGATCACGCGCCGCGGCCGCCGAACTCGTTGCCGAGCTGGGCGGGCCCGGAGAGTGGGCGAAGCGGATCGGCGTAGTGCCGGTCGCGTCCATCACCGCGGCGAAGCTGCGGTGGCTGGCCGATCATGAACCGGCCCAGGCGGATGCGACGGCGGCGGTCTGCCTGCCGCACGACTGGCTGACGTGGCGGCTCAGCGGGTCGACCGATATCACCACGCTGCGCACCGACCGCAGCGACGCGAGCGGAACCGGATACTTCTCGTCGGAGACCGACAGCTACCAGCCCGACCTGCTCGAGCTGGCCCTGCGGGGACGTCAGCCCGCGCTGCCCACCGTGCTGGGCCCGAGGGATCCGGCGGGGCAGACATCGGCGGGCGCGGTGCTCGGGCCCGGCGCGGGCGACAACGCAGCGGCGGCACTGGGTCTGGGCGCGGGCACTGGTGATTGCGTCGTTTCGCTCGGCACTTCGGGTGTGGTGAGTGCGGTGGCCGACGCCGCACCGCACGACCAGGAGGGGATCGTGGCCGGTTTCGCCGATGCCACCGGACGGCAGCTGCCGCTGGTGTGCACACTCAACGGGGCTCCGGTCCTGGCGGCTGTGACGACGATGCTCGGCGTCGATTTCGCCGAGATGGACCGGCTGGCATTGTCGGCGCCCCCGGGTGCCGAGGGGCTCACCCTGGTGCCGTATTTCGCGGGCGAGCGCTCGCCGAACCTTCCCGGCGTCGCAGGCGCGTTGCACGGCATAACCACCCGTAATCTCGTGCCTGCCAACGTCGCTCGCGCGGCAGTGGAGGGCCTGCTGGCGTCGATCGCGTACTGCATCGACAAGATCTCGGCGCAGGGCGTCGATGTGCAACGCATCATCCTGATTGGTGGGGGAGCGCGGTCGGAAGCCGCCCGGCGCATCGCACCCGCCGTCCTGGCGGCAGCCGTACACGTGCCGGCGCGGGCCGAGTACGTCGCGGTGGGCGCCGCCCGGCAGGCGGCATGGACACTGTCGCAACAGGATTCGCCGCCGTCATGGTCGGCCGGGGCGACGGCGTCCTACACCGCGGACCCGACGCCGGACGTGCTCGAACAGTACCGCGCGGCGCAGCCACTCACGCTGGGGCGGTGATCCTCGACGTTCTCCCCTGACCGGCTGGCCGGCACCCCGGCGACGAGAATCAGCCGACCCACCTTCCGCGCCCGCCGCTGCCTCAGCCATGGACACCCTTGCCCGGCGTGTAGGCGTTGACGGTCGATAGGTAGCGATCGCATCGGCCACATTTAGGCGAAATTCCGGCTTCTGCGAGGCCTATCGTCACAGCTGTGGGTTTACCCGATGACATTTACACGCGACTGCTGATGCTGCGGACGGATTTACGCCGCTTCGAGCGGTGGAGCGCTGCACAAGCACAGTCAGCCGGACTGACCCCGATGCAGCATCAGCTACTGCTCGCGATTCGCGGACACCCCGACCGGCGTGGCCCGACGATCGGCCAGGTGGCGGACTATCTCCTGCTGCGACACCACAGCGCAGGCGGGCTGATCGAACGGGCCGGCGCGGCGGGGCTCGTCCGCAGGATCCGTGATGACGACGATCACCGTGTATTCCGATTGCAGCTCACCGACACCGGATCGCGCCGACTCGAATCGCTCACCGCCGCCCATCTCGACGAACTGGACCGTCTCGCCATCCAGTTGCCCGCCACGCCGCCCGTCCCGGACTAAGCATCCGGCGCCCCGAAACGCGCGCGGTTCAGGTCAGATCCAAGGCGCGTGGTGCAGTGCGCGCGGTAGTTCTTCATCGTTCGCTGTGGATGCTGCGGGCACATCGCCTCGTCCCCGCCAACCGACCCGAGCCGGTCCCCTCGCACGGATTGGCGGACCATCCCAAATAAGCCGTAGTAGAGCGCGACCGTCGTCGCTGCAGCCAGCACAACATCGAGCGCAATGGTGAGATCTTCGTAAACCGTCACAATCAGAACCTCCAATCGCGACCGAACAGTTCAGATGGACGCCATTGGTATATATCGCATTGCGATATATTTCGCTCATCACGCGGGTGGCTGACTTCCAACAACGCTCGGTCAAACAGAACAGCCATCGGCAGCAACCGTCCGAGACGCGTTCCGATTCCAGCCTTCTCGCGTGGATACGCAAGATGTGACCCTTCTCGTGGGGACACACAAAATGTGACGTAAATCAACCGGCAAACGTGATGTGGATCATTGTCGTGGCTAATCACCTGGCGGAAATATGTCGTGATGGCCGATCTGGACTTCGCCTACGACCTCACCCTCGATGAGGCGCGCCGGCGCGCCGCCGTGCTGCAGGCGATCGGCGACGACTGGGATCCGGTCGCGGTGCTCGCCGAGGAGGAATCGGCCTACGACATGCTGTACTCCAACCTCGACGAGGAGCAGCAGCGGATCTACGACGAGCTGGTAAGCGCCGGTGTACTGCCCGACCGGACGGTGGATCGTGTTGCCGATTGACCCCACCGTCGACCCGGGCCGCCGGGCCTGGCTTTCATGCCCCCGCTGCAATCACGACGCCCGCTGCGCCGACTGCCAAAGCACCAGGAATTGCCCGACGCACTGGCAGTACCTACTGAGCAACAAGGGCATGCTGGTCCACCTGCAGTGCCCCGACTGCGGCTACCTGTGGTCCACCGACACCCGCAAGCGCGCCCGGCGGCGGTCCGAGGCGGCCTGACGTCTAGCCTCGATTTTTCGTGAAGGTGGCGGGGTGACGGGCGTGTAATGCACGGAAGTGCCTGTCCTGCTTGAGAAAATGTGACTTGTCTAGGGTCCATGTTCCAAGCGGGAAGGCACTCCGTAGGTGAAGCGTAGTCGTTGTGGTGGGTTTCGGGTCGAATCGGGTCGCGAGTCGCTGATTTCCTCGACCGGGGGGTCGCTGTTGTTGCAGACTGCGCAGGTTAGCGGGTTGGCGCGGGGGCTGTCGCAGCAGCTGCGGCCGTGGCGGGCGCCGCGCTCGGTCCACGATCCGGGCAAGACGGTGCTGGATCTGGCGGTGACGATCGCCCTTGGTGGTGACTGTTTGGTTGATGCGGCGGTGCTGCGGGCCCAGCCGGAGTTGTTCGCCGCGGTGGCCTCTGATCCCACGATCAGCCGGCTCATGGACGCTCTGGGCGATGATCCCGGCGCGGCGATCGCCGCGATCCGCCGGGCGCGGGCCGCCGCGCGGGCGGTGGTGGGGCAGTTGTCCTCGCCGGTTGCCGCCGCTGGGGAGGTGGTCGTCGATCTGGACGCCACCTTGATCGGAGCGCATTCGGAGAAGGAGAACGCGACCCCGAACTTCAAGCGCGGATTCGGGTTCCACCCCATGATGGCGTTCGTCGATCACGGCGCTGGCGGTACCGGGGAACCCTTGGCGGCGATGCTGCGTCCCGGGCGGGCCAACGCCAGCGACGCCGCCGATCAGATCGCAGTCCTCGACGCCGCGCTGGTTCAACTACCCGAAGCGGTGCGCGACCGGGTGCTGGTGCGCGGGGACACCGGCTCGGGGGTCAAGGAGTTCCGCTGGCACATCCACCACCTGGGATTGGCCTACTCGGTCGGCGTCTAGGGCCGCCAACCCGTGCTGGATGCCTTGGCCGCTCTGCCGCGCCAAGCCTGGCGCCACGCACGCCAGGCCGACGGGCATGTCCGCGAGGGCGCTCAGGTCGCTGAACTGACCCGCTGGCTGGCGGCGACCGTCCTCGGCTGGCCACCCGGGATGCGGGTGATCGCCCGCCGGGAACGCCCCCATCCCGGTGCCCAGCTGCGCATCACCGATGCGCACGGCTGGCGCATCACGATGTTCGCCACCAACAAGACCGGCGGACGGATCGCCGACCTGGAAGTACGCCACCGATGCGGGCCCGCGCCGAGGACCGCATCCGCAGCCTCAAGGACACCGGGCTGAGCAACCTGCCGCTGCAGGCCTTCGCCAAGAACAAGATCTGGCTCGAGCTGGCCGCCCTGGCCTACGAACTGTTGACCTGGACCCAACTGCTGGCCTGGCCCGACCACCCCGCCCGCAGCTGGGAACCCAAACGACTACGCCTGCGCCTGCTGAGCGTGGCCGGCCGGCTCATCACCACCGGCCGCCGCCATATCCTGCGACTGAGCCGACGATGGCCATGGTCAGAGCTACTGATGCGCAGCCCGGTCCGCGACGTGTTCTCGCGAGCCATCACGGGAGACGGCCAGGACGGTATGGTCGTGCTGAACGAGACCATGGCGACGTTCGAGAACGCCTCCGCCGCAACGTCATTCGTGTCCCAAGTAAACGGTGAGTGGGGGGGCTGTGCGAGCAAATCGGTAACTGTGGCCGGAAAGGGCAACACAATCACGCTCGATGTGGGACAACCCGAAGCGAACGGCACAGCGATGACGATTGAACTCGCTGCGCGGCAGTCTGCCGGGTTTCAGTAGCAATCGGGTCATTGTTGCCAAGGCCAACGTCGTGATCGACATGGATGCACAGGGTTTCAACATGGGTGATTCGCTCAAGACGCTGGCGGACCAGATCATGGCGAAGGTGCCGAGCTGAGTCCGCAGCAAGTGAGCGGGTGTGCTATCACTCAATACGACCTAGGCATTCGCCCGGTAACCCGCCGTATTCGTCGTTCGCCGCCACAGCCCTTCGATGCCGATAGGGCGATCCAGTTCTGCGCGCTACAAGGAGCTTAACGACATGGATGTCGACCACCCCGAACGAGACCAGCGCTGGGATGACCAGGCCCGCACGGAGACTGAAGCCGAACGGCTGGACCGCAATTGGTCCACCCTGCTCCAAGAGTTGCGAGTGACCCAAACAGGCGTCCAGCTGCTGACCGGCTTCCTGCTGACCCTGCCCTTTCAGCAGCGCTTCGACCAGCTCGATGAACTGATGCGCAGCGTTTACGCCGCCACCGTGGCGTGCTCGGTCGCCGCGACATTGGCGCTGGTCGCTCCCGTGGCGATGCACCGGATGCTGTTCCGTCAGCACCGGCTCAAAACCCTGGTGTCGGCCGCGCACCGCCTGGCTTACGCCGGGCTGCTGCTGCTCGGATTGGCCTTGGTCGGGGTTACGCTCGTCGTGTTCGACGTGGTCTATGGCCGCGGTGCCGCGACCTTAGCCGGAGCCGTCGCCTTGGGCGCCTTTGCCATCTTATGGGTGACGTTGCCGCTGTTGATGCGCAGATTCGGCGAAACATCCCAGATCCCATCGCGCTGACCGGATTGCCCGCAACTTTGCTCGGCGTCAATGGCGGGCACGCCTACTCGATCCGCTCTGCTGAATCCGGCCGCCGCTCGATGTGTTACGTGGAGCAGTCGACCGCGATCTCAAGGGCTGCGCAGACGGCGCGCATCCGGGTGTCGCCAAGGCGACCGAGCCGGCCGACCAGGACCGCCACCGAAACACTTTCCACCGAATCAAGGTTTACCGCCGAGCGGTGCGGAATCGGGTCGGAGTCGGGTTCAAGAATGACCTCGCTTGCCAGGCCACGGATGGTGGTGGTGCACGGGGCAACCAGTGCACGCCGAAGCCGAGGGATCGCTGCGTCACGCGACAGCACGACGACTGGGCGTCGACCGATGTCGGTCATCTCGCACCACCAGACCTCCCCGCGTGCGGGAAGGGCCCTCATGAGGCGCCGGCCGCGCGTCGCCAGGACACCAAGTCCCCCCACTCGTCGGGCTCATCGACCGGGTGCTCGTCGTAGGCAGCGTACGACGCATCTACCTCGGCCGATCGATGGCGGGCCAGGAGTGCCCCGAGTGCCTCATCGATCAGGGTCGCATCGTTGACCCCTGAGCGTGCGCTTCGCGCACTGGCCAACAACGTGGCGTCGACGGTGGTGCTCAACCGTATGCGATTCATGCCACTATTATGCCACGTATGTGGTGGTGGTGGTCATTCGTGGCGCGGCGCTGGCCAGCCGTCGCCGGCGTCGACCCATTCCGCGCACGATCGATGTAGGGCGAAACGCTTGCTACGCCGTGTCCTCTGACGGCTGTGGGACGGGAGCGTCTTCCGAATGGTTATCGGCGTTGATCCGAAGGTGTGCAGTCAATAGGAGTTTGTCGTAGGCGGACGGAGGTGGGAACTTTTCGCTGCCGGCGAGGGTGCGGAAGTCGTCGGCTATCTGTGCGGCAAGGAGCCTTAACTTGACGTTTGTTGCCTGGGATCGTCCCTTGAGCAGTTCGAAGGCCGCCGCCTCATCCATCCCGTAGACCAGCATCAGCATGCCCTTGGTCCGCTCGATGTCTGCCCGGGTCTCGGCGATTACCGCAACGGCGGCGGTCACCTCGTTCTGGAGTTCTCGTTCCGACGGCGTGACGTCAACGTAGTAGCCGTGGGTCCCGATTACCGTCCCGTCGACCTCGCGCAGCAGATCCCCGACGACCACAACGTGATGGACTCGGCCTTGCACGTCGATGATGCGGTGCCGGCTGCTGAACGCTTGACGGGACTGGCGAATGAGGTCGAGTGTGTCAGCGATCTGGCGGTAATCGTCGGGATGTTTGTGGGCCAGGACCATCTGGGTGGTCGGGCTGATCGAACCCGGTAGGTAGCCGTGCATCTTCTCGACCTGGGGCGACCACTCCCAGCGGTCGTCGTCGAAGTAGAAGCGGAACCAACCGACGCGCTGCGGGCCGTCAGTCGGCGCCCCCTCGACGCCTTCCTCGTCACCCCCGCTGCCCTTCACAAGGGCGAATCGATTTTCGTTTCCCGGATGCTGTTGCATCGCAATACCCCCTGTGCGGAATACCCTCTGCTAATTCGTGCGCCCGGCAACCTTTTCGAGCATCGGTACCGGCGGCGAAAACCATCCGCGACCGGGCCTTCCCCTCGGCAAGAAACTACGGAGCAGGAAATTTTTACTACGAGCTCGCACGCATGTCAATACCCTATTGGGGCGACGTCACACCGTTTCGCACTACCCCGGAACGCGGCCCGCCGAAGCCGCTCGATTCGGGACTCAAAAGGAATCGGGCGTTCCCTCAGAGAATCGTACGGTTGGCACGGACGGGCCGTCCCGAAGCGTTTGCTCGTCCTCAGTGGCGGGCATGTCTGGTGGATCCGCTCTGCTCACTTTCGGCCGCTGCGCCGCTCTAACGGAGATTGGGGACGGCCAAATGCACATCATGCGCACCAAGAGCGTGGAGCAATCCATCGCCGATACCGAGGAGTCCGAGCATCAACTGCGCAGGGAATTAGGCCCGTTGCAGCTGACGGTGTTCGGCGTCGGAGTGATCCTTGGCACCGGCATCTTCGTGCTGACGGGCGAGGCTGCCGGGGAAAAGGCGGGGCCTGCCATTGCGCTCTCGTTCGTGTTCTCGGGCATCGCCTGCGCGCTGGCCGCGCTGTGTTATGCGGAGTTCGCTAGCACCGTGCCGGTCGCGGGCTCGGCGTACACATTCTCGTATGCGAGCCTCGGTGAACTTGTCGCGTGGATCATCGGGTGGGATCTGATCTTGGAATTGGCCTTGGGAGCCAGCACGGTGGCCGTGGGGTGGTCGAGCTACTTCGCCGACGTGATGAAGGGGGTCGGCGTCAGCATCCCGGGCTTCGCGTATGGGCAGGGCCATAACCTGGTTGCCGCTGCAATCGTGCTGATCCTCACCGGCGTCCTGTGTGTGGGAATCAAGATCTCCTCGCACGTGAATTTCGTGTTCGTGGTGATCAAGGTGAGCATCGTGGTGCTGGTGATCGTCGCAGGTTTGTTCTTCATCAAATTGAGCAATTACTCGCCCTTCATCCCACCTTCGGGCTCCAAAGCTGCCTCAGGTGGGCACGCCACTTCGTCACTGTTACAGGACCTGGGGATCGCGCCCGGGTCGTTCGGGATCAGCGGGATCTTCACGGGAGCGGCGTTGGTCTTCTTCGCCTACATCGGGTTCGACATCGTCGCGACGACCGCCGAGGAGACCAAGAAGCCTCAGCGGGACATGCCCCTGGGCATTTTCTGCTCGCTGGGAATCTGCACCGTGCTCTATGTGGCGGTGTCAATCGTGGTGACGGGGATGGTGAAGTACACCGACATCAAGGTCGACGCTCCGCTGGCGGAGGCATTTCGTTCGGTCGGTCACCCAGGTTTCGCCAACGTGATCTCCGTCGGTGCTTTGGTGGGGCTGACGACGGTCATGATGGTTCTGATGCTCGGACAAAGCCGGGTTTTCTTCGCGATGAGCCGGGATCGACTGCTACCCAAGGCGTTCGCGAAGACCAGCCCGCGGTTCGGCACCCCGGTGCGCACGACCATGCTGACCGGCCTCGCCGTCGCCGCCGTCTCGACGTTCGTGCCGCTGACCGAGCTCGCCGAACTGGTGAACATCGGGACACTGTTCGCCTTCGTACTCGTCGCGATCGGGATCTTGGTGCTGCGACGCACCCGGCCCGATCTCAAGCGCGCGTTTCGTTGCCCGGGCGTCCCGGTCGTGCCGGTGCTCGCCGCAGTCACCGCGCTGTACCTGATGCTGAACCTTCCCGCCGCGACGTGGGTCCGGTTCGTTGTGTGGATGGCGGTGGGCCTGGTGGTCTACTTCGTGCACGGCGCACGGCACAGCCGACTCGCCATGGACCCGGATCCACCGGCAACTACCACTGTGACTCGGTGATGGTTTGTTGGGAGTCATGGCAACTGACCGCTTACCGTCGTAGATGTCGGACCCGGCCCGCGGCGCGATGACCAACAACCGCGGCTCAATCATGACGCCCGGACTAGTACGGGCCCGATCGCAGGGCGCCGGGCACGCAAACTCAAGCGAGTGCGTTGACGGGCCGAAAGCTGTTGCGGCACCTGATAAATCCAAAAGACTGAATATGCTGTTTGATACATCACTCAAAACGTGGCTCGAATCTCAGTCGAGCGCCAATGCAATTGGGTGGTCTTCGGGATATGAATCCGTGCTACTCCGCGTATCTAGGGAATGCTCGCGCAGCCGACTCCCGGGACACAGCCACCGCCGCCACCGGGACCACCGCCGCCTGATGGACCGCCGGGGATGGAGCCGCCACCGCCACCGGGGCCGCCGCTGCCGGTCGGTCCACCAGGTATGGAGCCGCCTCCACCACCGGGGCCGCCGCCGCCGGTCGGTCCACCCGGAACGGAACCGCCGCCCGAGGTGTCACCGGGAGCAGGCGAAGCCGGCGTCGTGCTGGTCACCGAGCTCGTTGCGGGGGGCGTCGTTGTGCTACTGCTGCTAGTCGAGCCGCCAGTGGTGCTGCCGCCGCATCCGACAGCCAGCACCAGCAGCGCGGCGCCTCCGAGCAACGCGAGCGTCGCTTTGGGTTCAGACTTCATCGGCTACGCACTCCCTCTCGCTCCCTCTCGTCGTTGCGCAACTGATACCCCGGACGTGGTTGCCCGAAACTCGTGGACGGCAGCCGTCCTCGTCACGGTCAGACGAGGGCCACAACCCTGAGCGACAGGCGGACTCGCCGTCTTCGGTTGCCGAGGCACCGACGATTTCATCGAGCTCCACCGGCCGTGGCGGTCAACGCCCCAATCGGGGACGTTGCGATCTCTTCGAGTAGCTGGCAAGGGTTATCGAACACCGCGGTCGCGCCCTCGGCTTCGAGCTCCTGCCGGGCGATGCCGCCGCTGCGAACACAAACACAGCTCACGCCTGCTCGGCTCGCGGCCCGGATGTCCCAGATCGTGTCGCCCACGAACACCGCACGATCCGCGGTGACACCGGCGCGTTGCAGCGCCACTTCCACAATGTCGGGTTGCGGTTTAGCGGTGTCGACATCGGCCGAAGACGTGACGGCGGAGAGAATGTCGTCGCGGCCCAACACTTCTCGCAGGATTGACAGTTCGTCCTTGGGCGCCGACGTGGCGAGCACCACCTGCAGCCCGAGCGCGGCGACCTCGTCCAAGAGCGCTCTGGCGCCCGGCAGCGCCCGCAGCATCCCGACGGTCTCTCGATAAAACTGCGCGTGCGCATGTTTCAGGCGATCGACCACGTCACCCGACTGGTCCCCGGTCAGCGACCTCACGAGGATAGATCCGTCGATCCCGATACTGCGATGAATCCGCCAGGCCTCCACGTCGAATCCCACTTGACTGAATGCCCGTTGCCACGCGTAAACGTGTAGGTAGTTGGAGTCGACCAGGGTGCCGTCGACATCGAACAGCACCGCTGGCGTCGATAAGGTACGCACTGCGGTCGTCGAATTCGGCGATGCACCCATCATCCTGGGATTCCCCGCGCGCGCCGGTCCGAAACGACCTTGGGGAAAACGACCTTGGGGAATTGCCGTCAACGCCGCGTTTACCGAGGAGGGCCGCCGGGAAGCGACCGGATGCAACGCGCGGCCATAGGGGTTGCAGCCGGCTTCGGTGCGAAGGATGGCGACGGTGGTGTCGGCCGCGTCATTGGCTCACGCCAATCGGGTATACCTGCTGTCCTGCGCTACCGGCTCAGAGCAGAAATGCCTCGCCGCCGTAGGGGTAGAACGCAACCGGTGGGGGTGCGTCGTTGACCTGAACGTTGCCGGGCGACTGGCAGACCGAACCAACGCCGTTCGGGGTGCAGGTGGGCTGCGACGGACCGGGAGCAGCCGCCGCAGTCGGCGCGACAGCAATGGCGGCGGCAGCCGATGCCGCCCCGACCAGTGCTGCGATGTAGGTGGTCCTGATTCGCATGGTGTAACTCCTTGAGCGGTTGGCGCTTACAGGGGACGTATTCACGGTGGCAGTTCATCCAGTCCGTGTCGTTGCAGCCAGCACCCATCCAACGTGCAGTTAACCGGAATTCGTGGGTTGGGCCGTGTGCGCCACAGGCCGATTGACTCTGGACGTCCCCGATGTCATATCAGCCAGCAGCCGTACCCGGCAGAAACGATGAATCCATCCTGGGAATGCGTTAGGACGGTCTGTCTGGTCTTTTGCGTTGTCTGGTCTTTCGCGTGGCGAACAAGCGGAGGAAACTTTGGTTGTTATGGCGGGAAGCCGGTCGTTTGACGACGCGTTGGTGGAGCTGTTCGATCTGTCGCCGGACGCGTTCTGCATCGCGGGATTCGACGGGTACCTCAAACGCGTTAATCCGGCTTTCCCACGCGGCCTGGGTTACACCGTCGAGCAGTTGCTGGCGCGTCCGTTCCTCGAGCACATCCACCCCGACGATCGTGAGTCAGTGCAGGCGCTGATGGCCGGGCTTGCCGCGGGCAACCCTGTCGTCGGCCTCGAATGTCGCCACATCTGCGCCGACGCATCGGCGCGATGGTTCGAGTGGAGCGTCAGCAGCCGCCCCGACGCAGGCGTGGTGTACGGGGTGGGCCGCGACGTCACGGAGCGCCGCATCGCCAACGACGAGCTCAGCGCGCTGCGCCACATCGCCACCTTGGCTGCCGAAGGCGAAGCGCAGGCGGACCTGTTCGCTGTCGTCGCCGAAGAAGTCGCCCGCGTCGTGGACATCCCGATCGTCGACGGTGGTGCGCTACGAACCCGACAACACGCTCACGGTGTGCGCCACGTTTCCCGAAGGAGCCAAAGCTGTTTCCCGCGGGCACTCGGTTGTCGTTGGACAGCGCGGCGCTGAGCGCAGCTGGTGCGGGGAAGCTCCACGACGGTCCGCATCGAGGACTACTCGCAGCTCGACGGTGAGATTGCGGCCGCCGCGCGTGGTGCCGGGGTTCGTTCGACGGTCGGAGTGCCGATCGTCGTGGCCGGACGGCACTGGGGGGCCATGTCGGGCTGGACCACGGGCCCAGAGCCCCTGCCCGACGACGCCGCGGCGCGGCTGGCCCGCTTCAACGAGCTGCTGGCCACCGCGATCGCCAATGCCGAGACACGTGAAGCCCTCGCACGGCTGGCCGAGCAACAGGCCGCGCTGCGGCGCATCGCGACGCTGGTGGCGCGAGGCACACCTCCCTCGGAGGTGTTCGCCGTGGTTGCCGAGGAGGTCGCCCACGTTGTGGACGTCCCATTTGTGATCGTCGCGCGCTACGACGGCGACTGGGCAACCGACTGTGCAAGCTATCCGCCCGAATCTGGGATCTCCACGGTCGGCACCCGCTGGTCACTGGACGGCACGAACGTGATGTCGTTGGTGCGGCAGCGCGTCGCGCCGGCCCGCATCGACGACTACTCGCAGCTGGACGGCCAAATCGCCAACCATGCCCGCGATGTCGGGCTCAAACACACGGTCGGGGTCCCGATCCTGGTGGCGGGTCGCCTGTGGGGGGTGATGATCGCCTCCACCGGCTATCCGCTGCCCGGCGACACCGCGGAGCGGCTGGCCCGTTTCACCGAGCTGGTGGCCACCGCGATCGCCAATGCCGAGTCGCGCGAAGCGCTGGCACGGCTCGCCGAGCAGCAGGCCGCGCTGCGGCGCATCGCGACGCTGGTGGCGCGCAGCACCGCGCCCTCGGAGGTGTTCGCCGCGGTCGCCGACGAGATGGCGCGATGTCTGGGCACCACCGACGCGGAAGTGTTGCGCTACGACCCGGACGGCTCGGCTGTCGTCGTCGCTGCGCACGTCGCCCCGGGGGGCGGGGGCTCACCGTCGGCGAGCGTCTGCCACTGGACGGTGACAGCGTGTCGGCGCGGGTGTTGCGCACCGGCCGGCCGGCGCGGCTGGATAACTACGACAACGTCGAGGGCACTATCGCCGCCCGGAACCGCGAGCTGGGTCCGCGGTCGCGCGTCGGCGCCCCGATCGTCGTCGATGAGCACGTGTGGGGAGTGGCGCTTGTCGGCGCCTCGGCGCCCGAGCAGCTGCCCTCGGACACCGAAGAACGCGTCGCCGAATTCGCCGATCTGGTTGCCACCGCGATCGCCAACACCGCCGCCCGATCGCAACTGCACGCCAGCCAGGACGAGTTGAGGATGCTCGCCGAGCAGCAGGCGCGTTGCGGCGCGTCGCGACGCTGGTGGCGCGCGGAACGTCGCCGGAGGATCTGTTCGCCATGGTCGCCGAGGAGGTGACCCGGGTCGTAGATGTCCCCTTTGCGATCGTCGTGCGCTACGAGGACGACGACACGGCAACCGACTGCGCAAGCTTCCCGCCCTCACCTGAGGTATCCACGGTCGGCATGCGCTGGTCACTGGGCGGCACGAACGTACGTTCGCTGGTGCGAAAAAGCTCTGCGCCGGCGCGTATCGACGACTATTCGCAGCTGGACGGTGAGCTGGCCAACCACGCCCGCCGGGTTGGGTATAACTCGTCGGCCGGGGTGCCGATCACCGTGGCAGGTCGCCTGTGGGGGGCGATGATCGTCTCCACCAGCGATCCGCTGCCCGGCGACACCGAGGAGCGGCTGGCACGTTTCACCGAGCTGCTGGCCACCGCGATCGCCAATGCCGAGTCACGCGAAGCCCTCGGACGGCTCGCCGAGCAGCAGGCCGGGCTGCGGCGGGTGGCCACACTGGTCGCGCGCGCGACCCAACCCGCGGAGATATTCGATGCGGTGGTCGACGAGATGCGCCGATGTATGGATGCGATGACCGCCGGATTGTGGCGCTTTGAGACAAGCGGCGAACTGACACTGCTGGCCGGCGCCGCCGGCCGACCCGGCGTTGTTGGCGAAGTGGCCGGTGGGTACCCGCACCCCGGTCGAGGGCAACACCCTGGCCTCGATGGTGCAACGCACCGGTCGGCCCGCCCGCATGGACGACTACGAGAACGTCACCGGCGCGGTGGCCGACCGCGTCCGCACCGTCGGTGTGCGTGCGGCGGTGGGGGTTCCCGTCATCGTCGATGGGCGCTTGTGGGGCTTGGCGGCGGTGGGGTCGATAGACCCGGGCCCGTTGCCCCCCGACACCGAGGCGCGCATGTCGGACTTCGCCGATCTGGTCGCGACCTCGATCGCCAACGCGGCCACGCGCGACGAGCTGCTGGCCTCGCGCGCCCGTATCGTCGCCGCCGCCGATGATGCGCGCCGCCGGATCGAACGCGACCTGCACGACGGCGCTCAACAGCGGCTGGTTGCGCTGGGCCTTGAGCTGCGGGCCGCCGAAGCGAGCGTGCCTGCCGAACTGCAGCCACTCAAGGAGCGGATCGCTGGGCTGGTGAGCACTGTGTGCGGGGTTTCGGCCGAAGTGCAGGAGATCTCGCGGGGACTCCATCCGGCGGTCCTGTCCAGGGGTGGACTGGCCCCGGCGCTCAAAGCGCTGGCCCGCCGCTGCGCCGTGCCGACCGCCCTGGAGCTGGAGATCGACCGACGGTTACCCGACTCCGTGGAAGTGGGCGCCTACTACGTCGTGGCCGAGGCACTGACCAACGCAGCCAAACATGCACGGGCATCAGCTGTCGAGGTGTGCGCACACGCCACGAACAACCATCTTCGGCTCGAGATTCGAGACGACGGAATCGGCGGCGCTGCCCGCGATAAGGGCTCCGGACTGACCGGTCTGGCCGACCGTGTCGAGGCACTCGGCGGCGAAATGACCATCCAAAGTCCGCCCGGGCGTGGAACATCACTGTTGGTCACCATCCCCGTCGAATCCGATTAGGCACGGCATGGTGTACGACGAGCACGACGACGAGCACATCGCCGGCCCGGAAAGCTCGGCGGCGCGCGTTGCCCTGTGGCGCGCCTTGCATCTGGAGGCCGATGCGCCACCCCATGTGTTCTCCGATGGGATCGGCTTGCAGCTGCTGGCGCCGGACGCAGATTGGCGCGGCCGCGCGGACATGGACGAGCGTGCATCACGTCGCCCGCGGGCCAGTAGACCTCAGAACGGCGCGTCGAACTGCTGGGTGTAGGCGGGGTGGTAGCCAAAGATGCACGGGCTCGTCGGGTCGGTGCCGAAGGGCGTACACGGGTCGGTGTCGGCATTCGCCAGCGGTGCGGCGGCGATCGCGCCAGCGATCCCGGCTGCAGCCAACCACGGTGCGATGAGTTTGATCGTTGTCTTCATGATGGTCTCCTGTGTGTGGTGGTCCGCCTGTTGGCGGGCTGTTCTGATCATTCGGTCCGGCGAAGCGAAGTCGACACTGCTGGCACCCATATGGCCTAGCTGCTAGCCGGAACTCGATATGTGCCTCCAAATATCCAGTGCTACTGCCGAATTGGTTGCAATAAGGCCCGCGAGAGCGCGTCCCGCGGTGGCTGGCCGTCGATGAACTCGCGCACATGGATCGTCGATTCTCCCTGGGCGCAACCGGCTTACCTTGTGCCCCAAACCAGAATGCGTAGGACGGGACTGAAAGCCGTCCCGCCCTACGCATGTGGTTGGTGTCAGCGGTGGCGGTAAAGCAGTTCGCCCAAATCGCCGCCGAAGGGCGTTTGTGCGTTGGCAGCTTCTTGGGAGGCGGCTCCGGGGGTGGCGACGACCTGGGCGTTGCCCGGGGTTTGGTTCACGCTGACGTGGGCCGAGGCGATCGGAGCGAGTCCAACCGTCGCAGCGGCGGCGGCGGCGATGGCCAGTGCTGTGATGTAGTGCAGTTTCATTGTCTTCTTCTTTCGTTGGGTGGTGATCCGCGAGGGCCCTGCGGGCGTGGGTCACCGGGTGGGATCAGAACGGAACGTCTATTGCGCCGTTGGTGGTGTCGGCCTCGTCGTGGTTGGACACGTGGAATCCGAGGATGTAGGGGGAGTGGGGGTTGGTGCCGTAGGGCACGGCGGGGTTGGTGTCGGCGCTGGCGATCGGTGCGAGAGCGATCGCGCCACCGATGGCGGCGAGGGCCAACCACGGTGCGGCGTACTTGGTTAGGGTTTTCATCGGTGCTCTCCTGTTTGTGTGTTGGCCCGTTTTGGACTGTATTAATGGTCGCGCGTTAGCTAACCTGTGTCGCCACTGCTGACACCCATTTACCGATGCCGCTAGCTGCAAATGCCGGGGTGAGTACCGCGGCACATCCTGGTGGGGGCAAACCTGCAGGGGCTCTTGCGGCTAGCCGCAATACGACCACCGCGGCCGATACATAACCGCCGCTGTTTACACCGCTGACCCCGGGGCCGCGTAAACGATGCGTGCGGTGGGCAGGCGGCGAAGGAAACCGAAAGCGCAGGCCCGCCAGGGCTATTGACCGGCAACGTGCTTGACGCTTATGTCGGCGAGTGCGGAAGCCGCGCGGTTGACATACATGCTAACCGGGTCGGAAGACTCCAGTTAACGGCGCCAGCGATGGGTGCCAGCCGTGACGACATGCGTTGCCCGCGAGACGATTCTGGAACACAGACAGACAAACCCACCAATACAGAAAGTCAGATCATGCGAATCACAATGCGTTACATGACGCCGTTCTTAGGTGCCGCGGCTGCCGTCGTGGCCATCAGCGCCGCGCCGATTGCCGGCGCTGCCACGACCATCTTGCCGAATCAGGAGTCGTGCGCCGGCGCGGTGTGCCAGTCTCCCGGCAACGTGCAGGTCAATGACGCTCCTCCGGGGGCTGCCTTCTATCCGTACGGCGGCAGCGCATTTCTGCTCGGCGGCGGTAGCGGTTACTTCGGTGGACACGGGGCGGTACCGGCGGCTTCCACGGCCACGGTGGCCACCGCTAGTCATTCGACGCCGAGCCTTTGCGTCCACACACATCGTTTTGAAGGAAGAGACATCATGGGAATAAAGACGCTCTGTGCCCCTGCGCTTTTGGCGTTAGCCGGCGCCGTTGCCATTGCCGCAGCGCCACTGGCGGCGGCCGCGCCCGCATCTGATCAGTCGGCGCAGCAATCGAGCACATCGACGGCCTCGGGCCCTGTCTCGTCGCAGTCATGCCTCAGCCTGGGCGGCACACAGTCACAATGCCAATCACCCGGCAATGCGCAGATCAATGACTCGCCACCCCAGGTTGATTACTACCCGTATGCAGGTGGAGCCACCTAATCAGTCAGGACTGTCGTCACGGATTGAGTCTCGAATTGGTTTGTCGCAGGCTGCCTTTGGTTGCGGTTAGTGGGCAATCACTGCGCCCGGTGAGCTGCAATGTTTGCCTAGCGCAGCCGGTAAGGGTCCTGACGGGAGTGAAAGTTTGCAGTTAACGGGAATGCGTAAGAATCCGTCCGATGTGAAGCTGGTGTCATGATGTTTCGAAGTGTGCAGTGCGTTGCCTGATTGTTGATGACAGCGCGGTCTTCGTTGATGCCGCGTGCCATCTACTCGAGCATGAGGGCATCACCGTCGTCGGCGTGGCCTCGACAAGCCAGGAGGCAATTCTGCGCTTCGAGGACTTGGCCCCGATGTGGCGCTCGTTGACGTCGAACTCGGTGACGAGAACGGCTTCGATTTGGCGGAACAGCTGGTCGCAACGGGCTCGCAGGCGTCGGTGATCCTGGTCTCCACCCACACCGCCGAACAATTCACCGACATGATCGCGGCGAGTCCGGCTGCTGGTTTCATCGACAAGTCCGAGCTGACGGCCGGCACCATCACGGCTCTTGTCGATGGCTCGGCGACGCATCCGGAAGGCGATCGGCGTTAGGCCCCGACGGTCTCAATGCGCGTGCGTTGCGGGATTTACCGACGTTTCAAGCACTTGATGGAAGGGGTTATCGGGTACCGAAAGAGTGCCGACAAAAGGATGCTCCAGGGCGAAGATCAGGTAGAGCACGAACGCCATCAGTGCGGCCGCGAGGCCAATCAATGCGCCGTGGAGGACCGCGTCCGATGAGGCGTACATGTAGGTGAAGACCAGCATGACCGCTCCGCCGCCGAGCAGAAGAACCCACAATTCGTTGGGTATCTCGTCCTCGCTGCCGGAGAGGCGGACCTTTCGAGCGGTACCAAGGTCATCGAGCCTGGTGAGCGATTCTCGGTAAAAGGCGATCTGGCTTTGGGTTACGGGTTCTGCCGCGATGTAGCTGTGCCAGATTCCAGTCAGCTCTGCAGACTGCTGATCAACCGACTCGCCACGCTGCATCGCGGGATATTCTTTGTCGATCACGCTGCGCGCATAGGCGGTTAGGCTTTGTTGCACCGCCGATTGAGCGGCGGCGGGTAAGCCTTCAGAGTCGCGGAGAAGGTCGGCTATCGCTGTCGCTTCCGATTCGGTGGCCCTTTGGGCCGCATCGAATTGTTCCCAGACGACCACGACGACGAACGCGACGAGTACTGCATACAGCACGCCCGCGAGTGTGAATACCGGTTCCGAGACGGTGCTGACCTTTTCGAGCCGCTGCTGAGACACCATCTTCCGCGTCACGATCAATCCCAGCACCGACAGCGCCACGGTGATCACGACCACCATGAAGGCGACCAGCCAGGCGGGGAGCTGCAGAAGCCAGATCACCGACCGCTCCCGGTGCGAACGAATAGTTGACCAGCCACCCGTTCAGCCCCTTCGCCCGTCGATTGCCCGAATGAAACGGTATCGCGCGCGGCGACTGGTTCAACCGCCGTTCGTGCGGATTGGCGATAGCGACGTCGCCTCCGATCTCGGAAGCTAGGGTCAGATGAGGACGCCTCTCGAGGAGCCCACGGTGGGCGTGATCGGCCTCGACTGCGATGTGCTGCCCATTTCGGGCCGTCGTCGTGACCTTCGCGCGCCGGTTAGCTGTGTGGAGGAAGGATGCCCCGATGGCAGATGACAAGACACCCGCTGCTGGTGATCTGCTCGGGCACGGTGAACCCGGTCGTCCGGCGGTGGGCCGGGGCCCGAACGTGGGTGGGGAGTTCTCCCAGGAGGATTATCACCATCCCGCTGCCGGCTGGGGTGCGGCTCGCAGCGTGGCGAAAGTGTTGGTGGACAGTCGGGAACTGATTGCCGGTACACGGGCGATCCAGCGGATGAACCATGAGAACGGCGGATTCGACTGCCCTGGTTGCGCATGGCCCGATGACCGTAAGGGCCTGCACCTGGATATCTGCGAGAACGGCATCAAACACGTCACGTGGAAGATGACCCGCAAGAGGGTCGACCGGGGGTTCTTCGCCAGCCACACGGTGACCGAGTTGTCGGGTTGGACGGATTTCGCTCTCGAAGACCAGGGCCGGCTGATCGAACCGATGGTCTATGACGGCGAGTCGGACAAGTATGTGCCGATTTCGTGGCCGGACGCATTCGAGCTGGTCGGCGCGACGCTGCGGGGGTTGGACAGCCCGCATCAGGCGTCGTTCTACACATCCGGGCGGCTCAGCAACGAGGCGACTTTTCTCTATCAGCTGTGGGTGCGGGAGTTCGGCACCAACAACCTGCCCGGACTGCTCGAACATGTGCCACGAGGCCAGCGGCCGAGCGATGACCGCGTCGCTGGGGACGGGTAAGGGCACCTGCGACCTCGACGACTGGGAGAACGCAGACCTGCTGATCGTGATGGGAGTCAACGCCGCATCCAACGCACCGAGGATGCTGACGTCCCTCGCCGAAGCCCATCGACGCGGCGCGCAGATCGTGCACATCAACCCGCTGATCGAGGCCGCCAGTCGCCGCACGATCGTGCCACACGAGATCGTCGCGATGGCGGCCTTTCACGCCACCAAGATCGGCACGATGAACGTTCAGGCACGCGTCGGTGGCGACTTGGCGTTGCTGCGCGGCGTGGCGAAGGTGGTGCTCGAGCGAGCCCAGACCGACTCCAAGGCCATCGATCACGAGTTCCTGCAACGCTTTACGACCGGTTTCGAGGCCTATCGGTCGCTGGTCGAGGACACGGGCTGGGCGGAGATCGTGCACCAGTCCGGTGTCGAAGAGAAAGGTATCCGGCAGCTGGCCGAGGTGTATCTGGGTGCGGATCGAACCGTGATTGCCTGGTGTTTGGGGTTGACCCAGCAGGAACATGGCGTCGACACGGTACGCGAGATCGTGAATCTGCTTCTGCTGCGCGGCAATATCGGCCGGGAAGGGGCCGGCCCGTCACCGGTGCGCGGCCACAGCAACGTTCAGGGAAACCGTACCTGCGGCATCGATCACCGCCCGTCCAAACAGCTGTTGGATCGGCTCGAAGAGGTGTGCTCGATCACCGCGCCGCGTGAGCACGGCCTGGACACCGTCGACACCATCAAGGCGATGCTGGCCGGTGACGTGAAGGTGTTCGTCGGTATGGGCGGCAATTTCAGCCTGGCCACGCCGGACACCGAGGCAACGTTCGCAGCGCTGCGCAACTGCGAGCTCACTGTTCAGGTCAGCACCAAGCTGAACCGCAGCCATCTGGTGCACGGGCGCAAGGCGCTGATCCTGCCCTGCCTCGGGCGCACCGAGAAGGATGTTCAGCGCACCGGCAAGCAGGGCGTCACGGTCGAGGACTCGATGAGCATGGTGCACTTGTCGTTTGGGATGAAAACCCCCGCATCGGCGCATCTGAAGTCGGAGTGCGCGATCCTGGCCGGCATGGCCCGCGCAACCCTGCCGACCTCGACCACGCCGTGGGAGTATTACGTCGAGGATTACGACCGGATCCGGGACACAATGTCTAAGGTGTTCGACGGCTTCGAGGACTTCAACCGCCGTGTCCGCCTACCGCTGGGGTTTCGGATCCGGCAGCCCGCAAGGGAGCGGGTGTTCCTCACCGCATCCGGATCCGCGGAGTTCTCAGCCGCACCGATGCCCGATGTCGTGCCGCCACCCGGACGATTGACGTTGGCCACCGTGCGGTCCCACGACCAATGGAACACCACCATCTACTCCGACAACGACCGCTACCGCGGCTTGAAGAACCTGCGCACCGCGCTGTTCATGAACGCCGACGACATGCGCGAACGCGGACTGGGTGAATTCGACCTCGTCGACATCACCAGCTTCGCCCGCGACGGCAGCACCCGCACGGTATACGGGTACCGCGCCCTGGCGTACAACACTCCACGCGGCAGCGTATTCGGCTACATGCCCGAGTTGAACCTGTTGTGCGCCATCGCCGACCAGAGCGAGCAGAGCGGACAACCGTTGACGAAGCAACTCATCGTCGAAGTCACCCGCGCGGTAACCGCCCCGGCCACATAGAATCCGATTCGCCGCCGGCCAGCCTTTCGTCTCCAGCGGACCGGTTGCCGATCGTCGTGACACCGCAACGGGGTGCCCGTAACTGATGTGTTTGGCCGTACGGAGTGCATTCAGGGCGGGAAGGCTAAGCTCCCGCCCTGAATGCACGCGCGACGTCGATGGTTAGCGATGCCCCCCGTGATCGCCATAGCCAAGAACCCATACCCGAACCACGGGTACTGCAGCTGGCCAGCCTGCAGCGCCGCCGCCCCTGGCGAGGCGGTGACCTGCGCGTTGCCCGGCGTCTGGACCACGGTCGAATCGGCCGCGGCGAGCGGCGCGAACCCGATCGCTGCGGCCGTGGCGGCCATGGCTAGCGGTGCGATAAGCCGCATCTTCTTCATTTCTTGCTCCTTGCTGGTTGCTCACGCGGTGAAGACCCGGAGGGATCATCGCCACAGTTCGAAACTGAACGTTCAGTTTCCGACTGGTGCAACAGCAAGCTAGCCGTGCAGCGTCCCGAAGATCCCGGTGATCTCAGTCACCGGCGGCCAGCCCGCGCATCGCCGCGTCGACGATCGCGTCGACCCGGGGGCGGATTGCCGGTCGTGATGCTGAAGAGAGTGCTACCGAAGGCCGCTCTTCCGCCCTGACTCAACAGGTTGTCGCCCAGTTGGTTTCGTACTGGATCGCCAACTGGAACGACAACCCAAACCCTTCGCCTTGACCAAGGCCACCGACGAGGTCCTCGACAGGCTAGCCGCACATATTTAACGAATCCCTGGCGCGGGACACTAGACGTTCGCGCTGCGCCGCCGCTGCATATGTTGCTGCAGCTGCCGTGCGAGTTCCTCCCTTTCAAAGAATCGCGCGGTTTCGAGTGCGGACGGCGATCCTGCGTGCGGATCGGCATCCGCTCGCAGGAGCAGTTCGATGATCGTTGTGTCGTTCTTGAAGACGGCACCTGCCAACGGAGTTTGTCCTCGATTGTTGTGTCGGTCGACGTCGGCTCCGCGCGCGATCAGTACCGCGACAGCGGACTCGTGTCCGTAATAACTGGCCAGCATCACCAGGGTGTCCCCGTTGGTGTTGGTGAGGTTCACCGGTACGCCCGCGTCGACGTATGCGGCCAACATTGCGGCATCCCCGCTGCGAGCCCCATCGAATAAGCGTGACGCCAGGTCCAGGACTTCGGGCTCGAAGGTGCGGTCTCGGGTCGTCAATCACGTTGTCTGTCATATCAACTCCAAACTGGCCAGCATGCGGCGAGCGCCCGGCGGCTGACTCGGTCGCGCCGGCCGTTACAGCGCGCCGAAGGCCTCACACGCCTTACGCACGCCTTCGCCGTAGGCGGGGTCGGCCTGGGTGCAGTTCTCGATGTGCTTTTCCACGGTCTGGTGTCGGGCGCCCTTGATGGCGCGTGCGGTGTTGTCGAAGAGCCGCTGCTGCTCGTCTCCGGTCATGAGCCGGAACAGGTCACCGGGCTGTTCGAAGTAGTTGTCGTCGTCCTCGCGGAAATCGAAGTGATCCGCGGTGGATCCGATCGACTCGGCGGGATCGGCGTAGGCGGGCTGCTCGGCCCAGCGGCCGAAGTTGTTCGGCTCGACCCCGGCCACCCCGCCCTGGTTGCCGTCGACCCGCATGGCCCCGTCGCGGTGGTAGGTGTTGACCAATGTCGCGGCGCGTGGGTAGTTGACCGGGATCTGGTGGTGGTTGACGCCCACCCGGTAGCGGGCCGCGTCTCCGTAGGAGAACAGCCGGCCCTGCAGCATCTTGTCGGGGCTGAACGAGATTCCCGGGACGAGGTTGGATGGAGTGAACGCGGCCTGCTCGACGTCGGCGAAGAAGTTGTCCGGGTTGCGGTTGAGCTCGTATTCGCCGACCTCGATCAACGGGTAGTCCTTCTGGCTCCACACCTTGGTCAGGTCGAAGGGGTGGAAGCGGTAGGTCTGGGCGTCTGCTTCGGGCATCACCTGGATGTACACGCCCCATTTCGGGTAGTCGCCGCGTTCGATGGCCTCGAAAAGGTCGCGGCCGTGGGACTCGCGGTCGCGCCCGATCAGTTCGGTGGCTTCGGCGTCGGTGAGACACTCGATGCCCTGCCGGGTGCGGAAGTGGAACTTGACCCAGTGCCGTTGGCCTTCAGCGTTGATCATGCTGTAGGCATGCGAGCCGTAGCCGTGCATGTGCCGGAAGGAGCGGGGGATGCCGCGGTCGCTCATCGTGATGGTGACCTGGTGCAGCGATTCGGGCAGGTTGGTCCAAAAGCCCCAGTTGTTCTCGGGGTCACGCAGATTGGTGCGCGGGTCACGCTTGACCGCGCGGTTGAGGTCGGGGAACTTCAGCGGGTCGCGGTGAAAGAACACCGGCGTGTTGTTGCCGACCACATCCCAGTTGCCTTCGGTGGTGTAGAACCGCAGCGCGTAGCCGCGGATGTCGCGCTCGGCGTCGGCGGCGCCGCGCTCACCGGCCACCGTGGAGAACCGGGCGAACATCTCGCAGCTGTTGCCGACCTGGCTGAAGATCGCCGCCTTCGTGTACCGGGTGATGTCCTGGGTGACGCGGAATGTGCCGAAGGCGCCGGAACCCTTGGCGTGCATGCGCCGCTCGGGGATGACTTCGCGGGCGAAGTGGGCGAGCTTCTCGATAAGCCAAAGATCCTGCAGGAGCAGCGGGCCGCGCGCACCGGCGCTCATGCTGTTCTGATTGTCCGTGACGGGCGCTCCCGCCGCGGTGGTCAGCGGCTTGGTGTTCTCTTCGAAAGCCATTTCTTCTCCTTGGTGGTGGGTAGGTGGTGGGTAGTGGTGGGTGAGTTGGTGGGTAAATGTGGGTGAGCGGGTACGGAGCTAAATTGGACTGATTCCAATTTACTCGAGGCTGAGTCATCCCGGCAGTATGAGACGCGACACATTCGTAGCGGCACCCATCGGCAACCTGAAATACGTACTGTCGGAGGGCATTTCACTCCGGCCAGCTGTTGCTGCGGATGATATCGACGAAATCGTCGCGGACGAACGATGGATCGAAATACTCGAGTACGTCGGCGTTGACGGTTCCGAAGGTGCTGTGCGGGCGGTGCGTCATCCCGTCGTTGAACGCCCGCAGGATCCGGCGCTTGAAATCGGGTCGTGGGTGGGCGGCGGTGACGGCATCCAGCGCCTCGGGGGACAGCGCGTCACGGTCGATACCCAGCACGTCGGTCTCCACCCCGGCGGTGACCAAAGCGATTTCCGGATCGAGGAATTCGGGCACGTTGGGCGTGGTGTGCAACGCGATGCTCAGCCAGACCTTCCGGGCGTCAGCTTCGCCGACACCGTGATCGAGCAGGAAGTCGCGCGCCGCGTTGGCCCCGTCGACCTCAAAACGCAACATGGAAGTGCGGTAGGTCGCGGTGAGCCCGATGTCGTGAAACATGGCCCCGGCATAGAGCAGTTCTAGATCCGGCTGCAGCCCGCGGCGCCGGCCCTGCAGCGCGCCGAACAGAAACACCCGCCGCGAATGATCGAAAAGCAAATCATCCTCGGCGTCCCTGATGAAGGCGGTGATCTCGCGTACGAGCTCGGTGTCGGGGATGACGACGCCGGCGATGCTGTCGGTGGCAGTGGTGGACATGTGCAACTCCTGGAATCAGCGACGTATCGGGTTGTATGCGCCCAATTTTGGGAGCCGGCACGGTGACAACAATGGTGCCGGCTTACTTTCGTTTCCCATCGTCACAGCCGCGATCGGCGATGTCGCTACCGCTGCCATGCAACCGACATACCTGCTGGCTGCAATCTGCCGCGGGGCCGCGCCTGCTCGGTGCGGTCGTCGAAAGATGTTTTTCGGGTTTGCAATTAGTTGTTCGGCGGAGTGAGGAAGTGTGTGTTGGTGAGTGGGTAGGTGGGGTGGATGATGTGGGGGATGTTGTCGGGGTAGGGCCGCTGTTGTGGTGCGCGGTCCGTGAGGTCGGCGTGGGTCTGTCGGTGAGCTGGTTGGGTGCTGTCTGGTTGTGCGCGGCGCTGTGTGGTCGCGCGGTGTGTCCCTGTGCGCAGGTAGAAAGTGATGATGCGAGGGAATGACGATGCCGCGGACTGATCACGATTCCTGGGACATCACCGAGAGCGTGGGTGCGACAGCCCTCCTTGTCGCAGCGGCTCGCGCGGCCGAGACAGAGAGTGAAAACCCCCTCATCGAAGATCGGTTTGCGCGGTTGTTCCTCGAGGCTGCGGGGGAGGGTACGTGGACCTGGTTCGGCGGTTCGGTGCCGTCCGAACTGGCCGCGGCGAATCCTGAGCTGCCCGCACGGATGCGCATGATGGTCGACTTCATGGCCACGCGGACAGCGTTTTTCGACGAGTTCTTCCTCGACGCGGCCAACGCGGGCCAGCGCCAGGTGGTGATACTGGCCGCCGGGTTGGACTCGCGTGCGTGGCGGCTGCCCTGGCCAGATGGCACCGTGGTCTACGAACTGGACCAGCCGCGGGTGTTGCAGTTCAAGGAGGCGACCCTGCGGGACCACGAACCGAAGTGCCGCCGAATAGGCGTTCCCATCGATCTGCGCCAGAACTGGCCGAGCGTGCTGCGGGACGCAGGATTTGACCCGTCGGAGCCCACAGCATGGTCCGCCGAAGGCCTGCTGCGCTACCTGCCGTCGCAGGCTCAAGATCTGCTGTTCGAGCGCATACACGCCCTGAGCGTGGCCGGCAGCCGACTGATAGCCAATGCTCCCAGCAGGGACGTCTTGAATCCCGAGCGCTTGGCACGCGAGCGAGAACAGATGCAGCGGATTAGAACGGCCGCCGCCCGCGTGCTAAACACGCAGATTACCGACGTCGAAGACCTGGTGTACAACGAGGAACGCACCGACGTCGTCGAATGGCTGTCCGAACACGGATGGGATGCGTCTGCGCAAACCGCGGCAGAGCAGATGGCGCGCTTCGGCCGGGGCGTTGCGTCGGGCGACGATATCGACTCTCCGCCAACCCTTTACGTATCCGCTGAGCGGGGCTGACCCGCCCGCAGTAAGCGATTCACGGCTCCGGTTACCTAGCCAAGCGTCTCCCAGAAGCCGGTGAGGGCCGCCGCGCCACGATCCGGGTCCTGCACCATCCACCAGTGTCCGAGCTCCTCGAGCACCTCTGTGCGTGCTCCGGCTCGCTTCGCGGCCCGGCCTCGGAGTTCGGCGGAGCCGATGTAGGGGTCCTCGGTGGCAAGTAGTGAAAGGCCGGGTCGAGTGGCGGCGTTCTCCAGCGCGCGGCCGGCCTCAGCCATCGCGGGCTGACGCGCTGAGCGGTACAACGACAGGATCGCCCGCCCCATCTGCGGACCCTGGGCCGCCGCGATCGAGGTCGCGATGTGCCGTGGGATGCCGAGCGATATCAACTGTTCCGCGCGATCGCCGACCGTGCCGCCAAGCATGGTGTTTACCAGTTGCTCGCCCTCGCCCGGGGTCTGCCAGACCTGTGCCAGGTCATGCCAAATGTACTCAGGATCGAACAACCCGACGGCGTCACTAGCCCAGCTGCGCACCAGCTCCGGTCGATGCATCACCACGTTCACCACGTGGCCGCCGCCCCAGTCGTGCCCGACCAGGTCGACCGGTTCGTCGAAACCGTGCAGCTCTTCTTCGAGCCAGTCGCGATAGCCGAGGTAGGTTGCCGGGAACCCGTCGTCCAGTGCAGCGCCGAAACCCGGTGGTGATAGCCGCACCACATCCTCGCGTTCGAGAGCATCGACCAGTGGACCCCAGATCGCGTCAGTCTCCGGATTGCCGTGCACCAGTACGACCGTCATGGTCGACATCCTGACACGGCACAGCGGCCGCGATCCCCGCATCCCCACCCAACAAAACGTTCATGATTTACGAACGGTATGTCAGGCAAAATCACGTGGACCTGAACGGTGTTGGTGTCGTTCAATGCGGGGGTGACGACTTACACTACCAGGCCCGCACCGGCGCGCTGATGGCGATGGGATCGATGCTGTGCGTGCAGGTCGGCCTCGCGGTCGCGGTGACGCTGATCGACCGGATCGGCGTCGAGGGCGCGGCCTGGCTGCGGCTGGCCTGGGCCGGGGTGCTGATGCTCGTCATCGTCCGGCCCCGAGCGGCGGCGTTCACCTGGGCCACGTTCCGGGTCTGCGTGGTCCTCGGCGTGGTCACCGCGGCGGTCACCCTGCTGTTCATGGCCGCGCTCGGCCGCATTCCGCTCGGCACCGCCAGCGCGCTCGAATTCCTGGGGCCGCTGGGCGTGGCGGTGGCCCACGGCAAGGGCGCGCACCGGTTGGTCTGGCCGGGGCTCGCCGTGGCCGGCGTCGTTTTGCTGACCCAGCCGTGGGCGGGAGCCGTCGACCCGGTCGGTGTGCTCTACGCGCTGTGCGCTGCGGCGTGCTGGGCGTGCTACATCCTGCTCACCCAGCGCGTCGGAGACGAGGTCGCGGGCATCAGCGGGCTCGCGGTGTCGATGCCCGTCGCCGGCCTGGTGGCCACGATCGTGGTCGGCCCGTCGGTGCTGCCGCGGATCACCCCCGAGATCCTGCTCATCGGCGTCGGGTTGGCGATCCTGCTGCCAGTGGTGCCGTTCGCGCTCGAAATGCAGGCTTTGCGCCGGCTGACCACCGCAGCGTTCGGCACGCTGATGGCCCTGGAGCCCGCGTTCGCGATGATCGTCGGTCTGGTGGTGCTGGATCAGGTGCCGGGTCCCGGCGGTGTGGTCGGCATCTGCTTCGTGGTGGCCGCCGGTATCGGTGCGGCCCGCACCGGCGCCAGATCCTCGCCGGTGCCCGCTGAAGTCGGCGGATGACGCCAGCGCGGTGAGCCAGCGAAAACCACAGCCGTTGTACAGATCTCGATGGGCTAGGCTCGGCTCATGACACGAGGAATATTTGATTCACCCATCGTCGGGATCGTCAACAAGCTGTTCGTCGGCGTGATCGACGCGCCCGTGGTGGGTCAGTTCGTGCGGCGCGGGATGATCAACATTCGGTATGTCGGACGGCGTTCGGGCAAAACGATCCAAACGCCTGTGGGTTACCGGCGCACGGGCGACACGATCGTCATCAATGTGATGTCGCCCGACAACAAGACGTGGTGGCGCAACTTCCTCGGCGAGGGCGGCCCGATCACCTTGCTCAAGCTCGACGGCGCCGACCGGACCGGGCACGGGGTAGCCGACCGTGACGACAGCGGCCGCGTCAAGGTCACCGTCCAGCTCGACTAGCTTCGTTAGCCCCATTCGTGGTTCATCGCCCGCGAATCATACCGGGCCTCAACGGATTCGATAGGTCGTGCGGGCGGGCGGGACAGCGCGATCAATATCATCGCCAGGGCGGCGGTGACGGCGCCCCCGATGAAGATCGCGACGAAACTGCTCTCCATCGGCACCCCCGCGGTGGTGCGGCCCAGCAACAGCGCGACCAGAGCCGCGGCGGCCGAGCTTCCGACGGTCCGGGCGATCGCGTTCATGCTGGTGGCCACCCCGGTCTCGCCGGCGTCGACCTCGCCGACCACCAGTGCGGGCAGCGCGCCGTAACCCAGGCTGATGTACGCGTTGGCCAGAATGCTGGCCGCGATGATCTGCCACGGCGCATCGTGAGCCAGCGCGATGAACAGAAATCCCGCGATGCCCGCCACCGCCGCGATCATCAGCACCGGCCGGGCACCGAATCGGTCGATGAAGCGGCCGCTGATCAGCGCGACCAGGAAGCCGGTGACCGCGCCGGGCAACAGGTAGACCACGCTGGCCTCCAGCACCGTCGCCCCGAAGCCGTATCCCGCTGCGCGGTGGGGGATTTGGACGAATTGCGTGAGCCCGAGAAACGCGAAGTACAGTCCCATGCCGACGAACACGGTGGCGAGGTTGGTGAGCATGATCGGTCGCCGGGTCATCATCTCGGTGGACACCAGCGGCTGCTCGGCGCGTCGCTCCCAGCACCACCAGGCGGCGAGCACAACCACGCCGCACCCCGCGCAGCTCAGCGTCGCCGGCGACGACCAGCCCCACGAGTGGCCCTGCGAAATCGCCAATAGCAGTGCCGACAGCCCGGCGGCCAGGCCGGCGGCTCCGAGCCAGTCGATGGTTCCCGTCGAGCTGCGCGGCCGGGCGGGCACCAGGAGCACGGCGATCGCGATGACGAGCAGCGTGAAGCCCGTCGTCAGCCAAAACACGCGGTGATACCCGGCGTTGCCGCTCATCAGCAGGCCGACCACCACCAGCCCGGTGCCGCCGCCGAAACCCAGCGTGCCCGACAGCACCGACATCGCCGACCCCATTCGGTCCTCGGGCAGCTCTTCGCGCAGGATCGCGATGCTGATCGGGTAGAGCCCGTAGGAGGCGGCCTGCAGCACCCGGGCGATGATCAGCAGGGCCAGCGACGAGGTGGTGGCGGCTAGGACCGAGCCGAACAGCACGACGACGAGCACCGTGAGCAGCACCCGCTTCTTGCTGTGCAGGTCGGCCAGCCGGCCGATCAGCGGCGTGGTGGCGGCGGCGGCGAGAAGATTCGCGGTGACCGCCCAGCTGACCGCCACGGTCGACGAGTGCAGTTGGTGGGCGATGACGCCGAGCACCGGGACGACGGCGGTCTGCAGCACGGCGACGGTCAGGACCACCACCGACAGGCCGGCGACCAGCAGCCAGGGCCGCCGGACGGGCGCGTCGGCGCCGAGGCTCGACCGCGTCGCGTCGGTCTCGACCACCGCGTGCTCCGATCGTTAGCCCCTCTTCGGTTCGGTCCTGGGAACAGTCGTGATCGAATGGACCGATGAGCGGTCTTATTGAATCAACGTTCATTGGTCACCGTCCGACCGGGGCGGGCGACTTCTCCGTCGAGACACACGGGATCGCGCCGGTCGCAAGATCAGCGGTACGGCAAGCCCGGCCGGCTGTTCACCGTGTGGTTCGCGCCGCAGGTCAACATGACCGGCGTTTTCACTGGTGCGCTGGCGATCCCTTCGGCCTCGGCTTCTGGCTCGGGCTGCTGGCGATGGTCATCGGCACGGTGCTCGGATCACTGGTGGTCGGATACCTGTCGACGTGGGGACCACGCACTGGAACTGCGCAGCTGCCGAGTTCGCGGATGGCCTTCGGTGGCACCGTCGTCCTGCCCGCCGCGCTGCAGTGGGTCTCGTCCATCGCCTGGGACGCCTTGGTCGGGTTGTTCGGAGGGGAGGCCCTCGCCACGCTGCTCGGCATTCCGTTCTGGGCCGCGGTGTTGCTGGTGCTCGGTGTACAGGGCGTCGTCGGATTCTTCGGATATGAGTTGATTCACCGGTTGCAGGCGGTGCTGACCTTCGTCCTGTTGGTGACGTTCCTGGTTTTCGCCTACAAACTCGTCGGCGGCGGCCACGAAGTGATCACCGCGGCGACGGTTCACGGGGCCGACCTCGCGGGCGCCTTCGTCATGGAGGTGACGGTTGCATTCAGCCTCGCGGTGTCGTGGGCGAGTTACGCCGCGGACTTCAGCCGCTACCTGCCCGCCGACTCTCTTCGGCTCGTGTGTTCGGGTTCGACGTTCGGCGGAATCGCCTTGGCCTATGTGTTCGTCCAAGGGATCGGCATCGCCGCGGGCGACTTGATTTCCGAGCACACCGCCGACGGCGTGCGAAACGTCATGGGTGGCGGCTTCCTGGGTGGGTTGGCGCTGCTGATCATCGCGCTCGCATCCGTCGGATCTGGTGTCATGAACGACTACAGCGGGTCACTGGCGCTGCAGACGCTGGGTGTGCGCGTGCGCAGGCCGCTCTCGTCCGTCGTGGTCACCGTCATGGCGTGTGCGCTGATCCTCTGGCTGCACGCAGGCGACACCTCGGAGCGCTTCCTCAACGTCCTGCTGATCGTCAGTTACTGGGTTCCGGCCTTCGTCGCGATCATCGTCGTCGACTGGCGTATCCGCAGCAGGGGACGGCGCGTCGTGGATCCGTCCGAGGAGCGCACCGAGCGCTCGGACGCCGTGGCCGCCCTGATCGTGTTCGTGATTGCCTACGCGGCCGCGGTGCCCTTCATGAACACCACGCTGATCGTGGGGCCCGTCGCGACGGCCTGGCACGGCGCAGACGTCGCATACTTCGTCAATCTGCTGGTGGCTGCGGTGTGCTTGGGGGATATCGACTGGCTCGCCTGCGGGTTCGCTCGTCGTGATGATGAAGTCGTCGATCAGGTCCGCGACTTCGGTGGGGCGCTCGACTTGGGGAAAATGGCCGACGCCCGCGAGGACCTCCAAGCGGCTGCCCGGCCGGGCGGCCACCGCGGCATAGGCGTGGGTGACGGGAATGATCTGGTCCTGATCACCCCGGGAATTCGCCATGGTCGGCATCTGGGAGGTCAGGTGCAGCCGGTTCAGTGCACTCACCGCTTGGCCGCGATAGTCGACCACTGATCGCAGCGTCCGCAGGAAGGCCTGCCGTGTCTGCGCATCCGCCAAAGACGAGTAGGCACGCCACATTTCGCCGCCGCGGGGCGACTGTATTCCGGCCGACGTCAACCACGAGCGCAGCTTGTTCCCGACCGTGAGCACCGGCGTCGGTGCGATGACGGGCAGGATCAGTTCGGCTCCCGGCGCTGACAACAGCCGCAGCGTCCATCCGACGTCGGGGCCAAGGCCCCCGCTGTTGATGAGCACCAGCCGCTGGCAATAGTCGGGGTGTTGGTCCACGAACTGCATGGCGACGCCGCCACCGAGCGACTGGCCGACGATCGTCGCGTGCGCGACACCCAGTTCGTCGAGCAGATCGCGCAGCCATACCGCGAACACACCAAGGGAATAGTCCCCCCGCGGCTTGTCCGATTCGCCGTGGCCGAGCAGGTCCGGCGCCACCACGCGGTACTTCTTGGCCAGCAGTGGGATGACGGCCCGCCAGGTGTCCGAGCTTCCCGCCATCCCGTCGATGAGCAGCACCGTCTCACCGCTGCCCGCATCCCGGTACGCGACGCGGTCGCCGTGCAGTTCCAGATATTTGAGTTCACTCATGTGGACCGGTTCCCCCTGTCACGTCGTCCCGTTCATGGTAGTGGGGGGGGGGTCCGAGTAGAGTCGATCTCCAATCATCAAGACACTCAGGACTTAGCATGAAAACCGCTGTCGTGACCGGTGGCCGCTCCGGGCATCGGCCGGGCCACCGCAGATGGCTGCGTGCCGATGGCTACCACGTCGCCACGATCGACCTGAGCCCGTCCGGCGACGAGTGAGCGCAGACGCGGATGTGACCGATCGCACGGCAAGTCCAGGCCGCGCTGTCGGCGATCCGCGCCCAGTTGGGACCGGTGGCGATCCTGGTCAACGCGGCCGGCCTGGACGGGTTCAAGCGGTTCACCGACCTCACCTTTGAGGAATGGCAGCAGGTCATCGACGTGAACCTGAACGGCGTGTTCCACTGCATACAGGCGGTACTGCCCGACATGGTCGATGCGGGTTGGGGGCGCATCGTGAACATCTCCTCGTCGAGTACCCATTCCGGCACGGCCTATATGTCGCACTATGTGGCCGCGAAGTCGGCGGTCAACGGGCTGACGAAATCGCTGGCGCTGGAGTACAGACCGGGAGCATCACGGTCAACGCGGTGCCGCCGGGCTTCATCGACACGCCGATGTTGCGCAACGCGGAAGCTCGCGGCCGGCTCGGCAACGTGCAGGCGGACCATCGACGCGACCCCGGTCCGTCGCATGGGTAAGCCCGAAGACATCGCTGCCGCATGCGCTTTCCTGATCTCCGAGGAGGCGGGCTACATCACCGGCCAGATCCTGGGCGTCAACGGCGGGCGCAACACCTTAGCCGATTGGGCGGCTGTAGGCGACCAGATGGCCGGGGGGGGGGGGGGGGGGGGGGGGGGGGGGGGGGGGGGGGGGGGGGGGGGGGGGGGGGGGGGGGGGGGGGGGGGGGGGGGGGGGGGGGGGGGGGGGGGGGGGGGGGGGGGGGGGGGGGGGGGGGGGGGGGGGGGGGGGGGGGGGGGGGGGGGGGGGGGGGGGGGGGGGGGGGGGGGGGGGGGGGGGGGGGGGCGTGCTTCTACAACGATGCCATCGAAGTGGTTGCGGGAGAAAAGAACTCCCCGTTTGTTCGAGCCGTCATCATCACCGAGGTATTGCCGTCGGCGCGGCGACGCGGTTCGACCATCGGGGCGCGTTCGGATCGGGATTGGTCACCCCCGTGCCAATTCTGCGGCGCAAATCGACTTTTCAAGCGGTTCGATTCCGGGCGCCGGTCTCAACTACGAATAGGCGTGCGACGTACGATCTGTGCTGTGACTCGCAGGCCCGACGAAGCTCAGCGTCTGCGCGACCTCGTGCTGCTGCGCCGTGTCCGCGACCGGATGGACCGGGAGTACGCGCAGCCATTGGACGTCGAGGCACTTGCGCGCGGCGTGAACATGTCGGCCGGGCAACTGTCCCGCCAGTTCCGGCTGGCCTACGGGGAGTCGCCGTACTCGTATCTGATGACCCGGCGCATTGAGCGTGCGATGGCGCTGCTGCGTCGTGGCGACCTGTCTGTCACCGAGGTGTGCTTCGCCGTGGGCTGCGCGTCGTTGGGCACCTTCAGCACACGTTTCACCGAGCTGGTCGGCATGCCGCCCAGCACGTACCGGGAACAGAGCGCCGGGGTGACGGAGGGGATTCCGTCGTGTGTGGACAAACAGGTCACCAGACCGATCAGGAATCGAGAAGCGCCGATCATCGAGCTGCACCTAGCGTGATCGCCATGGACATCACCATTCACTCCAGCTGCCTCCCGCACGATGACCCAGACGCCTCCCTGGCTTTCTATCGCGACACCCTCGGCTTCGAGGTGCGCCTCGACGTCGGCGGCGGCACGATGCGGTGGATCACCGTCGGCCCTCCGGGACAGGACACGTCGATCGTCCTTTACCCGCCGGCCGCGACGCCCGGCCTCACCGATGACGAGCGCCGCATCATCGGTGAGATGACGCCAAGGGCACGTTCGGCACGCTTCTTGGCCACCAAGGACCTCGACGGCACCTTCGAGCAGCTGCAGGCCGGCTGACGGCATGCGAGGTGGTCCAAGAGCCGACCGAGCAGCCCAATGGGGTCCGCGACTGCGCGCTTCGCGATCCCGCCGGAAACATGGTCCGCATCCAGGAGCTGCGCTGAATGCCCGGAGAGAGACGAACACACCAGGGAAGACGGAGACAGACGCAAACCCCGCCGAGCGGATCGACGCCAGGATCAGCGAGCTTGGTGACTGGCGGGGGGACGTGCTCGCCCGGGTCCGAAAGTTCATCAAACAGGCCGACCGTGACGTGGTCGAAGAGTGGAAATGGCGAGGCGTTCCGACGTGGTACCACGACGGAATGATCTGCACCGGTGAGACATACAAGGACAAGGTCAAGATCACGTTCGCCAAGGGCGCCTCGCTCGCCGACCCGTCGGCCTCTTCAATTCCAGCCTCGACGGCAACATCAGGCGCGCCATCGACATCCTTGAGGACGACAAGATGGACGAGAACGCGTTCACCGCGCTCGTCCGCGCCGCAGTCGAGCTGAACACGGAGTAACGCCGCCTGATCGCGGCATAGAAAATGGGTGCTATTCGGCAGATGTCGCAGGTGCTGCCGGGTCACCGCCGTCGACCGGGTGCGCAGGGCGCGAGCGGGTCCGAAACAGCCTAAATGTCATGCGGGCAAGCATTTTGTCTCGCAAGGTGATGAGTGCAGCAGGACCGCGGACACGTGCGCGGCCACAACGGCGACCAGGAGGAAGGCCAGGACCGAATGGGTCTCGCGCAATACCCAAAGCAGTCCAGATTCACCGGGGTGATACGGGGAAGATGCAGCGATCCGAACACACGAGCGGGTGACCGGCGGCCGAAACCATCGCCCAGCCGACCAACGGTTGAGCCAACAGGAGTGCGTAGAGCGCCATCTCGGACATCACGACGAGGACGCGTTGAACCGTCCCACTGTCGGGGGCAGCGCCGGGGGCCGGTGAGTGAGCCGGTTGACGACTCGAATGATCACCACCGCAAGGATGACCACCCCCATCGTTTGTGGATCTCGAGCAGCGTTGCGTAGTCGGTACGGTGCTCACCATCGTGAACCCGATGAGCAACGTCGAGAACACCAGGATGGCGGTCAGCCAGTGCAGGATTCGGCTCACGCGGTGAAGCGTTGCAGTTCGCTGTCTCCGGCGTGGTTGTCCACCGTGGTGCTCACAGCGCCACCGCACCGACGTTGACCGCAGGCGCACTCTTAGGCTCGCCGGCTCGAAGACGATAGGACGCCGCGTAGACCGCCGATCGTGCGCTGAGCAGCGGATCATCAGACGGCTCGATACCATCAGGAAGCACCGTCGGATCGAAGTTGATGTCGCGCGCATTACCGGGTCTTTCGGTCTGATCGAAGTGAGAGTCAATATGCCGGCCTCCATTACCCGGCGCTCGGCCGGCCAGGGCACAGTCGCGTCGTTGACGGGGTCGGTCGGTGCACCCAGCGTGAGGAGCAACTTCCATTGCAGCGGTCTCGAATCGATGTGCGGATGGATCGTCGAACAAAGCATTCGGCCCCGAGGATCGCGGGACCGGGGGCGGTACTTGACCGATGGGAGCGAACGACCAGCGAACGGCGGTACGGGTGCCCGACTCGTTGACGAAGTAGAACGCGTTGAGACCACCGAAGGTACTATCGCCAAATCCCGATGTCGGCGGGTGCGCTTTGATGATTTCATTGCCCTCGCGGTCTCCGGATGTTCAGCCAGAAAACGTGCCATCGCCGCCGGTCGGGTTTGCCCGTGCCGGGCGAGATCTTGGACGCAAGCAGCCGATCATAGAAACCCTGGGGCGAATTGTCCAAGAACACAGGGGATTCAGCATCGCTGTTCGCCATTGCTGACGGCCGGGGTAGCCGAACACCAAGCCGAAACCCCGGGGGGTGTCGATCATGTCCGCCACGGTGGGGTTGCCTCCCGGCAACGAAAACCGGCCCTCCACAGGCGTATGTCCCGGGCCGAAACACCGCGGCCTTCGAGATTTCTTGACCGGCGCCGTTGCTGTCGAAATAACCCGCGACGGCGAGGCCCTTGGCGTGGTTTCGCCTGAACCCTGGATGGAAGCCGTAGACTCGTTTGAAGGCATCCATAAAACCCCGTGGTGTCAGCCGTTCGCCGTGAGCCAGGCCCCCGCGTACAGCACTGCGCCGAAATCCACAGCCAGAAAGCCGCCGACGGCCGCCAGGCCCAGCAGGACGTGTCGCCGGTCGAGGGCAGCACCAGGGCCGAACGTACGGGTCAGTCTGTTTTGCACCTGGAATTCCTTCGAAGGCTGGCCCTATCCGGATGTTTCCACGATTGCCGATCAACGCACCGATGTCGTTACGGCTGGCACCCATCCGCGCTTCCCGCCACCTGCAACGTGGCCGGTCCGCGGACCGCGAATGGAAGGGAAGTACACACCTTTCCACCCTCAACATATAGCGCGCAGTGGGTCTTGCGGCAAGACCCCGGTGGTGCCGCAGAATGGCGGGCCGAGGCCAGCACCTGGGCCGAAACCTGGGGAAGTGGGGGCAACCGGATGCGTGTGTTGTTGTCGACGTGGGGGTCGCGCGGGGACGTCGAACCGATGTTGGGACTGGCGGTGCAGTTGCGGGCACTTGGCGCGGAGGTGCGGATGTGCGCGCCGCCGGACTTCGCGGATCAGGCGGCCCGGGTCGGCGTGCCGATGGTCCCGGTCGGCCAGTCGGCGCGCGCGCTGGTGCACAGGGTGAAGCCGTCGGCGGCGGACGCGCCGCGGGTCGCGGCCGAGTTGGTCGCGGCGCGCTTCGACGCGGTCGCCGCGCCGGCCGAGGGGTGTGACGTGCTGGTAGCGACCGGCATGCCCGCCGGGGAGCGGGAGATGGCCGATACTCGGCATCCCCTACGTGTTCGTGTGCTTCATTCCTCCGGTGCTGCCGTCGCCGCACCATTCGCCGCTGCCGCGGCCGGGCCGGCCGTTCCCGCCGGGCGTGACGGACAACCGCGTGCGCTGGGCCGTGGACGCAGAGCGGATACAGACGCTGTACGGTCCGCCGCTCAACGCCCGCCGGGCGTCGATGAGCATGTCGCCGTTTCCGCCGATCACGTCTTCACCGACCGGCCGTGGCTGGCGGCGGACCCGACCCTTTTTTGGCCCGGTTCGCCGGACCTCGACGTCGTGCAGACGGGTGCGTGGTACCTGCCCGGACGACCGCCCACTCCCGGCCGACCTGGAGGCCTTCCTGAGCGCGGGCGCGCCGCCGGTCTACGTGAGCTTCGGCAGCGTGCGCACCCCGCGGGACGCCGCCCGGGTCGCTATCGAGGCGATCCGCGCCAGGGCCGCCGCGCGGTCGTGGCCCGCGGCTGGGCCGACCTGGCCGCGATCGACGACCGAGCCGACTGCTTCGTCGTCGGCGAGGTCACCAGCAGGCGCTGTTCGCCAGGATGGCCGCCGTCATCCACCACGGCGGCGCGGGCACCACGACGACGGCCTCCGGGCCGGCGCGCCTCAGGTGGTGGTGCCCCAGATAGCAGATCAGCCGTACTGGGCCGGCCGGGTGGCCGAGCTGGGCATCGGCGCAGCCCACGACGGTCCGACTCCGACCGCCGAGTCCCTGTCGGCCGCGCTGAGGAAGACACTGGCGCCGCCGAGACCCGCGCACGGGCAACCGCACTGTCCGCCGTGATCCGCACCGACGGGGCAAACGTGGCCGCGAAGCGGATATTCAGCCTGTGCTCGTGCGCTCGTCCACCACGTATGCGCGCGTCGCGGCCCGATCGATGAAATTCTCTTCGTCTCGGGCGATGTCATCGCCGCCGAGGCCCTCCATCCAAGCCGACAGGTCGTCCCGGTCAGTGAAGACGAGTTCGGTCATACAATCAAAGCCGATCTCATCGCCTTCGATGTTGAAGGCGTCGCCACGCTGGATGTAGTTGCGCTTGTAGACCATCGGCATGAATGCCTTGCTCAGCACAAGTGGTACGTGGTGGTGCTCGTAGTAGTCGGCGAACTCCTGCGGCGACAGGCCGGGTTTGCGCTTAGGTATCCGAAAACCTTGATCATCGGGCTCCTCCTGGGTCAATGACGGTCCGTGCATGCCGTCGCGAACATCCCGTCTGACCTGGTCGTGCGCGCGGCAGCGGCCCGCGACACCCCCCCGTCACTCCAGAGCTAAGGACAAGTTGGCGGGGCCGAATCGAAACCGACCGCGCGGTTGAACCTCCTTGCCAGATTCTCGGAACTGGTTCAAGATTCCGGGAGGACCTTAGCTAGAGCCGGGTGGAGGACGCGCGTGGCATTCGACGTAGATGCGCTGCGGCAGAAAATGCCCTTGAGCGGGACCGGAGATTGCGTCCCGATGGAGTCGCGCAGTACGTCGAAATCGCAGGCCAATTTGCTGGATTTGCCGACGATCCGTGGAGTGATCCGGATTTCGCCCGCGACCCGATGTCCGACGAGGTCGATGTCGCGATCATCGGCGCCGGTTTCGGGGGACTGCTCACCGGGGCCCGGCTCCGGGAACTGGGCGTGCAGAGGATCCGGCTGATCGACAAGGCCGCCGATGTGGGCGGCGCCTGGTACTGGAACCGGTACCCCGGCATTGCGTGTGACGTCGAGTCGTACGTGTACATGCCGCGCTGGAGGAGTTGGGCTACGTCCCATCCGAGAAGTACGCCAAGGGCGATGAGATCTTTGCGCACTGTCGGCGCATAGCCGAACACTACGACCTGTATCGCGACATCTGTCTCCAGACGGAAGTCAATCAGATTCGTTGGGATACAGCACTTTCGCGCTGGATCATCTCGACCAATCACAATGACGCGATTCGGGCGCGTTTCGTCGCGATGGCGAACGGGTATCTGCAGAAGCCGAAACTACCTGGCATCGAGGGTATTACCGTGTTCGGCGGACATGCGTTTCACACCAGCCGCTGGGACTACGGCTACACCGGCTCCGGACCTGGCCAAGCTGTCGGACAAGCGGGTCGGAATCATCGGCACCGGCGCCACCGCCATCCAGTGCGTTCCGCACCTGGCGAGAGCGGTCCACCATCTGCTGGTATTTCAGCGCACCCCGTCGACGGTTGATGTTCGCGGCAACCGACAAACAGATGGGGCCTGGTCGGCAGGTTTGCAAGACGGTTGGCAGCGCCGCCGCATCGAGAATTTTCAGCTGCTCACCGCCGGCGGTGAAGCCGACGAGGACTTGGTCAACGACGCCTGGACCAGCATCGTGAAGAAGCTGTTCGTGATGCGGCAGACCAGTATTGCGGGGATGTCCGACGAAGAGCGGTTGCGCGCAGTCGATCTGGCCGACTTCGCCAAGATGGAGGATATCCGGGCCCGCGTCGATTCGATCGTGACCGACCGCGCCACCGCGGAAGCTCTCAAGCCCTGGTACGGCTACTTCTGCAAACGACCGTGCTTTCACGACGAGTATCTGCAGACGTTCAACCGCGACAACGTCACGCTCGTCGATACCCGTGGCCTGGGCGTCGAGCGGATCACCGCCGACGGGGTCGTGGTCGACGGCACGAAGCACAACATCGATTGCCTGATCTTCGCGACGGGGTTTGAGGTCGGAACCGAATATTCCCGGCGAACGGGATTCGAAATCGTCGGCCGGGGCGGTGAGACGCTCACCGACAAATGGCGCGACGGCGTCCGCACCTTCCACGGCCTGAGTGTTCACGGTTTCCCGAATTGCTTCGTGCTCAGCATCGCCCAGTCCGGCTTCACGGTGAACTTCCCCTATCTCCTCGATATTCAGGCCCGTCACACGGCCTGGGTGATTGCGTGGGTCTAAGTAATGACGTGACGGAGGCTGGAAGCCTGCGCGAGGCCGAATCGGCATGGGTTAACACGGTGGTTCAACGGTCCGGGGCGAGCGCCGAGCGGGCAAAGGCGTGCACGCCGGGCTATTACAACCGGGAAGGTCAAGCGAACGCGAAGACGCGCCAGGGCAGCTTCTTTTTCGGCACCCCCACCGAGTACGCCGACATTCTCGAGGCATCGCGGGCCCAGGGATCGCCGGAGGGATTCGAGGTCGGGGCTATCGATGACTCAGCCGCCGATACCTCGCCGGCCGGATGCGGGCGCTGCGGACGGCGCCGGTCGCCGCGAGTGGTGATCATCGGCGCGGGTTTCGGCGGACTGGCGGCAGCGGTGGCGTTGCGGCGCAAAGGCATCGACGACCTGTTGATCGTCGAGCGCGCCGATGGTGTCGGCGGAACCTGGCGGCAGAACGTGTATCCGGGTGCGGCCTGCGACATCCAGAGTCACCTTTATTCGTTCTCGTTCGCACCGAATCGGGCGTGGAGCCGTACCTACGCCGATCAGCCGGAGATCCTTGCCTATCTGGAAACGGTCGCCGACGACTTCGACCTTCGTCGGCATCTCATGCTCGGCACTTCCGTGCGCAGCCTGCGCTGGAACTCCGAAGCGCTGCACTGGGAGGTGGAGCTGGGGCGGCCAACCCGACCGTGCTTGTCGCGGACGTCGTCGTCAGCGCGGTCGGATTGTTCGGCTCCGCGCGCTACCCCGATATCGAGGGGCTCGGAGACTTCTCTGGCGACGTGATGCACACTGCGCAGTGGGACGCCACTGTCGATTTGACCGGCAAGCGGGTGGCGGTCGTCGGCACTGGGGCCAGTGGGGTGCAGGTCGTACCCGAACTTGCCGGTACGGCAGCGCAACTGACGGTATTCCAGCGCACGCCACCCTGGATGGTGCCCAAGCCGGACCGCGCTTACACCCTCGATGAGCTGTCGCGCTTCCGTCGTCCGTGGGCCTCGCTTCGCGAGCGGTGGCGGCTGTGGCGACTGCAACACGACAACACCGCGCTGACCCCCGATCATCCGCGGCTGGCCGCGGTCAGGAGCTGTCGGAGGGCTTCCTCGGCCGTCACGTCGCCGATGAGAGCCTGCGCGACGCGTTGACACCTCGCTATCCGTTCCGATGCAAGCGGGTCCTGCTCGGCGAGAATTACTATGCGGCTTTGCAATGCGCCCACGTCGATCTGGTGACGGACCCAATCGAGCGGGTCACCTGCCGCTCGGTGATCACGGCTGGCGGTGACGCCATCGATGTCGACGCGATAGTGCTGGCGACAGGGTTCGAAACCAGTAGCTACTTGTCGGGCCTCGACGTGGTCGGGGTCGGCGGCGAAAGTCTGCACGATCGTTGGGGTCTGGACCCGCGTGCCTACCTGGGAGTGGCGGTCAGCGGATTCCCGAACTTCTTCATGCTGTACGGCCCAAACACCAATCAGGGCGCCAACTCGATCATCTACATCCTGGAGGCCGGCGCGCGGATGGTGGCCAGCGCGGTGGGTCGGCTCGCGCGCCGCGGCGGGTTCGTCGATGTGCGTCCCGAGGCCGAAAATCGGTTCAACGAGCAGATTTCCGCCGAACTGGAGCGGACCATCTGGACACGATGCGACAGCTACTACCGGTCGCCGACCGGACGATCGTCACTCAATGGCCGCATTCGGAACTGGACTATGCCAGGGCGACGTGGCGGCTGCGGCCGCGGGACTGGATTCATTCCCCGGCGAGGTGATCGCCGAGGCGGTCACGAATCCCGCTGCGCGGACCGACTCTCGAGGGCCGCGTTCTGGTTGGAGCGTCCGTGGCGCGAGTGGCCAGTCGTCCAGAGTGGAGACGCCGGGGATCGACGACACCGCTGTGTATACGTCGTTGCCCGTCGCGACGAGCGCTTCCAGTTGGGGCAACACCGCATCCAGGGTACGGACCATCGGTGCAGCCAGAGCCATGTACCTTTCCGCACGATCGATCGCAGTGTTGAGCCGCTCGGTGGCTGTCGCGAGATTCTCCAGCAGATCCGGCAGTTGACTGGCGATCTGTATCGAGGCCGGCGGGATGCGCATCGCCCCACTCGCCACCGCCTGGGCGGTCTCCGCCGCCGCCTGCGCGGCAGCCTTGAATCTTCGGGCCCGGCACCTTCTGGCTCGTCATTCCACAACCATGCCGCACACCGACCGCACTGTCCGCCTTTTGCCGGACAGTGCGAAACGTGGAGGGCAAACTGTGTTGAATGCGGGACCAGGAGAGTCCGATGGCTGATCGATGGATAATTCGTGGTACGGAGTTCACGAACTGCAACTGCGCCTGGGGCTGCCCGTGCCAGTTCGGTGCGAAGTCGACCCATGGGCACTGCGAGACGGCGATGTGCGGTCATATCGAACAGGGAACCTTCAACGACACCGATCTCGGCGGCCTGAACTGGGCGATGTTCATGTACTGGCCGGGTGAGGTGGCCGAGGGCAGCGGCACGCAGCAGGTCATCGTCGAAGAACGGGCGGATCCGGCTCAGCGGGAAGGACTGGCGAAGATCCTTCATGGCGAGTCGACTACCCCAGGAGCGACGCACTACTTCGTATACGGCAGCACGATGACCACCGTGCTGGACACGCTGTACGCGCCCATCGAACTGTCGATCGATGTCGATCAGCGAACGGCCAGCCTCACGATTGACGGGCTCGTCGAGGCCCGCGGGACGCCGATCATCAGTCCTTACACCGGCGCGCCACTCAGGACACGCATCAACATGCCGGACGGTACCCCACCTATGCCGAGATGGGCAACGGCAGCACCACCGCCGGGTGGGAGTCGAGCTGATTTAAGGACCCTCGCCCGGCTCAACGTTGTGCACATGAACCAGGACGGGGTCATCCGCTGACCACGTCTGCCGTCTGGCGCCATCGAGACCGGCTGGCCGTCTTGGCCGGTCTGGCCGGCATCACCGTCGCAGCCTGGGTGTACGTCGTGGTGACCGCGCGCCGAATGGCGGCCGGGTCGGCGGGCATGGGGGGTCATTCGGTGGCGCCGATGATGGAGGCGATGACCCAGGTGCGGCCGTCGACGGCGACCGAGTTCGGCCTGAGACTGGCGATGTGGGCCGTGATGATGGTCCCCATGATGGTCCCTACCCGGCACCGATGACCCTGCTGTTGCCGCGGTGGCCCGGAAGGCCGCCGCCCAGCGCAACCGGCTGGCCCCAACGTCGTCTTCTCAGCGGCTACATGGCGATATCGACGATCTTCAGTCGGTGGCCACCTTCGCCCAGTACGAACTTGAACGGGCCGCGCTGTCTCCCGGATGATCGTGTCCCAAAGCGCCGTGTTCGGGCGGCGCTGCTGATCGCGGCTCGCGTCTACCGGCTCACCCGATAAAGAATGTCTGTCTGAGGAACTGCCGCGCCCCGGCTCACCTGCTGTCCCGACGTTGGCGAGCCGGCACCCTTGGCGCGTTCCGGATGGGGCTGAGGCTTGGTGCCTACTGTGTGGGCTGCTGCTGGGTCCTGATGGGGTTGCTGTTCGTCGGCGGGGTGATGAATCTGCTGTGGATTGCGGCGATCGCGATCTTCGTTCTGCTGGAGAAGACGGTCCCGTTCGGTGACCTGGGTGGCAGATTGGCGGGCGCCGCGATGATCCTGGTTGGCGT
>CAVTDY010000007.1:0-19248 GCA_963733605.1 uncultured Actinomycetota bacterium
ACCTGGGGTCCGGTGCCTCTCTAGCAACCCCTGTCACTGGCAAACGGGTGGTCCCATGACCGTGGCTAGAGCCTGCTCAAAACCGCTCCCATCACCATGGCGGTCGACATCCGGGGCCGCCTGCTGCCGACACGGCCCACATAGCGAGCGGATTCCGGGTATCCGCGAACTTGGTGCGAGCATTGGGTCGATGGCGAAGATGTCTCTGGATCGGATGATGATGCCCCGCCCCCGGAACCGTGTTTTCCGCAGTGGTTCTCGGCGTTTCTGGCCGATCGCGCGGTCCGCAAGCCGTCGCCACACACCGCAAGGCCTATCGGCAGGACTTTGCGGCGATCGCCGAGCTATTGGCCGGCGATCGCGCACGGATCGGCGAGCTGAACCCGCTGACATCACGAAGGACGCGATGCGTGCCGCGTTCGCCGCGTACGCCGAAACGCACGAGGCCGCCACGATCCGGCGCTGCTGGTCGACATGGAATACCTTGTGCGCCTTCCTGCACACCAGCGAACGCCTCCAGTCCAATCCGATGCCATTGGTCGGTCGCCCGAAGGTCCCCAAGTCCTTGCCCAAGGGACTTGGCGCCGAGACGGTCTCGGGTCTGCTGGCGGCGATCGACAGCGACAGCGGGTTCGCGCCACCGCAGCGACTGGCCCGAACGCGACCGCGCGCTTGGTGTTGACTGGGGTATTGGCGGGACTTCGGGCCGACGAAATCATTCGCGCCAACGTCGGCGACATTCGCATCACTGACGACGGCGGCGTCATCCATGTCCGTGGCAAAGGCAACAAGGATCGCCGAATACCGGTGGAGCAGAGCTTAATTAGAGTTCTGGAACGCTATCTGGACTCCCGCGCCGCCCGGTTCCCCGCCGACACGAAGCGTCGGGCCGCAAGCACCGGGATCGGCGGCGTGGCCAGCGACCGCTGCATTGTTTGTCGGCAGCGACGGTGAGCGAATCACCCGGGGCGTCTTGCAATACCGGGTGCTTCGGGCGTTCAAGAAGGCTGGCCTGAACGATCAGCGCGCGCGTGGGGCCTCGTGCACGGGCTGCGCCACACCTACGCCACAGAACTCGCCAACTCCAACGTCAGCGTCTACGCACTGATGAAGCTGCTTGGACACGAGTCGATGGCACATCACAACGCTACGTTGACGGCGCCGGGACAGAGAACCGCAAAGCCGCAGCTCTAAACCCGCTCTACAACCTTCTGTCTTGATCCTCATGGTGTGCGGTTTTGGGATTTGATGACCCGGCGCAGGCTTTCGCGTGCGGCGCTGAGCTCGTCTTCGAGTTCGGTGACCGCCTTGGGCGGTGTCGGTTTCGATGGTGCGGGCGTCGCGTTCGGCGACGAGTTGACGGTTGACGGCTTCGAGGTCGGCGACGCGTGCGATCAGGTGGGCTCGGTCGGGGGCTTCGATTTCGGCGCCGAGTTGCAGGCGGAGGCGCTGCTGCAGCTTGTCGCGCTCGGCGCGCAGCGTCTTGATCTGGTCGCGGGCGATGGCCAGGTCGGTGCGCAGACTGGCCGGTGTCGTGCTGTGTTGACGGAGGGCGTGGCGTCGGTGCCGGGGCTGTCGTTGGCTTGGCGGCGTCGGGCGGCGTCGACGTGTTCGCGGATTCCGTCGGCGTAGACGAGCCAGGTGGACACCCCGGCGGTCTTGGCCACCGCGGCGAAGGTGATCGCGCGCCGCTGGCTTCCAGCGTCTCGATGGCGGCCAGGGCCCGTCGCCGCTTGTCCTCGCTGTCTTTGGCCCTGGCCGCTTTCAGCGCTGCGGTGCGGGCCTCGGTTGGCCGCGGCTGGTGCTCATCCGGTCTCGGCCCGAGCCGGAGACGGCGATGATCGGGATGCGGCGGGCGGCGCGGGCGCGGCGCAGGATCCGGCTGGCGTCTTCTACCTCGGCTCGCTCGTCGGGGCCGAGGTCGGTCGAGGCGGCGCCGCATGGTGTCGACCACGCGGCTGAACGCGTCGATCTCGGCGCTCATGTTGGCGATCACATAGTCGGCGGCGCCCATCGCCCGGGCGGTCTCGCGGTCGGCCTTGCAGCGAGTGCGATGTGTTCTTCGAGAGCGGGAAGGTAGGAGGGGTCCGGGCGGTAGAAGCCGCAGCCCGCGCACTGGAAACGGATCGGGCAGTGCCCGCCGCCGGCTTTGACGTTGGACGGCTCGGTGCAGTTGCCGAACGGCACCGACACCGAGGCCCGCTCGTAGGCGAGCGGGTCGGCGAACGGGCCGGGTTGCCTGTCGGCGTCGACGGCCAGGGATCCGACCGCGCCGATGGCCTGCTGCTTGCGTTTAGGCTGACCGAGTAGTAGCCCATCGTGGTTTGCACCGAGCATGTGATCGAGCAGCTCCTTGAGCACGTCGACGGGGACGCCGGCATCGGCGTGGCGCTGGGCGTAGGAGTGCCGAAGCGCGTAAGGGGTGATCAGGGAGCGGTCGAAGGCGGCCGGTGTCCCGTCGGGGCCGAGCAGTTCGCTGTCGATGTTGGGGATCGGGCGCACCCAGGCCCGGAACGCCACCCCGACGCAGGAGGCGGTCAGGTGACCGAGGGACTGCTGCGAGCGCAGCAGCGGGGAGGGGAACAGCCACTGGCGGGTCGCCGGCGCGGTAGGCAGCTGGCCGCGGCGACGCTGCCAGGCCAGGATGACCTCGGCGGTGTCGGTGGTGATCGGCAGGCGGCGACGCAGCCGGCCGGCCTTGTGGTTGTCGTAGATCAGGTTGTGGTGGCCGTCGATGACCTCCACGCAGCCGACCTTGAGGCTGACGATCTCGCCGGGTCGCCGGCCGGTGTCGCGCAGGATCCGGTAGATGGTCTGGTGCATCGCCCGCAGGTCGGCGGCGCTCGATCGAGCCGTGGCGACCCGCCGGGCCCAGCAGGTCCAGATGCTGGTCGAGCTGGCGGATCACCGACTCGGGCAGCGCTTTGCCCAGCTGGTCCTCGTTGGCGTCCTCGATCACCCGTTGCCGGCGCTTCGCCGGCCGGAACGGGTCGGGCACCTCGGCCATCAGCCCGTTGGCTGCGGCCGTGCTCGATCACCTCGCGGAACGATCGACAGCAGCAGGTTGCGATGACTGGCCGAGTACAAGCTGCCGTCGGCGCGGCGTTGCTCGGAGATGGCGCTCGAGGACCGGGCGAAATCGCCAGCTCCCAGAGCGGCCGGGTCGGCGCGGCCGGCGGCCACCAGCGTCTGCGGAGGCCACCCGGCAGGCCCGCAGCGCTTGCGCGCAGGCCTTGCAGGTAGGGCCGGGTGGACGGGCCCAGTCCTTGATCACCTCGCGCAGCCAGTGCAGCTCGATCGACGCCGAAGTCGACGACTCCCTCGGTGGCCGGCCAGCGACGCGAGCCGTTGGACTGCAGATCCAACAGCGCCACCTCGCCACACATCCCCGGCGTAGGGATCGGCGCCGCTGTAGGCGTCCACGCCCGCTCCAGATGACGGCGCAGGTCACGGAACAGTCCCTTGATGGCCGAGTTGTATTGCACCCCGCCGCTCTCACATACCGCCTCGGGGTCGGCGTGGCGGACCGAGCCGGTCCCCTCCAGGCGGCTGACGAGGATCCGAACCTGCAGCGGGTCGAGCGGCGGCGGAGCCTCGTCCCGGCGCTGCAGCGCGTACAAGCAACTCGTAGCGCACCAGCTCTGCCAGGCCAGCCAGCGAGAACTGGTGCGCCCGCGAGCCGGGGCTTCTCGTTGGCCACCCACGCCGCCAGCTCCTCGGCGGACAGCGACGCCGCGCGGCGTTGCCGCGTAGCCGATTGTCGTGGAACCTGCACAGCCCCGCCGGCGCGACGCCGTTCACGGCCGCAGCCGGCCACCAAACAGGACGCGCGGCGGACCAGCGGCTGGGCCGCGGCGATGAACTCCTCCACGGCCCGCCGCCAGCCTTGCGCCAGGCGCGCTCGTGCCGGAGAGCACAGGCCGCGGCAATGCCAGCTCGCCCTCGCAGCCGGCCACCGAGCAGACACCGCGGGCAACGGGCGGGTCGGGCGACGTCGAGGGCTGGCGGTCGAACTCCTCCTCGGAGACACCGGCTGCCGACCGGGCCCGCCGGCAACTGTCGCAGCGGCCGTGATGGCTGCGTGCCGGCGTGGGACAGCCCGGAGTGCGACACCGCCACGCACGCGGTCCGGTCGCTGTCCAAATCCCCGGTGAACAACCACAGCGATCCTGGTCCCACTCGCCTGGCCGCCACCCGGGTCGACATGGGCAGACAGCCACTCCAACCACCCGGCGTCGGTCACCGACCCCCGATCGGCGTCGCTGCCGACGATGGGTCGCAACGCCGACGTGGTCACCGGTAGCGCTCCCCGCCGGCGACCGCCTCCACCGCCCGGCGCTTGTCCTCGTCGCGCGCATGCAGATACACAGCCGTCGAGGACAGCGAGGCGTGACCCAAAAGCCGCTGCACGACATCGAGATCGACCCCGGCGCGCACCCAGTTCGTGGCCGCCGTGTGGCGAAACATGTGCGGCCGCACCGCGAAACCGCACTCGGTGGCCAGCCGTTCGAAAAACCCTTTCGCCGCCCGATAGGTCATCGGCGCGCCCAGCGGCTCGTGGTAGAGGTTGACGAACACCATGTCGCTGTCGTCGTCGCCGAGGATCTGCCGAGCGTTCGAACTGGTAGTCGCGCGTAGGCCGCCAGCACCGCCTGGCTCGCCGGCACGGTCCGAGGAAACCGCGACTTCGCCAGCGCCCCGTTGGGTTGGCGCGGTGGCGGACATGGACATGCGCGCCCACCACCGCGCAACCCAAGCTGCGCGAGTCGGGCAGCAGGTGCAGATCATCCCGCCGCAAGCCCGAGGGCTTCCCCGATCCGCAGCCCACTGTCGTGCAGCAGCGCGACCATGAAGCGCTCCCGGGGCCGTCGACAACACGCCAGCGACCCGCTCGGACTGCTCGGGGGTGAACGCCTCCGGGAACGGTGTCTCCGCCCTCGCCTTGAGCATCCGGGCCCGCACCATGCGGAACTGGCCGGACTCGCCGGCATCGAAGCCCGGCGGGGTGAACCGCAGCCAGCGGGGCTCGGACAGCCGGTCGGCCACGGCCTGCTCGATCGTGCCCGGTCCTTGCGCAGAACCGCAGGAACTCGCAGACCGCAGTGAGGATCGCGTTGACCGTCGACCCGAGCGCACCGCCGTCCCCGATGCGGGGTCGCCTCCAGGAAGTGCTTGAAACGAGCCAGGTCCGCCAAGCTGATCGAGGACCAGTCAACCCCCTGTTCGGTCGCACCAGCCCAGGAACCTCGCCACCCGCCCGGCATACGACACGGACCGTATGCGGCGAACGGCCCGCCCCATGCAGCGCCCGCAAGAAGTCGCTGGCCTCCCGGTGCACGACCAATGCGAATCGAGCACCACCCACAGCTCGGACCCGTCGAGAGGAGACGACCGCCCGTTCGGCTCGGAAAGCGCTCACGTGACAAACGTAACTGCCGTGCCTCAAATTACCGGATATTCGTAAGGCACCGGCGTGTCACGCCGCTGAACCCACGTACCTCATACGGTCCAGAGCAGTACAGATAACGTAGGTGTGGCGCAGCCCGTGCACGAGGGCGCCGCGGGCACGGTCGCCGTCGATGCCGGCGCGACGAAAAGCGCGCAACACCCGGTACTGCAGGGTGCCCCGCGAGATCCGGTCACCCTCGGCGCCCACAAACAGCGGCGCGGCTGGCGACCAGGCGGCCAATCCCCCGGCGGGGGAGGAGCGCTTCCTGGCGGTGGTGGGGAAGCGGGTGGCGCGACTGTCGAGATAGTGCTCGAGGACCTCGACCAACGGCGCTTCGATCGGGATTCGACGGTCCTTGCCGCCCTTGCCGCGAACGTGGATGACGGCGCCGTCGTCGGTGCGGCGAAGGTCACCGACGTTGGCGCGCAACAGCTCATCGGCGCGCAGGCCGGCCAGCAGGGCGGTGAGGATGAGTGCGCGATCACGCTCGATCCAGTCGGTGCGGCGCGGGCGCTGCGGGTCCTCGTTGAGGGTCGCCAGCAGTGCGGCCACCGAATCGGTTGGCAGCGCCTTCGGTAGCGTCTTGGCGAGCTTGGGCCGTCCGACCAACGGCATCGGGTTGGCCGCGATGAGCTCCGAGGTGTAGAGGAACGTGCACAACACGTTCCAGGTCGACCAGCACCGTTGAATCGATGCGGCCTCATGGGTTTCCGCGTACTGCGCGAACGCCGTGCGCATCGAGTCGGTCGTGATGTCGGCCAACGACATCCGCGCCACCACAGCCGCTTCGCCGGCCACGAGGGTCGCGATCGCGTCGAAGTCCTGGCGGCAAGGCCCATTCGGTTGGCCGGCTCTGGATCTGTGCTTATTCGGGCCTAATCTTGTTTTCGTCCAACAGCTTTCTGCTGCACGTCGTGCACGACGGGCCAGCACCATGGAGGTTGTAGACCTGTCGTGGTGCGTGAACAGGATGGACCACTAGATCGCTATCCATACGTTTTCGACCTCGTAAACTCGCGTATTCCGTCGCGACCCCCGATGCGGCCGTAGCCGCTGCGCTTGACACCGCCGAACGGGACTGAAGCGGGGATTCCGAAATAGCCGTTCACCCAGACGTTTCCGACCGACAATTCGGATACGACCCGATATGTGCGCTGGATGTCTTTGCTCCACACGTAGGCGGCCAGCCCGTAGGGGGTTCCGTTGGCCAGGCGAACGGCCTGCTCGGTGTCGCTGAACCGCAGTATCGACAACACCGGCCGAAGACCTCGTTTTGGGCGATGTAGGAGTCGTTGTCGACGTCAGCCAACACCGTTGGCGGGATGAAGTAGCCGTTGGCGAGGTCGCCTTGTAGGCGTTGGCCGCCGGTGATCAGTCGGGCGTCGCTGCGAGCGCGGTCGATCATCGCGATGATGCGATCGGCGGCTGCTTGGCTGATGACCGGACCCATCATGGTGTCGGCGGTCAGCGGATCACCGATCGGCACGTGATTCAAATAGGTTGCGGCCATGTCAACCACGGTGTCGTAGATGCTGTCTTGGACGATCAACCGTGACCCGCTCAGGCACACTTGGCCGGACACCTGCACCACGGCGCCGATGGCGTTTTCGACTGCCGCGGGCAGGTCCGCGTCGTCGAAAATCAGGGTGGCGCTCTTGCCGCCGAGTTCGAGGCAGACGGGAGTGAGGTTGGCCTGGGCGCCGCCCAGTCGCGCGAGGCGGTTTCGCCGCTGCCAGTGAAGTGCAGTTTGTCAACGCCGGGATGGCTGGTCAGCGCCTCACCGGCGTCGGGTCCGCCGGGTATCACACTGACGACTCCGGGGGGGATACCGGCTTCCAGCAGCAGCTCTCCGAAGCGCAGGCTGGTCCAGGGCGCCAGCTCCGGCGGTTTGAAGACCACACAGTTGCCCGCGGCCAGCGCGGGGGCAATGACCATGCCGATCGAGGCCAGCGGTCCGTTCCAGGGAATGATGACTCCGATTACGCCGTAGGGTTCCTCGACGGTGTAGTCCAGCGCCGGGACCGGCCATGTCGGTTCCACGGTGCCGCCGATCTTGTCCGACCACCCGGCGTTGTATTCGAACAGGTCGGCCGCCATCGCCGGGCTGTGGGCGGCCAAGGAGATCGGCATACCGTTTTCTACGACGGTCATCGTGCCAAGCTCGTCGGCGTGCTCACGTAGCAGGACCGCTACGCGTAATAGCAACTGGCGACGGGTATTTCGCGGTAGCGCTGTCCAGGATGGCAGAGCTGCGCGGGCTGCGCGTACGGCCTGGTCAACCTCGGCCTTGCCGGCCAGCGGGATTCGCAGTGTCGGTGTGCCGGTGGCGGCATAGTGGTGCTGGCCAGTTCCGCCGCTTGCGGATGTCAGCCGTTGATCACCGACCAGCAGACAAGGCTGCGGCAGGACGTCAAGCGGGGGTGGGGTCATCACGGGGCGTCTCCTAGTACTTGGCGGAGTTGAGCGCGGGGGCCGTCGTGGGCACGTTTGGTGATGATCTTCAGTATCCTGACGGTGGGCGGCGGGTCCATCTGCAGGGCGTCGGACATGTGGAAACGGCCGTGGCGTGCTGCGCGTTTGAGTCCGGCGAAGGTCTCGGTCAGATCGGCCGATTGCATCTGATACAGGGCAATGTAGGGCTCGCCGTCTTGAGTGGGGATGCGAGCTCGAGTCGCGCAGATAAAGCCCTCCACCGCAGCACTTCCGGGATGTGGACGCGGTCGTACCAGTCGTTGTATTCGCCGATGCGTTCCGGCGCTGATGGCCGCGACTCAACGTAGAGAAAGCCTCTGGCCACAGCGGATCCTCTCTGTCTAAGCCTGTGCATACAGCCGCCACGTGGCCTTTTGAGTCAGTCGCGGCGCTAGCTTGTAGTGAACTGAAGAGGCAGATGGTCGTAGACGTACATGTTCAGTGCCAAGTTGGGGTAGGTCGCCTCCGGTTGGCCGAGCGTGAAGTGCGCAGATCGGGTGAGCAGTTCGTCAAGAGCTGCGCAATCTCCGCGCATGCCAGCATCGCGCCCAAGCAGAAATGTGGTCCGCCGCCGCCGAACGCCACGTGCGGATTGTGGGTGCGGGAAATGTCGAAGTCGAACGGGTTGGTGAACACGTCTTCATCGCGGTTGGCCGAGGCGAGCATCGACACGACCCGCGATCCTTCGCGTATCAGCTCACCGTCGATCTCGACGTCCTTTTTCGCACCGCGAACCCAGTAGATGATCGGGGTGGTCCAGCGCAATACTTCCTCGACTGCGCTCGAGCCGCAGAGGTGTCGGCTCGATACCGCCGTTCTTGCTCGGGATTCTCGGCGAACGCCTGCACTCCCGCGGTGAGCGCGTTTCGTGTGGTGTCACTGCCCGCCAAGCCGAGAACGAAGAAGAACATCTCCAGTTCGTTCTGCCCGAGGCTGTATCGCTTTGCCGTCGTCGTCTTCGGCGCTCGCCGAGCACAGCGCGCTCCAGATATCGTCGACGGGATTGCGTCTTTTTTCCTCCGTCAGTTCCGTTGCGTAGGCGAATACATCCATATAGAGGCCGGCTTCGTCCTCGGGTCGGATACAGAGTTCGGAGATTTGCTTTTGACGATGTTCTCAATGAGCTTGAAGATGCGGGGCGGTCGCCTTCTGGGATGCCGACGATGTCGCCGATGACTGTCATCGGCAAGTGCGCGGCGACCTGGGTGACCCAGTCGCCTCCGCCGGCGTCGTACAGCTCGTCGACCATCAACTTGGCCCGCCGCCGGATGCCGTCTTCGAGTTGGCCACCGCACGCGGGGTGAAAGCGGCGCTGAAGATCTTTCGCCGCCGATTCACATCGGGTGGATCCATGTTCACGATGCTTGGGTAGGCGTCGAAGATTTCCAGAGGCTGCACCAACGGCCCGGCGGTTGCGGTGAAGCTGTCGGTGTCACGGTGGATCCGCAGGACTTGGTGATGTTTAGTGCACATCCAGAAATCTCGTTGCACCTGCTCGGCGACACCTGTGGTGAGTTCGTGGTGAAAGACGGGCGAGTCCCGCCGCAGCCGTGTGAAGACGTCGTGGGGAAATCCAGCTCCCCAAATAACCGGATCCGATAGGTCGATCGCCGCCGGCGTGCTCACGCCGTCACCTCCTGGTGGTCATGGTTCGTCACGGCGTCCTCAAAGGTGATGACGCCGCGGATGTTTCGATCCTGTCGCAGATCTTCATATCCGTCATTGATCTGATCCAGCGCATAGGTAGTGGTGATCATCTCGTCTAACTTCAACTGCCCGGATCGGTAGAGCTCCAATAGCAGCGGCACGTCAGCAGCTGGGTTCATCGAACCCAGCACCGTGCCGCACAACGTCTTGTTCATCAGGGTGAAGTCCTGCATGTTGATGTCCATCGACGTCATCGTCTGCGCAGACATGGCCGTGACCACGCAGGTGCCCCCCTTGCGGGTCAGGGCGAGCCCGGCCGCCGGCATCGACGGCTGCACCAGCGAAGGGGCGAGCACGACGGCATCGGCCATCACCCCGCGCGTCAGCTCGCACACCAGCTCGACCGCGTCATCGGCGGACGTTGCGGTATGGGTGGCCCCGAATGTGAGCGCCGAGGTCCGTTTGAACTCGCTCGGGTCCACCGCGACAATGTGGGCTGCACCGCGAATGCGCGCGGCTTGGATCGCACAGGTCCCGATTCCGCCGCAGCCGACCACGACGACGGTGTCGCCACCACGGACGTTGGCGCGGTTCGCGATCGAGCCGAATCCGGTGGGCACCGCGCAGGCGACCAGGGCCGCGGCGGTCATGGAAATGTCGGGGTCGATCTTGACCAGTGAGCTCTGGGCGACGACCGTGTGTTCGGCGAACGCGCCGACCTTCGACATGTGTCCCAGGCCGTGTCCCGACACCGTGTGATGGCGGAAAGACCCGTCGCTGGTCATGCCCGGCACCATCGTCATCGAACCCAGGTCACACAGATACTGCGCCCCCGAGGCGCACCAGCGGCAGTGTCCGCAGCTCGCGACGAACGACATCACCACGTGGTCGCCAGGAGCGAACGCGGTTACGCCGTCCCCGACGTCGACCACCACCGCCGAGCCCTCGTGGCCGCCGACCACCGGGAACATCGCCGGTAGTCCCATGGCTGCCATGACGTCGTTAGGCGCCGAAAGGTCGCCGTTGGCGACGTGCTCATCGGAGTGGCACAAACCGGCCGCGACGTTCTGCAGCAACACCTCGCCTGCCTGGGGCGGGTCGAGGTCGAACTCCTCCACCGACCAGGGCTTACCGATTCCGTGCAGTACCGCGCCTCGCGTTCGCATCATCGCTCCCGGTTGTGTGTTTCGTCGCCACTCGCCCGTGTCCGCGAACCCATGACAGGCTACCGCCGACCCTGTGAGTGGCACTAACACAGTAGTGGCACTAACACAGTATGTGAGTGCCACTTGCAGAAAATCAAGCGATTTCGTTGCAATCGTTGGAAAGACGTGCCTAGCATCGGCTCGGACAACAACGAGAGGGCTGTCATGACACCTGACAACGGGGTCGTCGAGGTTGATGTCATCCTCGCCGGAGGGTCGCTGGCGGGGCTTGTTGCGGCGGCGGTGCTGTCGCGTCGGGGCTGTCGAGTCGTGGTCTTGGAGGAGTCCGGCCATCTGGGCCCACGGGTCGGGGGGCGCCAGGTTGACGGCTACTGGATCGACTGGGGCCATCGCGACGGGCACGGCGTCGGTGACATCGCGTTCGCCCCGGTCTTCACCCGTCGCGCCGCCGAAGCCGCGGGGATTACCGCACCGCTTCGCCCTCTGGTCGGGTCGTGTCTACGGGTGCACTGGCTACCTGAGGAGACGGTCACCGAGCTGCCGATGGAAGCAGTCGTTGGCGCCAGCGCCGACCCTGTCGCCCAGATCCGCGAGCTGTGCCGATGCTTCGGTGTAGCCGCTCACCGTCTCGAAGAGGTAGCCAAGGCGGTCCTGGAGGCGATGATGGAATTGGCCACCATCGACGAGAACGAGGCCTGGCGGCTGATACCGCAGCGCCTCGACGATTGGCTGGCGCGCAACGTGGCCGATTCGGAAGCCAGACGGGTCATCCTGCAGCAGAATGAGTTGGTTCCCTTGGGCCCCAACGAATCTCTGGGCCGCTATGTGTCGCACCTGAAGACCTTCGCCTCGGAGTCCGGCGCAGTCGTCGTCGACCACGAACGCATCGGGGGGGTGCCGGGTCTGGTCACCGCGTTCGCAGATGTGGTCGAACAACACGGCGGCCAGATCCTGCTCAACCGTAAGCCGCTGGAAATCGTGGTGCGCGACCACGAGGTCAGGGGGGTGGTGGCCATCGACGAATCAAGTCTGGTACAGGAGTTCCATGCCCCCATCGTCATCACCGACTACGAGGGCTGGCGCGTACCGGAACTGGTCGATGCCGACCTGCTGCCAGCCGGATTCACCGAGGCCGCCGATCGGACGCGTCTGTATCAAGTCGCGCTGCCCTCGTGGTGGGCGGCCCTTCACCGGCTACCGACGCGCCGGTCTGACCGAGCTGTCGAGGACCACGCCAGCCCGTGGCATCGCATATTCCGCGGCACCGCCGACCTCAAACGCGCTTACGGGGGCTGGTATTTCACTTCGGCGTTCTCAGAAACTCTCCCCGCCCGGAAAACACCTGCTCACCTTCTGGCTGGAGACCGTCAGCGAATCGGGCAAGGCAGGGTGGCCCAACTGGCAGCAGGCCAAGGCCGATCTCGATGTCGCGATCGACTATCTGCGGCACTACTACAGCGATCTGGACGACTGCGTCGAATGGTCGCGCTATCAAATACAAGACGGCCCCGTCGTGGTTGTCGTGGTATCTGAAGCCGACCTACCGCCATCCAATCAAAGTGTCAACGGTCGACGGTCTGTATGTGGGCAGCGCGACCGCGGAATGCACCGGCAGCTTCCTGGACGTGGAATGCGCAGCGGGGCTGCAGGCCGCCGAGCTCGCCCACCAGGAGCGCGGACACCTGATCGGTGGCCGGCGTTGATCGCTTCAGCGGGCCGCGACACTGCCTGCTGTCCGCCGCCTCGTCAGCAGACGGCAGCCCCCTGACATCGAGGTTGCGCGGTCATGCGCCCGCCGCTGATGCTGCGGCCGGCGTGGTCCCGACGGCGGTCGACGATGACGCCACCTTCGCAGGAGACAGGAAACGCTTTGGCCGCAGACCCTCGTCAATGTGAGCAGCCCCGATCGCGTTCTTGTGATAGCGCCACACACACGACATGTGATAGCGCCACCCACGCGACACGATCGCCAAGTAGGCTGCCTACCATGCCTACCATGGCGCCCAAGGCCGTTCGTCGAGGCCACGCGATTGCCCCGGACGGCGATGGCGTGCGGGCCAGGCTGCTCAAGGCCTCCCACGAGCTGTTCACCGAGCGCGGATACCGCGCGACGACCACCAAGGAGATTGCCGCACGTGCGGGCGTAGCGGAACCAACCCTGTTCCGCCACCTCGGATCGAAAGTGGAGGCGTTTGAGGCCAGCATTCTGATCCCGCTGAAGACATATATCCAGCAGTGGAGCCAGTCATCGGTCAGACTTCGCCGAAGCTGCGGCGCTGGAGGATATGGCCGCCAACTTGGTCGAGGGCCTCTACGCTGATCGCAAGACCGGCGGATCTTCGTGGAGCTGATGGCTGCTGGCTCCGATCCGCTCAGTGATCTGTATCCCGCGGCGGTTGACGTCAGTTCGCAGTTGCGCAAAGGGCTACGCGCGGTGCACGATGCCGCTTTCGGCGTCGCCGATCGTTATGGGTTGCCCGCCGACGATAAGCCGGCCACCATCGGCGCGGTCGCCAGCATGATCATCGGCTCGGCATTGTTCGAGCGCTGGGCATACCCCGCCAACAAGCGAGGTGCCGGGCAGGACCCGCATGATCGCAGAAATATCAACGCTATCGTCGACGGAACTACGCACCGCTCATCTTAATTCCGAAGTTCGGCCCAACAGTGTCTTCGGTGTAGTCCATAGGCAGCCACGCTGGCCCCGTGCCCATGGCCCTTGACGCGTACAGGCACCCGGTGGTGGTGCGGCGGTTGCGCCGACCGGCGACAAGTCGGTGAAACGCTGAGCAGTCGGCCAGACTCCCGATAACCAGCGACACTGTCGCGCCGTGCTTGACGAGAATGGCCAGCCAAAGAGGCCGCACGTGGCCCTACTCGTTTACTCAGTCACCTCAGCAAGCCATCTTCGCGGCCGCTATACGCTGCGTCCGCTACCTCCGTTGTGTTTGTGCCACTAACATGATATGCAAGTATCACTAAAGCAATGAGCAGGGAGTGCCGATGTCTTGTTCATCACCTGTGGAGCCGCGAAATCCACTGTTGTGGCGGTGTTATGCCGTTTCCGGTGTGCGCTTGACCGGCCTCGACACCACGTCCATCTACCGCTACAAAAATAGTAAGCACAGCTCGACGATTCACCACTGTGCGGTCGGCGTCCGCGCGTCAGCGTCGCGCCGTGTCGCGAACAGGAGAAGACAGTGACAGAGGCATCGCCTGATTTGAGTGCCGATCCATCCGAACGGGAGTTCGGGTCCGGCGGGATCAGTTTGTCGCCCTATCGGTTCCCCACCGGGTGGTTCATCGTCGGCTTCGCCTCGGACCTGGCCGCCGGCGAAGTCAAGCGGGTGCACTATTTCGGCGAGGAGCTGGTGCTGTTTCGGACACAGTCGGGCAAAATACGTGCCCTCGATGCGTATTGCCAACGCTTGGGGGCCAACCTAGGAGTGGGCGGCACTGTTGACGGCGAGAACATCGTGTGCCCCTGGCACGGTTGGCGGTGGGACGGCGACGGCGCCAACGTGCTGATTCCTTACAGCAAGATCGGCTGCAAGAACAACATTCAGGATTAAGAGCTATCCGAGCGCCGGTGGTATGGGTTCATCCTGGTGTGGCATGAGCGTCACGGGCGGGCTCCGTACTGGCAGCCGCCGGCGCTGCCCGAGCTGGAGACCGGCGAGTACTACCCGCTGCACCCGCACAGCCGGATGGTCAACCGGGTCAAGGTGCACGCGCAGATGATCATCGAGAACGCCGCCGACCCCTACCATGTGCAATACGTGCACAAGGCCAATAGCGCGGCGACGACCGCGTCGTTCGAGGTCAGTGGTTACCACCTGCATGCGACGGTGAACGCGAATTTCGGTGGGGGCCAAGCGAAGACGTGGCTGACGCCCAACGGTCCAGTGGACGCCAAGATCATCTACGACAACTACTCGCTGGGTCTAGGACTGGTGCGCTTCCCTCCGAGCTTGTCGCCACGATTGAGGTGACCGGTCACACCCCGGTCGATGAGGATTACACGGATTACTACTACACCCAGTCATCGGTCCGCGAACCCGGCGACACCGGCGACAAGCCGACCGGCCGCGCCGCGAAGTTTCTGCAGTTGCAGCAGGAGGTTATCAAGCAGGACTTCTTCACCTGGGAGAACATGAAGTACCTGGAAGAGCCTCAATCTCGCTCCCGAGGAAGCCCGCGATTACGCCGCGATGCGCCGATGGGCCCACCGCTTCTATCCGGGTCCCGACCCCTGCCCGCGCGACTTTGGGTATGCCGCCGACGGTGCACCCGACTCGGCCTCGGTGGGAGGCGGCGCGTGACGCGGAACCCGCCGGGGCGGCCATCGGCTCATCATGGCGGGCCGATCACGCCGTCGACCTTCGGGCTTGACAAGTTCTGTGTGGCCGCCGTGCTCGACCGTCGGGCAGCAGAGGTTCCGGATCAAGTGATGATGGCAATCGACGGTACGTCGGTGACGTTCGGCAGATGCAGATCGATCGTCTGCGCGGCGGCTAATGCCCTACTCGAGTTGGGCGTGCAGCCCCGGCGACGGCGTCGCGCTGTTCCTGCCGACCTGTCCCGAGTGGGTCTACATTTGGATTGGCGCAGCGCGCATCGGCGCGGTGTCGGCCCCAGTGAATACCGCGAACAGGGGCGACTTTCTCGCCGATGCGCTGCGGCTATCATGGCGCCAAGGTGGTGGTTACCGACGTCGAGCATCACCTGCGGGTCACCGAGATTGGCGGGGACGTCGAAACCCTGACTTCTGTGTTGATCCGCGATGGTTCACTGGCCGCGGCGCTGGCCCGGGTGCCGCTCACTGCACCGGACCGGCGACTTGTTGAGCCGGACCAGGCCAGGGTCTTGTTCTTCTCCTCTGGGACCACGGGCCGGTCGAAAGCAGTGGCCACCTCGTGGCATTACCTGTTTTGTGCGGCCGGTGCCGTGGCGGCGGCGTGGGAACTGGGGGCAGGCGAGGTGCTGTGGTCGGCGATGCCACTGTTTCACCTCAGCGCTGCACCGATAGTGCTTGCGCCGATGCTGCTCGGCGCTACCACGATCTTGTGGGCTTCGTTTCACCCAAGCCATGTCCTGGACGACATACGTGCCTGCGGCGCAGTGGGTTTCGCTGGGGCCGGTGCGATGGTCTCCATGCTGTGCAACCAGCCGTGCGCGCCCGGCGACGGCGACAATCCGCTCAGGTTCATCTCGGCGGCCCCGATCAGCGCCGAGAACTACCGCGGCATCGAGCAGCGCTACCGAGCGCGGCTTGTGACGATGTACGGCATGACCGAAGCCTTCCCGATCGCCTACAAGTGCGCCTCGGAACCGGGCGTACCGGGCACCTCTGGCCGCATCAATCCAGCATTTGAAGTACGGATCCTCGGTGCCGACGACACTGCGCTGTCCGCCGGCGAGGTTGGCGAGATCGCCTGTCGCGCAACGTCTGCGCACGTGATGAGTGACGGCTATGTGGCGCCGGCCCCAGATGGGACACCGTTACGGGTCGACGCGCACCCGGAGTGGTTCCGCACCGGCGATCTGGGCTCGCTGGACGTCGATGGCAACTTGACCTACTGCGACCGCGTGAAGGACTCGCTGCGCCGGCGTGGGGAAAACGTGTCCTCGGTCGAGGTGGAGACGACCGTGATGCGCCACCCGGCGGTGCGGGAGGCGGCCGCGGTGGGCATTCCCAGCGAACTCGGCGAGGACGACATCCTGGTGCTTCTCACGGTGCGCACAGGCGCGACGCTGGACTACACCGAACTGCTCGACTTCTGCTCTGCGCGCATGCCGTACTTCTGTGTGCCCAGATATCTGGAGGTGCTCGACGAGCTGCCAAAGAACGCGATCGGGCGAGTTCGCAAGGATCTGCTCCGTCGTAGGGCGCGAAGTGCGCAGACATGGGACCGAGAGGCCCACGGCTACATCCTAAGTCGGTGAGGAGAACCACATGACGATGACCTATCAGCAGCAGTACGTTCTCGACGGCTTAGCAGGGCGGGCAGCGATTTTGAACCTGGCCGCCCGGCACAATCTGCTCTACTCGCGTGGCGACCTCACCGGCTGGATCACCACCTTCCGGCACGCAGGGGCGTCCTACGTCCGCAACCTTCAGAGGTTTACCGACCTGCGCCAAGCATTCGACGGTGGCAACGGGAAACGGCTAATCACCGTCGATCACGAGATCTGCATCGACGGCGTGCACGCAACCCAGAGATGCGTGGCGATGCTGTTCGTCGAGGCACAGCTGCAAGCCACCGGCGCGTACGACGACCAACTGGTGTATGAACGTGGCGGATGGTACTTCACGTCACGCGAACTGCACTGGGATCAGGTGCCGCACAGCCTCGCACCGTTGGCCTAACCGATATCGAAAGGACAAGCAACATGCCCAATCCCACCGAACAGCAGATCAGAGACTTCGTGGTGAGCCATTGCGAGGTATGGATGACACACGACAAGCAACGACACACCGAGCTATGGAAAACGTTTGCCACCAAGCAAATCAGTTTCGAGGATCCCGTCGGTACACCACCGAAGGTGGGCTGGGATCAATGGTCGGATATGTGGGACCGATTCAACTCCTACACCCTGGATTACCGCCCCGAGTACCTCGACGTCTGCGACAACGAGGCAGCAATCGCCTTCTACCACAAGATGAACACCGGAGGCGAAGTCATCGAAATCCGTGACATCGAGATCTGGAAGTTCGACGACGGCAATCTGGAAGTCCGATGCTGGTGGGACATGCCTAACACCGGAGCGCACGCTGCCACACTCGAGGAATACTCGACGCTGGGCAAGCAGTGACTCTCACACCGCCAGCACGAGTACGGACTTCGGCGACACGGTCGCCGGCAAATCCCGCGGTAGGCCACGCGCATCACCCCTGTCTGGCGATTGACGCTAGTGGTTACGCCCGTTAGTTCGTCGGGGGTTGGGTCCAGGCAGTGGGGTCGTTGAGGTATAGGCCGCAGGCGCAGTCGAGGGCTTCTTCGGGGGTGCCGACAGGGAATCCGCTGGGCAGGACGGCGTCTTCGTAGCCGTCGTGGCTGGCGAGGTGGATCGCGAAGCCCCAGCTGTTGGCGGAGCCGCCGTAGCGCAGGCGGAACAGGGCCAGGGTGGTGCCGTCGGGTAGTTGCCCGTCGATGTAGGCGAACTGGCCGTGGTGGCGGATGGTGAGGTCGGCCAGCTGTGGCCAGCGCTCGTTGGCCCTGGCTTGTAGCCGTTGCCGCAACGAGGTCTTGGTCGACTCCGGTGGTGTGGGCACGGTGTCCATGATGCTCGAACCGATGTCCGGCGTGTCGTTGCCGGCACCCGACCGGCGTTGGGCGACAAACGATGGATGTGCTATGTCGAGCTGTGATCAGGTTGTTCTCTGCGATGGGCAGCGGCGGTTGTTGCTGGCCCGGGCTGGTCGAGTCAGCGGTGAGCATCGCGATGTGTTGCGCGCCCGGATCGTGTTGGCCGCTGCCGGTGGCGCGTCCAACGCCGCGATCGGGCGGGCCCTGGGTGTCTGTGATGACACAGTCCGTAAGTGGCGGCGCCGGTTCTGCCAGCATGGCATTGACGGTCTGGGTGACCGGCCCCGCAGCGGACGGCCCCGCCATTTCTCGGCTACGGTGGTGGCCGAAGTGAAGGCGCTAGCCTGTGAGTTGCCCGCCAACAGCGATGTGCCACTGGCCAAGTGGAGCTGCCCGGACCTGGCCCACGAGGCCGCGCAGCGCGGCATAGTCGAGTCGGTGTCAGCTTCCACGGTGCGTCGCTGGCTGAGAGCTGACGCGCTCAAACCGTGGCAGCATCGGTCCTGGATCTTCCCGCGTGACCCGGACTTTGCCGTCAAAGCAGCCCGGGTGCTTGACCTCTACGCACGGCTCTTCGACGGCGAGCCGCTCGGCGAGCACGACTACGTGCTCAGCGCCGACGAGAAACCCGGCATCCAGGCCCGTAGCCGCATCCATCCCAGCCGCCCGCCCGGCCCGGGCCGGCGGCCGATGCACGTCGAAAGCGAGTACCGACGACACGGCACGCTGGCCTATCTGGCCGCCTACGACGTCCACCACGCCCGAGTGATCGGCCACTGCGCACCTAGCACTGGCATCGAACCGTTCACCGCGCTCGTCGACAAGGTCATGACCCGGCAGCCCTACGCCTCAGCGCGGCGGGTGTTCTGGATCGTGGACAACGGCGCCTCCCACCGCGGCTGGACCGCCGCAGCACGACTCACTGACGCGTTCCCGAACGCGAAAATGATCCATCTGCCCGTGCATGCGTCCTGGCTCAACCAGGTCGAGATCTACTTCTCCGTCGTGCAACGAAAGCTGTTGACGCCCGACGACTTTCCTAACATCGACGTCCTCGCCCGCCGGCTCACCGCGTTCGAAGCCCGCTACAACACCGCCGCCCGACCATTCGACTGGCGTTTCAACCGCAACGACCTCAACCGACTCCTCACCCGCATCGCCGCATAACCCCCGACGAACTAACGGGCGTGACCACTTAGCTTCG
>CAVTDY010000008.1:0-16299 GCA_963733605.1 uncultured Actinomycetota bacterium
ACCCGCAGGTCCGGGTGCACCCACGACGGCGAGCTCTTCTCCTTGAAGGCCGGAAGCCTTCCCGCGTCTCGGGCCCGAACAGGCTGGTCTGCATGCCGATCCGGTCGTAAAGACCCAGGTAGTTGTCCAGGCTGGCCTTGATCACGCCCCGGCGGCCGGTGCGGTTCGGCAGCATTGCGCGAGCAGTTCTTGCGACACGTCGAGCAGGTCGTCGTGGGCAACGACGCGGCGACCATGCCCCAGTCCAGCGCCTCGGCGGCCGATCAGCGTCCGGCCGGTGAACATCAGGTCCTTGGTGCGGACCGGCCCGATCAGCCGCGCCAGCATCTGGCTGTAGTAGGTGTCGGCAATGCCCCGGAACAACTCCGGCACCCGGAACGTCGCCCGATCACTGACGACGGCGAGGTCACTGCACATGGCGATCTGCAGTCCGCCGCCCTGACAGAGGCCGTTGACGGCCGCCACCACCGGCTTCGGCGACTGCCGCAGCACATCGAACGGCGTCACGTCCATTCCGATGGTCGACGCGAAGTCCATCCAGTCGTCCTCACCGCCCTGACCCAGATCCCCACCGGGCGCGAACACGTCGCCGGTTCCGGTGATCAGCAGACCCGCCAGCTCCGGATCGGCGTTGACCCGGCTGATCGCATACCGGATACCGAAGTACATCGCCGGGGTCATCGCGTTGCGCGCCGCCGGCCGATCCAGGGTGCAGGTCGCAAAGGCACCGTCCCGCGTGAACTTCAGGAACGGGGTTCCCAGCCAGTCACCATCGGGGGGACGCGGACCGCCGTTTACATGTATCTCTAGCCATGTCCGCCTCAAATTAGACAAATAGTTGTATGATTCCAAATCTCCGGGCGTAGCATCCTGCTCGCGCACGTCACCACCCGCGAGACGGAACAGGGCATGGCAATGGTCACTCGATGGCCGGGTCGTATTCATCACCGGAGCCGCTCGAGGCCAGGGCCGGTCGCACGCCGTGATGTGCGCCGAAGAGGGCGCCAACATCGTCGGGGTGGACATCTGCGAAGACCTCGACGTGGTGCCCTACAAGCTCGGGACCGTACGAGGACCTCGAGGAGACGGCTCGGCTCGTCGAAAAGACCGGCCAGGAAATGCTTTTCCAGAAGGCGGACGTCCGCGACAAGGCCGCCCTGCAGGCAGGCGTTCGACGCGGGCGTGCAACGCTTCGGCCATATCGACACGGTGATCGCCAACGCCGGTGTCATCTTGACCAACCCCGACGAGCGCGACGCCTCCGAAGCGCTGCGGGTCGGCATCGACATCATGCAGATCGGCGTGTGGAACGCCTTCCAGGTCGCCATTCCCCACCTGAGGGAACGGGGCGCGGGCGGCAACCTGATCGCCACCAGTTCGATGGCCGCCCTGCTGGACATGACGGACGGTCGCGGAGGCTCCGACGCCTATCTGATGGCCAAGCTGGCCATCACCGGCCTGGTGCGCGCGTACGCGAATCATGCTTGCACCGGATCGCATCCGCGTGAACGCGGTGGCTCCGACCAACTGCGCGACGCCGATGATCACCGAGAACCCGGCGCTGTTCAAGGTGATCGAACAGATGCCGCACCTGGCCAACGCGATGCAGACGGCACTGCCGGACTTGCCGTTGATCGAACCCAGGGACGTCAGCAACACCATCCTCTTCCTGATCTCGCGATGCGGGACGCGCCTTCACCGGCAGCGTGCTCAAGGTCGACGCGGGCATGGACGTCCGCCGCTAGCGCGAGGCCGACCCGTGGACTACCGAATCGCTGACAAGCTCGGCGCTGATCGTCGGCGGCAGCAAGGGAATCGGCTTCGAAGTCGCCAAAATGCTTGCCGCCGAGGGCTGCCGGGTCGCGGTACTCGCGCGGACGAAAACCGACGTCGACGCGGCAGTCGACGCGATCCGCCGCGACGGCGGCAACGCGATGGGCGTGTGCGCAGACGTCAGCCGGCCCGAGCAGCTCGAAAACGCCGTGGGTGAGGTGCGCGCCCAGATCGGCCCGCCTCTGATCGTGATCGGTCAGGCCAAGTACCAGCGACCCGGCGATTTCGCCGACATCGACGATATGAATGTCTACCGCGAATCCTTCGAGTCGCACACGATGAGCCAGATCTTCCTGCTGCGGACGGTGCTGCCCGCGATGCAGGACGCCGGCTGGGGTCGTTTCGTTCACATCGGGTCGGGCACCGCCAAAGAGCCGGCGGGCAACATCCATCATGCGGTGGCCAACACCAGCCGGCCGTCGACCATCGGCCTGTTGAAGACGGTGTCCGACGAGTACGCCCGCTACGGCATCACGGTCAACACCGTCGCGCCGGGCTGGATCGAGACCGAGAATGCGACTCGCCTACATCGAGAAGAATCTGGGCGCGGCCACCGAGCAACAGCGACGCGAGTTCATGCTCGCCGAGGCCCGCGTGCCCGCCGCGCGGATGGGCAAACCGGAGGAAATCGCCTCGCTCATCGCGTATCTGTGTTCGGATCGGGCCGGATACATCACCGGAAGCTGGATCGAGGTCGACGGCGGCCTGCACCGATCGGCGTTCTGAAACGAGGGAGACCATCACGTGGATACAACCCGTCTCGGCGCGTCCCGGAACTCTCATTGGCGACGTCTGCCGATGGCCGCCGACCGCGGGGTCGGGTGGAAGGTTCTGCGTGACGCCGGGCCGGTGGTGTCCATGGACGGCTGGTATCTATCTGACCCAGCGCGAGGACGTGCTGGCCGCGCTGCGCGACCCCGAGCTGTTCTCGTCGAAGAAGGCCTTCGACGTGCTCGGCAGCCCGCTGCCCCTGGTGCCCGATCTCGTTCGATCCGCCCGAGCACACCCGGTTCCGCAAGATCCTGCAGCCCTTCTTCAGCCCACACACCCTGAACGAGATGCTGCCCTCGCTGCAGCAGCAGGCGATCGACATCGTCGACGCAGGTCGCCGCCAAGGGCGAGTGCGAAGTCGTGGCCGACATCGCCATCCCCTACCCGTCGCAGGTATTCCTCACGTTGTTCGGGCTGCCGCTGAAGGATCGCGACCGCCTGGTCGCGTGGAAAGACCTCGGTCATCGCGCTGGCGGAAGCGCCGTCGACTGGAGGGTGCCGACCTGACGCCCGCGCTCGAATTGGTCGCCTACCTCACCGAGGCGATCAACGAGCGGCGGGCCGAACCCGGGACCGCGACATCCTGTCGCAGGTGCTCACCGGCGAGGATGCCCTCGACGACGCCGAGGTCGATCGGGCCTGAGCTTCCTCTTCGTCCTGGCCGGGCTGGACACCGTCACCGCGGCGATGGGATTCGGCGCTGCTGGAGCTCGCCCGCAACCCGGAGCTGCGGGCCACACTGCGCGAGAGATCCCGACCAGATCAACGTGTTCGTCGAGGAGATCGTCCGGCTGGAGCCGCCTGCGCCGATGCTGCCGCGCGTGACCACCGACCGAGGTCACCATCGGCGGACGTCACGCTGCCCGCCGACACCCTGGTGCGGCTGTGCGTCGCTGCGATCAATCGTGACGACAGCGACGAGATCTCGACCAACGACGTGGTGATGGACGGAAAGGTGCACCGGCACTGGGGCTTCGGCGGCGGACCGCACCGCTGCCTTGGGTCGCATCTGGCCCGCATGGAGCTGACGCTGATCGTCGAGCGAGTGGCTCAAGCGCATCCCCGAGTTTTCGGTGAAAGTCGGCTGAGGCAACCGCAGATCGTGTTCCCCGCGAACACCTTCGCGCTCGAGAGCGTGCCTCTGCAGCTACGGCTGACCGGCTGTTCGTCGCCGAGTACTTGTCGACCAGTTCCTGCTTGTAGAGCTTGCCGGTGTCGGTGCGGGGTAGCTGCGGCTCGAACGAGATGCGACCGCGGACACTTGTAGTGCGCCAGGCGGTTCCGCAGCCAGGCCAAGCAGCTCGTCGGCGAACGCCATCGTTGGCGTCCGCTGGGATCGACCGTCTGCACCACGCCCTTGACGGCTCTGGCCCATCTCGTCGTCCGGGAATACCGAACACCGCGGCGTCGAGCACCTTCGGATGGGTGATCAGCAGGTCCTCGGCCTCCTGCGGGTAGATGTTCACCCCGCCGGAGATGATCATGTGATGGCGGCGGTCGGTGAGATACAGATAGCCGTCGTCGTCCAGATAGCCGATGTCGCCGACGGTGACCCAGCCGTGCGGGTCACGGGCCGCCGCCGTCTTCGCGTCGTCCTTGAGGTATTCGAAGGAATATCCGCCCTCGTAATAGATTTCGCCGAGCTGCGCCTGGCGGCAACTCGTTGGCCGTTCTGCGTCGAGGATGTGCGGGACGCCGACCAACGGACGGCCGACGGAGCCCGGGTGCGTCCAGCCAGTCCTCGGCGCGGATGAACGACGCACCGGCCGCCTCCGAGGAGGCGTAGTACTCGTCGATGATCGGGCCCCACCAGTCGATCATCTGCTTCTTGATGTCGACGGGGCATGGCGCCGCCGCATGCACGACCCGCTGCAAGCTGGAAACGTCATACGAATTGCGCACCGCTTCAGGCAGTTTGAGCATCCGGACGAACATCGCCGGAACGAACTGGCCGTGCGTGATGCCGTAGCGCTGAATGCACTCGAGCGCGTCTTCCGGGTCGAACTTCTCCATGACGACCGTGGTGCCGCCCAGGACTGCACCGCCATCGACCAGAACGACGGCGCGGTGTGGTACAGCGGCGCCGGGCTCAGATACACCGATTCGCCGGTGATTCCGACGGCATTCATCAGCGGCATCAGGATGTTGGGCGCTTCGCGCCGGTGGCAGATGCGGGAGCTCGCGGCGAATCCCCTTGGGCCGGCCGGTGGTTCCCGACGAGTACTGCAGCAGATCACCTTCGCGCTCGTCGGCGATCGGCTCTCGCGGTTGGTCGGCAACACATTCCGGGTAGCGCTGCCAACCGTCCAGATCGTCGTCGGCGATCAACAGCAGTTCGGGAAGGCCGTCGGGCAGATGCTCGGCGAGGCCTTCGCAGACGCTGCGCGTCGCCCGCGATCCGATCAGCCGCCTTGGCGCCGAACTGTTGTCGACGATGTAGGCCGCCTCGGCGGCCGTCAGGTGGGTGTTGATCAACGCGTAGTACAGGCCGCTGCGCCTCGCCGCCCACATCACCGCATGGACGTGTTCATTGTTCTCCAGGATCGCCGCGACGGTGTCGCCCTCACGAAGTCCGGCGTGCACGACAAGAAGTGTGCCAGCCGGTTGGCGCGCTCCTCCAACTCGGCGAAGTCGATCACCGTACTGCGACGGATAAGGATGACGGCCGGTTTACCGGAGTGCGACATGATCGCGGATCTCCATGGCTTCACTTTATGAGTCTGCCGATGCAGAGCGAATCTCCATATTCTGTGAGCGAATCTACGAATATTTCGTCACTGTTGTTGATAAGATAGCCTAGGGTCGATGGCATGGCTCGCCACCGCGGGACCCTGAACTGTCCACCGTCGCCGTCGTCTGCGTGGAATGCCAGAACGGTGTACTTGGCCCCGAATCGGTGTTGCCCGCACTGGCCGCCGACAGCGCCGGCCTCGTCGCGAATCTGCGCCGGCTCCTCGACTCCGCCCGCGCTGGCGGCGTGCGCGTGGTTCACGCCACCTACGAGGGCACACTGGGCGGGGGCCATCCGGGCACGGCGCGACTGTGGCGTGCGCTGGGGCCGGCCACCGCCGGGTGGGCGCCGGGCACCCCCGAAACGCAGGTTGTGCCTGAGCTTCTGGCGCCGACCGACCTGGTGCTACCGCGCCATCACGGACTGTTCCCCACCCTCGATTCCGAGTTGCTGCCCGTGCTCAAGGGGCTCGGCGTGCGCACGATTGTCCTCGCCGGGGTGTCGCTGAATCTGGCGTTGCCCCACACCGCCGGGCACGCCACCCAGGCCGGGTTCCACCTCGTCGTTCCCCGCGACGCTGTCGGTGGCACGCCGGCCGACTACGCAAAACAGGTGCTGGACAACACCATTGCGGTGCTGGGCCGGCTCACCACGGTCGACGATCTCGTCGCCGAATGGGCCGGCCGCGGCTCGAACGACGTAAACGTCGTCGCACCTCATTTCGGGGGCAGCACCATGTCCTGCCAGGTCTGTCCCTCGGAGGCGTCGTGCGCCAGATTGGCTTGCGTGTAGGTCTTCCCGTCGGGTCCCACATAGCTGCCGGTCGCCGGGTCGTACTCGGCCGCTGCGATCGGCGGCGGCGCCTCGGCGGGCGGGGGAACCGCGGTCGACCCGGGGTGCCCGGCGGGGCTGCGGAACGGGTTGGCCGGTGAGCGTCGCGTTGGGATCGCCCTTCCAGCTGAAGCCGTCGTTCAACGGAACGTAGACCTCGTCGCTTTCACACATCGCCGCCGTCGGTGCCCTCTTGCCCGGCTTGGTCTCGCACGGGATGTTGCGGGCGCCGCGCACGTTCATCGTCGAGTCCTGCGGAATCCGGCAGTACACGTCGCCGGCGGGCGCAGGCGGGTAGTCGATCAGACTCGCCGCCCGTTGCTGCTGGGCCGGCAGGAATCCGGTGGTGCAGGCCGGCGGCAGGTTGAGGTTGAGGTTAAAGCTCAAATACGCGCCGTTGTAACGCTGTTTGGTGTTGCGGTTCGCCACCCCGACCGCCTGGATGGCCTCCGTACCGGTGGGCAGCAACACCAGGAGGTATTCGAGGTTGGGGTGATAGGTGACGGCGACTTGACCAACCGACACGAGATTGGCCAGCACGATCGGAAGCGTCGGCTTCACGCGGTCGAAGAGCTGGCGCAGCTCGTCGGCGGCCGGGGGCGCATTCTGGAGCACTCCCCGCACCGCGGTGTCGTTGGTCTGCAGCTCCTTGGTGACGGTCGCCAGATGGGCCGCCCACGCTTGAATCTCGTCCGACGTGTCGGTCTGGGTGTCCAGTATCGGCGCGACGTTGTCGGTCAGGTTGGTCAACGCGTCGAGGTTGGCGCGGGAGTCGATCGCCAGCGACGACCCGCCCTTGACGATCCGCGCCAGCTCCGGTCCAAGACCACCGAGCGCCGTGTAGGCCTCGTCGACCGCGGTCTTCAGGCTGTCGCTCGGAATCGCCTCCAGCCCACGGTTGGTCGAGGCCAGCAGCTCATTGATGTCCGGCGGAACCGTGGTGCGGTCTCGGCGAATCACGTCACCGTTGCGCAACGGCGCCGACGTGGCGTTGCGTGGTAACAGCGCGACGTACTGTTCACCGACCGCGCTCTGGCTGTGAACTTCGGCCTCGAGATCCGACGGGATCTTGAAATCCGACTTCAGCGACATCACCGCTTCGACGCCGGTATCGGTCAGCCGGACCTCTTTCACCTCACCGACTTCGGTGCCGCGATAGGTGACGTTGGCCCGCTGGTACAGCCCGCCTGCCTCCGGCAGCTCGACGGTCACGGTGTAGCGGTCGACGCCGAAGACGTAACTCGGCACTCTGACGAAGCCGAGCGCCATCACGACGAACGCGACGAGTGACACCACGGTGAAGATCGCGATCTGAATCCAGATTCGCCTTGTCATGTGCATGGCTAGGGCCCCTGGTCGTAGTGGTAGGGCACCACCAGCGGATTCCGCGAGGTGTACGGGCTTGGCATCTGCCCGATGGTGCGGCCCCACTGCAGTTCCAGCTCGGTCAGCTGGCCCTCCCAGCGGGTGCCGGTGAACAGGCCCGCGTCGAGCCGGCTCAGGGTGAGGTCGATGACGGCGGTCAGGTTGGCGAAGTCGCCGCGAACCCACTTAGTGAGGGTGGGTTTCGGGAATGGGAAGGTGGAGTAGAAATCGAGCGAGCGGGTCAGCGCGGGCCCTGCATCGGCGAGTGACTTCAGCACGGGCCCGAGGTTCTGCAGGTTCTTGACCAGGTTTTCCTTGCTCTGGTTCACCGAGTCCGCGGTCAGCGCGGCGAACTTGCCCAAAGCGTCAAGGGCGTCGGCCAGTTTGTTCCGCTCGCCGCTGAGCACGGCGAGCGCGTCCGGGATGGTCTTGAGCGCCTTGTCCACCACCGGCTTCTGGTCGGCGACCTGACCGGCCAGCTTGTTCAGGCTGTCGGACGCGGCGATGATGTCGCCGGTCTGGTCATTGAGGTAGGCGACGAACTTGTCCAACTCGGTAATGAGGCTCCGTAGGTCGTCCTCGCGACCCCTGAACGCGGTGCTGAGCTCCCGCGTGATGTCCTGGATCTGCCCGATGCCGCCGCCGTTGAGCAGCAACGAGATCGCCGACAGCGTCTGTTCTGTACTGGGGTAGGCCGCTCCCGACTGCAGCGGGATCAGCGACCCGTCCTTGAGTTTGCCCTCTGGCGGAACGTCGGTCGGCGGTGCCAGCTCGATGTGCAGCGAGCCGAGCAGGCTGGTCTGGCCCACCGTGGCGGTCGAGTTGGCGGGCAGGTTGACGTCGCCGTTGATGGTCATCGTCAGCAGCGCGTTCCAGCCCTGGCGCTCGATCTTGGTGACGTTGCCGACCGTCACGTCACCGACCCGGACGCGGGAGTTCCGCTCGATGTTGTTCACGTCGGGCAGTTGCGCCTGGATCGTGAAGGAGCCGGGGCCACCACCCTGGGTGCCCGGCAGCGGAAGCGAGTTCGCACCGTGCCAGCCGCCGCAGCCGGACAGCGCCGCAACGGCAACCACCATGGCAATCATCACCACTGCCGCCGCGCGAATTCGCCTCCAACGCATCATGATCCCCCTCCGGGCGGCACCATCATGCCGGGCAGTCCCTGGGCTGGATTGGTCGACACCGGTGCCGCGGGCAGCGATTGGTCGACGGGGCCCGGCGGCGGCGGAGGTACCGACGGCACAAACGGCGCATCCACAGACTGGCCGCCGGCCCCTTCTCCGAAGGCGTTGAAGATCTGGTTCGCAGGCGGCAGCGGCGGTGTCGGCGGCGGGGGTGCGCCATCGCTCGTCGCCGGGGGCGGAATGTAGTCCGGGCGCAACCAGTCCTCGCTGTAGGTGACCTCATTCGGCCGGGCCATCGTGCCGACGAACAGGTTCTCGCCCAGCGGCGGAAAGTTGAACTGGCGGTTCTTGATGATCGGCGCCAGGTATTGCACGCACAACTTCGCCGACTGCTCGGCGCCCAACCGCGAGGCGGCCTGCACTGCCCCACAGATGAACTGGATCGGGTTGGCGAAGTTGTTGATCGCCAGCGCACCGGTGAGCGTGCCCTGTGCCGGCACGTAGATGTTCAGGAAATTCTGGAACGAGTTCGGAGCGACGTGCAGGAGCTCCTTGATCTGGGGGATGTTGTCGGCGAGCAGCTGGGTCACCGAGGCCAGCTTGTCCGATGTCGTACCCAGGGTCTCCCGGTTCTCGGCCAGGAAACTCTTCAGATCGCCGACGACCCCGTTGATGCTCGTCACGGCATTGCCGATCGCGTCGGGGTCGTCGGACAACGACCCGGTCACCGCGGCCAGGTTCCCGTTGAGTTGTCGCAGCAGGTCCTGGCTGCTTTGCAGCGCGGAAACCAGGATCGAGAGGTTCTTGAAGGTGCTGAACAAGTCCGTGCTCTTGTCGCCCAGCGCCGAGAATGCCTGCGACAGCTTGATGACGGTGTCCCTGATGCTGGGTCCCTGGCCGCGCAGGTTGTTGGCTGCGGTGTCGATGAACGACCCGAGCGTGCTCAGCCCGCCCGGCCGGGTCGGCTGCAAGGTGTCGGCGAGGCGCTGGAGCTGCTGGCGGAAGTCGTCGAATTCCACCGGAACAGCGGTGCGCTCCTGGGGGATCACCGCGCCGTCGCGCATCTCTGGGCCGCCCGTATAGACCGGCGTCAGCTGAATGGCCCGCACCGGCACCAGCGACGGCGACATGATCACGGCGTTGACATTCGCCGGCACCTTGTACTTGTCTTCGACGAAGAACGTCACCTTGGCGCGCTCGGGCTGTGGCTCGATCGTGTCGATCTTGCCGACCGGCACACCGAGGATCCTCACCTCGTCGCCGACAAACAGCCCGTTGGTGTTGGCGAAGTACGCGGTGATCCGCGTCCGGTTGGCGGTGTCCGCCCCGCCGTACACCACCACGATCCCCGCGATCAGGATCAGTACCAGAGCAGCGGCCAAGAGGATTTTGGGCAGGCGCGACCTTTTCATCGGTGCCCTCTGTTCTTCGCGCAAGCGCTCATCACTGCCCGCCCCCTCCGGAGGCCTCGCCGGGCGCCGGCAGCTCGACAGGCGCCGCCCCTTGCGGTGGACCCGGCGGCGGAGGCGGTACCACCGGCGGCACCGGCACCGGCGTGATGTCTCCCGGCCCGGGTGCTGCCGGCCCGGATATCACGGGTGCGTTCGGCGCCGGTGTCGGCACATAATCTGCAGGCGGTCCTGGCGGCGGTCCGCCGGCAGGAGGTTGCGGAAGCGGTTCCCGGTACGGGTAGCACCCGGTAGGACCGGGCAGCGCCAAGCCGGCCGGACCGCACCCCTGCTCGCCGGGCTTGCCGGTGATCGCATCCGGCAGATTCAACACCGGTGTGCCGCCCTGCCCGGTGCGGGGATAGGGAATCGGCAGCGCCGGCGTCCCTGGCTGACCAAGCTGCGGATCGGTGATTTCCGACGGCCGCAACACCGCGGGGTCCAGACCGAGATCCGAGAAAGCCGCGTCGACGAACGGTTGGACGAACTGTCCGGGAAACAGGTTGGCGACGTAGGCCTTGAAGAACGGTCCCGACCCCACCGACTCACCGAGTGAGAACGCATATTTGTTGAGCATGGGGAGCGCCTTGTTGATCTCGGCCTTGCGGTTATCGACGATCGCCAGCACTCCGTTGAGCTTGTCCAGCGCCGGCTTCAGGGTGGTGCGGTTGTCGCCGATGAACCCCTCGATCTGCTGGGTGACCGCGGCAATGTTGTTGGACAGCGCGTCCAGCGCGGCGCTCTGGCGTCCTGAGCTGAGCCAGTAGCGCGTTCGTGTCCCGCACCAGGCTGACCACCTGGTCGCTGCGCTCGGCCAGCACGCCTGTCACCTTCTTGGCGTTGGTCAGCAGATGACGCAGCTCGGTGTCGCGCTTGTCCAGCGTCTCGGAGAACCGTCCGATGCCTTCCATCGCAACCTTCAGGTCGGGCGGAGTCTCGGAAAAGGTCTCGGCCAGGACGGCGAGTGAGTCGGACAATTGATTGGTGTTCAGCCCGCTAATGGCAGCGGTGACATCGCCCAGCGCATCGGGAAGCTGATAGGCCGGTCGGGTTCGATCGAGTGGGATCGGCTCGGACAGCTGGCCGTCGCCGCGGGGGCTGATCTCGAGGACCTTTGCTCCCAATACGCTCTTGGTCTTGACCGCCGCCTCGGTCCGGTCGCCGAGCCTGATGCCCTTGTCGAGAGTGAACTTGACCAACACCTTCGGCCCGTCCAGGCCGACGCTGTCCACCCGCCCGACCCGCAGTCCCGAAACCTGCACCGGCGCATCGGGAATGAGGCCGCCGGCTTCGGCGAAGTACGCCGAATAGCTCTTTCCCTGGTTGAAGAACGGCACCTTGTCGTAGTTCAACGCGGCCAGCGTCACGGCCAGCGTCAGCCCGACACCAACGGCGCCGATGACGAACGGGTTGCGTTCGGCGAAGGACTTCATCGCGGCGTGCACCTTCCGGAGTCCTGCCCGGCCACCTTGACGTAGACGGGCTCGCCACCTTTTCCGTTGAGTTTCAGCACGGCGTCGCAGAGGTAGAAGCTGAAGAAGTCACCGTAGAGTCCCTGCCTGTTGAGGACTTTGTAGGCATCCGGCAGGGTCGCCAGCAGGTTGTCGACATAGTCCTTGTCCGCGACGACGATGCCCGCGGTTCTGTCGGTCTGGGCCACCACCGTTTTCAGTGGCGGCCGCGCCTGGGTGAGCAGATCGACGACGGCTCCGGCCGCGGCGTTGGTGTATGCCACCGAGTTGCTGATGTCTTCTTTGCGGCCGGCCAGTGCGTGCACCAGCTCGGACAGCGAGGTCACCGCCTTGCCGAACTGATCTCCCTGATCGCCGAGGGAGCCTAAGACGATGTTCAGGTTCGTGATGACCTGTCCGATCAGCTGGTCGCGGTCGGCCAACGTGCTCGTCAGGGACGCGGTGGTGCGCAGAAACGAACCGATCGTTTCCCCTTGCCCCTGGAAGGCCGAGATCAATTGGCCGGACAGCGCATTGACCTGATCGGGGTCCAATGCGCGGAACAACGGCCGGAAGCCACCGATGAGCGCGTCGAGATCCAGGGCCGGCGAGGTGCGGGCCAGCGGGATGGTGCCTCCCGGGTTGAGCCTGTTCGTCCCACCGGCGCCCTCCTCGAGCGCCAGGTAACGTCCGCCGATCAGGTCGTCGTAGCGGATCACCGCCCTGCTGCCCTCGGTCAGCACCACCGAATCGTCTGCGGTGAAGTCGACCAGAACAGTCGTGTCGTCTTCGATCTTGATGCTCTTGACCTTGCCTACCTCGACCCCCGCGATGCGCACGAAGTCGTTGGGCTTGAGCCCCGACACGTTGGTGAACTGTGCGTTGTACGTCTTCTCCGACTGAAAACGCAACTGCCCGAAGATCGCGAACATCGAGAAGATGCCGAACGAGCACACCGCCAGAAAGATGGCAAGCCGCCAAATGGCGCCTCCCAGATTGTCTTTCACGGCTGCGGCCTTTCTTGATCGGAGTGGGTGGAGTGCTGATCGACTACGGTGCGGGAGCCTCCGCAGGCAGCGGCGGTGCGCCATCTCCCTGCGGTGGCCCCACCAGCGGCGGGACTGGAGGTGGCGGTGCCGGGGTCGGCTCCGGGGTTGGCTGGATCAACCCCGGATACGGCGGCACGAACGGCTCCGACCCGGGCGTCGGGCCGGGATCGCGTGGCCGCCCCGGCGGCGGTGCCGGCGGCAGGCCGGGATACAGCGGCGTTCCGTCGGGTGCGTATTCCTGGGCCCCGTACGCGGGTGCGCCCGGATACGGAATCGGTCCTGGCGCGGGACCGCCGGGGTAGCGAATGCTCGGAGGCTCCGGCACGCCGCGGGTGGTCGGGAAGTAGTCGGCGTACCCGGGAAGCCGATGCCGGGGTTAGGCCGCTCGTCAACTCCGGTGCCCCACCCGGAGTTCGTCACCAGATAACGTACGGGCCAGTTCTTAGCCACGTCGGGCAGCGATCCACACCCCGGTTTGCCGCCCGGTCCCCCCTTGCCGCCGTAGATCGGCAGGTTGTCCGGGTACCTGTACGGGTCGTCGCCCGCCAGCAGCGCGACATCCAGGATCACCGACTTGCCGTTGGGCCGCCGGTCACGTCCAAGAAGCCGGTGTCGATGACGTTCTTCCCGCCCGCAGTAAGCAGGTCAGTTCCGGGTTGTACTTCATCAGCAGGCTCGTCGTCGGTTCGAGCACGTTGATGGCGCGGACCAGGTTGTCCTTGCTCGGGCCGAGCAGATCGATACCGCTTTTGGAGAAGCCGGAGACGCCGACGAGCAGCGCGTCCAGGTCGCAGCGTTGTCGGTGATGGCGGTACTTGTCGTGCTTGCGGCGTCGAGCACCGTCAAGATGTCGTGTGCGGCAGCGCCGTAGGCGTCACTGAAGCCCTTGAGCGCCTGGAAGTCGCGCCGCACCGTGTCGGCACGCGGGTTGATTTCCTTCAGCGATCTCGTTGCGCGCGGTGATGCCCTGTCCGAAAACGCTCGCCCTGACCCCTCAGGCCCTCGGCCAGAGCGGTCAGTACTCGCGTTCAACTTGGAGGTATCGATCTTCTTGAGCACGTCGGTCAGGTTCTGGAAGACGGTGTTGACTTCGGTGCTGACGTTCTGGGACCTGATCACCTGACCCGCGGCCAGCCGGTTGGGGCTGGGGTCAGTCGGATAGAGCAGGTTGACGTACTTCGCGCCGAAGATCGTGGTGGCCTTGATCTCGGCTCCGACATTGGCCGGAATGTAGCGGACCTGATCCGGGTAGATGTTCAGCTTCAACTACGACCGGCTCGTTGCCGCCCTTGATGGTGCGGACCACACCGACCTGCACGCCACGCAACTTCACCTTGGCGCCGTCCTCCATGACCAGACCGGCGCGGTCCGAGGTGAGGGTCACCGGGACATAGGACGGACAACGTTCCGTTGAACATCACCCACCGTCACGGCGATCAACACCACGATGACCGCGAACAGGATCACCGTCCACACGGCCGGGTGAATGCCGATTCGCCTGCGCGCTTCTTCTGGTTCGCTTCTGCCATCGCGCTACCCGGACAGGTTGAAGTGGCCGGACAGGCCGTAGATGGCCAGGGAGACGAACAACGTCACCAACACCGCGACGACCAGGACGCGCGCACCGCGCGCCCGACCGCATCGCCAACGCCGGCCGGCCCGCCCGAGGCGTTAATCCGTAATAGGTGTGCACCAGCATCACCACGATGGCCATCGCCGATGGCCTGCAGCAACGAGCAGATCAGGTCGGTGGGGTCCAGAAACGTGTAGAAGTAGTGGTCATAGACGCCGGGAGACTGTCCGTAGACGACGGTCGTAGCGACGCGGGTGGCCACGAAGGCCGACCAGCACGGCGATGCAGCACAGCGGAATGACGACGACCACGCCGGCCACGACCCGCGTCGAGACCAGATAGGTGACCGTGCGGATGCCCATCACCTCGAGCGCGTCGATCTCTTCGTTGATCCGCATGGCGCCCAACTGCGCGGTGGCGCCGGCGCCGATGGTGGCGGCCAGGCCGATACAGGCGACCAGCGGCGCCGACCAGACGACGTTCAGGTAAGCCGACGCGAAACCCGCTCAACGCCTCCACCCCGACGTCGGAGAACTGCGGTATAGCCTGGATGCCGACAAGTCCGCCGACAGACATCGTCAAGAAGGCGACGATGACGACGTGCCGCCGATGACCGCCAGCGCCCGAACCCAGACTCATGTGGGCGATCAGGCGCAGCATCTCCACCTGGTAGCGGACGAACGGCGTCCCACGATGCCTCCCAGCGCCTTGACATAGAACTGCGGTCTGGGTGCCGAGCCGATTCCACGCCGTCGACAAGCGCTGCGACGATCCGGTCGAAGTCCGCGGGAGCCGGACTGCATGCGGACGGCTGAGCGTGGTCACGATCGTCGCTTTCATCGTGACTGCGGTCGCGATACCACGTTGATCACGAACAACGCCATGAACGTGTAGACCACGGTTTCGTTGACCGCGTTGCCCACACCTTGCGGGCCCCCGCCCACGGTGATGCCCTTGTAGCAGGCGATCAGGCCGGCGATCACGCCGAAAATCGTCGCCTTGACGAAGGCTATGATGACCTCGGTGACGGCCCGACCAGCAGCGTCAGCCCGGCCGCGAAGGAGCCGGGAGGTGACGTGTTGGAAGCCGACCGAGAAGAAGTAGCTGCCGACGATGCCGACGATGGTGATGACCGGCGTCAGCATCAACGCCGATGAGCGTCGACGCGAGCACCCGCGGCACCAGCAGGCGCTGGACCGGGTCGATGCCCATCACTCGATCGCGTCGATTTCTTCGCGGATGGTGCGTGCGCCCAGGTCGGCACACATCGCGGTGGCGCCGCAACCGGCGACCACCAAAACCGTCGACGATCGGGCCGATCTGCGTCGACCGCGCCCAGCGCCGCGCCGGTTCCGGAGAAGTCGGCGGCGCCGATCTCGACCAGCAGGATGTTGATCGATGAAGACGGTGAGCACGTTGAACGGGATGGCAAGCATGACCGTCGGAAACATCGCCACCCGAGCAACGAACCACGTCTGCAGGATGAACTCACGCCAGGCCCACGGCGGCCGGAACATCTGCACCAAGATGTCCAGCGACATCGCGAAGAAGTTGCCGAGTGCCCGCACTGGCTTGACGGCCGAATCTGCGGTAACCACTAGCGGCCCCTTCCACGCTTGGTCCGGATTCGCATAGACCGCTGATTCCCTCCGTAGCCCAAACGCTGATCACACCTCCGCTAACCTGTGATCAGTGACACAAGCACTGCCGGAAAACCGTACACCACACATTTCCGGACGAGCAACATTCGGCGACATTCGGGGAAACCGCTACTAGGTCCACCTAGTACGACAAGTGAACTTTGCTACCAACGGATGCGACAGACCGGGAGGAAACGTCTCATGGCTGGTCTGATTTCCGGTCGCACGGTCTTTCGACGGCATCGCCACCTCGGCCCTGTTGTCGTCACTACCTGTCTATCCGCATCTACCGGCCAGTATCTGCGCGATCGCTCGACGGTGGCCGTGCAGCGACCGCAGCCGGCGTTGGGGTGGTTCGGCCCGGCAGGCAGTTACCGGCTGAGCGTGATCCGAGCCGTTGCTGAATGTTGCAGACATATCCGATTGACGGCGCGCCTGAGCATTTGCAGCAAGATAATGGAATTCGTAATAATGGTTGCT
>CAVTDY010000009.1:0-464515 GCA_963733605.1 uncultured Actinomycetota bacterium
GGCCGGCATCGCCGCCCCGAGTTGCCCCGGCTGCTGTATGTCAAGGCGCCGGCGCCTCGATCGCGCGCCCGGCCTGGCTGATCTGCTGGCCCGCATCAAGGAGGAGTCCTCGATCTCCTATGCGCAGGGCGGCTGCTCACTGCGGCGGCTGCCGCGTGGCACTTCCACCTTGTGCTGAAGCTGGCCCACGCACGGGGGCGCATCTGGTTCCTCCCGGTGTACCTGCCGAAGCCATTGCAATGGCCAGCCTGCTTCGTGATGATCATCCTCGGCGTGGCCGTGTATTGCTAAGCGGCACCGCCGTCCAAGTGGTGGTGTGTTCGGCTGATGAGAGAATGCTGGCTATGAGCCCCGCCAAGGCCGCGCCCGCAGTCCGCTTCGAGGCGACCCTGTACACCATCGACGGGTCGACCATCCTTCGGCTACCGGAGAGGCGAGTAACCAGCTGCCGTCCCGTGGCCAGGTGGCGGTCCAGGCAACCGTCAACGGGCACGCGTGCCAGACCGTCGTCGGACCTTTCGAAGAACGGGAAGCTGATTAATCCGCGATGATCCACCTGGCCCATGCGGTGAGCCAGCCCTGCGGCTCGTGGGGGTGAGCCTAGGATGACACCGCGCACGAGCAGTCCACGCCAAGACCCGGCGGCGTCGCGCGCCATCGACGCCATCATCGAGGCACCCGGCGACTGGCGGAGCACGACGCTTGCACGACTGCGAGCGGTGATCCTCAGCGCCGACGCATCCATCGTCGAGGAGGTGAAATGGAAAAAGCCGTCCCGGCCGATGGGCGTCCCCGTGTGGTCGCGCGATGGGAACATCTGCATCGGTGAGGCACTCAAGAGCGCGGTACGGCTGACGTTCCCGAAGGGCGCGCTGTTGAAGGACCCGAAGCACGTGTTCAACACCCGGCTCGACAGCGCCGCCGTGCGCGCCGTTGATTCCCGTGAGGGGGACATGGTGAATGAACCGGCGCTGCGGGCACTCATCCGTCAGGCTGTGGAGCTGAACACGTCGAAGGCTCGCACGCGATGAGACGCGCAGACGCCCCGTCCGCCCCGTCGTCGGCCGCACCCACAGCCGCCACCACAGCGGCGTGGGGGTGAACCGCCCCAAACGGGTTAGGGTGCTGGCAAATGACAGGCCCGGAAGCCTCAGCCACCTAGTATTCGAGTCACCTTGACGTTCGGGCGCACAGCTGACACGAACTTGTCGCCGTGGGCGCGCTTCGATGAGCGATCAAGATGAGTGGGTCGTGCGAGATTGCCGTCCCAATCCGCCCGGACCAAGCACCAGCCGCGCCAGGCGCGATATTGCGGCGCGCCGGTCAGCGTCCGCGGACGTGCCCCGCGGCCATCCGCCCGAGTTCGAATACCGCGGTGCCGGTTGTCACGACCGGGTCCTGCGCGGCGAAGTCGCGCAGGGCCTGCTCGTCATCGGTCTCGACAACCGCGAGGCCGTACGAGTCATCGTCAGTGAGGATCGGTCCGAACACCACCATGTCGCCACGTTCAAGGTACGGGCGCCAGTGGGCGGCATGGCGATTCATGATCTCCCGCTCCGCGTCGGTCATAGTCTGGGCGAAGTTCGGCCGCGGAGCGATGAGGCGCAGGACGAAGGTGGGCATGCAGCGGACTCTACAGCCGCGCATTGGCCAGAAGGTTAAGCAACGCGACAGACAGAAGATACCGATCTGCCCACCTCCAGCGGACCGGACTAAAGGGAGTATTCCAGCACCGAATTGGGCTGGAGCGTGCGCTTCGCCGGAATCGAGCATCGATCACATAGCGTCAGCAGGACAGGCAAGTTAACCGAGTTTCGGTATCACCGGGTAGTTGCTGCTCCAAGCCACGCCCCCGTCGCCCTGCAGGTGCATCGCGACCCGCGGATCTCCCGGTAGCTGGACGGAGCGCCCGCTTTAGGTGTGGTGGGGCTGGCCGAACCGCCAATCCGGGTGTTGCCACGGTGGGCGCGGGTGGTCCCGGGTCACGAGGATGGAGGCAACCCCCGAGGCGGCGCGGGTTCCAAGGCTCCCGTATTAGTTAGGTAACTCACTTGGCATCCAGCAATCTTTAGTGCGATGCTAAGTTAGCTAACTAACTCATAAGGAGAGGTGCCCGGGCATGGAATCACCACAGGGACAAGTCGTATCGGTCGCCGACTCGCGCCTCAGGCTGCGATCGCGGTTGGGCGCGCTCACCCTGCTGCTGCTGTGCGCCGTTCAGTTCCTCGACATCGCCGACGCGTCAATCGTCAACGTCGCGCTGCCGTCGATCCAGCGCAACCTGCACTTCTCCCAGCAGAACCTGCAGTGGGTGGCCAGCGGCTACATCCTCACCTACGGGGGATTTCTCCTGCTCGGGGGACGCCTCGGCGACCTGCTCGGCCGCCGGCGCATGCTGATCACCGGGCTCACCGTGTTCGCCGTGGCGTCGCTGACCGCCGGACTGGCCGGCACCTCGGGCCTGCTGGTCGCCGCCCGGCTCGTCCAGGGCATCGGCGCCGCGCTCATGGCACCGGCGGCCCTTTCCCAGCTCACGACAACCTTCCGTGAGGGCAAGGACCGCAACACCGCGCTCGGGGCCTGGGGGGCGATCAGCGGGGTGGCCGCCGCGGCCGGCGTCTTCCTCGGCGGCCTGCTCGCCCAGGGCCCCGGGTGGCGATGGGTCTTCTTCATCAATCCCCCGATCTGTGCTCTGGTGCTCGCCGGGGCGCTGCTACTGCTCCGAAAGGACTCACCAGCCAGGAGCCAGGACTCGACATTCGACACCCAGGGCGCGGCGCTGATCACGGGGGGCGTGCTGCTCCTGGTGTACTCCCTGGTCCGCGCGCCGGCCGTGGGCTGGGGCTCGGTCCAGACCATCCTGACGCTAGCCGGATCGGCCGTCCTGGTCGCCGCGTTCGCCCTCAACGAGCGGCGCAGCCGCAACCCCCTGCTCCCGTTCGCCATTCTGCGGGTGAAAGGACTCGTGGCCGCAGACCTGACCCAGCTGATCGCCTTCGCCGGCTTCTTCTCGATGTTCTTCTTCGTCACCCTGTACATGCAGGAGGTCCTGCACTACTCACCCCTCCAGGCCGGTACCGCCTACCTCCCCATCACGGTCGGCTTCGCCGTCGCGGGAGGCATCGCCTCCCAGCTGATTACCCGCATCGGCACCCGCCCCGTGGTGGTGGCCGGCTGCCTGGTAGCGGCGGCCGGGATCTACTACCTGTCGCGCGTGCCGTTGCACGGGTCGTACGTCACCGACGTGCTCCCGGGATTCCTGGTCATGTCGCTGGGCGCGGGATCGGTGTTCGTCTCGGTCGCGGCCGCCGCCAACGCCGGCGTTCCCGGTGACAAGGCGGGTCTCGCGGCGGGACTGCTCAACGCTTCCCAGCAGGTCGGCAGCGCGCTCGGCCTGGCCATCCTGTCCGTCCTGGCGATCACCCGCACCAACGACCTGATCGCCGCCGGGGCATCCCCCGTCATCGGCCTGGACGCCGGGTACCACCGGGCCCTCCTGGTCGGCAGCCTCTTGATGGCAGCGGCCGCCCTCATCGCCCTGCGTATCGGCAACACCCGCGCAGCGGCCCCGCTGGTCCTGGTCGACACAGTGCCGGCTCCAGAGCCGGCCGTCCGATAACCGGCAAGAAGAGAATCTACAATAATAGTGAGATGACTAACTCACCGGGACGAATTCCGGAAGGTGCGGCGGAGCAACCGCCCGGGAAGCGGCAGCGCCTCATCGGTGCCGCAAGCCACCTGCTGCACCAGCAGGGCGTTGAAAAGACAACGCTGGCTGACATCGCACAAGCCGCGGACGTGCCTGCGGGCAACGTCTACTACTACTTCAAGACCAAAGACGACATCATCGCCGCGGTCATCGAAGCCCACGTCCAACAGTCCAAGGCGGCGCTCGCCTCGATCGACAGCAGGCACCGCTCACCAAAGAGCCGATTGAAGGCCCTCGTCGGCGAGTACGCAGATCAAAGTGAGGTCATCGCGCTATACGGGTGCCCGCATGGCAGCCTCTGCTCGGAACTGGACAAACGCCCCGGCATCCCCGACTTTGCACTCGCGGAGCTGATGCGCGTCCCCATCGAGTGGGCTAAGGAGCAGTTCCGGGCACTGGGCCGGCGCGACGCCCATGACCTCGCCGTGAGCCTCATCGCCGCATATGAAGGAAGCGCGCTGCTCACCAACACCCTCCGCGATCCAGACATCCTCGCCCGCGAAGCCCGTCGTCTCAACCGCTGGATCGACACATTCTGATGACTCACCGATGCAGGCCAACTGCGCGTGGTCACGTGAGAGTACTGACAACACGGCCACGTCCAGCCTGACGGAACCCGCGTCAGTGGTGGTGGCCCTGGCGGCCGAGGGTCTCCACGGGGGTCGCGCCCGGGCGGGTCCACTGCGGCACGGGCCGGCTGGTCGGGCCCCAGGTGGCGACGCCGCGGTTGCGCTTGAGCCGGTTGATCCCGCACTCCACGGCGTGGCGGAGCTTGAAAGATGTGGCAAGCGCAGGTAAGTCCACCCATGCGACGTGACCGGCTACCGCAACTCGAGTCATCTGTGCGAGGGTATGCGGGGTCCCCTCAAGCCAGGAGACAGGAGGACGGCAATGGCGGTGCTGACCGGCAGCTCAACTGCCGAGGTCGACGCCCCGATCGAACAGGTGTGGGCGGTCGTCGAGGACGTGGAGCGGACGCCCGAGTGGCAGGGCGGGCTGAAGGGGATGCGTGCCCTCGAGCGCGACGACGAAGGGCACGCGATCTTGTGCCAGGCCGAAGGCGACGCCAAGGTCCGGACGATCAAGTCCACCGTCCGCTTCACCTATAACGGTCCCACTACTCTCGCCTGGAGGCAGGAGAAGGGCGAGCTCAAGTCGGTTGACGGCCGCTGGGAGCTCGAGGACCTGGGCGGGAACCGGACGCGGGCGACCTACTCGCTAGAGGTTGACCTGGGCCGCATGCTCAGCCTTGTGATTCGCGGCCCGCTGGTGGACCTGTTGCGGGGAATGTTCGTGAGCGCCCGGGCGGGCGAGCTCAAGCGGGTGATCGAGTCCGGCTGAGGCGGGACGTGGTAGCGGCCTGGCCGCGGCAATTGAACTGCGTCCCACTGTATTTTCCTCTTCTTGCTTCCCTCTTAAGAACCGAACGCTCCTGCCTCGACGATGGGGGACGTCGGTGACAGCTGTAATGCCTGAGGGAGTCGCGCTGGCCCGGGATCTGGTCGGCCCTGCGATGGAGTCGGTGATCGCCCGGCTGACCCCGGATGTGCGGGCTGTCGCGGCGTATCATCTGGGCTTTGCCGATGCCGGGGGTAACCCGATCAGGAGCGGTAGCGGCAAGGCGCTGCGGCCGGCGCTTGCGCTGTTGTCGGCTCGTGCCGCGGGCGCGCCGCCGGAGCGGGGGGTGACGGCCGCGGTGGCGGTGGAGCTGGTGCACAACTTCTCGCTGTTGCACGACGACATCATGGATAACGACACCGAGCGCCGGCACCGGCCGACGGCCTGGACCGTGTTCGGTGTCGGCGCGGCGATCCTGGCCGGGGACGCGCTGCTCGCGCTGGCTCAGGACATGCTGCTGGAGGATGGTCATCCGCAGGGCGCGTGGGCGGCCCGGTGCCTGTCCGCGGCGGTGCAGCGGCTGATCGGGGGGCAGGGCTCGGATCTGGCGTTCGAGAAGCGTGAGGACGTGACGCTGGCCGAGTGCCTGGACATGGCGGGTGATAAGACCGCCGCGCTGATGGCGTGTGCGTGCAGTATCGGCGCGGTGCATCTGGGTGCGCCGCCGGCGCTGGCGATGGGGCTGGCCGGGTTCGGCGCGCACGTCGGGCTGGCGTTCCAGCTCACCGATGACCTGCTCGGCATCTGGGGGGCGCCGGAGGTGACCGGCAAGCCGGTCCGCGCCGACCTGCGGGCCCGCAAGAAGTCGCTGCCGGTGGTGGCCGCGCTAACCAGCGGCACGCCCGCGGCGGGCGAACTGCGGGTGCTGCTCGGCGACCCGGAGCCGCTGAGCGAGGGCGACCTGGTGCGGGCGGCCGGCCTGGTGGTCGCGGCGGGCGGGCGGGACTGGGCCGAGGCCGAAGCCGACACCCAGCTCGCCGCGGCCAACGCCAGCCTGGCCGACATCGACCTGGCCGCCGACGTCCGGGCCGAACTGACCGCGATCGCCGAATTCATCACGGCGCGCCAATGGTAAAGGACAGCCTCATGTTTACTGACACCCCGATGTTTACGGACAACACTGCGCCCGTCGACCTCGCGACCCTGAACGCAGCCCGTGATGCCCTGGCCCGGGCTCGCGATCACGCGCTCGGCCTGCAGGATGCCGAGGGGTGGTGGCAGAGCGGATTCGAGACCAACGTGACCATGGACGCCGAGGACCTGCTGCTGCGCGAGTTCCTCGGCGTGGCTGACGACGCGCTGATCGCGGCGGCGGGCCGCTGGATCCGGTCCCAGCAGCGGGACGACGGCACCTGGGCCAACTTCTACGGCGGGCCGGGCGACCTGTCCACCACGGTCGAGGCCTACCTGGCGCTGCGGCTGGCCGGCGACGAGCCGGACGCGCCGCACATGAAACAGGCCTGCGACTGGATCCTGGACCAGGGCGGGCTCGAGGCGACCCGGGTGTTCACCCGGATCTGGCTGGCGCTGTCCGGCCTGTGGTCCTGGGACGACCTGCCGGTCATCCCGCCTGAGATGATCTACATGCCGTCCTGGCTCCCGCTCAACATCTACGACTGGGCGTGCTGGGCGCGGCAGACGATCGTCGCGCTCGCCGTGCTCCAGTCCTTCAGCCCGTCCCGCCCGCTCCCGTTCACCATCGACGAGCTCCGCACTGGCGTTACCCCGAGGCGTCCGCCCGCCGATACCTGGGCGCGCGTCTTCGCCGTCCTGGACAAGGCGCTGCACCATTATCGTCCTGTCAAGTCGGTGCGGCGGGCCGCGCTGCGGCGCTGCGCCGACTGGATCATCGCCCGGCAGGAGCGGGACGGCTCCTGGGGCGGGATCCAGCCGCCGTGGGTGTACTCGCTGATGGCGCTGAACCTGCTCGGCTACGACGTGAGCCACCCGGTCATGGCGCGCGGGCTGGCGGGCCTTGACCGGTTTACGATCACCGAGGACACCGCGGACGGCCCGATGCGCACCTTCGACGCGTGCCAGGGGCCGGTCTGGGGCACCGTGCTGATGATGGTCGCGCTCTCCGACGCGGGACTGCCTCCCGATCATCCCGCCCTGGTGGACTCCGCGCGGTGGGTGCTCGGCGAAGAGATCCGCGGGCCTGGGGACTGGCAGGTGCGCAGGCCGGAGCTGGCCCCGGGCAGCTGGTCGTTCTCGTTCGAGAACGACGTCTACCCCGACAACGATGACGCCGCGGAAGTCGTGCTCGCGCTGCGACGGGTCCGTCCCGTGGACCCCGCAGATCTCCTCGGCCGTGGGTTCTCCGAGCCTGGCCTGCAGGCCGCCATCGAGCGAGGGATGCGATGGCTGGCCGGGATGCAGTCAAAGGACGGCGGCTGGGGCGCGTTCGACGCGGACAACACCCGCAAGCTCGTCAAGAAGCCGCCGTTCTGCGACTTCGGTGAAGTCATCGACCCGCCCTCGGCGGACGTGACCGCGCATGTCGTCGAGGCGCTCGCGGCCGAGGGGCGGGCCGACTCGGTCACGGTCCGCCGGGGCGTGGTCTGGTTGCTGCGGGCCCAGGAACCGGACGGATCCTGGTTCGGCCGGTGGGGCGCCAACTACGTGTACGGCACCGGCGCCGTGGTGCCCGCGCTGATCGCGGCCGGAGTGAGGCCGTCCAAGCCCGTCATCCGCCGCGCCGTGGCCTGGCTGGAGAACCACCAGAATCCTGACGGCGGCTGGGGCGAGGACCTGCGCTCCTATGACGACCCGGCGCTGGCCGGACGCGGTGAGTCCACCGCGTCGCAGACCGCCTGGGCGCTGCTCGCCCTGCTCGCGGCCGGGGAGCACCGCGGCGCCGCAGCCGAGCGCGGGATCCGCTGGCTGGCCCAGACGCAGCGCGCCGACGGGTCCTGGGACCAGCCGCAGTACACCGGCACCGGGTTCCCCGGCGACGTCTACATCAACTATCACCTGTACCGGCTGGCCTTCCCCATCAGCGCGCTCGGCCGCTATGTGGGTCTTACGCATCCGGAGGTAGCACATGACGGAGACGATCCCGCATCCTAGCGGCGCCGAAGCCGCGCCGGCTCCGGCTAGGCCGTGCTCGAGGGGCCGGGCAGCGAACTGTTTTCCGCAGGCGGCTTACGTCCTGTTGGGTCAGGCCGCGGTCCGGGCAGTATAAGGGATGGGAGGGAAGATGCTTGTTCCCAGCGGCGCGTTGTGCCTGTTCAGCTCCCGGGGTGTGCCGCCGACCCGAGGCGGCCGGCCAGATCAGGCTCTGGGGTTAGCCCGATGACCGGGCCTTTCTCCTGGCAGGCTGCCGGGCCAATGCTGGTCGTGGAGATCCAGGGGACCGAGAAGACGCTGCGGCCGGGCCCGTCGTGCCGGGTGGGCCGTGACCCGCGGTCGGACATCGTCATCGACGACATCCGGGTGTCCTGGAACCACGCGGTGCTGCGGACCGAGCGCGGCGCGTGGTTCGCCGAAGACTGCGGAAGCACGAACGGGACGTTCGTGGCGTCGCGGAAGATTGACCGGTTCGAGATCACCGACGACTGCGTGCTGCACTTCGGCAGCCGTGATGACGGCCCCGCCCTGTCCTGCTCGCTATACCGCCTGGGACGCTCCGACTGGCCGAGCGTGGACCGGCGGCCCAGCGCGGTGACGCGCGCGCCTGCCCGCGCGCTGCGCATCGGCCGCGCGGAAGACAACGACATCGTGCTGGCCGATCTCAGCGTCTCCCGCCACCACGCGGAACTGCGGAACACCGGCGACGGCCGCTACGCGATCGTCGACCTGGACAGTAGCAACGGGACCTTCCTCAACGGCGCGCGGGTCATTTTCACCTCATCCGTGACCGAGCAGGACATCATCGGCATCGGCCCCGCCACGTTCCGCCTGGTCGGCGGCGAGCTCCGGCAGTTCATCGACAGCGGTGACGTCTCGCTGATCGCGCAGGACCTGACGGTGCGCGGGACGGGAGGCAGAGTCCTGCTCGACCGGGTCAGCTTCCCGATCAGCGAGCGCAGCCTGGTGGCGGTTATCGGGCCCAGCGGGGCGGGAAAGACCACGCTGCTCCGCGCCCTGACCGGGATGGCGCCCGCGACCGAGGGCGCGGTCCTGTACGACCACCGCGATCTCTACTCGCATTACGCCGAACTGCGGCACCGGATCGGCCTGGTGCCCCAGGAGGATGTCATCTATCCCCATCTGACCCCGCGGCGCGCCCTCGGCTACGCGGCCGAGCTGCGATTCCCCGGTGACACCTCGGACGAGGAGCGCAGCGTCCGGGTCCAGGAGGTCCTCGACGAGCTCAAGCTCAACCAGACCACGAAGGACCGCCCGGAGCCGACCGCGGACACCCCGGCCGCGGCGTTGTCCGGGGGCGAGAAGAAAAGGGTCAACATCGCGCTGGAGCTGCTGACCAAGCCGTCCGTGCTCTTCCTGGACGAGCCCACCTCCAGCCTGGACGTGGAGCTCAAAGAGGACGTCGTGGACAGCATGAAGGAGCTGGCCCAGGACGGCCGTACGATCATCATGGTCACCCACGACCTCGAATACCTGGATCAATGCGACCGGGTCCTAGTGCTCAAGCCCGGCGGCCAGATGGTGTTCTACGGACCGTCGGACGAGGGGCTGCGCTATTTCGGCAAATCGCGCTGGGTTGAGGTGTACCGGGCCCTCCGGGCCGAACCTGAGCGCGACTGGGCGGGAGAATTCGAGCGGTCGTCCTGCTACCTCCAGTACGTGGCCAGCGGGCTGACGGGCCAGGTCCCGAACTCCGCCCGCGGGCCCGCGGAGCCTCCTCCGGCACCACGGAGCCGCCTGGCTCAGCTGGCCATCCTGTGCCGGAGGTACACCGCCCTCATCGCGGCCGACCGGGGCTTCCTGATCTCGCTGGCGGTCGTGCCGATCGTGTTCGGGGCCCTGGTCAGGCTGCTGGCCGGCCGGCAGGGGCTGGTCGGCGCCAGGAACGTCAACGCCGAGACCACGTTGCTGTTCCTGGCCCTCATCGCCGTCCTGGGCGGCGCGGCCGGATCGGTGCGGGAGCTGATCAAGGAGCGGGCCATGTACGTCCGGGAGCGCACGGCCGGCCTGTCGGCCGGCGCCTATCTGCTGTCCAAGGTCACGGTGCTCGGGCTCATCACCGGCCTTCAGGCCGCCGTGCTGGTCCTCATCGGCGTCGCCGGCGTGCCGTTGCCGCGCCGCGGCGTGTACCTTCCGTCGCCGCTGGCCGAAATCCTGCTCGCCGTGGTCGTCCTCGCCATTGCCTCCATGACCGTGGGCCTGGCCGTGTCCGCGTTCGTCGACTCGTCGGAGAAGACGATGCAGGCGCTGGTGCTGATCGCGATTGCGCAGGTCATGCTGTCCGGCGGGGTCCTGGCGCTGGGCGCCGGGCTGCAGCAGCTCGCCTACCTGGCCCCCGCACGCTGGGGTTTCGGCGCGACCGCGTCCACCGTCAACCTCAACGCCATCTTGCTCGGGAGCGGCAAGCCGGCCGACGCGCTCTGGGATCATCGGTCCTCCGCCTGGTTGCTAGCCATGGGCGTGCAGGTCCTGCTGGTGGTGGTCTTCACGCTTATCGCCTGGTGGCGGCTGCTCCGGATCGGCCCCGGCGGCACCCGGCCGCTGATCGGGTTCCGGGTCCGGCTGCCCAGCCTGCGCCGGCAGTCGGCCTCACCGCGGGGCTAGGACGCGGGCGTCAGCCGCGCGCCGCTGGGGCGTGTTTGAAAAGTGGTTCGTGGTGCTGAGATGCCGATTACAGCTTGGTGACGGCGCCTGCGAAGTGGTGATGTCTCCGGTCCCAGAAATCGCCGCGCACCGCGAGTACTACCAGCGCGGCCGGTTCCTGCCAGGGGCCGACCGGGGTCGGAGCCGCCGAGTACAACGTCGCGATGGACGCGCGCCGGGTCGTCTCCCCGCCCAGGTCGGGGTTCAGCGTAAAGACCTGCTCATGGGATTATCACCGGGGCTGTCGGGCGGGGGTCCCAGGATCGTGCAACCTACCTTGGCCATGGCAGTGGCCACGGCGTCGGGCGTGCAGGCCCAGTCGTCCGGCGGTGGGTTCCGCAGATCCCACCCTGCTTCCCGGAAGGCTTGTTCCAGGCCGCCAGGAGCGATTACCTCCAGGATGGTTGCGATGCCGGAGGTGACCAAGTAGGTGTGGGGAAGGCCCCTGGGCAGGAAGGCGACGCCGCCGCCTGAGAGTTCCCGTCGCTGGTCACCGGCCCAGACCGTCAAAGCGCCGTTGAGAAGCAGGAAGATCTCGTCCTCTCGCTGGTGGACGTGGACCGGAACTCCGCTGCCCCGCGTGGTGTTGCTTCGCATGATCAGGACCTGGCCGTTGCTGACGGCAGAGTCCACCAGGACTTCCAGGGTCGAGCCGCCCATCCAGGCCAGTTGCTGGTGCTCGGCGGCGGCGGCGAAGTAGGCGCCCAGGGTCATGGTGCCACGCTAGCGCGCTCTCAAAAGGAGCGGACCGGCTCGGGTTCCCCGCGGACGAAGATGGACTCGCCTAGCCCCCGCCGGCGCCGGTACTGGCCCGGCCCGGACGCGCACTCACGCGGCGGCCAGCTACGTGCTGAGCAGCTCGCGGATCGAGGCAAGGTAGCTAGAGATGCTCTCCTTCTGCCTGGTCAGCTCGCCGAGTTCGCCCTGAGCTGCGGTCTGAAGCCGGCTGATCTGGTTCGCGGTGTCGGTCAGGAGCTGGTCGGCCTGCGCCTTGGCCTGGGCGACGATCTGGCCGGCGTGCTCGTTGGCGTTGGCAACGAGCTGCTGGGAGTGCTGGTCTGCCGCGCGCAAGATCTGCTCCGTCTGCGCGCTGGCCGCGGCGGCCCGCTGCTCGGCTTCGGCGACCCGCTTGTGGGTGGCTGGTTGCGGTGCCGCCTGGCGTTCTGCCTCCCGCCTTTCGGCTTCCCCGCGGCGGGAGGCAAGCTGGGTCTGCAGCTCGGCTTCGGCCTGAGCTCGCTGCGCCTCGCTTTCCTCGAGGATCCGCCGGGCCTGGCTGCGTATCTCGTCCGCCTGCCGCCTGGGGGTGGCGAGAAACTCGTCCCGCTCTCGCTTCGCGCTGGCCTTCAGCTGGGCGACCTCCCGCTCAGTGGTAGTGCGCAGCCTGGCGATGTCCAGCTCGGCCGCGGCCTGCGTCTCCGCCACCTGGTGGCCGGCCGTGGCGCGGACCCTGGCGACCTCGCGTTCAGTGATCGAGGCCAGCTCGTCAGCCTCCAGCCGGGCTGCAACCTTGACCGCGTCCGCTTCCCGCCCGGCGGAAGCGCGCAGGTCGCCGGTTTCCCGTACGGCACTCGCCCGCAGCTCCGCGGCCTCATTCCCGGCCGCAGCCCGCAGTTCGGCCGCCTCCGCCTTAGCCGCAGCCAGCAGCTCGTCGGCGGCGGTCCTGGCCTCACCGAGGATCTCGGTGGCATGCTCCTCAGCAAGCCCCAGCAACGGCTCGATCCGGGGCCCAGGACCCGTACGGGCGCGGCGCTCCCGCAGCTGGCGCTGCACGGCGGACAGCTCACGCTGCAGCGCCTGGACCTGTTCCCGGTGCCGGCCGGCCCAGTCCGCCAGCTGCTCGATGTACTCGTCCACCTGATGGCGGTCATAGCCCCGGAGTGCCGCCTCGAAAACCCGCGAGGGCGGCTCCCCGGGGACGTTACCGCCCTGGGCATCAATCCCGGGATCCATACGCTCACCCTCCAATCACCCGGACAGACGGGCGAAACCTGACCCAATGCCCGCTATGCCCGCGATCCAGGTGACTTTGCGACGCAGGACCTGTTCCACGCCGCCATCCTCCAAGTAACCGGACCGCCTCCCGAGGCGCACTAGCCCGGGCACAGCCCTCTACCCATAGGTGCGTGGCAGGGCCGCATGTGATACGTCTGCGGCGGGTTTCTTCGGCAGGGATCCCCCGCGTTCCAGGTCGGCTGCCGCCGGATACGCGTCATGCTCGCCGTGACACGATCTCTGCAGTGGCATATCGGGTATTAGTGGCGCGGTTATTTGCTGCGTGGCGGGCGGTCATCTGCCGGGGGTGTCAGGCAGTCGCGGCCGCCGATCAGGGCCAGTGTTGCGGCGGCTGCTTGCTCTGCGGCGGCCTCGGCCGCGTGGCGGCCGGAGCCGAAACTGCCGTCGAGCATGAGCATGGCGTGGCCGTGTGCCGTGGCCACGATGGCGGACGCGAGCCGCGCGGCCGCTGTTTCGCTGCCGCCGGCCAGTTCGGCCGACGGGGACAGGAAGGCCGTGCCGATGGATTGCGCGGCGGCTGCGATCTCGGGGTGGCTGTCCTTGCTGAGCCCGGACCCGGCCAGGGCCTGGAACAGGGGCCGCTGATCGTCGGCGAAGTGCACGTAGGCCCGGGCCGCGGCGGCGAGCCGCTGGGCCGGCGCCCCGGATGCGGCGTGGCGGTCAAGCTGCTCGGCGAGGAGACCTGCGGCCCGGAGCGCGACCGCGGCCAGCAGCGCGTCCCGGTCGGCGAAGTGCCGGTACGGCGCGGATGCCGCGACACCGAGGCGGCGGCTGGCCTCCGCCATCGAGAACGCCTCGGCGCCGCGCTCACCGAGCATCCCGATGGCAGTCTCGATCAACGCCTGGCGCAGGTCACCGTGGTGGTAGCGGCCGCGCTTAGCCGACCCGGCCGCGGCGTGGCCGTGGCTGGTCATTGCGGTGCGGGGAAGGGCACCATGCGGCGCATGAACGCGTCCCACCCGCGGTCGCCGAGGACGCGCCGCGCCACCGGGGCAAGGCGGGCCTGGGAGCCGACCTTGTAGCGTGCCTTCGGGTGCCGGGCGGTGACCGCCCTGACGATCACCCTCGCCACATCATCCGGGTCGAGCACGGCGCGGGCACCGTCATGGTGGGCGCGGGCGGTCATCTTGTCCACGTTCGCCGTGTACGCCGCATACGGTCCGTTGCCGTCACCGCCGGGCTTGTGCAGCTCGCTGTTGGCCAGGAACCGGGTCCGCACCGCGCCGGGCTCGATCAGCACGACCCGGACCCCGAACGGGGCCACCTCCGGGCGGAGCGCGTCGCACAGCGACTCCACCGCGTACTTGGTCATGGCATACGGGCAGCCCGTCGGGGGAGTCACCAGGCCAGCCGCCGACCCGAGGTTGACGATCATGCCGCTGCGCCGGGCGCGCATGCCGGGCAGCACGAGCTGGCACATGCCGACCAGCCCGAACACGTTCGTGTCGAAGACCTCCCGGACCAGGCTCAGCGGCACCTCCTCCACCGGCCCGCCGCCACCGTGCCCGGCGTTGTTGACCAGCACCCCGACTGCGCCGTGCTCGGCCTCGACCCGCCGCACCGCTGCGACCCGGGATTGCTCGTCGGTCACGTCCAGTTCGAGCACCCGGCAGCCCGCCTGTTCCAGCTCCCCGAGACTGCCTGCCTTCCGCGCCGACGCCCAGACGGGAAACCCGGCCCGGACCAGGGCAAGCGCGCTCGCGCGACCAGTACCCGAAGAGCACCCTGTCACCAGTACGGCTTTAGACAGGGATGTCTGCGGGCCCATGTGATAGTCATTCACAATGTGAATTGCTATCACATCAACCGCCGCGCGTCAACCAGAGCGCACACGCCTGCAGCTGGTGAGCAACCGGGAACTTTCCTGGCCCGGCCGGAGAACGCAGGGGGAGACGGTGACGGCCAAAACCCCCACGCACGAACTGTTCGACGCGAAGTTGCAACTCGCGCCATACTCCGACGGCGGCATCCCGCTTGCGGTGGCGGCCGTCGCCTCACCGACAGGTGCACGGCTGGCCGGCAAGCACGGCATCGGCCTGCTGTCGATCGGGGCCACGTTGGTGGTCGAAGGCTTCGATGCGCTTGCCCATCACTGGGGCATCGTCGAAGAGCGGGCCGCCGCGTTCGGCACGCTGGTCGATCGCAACGACTGGACCCTGGTCGGTCCGTTCCATGTCGCCGAGACCGACGAACAGGCGCGCGCCGACGTGAGATTCGGCATCGAGCCGTGGTTCCGGTACTTCCAGAAGGTCGCGGCGTTTCCACAGATGACCATGCCCGGGGATCAGGTCGACGAGATGATCAACATCATCAACGACGCGGGAGCCGGTGTGATCGGCTCGCCGGAGCGGGCCCGCGCGCAGGTGCAGCGCTTGTGGGAGCAGTCCGGCGGGTTCGGCTGCATGCTGCAGATGGGTCACGAGTGGGCGAATCCGGCTGCGACGAAGCGGTCCGCCGAGCTGTTCGCCGCCGAGGTGATGCCCCACTTCCAAGGACAGGCGCAGCCGACGCTGGACGCCGCGATGCGCGCGAGCGAGGTGCGGGACGACCTCGCGCAGACGCAATTTCAGGCGATCGACCACATGACGAAGAAGTACCAGGACGAGCTCGACGCTAAGTGATGGTCACCGCGGCGCCACCTGCGCTGGCTCCGTTGCGATATCAGGTGCCGGTGCTGTGTACCGCCGGGTCGCCAGCACGCGACCCGCCAGAATGAGAGTCAACGCGGCGACGTTCCACAGCGTCAACGGCTCGTGCAAAACGATCACACCGGCCGCCAAGGCCACCGCCGGGTTGATGTAGGTGAACACCAGCGCACGCGCGGCACCAGCCTCGCGGATGAGCGCGAAGAACATAATGAACGCCAGCGCGGTACAGATCACCGCCCGTCCCACACACGCCGATTACCGGCCCGATGATGCGTTTGTAACCCAGTCGCTCACCGCCGGTCTTGATCATCAGGTAGGGGATGCCCCAGATGATGCTCATCGCGAGGAACAGGATCCATCCGCGTGAGCTCACCTACATACCGTACGAAATGGGAGCAAGCGGATTTCCCTGCGTCGGGCCGGCTAGGGCGTAGTCAGCTCCGCGTAGCGCGCAACGTGGAAATCGGTCGACCCGAACTCGAACTGCAAGGCGGTGAGCCGCTTGAAGTAGTGGCCGATCGCCAGCTCCTCGGTCATGCCCATACCGCCGTGCAGCTGCACCGCCTGCTGACCGATGAATCGCGCCGCCCTGCCGACCGTCGCCTTCGCTGCCGATACCGCCCGCGCGCGGACGGCCGGCTCTGCCTCGAGGTTGAGCACAGCGAGATACACCGCGGCCACGGCCTGCTCGAGTTCCAGGTACATGTCGACCATCCGGTGCTGCAGCACCTGGAAGCTTCCGATCGGCTGCCCGAACTGCTGGCGCTGCTTGCAGTATTCGACCGTGTCGGCCAACACCTTTCGCATACAGCCCACCGCTTCCGAGCAGATCGCCGCCGCGCCTTCGTCGCGAGCCTTGGCGAGCGACGGCCACGCGTCACCCTCCTCGCCCAGCAGCGCACTCGCGGGTAACCGCAGCCCGTCGAACACAAGGTCGGCTGCTCGCCGGTCGTCTATCGTCCGGTAACTGTGGGTCTCGATTCCCGTTGAAGCCGAATCGGTTTCGACGAGAAACAGCGAGAGCCCGCCTGACGTGCGGGCCGTGACCAGCAGGTGTGTGGCAAGGGGTGCGCTCATCGCGACGATCTTCGAACCACGCAGCACCCATGCCTCGCCGTCACGGTCGGCGACCGTGGACACGTCCTGCCAATGCTCGCCGGACGCCGGCTCCGCCGCGGCCAGCGCCACAATCGCGGTGCCGGCCGCCACCTTTTCCAGCAGTGCCGTCGCCGCCTGGCCCCCGCGCCCGTTGCAGCAGGCCACCGGCCACCACCACCGTGTCGACGTACGGGTTCCACCACCAACGCATGGCCGAGCGCCTCGGCGATCACCATGACTTCGACTGGGCCGCCGCCGATTCCGCCCACGCCTTCGGGCAGCGCGGCACCCAGGATGCCGAGCTCGTCGGCGAATCCACGCCAGATATCGGGTTGCCAACCGGCACCGGTCTTGGCCGCGGCGCGGCTCTTCTCGAGGTCGTACCGCGTCGACAGGAACCTGCCGAGCCCGTCGCGCAGCAGTTCCTGTTCCTTGCTCAGATTGAAGTCCATCTACAGCCCCAAAGCCGCCTTCGCGAGAATGTTCCGCTGAATTTCGTTGCTGCCGGCGTAGATCGAGCCGGCCCTGTCGTTGAAGTAGCGCAACGGTGCGACCGCCTGCCACGCGTCGCCGCTGACGTAGCCGTCCGGCGGCGGCTCGAACTCGGGCACTGGTCCTCCCGGCCACGTCGCGTGCGGTTGATAGACCCGTCCGCGCAGACCGGCGGCCTCCATCGCCAGTTCGGTGAGCGACTGACTCAGCTCGGTGGCCAGCACCTTGAGCATCGAGGACGCCGCCCCGGGATTCTTGCCCTCCGCCACCGCGGCCAGCACCCGGTACTCGAGAATCTCCAGAACTTCGGTGCGGATGCGGGCGTCGGCCAGCTTGCTGCGCGAACGCCGGGTCGTCGCTCAGCCGCCCGCCGCCGGGGGCAGGCTGGTCGGCGGACACGGCGGCGATCTCTTCGGCCATCACCTGCAGCGCCGGGGAGGCTGCGCCGCCGCCACGTTCGAACTCCAACAGATACTTCGCGACGGTCCAGCCGTCATCGATCTGGCCGAGCACATTGGACTTCGGCACCCGGACCTCATCGAAGAACACCTGGTTCTGGATCTCCTCGCCCGACGTCATCACCAGCGGGCGGATCTGAATTCCCGGCGACGCCATGTCGATCAGCACGAACGTGATGCCCTGCTGCTTCTTCGCCGTCCGTGCTGTGCGCACCAGGCCGAACATCCAGTTCGCTTCGCCGGCGTGCGTGGTCCATATCTTGCTGCCGGTACATACCAAGTCGTCGCCGTCGTCGACCGCCGCCATCGACAGCGCCGCCAGGTCCGAGCCCGCCTCGGGTTCGGAGTAGCCCTGACAGAAGAACACCTCGCCGGTCAGGATCCGCGGCAAGTAGAACTGCTTCTGCGCGTCCGTGCCGAATTTGATGATCGCGTGGGCGACCATCCGGATGCCCATCGGCGACAGCGACGGAGCCCCGGCCAGCGTCGACTCGCGGCTGAAGATGTAGTGCTGGGTCAGGCTCCAGTCGCAGCCGCCGTACTCGACCGGCCAGGCCGGCGCCGCCCAGCCGCGTTCGTGCAGGATCCGCTGCCACTCCATGCTGGCCTCGTGATCGGCATACACGCTTGTCATGAGGCGCCCCGCCTGCCGAAGCTCGGGCGTCAGTTTTTCCTGCAGGAAGGTGCGCACGTCATCGCGGAACGCTGAGTCGGTCGCCGACCACGTCAGGTCCATCAGTCCCCCATGTCTGCCGGAGCGTAATGCAGACAGAGTAAACCTAGTTAGTTACCTGGGCGACGGCAGGGCGCTGCCTCATCCGGTTCTCGGTGACGAGGCAGGCGACAACCGCAATAATCGGGAGCGTGGAGCGGCGACGAGACGGTCAGGACAGACAATCCCCGATGGCCCTCCTCAAGGAGCTGCCCGCACTGGTCGTGCTGGACCGCTTTCCGGTGCCCGTGCTGGCCATCGCGGAGGATGGCACCATCCTGTTCGCCAACGAGGCATTCGCCGACATGCTCGGCTATTCAGCCGAAGCGATCACGTCGTTGAAGTTCCGGCAGATTTTCCACACCCTGCCCGCCGATGAATCTGCCGTGTCTGTCGTGCGGGCCCACGCGGATCTGGTCGTCGAGCTGGTGCATCAGGACGGCTCCATCGTTCGCGCCCGGATGAGCAAGTCCGCCCTACTCCGCGGAGACGACCCGGTGGCGTTGGCGACGTTTCAAGACTTGACCGAGCGATTGTGGGTCGACGAACTGTAATTTCTCGAGTTACTCGGCCAGCGACGCAGAGGAGTGCCGCATCGCCTCGCGTGCGAGAAACTCGTCGAAGTACGCCAGCGACTCCTGGCTCACAATCGCCGGCAGCAGCACCTTCCACATCCGGGTTACGCGCTGCAACACATCGGCTCCTGCCGATGTGGCATTCGCCAGTAGTTCGGCCCCCAGCATCGAGCCGAGGATCATCTCGCTGACCGCCTGCGGATCGAGATCGCCGCGAAGGTCGCCTTCGTCGATGGCTTGCCGGGTGCGCGCCGTCATCTCGGCCAACCAGCCGCCGTACGTGCGTGCGGCCGCGTCGTTGAACTCACCGAAGGCGCGCAAGAGTTGTGTTCCGCTACGGGCGATCTGGTCGGTGCTCAGCAGGTCTGTGACGACGAATACTCCGTGGATGATAATTTCCAGCGCCGGTGCTGAGGAGTCCGTGATGCTCCGAAACGCCTGGACGAGGTGAGCACTGCCCTCTTCGATGATCGCTGTCGCGAGCGACTGCTTTGAGTCGAAGTGGTAATAGAGGGCGCCCTTCGTCATCTCCGCGCGCTCGATGATGTCGCCCAATCCGGTAGCTGGATAGCCGATTTCGTTGAACAGCTCGACTGCGGACGTGATGATCTTCCTACGGGTGGCCTCGGATCGCGCTTGGCGCACCATTGTCCGAGCACCTCCGGAACTCCCGTCGGCCTACCCAGGGTGGCGATGGCCTGAAGGGCATCCTAAATCATCCGCTCAAAACGGATCCATCCGCTCAAAAGGGCGCCGCGTTCTTCAGCGCAACGGCTGTGCGCCGTTTGATGAACTGATTGAGGTAATCGATCCGCTCGGGCTTGACGAAACCCGGCAACACAAGCGCCCACATGTTCTCCAGGTCGGGTAGAAACCGCTCGGGCTCAGCCACATTGCTCGTCTGCCGCAGACCGAGGTACATCGACACCAGCAGGCTCGCAATGCCCTTAGGGTCGCGGTCGGAGATGATGTCGCCGTCTTTGACGGCCTTGCGAGCGATTGCGGCGAAGGCCGTCACCCACTGCCCTAGGAGATCTGCCTGGAGTCCGTCGGTGCGGCCAATGGACTGAAGCAGGTTCAAGCCGGCCCGAGCAGTTTCGTCGCCCATGTCCTCGATAGCGATGAGGAAGGAGATATCGATCATGGTTTCCAGGCCCGAGAGCTTTCGCGCCAGCAGCTGGTCGACCGAGGCTCGTGCCACCGCAGCGCGATACTCGATGATCGCCGACGCCAGCGCGTACTTGGACCGGAAGTGGAAGTACATCGCGCCCTTGGTGACTTCAGCGTCGGCGAGGATGTCGTCCAGGCTGACCAAGCTGTACGACTTGCGTGCGAACTGGCGCGAAGCTGCGCGGAGAATCTGCAGCCGCGTGGTGTCCGCTCGTTTGTCGAGTTGTTCGGTCACTTGCGGACCTCGGAATCTGGACAGTGGCGCCGGTGGTCGGGTAATCGTGGTTTCCGTAAATTAATCAATGGCCTGATTCTTTCACCTGCCGCCCATAAGAGGCAGATGCGCGCCGGATCTACACCGCAAACTCGTCGACGGCCCTCCGTGGTGCGCGTCACGTGCGACCCCTGGGGCAAAGGAGTTAGCCAATACTCTAAGTCATTTTTTGGCCTGCATATCAGTCAAAAAGTATGTAAGGTACCGGATGTGATGACTCTTGGTCCGGTGGATGCCGGGCGGCCGCTGACGGCTGATTCCGAGGTCAGCGTGCCCGAGTCGGGATGGATTCCACTATCGGCCAGCAATTGCCAGTGGTATTTTCATGCCGTTGCCATGGTCCGCGTTGGCAAACCCCCTCGAACCCCTGCGCGGGCTGTGGCAACTTCACGTCGGAGGCGGGCTGCAATCGCAAGGTCCGTCAAAATTGTTCGTCAAAATTCTGTCCAAAACGCACGCGGTTCCCACATGGCGCCGTCGGCGGCTTCCCATGCCACGCGGCGGCGAAGTCTGCGTAGTCGGTGTCGATGTCGGGCCATTTAGCAATACCGAGGTAATTAACGGTGATGTGGGACGAAGAAGTCGACGTCGTGAGCACCTGTTCGGGAATCGCCGGCCTGGCGCACGCCGTGGCCGTTGTGGACATGGGCGGTGATGTGTTCGTCGCCAGTTCACGCGGCGACGTCGCGCCAGGCGGGACATCTGTCGCGGTCCGTTCGCGGGTGGACCGGCTGCACTGGCTCGAGGTGGATGTTCCGGATCCGGAGACCAACGAGTATTTTGCTGCCCTGTCATCCGACCTTGGCCCGCTGACCCGGTCTGCAGGCGACGTCGACGTACCGATCAGGGTGGTGGAGCACGCGGAGCCGGTCGACCCGCGCGGTGCCGTTGCGCCGTTCGTCGGCGCCCATCTCAGGGATTGGGCCGCGCGGTGCCTGGTGTCACCGTATGGATACCTCTACACGCGCGTGTCTGATTGGCGGTCGACCACGTTGCGCACCATCGACGGCGAGTCGCTTGAAGTCGCCGAAATCGGCTCGATCACACCTGATCCCGCCAATGTCGGCGGCTCGGTGTTGGACTGGCTCGCCGCGCAGGCCCGAGACCGGCGTGTCGAGGTTCATCAGGCCACCTCGCTGCGGCGCATCGTGTTCGAGGACGGTGATGTGGTGGGTGCCGAGTTCGCGACACCGGATGGCCCGTTGGCCGTTCGCGCCCGCCACGGTGTGACGGTCGCCAGCGGCGGGCCACAGGTCTCGATCGCCGCTGGGCAACCCTTGCCCGCCGACGAAGTCACGCTTCGCGTGTGCCTGGTCGGCCAGACCGCCAGCCGCTTCGGTCGCGTCGAGCTGCTGACCTCCGAACCGCTCGCCATGGGGGCCGCTTCCACCTGCCGCCCGGTCAATCGTCACCTACATGCGCACCTGCGCGACACGCACAGTCCCCTACAGGCGTGGCGCTGCGGAAAAGTCAACCGGTATCCGTCCTCTGGCCAGTAATGCCTCCATCGCGTCGCCGACGACGGGGCGCGACAACAGGAATCCCTGCGCGCGGTAACACCCGTGACGCAGCAATGTCAGCGCGGCGGTTTCGGTCTCAACTCCCTCGGCGACCAGTTGTAAGCCGAACGCCTCCGCTAACGCGATGATCGCCTTGACGATCGCGAGATCGCCGGGATCGGAGCCGAGGTCGCGGACGAACCCCTTGTCGATCTTGAGTGTGTCGACGGGAAGCGATTTCAGGTGCGACAGCACGCTATAGCCCGTGCCGAAGTCATCGATAGCAACCCTGACGCCGACCTGTTTGAGCCCGGCAAGCGTAATTCGAGTGGTCTCGATGTCTTGAACCACAACGTTTTCGGTGATCTCCAAACAAACCGACCCGCCGTCGAGACCGAATTCGGAGATGATGCCGGCGACCGATCCGACGAAGCCGTCGGTGACCAACTGAACCGGCGACACGTTGATACGCAGCACCGCGTCGTGTCCCACCCCGCGGGAGCGCCACCGGGCGAACTCTGCGCACGCCGATCGCATCACCCAGCGCCCCAATTCCCCTGCGAGATTTATCGATTCGGCCACACCGATGAACGAGTCAGGCGAGAGCAGTCCGCGAGTGGGATGCTGCCAGCGCACCAGCGCCTCGGCGGCCAGGATCTCACCTGTGCGCATGTCGACCTCGGGCAGGTAATGCAACAGCAGTGAGCCGTCTTCGATCACACTCTGCAGATGAAGTTCGATGTCGTTGCGAAACTCACTTTCCAGCGACATGTCGTCGGAGAACACCGCGACCTTGTTGCCGCCGGAGTTCTTGGCGGTGAGCACCGCCTGATCCGCACGGCGGAGAAGGTCTGATGTGGTGTCGCGACCCGGAACACCGAGTGCCACACCGATGCTCACCGTGCGCGTCAGCATCTCGCCGTCGATGGCCACCCGTTCGCACAGCATCGATTGCAGCCGGTAGGCCAGCGCTTCCGCGGTTCCGGTGTCCATCGGCGTCGCCGGTACGACGACGAACTCGTCGCCACCGAGCCGGGCGATCAGGTTCGGGCCGCCGGCGCCTTCTCGCAGTCGTTCGGCGAGGACGCGGATGAACGAGTCGCCGGCGGTATGTCCGAGATAGTCGTTGATGGCCTTCAACCGGTCCAGGTCGAAGAACAACGCCGACACGGGTCCCGGCTGGCCTGCCGCGAGTCTGGTGTCGAGGTGTGCCAGCAGCGCGCGGCGGTTGTGCAGTCCGGTCAGGTCGTCATGTTCGGCGAGGTGGCGCAGCTGTTCCTCGGCAAGCACACGCGCCTGCACCTGCGCGAACAGCGAAGCGATCGCCTTGAGCGCGTTGAGTTCCTCCGGTGACCAGTCGCGGTCTCCGAACTTGACGAAGCCGAGCACGCCCGTGGTGACGTCGCCGGACAGCAGTGGTACACACGCCATCGACGTCGCCGGGATCTGCCTGCCTTCGTTGATCGTGCGCTGGTAGTCGTCGGTCGCCGGTTCTGGACGGAAAACGACGGGTTCCTTCTGATGCTCAGCGAGCGCGAAGACCGGGTCAGCGTCGGCGAAGTAGACGACGCCGAGCGGGTCTGGGTCCGGGATGCCGGGACGGACCGGCCACTCGGCAACCAGTATCGAGGCGTGAACGTGGTGATCGTTGTGGCGCAGGAAGCTGACGTCGACGCCGAAGTACTCGACGAGGTCGGCCAGCACCCGTTGACTCACCTCGACGGAGGTGGCCGCGTTCACCCCCATCAGTTGGGTAGCGACCGACGTGACGACCAGCTCCAGGCTGCTTGGCACCTGATCCTCCGTATCGGCGTCAGCCGAGTCGCGGCGAAACTCGGGGTAGTCCGCGCCGACGGCTAGGTACCGATGGTCGCGGTGCGCGACTAAACCTGAGTACCAACACCTGTGACTCACCTGCTTCGGTGTCGGCCAGCTTGCGGAAATTGTATTGCAGATCGCCGAGGTCCTCGGCGAAAGCGGGCGAGAGCTCGCGCAGATCCTCATCGTCGTGTGCATACAGAAACGCCGGTGAAACCGGTTGGACGGCAAGCCCATGCTGTTGTGCGCTGATCCACACCGATTCGGCGGCCGATCCACCACGTGCGTAGTCGGTCAAACTCTGGCCGAACACGGATATCACGCCGACGGCGGCGCTCGCGGTGACCCGCTCGTAGGTGTCGTCGCCAAGGGCGGTTCCGGCGTCCCACGCTGCCAGGTTCGCCATCACCTCCGATCGCCGCAGAATGTCGAGCATCACCACATGGGCTGCATCGAGTTCCAGGCTGCGCACGTCGATACCCGACTCCGGCGAGGGGTCGCCGGGCGAGCGAAGCTCCGCGAACATCTCCGCGTGCAGCCGTGGCGTCAGATAGCGGATGCGGTCGGCGGCGGCCAGAATCGCCGCTGCCCGGTCGACCTCCGTCGGACCGCAGTAAACCTGCAGCCGGGCGCCCTCGCTTCGGGCGGCCGAACCGAGCAGCTCAAGGGTTTGGGTGGGAATCGGGACACGATCGCCGCGGCGCCGGTTCGTCTCTCTACGCAGCATCGCCTCGTACAGGGCGGCGAGCTCTGGGTCATCGCCTGCCGATAAGTGCACCAGCACGCTGAGGGGCGATGCCTCATCGCCTGGCTGAAAGTCCACATCGCCGATCAACCCGTGCGCCGCCGCGGCGACCCTGGCGTTGAAAGCTGCCGCTCCCAGCGCTACCGCACTTGCCCGGTATGCGACGTCCATCGACGTCGTGCACTCGGGGGCCAGCCGAATGCTCACCGAACCATCCCGTGCCTCGATGTGCCAGGGCTGGGCATTCCCACCGGAGGGTGCGCGGACAGCTGCGGCGGCAACGATTTCAGAGGTTCCGGCCGGTTCGGTCTGTTCGATCGGCTCGTCGTTCGGTGGGTGTGCGGGTGCTAGCGCCGCCGGCTCGTCAAGGTCGTCCAGCACGGCTGCCGTGTCGATGCGCACCCTGCCTGACGGCAATTGCTCGCGCAGCCCAATGCGCCGTACCGCTTCGGCAACGATGGCCGCGTTGAGGGCGACCTCCGACGAGAGCTGTGGCCAGGTCGACAAGGTATTGCCGACTTCGACCAGGGATGCGGCCATCCGCGGGGACAAATGTGCCGCATCGATGAATCGAAGGGCGTACGGCAGTTTGTCCCTGTTGCTCAGATTGGTGAGTTGGGAGCTATCAACATCGCGCAGCAGACCGTGCATGATCGGCCGGGAAGGCTCGATGTCGTACCTCTCCACATCGAGTAGGCCCCGGTCGCTGGTCGCCATCAGAACCGGCAGGCGTCGTGTCCTCGCGACCTCGCGGATGAGCACTTTCGCGTCGAGCGAGTCACACTCCTCGATGACGATGTCGAGGCCGTCGAGGAAGGCGCCAACAGACTCGACAGTGATGCCAGTCGGCACAACCGCCACCGGGAGGTACGGGTCGAGCTCGGCGATCCGCCTGGCGCATACCACGGCCTTGTTCACACCCAGATCGAAGACAGACGCGGGAACTCGATTCAGGTTGGACAGCTCCAAGTCATCGAAGTCGGTGAGCCGCAACTCACCGCACAAGCCTTGTGCGGCAAGGGTGTAGGCGATGGCATGCCCGACGCTGAGCCCAACGACGCCGATGCGGAGCCGACCGAGGCGGTCAAGCTCGGCGGCGGTGATGAGATTTCTGTTTCGGTCAAGGCGCAGCAGTCGGAATGCGCGCGGACCCAGAACACTGACCACCGTCCTGCGCCACGGGTAGTACACCCACCGGATCGGCTCGGCGGCCACCTCAGGCTGCGGATCGGGTCGAAGCCGGTGCAGTCCGGCCTGCTGTTGGTGCACATTGTCGATGAACTCGATGCGCGGGTCGGCTCGCAGTTCTTGAAGGACAACGTTATCGACGGGATCGTCGGCGTCCAGGACTATTCCATTGCACGGCTCTGCATCATGGATGCCTGACGTCATCGCGCAGGTCCGGCAGACACGATGTCATCGAATCCAATCGCCAGCTCTGTCTGCTCGGCAAAGAACACTGAAAGCTGCTTCGGATCAGCATGATTGGCGAATGTGCGGCGGTCCCACCACGCTAGCTTGGTCTGGTAGCGATGGTCCGGATAGGGAGTGGCGGGAATTTTCGCCGCCAGCTGTCCACCGGACGAGAGCCACCGCTTAAGCACATACGAAGCAGCCGTGGCCACGATGAACTGAATATCGAGCAGGTTCATCGCATGAAGGGGTGTTCGTGAGATGGCGCTGGTGAGTTGGCGGCTGCGCTCGGGATCGTCGGTCACCCAAGCAGTTTTCATTTCGACGACGCCGAAGGGCAGTCGGTCGGTGATCATTTTCCGCACAGCATCCAGACCGGGCTGCCCACTCCATTCGACTAGTGCGTGGCATTCGTCGGCGGATCGATAGGGGCCTCGTGCCCGCAGACCGCCGACGACTCTCCCCGCGTCGTTTACGCACGCTGCGAAAAGGATCGTGTCGGCAGCATTGTGGAGCGCATCGATGTCGAGTGCCTTTTCGACGCCGTGCTTGCGGTAGCTATCGCAAGCACCGCGAACGTAGTCCATCCACAGATCCCGCTCGATTGCCGGGTGCGCGAATACGATGCTGCACTCGCTGTCAGGATCCCAACACCTGGGACTCCTCTCCAGGCTGACTACGTTGCGGCCCGCGGCCTCAGTCTGGGGAACGGTCATACTTGTCCCTTCGTCGGGCAGCCTGCCAACAACGGCGTCGAGGCTGGCTGTCTCTGCTCAGTATCTCGCCACGGGTTACACGGATTCCAGCTAGCAATACGATCTTTTCCCGCAAAGCGATGCCCACCCTCAAATATTGCGCCGCGTTTCTGGCCGTCGACGGCTTTGTGGCAATCGCATGTCGGCGAATTGTCACTGGTGACCATATATTTATCGACTTTTCGGCGAAGTTGACCGCTAATGTCATTGATTGGATTGACGGTGGCGTAAGGATTTCCCGGACCCTTTCGCTGCGCGTTGAATGAGCCAGTGCAATTCGGGTGTTGGTGTGTCCGAACGGCCTGGTCGGCGCAGATTGTGCAGACTGTGTGACCCGAGGCAGCCCGGGATGACACCCCCGGCGGAGGTGGAGAGCTCAGGTAGGCCCCCTTTCGGTGCCATTCATGCACATGCCGGCGACCAGGGATATTCGGCAGAGCGGTGCCAGTTCGGCTTGTTGCGCGAAACGGGGATTGCCGGAGCGGGCCGATCAATATTCATCATTCGTTTCTGCCCGCGTTCATCGGCACGGCGCGGTATCTGAGGGCAAAAGAACGTGGTGGGGGTGGATCACCGCCACGGCATCGACTCGGGCGCCTTGTTCTATCGCGGGCGGTGCTGTGGCACTGTAAGGACCGCATCATCCGATAGGGCAACCAGACGGTCGTGGAGCGGGTAAGGAGAGAAGTGGTGAAGAAGTTCAGCGGGCTGGACGAGTTCGTCGCGGCGGAGGGCACCGAGCTAGGTCCCACAGATTGGCTGGAGATCACCCAGGAGCGCGTCAATCTGTTCGCCGACGCCACCGACGACCACCAGTGGATCCACGTCGATCCGGAACGGGCGGCGAATGGCCCGTTTGGTGGGACGATCGCACACGGCCTGCTCACGCTGTCGTTGCTCCCGCACTTCACGCAGCAGATGTACACCGTCGAGAACATCGCGATGGCCATCAACTACGGCTACAACAAGGTGCGCTTCATCACCCCGGTGAAGGTCGGCGCCAAGATCCGGGCGCGCGCGGAGATCGCCAAGGTCGATCAACTGGATGGCGCGGTGCAGGCGACGTTGACGACCACTGTCGAAATCGAGGCGTCCGACAAGCCGGCCGCGGTGGCCGAGTCGATTGTGCGTTTCATCGGCTGACTCAGTACTGCGTCATCCCCTGGTCAATCGAGATCGCCGCTGCTGTAACGTTTTTCGACTCATCGCTGGCCAGCCAGCACACCCCGTCGGCGATGTCCTCGGGTTCCGCCGCCCAGGTGGGGAGAAACGGTGTGATCATCTGGGCGAGCTGCGGATAGGTCTCGGTCGCGCGGCCCAGCGAGCCGATCATGTCGCCGCTTCCCATGAGTGTGTTGACCGCCCCCGGGTGCACGCTGTTGACGCGGATCGAGTGCCTGCCCAATTCGGCGGCGAACGCACGGGCCATGCCGGTGACGGCGTGCTTGCTTGCGGTGTAGTGGATCATGAACGGCTGCATCTTGATGCCCGCCGCGGAGCTGATCAGGATGATCGAGCCGCCGCGGCCGCCGTCGATGATCTTCTGCGCCCCGGCCATGACGGTGTTCCATGTGCCGGTCACGTTGACGTCCATGACATCGCGGAAGTCGTCGGGAGTGATGGCGTCCCACGTCTGGGGTGCGGAGACGCCGGCGTTGGCGACGATGATGTCGAGGCGACCCAGCTCGGCTGTGCCGTTGTTGACGGCCTGCCGGAGGCCGTCGATATCGCGGATGTCGACAGCGGAGGCAAGGATCCGGCGACCGGTCGCCTCGACGAGCTGCACGGTTTCGGCGAGATCGTCGGGAGTCGCCGGTGCGTAGGGGACGCACGCCGGAAGCTTGCCCGCGATGTCGATGGCGATGATGTCGGCGCCCTCATTGGCCATCCGCACCGCATGGGCACGACCCTGACCCCGTGCGGCCCCGGTGATGAAAGCCACCTTGCCCGTGAGCCGTCCGCTCATTTCTGCGCCGCCTTCACAAGATTCGATCCGATGATCAGCCGCTGGATCTCGCTGGTGCCCTCGTACAGCCGTAGCAGCCGCACGTCGCGGTAGATCCGCTCGACCGGCACCTCGCGCATGTAGCCGCTGCCGCCGTGCACCTGGACGGCGAGATCGGCCACCTTGCCCGCCATTTCGGTGCAGTACAGCTTGGCCGCCGACGGCGCGATCCTGCGGTCCTCGCCGCTGAGCCAGCAGCCGTGCGGTGTCGCGGACCAGCGCCCGCCCTGCCAGCACGCCGGTCTGCTGATCGGCGATCATCGCTTGCACCAGTTGGAAGTTCCCGATCGGGGTGCCGCCCTGCGTCGCGGTGGCGGCGTACGCGACGGATTCGTCAAGGGCGCGCTGCGCGATTCCGACTGCCAGCGCGGCGATGTGCACACGGCCGCGCGCCAGCGAGATCATCGCGGCGCGGTAGCCAACGTCCTCGGTGCCGCCGATCAGCGCGCCGTCTGGAACGCGGACATCGCTGAAACTGACGTCAGCGGTCCACGCGCCCTCCTGACCCATCTTGGCGTCCTTTACGCCGACCTCGACGCCGGCCGTGCCGGCGGGCACCAGGAAGACCGCGATGCCAGCGCCGTCCTCATCGGCGGGCCGGGTGCGGGCGAAGACGATGAACAGATCGGCGACGGGCGCATTCGTGATGAAGCGCTTCTGGCCGTTGATGATCCAAGCCGCGCCTTCTTGGTCGCGAACGGCTTTCGTGCGCAGGCCGGACGGATTGGATCCCGCGCCCGGTTCGGTCAGTGCAAACGAGGCCACCACCTCGCCCGGTAGCCATCGGCTCCAGCCAGCGGGCCTTCTGCTCGTCGGTGCCGAAGCCGACGAGTACTTGTCCGGCGATGCCGTTGTTCGTGCCGAACATCGACCGCAGTGCGAGCGACGTGTAGCCCAGCTCCATCGCCAGCTCGACATCTTGGGCGAGGTTCAGCCCGAGGCCGCCCCACTCCTGTGGGATCGCGTAGCCGAACAGACCCATCTTCTCGGCCTGTTCGCGCAGATCGTCTGGCACCCGGTCCTCGGCCAGGATCTCCTGTTCACGGGGGACCACCACGGTGCGAACGAAGTGACGTGTCTGGGCCAGGATCTCCTGGAAGTCGTCGTCGCTGACTTCGGTGCTCATCGCGCTCCTCTGCGGCGAGTGGGCCAATGGACTCGAGAAATCATATATGAAATATGATGTGGCATTGACCGGGCCCTAGTCGGGGCCTGACCAGCGAAGAGGGGTGATCAGGTGTCGTTGTTGAGCGGCCAGACGGCCGTCGTCACGGGCGGTGCGCAGGGCTTGGGGTTCGCCATCGCGGAGCGGTTCATCGCCGAGGGCGCCCGCGTCGTGCTGGGCGATCTGGATCTCGGCGCCACCGAGGCGGCCGCCAAGCAACTCGGAGGAGAAGACGCCGCCCTGGCGGTGCGGTGCGACGTCACCTCGGCCGACGAGGTCGATGCGCTGGTGGGTGCCGCCGTCGAGCGGTTCGGCGGCCTGGACATCATGGTCAACAACGCCGGGATCACCCGCGACGCGACGATGCGCAAGATGACCGAGGATCAGTTCGATCAGGTCATCGCCGTGCATTTGAAGGGCACTTGGAACGGCATCCGCACGGCGGCGGCGATCATGCGGGAGAACAAGCGCGGCGCGATCGTGAACATGTCGTCGATCTCCGGCAAGGTCGGCATGGTCGGGCAGACCAACTACTCGGCGGCCAAAGCAGGCATCGTCGGCATGACCAAAGCCGCCGCCAAGGAACTCGCTCACCTTGGCGTGCGAGTCAATGCGATCCAACCTGGATTGATCAGATCGGCGATGACCGAAGCCATGCCGCAACGGATCTGGGATTCCAAGGTCGCCGAGGTGCCGATGGGCCGAGCGGGTGAGCCGGCTGAGGTGGCCAACGTGGCGTTGTTCCTCGCCAGCGATCTGTCGTCGTACATGACCGGCACGGTCCTCGAGGTCACCGGCGGGAGGCACCTGTGAACGCGCGTGACGCTGTGATCTGCGAACCGGTTCGGACCCCGATCGGCCGTTACGGCGGCATGTTCAAGTCGCTGACCGCCCTCGATCTCGGGGTCGCCGCGCTGAAGGGGCTGTTGGAGCGGACCGGAATCGAGCCCGGCGCAGTAGAGGACGTCATCCTCGGCCACTGCTATCCCAGCAGCGAAGCACCCGCGATCGGACGCGTGGTAGCCCTGGATGCGGGGCTGCCGGTGACCGTGCCCGGCATGCAGGTCGACCGTCGTTGCGGGTCGGGTCTGCAGGCCGTCATCCAGGCCTGCCTGCAAGTTTCCGGCGGCGACAACGATGTCGTGGTCGCAGGCGGGGCCGAGAGCATGAGCAATGTCACGTTCTACTCGACCGACATGCGCTGGGGTGGCGCGAAGGGCGGCGTGAAGATCCACGACAGTCTCGCGCGCGGCCGCACCACTGCGGGCGGCCATCACTATCCGGTACCGGGCGGCATGCTGGAGACGGCGGAAAACCTGCGCCGGCAGTACGGAATCCCGCGCCAGGAGCAGGACGAACTCGCGGTGACCTCGCATCAACGGGCGGTGGCCGCTGCCAAGGACGGGATCCTCGCGGAGGAGATCATCCCGGTCGCGGTGCGCACCCGCCACGGTGAGGAGCTGATCGGCACCGACGAGCACCCGCGTGCCGATACGTCGGTCGAAACGTTGAGCAAGCTGAAACCCGTTCTGTTGGGCAGTGATCCGGACGCGACCGTTACCGCGGGGAATTCCAGCGGCCAGAACGACGCCGCCTCCATGTGCGTGGTGACCACTCCGGAGAAGGCCGACGAGCTGGGGCTTACCCCATTGGTCCGATTGGTCTCATGGGGGGCGGCCGGTGTGGCACCCAACATCATGGGGATCGGGCCGGTACCGGCAACGGAGGTGGCGCTCGGCAAGGCGGGGCTGCAGTTGTCCGACATCGACCTGATCGAACTCAACGAGGCCTTCGCCGCGCAGGTTCTTGCCGTGATGCGGGAGTGGAAGTTCACCGCGGCCGACCACGATCGGACGAACGTGCACGGTTCGGGGATCTCGCTGGGTCACCCCGTCGGTGCCACCGGCGGCCGGATGCTTGCCACGCTGGCGCGCGAACTGAACCGGCGAGGCGCCCGCTACGGACTGGAGACCATGTGCATCGGCGGCGGGCAGGGCCTTGCCGCCGTGTTCGAGAGAGTCGGCGCATGACCAGACTGGCCCAAACGTTGGGCCTGACCGAGTTCCAGACCGAAATCGTCACTGCGGTACGGCAATTCGTCGACAAAGAGGTCATCCCGACCGCGCAGGAGCTCGAGCACACCGACACCTACCCGCAGGCAATCGTCGATGCGATGAAAGAGATGGGCCTGTTCGGGCTGATGATCCCGCAGGAGTACGGCGGCATTGGCGAGTCCCTGCTCACTTACGCGTTGTGCGTTGAGGAACTCGCTCGCGGGTGGATGAGCGTCTCGGGCGTGATCAACACCCACTTCATCGTCGCCTACATGATTCGCCAGCACGGCACCGATCGTCAGAAGCAGCACTACCTGCCGCGGATGGCGACCGGTGAGACGCGCGGCGCATTTTCGATGTCGGAGCCCGAACTGGGCTCTGACGTCGCCGCGATCCGCACGCGGGCCAAGCGCAACGCCGACGGCACCTACACCATCGACGGCCAGAAGATGTGGCTGACCAACGGCGGCAGCTCCACGTTGGTTGCGGCGCTGGTGCGCACCGACGAGGGCGCCGACAAACCACACCGCAACCTGACTGCGTTCCTGATCGAAAAGCCCACCGGCTTCGGTGAAGTCGCGCCCGGGCTGACCATCCCCGGCAAGATCGACAAGCTCGGCTACAAGGGCATCGACACCACCGAGCTGATCTTCGACGGTTATGTCACCGACGCCGACGACATTCTCGGTGAGGCGCCCGGCCAGGGCTTCTTCCAGATGATGGACGGGATAGAGGTCGGCCGGGTCAACGTCTCGGCCAGGGCGTGCGGCGTCGGTATCCGCGCCTTCGAACTGGCGGTGCGGTATGCGCAGCAGCGCCACACGTTCGGCAAGCCGATCGCCGAGCATCAGGCGATCGCCTTCCAATTGGCGGAGATGGCAACGAAAATCGAGGCGGCGCATCTGATGATGGTCAACGCCGCCCGGCTGAAGGACTCCGGCGAACGCAACGACGTCGCGGCCGGGATGGCCAAGTACCTGGCAAGTGAGTTCTGCTCGGAAGTGACCCAACAGAGCTTCCGGATCCACGGCGGGTACGGCTACTCCAAGGAATACGAGATCGAGCGGCTGATGCGTGACGCCCCGTTCCTGCTCATCGGCGAAGGCACCAGCGAGATCCAGAAGAACATCATCAGCAAGCGACTGCTCGCCGACTACCGGATCTGACCCATGACCGCACCCGATTTCGCCTTCCGGCCTCAGTTGGCCGAGGACGTCGCGCGTCACGTGCGCAAACGCATCTTCGACGGCACCTATGCTGCGGGGCAGTACATTCGACTGGATCAGTTGGCGGCTGAACTGGGTGTCAGTGTCACGCCGGTGCGTGAGGCGCTCTTCGTCGTCAGCGCTGAGGGGCTGCTTTCACAGCAGCCGCGGCGCGGCTTTGTGGTGGTGCCGGTGACGTGCCGAGACCTCACTGACGTGGCGAACGTGCAGGCCCACATCGGTGGTGAGCTCGCCGCGCGGGCCGCGGCCAACATCACCGACGATCAAGTGCGCGAGCTGGAGAAGATTCAGACCGAACTGGAAGAGGCCTACGCCGGCGATGACGACCAACGCGCTATCCGGCTCAACCACGAGTTCCACAAGGCGATCAACGTCGCCGCCGACTCGCCCAAGCTCGCCCAGCTGATGTCGCAGATCACCCGCTATGCCCCCGAGTCGGTGTTTCCCACGATCGAGGGCTGGCCCGATCAGTCGACCGAGCACCATCGCAAGCTGTTGGCGGCACTTGAGAAGCGCGACGAAAACCTGGCCCGCACAGCGATGTCCGAGCACCTCGCCGCCGGGGCGGGGCCACTGATCGAACACCTCACGCAACGCGGGGTGGTCAGCTAACGCGGGGTGGTCAGCTAACGCGGCGGGAGGTGCCCCCTGCTCGCGCAATAGATCTCGCAGCCGGCGAGGGTCGATCTTGCCGGTCGCGCCGCGCGGAATGCTCTCGTCGGAGTTGACCAGCAGCCACACGGTCGGGACCTTGAAGGAGCTCAACAGCGTCCGCGCCGCAGCCCGCAGGTGCTCGACCGTGGTATCGCCGATCACGACGGCGCCCACCGCGCCGGTGACATCGGTGACAAAGGCGTTCTCTACGCCGTCAATCGTGCGCAGCGCCCGCTCGACCTCGCTTGGGTAGACGGTGGCGCCGCTGACCTTGAACATGTCGTCGGATCGGCCGTGGTAGAACATGAAGCCCTCGCCGTCGAGGTGCCCGAGGTCGCCGGTGGGGTAGTAGCCGTCGGGGGTGAAAACGTCTTCGCGGCTGCGCCGGCACATGCCCCGCAACGTGTGCGGTCCCCGGATCTGGATCACGCCGACGGTGCCGGCAGGAACCGGTTGGCCGGTGTCGGGGTCGACGATCCGAACCTCCATGCCGTCGAACGGCTTTCCGCAGCTTCCCCACGCGGAGCGTGGCATGTCGGTGTCGGCGGGATAGCCGCAGTAGGGCCCGAACGACTCGGTCATTCCGAACAACGTTGCTCGCGCACCGGGTTCCGCCCGTTGCTCTGCCGGCAGCAGAGCCTCCAGGCTACCGGGCCGTAGCGCGGACAAATCGGCTCCCACAGAGGCGGATTGGCGCGCCAGGGCCTCGGCCTGGTCGGGCCAGCCGCGAAACAGCGTGACTCGCTCGCGCTCCAGCAGGCGCAGCGTCGTCTCCGGCCGAGGGATTTCCTCGGTGACGAGTGTTGCGCCGGCGAGCAGCGCGGACAGCACGCCGCTGCCGAAGCCGCCCACCCAGAAGAACGGCATCGGCAGGTACAGGCGGGTGTCCGCGTCGATGCAGCGAGCGGTCAGGCCTGATCGCACCGCAGCCAATGCGTTGCCGTGCGAGTGGATCACACCCTTCGGCGGCCCGCTGCTTCCGGAGGTGAACATGATGACGAGCGTGTCGCTCGGGGTGACGGTCGCCGCCATCGCGTCGACCATCTGGCCACCGCTGCGTCTCGGGCAGCCCGTCAGGGGTCCAGACCTCGCGCAGTGCGGGAAGTTTCGGGCTATCCACAACGCCAGCCAGATCGTCGAGATAACGATGGCCGCGGAACTCCTCGACCGCAATCAGAACCTGCACGGAGGCAACGCGGAGTTGTGCCACAAGCTCCGGGGGCGCCAGCAGGGTGCTCAGCGGTACCAGCACCGCGCCGATGCGCGTGAGCGCCACTGCGATCTGCACCCACTGCCCGCGGTTCGGCATGATCAGGCCGACCCGGGTGCCCTTACCGACGCCGGCTTCGACGAACGCGGCGGCCATGGCCCGGGTGGTTTCGTCGAGCTCGGCGTAGCTGATCTGTGCCTTCGGGTCGATCACCATCGGCTTGTCGCCGTGTAGTTCGGCGCGCAACCTCACCAGCCGGTCGACGGTGTCAGGCATCGAACATCTTCATCAATGCGACGGGGTCTACCTTGCCGCTGGAGAGCAGCTGTATCGCGGAACGCGGCACGGCGGCAAAGCGTTTCGGGATCTTGTAGGCCGACAGCTCGGCCCTGAGCCGCTCGCGCACCGCGGCCTCGTCGAATTCGTCGCCGTCGTCCAATGCGATGACCGCGGCGACGAGCTGTCCGCGCTGCGGATCGGGAAGCCCGATGACGTGCGCCGTCGTTCCGCCGGTGACCTTGGCGATGGCGCGTTCCACCTCGGCGGGGGCGACGTTGGCGCCCGCTGTTTTGATCATCGCGCCGCGGCGGCCGAGGAAGTAGACGAAGCCGTCGTCGTCGGTTCGGACGACATCGCCGGTGTGAAACCAGCCGTCTGCATCGAAGCACTCCTCACGGCTGCGTCTGTAGTAGCGCTGCATCATGAAGGGGCCGCGGATGCACAGCTCGCCGTCGACGATCTTGGTTTCGAACCCGGGTACCGGCCTGCCGAACGAACCACGCCGATGCTCCGGCTGGTCGGATTCGTCATCACTGATGGTGATGACGCTGCCAGCCTCGGTCATGCCGAGCATCGTGTGCCGCAACTCGGGGTCCGCGGGCCGAACCTCGGGCGCCATGATCGGGTACAGGTTTCCGCGGCGCATTGACGACAGGTTGCGCGCGGGCAGACTCGGGTGACTGGATAGGTGGGCAATCCCGGCGACGAAACCATTTGTCATCGTCGGTTTTTCGGATTCAAGCAGATCAAGCGTCGCACCAGAATCCGTGGCGTTGGAGCACACCAAGCGTCGAGCCCGCGAGCAGCGTGGCCAGCACCGCGAACGCGATTCCGCCGATCCAGAAGAACGGTGAGTTACAGAACAGCTTGTCATCGGGTGACAGGCCGCGGATCTCGTTGAGGATCTTCTGGTGACCCAGCAGTGATGCGTGGGTGTGCACTACGCCCTTGGGGGCGCTCGTCGAACCCGACGTGTACACAATGGCCAGCGGATCCGAATCATCGACGTCGCGTTCCATCGCCGACAGCAGCGTGGCCTCGGCCCTATCGCCGGGTTCGGAGTCGATCAGGACGTGGCGCAGCAGCGGGGCGGCCCCACGAATCTCAGCAAGTCGCTTCCGGTAGTCGTGAGAGCGAAACGACGCAGCCGCAAGGAGGATTTCGGTGTCGCTGTCGACGAGTTGTTCAGTTATCTCCCGCGCCGTGCCGAACGTGGAGAACGGGATGACAACGGCGCCGATGCGGGCGGCGGCCAGCATGCCGACGACGAACGCCGCACCGTTGGGGTAGAGCAGTCCGACGTGAGTGCCCTTTCCCGCGCCGAGAGCGATCAGCCCGCGGGCCAGTTGCGCGGACCGGCGGTCGGCCTGGACGTAGCTGAGCCGCTCGGCGTCACACACCAGGAGCGGGTGATCAGCCCGCGCAACTGACTGTCGCCGCAGAACTTCGCCGACCGTCAGCGCTTCACTTGGCATGTTCGACGGGATGGCTGAAGAATTCGCGGACCGCACCCAAATCGGCCTTGCCGGAGGGTGTTCTGGGGATGTCGTCGACGATCGCGATGTCGGTGGGAACTTCGTAGCGCGCCAACCGCGCTCGCAGGAACTCGATGAGCGCGGCCGCATCGATCGATTCACCATTCCGCAGCTCCACCATCGCGACCGGAGTCTGGCCGAGGCGATCGTCGGGCCGACCCACCACGGCCGCCCCTCGCACTGCCGGATGACCCTCCAGCGCGGCGCGCACGTCGTCGGGAATCACCTTGAAGCCGCCGCGGATGATCGCCTGATCGGCGCGCCCGAGGATCCAGAGGAATCCGTCCTCGTCGATTCGGGCCAGGTCGGTAGTCCGCATCCACGGGGCGGACGGTCCGAGCTGTCCGGGTTTGACCTCCAGTAGCCCGGCCTGGTCAGGACCCAGCGTCGCACCGTCGTCATCGACCACCCGAAGTTGTGCCCCCAGGCTCGGCCTGCCCACACTGCCGCGCTTGACCTGCCAGTACTTCTGATGGTCGGCCAGTGTCCAGCCGGCCACACCGCCGCCGAATTCGGTGGCCGCATACGACGTCAGGACGGGGATGCCGAACTTCGCGGTGAACGCGTCGGCATCCTCTGCCGACAGGGGCGCGGTGCCCGATGTGACGGCGCGGATGCTCGCCAGATCCTGCCTGGTCAAGTTGGACTGCAAGACCATGCGCAGTGCCGCCGGGACCAGCGACACCGCGCGCGGCGCATGCCTGCGTACGGCGTCTGCCCACTGACTGAGCTCGAAACGGTCCAACAAGGCGAAGGGCCTTGCCTCGCAGATGCACTGCAGCACGCGAAAGACGCCGCCGATGTGCACCATCGGGGCGTTGACGATCGCGACCCCGCGACGCAGTTCCGTCGGCGCCGCCGACCGTTCCGGTTCGGGCCCGATGACGCTGCGCGCCAGCATGTCGTAGGTAAGGTCGATTCGCTTGGGCGGACCTGTCGTTCCGCTGGTCAGCATCCGCACCGCTACTTCAGGCCGGCTGACGTCGCGGCGGTGCTGCCCGGCGGTCACCTCCGGCTCATCGGCCAGGCCCGAGATCGAGACCAGCGTGGTGGCGGCGGACCGACCCACCAGTCTCGTCAGATCGTCGCGCACGCCGACGAGGAACGGGAGATCGAGCGCCTCGATATCGGCCCGGGTGCGGTCGTCACCTCGGGACGGGTTGATGACGACGACGGTTGCGCCGCCCATCAGCACACCGAGAAACGCCGCCACATGGGCGGGCGTGTTGCGCAGCAGGATTCCCACCTGACGCTGCCCAACCTCGAGGGCGGTGATGTGCTGGGCGAGTGCTGCGACCTCGCGCCACGTCGACCAGCGCGCGTCGTACTCGATGGCTGCAGCGCCGGGCTGCAGCTCGAGCACGTCGGCGATGCGCCGGCTGAGCGGGTGGTCGGGCATCAGCGGACCATCGGTTTGGCTGGCGCCGGTTTACCCTGGGCGGCGAGTTCGGCTTGCCCGAGCGGGTTTCCCAGCCGGGTGTAGATCAGGTTCTGTTGCAGCGCCGCGCGGTAAGGCTTGTCCAGCGACTCCCAGATCGCCTTCACCGTGCCCTGGGTCGCGGACGGCGGTTTGGCGGCGATCGCCGACGCGATCTCGTGTGCGCGGCCCCACAACCGATCGGGGGACACCACCTCCGACACCAACCCGATGCGCAGCGCGGTATCGGCGCTGACGCGTTCGTCGTTTCCCATCAACGCGATTCGCAATGTTTCGCCGAGGCCGATGTGACGCATCAACCCGATCGGCTCCAACGCGCACACCAAACCGGCGCTGACATGTGAGTCGAAGAACGTCGCGTCGTCGGAGCAGATCACCACGTCGGACTCGTTGACGAAGTAGAACGCGCCCGCTGTGCACATGCCATGAACCGCACACACCACGGGCTTCCACATCTTCTGCCATTTCGGGCTGAGCGCCTCGCCGGGATCCTCGTGGTTCCACACGTTGTCCGGCTGCCCATAGGAGGTCTTGATGTCGAGTCCGGCGCTGAACGCCCGGTCGCCCGCGGCGCGCAGCACAACCGCGTTCACCGACTCGTCGAGTTTGACAGCCCGCCAGGCCTCGGCCATCTCATCGCACATGGTCCGGTTGAACGCGTTGAGCGATTCCGGCCGGTTCAGCGTGATGGTGGCGACGTGGGCTGCGGTGTCCACCTCGAGCAGGATGGTGTCGAAACTCATCGGCATTGCCAATTCGGGGCGCGCTTTTCCATGAACGCCTTCGGTCCTTCGAGCGCGTCCTCGGTGCGCAGGACGCGCTCGCGGAACGTCTCGGCAAGGATCTCGGCGTCGTGCAGCGGCAGGTCCAACGTCTTGTGGATGGCCAGCCGCGTGCCCCGCACCGCCAACGGCGCGTTGGAGTTGACGATGTCCGCGATCTCGTGGGCCCGTTCGAGGAGCTTGTCGTGCTCGACGACCTCGCTGATCATGCCGAGGTCATAGGCGCGTTGGGCGCTCATCCGTTCGTGTTTGCCCATCAGTGCCATGCGCAGCGCGATATTGCGGGGCAGCACCCGTGCCAGCCGCACCATCTCGCGGCCGGCCACCAAGCCGATGCTGACGTGCGGGTCGAAGAAGGTCGCCTTGTCGGAGGCGATGGCGATGTCGCCGGTGGTGATCCAGTCAAGCCCTGCGCCACAGCATAATCCGTTGATGGCGGCCAGTACCGGCTTGGCCATCCTGCGAAACGGCGGAGTGCCCTCCTGCGGGGCCTCCCACTGTTCATAGGTGGACAGGTACGGTCGCTCGTAGATCACCCTGCCGTCCCTGGGGATCTCGCCGACATCGGCACCTGTGCAGAACGCGCGGCCAGTGCCGGTGACGATGAGCAGCCAGATGTTGTCGTCGTTCTCGGCCTCGTCATAGGCGGTGCGGAGGTCAGCGATCATCTGTGGACTGAGCGCGTTGAGCGCGTCGGGCCGGTTCAGCGTGATCGTGGCCGTATGCCCGTCGATCTCGTACTTGATGTCCTTCATGTGGTCACCTTCCACCGAATTCCGGTGCGCGCTTTTCGGAGAACGCCGCCAGCCCCTCTTTGAAATCGGTTGTTCGGCACGATAACTCGATGTTGAAGAGCTCCTGCGTCATGGCCTGACCGAGGGTGGCGTGCTGACCGTAGTTGAGGGCTTGTTTGGCCAGACCGAGCGCGACCGTCGGCCCGGAGGCCAGTCGCGTCACGAGTTTCTCTGTGACATCGTCAAGTTCGGATGGGCTTGCACAACGATGAATCAGCCCCCAGTCCGCAGCGTCGCGTCCACTGACCTTCTCGCCGAGCAGCAGCATCTCCCTGGCCCGTGCCAACCCGACCAGCCGGGGCAGCAGCCACGTGGAACCGGAATCCGGGGAAAAGCCACGGCCGATGAACGGTTCCCAGAACACCGCATCATCGGCAGCGACGGTGAAGTCCGCCGCCAGTGCCAGATTGCAGCCAAGGCCGACGGCCCAACCCTTAACAGTGCAGACCACAGGCAACTGAATGCCGTGTACGAGTTCGATCACACGATTGGCGGTGTGTGGAATGCGTCGAACCAGGTCACCGGTGCGGGGCCGTTGGCCGCCGCTGTTGGTCGCCACCCAGTCCGCGCCCGAGCAGAAATCGGCTGCCGCGCCGCGGATATGAACGGCCCGAAGCGAGTCGTCGGTCGCGGCCTCGGTCAGCAGACCGACGAACGCCTCGATCATTGAATGGCTCAACGAGTTGCGTCTCGACGGGCGATCAAGCGTGAGCCGAAGGACATCGCCGTCCCGCGATGCCGTTATCGAGCCGTCGGCGTCGACGTCAGTCACCGTTGAATCCGCCAATCCCTAGCTATATGGTTAGCCATACAGTATTGCTATCCTGTACAAGTTAGCAAGGAAAGCGCGCTAACGGAACATGGAAGAGGACCCATGGCGGACGCCACACCGGGATACGGCGAGCAGCCGCTGGCGCAGACGGTCGCCGCCGCGGGCGCGCTGCGACGTCTGACCGGGCTACTGCTGTCTTTGGAGCAAGAGCATCCGACCGTGGACGCCATGCTCGGGCAATTCGCCGATTGGGAGAGGGAGTTGACGGCCGCTGTCCCGCCGGACCCCACGCCGCGGATTGGGGCGGGCGGTGAGGACCAACGCGTGTATCTGGACCACGCGTTCGACGCAGGGGCGTACAACCCGTGTTTCCCCGAATACATCTTCGACCATCTCGAGAACGAGACCGCCTCTGGCCGCGTCACCTTCCCGGTGGTCTACGAGGGCCCGCCCGGGACTGGTGAACGGCGGCTTTCTCGCTGTCTTCTTCGACTGCATCACCCAACATCAGAGCTGCGCCGCCAGGCGGACGGGCAAGACGCGCTCGCTCACGGTGACCTTCCGCAGGCCGACGCCGATCCTCACCGAACTTCGCTTCGACATCGCCAGGACCGAGGACGAAGGCAGGGTCACGTCGACCGCGCGGCTGCTGCTGGGTGACGAGGTGCTTTGCATCGGTGAGTTCAAGACGGTGGCGTCGTCCCCCGACAAACTGACCGGCTTCCAATTCGGCAAGCGGCGGGTCAAGAACTAATGGTCGTGCAGCGCATTCGTCAACCGCGGGTGGCCGAGATCGTGGCCTCCCGGCTGCGGGAGGACATCCTGTCCGGCCGGCTCAAGGAAGGCGATGTGCTGCCGTCGCAGGAGAGCCTGTTCTCCGAGTTCGGCGTGAGCCCGCCGGCGCTGCGCGAGGCGATCCACATCCTGGAGACGCGACGGGCTGATCTCGGTGCGCCGGGGCAACGTCGGCGGGGCGGTGATTCATCTGCCCTCCGCAGAGCGGACCGCCCACATGATCAGCATGGTGCTCCAAGCGAGGTCCGCGACACCAGCCGACGTCAGCGGCGCCCTGCTGCACCTGGAACCCATCTGCGCCGGGATGTGCGCCGCGCGCATCGACAGGATGACCGAAGTCGTGCCCTACCTCGAAGCCGAAATCGCAGTCCAGACAGAGCAATTCGACGACCTGTCGCGGTATGTGCCCAACGCCCGACGGTTTCACGAAGCCATCGTCTCCCGATGCGGCAACGAGCCGATGATCTTGCTGATCGGCTCGCTGGAGCTGATCTGGTCTGCGCACGAGTCGTCGGTGTGGAGCGACGAGGGCGACCCGATGTCGCGCAAGACCATGCGGGCCGCTCTGCGCGATCACCATCGGTTGCTTGACGCCATTCGTGACGGAGACTCGGCGCGGGCGGCGCGTCTTGCCCAAGACCACCTTGCCGTTGCCCGGCGCAACACACTCGCCGTCGGAGATGACAAAACCATCGAAGCCAAACTGATCTCGAGCAACAACCATCAGGAGTTCGTCCGATGACAGCTTCCGGCAGCACCGACGACCGCGTCCTGTTCGACGTCGATTCCGAGAAGCGGATCGCGACCATCACGTTGAACAACCCAGGCCAGCGCAATTCGTACGACGCGACGATGCGCGACACGGTCGCGCGCTACCTGGATCGCGTCGCCGAAGACGACGACATCACCGTGGTGTTGCTGCGCGGGGCGGACAGTGTGTTCAGCACCGGCGCGGACATGAACAACGCCTACGGCTGGTACGGCGATGAGCGCTTGCGCGAAGAGCAGGTGGGCGCGATGAGCGCTTGCGCGAAGAGCAGGTGGGCGCCGATGAGCGCTTGCGCGAAGAGCAGGTGGGCGCCGAGCGGGCAGACACAGCCGGCGAAGAGCCGCCCGAGTCAGCGGCGGCGTCTGACCGTGGACCGCAAGTCGTTTGGCTTCTATCACAACCTCATGGGCTTTCCGAAGGTCACGGTCGGGGAGATCAGCGGATACGCGCTGGGCGGCGGCTTCGAGATGGCGTTGATGACCGATATCTCGGTGATCGGGCGCGACACCAAAATCGGCATGCCTGCCACCCGGTTCCTCGGCCCTGCGCTGGGCAGCCTGCACATGTTCTTCCACCGGCTCGGGCCGGTGCTGGCGCGCCGACTGTTGCTGACCGGCGACATCATCGAGGCCGGGACCATCGAGCACCTTGGCGTTTTCACCGACACGTGCGATCCAGCTTCGGTCCCGGCCAGGGCCAGGTACTGGGCGGAGAAGGCCGCGAAGATGCCCGCCGACGGCGTCGTCATCGCCAAGGAGGCGTTCCGCCTCGTCGAGCAGAGCCAGGCCTATCAGGGCGAGGAAGTGGCCAGCTACCTGTTCCACGCCTACGGCACGAACCTGCAGTTCGCGCCGGGTGAGTTCAACTTCGTCAAGACACGCGCGCAGCACGGAACCAAGGAGGCCTTCCGGCTGCGTGACGAGCACTTCCACGTGCCAGAGCCGCAGTGAGGCCGGTCACCTACAGACAGCGATACAGTATCTGCTACTTTTGTAAAGTCGCTTAACGCCGAAACCCGAGGTCGAGAAAACATGCCAACACCCGTCATCGTCGGTGCCGTCAGGACTGCCATCGGCCGGTCGTTCAAGGGGACGCTGGTCAACACACCCCCCGAGACGCTCATCACCACTGTGCTGCCCGAGGTCGTGCGCAGGGCCGGCGTCGACCCATCAGCCATCGACGACATCATCTTCGCCGAATCGCATTACGGTGGCGGCGATCTCGCGCGGTATGCGGCGGACGCGGCCGGCATGCACGACGTTCCCGGCCAGTCGGTCAACCGCCACTGCGCGGGCAGCCTCACCGCCATCGGCAACGCTGCCGCGCAGATCGGCTCCGGTATGGAGCGTGTTCTCATCGCCGGTGGTGTGCAGTCACTCTCGATGACACCGCTGACGAACTGGCGCATCCCCGGCCCCGAGCTGAAGTTCGAGGAACGGTGGATGCCCCCGACCCATGTCGAGACGCCGGACGCACCGACGAAGGACATGTCGATCACTGTCGGGTGGAACACGGCACAGGCGGTCGGGCATCAGCCGTGAGGAGATGGACGCCTGGGCGGCGCGATCACATCAGCGCGCGATCGCGGCTATCGACGCGGGCAAGTTCGTCGACGAGATCATTCCGCTGAAGGTGCAGCAGCTCGACGGCTCGGTGACCGATTTCAGCGTCGACGAACACCCCCGGCGCGACACCACCGCCGAGAAGCTGGCCGGGCTCAAGGTCTTGCACCCGGAGATCGAAGGCTTCTCCATCACCGCGGGCAACAGCAGCGGCACCAACGATGCGGCCGCAGCCGTGGCACTGGTCGAGCGTGACTACGCCGACGCCGCGAAGCTGACGGTGCTGGCAAGCGTGAAGGCCTGGGCCGCCGCGGGCGTGTCGCCGCGCGACACCGGGCTCGGCGCGGTGAAGGTGATCGGCAAGGTGCTCGACCGCGCCGGCTTGCGGCCGTCTGACGTGGCGCTGTGGGAGATCAACGAGGCGTTCGCATCCGTGCCCATCGCGGCGTGCCGTGAATACGGGCTGGACGAAGAACTGGTCAACTTCTTCGGAAGTGGTTGCAGCCTAGGCCATCCCATCGCCGCGTCCGGTGCCCGGATGGTGACCACGCTCGTCTACGAGCTGCAACGCCGCGGCGGAGGTATCGGCGTCGCGGCGATGTGCGCCGGCGGTGGCCAGGGCGGCGCCGTCGTCATCGAAGTCTAGTTCTCCTGGTAACGTCGACGGAGCGGATGTTCGGCGACTGGCCACGAGGTAGCGTCGGCTCAGCGCGCGGTGGCCTTGCTTCGCGTGCGGGGGCCGGCGGCCTTGGTCGCGTTGCGTGCGGCCTTGGCCGGCCGTTTCCCACCGTCAGCGATCAACCGGCTCGCATGGTCGAGGATGCACTCGAGACCGAACTCGAAGTTCTTCTCGTCGGCCGCGCCGAGGTGATGCCCCTTTGCGGTGACTTGGGCTACCAGCGGCGTGGTTTCGGGGTCGATCGTCATCGTTTCCTCGATGTCGCTCGGTCCCTCGTCGGCCGCCCGGTTCTTCTCGCGAAGCCGTTGCAGCACCACCGATCCGCGCACGTGGACCGACACCGCGGAGTAGGTGTCGAAGGCGTGATCGGGGGAGAGACCGGCCTCCACCAGGCTGGCGATCGCCTTCTCCACCTCCTGGGCACCGAGCTTGGCCGCCCGCGGGCTGAGCGCCGACCGAATTAGAATCAGGTCGCACAGAATCGGGTTGCCCATGAATGTCTTTCGCATCGTGCGCGCGTGATTGCCCAACGTCTCGCGCCAGTCCTTGGCTTCGACGTAGGGCGTCGCGAAGACATACTGGCGCAGCGCGCGATCGGTCATCGCATTGAGCAGATCGTCCTTCTTGCGGAAGTACCAGTAAATGCTCGTGACTCCGACGCCGAGGTGCTTACCGAGCAGCGGCATGCTCAAGTTGTCGATGCCAACGTCTTCCGCAAGCTCGAATGCGCCCTTGATGATGTCGTCGGGATTGATGGACCCGCGCTCGCGTCGCTGACGCTTCTCAGCGGTTGCTTGCTTGGCCACGAAGGGCACCTCCATCAAATCTATGCTGCGCACGCAGCCCCCGCGCACGGGGTTGGTGGACTTGAATCTACCGGCAGCTACCGTCTGAACTGCGTCTTCGCATGCGTGTCGCTCGGCCGTTACCGTCAACCTTACCGGGAACCATCCGGTTGATGGCGCCCGCTCCACCGTCTTGCCTTTCTACTGTAAGACCTATAGTAAGGTTTTCTAGCAATATCTGGGCGACAGGTGAAGGGGCAAGGTGCTTGTCATCACGATCAGTCGGCCGGAATCGCGGAATGCGATCCCCGGGCGGGGCCTCGGCTTCGCCGAAAAGCGCGCGCCCAACTGGACGGGCACCTAGGAGCGACGGGCCATGGATCTCGGGCTCAAGGACGCCACCGCCGTCGTCGCCGGCGGCGGCCGCGGGATGGGATTCGCGGCCGCGTGCTGCCTCGCCGACGACGGGGCGCGGGTGGCGGTCGTCGGCCGGACGAAAGAGGTTCTCGAGGAGGCGGCGAAGGACCTGACGGACCGCGGAAGTCCCGATGCCCTCGGGCTGGTCGCCGATACCGGGGACGCCGATCGCCGTCCAGCGCGTGTTCGACGAACTGAGCGACTCGCTGGGACGGTGAGCTCAACGTGCTCATCAACGCGGTCGGCCCGGGCACTCGGGGCACGTTCGACGAGCTCGCCGACGAGCAGTGGCGGGAGGCCTTCGATGACGGTGTGATGGGGATGGTGCACTGCGTGCGTTCGGCTCTGCCGCTGCTCCGCAAGGCGCAGTGGGCGCGGATCGTCAACTTCTCCGCCCATTCGACGCAACGCCAGACCGTCACCCTGCCCGCCTACCCGGCCGCCAAGGCGGCGGTCACCAGCATCTCGAAGAACCTGTCGCTGCTGCTGGCCCCGGACGAGATCCTGGTCAACGTCGTCTCGCCGGGCAGCATCGCGTCGGAGGCGCTGGTCGGCTGGGCGCAGTCGGTCGGGGTCGACGGCGGCGACCCCTATGCGCTGATGGCACGCGATCGACAAGCACTTCGGGCATCCAGCGCACATGCCGCGGGCGGGCAAGCCCGACGAAATCGGCCCCGTCGTCGCATTTCTCGCATCGCGGCGCAATTCGTACATGACCGGCGCCAACATCAACGTCGACGGCGGTAGTGATTTCACGTAAGGAGTGAATCGTGGCGACTGCCAAGGAAGCTCGCACGTGGGCACGATCAACGCTGCGCGGAATCGGCAACAGCCTCTACACGCCGTTCTGCGGCGATGACGGCGACGACATCGACTGGGACGCATACCGGACGCTGGTGCGCTACTGCGTCGGTGAGCTGCACCACCCGATGCTGTGGTGCACCAGCGGCATCGCGGAGTTCTGGTCGCTGACGCTCGACGAGCGAAAGCACTTGTTGGAGATCGCGATTGAGGAAGGGCGTGCGGCCAATCCCGACGTCGTCGTGCAGGCCTGCACCGCCGCGATGTCGGCCAAGGACTGCCTGGAGCTGACGCGGCACGCGGAGCAGGTCGGCGCCGACATCGTCTACATCCAGACTCCGATGATGGAGGCCCACGGCGGAATCGGAGTTCTACGGTTTTTCCAATACATCGCCGACCGCACCGACATCGCGTTGGGCATGTTCAACTCGCCGTCGTCCGGATACGTGTTGACTCCCGCCGAAAGTGCCCGCATCTACGACGAGATCCCGGCCGTCTGCGCCACCAAGGAAGGCGCATTCCGGCCGGGGAGCAGCCGGCTGCTGCACGACCTCGCACCCGACCTGACGATCTGGGAGTGCGATACGACGGTCTACCGCGCCGGCTGGCTGCGGGCAGGGGTCGTCGGGCCCGCGCAACTGGGCACGGCCGGCTATCTCTACGAGACACCTCGGCAGCCAATACTTTCCGAGTACTGGGACCTGGTCTGGAACGACAAACTGGTGGAGGCTGGGGACTACGCCGAGAAGTCGGGGCTGGACCAGTTCGGTGTCGACATGCGGTCGTGGTTCACCTGCTATCCGGGGCGGCCCGACTACTTCACGCACTGGGGCGGTGCATTCAAGTACGCGGCATCGCTGCTCGGCCTGCCGATCGGGGACTATCCGCATTCGCGGCCGCCGCAAGCGGAGCTGCCCGACGAAGGACGAGCGCAGATTCGCACGGCCTATCAGCGCTTCGGATTAATCGGCGAATGAGGCCGTCGTGGGGCATTCCGGCCGAGTGCGGAAGGCACTACCGATAGGTGTACAGTATGCGCAAACACCGAGCTTGGGGCTACGACTCAGGAGGTCCGCCGGGTGAGCATCCCTGACCGCGTCGCGGCGCCCGTCGCGTCGAGCCCAAGCGAACCGGTCCTCTACGAGGTCCGCGACACTGGCGTCGCGGTGTTGACCCTCAATCGGCCCGAGCGGATGAACGGCTGGGGCGGTGGTCTGGCCACGACGTTCTACTCACGTCTCGACGACGCGGAGGCCGACACCGACGTCCGGGCCATCGTGGTGACCGGCAACGGCCGTGCGTTCTGCGCCGGCGCGGACATGGGGAACCTGGACACGATCAGCAATGCCACCGTCGATGCCGCCGAAGGGATGGACGTCAGCAAGCTCGTCGGCGCGCGCCATCCGCACTTCGTGACGACGTTGCGCAAGCCTGTCATCGCCGCGATCAACGGTGCGTGTGCCGGAATGGGGCTGACGCTGGCGTTGGTGTGCGATGTCCGGTTCGCTGCCGCAGGGTGCCAAGTTCACCACGTCCTTCGCGCGGCGCGGGCTTATCGCCGAGTACGGCATCTCCTGGATCCTGCCGCGCGTGGTCGGCTGGGGTGCCGCGCTCGACCTGCTGTTGAGCGGCCGGGTTTTCTATGCCGACGAGGCTGCGGCGCTGGGTCTGGTGAAGGAAGTCGTGCCGCCCGAGGACCTGTTGCCCAGGGCAATCGCCTACGCCGAGGACATCGCCGCGAATTGCGCGCCCAGTTCCCTGGCGGTGATCAAGCAGCAGGTGTACGCAGACACCATGCGCGATGTGTTCGAGGCGAGCGCGGTGGCCGAGAAGCTGATGCACGAGTCGATGCTTCGGCCTGACTTCATCGAGGGCATCACGAGCTTCTTCGAGAAGCGTCCGCCCAACTTCCCGCCGTTGAAAGGACAGGAATAGTGGCACTGGACTACAAGGCGATCGACGTCGACAACCACTACTACGAGCCGATCGACGCGCTGACCCGCCATCTTGACAAGACGTTCAAGCGCCGTGGCGTGCAGATGGTTGCCGACGGCAAGCGCACCCTGGCGGTCATCGGAGACCGGGTCAACCATTTCATCCCGAACCCGACCTTCGACCCGATCATCGTCCCGGGCTGCCTGGACCTGCTGTTCCGCGGCGAGATCCCCGAAGGCGTCGATCCCACCTCGCTGATGAAAGTGGAGCGGCTTGTCGAGCACCCCGAGTATCAGAACCGCGACGCCCGCGTGACGGTGATGGACACCCAGGGCATCGAGACGGTGTTCATGTTGCCGACGTTCGCGTGCGGCGTCGAGGAAGCGCTCAAGGACGACATCGACGCGACGATGGCGTCGATGCACGCGTTCAACCTGTGGCTCGATGAGGACTGGGGTTTCGACCGGCCCGATCACCGGATCATCGCGGCCCCGATCATCTCGCTGGCCGACCCTGAAAAGGCCGTCGACGAAGTCGAGTTCGTGTTGGCCCGCGGGGCGAAGCTCATCCTGGTGCGGCCGGCGCCGGTACCCGGTGTGGTCAAGCCCCGGTCGTTGGGCGATCCGCTGCACGATCCGGTATGGGCACGGTTGGCCGACGCGGGTGTGCCGGTGGGCTTCCACCTGAGTGACAGCGGCTATCTGGCGATAGCGGCGCTGTGGGGTGGCAAGTCGACCTTCGAGGGATTCGGTGCCAAGGATCCGTTGGACCAGGTTCTGCTCGACGATCGCGCGATTCACGACACGATGGCGTCGATGATCGTGCACGGTGTGTTCACCCGTCACCCCAAACTGAAGGCGGTAAGCATCGAGAACGGCTCCTACTTCGTGCACCGGCTGGTCAAGCGGCTCAAGAAGGCGGCCAATACGGCGCCGAAGTACTTCCCCGAGGATCCCGTCGAGCAGCTCAAGAACAACGTCTGGATCGCTCCGTACTACGAGGACGACCTGCCGCAACTGGCAGACACCATCGGAGTCGACAAGATCCTGTTCGGCTCGGACTGGCCGCATGGTGAGGGTCTCGAATCACCGCTGGGATTCACCGAAGAACTGACGGCGTTCAGCGACACCGATATCAGAAAGATCATGCGCGACAACGCTTTGGACCTGCTCGGCGTCAAAGTGTCGGCGTAGCTGTCACAGCACATGAGCGAATGGACCATCGGGGCCGTTCTCGACGCCATCGCCGAGGTCGTTCCCGACCGTACGATGACCGTGTGTGGGGACCGGCGAAGCACGTTCGGCGAGTCGGCTGACCGCACTCGGCGGTTCGCGAACTTCCTCTCCGGCAAGGGGTTCGGGGCCCATCGCGAGCGAGATGCCCTCGAGCGGTGGGAATGCGGGCAGGATCGTGTCGCGCTGATCATGCACAACGACCTGTATCCGGACATGGTGATCGGATGTCTCAAAGCGCGAACCGTGCCGGTGAACATCAACTATCACTACACGCCGCGCGAGGTAGCGGAGCTGCTCGACTATGTGCAGCCACGGGCGGTCATCTACCACCGGTCGCTGGGCGCCAAGTTCGCCGATGTCCTGCCCCCCGAGAGTGCCGAGCTCTTGGTGTCGGTCGACGACGGCAGCGACGTGCCGGAACTCCCTGGTGCGGTTTCGCTGGATGATGCAGTGGCACAAGGGGATACCGACCAGGATGTGTCGCCGTCGCCGGAGGATCTGATCATGGTCTGCACCGGCGGAACCACGGGCCGACCCAAAGGCGTGCTCTGGCGTCAGTGCGACATGTATGTGGTGTCGATGAACGGCGCCCCCCATCCGTCGGTCGACGAGATCCAGCAGACGGTGCGCCAGGGCGGGCAGCCATGGTTCGCGGTGTCGCCGCTGATGCACGCGGCAGGCATGTGGACCGCGTTCGCCGCGATCTTGAACGGTGTTCCGGTGGTCTTGTACGACACCGGGAAAAAGCTCGACCCGCGCTTGGTGTGGGAAACCGCGGAACGCGAGAAGGTCGGCATGATGACCTTTGTCGGCGACGCTTACGCCGCACCGCTGGTCGATGAATTGCAGCGCGGCTCCTACGATTTGTCGTCCCTTTATGCCATCGGGACGGGCGGGGCCGCGACGAACCCGAAATACCAACGGGCACTGCTGGAATGCCTGCCGCAGATCACACTGATCAATGGGTACGGTTCGTCGGAGACCGGGAATATGGGCTTCGGGAACAGCAGGCAGGCTGCGCAGACCGACACTTTCGTGTTCAGGGAAGGGGGCTTGGTCCTCTCCGAGGACTACACCCGGTTCCTGCAGCCAGGGGAGAGCGAGACCGGATGGGTGGCCAGGTCCGGCCGGATCCCCCTCGGATATCTCAACGACCCCGACGCCACCCGCAAGACCTTCCCGGAGGTCCAGGGCCAGCGTGTGGTGATCTCCGGCGACCGGGGCCGTATCGACACCGATGGCACGATGCGCCTATTCGGACGCGACTCCCTGGTGATAAACACCGGCGGGGAAAAGGTATTCGTGGAGGAAGTCGAAGAGGTCTTGCGCGCGCACCCGGCCATCGCCGACGCGTTGGTGGTCGGCCGGCCAAGTCAGCGATGGGGGGAGGAAGTCGTCGCGCTGGTGGCGCTGCGCGACGGTGCCGAAGCTGATCATGCACCGTTGCAGGCGCATTGCACGTCGCAACTGGCACGGTTCAAGGCGCCCAAGGAGTTCATCGTCGTCGAGCAAGTCCGCCGGCTGGGCAACGGTAAAGCGGACTACCGGTGGGCGAAAAGCGTCGCGACACAGAAGGCTACGGTATGACCGACGTGACGCACAAAGCGATTGATGGGCTGGTCAACGTGCATTTCGGCGAGACCGAAAAGCAACCGACCTGGATGCTCAAGGTGCGCGACGACTACTTCAAGGGCCCGGAGTCGATGTTCGCGCCGGTCGACCTGGCCGAACTGCTCGACGAGATGGACGAGCAGGGCGTCGCCAAGGCCATCCTGATGGACAGCCTCGCCAAGCCGTCGGTGACCGCGCGTAAGTTCGTCGAAGCCAAGCCGGACCGGTTCGCGTTGGCGATGGGCGGCGTGAACCTGTTGCGGCCGATGCCCTCGTTGCGGGAACTGGCGGCGGTCGCCTCGGATCTGCCTGTGGCGTATGCCGTTGTGGGTCCGAGCTTTTGGGGTGACGGTCAATATCCGCCGAGTGACGCCGTGTACTACCCGCTCTACACGAAGTGCGCCGAGCTCGAGCTGCCGCTGTGCATCAACACCGGTATCCCGGGGCCGCCGATTCCCGGTGAGGTGCAGAACCCGATCCACCTCGACCGGGTCTGCGTGCGCTTTCCCGAGCTCAAGCTGTGCATGATCCACGGCGCCGACCCATGGTGGGACGTCGCGATCCGGCTGATGATCAAGTATGAAAACCTGCGCCTCATGACGTCGGCATGGTCGCCCAAGCGGCTGCCCGAAAGCCTCCTGCACTACATGCGGACCCGCGGATCCGGCAAGGTGATCTACGCGTCGGACTGGCCGGTGCTCAAGATGCGCCGGGTTGTTCCCGAGGCCCTTGCGCTTGAGCTGCCTGCCGAGGTACTCGAGAACTACCTCTACAACAACGCACACACATTCTTCTTCGCGGGCAACGAGGAGCACTGATGGATCGTCACGAACTGCGCAGAATCGACTACAGCCTCACGGCCGACCATCAGGCCCTCCAGGCTGCCTACAAGGACTTCTTCAAGACCCACTGTTCGATCGAAACGGTGTGGGCCGCAGAGGAGTCCGGATTCGACAAGAACATGTGGGAGCGGCTGTGCGCGATGGGGGCGACGACGATGGCGCTTCCAGAATCCGTCGGGGGAGACGGCGCGACGCTGGTCGACCTGACCCTGGTGGCCGAGGAGATCGGGCGCTCGCTGGCGCCGGTGCCGTGGATCGACCACGTCTGTGCGGCTCGACTCCTCGCCCGGTTGGGCGCGCTGGACGCCGACGTCGTGCACGGCAAACATCTGGCGGCCTTCGACCCCCAGCACGACAACGTGTCCGGCGTCAGGCTGATTCCGACGGGATCGATTGCCGATCAGATCCTCGTACGCGACGGCCAAGACATCGTGGTGCTGACGTTCGGCACGCGCCCGGCCAAGGTCGACAACATCGGCCGGTTGCCGATGGCCTGGGTCGATCCTGCGGGCGCCGATGGCCGCACCGTGCTGGCAAGCGGCCCGCAGGCATTGGCGGAATATCAACGCGCACTGGATGAGTGGCGGGTGCTGACCGCCGCGGCGTTGGTGGGTCTGGTCGAGGAGACGATGACCATCGCCGCGGAGTTCGCCAAGAACCGGTACACGTTGGGTGTGCCGATATCGACGCTGCAGGGCATCTCGCATCCGTTGGCCAACATCGCCATCACGGTGCAGGGCGGCCGCAACCTCGCTCGCCGCGCGGCCTGGTTCCTGGACAACGAGCCCGACGAGCGGCCGGAGTTGGCGCCGTCGGCGTTCGTGTTCATGGCCGAGGAAGCGTCCAAGGCCGCGACGATGGCCGTTCATGTCCAGGGTGGACTCGGAGTTTCGGCGGAGGCGGCCGCCTCGGCCTACCTGGTCCGCGCCCGCGGCTGGGCACTGGCGGGCGGCGACCCGGCAGCCAGCGCGAAGTACATCGCCGAGATCGTCGCCGCTCGGGAAAGCAGGTAAGGAAGACAATGGATTTCTCGCGAGTTCAGCTGTCCGACGACGATCAGGCCTTTCTCGACGAGGCGCGCGACTTCCTGCGCACCCACGTCACCGAGGATGTCATTCGCCGTGACCGCGAGACCGGCGACAACTTCGACGAGGGTGTGCACTTGGCACTTGGCGCCGCGGGCTACCTGGCGGGTGAGTGGACGCCGGAATCCGAGGGCGGCTTCGACCGGGTGCGGAATCGTATCTGGCAACTCGAGAAGCGACGCGTGCACGTGCCGTGGGTGACCTCGGGCACCACGGCCATGATCGCGCGGTCGGTGGAGAAGTTCGGTTCACCCGAACTGAAGGCCGAGGTGATGCCCGGTGTGTTCAGCGGGCATGTGCGGCTGTGCCTGGGTTACACCGAGCCCGAGGGTGGATCCGACGTCGCCACCTGTAAGACCCGCGCGGTGCGCGACGGCGACGGCTGGGTGATCAACGGCTCCAAGATGTTCACCACCGGCGCCCACAACTGCCAGTACGTCTACCTGATCACCAATACGGACCCGGACGCGCCAAAGCACAAGAGCCTGACCATGTTTCTGGTCCCGCTCGACTCGCCGGGCATCGAGATCCAAGGCATCCGCACCGTCGACGGCGACCGCACGAACATCGTCTACTACAGCGACGTCCGCGTCGACGACAAGTACCGGTTGGGCGAGGTGAACGACGGCTGGACGGTGGTGCGTGAACCGCTCAACGTCGAGCACGGAGCGGTGGCGGCCGCGCCCGACGGGCTCCAGGACGTCTCGATCATGATGCACCAGGCCGGGTTCATGGCTGACGCCGTCGACAAGGCCGCCGCGAAGGTCGCCGAGAAGGGGCCCGACGGTCGCCGGCTGATCGACGACGGTTCGGTGGCCTATCGCCTCGGTCGCAGCGTGGCCCGGATGGAGGCGTCGCTGTCGGCGCCGACGATCTTCGGGCGGGTCGCGCTCGCACAGACGATGCGTGACATCTCGCCGGATCTGATGGATCTCCTCGGCACTGCGGCGTCGTTGCCGATCGGAACCGACGGCGCCGCCGACGACGGTGCCGCGGAATACGTCTACCGGTTCGCGCCGCTGGTCGGCATCTACGGCGGCACCCTGGAGGTGTTCCGGAACATGATCGCGCAGTATGCGCTCGGCCTCGGCAAGCCGGCGTACGCGCCGGTCGCTTGACGGTGCCCCTAATCATTTCTATTTTAGTAATAATTGAATTCAGGCCGCCTCGGTAAGGGGGTTCGATGTCACTCGTGATCGACGCCGACGGGCATGTCGAGGAGACGCTTCCCGAACTGGTCGACGCCATCCCGTCGGCGATGCGCGACAGCGCCATGCAATTCGTCGCAGAAGCCGGCGGATACGTCACCTACCGCATCGAAGGCCGGCTCTGGCGGTCGAAATATCCGTTTCCCGGCGGGCTGCAGAACCACGTATCTGCAGGTGGCGTCCGACGCGAGGGGGGCCGCGATCCCAAGCTGCGGCTGCAGGTCCTCGACGACGAGGGGATCGACGCCGCGGTGCTGTACCCGAGTGTGGGGTTGATGTTCGGGCTGTTGGAGCACCCGGACATCGCGGCCGCGCTGTGCGTGGCGTACAACGATTGGCTGGCCCGCTACTGCGCCACCGACGCGAAGCGTCTGATCGGCGTCGCGCTGCTGCCCCAACATGATCCGCGGCTGGCGGCGGCCGAACTCGAGCGAGCCGTGACGACATACGGCTTCGTCGGTGGCGTGATGCGACCGAACCGGATCGGCGGCCGCACCGTCGATCATCCCGATTTCGATGTGGTGTGGGACAAGGCTCAGCAGCTCGACGTCCCGATGTCGCTGCATGAGGCATATCTCGCCGGCATCGACACCATCGGTCTGGACCGGATGTCGAGCTACGCAGGCTGCCACATTGTCAGCCACGTCTTCGAGCAGATGGCCGCGATGGTCAACGTCACCTTGGCCGGCATCTTCCAGCGCTTCCCGCACCTGCGCGTCGGCTTCCTCGAAGCCGGGTGCGGGTGGGCACCGATCGTGGGCCGACCGCATCGAAGAGCACTACGAGCTCGCCCCCGACGACTACCGCGGCGGAAATCCCGACGGCGTCCTCAGCACGCGGTCGTGGCTCACGTTCGAGATCGAGGAGCCGGGGCTGGCGTCGACGCTGCGAGCAAGGGTGGGAAGACAATGTCATGTTCGCGTCCGACTACCCGCATCACGACGCCGTCTATCCGGGAGCGGTGAAGTGCGTCAAGGAGCGCGGCCTCGGCGAGGCGCTTGAACGTAAAGTGCTGGCCGACAACGCCTTAGCGTTCTACGGCGATCGGCTGCGACGGCATCCTCGGCAGCTAAGGACGAGGATCGTGACAAGCGCCGACACGAACCGCCCGACCGCGATGCGGGCCATGGTGGTCAACAAAGCCATTGCGCCCGCGTTGCCCGAACTCACCGCCGCCCAGGAGCTGGCGCTGCTGTGCCGTTGCCTGTTCGCCGAGGGATACGACGACCATCTCGCCGGCCACATCACCTACAAGCAGCCCGACGGGACGTTTCTGGTGAACCCGTTCGGGTTGACGTGGGACGAGGTCACGGCGAGCGACATCATGACCATGGACGCCGACGGGAACGAGATCTCGGGCCGGTGGACGATCACGCCCGCCATCACCCTGCACGTCGAATTGCACCGCGTCCGTGACGATATCGCGGTGGCGATCCACAACCATTCGCGATGGGGAACGGTGTGGGCGGATATCGGGCGCGCCCCGGAGATCTATGACCAGACCGGTGCGCTGTACCACGGCGGCGTCGCGGTGTACGACGAGTACTGGGGAACGGTGGACGACGCGAGCAACGCGATTGCCGTGGCGAAGGCCATCGGCGAAGCCAACGTCGGCCTCCTTGCCAACCACGGCGTCGTCGTGCTCGGCGCCGACATCCGACAGGCTTACCTGCGGGCGATGTCGTTCGAGTGGCGCAGTCACCAGGCCTGGCGCATCGCCGCCGCCGGCGGCGGTGTGCCGATGAATCGCGACGCGGCCCGCACCTACGGCGAGTTCTTCAATTCCCACCAGTTCACCGGGCTGTTCGAGGCGATGGCACGTCGCGAACTGCGTCGCGACCCCGCGGTGTTGAACTGAGTCAGCCGGCGCGTGCGCCCTTCACCGGCCCCTCGGCGCCCGGTTGCTTCATGAACACGCTGACGTGGGAGATCAGGCCGTCGTCGGTGCGCTCGAACAGGATGCACTCGGGATAGGTGGTGGGGACGCCGTCGACCCCGAACGTCTCGCTCAGCTCGACAAATGACACCCGGTCCGACACGTGGGACACGCGCTCTACCTGGAGTTGGTAGCCGTCGAGTGAACTGATCACGCCGCGCAGAAAGTCGACGTAGGGCTGTTTTCCTTCGACGGGGTCACAAAACGGGCCGTCCCGGGTCAGGCCCTCGTCGGCGAGCGTGTCGGCGAGGCCGGCCCAGTCGTGGGCCGCCATGCAGGCCAGGTAGTGCTCAACCGCGTCAGTCCTGGTCTCACGCACCTCGGTCACGTCGCCTCCTCGCGGCTCGCCCCCAACCCCACACCGAAGTTTCGTCCTTTCTTTCGGCGAGCAGACCCAAAGCGCACCAATTCATCGGCGGGTCGGGGACTTTTGCGTCCCGCTGCTGGCGATCAGGTGGTCACGACGGTCGCCGCTGCTGTCCCCGGCGCCACCGTGACGTCCTGCGCGGCGCTTTCCACGAGTGATCTCCGGCATCTTCGAATGGACAGGCATCCTGCGGTGTGTACTGTAAATCTTACAGTATAGTGATCCGGCTTGACTGGTGGACGGACGAATGAACACAACCAACCGCGTGGAGGAGTCGTCGCTGAGGGCGAAAATCTAGAGGCTTTTGGCGGCTGACACATAATCGTCTCATTTAAGATAAACTTGTCTCATGAAGTTGGATCGTGAACGGGTGTTGCGCGCCGCGGCGGATTTCCTCAGCCGGCGGCCCAACGCGACCCAGGACGAGATCGCCGCGGCGGTCGGCATCAGCCGCGCGACGCTGCATCGTTACTTCGCCGGGCGAGCCGCGCTCCTCGAGGCACTCGACCAGCTGGCGGTGGCCCACATGCATGAGGCACTGAAAGCGGCCCGATGGCAGGACGGCTCGGCCGCAGAGGCGTTGCAGCGCTTAGTGTCTGCGTGCGAGCCGGTGTCCGGATATCTCACGTTGCTCTACACCCAGAGTCAGGATTTCGATGCCAATCAGGCGACGGACGTCTGGGCGGAGATCGACGCCGAGATCAGGCAACTTTTCGAGCGCGGTCAGCGCGAAGGCGCATTCCGCACCGACCTGTCTGCTGTGTGGTTCACCGAGGCCCTCTACAACCTCGTCGCGGGCGCGGCGTGGGTAATTCAGGTCGGGCGAGGGGCGCCTCACGACTTCACCCACATGGTCACCGAACTGCTGCTACATGGGGTGAGTGGGTCATGACGCGCCGTTGGCTCGCGCTCGGCGTGCTCAGCCTCGGAGTGCTGGTAATCGGCGTCGACGGCACGGTACTGGCGGTGGCCACCCCGTTCATCACCAGGGATCTCGAATCGACGACGACACAGGTCCTCTGGATCGGCGATATCTACTCCTTCGTGCTGGCGGCCTTGCTCGTCACGATGGGCAGCCTCGGCGACCGGACCGGCCACAAGAAGCTGTTGCTCAGCGGCGCAACGGCTTTCGCCGTCATGTCCGTGGTGACTGCATACGCTTCGTCGGCTGAGCTGCTGATAGGCGCACGCGCGCTGCTTGGCGTGGCCGGGGCGACGCTGGCGCCGTCGACGCTGGCGTTGATCCGCGGGCTGTTTCTCCAGCCACGTGATCGCAGCATGGCTGTCGGCGTCTGGGCAGCCATGTTCTCAGCGGGTGCCGCGCTGGGTCCCGTGATCGGCGGCCTGCTGTTGGAGCACTTCTGGTGGGGGTCAGTCTTTTTGATCAACGTCGCGGTGATGGCCGTGCTGCTCGCTGGGGGCATTGTCTTGTTGCCGGAGCAGCGCAACCCTACGCCGGGGCCGTGGGACCTGCCCAGTGTCGGGCTGTCGCTCGTCGGCGTGCTCGGCCTCGTCTACGCCGTCAAGGAAGGCGCCGCTCACGGGCTTCGCGTCGACATCGCAGTGATAGGTGTCGGCGGCGGCGCGGCGTTGACACTGTTCGTGTGGCGCCAGCTCAGGCTGCCAGCTCCACTTATCGACGTGCGGCTATTCGGCAATCGTGCGTTCTCAGGCGTGGTCGCGGCCAATCTTCTTTCAGTGCTTGGCCTTTCGGGCCTGGTGTTCTTCTGTCCCAATTCTTTCAGCTGGTACAGGGCTACAGCCCGATGAAGGCCGGGCTGGCCGAACTGCCCGCCGCGGTCGCGGCGACCGTGTTCGGCGTGCTGGCCGGCTTCGCCGTGCGTCACTGGTCGCAGCGCGCGGTCCTCACGACCGGATTGGTACTGGTCGGTGTCGCGATGGCCTCTCTGACGACGATCAGCCCGTCCACCGCCTACCTGGAGCTGGGCATTGCCCTTTTCGTCGTCGGCGTGGGCCTCGGACTGGCCTTCACCGCGGCCAGCGACGTCATCATCGGTAGCGTCATGCCGCAGCGAGCTGGTGCGGCGGCGGCAGTCTCGGAGACCGCGTACGAACTCGGCATGGCGCTGGGCATCGCGATGCTCGGCTCCATCATCGCCGCGGTGTACCGCGGGCTGGCGATTCCGTCCGGCACCCCCGATGCGGTGGCGCTGCATGCGCGGGAGTCGCTCGCTGCTGCGGTCGCTGCGTCAGCGAGGCTTCCCGCCGACAACGCGCGTGTCCTTCTGACCTCCGCGAAGGACGCCTTCACCGACGGGCTGGCCATCGCGGCGGGTATCGGCTCTGCGCTGCTACTGGCATCGGCGCTGGCCGTGTGGCTGCTGCTCAAGCCCCGCCCGACGGGACCGCCAGATCGGCCGGCAGTGGTGGAATGCTCTGCTCGAAGCTGAACACGTTCTCCGGGTCGTATTTCGCCTTGATCGTGCGCAGCCGTTCGACGTTGGGTCCCCAATAGGCGGTCTCCCAGTCCGCCATGCCGGCGTTCGGCACGTTGACGTAGGCGCCGTTCACGTAGGGCTCCAACGCTTGGCTGAACTCGGCGATCCAGGCCTGGCACGTCGGCAGTCAGCGGGTCGGCCGCTGCGGGTATTCCACCACGAGCGCCCCAGCCGGCGCCCGGCTCGGCGTAGAAGAGCGCGTCGCGGTGGGCGAACGCTGAGCCGCCGGAAGGCTCACTGGCCTTGACGGCTCCGCCGAAGGCATTGGTGAAGTAGTTACAGTCCGGCGTGGGGGCCTTCGACATGAACGAGCCAACCAGGCTGATCGCTTCGACGGGGAACGGGTCGGAGATGAACTGCGAGAAGAACTTCCAGTTCGCGGCCTCCTGGGGAATCGGTATCTGGAAGCCCCCGTAGGTGTCGGCCCAGCTCGCGTTCGCCGTCGAGACATCGGGATTGCCGACCGACAGGATCGGCGCCAGCAGCTGCGTCGCCTCTGCCTCCGACCCGGACGCGAGAACACCGACCAGCCGGACCTCATCGCGGTGTATCTCGAGCTGACTGGTGAGGCGGTTGTCGGCATGGGGCGCCGAGCGCTGCCACGCCTCGAAGACCCCGCGCAAGGTCATCGAGGCCTGGCCACGTCGCGGTGACGTAGATGGTCTGCGTCAGCGGATGAACCTTGTAGGTCAGCGACGTGACGATCCCGAAATTGCCGTTGCCAGCGCCGCGCAGCGCCCAGAGCAGATCCGAGTTGTTGTTCTCGTCGGCGATGATTGCCGTGGCCCCGTCGGCGTTCGACGCGACGACAACCTCTGCCGCGATGAGGTTGTCGCGAGGCCATGCCAAAGGTGCGGGTAAGGAGCCCGAAGCCGCCGCCGAGGGTCGCGCCGACGAGGCCGACGGTTCCTTCGGTGCCGGTCGGCGCCGCAAAGCCGGCCTTGCCGAGCTCGGTCACGGCTTCCATCTGGTTAAGCCCGGCGCCGACAGTCGCGGTGCTGCGATGCCGTGTCGATCGTCGCCGACTTCATTTCGCTGACATCGATCACGATGCCGTCGTCGACGATTGGACCAGCCCTCAAGGCAGTGGCGGCCACTGCGCACGCGAAGCGGGACGTCGTTCTGCCGCGCCCAGGTGAGGGCGTTGACCACGTCCTGCGTCTCCTGGGCGAACACGATCACCGTCGGATCGTGGGTGAAGAGCAGGTTGTAGCCGGCGCTTGCCGTCGGGTAATCGGTGTCGCCCGGGCGGACGATTCGGCCGGTCAGCTCGGCCGGTCGTGCCGTGATGGACGTCATTCGGTCATCGCAGGCGTCGGCCGCGAAAATGTCGTACTCCCGGCTCGGTGTCGAGCACCTCGCGGTTGAAGATCAACATCTTGGCGAAGTAGACCCCGCCGGCGAGGATCAGGCCGACGACGATCAGGGTGGGGACGGTGGCGTCGCTGGGTGTGACGAGCACGAACAGCGCGACCGCCACCCAGACCAGCGCGGCGACGGCGACCGGCAGCTCGAACCGGCCCAGGCTGAACCCGCCCTGCCTTGTGCTCGAGCCGTTTCCGCACCGCAAGGTAGAGGATCACGATCGCGCCGTAGATGAGCGCAGGCAGGATCGTCGACCCGATGATCAGCTGCATCAGTGCCTGACCGGGGAGCGTGAGCATCAGGACGACACCCACGACCAGGATCAAGATCGTCGCCGGGACCGGCGTCTGCGTGCGCGGGTTGACCCGCCGCATCAACGCGTGCGCCGGGAAGCGTCGCATCGCGCGCCATCGCGAACACCTGCCGCGAGCATGCCGCCATCACCACCATCCCGGCACCGAACATCGCAAACGCGATGCCCGCCAACAGGATTCGCTCGGCGACCGGTCCGAGCTGATCGCGAATGATCGCGGCGACCGGCGAACCGCTGGCGGTCACTGCCGGGACGTCCTTGATCGCGACGGTGAGCGCGATCAGAAACAACAACCCCAGCACTGCGGCCGCGACGACCGATGCCACGATCGCGCGCGGGACGCTGCGAAACGGATCCTTGGCCTCCTCGGCCAGGTTCGCCGCGGAGTCGAAACCGACCAGCGTGGTCAGGCCCATGATCATCGCCGGCCATCAACCCGCCGCCGATGGCGAAGTAGTTGGGGGCATCCTGCGGTGATACCGCGGGAGGTGAGGTTGTCGATGTGGCCGCTGCCGGTGAACACCATGACGGCGCGCCAGAGCAATCACCAACACCACGACGATGGCCAACTCGAGTCCCACCGCGGCGAGGTGATCAGGCCGAGCAGTCGGGTCGAGGCGATCACCAGCACGGCCTGAATAGATCAGATCGCCACCGTGATCAGCCGCGCGGTGTCTTCACTCTCGTGCAATCCCGACCAGCGGCATGAACGCCTGACTGGCCAGCGCGTTATCCATCGCCACCACGCCGGTCGCCAGGTACCAGAAGGTCAGCCAACCGAACAACCAGCCGATCTTCGGGTTGGCCAGCCGCGATGCCCACTGGTAGGAGGAGCCGCTGAGCGCGATGCGGGCCGCGAACTGCGCGACCACCAGGGCCACCAGCGTCTGCCCGACCGCCGCGATGACCCACAGCCAAATTCCGACCGGTCCGGCAGTCCCGAGCACGTCGTCGTATGTCGCGAAGATGCCGACGGCCACCGAGATGAACGCGAACGAGATCGCGAACATCTGAAACGAGCCGAGAGTTCGTTTCAGTTCCGGCTCGTAGCCACAGTCCCACAATCGTCATCTGCGGCTAGCGGTGTCCGCCGCACTTCTTTACCGTCATATCCGACCTTCCGTGGCGGGTGATGCACCGAACATTAGACCCTTTTTGCCCTGAATTGACGTTCGCGTGAAAATTGCTCAGACCGCTTTGGTGGCGCGTCGTACCGGGTCAGAAGATCCGCATGGGGTGGAGCTTCCCGCGGGTGTCGACCGGTCGCTACGACTTCAACTTCGACTTGGATGTCTAAATCCCGGCTTCCGCATATTTGTTGGTGGAGTGAAGGGCAAGCTGCGTCGCAGGGCGGGTCCATGCTCGCGATCGTGGCGGTGTTAGCCGTCCATCATCACCGGCAGGTAATGGCGGCACGAGAAGACAACGCGTGACGCCGGCTCAAGCGCCGCCGCTGATCGCCTGTTCGCGGGCCCAGCGGTAGTCGGCCTTACCCGCCGGGCTGCGCTCGATGACCGGGCGGAACACGATCGCCTTGGGCAGCTTGTAGCGGGCGATGGAGCCCGCGGCGTGATCGATCAGGTCCTGGGCGTCGGCGGTGGCGCCATCTTCGAGCGCGACGATCGCGACGACCTCCTGACCCCACCGCTCGCTGGGCCGGCCGGAGACCACGACGTCGGCGACCGCGGGGTGCGATGCGAGCGCCGTCTCGACCTCTTCGGCGAAGATTTTCTCGCCGCCGGAGTTGATGGTCACCGAGTCACGGCCGAGCAGTTCGATGGAGCCGTCGGCGAGGTGACGCGCACGGTCGCCGGGCACCGCGTAGCGCACGCCGTCGATGACCGGGAAGGTCGCCGCCGTCTTGGCCGCGTCGCCCTTGTAGCCCAGCGGCACATAGCCTCGCTGCGCGAGCCAGCCCATGCCGTCGTGGCCCGGCTCCAGGATCGCGTTGAGGTCCTCGGCGGCGACGAAGGTGTCCGGGCCGGCGTTGAAGGTGCCGGTCGACACCGCGCCCGATGCCGACATGTGCGTCATCTGCGCCCCGGTTTCCGAGGAGCCGACGCCGTCGACGACGATCAACCCCGGCTTCGCCGTCGATGAGGCGTTGCTTGGCCGTCGGGGTCAGCAGCGCCCCGCCATTGGCCACCACCGCCAGCGACGACAGGTCGGCGGTGCCTTCTTCGATGGCCGCTGCCAGCGGTCGCGCCATCGCGTCGCCGACCACGGTCACCGCGATCACCTTCTCCCGCTCGATGGTGCGGACAACCTCGTCGGCGTCGAACCGGCTGGTGATCGTGGGGAACACCACCGACTGGCCGGTGGTCATCGCCATCATGACCGCCCACTGCGCCGCGCCGTGCATCAGCGGAGGCAGGATCATGAGCCTGGTCTCCGGTGCCTCGGCAACGCGCTTGGCGATGTCTTCGTATGAGTTGGCGAGCTCGCCGGTGTAGAGGCTTCGCCCGCCGAACGACGTCATGAAGATGTCGTGCTGGCGCCACAAGACACCTTTCGGCATCCCCGTCGTGCCGCCGGTGTAGAGCACATACAGGTCATCGGGTGAGGCTTCTACCGGCGGCAGTACAGCATGCGCCCGACCCCACGATGGACTCGTAATCCACCGCGCCATGGACCAGGTCGTTGCCTGATTCGTCGGCAATCTGGATCAGCACGCGCAGTTTGGGAAGCTGGCGAAGCACGTCGTTGACGCGCGGCGCGAACGTCGCGTGATAGATCAGCGCGGTCGCGCCCGAATCGGCGAGCAGGTAATGCAGCTCGTTCTTGACGTAGCGGTAGTTGACGTTGAACGGCGCCACCCGGGCACGCCAGGCGCCGATCATCGCCTCGACGTACTCGGGTCCGTTGTAGGCATAGATGCCCAGCAGGTCCTGGCCCACCTCATGACCGGCAAGTTCCGAACGCTCGGTGTGGCATCCCAGGCCGCGCGTGTGCAGATAGGCAGCGAGCCGGTTGGACCGCTCGACGATCTGCGCGTAGGTGTAGCGGCGGTCGCCCTGGATGATGAATTCTCGATCACCGATCGCGGCGACGACGGCGTCAGCGGCGGCCGGGACGGTGAATTGTGGTGCAACCTCGGACATATCGCCTTTCATGGCTGGTGGGGCAGCAGCCGTCGATCGAGTCGATACGCCCGCGTGATAGAAGCACGATCATGCCAAAGTGCCAGTCGAAAAACAGCGGTATCACGGCGGCGACTGCTTCCACGCCTCGATGAGGTCGTCGGTGGTGGTGATCGTCGCCAGTAGTGACAGCGTGTTGTCGATGATCGAGGTTGCGTAGTCGGCGGGGATGCCTGCGACGGCGTCCCTGGGCACGACGACGCGGTACGCCGCGTTCACGGCGTCCATGACGAGGTTGGTGATCGCGACGTTGACCGAGACGCCGACGGCGACGATGGTCGAGACGCCGAGGTTGCGCAGGGTCGCGTCGAGGTCGGTGCCCCCCATCGGCCCGATGCCGTGTGACCGGCGGAGCACGACATCGGTTGGCGCAGGCCCTAGCTCGGGCAGCAGCGACGCGCCTTCGCTGCCGGGGCTGATGTCGACACCGCTTCGCCCGATGGCGAAGATCTTCGCGTTGTGGTTGCCCCCGAGTCCGTCGGGCCGCCGCTGCACCAGGCAGTGCACCACCTTCACGCCGGCATCGCGGGCCGCCGGGAGCAGCCGTTCGATGTTGGGTACCGCCTCGCGGCGCGCCTCCTCGGCGAGGACGGCCAGTCCCGCGTTGGGGCCGACGACCGCGCCCTGACACTCCTGGGTGACGATCGCGGTGTGAGCGGGCGCTGCAAGCTCGCCAAGATCGATTCTCATACCGATGCAGGGACGTTGGGCGGGGCGGCGGGAGGAACCTCGTAGAACTGCGTCGCCCACTTACGCATCGCCATATAGGGTTTCGCGTCGACTTTGGACAGCGCCGGACGCTCGATGTACTCCTGGTAACGCCAGATATCGAGATCATCCCACACCGTTCCGAGAAACTGCCGCTCGACCAGCTCGCGCACCGAGTCGGGTGGGACGTCGGAGGTGTCGCCGGGAAGCCGCGGCCACCAGATGGAATAGAACATGTCGGAATGACCGTCCTCGACTGGGGTGCAGGCGAAGATCAGCCGGTGGTTCGACGAACCCTCGAACGCGCTGATCGCAAAGCCCAGCCCGGAGAAGTGGCTGTGGATGTAGAGCGCCATCTTATCCGGGTCGCCGCTGCGGGCGTCCGGCCAGCCGGTGAGGAAGCGCCATTCCTCGTCGACGGCCTCCCAGTTCAGGCACACCGGTGTCACCGAAGCACCGTGCACGTAATGGAAATGCGCGCTGTCCGGCCCGTTCTCGGCGACGATCTGCGGATGAACCGGCTCGTGCTCTGCGCGACGGGAAAACTCCGGGTACGGCCGGTAATACGCGTCCGGGTCGGTGTTGAACTGCGGGAACTTGTGAAACAGGTCGGGCATTTCCCACTGTGGCTCCTTGCCGTCCGGCTGGTGCCATGCGAAAACGCAGCCGTACTGCTCGCGAACGGGGTAAACCCGTAGCCGCAGCGCACGATTCGGCCGGTCTGGCTGGTAAGGAATGTAGCGGTTGGTGCCGTCCGGGCCCCAGCGCCAGCCGTGGAACGGACATTCGACGCAGTCTCCGACGACCTTGCCGCCGTGGCCGATGTGGGCGCCCAGGTGCCTGCAGTGACCCGACAACATGTGCAGTTCGCCCGACTCGTCGCGGTAGGCCACCAGATCCTCGCCGAAGTACCGCAGTGGGCGCACTGCGCTCGACGGGAAACTCGGCCGACCAGCCGATCATGAACCAGCCGGTGACCTTCCAGGTGAACGGGACCTTCACGCCGGCCGCCTCCGAGTCGATGGATACTAAATCGATTACAGTATAGATTTCCGCAAAGGGCAAGACGGGAGACCGCGACGGAAGAGACCGGCTCGCCGGCCGCTTTCGCCCTCGTGACACCATGGCGCGCCTTCGGCCGAATTTCGGCCATCACGTGACGACCGACGCGAAACAGGTTGTCAGTCAATCAGATTGAATTCGCGGCCCGATCGCGACATGAGCCTCCCAGCACGCGCCCAATCGGCCCCGACCGCCAATCAGCACTTGATTTTCGGCAGACCTACGGTAGCGTAGGTTACGCAGCCGTAGGTAAGGGACACAAAGCGGGAGAGAGTCTCGATGACGACAACCCAAGAGGCATTGCTCACCGAGCTGGAATCAGTGGTAGAGGCCAACCTGAACCGACACCTCGAGAAGGCGAAGCCCTGGAATCCGCACGACTACGTTCCGTGGAGCCGCGGGCGTGACTTCGCGTTTTTGGGTGGTCAGGACTGGACTCCGGCGGATTCGCAGCTCGACGAGGTTTCCAAAGCCGCCATGATCGTGAACCTTCTCACCGAGGACAACCTGCCGTCCTACCATCGCGAAATCGCGACGCGATTCGGGCGTGACGGCGCGTGGGGGCAGTGGGTCGGTCAGTGGACGGCAGAAGAGGGGCGTCACGCCATTGCGCTACGCGACTATCTCCTCGTCACCCGCGGAGTCGATCCGGTAGAGCTTGAGCATGGCCGCATGGTGCACACGGCGGCCGGCTACGACTCTGGCGACAAATCGCCGATAGAGGCGCTGGCCTATGTGTCCTTCCAGGAACTGGCGACGCGGATCAGCCACCGCAATACCGGCCGAGCATCTGGATGTCCTATCGCCGAACAACTCCTCACTCGAATAGCGACCGACGAGAACCTGCACATGGTGTTCTATCGGAACCTGGTCGACGCTGCGCTCGACATCGCACCGAACGCAACAATGCAGGCGATCGCTCGCGAAGTGATCAACTTCCAGATGCCGGGAAGCACGATGCCGGGCTTCGCGGAAAATGCGCTGGCGATCGCCAAGGCCGGCATCTACGACCTGCGTTCGCATTTGGATGATGTGGTGCGACCGGTGTTGCGGTTCTGGGGAGTGTTCGAGCGCGAGAATCTCGACGCCGAAGGAGCCCGCGCGCGAGATGAGCTGGCGGCATTCCTCGATCTGGTCGAGGAAAAGGCCTCCTACTATGACCAGCGTCGCGAAGAACGACTGGCCGGCGCAGGCGCTCCTTCCGGCCGATGAGTCACTGACCGCGGGTAGCGGTCGCTGCTCTTTACGTCGCGCCGTACTCGCGAATGATTCGCGAGCGAACCGGCGTCGAGCTCGCCTTCGAGGTCGTGGGCTTCGGAGACGACGACCCACTGGAACGCGATGCCGAACACCGACGCGGTGATGTCCTTGACCGCGGAATCGATCTCGACGTCGGACCGGACCGACCCGTCGTCGATGCCGTTCGCGCAGCCCCGTCTCGACCTTGGCGGCGCCGCTTTGAAGCTGGGCCCGGACCCGATGGCGCAGCGGCGACGTGGTCTTGACCCCCTCGAAGGTGGCGACGAACATCGCCCGCAAGAGTTCGGGGTCCTCGGTATAGATCTCCTCGATCCGGTCAAAGTGCGCAAGGACCTGCTGCATGCCGGTGGTCGCCGGGTCGGGATCGGGTTGAGGCGCTTGACATATTCGTGAAGGAAGGCCTCCAGGATGGCCTCCTTACTGCCGTAGCGCGCGTGCACCATCGCGCGGCTGTATCCCGCTCGACGGCCGATATCGGCCGCCGTTGTCGCCTCCCAGCCCTTTTCGACGATGAGTTCAGCCGCGGCCGTGAGCAGTCGGCGGCTGGAGAGCTCAACACGCTGCGGTTGGGTCAGCCCGCGTGCAGGAGAAGGCACCCTTGCATATTAGACGCCCGACAACTAACTTAGTTGTTCGATGTCAAATTTCTTGGGAGGTCAGCGGTGACCGCAGCCACGGCGGAGGTTCCGTCCAGCATCGACGACGTGACTCCGCAGTGGCTCACCGAGGTGCTGGACGGTGCAACGGTTACCGACGTGCGGGCTGAGCGGATCGCCGAGGACACCGGGTTCTCGGCGTTGTTGTACCGACTTCACCTGACCGGGACGGCGGTCCCGTCGACCGTGATCGTCAAGCTGGCCGCTCAATCGGAGGCCAGGGGAGCCATGGAGCTGCTGGGCGGCTACAAGCGCGAATTGTCCTTCTACCGGATGGGTCGCCGGCCGCGCGCCGATCGACACCCCGCACGTCTACGCCGCGCGGCTGGCCGACGACTCAGCGGACTTCGTCCTGGTGCTCGAAGATCTGCATGACTGGGACAACGCCGACCATCTGGCTGGGCTGTCAGTCGACCGGGTGCGCTTGTGCATCGGTCAGCTTGCCGGCTTGCATGCGTGGTCGGTCGACAGCGCCAATGCCCATGCACTGGAGCCGTTTCCCAGCCTTGACACGCCGATTGCCCGTGACCTGTTCCTCCCTGTCTTCGCGCCGGCGTGGCAGGTCTACCTCGACAAGTCCCCGGTACCCGTCCCGTCTGAGGTCGCCCGGTTTGCCGAGCGCTTCGCCGAGCACGCCCCGAAGGCGCTGGAGGCGCTGACTGAGCGCTCGATGCTGCTGCACGGCGATATCCGCGCCGACAACATGTTCTTCGCCGGCCGTCGGGTCAAAATGGTCGATTTCCAGATGGCGGCCCGAGGTGCCGGTGCGGCCGACATCGGCTACCTGGTCAGCCAGGGCCTGCCGACCGACGTGCGCCGGGGGCACGACGAGGAGCTTGTCCGCGAGTACCTCGAATGCCTTGCAGGCCATGGCATCACCGACTACTCGTTCGACGATGCCTGGCGCCATTACCGATTCGCCGTCGCGTACCTGATGCTGCTGCCGGTCATCATCCTCATCGGATGGGACGGCCTGCCGGAGCGGTCCCGGGCACTGTGCCTGAAGCTCACCGAACGGGCGGTGGCCACCATCGACGACATCGATGCACTGGAGGTGTTCGAATGAGCCGCACGGCCCGGGAGGTGGTGGAGTCGTACAACCTCGTCGTGTGGAACAAGCGTGACTTTGCGCTCGCCGATGAGCTGATCGGCGACTCGGTAATTCGCCACGATGTTGGTGAAGCGAACACCCTCACCCATGACGAAGCCGTCCAGCGCATCGTGGATACGTGGGAAATGTTCAACGAGCTCACGGTTCGATCTGAACCTTGTCGTCGCCGGGGACGACGGTGAGCTCGTGGCAATCGTCTACCAGTCACCGATGACGGCCAAGGACGGCACGAAGACGACGATCGGCAGCATGGAGATCTTTCGGGTCGTCGACGGCAGGATCATCGAAGTCTGGAACTGTGGCTACAAGCAAGGGGTGTGGCAGTGACTCGAACGCGTCCTCGATGAGCTTGGTTACTACCTGCTGGCCGGGGCCGGCGGCGAAGGTCCCGCCACGCTGATGGATGAGGCCCGGCGCGGCGAAGAGCTGGGCTTTGGCACCGCGTTCATCTCCGAGCGGTGGAACGTCAAGGAGGCGTCGTCGCTCGTCGGCGCTGCCTGCGCGGTCACCAGCCGGATGCAGATCGCCACCGCTGCAACCAATCACAACACCCGCCACCCGCTGATCACCGGATCCTGGGCGACCACCATGCACCGGCTGTCGGGCGGACGGTTCACCTTGGGTATCGGGCGCGGAGTGGCGGCGATGTATGCAGCGTTCGGGGTGCCCGCCGTGACGACGGCGCAGATGGAGGACTGGGCGCAGGTGATGCGCCGGCTCTGGAACGGCGAGGTGATCTTCAACCACGACGGGCCGCTCGGCAAGTACCCGGTGCTGTTCCTGGATTCCGACTTCAAGGAGGACATCCGCTTGGCGCTGGTGGCATTCGGGCCGAACACGCTTGCGCTCGGCGGCCGGGTGTTCGACGACGTGATCCTGCACACTTATTTCACGCCCGAGACCCTGCAACGAAGCGTCAAGACGGTCAAGGACGCCGCCGAGAAGGCCGGGCGCGATCCGGACCGCGTGCGGGTGTGGTCGTGTTTCGCCACTGTCGGGGACCACCTGCCCGAACAGCTGCGGTTGAAGAAGACCGTCGCGCGGCTGGCCACCTACCTTCAGGGCTACGGCGATCTGCTGGTCAGCACCAACAACTGGGATCCCGCTGTGCTGCAGCGCTTCCGGACGGACTCGGTGGTCACGTCGGTAGCGGGCGGAATCGACCATAAGGCCACGCCGGAGCAGATAGAACACATCGCGACGCTGATCCCCGACGAATGGCTGGAACCTGCGGCCAACGGATCCGCGCAGCAGTGCGCCGACAGGGTCCGCAAGGAGTTCGGCTATGGGGCGGACGCGGTCATCATGCACGGCGCGACACCCGACGAGCTCGAACCGATCGTCGACGCCTACCGCGCTACCGACCGTTAGCCGACGGCGGGATCGGCCGAGGATCCGGGATTACGCCAAGCGGCTGCGGATCAGGGCGTGATCACGGTGCGGCTCACCGGTTCCGCCGCCTTCTGGCGGCTGTAGATGCCGCGTTGCAGCGCGCTCAGCAGCGCATCCCTGGTCTCCCGCGGATCGATAAGGTCATCGAAGCCGAGGTGGCCTGCAGACCGGAAGGACGCCTCCACTTCGGCCTTGCGGAGCTTGGCCTCCATGTCCTCAGCGGCGTGCGATGCTCGGCTCAACGCGGCGGCGCTCATCGCGCCCATCGTCGCGCCGGGGTAGGCGAATGTCGCGGTCTGGTCGTCGAATCCGAGAAGTGACATGACCATCGAGCCGAATCCGTAGGCCTTGCGCAGTGTCACGTGCAGCTTCAGCGTCGTCGCCGCGGTCTGGGCGGCGAACATCCGCGCCCCGCTGCGCAACACGCCGCTTTTTTCGGACCGGCTGCCGGGCAGCATGCCCGGGTTGTCGGCGAGGAAGACGATCGGGAGGTGGAACGAGTCGGCCACCATGATGAAATGCGCTGCCTTGTCGGCGGCGTCGGCATCGATGGAGCCTGCGAGCACCTTCGGCTGGTTCGCGACGACGGCGACGGGATGGCCACCGAGATGAGCCAGTGCGCAAATGATCGCGGGCCCGAATTTCGGTTGTACCTCAAACCAGTCGGGAGTATCGAAGACGACGTCGAGGACGGCACGCATGTCGTATACCCGGCGGTTGCCGCGGGGCACGATGTCGAGGAGTTCGGGTGTCGGCCGTGGCTCGCTCGCCTCGTCGGCGGGCAACGACGGCGGGTATGACCACGCGCTGGCGGGAAATACGACAGATACCTGCGGATGTCGTCGAGCACCTGTTCGTCGTCTTCGGCGAGGTTGTGGATCACCCCGCTGGCCAGCGCGACGCCGGGTCCGCCCAAGTCTTCCTTGGAGATCTCTTCGCCCGTCGACTCTTTCACGACGGGCGGGCCCGCGGTGAAGATCGCGCCCTGGCGGCTCATGATCGTGAAGTCGCACACCGGTGCCACAAGGGCGCCGTGGCCGGCGGACGGGCCGAGCAGTCCCGCCACGGTCGGAACCTTGCCGGAGCACTGCGCCTGCGCGAGCAGGTCGGTGGGGGTGCGGCCGTAGTGCTCGCCGCTTGGGCGGAATCCGGCCCCTTCGAGAAGCATTACCAGCGGGATCCGGTCGCGCAGCGCCAACTCGGCAAGGCGGTACCGCTTGGCGTTGCCGCCCGGCCCGATGCTGCCGGCCAGCGTGGTGAAGTCCTCCGCCCCGACCATGACCGGTGTCCCGTTTATCTGTCCTGAGCCGGCGATGATCCCGTCCGCCGCGATATCACCTCCGACCAGGGTGCCGAACTCACGGAAGGTGCCTTTGTCGAGCAGGTGATCGACGCGCGCGCGGGCGTCGAGCTTGCCCTTGCCGTGATGCTTGGCCAGCCGCTCGGAACCGCCCATCGCTCGCGAACGCTCACGCCGAAGATCGAGATCTTCGAGCGTCTCCTTCCAGCCCTGCTCGTTCGTCATGCGCACTTCCTGTCGTCGAAAGGCGATCGTCGCACCGGCATGTTCACGTTGACCATACTGAATTGCTTACTGTAGCGTCCTCACTTATGAGCGACCGCGGCGGCCTGAAGGTCGACGGGGGCGTTACCAGCCAACTCGCCGACATCGCAAAGGCGGCGGGCAGGCTGGAGAGACGAGGCTACGACTGCTGCTGGACAGCCGAAATCAACCACGACCCCTTCCTGCCGCTGGTGCTGGCCGCTGAGCACACCACAAACATCGAATTGGGCACCAGCATCGCGGTGGCGTTCGCGCGCAATCCGATGACCGTCGCGAATGTCGGCTGGGACCTGCAGGCGTATTCGCAGGGCCGCTTCCTGCTCGGCCTCGGCTCGCAGGTACAGGCACACATCGAGAAGCGGTTCAGCATGCCGTGGAGCCAGCCAGTGCGTCGCATGCGTGAGTTCGTCGTGGCGTTGCACGAGATCTGGTCGTGTTGGCGCGATGGTACGACGCTGCGCTTCGAGGGCGACTTCTACACACACAAGCTGATGACGCCGATGTTCACCCCCGAGCCGCAGCCGTACGCCTTCCCGAAGATATTCGTCGCCGCCGTCGGTGAAGCGATGACCGAGATGTGCGGTGAGGTCGCCGACGGCATGCTCGCCCATGCCTTCACGACCAAGCGCTACTTCGAGGAGGTGACCACGCCCGCATTGCTGCGCGGCATGGAGCGCTCCGGTCGGCAGCGAAGCGAATTTCAGCTGTCCGCTCCGATCTTCGTGGTCACCGGAAACGACGATTCCGAGTTGGCGGCGGGCGCCGTCAGCACCTGCAAGCAGATCGCCTTCTACGGATCAACTCCCGCGTACCGCAAGGTTCTCGAGCTGCACGGTTGGGGAGAGCTGCACACTGAACTGCACCGGCTGAGCAGGGCGGGGGAGTGGGACACCATGGGCTCGCTCATCGACGACGAGATTCTGGAGACGTTCGCGGTCGTCGCCCCCCTCGACGAGGTGGCGGCCAAGATCCGTGATCGATGCGACGGGGTGATCGATCGCGTGCTGGTCGGGTTTCCCGTCCTCGGTGCCGGAGGAGACAGTCGTCGCCGTGCTGCGGGAGCTGCGTGAACCAATGAGGAGTCGCTCGATGAGTGCACCGACGATGGACGAAGCCGCTAGGGTGTTCGCCGACCCGATGGCCTACACCGACGAGCCGAAACTGCATGCGGCCCTGAGCCATTTGCGCTCCAACGCCCCGGTGTCGCGGGTTGACGTGCCGTCGTTCCGGCCGTTCTGGGCCATCACCAAGCACGCCGACATCATGTCGATCGAGCGCGACAACACGTTGTTCACCAACTCGCCACGACCGGTACTCATGACCGAAGAGGCCGACGAGCAACAGGCCGCGGTGGGAATCAACACGCTGATCCACATGGACGACCCGCAACACCGCGTGGTGCGGGCCATCGGCGCCGACTGGTTCCGCCCGAAAGCCATGCGGGCGTTGAAGGTTCGCGTCGACGAACTCGCCAAACGATTCGTCGACAACATGGTGGAAGCCGGCGATCAGTGCGACTTCGTCCAAGAGGTCGCGGTGAACTACCCGCTCTACGTCATCATGTCGATGCTCGGCCTACCCGAACACGACTTCCCGCGGATGATCGATACACGCAGGAGCTGTTCGGCAACGACGACGCCGAGTTGCAGCGCGGCGAGACGAAACAGGAGCAGCTCGGGGCGCTGCTGGAGATGTTCGAGTACTTCACTGCGGTGACGGCGTCGCGGCGCGAAAAGCCGACCGAGGATCTGGCGTCGGCCATCGCGAACGCCACGGTCGACGGTGCGCCGCTATCGGATATCGAGACGGTGTCCTACTACGCGATCGTCGCCGCCGCCGGCCACGACACCACCAGCGCCGTGATCTCCGGGGGTCTGCACGCCCTCATCGAACACCCCGATCAGCTTGCGCGACTTCGGGATAACCCCGGGCTGATGCCGCTGGCCACCGAGGAGATGATCCGCTGGGTCACGCCGGTGAAGGAGTTCATGCGCACGGCTCGCGACGACGCGACCGTTCGCGGAGTGCCGATCGCAGCCGGGGAATCGGTGCTGCTGTCCTACGCATCGGCCAACCGCGACGAGGACATCTTTGAGGATCCGTTCCGGTTCGACGTGGGCCGCGATCCCAACAAGCACCTCGCGTTCGGCTACGGCGTGCATTTCTGCCTCGGCGCTGCGCTGGCCCGCATGGAAGTCAACAGCTTCTTCGCTGAGCTTGTGCCCCGGCTGGAGTCGATCGAACTGACCGACGATCCTGCACACATCGCCACGATCTTCGTCGGCGGGCTCAAGCACCTGCCGATCCGCTACTCGCTCAAGTGAATTGACCCGCGAGGACGGCCGCCCCGTATACGAGGCGGCCGTCCCGACGCGGGGTTAGATCGGGAGCGGAATCCAGATCCCGAAGAAGTAGAAACCCCACTGGTTGAAACCCGGGATCCCAGATCGGTTGCTCCTGGAAGCCCCAGTAGTTGATCGGCGGCGGCGGAGGGCCCCACGCCTCCGGCAACGGTCCGTCCCAAGGAGGTGGCGGCGGCGCGCCCCAGCCCCAGGGCGGCAGGTCACCACCCCATGGGGCGCCCTGGAATCGACCACGCCAATCGTTGTCCCCTGGGTTCCACGGCGGTCGCCAATCGTGGTTGTCGGGGGTGCGGATCACGGGCCCACCGGGTCCGCCCGGTCCGCCGGGTGGCGGTGGTGGTCCGCCCGGTCCGCCGGGTCGGCGGAAGTCGGGGGGTGGCGGTGGGGGTGGGGGACCGCCCTGTTGAGGACCGCCGGGCTGCGGCCCGCCGGGTGGGGGACCGCCCTGTTGCGGCCGGCGCCTTGTTCGGCGGGCCTTGTTGCGGCGGGCCGTGTTGCGGCCCGGGTCCTCGTTGAGGAGGAGGACGCCGCCGGGTCCGCCGCCACACTGCACTCCCGGAGCCGGTTGGCACTGGTCCGCGCTGGCGATACCCGAGGTCATACTTATGCCTGTGATGCCGAGGGTGCACCCGATCGCTGCTGCAGCGACCACTTGTTTGAGTTTCATTACCTGCCCTTTCGCGTCATAGACGCCCCGACCCACAGGTGAGGTTATGTAGGCAGCCTAAGAGCGAGCTATGTGGTCAGTAGCAATGTGCTGGGCGGCGGCCGATGAGGCGCGCGCCTGCTGGTAATTGACAAGGCAGTCAACACGATTCAGCGCGCACGTGACCAGGCGATATCGCCTCTTACCTCTGGGAGGCGGCGGCCCTGTCCAGTTGTGCCTGCAGCGTCGACGCCCCGAGGTTCGAGTCCCTCTTATGGTGCGAGAGGGCTTGGATGGAGACGTCGTGGCCTTCGGCGGCTTTGCGCAGGGCGCCGACGGTGGCTTGTTCGCGGGTGATGTGGGTGAACGGGTCGAAGTGATACCAGCGCATGGCGTTTTGGTAGGTCATCTTGTTGACGTCGGTCGTCGGGCACCTGGTGTTCGGTGAGCACGTCGTGGAGTTGTTCGGGGGCGCCGGGCCACATGCTGTCTGAGTGCGGGTAGTCGGCTTCCCAGCAGATGTTGTCGATCCCGATCTCGTTGCGCAGCTGCACCCCGACGTGATCGGAGATAAAGCAGGTCAAGAAGTGCTCCCGGAACACCTCCGAGGGTTTCTTGCCTGCCGAAGTCCTGTCCGGTCCAGGTGGAATGCATCTCATAGGTGCGATCGGCGCGCTCCAAAAAATAGGGGATCCAGCCGGTGCCGCCCTCCGAGAGCGCGATCTTGAGGTCGGGGTATTTCTTGATCGGCGCCGACCACAACAGGTCCGCGGCGGCCTGCACGATGTTCATCGGCTGCAACGTGATCATCACATCCATCGGGGCGTCCGGGGCGGTGATCGCCAACCGGCCCGAGGACCCGATATGCACATTCATCACCGTGTCGGTGTCGACCAGCGCCTCCCACAACGGCGTCCAATAGTCGTCGTGGAAACTGGGATAGCCCATCGCGGCCGGGTTCTCGGTGAACGTCAGCGCATGCACCCCCCGGGCGGCGTTACGCCGCACCTCGGTGGCACACGCGTCGGCGTCCCAGATCACCGGCAACGTCATCGGGATGAACCGGGCCGGATAGGCCGCACACCACTCCTCGACATGCCAATCGTTGTAGGCCTGAAGAAGCGCCAACGAGAACTCGGGATCCTCGGTGACAAACAGCCGCCCGGCGAACCCGGGAAACGACGGGAAACAGATCGACCCCAAAATCCCGCCGGCGTTCATGTCCTTGACCCGCTCATCAACCTGCCAACACCCCGGCCGGATCTCATCCAGGCCCTGGGGCTCAAGCCCGTACTCCTCCTTGGGCCGGCCCGCCACCGCATTCAGCGCCACATTGGGGATCACCACATCCCGAAACTGCCAGGTATCACTGCCATCGGGGTTATGCACCAACCGCGGCGCCTCATCGATATAGCGTGCCGACAAATGATTCTTAAACATATCGGGCGGCTCAACAATGTGATCATCAACGCTGATCAGGATCATGTCTTCCTTGTTCACGCCCGTCTCCTCTCAACTGCCTTACCGTATGGCCAACAGTTTAGCGCGCGGACATTCGCGGCGTGGTGGCGTGACCCCGACCGTATGCCGATTTCTGCGCATGGTCGTTGATCCGGTCGAATCGCAGCCCTGGTGCAGAAGTCGCGGGCGGACAGAAATTGGGCCCTAGCAGCAGCGGGGGTTGGGATTGTGTTCCGTCGCGGCGTGCCGCATCCGCCAGTACTCGCGTTCTGACATGACCGACTCGCCGGGGTGGGCGTGCCCGCGGTGCTCGACATATCGCCGATAGTGGTTATCGCCCATCAATGTGGCCGAGTACCAGCTCAATCTGCGGAAGTACGAACCGATTTGGCCTGCGATTTCGGCAGGGCGTCCCATTGCTTTTGCACCTCCCGTTCCAGCTGTGTCGGTATAAGCCCGGACGGACCGAAGATGCGCGACGGCACCGGCTCGTCCTCGGTCAACGGCCGGCCCGTGCCGCGAAGCGCGCGCAGCGCCACGACCAACCCGGCGACAAACACGACGATCACCAGGGCCGCGAAAACGATTGACAGCGTGCCCTGGATGAACGTGTTGCGGATGACAGCGTCGATCTGGCCGGGTGTCTTGGCCGAGCCGAACAGCGCTCTTACCCGCTTCCTTTGCGGCGACGTACTGGGCGTGTTGCTTCCAGTAGCCCAGCATGGGGTCGGCCGAGAAGATCTTCTGCCACGACGCGGTCAGGGTGACCGTGAGATCCCAGATCAGCGGAATCGCCGGTATCCACGCCCATTTGAGCGAGGCCCCTCTTGATCACGACGACGGTGACGACCGTCAGCGCGATGCCAGCCAGCAGTTGGTTGGCGATACCGAACAACGGAAACAGCGTGTTGATGCCGCCGAGCGGGTCGGTGACGCCCATCAGCAGGATGCTGCCCCATGCGGCCACGACGATGACACTGCAGATCCACGCGCCGACCCGCCAACTCGGATTGCGCAGCTTCTTGAGCGGTCCACCGAGATTGCCCAGGCCGTCGGAGAGCATGAACCGCGCGACGCGCGTGCCCGCATCGACTGTGGTGAGGATGAACAGCGCCTCGAACATGATCGCGAAGTGGTACCAGAACGCCTTGAGCGCGTCGCCGCCGAATACCTGGTGCAGCACCTGCGACATGCCGAACGCGAGCGTCGGGCGCACCGCCGGTGCGCGACACGATCGTCTTCTCGCCCACGCCTTCCGCTGCCTGGCTGATCTCAGCGCCGGTGATCGGAGAGCCGGACAAGCCGAGGCCATTGACATAGTCGGCCGCCGACTGCGCGGTGGTACCGGTCTGGGCGGCGGGCGCGTTCATCGCGAAGTACAGGTGTTGGTTGAGAATGGCCGCGGTGATCAGCGCCATGATCGCAACGAACGACTCGGTCAGCATGCCGCCGTAGCCGATCAGCCGCATCTGGCTTTCCTTTTCCAGAAGCTTCGGTGTGGTGCCCGAGGAGATGAGCGCATGAAATCCCGACAGCGCCCCGCACGCGATCGTGATGAACAGGAACGGGAACAGTGCGCCGGCGAACACCGGGCCGGTTCCGGTCTTGGCGAAGTGCGAGATGGCGGGTGCCGCCATGACCGGGCGCGCCAACATGATCCCGATCGCCAGCAGTGCGATGGTGCCGACCTTCATGAACGTCGACAGGTAATCGCGCGGGGCGAGCAGCAGCCACACTGGCAGCAGCGAGGCGCAGAATCCGTAGACGATGATGCACGCAAGACAGCGTCACTTTAGAAAGCGTGAACCAGTCAGCGCCCCAGGAGGTTTCGGCGACCCGGCCTCCTGCGATCACCGCCAGCAGGAGCAGGACGACACCGATCAGTGACACCTCGGAGATGCGGCCGGGGCGGAAGAACCTCAGATACAGGCCCATGAAGATGGCGATGGGAATGGTCATCGCGATCGAGAAGACGCCCCACGGGCTCTCGGCGAGAGCGTTGACGATGACAAGCGCCAGAACCGCGAGCAGAATCACCATGATGACCAGCACGCCGACGATGGCGGCGACGCCGCCGACGGCCCCGAGCTCGTCGCGTGCCATCTGACCCAGGGAGCGACCGCGCCGTCGGACCGAGATCGACAGCGCCAGGTAGTCCTGAACGCCGCCGGCGAACACCGCGCCGACGACGATCCAGATGGTGCCCGGCAGGTAGCCCATCTGCATGGCGAGCACCGGGCCGACCAGCGGACCCGCACCCGCGATGGCGGCGAAGTGATGGCCGTAGAGCACGCGCCGATCGGTCGGCATGTAGTCCATGCCATTCTCGAAAAGCTCAGCGGGCGTGGCGTTATCGTCGCGCGGCCGCACGATCTTCATCTCGATCAACCGCGCATAGAACCGGTAGCCGATCACGTACGTGCAGATCGCGGCGATGACGAACCACACCGCATTGACGGTCTCCCCCCGGAAGAACGCGATGATCGCCCATGCGATCGCGCCGAGCAGCGCGACGATGCCGAACGACGATCTTGTGCTTGGCGGTGATCGGTGATCGGTCGATGATCGCTACCGGCGGCAGGTCCTTGTCGGCGCGGACGTAGGTGACGTCGCCGTCGTGTTCCTCGATGCGTTCCGATGGTGCGGCGGTGGGTGTACCCACGGTCTCTCCCTCGTCGGCTCGACTGCGTCAGGTGCCTTGGCTGATCCTTCCACCACGCAAAACGGTGTTGGGGAGAATCTGGGCTTTCGCTCGGTTCAACCGTCGTGCTCGTAAAGCGCGCGCACGGTGTCGATGGTGTCGGCGTCGGCCGGGCTCTTATCGTCGCGGTATCGCAGCACGCGCGCGAACCGCAGGGCCATGCCGCCGGGATACCGCGACGAGCCCTGCACACCGTCGAACGCGATTTCGACCACCTGCTCCGGCCGCAGTTTGACGACATATCCGTCCGTGGCTCCGTCGGCCAACTCCGTGAAGCGGCTGGTCTGCCACTCGAGCATTGCGTCCGTCATTCCCTTGAAAGTCTTTCCGAGCATGACGAATCCGCCCGTCGCCGGATCTCGTGCGCCGAGGTGGATGTTGGACAGCTTGCCGGTGCGTCGGCCCGACCCCCACTCGACGGCGAGCACGACCAAGTCGAGAGTGTGTACCGGCTTGACCTTCAGCCAGCCCGCGCCGCGGCGGCCCGCCTCGTAGGGCGCGGTCAGCGACTTCGCCATCACCCCTTCGTGGCCGGCGGCGAGTGTGACGTCGAGAAACCGTTGCGCGGCGTCGGCGTCGTCGGTGATCAGGCGATCGACGCGATGGGCCTTCGGGACGATGGCATCAAGGGCGGCGACGCGTTCACTGGTCGGCCGGTCCAGCAGGTCCTCGCCGTCGAGATGCAGCAGGTCGAACACGAACACCGACAACGGCTGCGAGGCACGGGCGGCGGCGATGTCCACGCTGCGATCTTTCCCGCCCCGACCCGCCCCCCGCCCGAATCGGGATGCGGTGACCTGAAACCGGTTCGGGCGTCCGTCGGCGCGCAGAGCGATCGCCTCTGCGTCGGCGATCAGGTCGGTCACCGGCAACGCCAACGTGGCCTCGACCACCTCCGGCAAGCGTTCGGTGACGTCGTCGAGGCTGCGCGTATAGATCGACACCGCATCGGCCGCGCGGTGAATCTGCACCCGCGCGCCGTCCAGCTTGGCCTCGAAAACCGCTGTGCCGCCGAGGCGTTCGAGAGCGTCGCGGACACCGGTGGCGGTCTGCGCCAGCATCGGCCCCACCGGCCGGCCCACCCGCAGCGTGAATTGCTCCAGCGCCGCCTCGCCCGCCGTCAGCGCGGAGGCAGCGACGGCGGGCAGGTCGCCGCCCAGCATCGCCGCGCGCCGCACCGTCGGTGCCGCGATGTCGGCGGCCTTGGCCACCGCGTCGGCCATCACCCCGACCAGGGCACCCTGGCGCAGCTCGCCGCCGAGCAGGCGGCGCAGAAAGGTCTGCTCGGGCTCGGTGGCCGCGGCGAATAACCCGTTGATGAGTTCCGCGCGCCGGGCCTGCGATCCCCTGCCCGGCAACCTGGCCGATCTCGCTGAACGCGGCGTCGACTTGCAGCACGGTCAGCGACGGCTCGTCCGCGGCGGGTGGCAACGAGCGCAGCGCCGCCCAGCCGACCCCGATCTGCCGTTGCGGCAGCTCCCCGGACAGCCAGGACACCACCACGGCGACCAGCTTCGGGTCGCCGCCGGCGCCGGCGTGGCGCAGCAGGTCGGCGATGCGGGCGATCTTGGCCAGCCGCGCCGAGGTGGCGCCCACCTCGGCCGATGCGCCGGCGACGTCAATGAGCAGCACCTGCCTAGCCTGGCACGGGCGTCAGACATATTCGGGCGGGTGCTGAGCACGGCCGCCTCGGCCCACAGACACTGCACCTATGTCACGCGCGCGGGCGTTACTCGCAACGGTTACGTGACCGCGAACGACACCGTGTGCCAGCCGGAGGCGCCGTCAGGGACCGGGTCGGCCGCCACAGACGTCTGGACCGCCCCGGTGTTGTCGGTGGCCCGCACCGTGATGGTGTGCGACCCGGGTTGGCTGGCCTGCCAGTCGAAGCTCCACAGCCGCCACGTGTCGTTGGAGTAGCTGGCGCCGAGATCGACCGGCTTCCAGTCGCCGTCATCGATGCGGACCTCGACGGCGCGCACGCCTCGGTTCTGCGCCCAGGCGACGCCCCCGAACGTGACGGGCCCGCGGGCCACGTCCTGGCCGCTGCGCGGCACGTCGATACGGGACTCCGTCTTGATCGGCCCCCGGGGCGACCAGCCCAGCTGCGTCCAGTACGCCTCGGCCCGGTCGAATCGGGTCAACTCCAAATCGACGACCCATTTGGTGGCCGACACGTAGCCGTATAGGCCAGGGACCACGAGCCGGGCTGGGTAGCCGTGAGCGGTCGGCAGCGGCACGCCGTTCATTCCGACCGCCAGCAGCGCATCGCGATCGTCGGTGAGCGCGCCGACCGGTGTGCCCGCGGTGAACCCGTCGATCGACATCGACAACACCATGTCGGCGTCCGAATGTACACCCGCTGCGGCCAACAGGTCACGCAGCCGGTATCCCGTCCACGTTGCATTCGAAATAAGGTGACCACCAACGGGATTAGACACACACGTCAACGTAACCAACTTCTCAACGGCCTCGAACCGCTCCAGATCCGGGAAGCGGTAGGTGATCTCGCGATCCACCATGCCGTGGATCTTGAGCTGCCAGTCCGACCGGCTCAGCTGAGGCACGCTCAGCGCGGTGTCGATCCGGTAGAAGTCGGCGTTGCTGGTGACGAACGACGGCAGCGCAACGCCTTTCGGCTGCACGGCCGGCGGCACCGGTGGTGCGGGGACGTTGACCGGCGGCAGCGCGAACGCCTCTCGATCACCGGAGACCGAGGACAGCAGGCGCGACAGCACGGCGCCACCGACGCCGCTGAGCGCACCTGCGCCGAGAAAGCCCAGCGTCACCAACCACAGTCGGCGGCCGCGGTCGGGGGAGTCGGGGGTGTCTCCGGTGTCGCGGGTGTCCGCTGGTCCGGCGCTTCGGTGGACCGCCCGGCCGCTTTGGTGAACCGCCCGGAGGTGAGCAGCCGCAGCACGGCGACGCCGCATGCGGTACCGACCAGGGTGGGCACGACGTCGGCCAGCGTCGCACCCGCGCGGGAGAGGACCGCCGCACACCCCAGGATTCCCGCGGCGACGATCGCCGCGCTGCCCACCGGCACCCGACGCGTCTCCCACATCGCCGTCACCGCGGCGATCATCGCGATCACCGCCAGCACCAGCACGGACAACGCCAACTTGTCGGCGGTGGCGAAGGTCTGGATCGCCCACTCCTTGACCGGCCCTGGCGTGAGGTCGATGACCGCCGAGCCGACCGCGGTGCGGGCGTCGGCCTGCGGGCCGAACGCAACAGCCACCAACGCGGTGACCCCGAGCGCCACCGCGGCCGCGGCGACGCCCGCCAGCGCTTTCGTGTCACGGGCGGCATCGGACATAACGAAAACCTACCTGCGAGTCGCGGAGCGCGGACCTTACGAAGTGATGACAGCTCCGCGCGTCTCCCGGGGCCACCCGAAAGGCTTACCGAATGCGCGTTGAGATATGTTGCTTGGCGGTCCCACCACAGTCTTTGAAAGGTAGCTAGATGGAGATCGAGGGCAAGAAGGCCGTCGTCGTCGGTGGCGCGTCGGGCTTCGGCCGGGCGACCGCCGAGTCGCTCGCCAAGCGTGGCGCCAGCATTGCGGTGCTGGACCGGCCGCAGTCGAAGGGTCGTGAGGTTGCCGACGCGATCGGCGGCACGTTCCACGAGGTGGACGTCACGGACTTCGCGGGCACGGAGAAGGTGTTGCAGCAGGCGATCGACGCCCTCGGCGGACTGCATATCGCGGTGACCACCGCCGGCGGCGGCACTGCCGAGCGCACGGTGAGCAAGACGGGCCCGCACAGCCTGGATTCCTTCCGGTCGTGTGTCGACCTCAACCTCATCGGCACCTTCAACATCAGCCGGCTCGCCGCCTGGCAGATGAGCACGCAACGACCCGGTCGATCTTGAGGCCGAGGAGCGCGGGGTGATCATCAACACGGCATCGATCGCCGCCTTCGAGGGCCAGATCGGGCAGGTCGCCTACACGGCGTCCAAGGCCGCGATCGCGGGCATGTGCCTGACGATGGCGCGCGATTTGGGCAGCCTCGGCATCCGCGTGCTGGCGATCGCGCCCAGCCTGTTCGCCACCGGGCTGACCGAGGGAATCCCCGACGAGTTCGCCAAGCAGCTCACCAAGGACGCGGCGTTCCCGAAGCGGCTCGGCCGCCCGGAGGAGTACGCCAAGCTCGCCCTGGCGATCGTTGAGAACCCGATGCTCAACGGGCAATGCATCCGGCTCGACGCCGGCCAGCGCTTCGCCCCCAAGTAGTCGCGAGTTTGGGCGTGATTTCCTGCGCTGAGCGCTAGAAGTCGCGCCGAGATCACATACGCTGCCCGAGTGGCGACCATCGCGGATCATGTCATCTCAGCCCTGACGATCAGCGGTGTGCGCCGCGTGTATGGCCTCCCGGGCGACAGCCTCAACGGGTTCACCGACGCGATCCGCCGGTCGGGTGAAATCTCGTGGGAGCACGTCCGTCACGAGGAGACGGCCGCGTTCGCGGCGGCCGCGGATGCCGCGCTGACCGGACAGCTGTCGGTCTGTGCAGGCAGTTGCGGGCCGGGCAACCTGCATCTGATCAACGGTCTCTTCGACGCGCAGCGCAGTCGGGTACCTGTGCTGGCGATCGCCGCGCACATCCCGCGCACCGAAATCGGTTCCGAGTACTTCCAGGAGACGCGCCCGCAGGAGCTGTTCCGTGAGTGCAGCGTTTACTGCGAACTGGTCAGCACACCCGAGATGGCTCCGCGGATTCTCGAGATGGCGATGCGAGCCGCCGTCGAGGAGAACGGGGTTGCCGTCGTCGTCGTCCCCGGCGAAATCTTCCTGCAGCGCGCCGACGCCTCAGGATGGGCGTCGCGTCCGATCACCCCGACTCGTTCTGTGGTGTGTCCCGACGACGAGTCGCTGCGTCGGGCGGCCGAAATCCTCAATGGCGCAGAGGCCGTCACGATCCTCGGCGGCGCCGGCGTCGACGGCGCCCATGACGAGCTGATCCAGGCGGCCGCGACGCTGGGCGCGCCGATCGTGCACGCGCTGCGCGGCAAGGAGTACATCGAGTACGACAACCCGTTCGACGTCGGCATGACCGGACTTCTGGGCTTCGCCTCGGGATACAAGGCGATCAAGGAGGCCGACGCCCTGCTGATGCTGGGCACCGACTTTCCCTATCAGCAGTTCTATCCGGACAACGCCAAAGTCGTTCAGGTCGATATCCGCGGCCGCAACCTCGGCCGTCGTACCCCGATCGACCTGGGACTCGTCGGCACGGTGAAGGACACGCTGGCCGCGCTGCAGCCGCTGTTGCGCCAGAAGGGCCAGCGCGACCATCTCGACCGTTCCCTGCGGCATTACCGGAAGACCCGCAAGACGCTCGACGAGCTGGCCGTCAATGATCGCGATCGTAGCCCGATCCGGCCGGAATACGTTGCGGGGCTTGCTGATCGGCTGGCGACCGACGATGCGGTCTTCACCGTCGACGTGGGTTCGCCGGTGGTGTGGGCGGCGCGCTACCTGAAGATGAACGGCCGCCGTCGGCTCGTCGGCTCGTTCAACCACGGCACCATGGCGTGTGCGCTGCCGCATGCGATCGGCGCTCAGACCGCATTCCGCAACCGACAGGTCGTCGCTCTGGCCGGTGACGGCGGGCTGACCATGCTGTTCGGCGAGCTGATCACGCTGATCCAGAACCGATTGCCGGTCAAGGTGATCGTCTTCAACAACTCGTCGCTGAACTTCGTCGAGCTCGAGATGAAGGCCGCGGGCATCGTGAACTTCGGCACCGAGCTGGTGAACCCGGATTTCGCGGCCGTCGCGAACGCAATGGGAATCTTCGGCCGGCGCGTCGAGCAGCCTGCCGACCTGCAGCAGGCACTGGTGGATGCGTTCGCGCACGACGGACCGGCCGTGGTCGACGTGCTGACCGCGCGCCAGGAGCTGTCGATACCTCCGGCCATCACCGTCGAGCAGGCCAAGGGCTTCTCGCTCTACGCGATCCGGACCATCCTCGCGGGCCGGGCGGACGAGCTTCTCGATCTGGTCACCACCAACGTCGCCCGACGCATCCTCGACTAAGCGGTGAACCTTCGGCGCTTTGGCAGTAGTTCACGCCGGGCGCGGAACGGCGGCACGGCCTGAGACGATGTCTGCATGCCCGACGACGCGCCGCAGCTGCCCACCCTGAGCGACGACGACCAGACTGCGCTGCAGCGCTGGGTTCGCGAGCAGGGAATGGGATCCACAGTCAGCGACGTCGAGCCGCTGACCGGTGGCACGCAGAACATCGTGGTCCGGCTGCGTATCGACGGGCGGCCGATGGTGCTGCGACGGCCGCCCGTGCACCCGCGGCCGACGAGCGACAAGACGATGCTGCGCGAGATCGCGGCGCTTCGCACGTTGGCCGGTACCCCGGTGCCGCACCCCGGTTTCATCGCCGGTTGCGACGATCTCGATGTGCTCGGGGTGGTGTTCTACCTGATGGAGGAGATCGACGGCTTCAACCCCGGCAGTGAGATGGCCGAGGCCTACGTCCGGGATGCCAGCATGCGTTACCGGGTGGGGCTGTCATACGCCGCCAGCCTGGCTCGATTGGGCAACGTGGCCTGGGAGGGCAGCCCGCTGGCCGAGCTCAGGCGGCCGGGCTCCTTTCTGGAGCGTCAGGTTCCGCAGTTTCTGCGGCTGCTCGAAAGCTACCGGCACGAGCGGTATGCGCCCGAATCGCTGGCGGTCACGGACCTCGCGGAGTGGCTGGCTTCCAATCGCCCGCCCGACGGGGAGCCGGGAATCATGCACGGCGATCCGCATATGAGCAATGTTCTGCTCCGTCGGGATAGACCGGAGTTGGCGGCGTTCGTCGACTGGGAGATGTGTACGGTTGGCGACCCGCTGCTGGACCTGGGTTGGATGTTGATCTGTTGGCCCTTGGACACCGATACCCTCATGGCCGGGGCAGAGCTGGCGGCGCTGGGCGGGCTGGCCAGCCGGAGCGAGTTGCTCGATGCCTATCTGAGCGCCGGCGGGCGCGAAACCTCAAGGCTGGATTGGTATGTCGCGATGGCGTGCTTCAAGCTGGGCATCGTCATCGAGGGCACCTGGTCGCGCTTCCTGGTGGGACAGGCCAGCCGGGACGCAGGGGAGCGGCTGCATTCGTCGGCGCAGCATCTGATCGATCTCGGGACCCGGGTTGCGAAGGGCGACAGCCCATTTGAGCTGGGCTAGGTATACGCGTCCACGCCGAGCTTGACCGCAAGGGCCAACCCGGCCACGCCGATCACGATGCGCAGCGGTCCCGCCGGCGCGTGGCGGACGACCACCGGGCCGAGGCGCGATCCGAGCAGACATCCGAGTCCGACGGCGATCACGGCGGGCCAGTTCACCGGTGCGAGCATCGCGAACAGCACTGCGGCAACGAGGTTCGCGATGCCGAGGATGACGTTCTTGGCCGCGTTGGCGTGCGCGAGCGTCGCGCCGCCGGCGCCCAACAACAGCGCGAGAAGCAGTACGCCCGCCGCGGCACCGAAATAGCCGCCGTAGACACAGATCAGAAAGATCGCCGCGAACTCCAGCAGCACCCTGGTGGTATGTCGTTGGTGGCTGGCGACTCTCGCCTGCTGGCTGGTTTTCCGCGGCAGCAGTATCGCCAGCGCGGACAGCCCGAGCAGGATGGGCACGATCTTCTCGAAGCCCTCGGCGGGGGTCGACAGCAGCAGTGCGGCACCGGCGGCTCCGCCCAGCGCCGCCACCGGCAGGATCCGCCGTATCGATGCGCCTTGGCCCGCCAGTTCCGGGCGTGAACCCCAGACCGACCCGATGCCGTTGAACACCAGCGCGACCGTATTGGTCACATTGGCCGCGACCGGCGAGAGCCCGACGACCAACAACGCGGGATAGGTGGCGACCGATGCCAGACCTGCGATGCTGCCGGTGAGTCCGCCGGCGATTCCGGCCGCGAAGAGGAGGGCCCAATTCATGGGCCGACGAGCGTGGACTCAAGGCACGCGATGACGGATTCCGGCGTGTCACAAGTCCACACTCGGACCACGCTACTTCGTGGATCGGACCAGCGCCGTCGACGACCTGGTCCACGATGCGGTCCCGCGAGGACTGGTATGCGCCGAAATACGTTTGCGTGCCGCGCGGAGGAGCGTCTAGCATCGCGTTCGTGCCGAGGCGAATCGTAGTAGCAACCCGCAGCGGGGTCTGATCCTGACCGACCCCTCGCTGTGGGTCGAAGCTACTACGTCGGTCACTTCCTCTGATCCGAGAAGACCGGCACATGACATTCTCATCCGCGTCATCCGCTACCAGCGCAGCGCCGCTGCCGTTCGCCGCACATATCGATGCTCCGATGCCCCGCGGTCTGCGCCAGGAGGCCGACACGATGTCTTTCGAAGCGTTCCACGACGAATATGCGTCCAGCCCGGGGCCGCTGCGGCTGGGTCAGTGGCAGTGCACCGACGCCGATCGGCCGTCCACCCGGCTGGGCCCGCAGGCCCGCAACTACCAGGCCACCCTGGCCGTCGGCGATCGCATCGGCACGTCGTCGGCGGCCGCGTCCGGACCCGTCGCGGCCTTGACCGCGATGCTCTATGACCGCGGCATCGCGGTCGAGATGACGGCGTTTCACCAGGTTCGGGCCGGCGAGCAGACCGCGACGTTCGTGCGCGGTTCCGATGGCGCCCGGTCCCAGTGGGCGATGGGCTGGTCCGAAGACCCCACGCAGTCCGCGCTGCGCGCGGTCATCGCGTGCGCGAACCGGCTTCTGACCGCGCCCTGATCCGGCTTAGCGCAACGGGCGAAGCACGATCGGCATGCCGTCCATCGGGATCGGCATGCCGCGCGTAGTCGTAGTGCGGCCGGTAGCCGGGGCGGGGAAGTTCCAGCCGATAGCGGCGCAGCAGTCGATGCATGACCGTCTTGACCTCAAGCTGGCCGAACATCATGCCGATGCACTTGTGCGCGCCGCCGCCGAACGGAGCGAACGCATAGCGGTGCTTCTTGTGCTCATTGCGCGGCTCGGCGAACCGGTCCGGATCGAACTTGTCGGGATCGGTCCACAGCTCGGGCAGCCGGTGGTTCATGCTCGGCCAGGTGACCACCATGGTGTCGGCCGGGAGGAAGTAGCCAAGCAGGTCGGTATCGCGGACGGTTTCGCGCACATTGAGGTGCAGCGGCGTCACCAGGCGCAGCGCCTCGTTCATCACCAGGTCGAGGGTCTCGAGCTTGTCCAACGCCTCGATGTCGAGCGGTCCGTCGCCGAGCCGGGCTGAATCGTCGCCGCACCCGTTCCTGCCACTCGGGGTTGGCGGCGAGGTGGTAGGCCATCGTGGTGAGCGTCGACGTCGAAGTGTCGTGGGCCGCCATCATCACGAAGATGATGTGGTTGACGATGTCCTCGTCGGAGAAGCTGTTGCCGTCCTCGTCGGAGGTGTGGCACAGCACCGTGAGCATGTCGGTGCCCTCGGAGTTGCGGCACTCCTTCACGCGCGCGGCGAAGTAATCCTCAAGCACCTTGCGGGCCTGTAGTCCGCGCCACCACTTAAATGGGGGCACCGCGGTGCGGATGATCGCGCCGCCGGCCCGGGTGGTGGTGGTGAAGGCTTGGTTCACCTTGGTCACCAGATCGTGGTCGCTACCGGGCTCGTGGCCCATGAACACCATTGACGCGATGTCGAGCGTCAGCTTCTTCGTGGCCGGGTGAAAGAGGAACCGCGCGTCGTCGGCGACCCACTCATTGGCCACACGTCCGACGCCACCCGGTCGATGTGCTCGACGTATCCCGACAGCCGGCTCCGAGTGAACGCCTCCTGCATGATGCGCCGGTGGAACATGTGCTCGTCGAAGTCCAGCAGCATCAGGCCGCGGTTGAAGAACGGCCCGATGACGGGGTGCCAGCCCTTCTGCGAGTAGTCCTTGTTGCGGTTGGAGAAGACGGCCTGGGTGGCGTCGGGGCCCAGTGCCATCACCGACGGCAGTGCGGCGTGAATAGGAGTAGGCGACCGGACCCTGCTCGCGATATACCTTCAACGCGTATTCCGGGCCGCCGCGGAAGCCCTCGATCATGTGGCCGACGATGGGCAGGCCCGCATCGCCGACGACGGGTTTGAGGGCGCTTCCCGCGTGGCGGCTCGGCCAGCGGTGATCTGCTTCCAGTCACGCGCCAGCAGTCGCTTCTCGAGCGCGCCCATCCCCGGGATGTTGTCACCGTGGGGATCAGCCGTCGCTTAGCCTGGTCGAGCAGGTAATCCGTGGTGCTGATGGTCGGCATCTGGACGCTCCTGGAATCACAAGCTGTGGTGGATGTCACCCGGGCATCCATACTGATATGGTTACTTGACGCGTGTCAAGTTTTGATCTGGTGAGTCGCGATGAAAAGGTCTAGTGCCATGACTGCCGAAGCCGCACCACAGCAGATCCGTCGCAGCCGCGGCGATCGGCAGCGTGACGCGATCGTCACTGCGGTGCGCGAGCTGCTGCAGGAGCGTTCGTTCGCAGACCTGTCCGTCAGCACCATCAGTGAGCGCGCCGGCGTCGCCCGGTCCGGCTTCTACTTCTACTTCGACTCGAAGTACGCGGTGCTCGCGGTGATCCTCGCGGATGCAGGCGAGCTGCTCGACCAGCTGACGCACGACTTCGCCCCGCGAGAACCGGGCGAGACACCCGCGGCGTTCGCGAAGCGGATGGTCGGCAGCGCCGCGGCCGTCTACGCCAATGACGACCCAGTGATGACGGCCTGCGCGGTGGCCCGAAATACCGACGCGCAGATCCGCGAGATGATGGACGACTTCTACGACGGCGTGATCGACAAGATCATCACGCTCGTCGCACAGGACGCCGATGCGCGCCCGATCTCCGACGACCTGCCGGCGCTGGTGCGGACGTTGGGGGCGGTGACCACCATGACACTGACGCACGACAGCGCCTTCGTCGGGCGCGGCGAGGACCCCGCGCGCGCCGTCGACATCGTGGAGCGGCTGTGGCTCAACGCGCTGTGGGGTGGCTCCGACCTGCGCGACGGATAGGTATCCTCACGGCCATGGCGCAGGGGAGCGGCTTTTCGGGCAAGCGTTGTTTCATCACCGGGGCCGCCAGCGGGATCGGCCGCGCCACCGCGCTGAAACTGGCCGTCGACGGCGCCGAGCTATACCTCACCGACCGCAACGCCGAAGGCCTTGAGGAAACCGTCGCCGACGTGCGCGCACTGGGCGGGGTCGTGCGGGCACACCGTGCGCTTGATATCTCCGACTACGACAAGGTGGCCGCGTTCGCGGCGGACATCCACACCCGGCACCCTGCGATGGATGTCGTGATGAACATCGCGGGTGTGTCGGCGTGGGGCACGGTCGACCAACTCACGCATCAGCACTGGAAGTCGATGATCGACATCAACCTGATGGGCCCGATTCACGTCATCGAGACCTTCCTGCCGCCGATGGTGGCAGCGGGCCGCGGCGGCCATCTGGTCAACGTGTCGTCGGCGGCGGGGCTGGTCGCGTTGCCCTGGCACGCCGCCTACAGCGCAAGCAAATACGGACTGCGCGGGCTGTCCGAGGTGTTGCGCTTCGACCTGGCCCGTCACCGGATCGGCGTGTCAGTGGTGGTGCCCGGCGCGGTGAAAACGCCTCTGGTGCAAACGGTTCAGATCGCAGGCGTCGACCGCGACGATCCACGAGTGCAAAAGTGGACCAACCGCTTCAGCGGCCACGCGGTGTCGCCCGAACACGTCGCCGACAAGATCTTCGACGGAGTGCGGAAGAACCGCTTTCTGATCTACACCTCGCCCGACATCCGTGCGCTGTACCTGTTCAAGCGGACGGCGTGGTGGCCCTACAGCGTCGCGATGCGGCGGGTCAACGTGTTCTTCACCCGGGTGATGCGGCCTTCGCCACGAACACGCTAGTATCCGCCTTCGGGCGGGTCGAGCTCCAGTCGAACGCCGAGCAGCCGGATCGGGCGGTCGAGTTCGAAGAGGTCGAGAAGCTCAAGCGCCGTCTTTGTGATGACGCCGGCGTCGATGCCTGCCGCTGCCAGCTTGCGGATCTTGGTCCGGGTGTAGAACGTGTTCGTCCGCACCGTCACCGCCACCCGGGTGACCACGCGAGCCTGGGCCACGATCTCGGTCAGTGTCTGCTTGGCGAGATCGACTACAGCCGAGTCGATTTCGGTGCGGTCGGTCAGGTCCTTCGCGAACGTGATGACGTGGCTGCGCGAGCGCGGCACCCACGGTTCGGCGCTGACGTTGTTGTCGCCGCCGCCCTTGGCCAGCAGCAGAATCCACAGCCCCGTCGTCGGGCCGAATGCCGACGTGAGCACCCTGGCATCGGTGGCGGCGAGGTCAGCGACGGTGGTAATGCCCATGCCGGCAAGCTTTTTGGCGGTCTTCGGGCCGACGCCCCACAAGGCGTCGACCTCGCGATCGCCCATCACCGCCATCCAGTTCTCGTCGGTGAGCTGATAGATGCCTGCCGGCTTGCCGAAGCCGGTGGCGACTTTGGCGCGCTGCTTGTTGTCGCTGATGCCCACCGAACACGACAATTCCGTCGTGCCCGCGACGACTTCGCGGATCTGCTCGGCGAGGGCGATCGGATCGTCGACCTCGGCGCCGACGTACGCCTCGTCCCAGCCCCAGACCTCGACGGGGTGGCCGAAGTCGCGCAGCACGGACATCACCTCTTCGGATGCTTCGTCATACGCGGCCGTATCGAGGGGCAGGAACGTCGCGTCCGGGCACTTGCGGGCGGCGGTGCGCAGCGGCATGCCGGCGTGCACACCGAACGTGCGCGCCGGGTAGGACGCGCAGGTGACCACCTTGCGCGGTTCGTTGGGGTCGCCGTTGCCGCCGACAATGATGGGCAGTCCCGCCAGTTCGGGCCGGCGGCGCACTTCGACCGCGGCCTGGAACTGGTCGAGGTCGACGTGCAGGACCCAGCGCTCGGTCATCGGCTCTTCGCGCGAGCGCTCATCGCAGTCATGTGCCGCAGAGCTTGCGCGCCACGCTTTCCCACCCGTCGCCGAGTTGCTCGAGCGTCTGGCCGCGTTCGGTCAGCTGGTGGTGCACATAGTCGGCGTCGAGCAGCGCGAGCAGCGCGAACGCCTGAGCATCGAGGTCGCCAGTGGTGCCCGCATCCTCCAGCAAGACCCGAATGTGGCGGTGGTGCAACATCATTGGCCCGTTGAACCGCAGTCTGCGGGTCCCGGTTGGCATCCGAGAGCAACGCGTGGTGGGCGTGCACGAACTGCAGCCGGTCGCGACCGTAGGCAAGCAGCCGGTCCAATGGTGGCGCACCCGGCCCCAGCGGCGGCGGGCCGAACATGAAGGCCCGTTGCTCGGCCTTCTCATCCTCGTCGAGCAGCACGATCATCAGGCCGGCCCGGCTGCCGAACCGGCGGAACAGCGTGCCCTTGCCCACGCCTGCGGCGGTGGCGACGTCGTCGGTGGTGACCGCGTCGGCGCCGCGCTCGGCAATGAGCCTGCGGGCGGCGTCGAGGAGCAGCGCTCGGTTTCGCGCTGCGTCGCCCCGCTCGGGTGGTCCAGAATCGGTTACCGGCAGGTCGACCAGCCGGTCGGACAGGCTCACCTTCGCCACTGTAACTCAGTCGGAATAAATCGGACTGCGGTCCGGTTGCCGCGTGCAAGGATAATTTCGGAACGACCGAAGGGGACGTAGATGTCGGACATCAAGGTATTGGTGCTGCTGGGAAGCCTGCGCGCCCAGTCAATCAACCGCCAGCTGGCGGAGCTGGCGGTGGAGACCGCGCCGGAGGGCGTGAGCCTGGAGCTGTTCGACCGGCTCGGGGAACTGCCCTTCTATAACGAAGACATCGACAACGGCGACGTTCCCGAGCCGGTAGCCGCGCTGCGTGCCGTTGCCGCGGATGCCGATGCCACGCTTGTCGTGACTCCCGAGTACAACGGCAGCATCCCTGGCGTGCTGAAGAACGCCATCGACTGGCTGTCGCGGCCCTTCGGCAACAGCGCCCTGAAGGACAAGCCGCTGGCCGTGGTGGGTGCGGCGGGCGGTCGCTTCGGCGGCGTGTGGGCGCACGACGAGACCCGTAAGTCGTTCGGGGTCGCGGGGCCGCGGGTGGTCGAGGAACTCAAGCTGTCGGTGCCGTTGGCGGCATTCGACGGCAAGCACCCCCGCGAGAACACCGAGGTGGCCGCGAACCTGCGCGACATCGTCGGCAAGCTCGCCGCCGAGGTCGCCTAGCGCTCCACGAGCTCTACCGCGAGGCCGCCGGCCGGGTGCAGCGTCACCCCGCCGGCGGCCTTTGCTGTTACGTCACCGTGACGTTGGCGGCGCCTCGGATGTCGGTGGCCGGTGGTAGACCTTCTGCATAGCACGCGACACACCCCTAGATGTGACGCACGACACGCCGGGCGAGTCATCGGCTGAAGGCTTACGACCAGGGAATTTCAAAATTGTTATTTAGAAGATCTGGTATCCGTTCGCAATGTCGGACACCAGGTGTAGTGTTTCGAGCACCGACAGACCCCCACGGTTCGGAGGTCGGCCGGAGCCCAGAAATCCGGCGGTATCGGTTCTCAGACCCACCGGGAACTCGGGCCCGGACGCCAGGAATTTTGAGGGCCTGCGGGCCGCTGAATTTCAGCGACGAGCACCACCTGACCAGTTGCCAGTCCCAGTTCGCAGAGGAGCCGTACCGAAGATGACCGTCACCGTGTACACCAAGCCCGCATGCGTGCAGTGCAACGCCACCTACAAGGCGCTGGACAAGCAAGGCATCGCGTACGAGAAGGTTGACATCAGCCTCGATAGCGAGGCCCGTGACTACGTCATGGCGCTCGGCTACCTGCAGGCGCCCGTCGTGGTGGCCGGCAACGACCACTGGTCGGGTTTCCGGCCGGACCGGATCAAGGCGCTTGCCGGAGCGGTGCCGGTCACGGCATAAGGGGTATTCGAAAGACATAAGGGTATTCGGAAGACAGGAAGGAGAGACCGATGAGCAATCTCGTCTATTTCTCCAGCGTGTCTGAGAACACCCACCGCTTCGTCGAGAAGGTGGGCTCGCCCGCCATCCGGATTCCGCTGCACGGGCGCATCGAGGTCGATGAGCCGTATGTGCTGGTGCTGCCGACCTACGGCGGTGGGCGCGCCACTCCGGACATCAACGACGGTGGCTACGTCCCCAAACAGGTCATCGCGTTCTTGAACAACGAACACAACCGGTCGCTGATCCGCGGCGTCATCGCCGCGGGCAACAACAACTTCGGTGCTGAGTTCGCCTATGCGGGCGATGTGGTCTCCCGCAAGTGTGGCGTGCCGTACCTGTACCGCTTCGAACTGATGGGAACGCCGGACGACGTGGAAGCCGTCCGCGCGGGCCTCGCCGACTTCTGGAAGGACCAGACGTGCCACCAACCGTCACAGCTGCAGAGCCTGTAACCTCCGCCGCGCCCGGCGCGCTGCCGGGCGAGACGGATTACCACGCGCTCAACGCGATGCTGAATCTGTACGACGCGGACGGCAAGATTCAGTTCGACAAGGACGTGGCCGCCGCGCATCAGTATTTCCGCGAGCACGTCAACCAGAACACCGTGTTCTTCCACGACGTCGATGAGAAGCTCGACTACCTCCTCAAGGAGAACTACTACGAGCGCGAGGTGCTCGACCAGTACTCGCGCAACTTCGTCAAGAGCCTGCTCGACCGGGCCTACGCCAAGAAGTTCCGGTTCCCAACGTTTTTGGGTGCGTTCAAGTACTACACCTCCTACACGTTGAAGACGTTCGACGGCAAGCGGTATCTGGAGCGGTTCGAAGACCGGGTGTGCATGGTGGCGCTGACACTGGCCGCCGGTGACACCACGCTGGCCGAGAAGCTGGTCGACGAGATCATCGACGGCCGGTTCCAGCCGGCCACCCCGACGTTTTTGAACTCGGGCAAGAAGCAGCGCGGCGAGCCGGTGTCAGCTGCTTCCTGTTGCGCATCGAGGACAACATGGAGTCCATCGGCCGCTCCATCAACTCGGCGCTGCAGCTGTCCAAGCGCGGCGGCGGGGTTGCGTTGCTGCTATCCAACATTCGTGAGCACGGCGCGCCGATCAAGAACATCGAGAACCAGAGCTCGGGCGTCATCCCGATCATGAAGCTGCTGGAGGACTCGTTCTCCTACGCCAACCAGCTGGGTGCGCGGCAGGGTGCGGGCGCGGTGTATCTGCATGCCCATCACCCCGACATCTACCGCTTCCTGGACACCAAGCGGGAGAACGCCGACGAGAAGATCCGGATCAAGACGCTCTCGCTCGGCGTGGTCATCCCGGACATCACGTTCGAGCTGGCCAAGCGCAACGAGGACATGTACCTGTTCTCGCCGTACGACGTCGAGCGCGTGCACGGACTGCCGTTCGCCGACATCTCGGTGACCGAGAAGTACTACGAGATGGTCGACGACGCGCGGATCCGCAAGACGAAGATCAAGGCGCGCGAGTTCTTCCAGACGCTGGCGGAGCTGCAGTTCGAGTCGGGCTACCCGTACATCATGTACGAGGACACGGTGAACCGGGCCAACCCGATCGAAGGCAAGATCACGCATTCGAACCTGTGCTCGGAGATTCTGCAGGTGTCGACGCCGTCGGTGTTCAACGAGGACCTGACCTACGCCCAAGTGGGCAAGGACATTTCATGCAACCTGGGTTCGCTGAACATCGCCAAGGCCATGGACTCACCGGACTTCGCGCAGACCATCGAGGTGGCGATCCGGGCGTTGACAGCGGTGAGCGATCAGACGCACATCTGGTCGGTGCCGTCGATCGAGCAGGGCAACAACGACTCCCACGCGATCGGGCTCGGGCAGATGAACCTGCACGGATACCTGGCGCGCGAGCGGATCTTCTACGGCTCTGAAGAAGGCGTCGACTTCACCAACATCTACTTCTACACCGTGCTCTATCACGCGCTGCAGGCATCGAACCGCATTGCGATCGAGCGTGGCGCGCACTTCAAGGGCTTCGAGAAGTCGAAGTATGCGTCGGGGGAGTTCTTCGACAAGTACACCGATCAGCCCTGGGAGCCCAAGACCGACAAGGTGCGGGCGCTGTTCGCCGATGCCGACATTCGCATTCCGACGCAAGAGGATTGGGTCCGGCTGAAGGAATCGGTGCAGGCCCACGGTATCTACAACCAGAACCTGCAGGCGGTCCCGCCGACCGGCTCGATCAGCTACATCAACCATTCGACGTCATCGATTCACCCGATCGCGTCGAAGGTCGAGATCCGTAAGGAAGGCAAGATCGGGCGGGTGTACTACCCGGCGCCCTACATGACCAACGACAACCTCGAGTACTACGAGGATGCCTACGAGATCGGCTACGAGAAGGTCATCGACACGTACGCCGCGGCTACTCAGCACGTGGATCAGGGTCTGTCGTTGACGTTGTTCTTCAAGGACACCACCACCACGCGCGATGTGAACAAGGCGCAGATCTACGCATGGCGCAAGGGAATCAAGACGCTGTACTACATTCGGCTGCGCCAGATGGCTTTGGAGGGAACCGAGGTCGAGGGCTGCGTGTCCTGCATGCTGTAGGACCGCACCGCCTACTTGTAGGTGTGCTGCGGGCCTTGCGCCTTCTTGTACAGCGCCTTGAGCATCCGGTCGCGGATGATGCCGTTGTCGATGAACTTGATGCCCGCGTTCGCCACCGCCGGGATGCCCGCGAGCTTGTGGAAGTAACGGCCGCGCCGGTACTCCTTGCCCCACGCCGCTTCCATCCGTTGCGCATAGTTGGTGAAGTCGTCGGGCCCGCCGTTCTGCAGCGCCGCGATCGCGCACTCGCCCGCGGCCAGCCCCGACTCCAGCGCCTTCGAGATGCCCGCGCCCGACGCCGGCTTGCCTGCGCCTAGCGAGTCGCCCGTGAACAGCACACCGGGCCGCCACGGCGGCCACGCGGTGAAGCCCATCGGCAGCCGCCAGGCCCTGACACTCTTGTTCTTCTTGAGCTCGTCGATCGGCGGCAGCTCCCACTCGGACGGCAGCGTCCGCAGGAACTCGCCGAGGAACTGCGTGGCGTTGATCGACTGCCAGTTCTTGTAGCTGTTGACGTAGCCCAGGCCGATGTTGAACCGCCCGCTGCCCATCGGGAACACCCAGCCGTAGCCGGGCAGCTGGTCGCCCTGGAACTCCAGCTTCAAATAGATGTCGAGGCTGTCGGAGTCCGGGCGGTTGGCGTGCATCTCGGAGCGGATCGCAATCGCCGAATAGCCGTTGTACTCCGAGTCGAGCTTCAACGCCCGCTTGATGGGGGAGTAGGCGCCGTCGGCGGCGATCACCGCGTCGCCGTACACCTTCTCGCCGCTCTTGAGCGTCACACCCACGACGCGGCCGTTCTCCACGATCGGCCCGGTCACTTCGGCAGACTGCCGGACCTCCGCGCCCGCCGACTCGGCGTGCTTGAGCAACAGCGTGTCGAGTTCGGTGCGGCTCACGGTGTGGCCGTGGTTGGGCATGCCGGGGCGCTTCGGGAACGACAGCTCCCACGGCTCGGGCTGAAGACCGTCACCCGGTTGACGCGGTGAAACTTGGCGACCTCGTTGGCCAGACCCATCTTCTGCAGATAGCTGACCGCGCGCGCGGTGAGGCCGTCGCCACACGGCTTGTCGCGCGGGAACTCCGCCTTGTCCAGGACCACAACGTTCGCGCCGGTCTGCGCGGCCTGCCACCCGGCAGCCGACCCCGAGGGTCCGCCACCGGCGATAACCAGGTCGTATCGCTGCGTCATACGTCTCTCTCGTTGATGGGCTGTCGCAGCGATCCTACCCAAGCCGGCGGTGGCCATCTCGGCGGGCGAATTGCCCTAATACTTCGGTAATCATTCCGCCGTGGGCCGGTCTGAGCAGGTCAGCGGTGTCTGGGCGGTACAGTTGTCCCGTGCGACGAATGTCCAGGTCACGTCCCAGCGGCGAACCGGGTGTCAAGGTGGACGCCCGCAGCGAGCGCTGGCGCGAGCATCGCAAGAAGGTGCGCTCGGAGATCGTCGACGCCGCCTTCCGGGCGATTGACCGACTCGGACCCGATTTGAGCCTGCGCGAGATCGCCGAAGAGGCCGGTACCGCGAAGCCAAAGATTTATCGGCATTTCGCCGATAAGTCGGATCTGTTCCAGGCGATCGGCGAGCGACTGCGAGACATGCTGTGGGCGGCGATCTTCCCGTCCATCAATGTCTCCAGTGACCCGGCGCGAGAGGTCATCCGCCGCAGCGTCGAGCAGTACGTCCGGCTGGTCGACGAGCACCCGAACATCCTTCGCTTCCTGATTCAGGGGCGGTTCGCCGAGCAGAGCGAGTCGACGATGCGGGCGATCAACGAAGGCCGCGAGATCACGCTGGCGATGGCCGACATGTTCGACAACGAGCTGCGGGATATGAAGCTTGACGCCGCGGCGCTCGAACTAGCCGCCTACTCCGCATTCGGTTCGGTGGCCTCGGCCACCGATTGGTGGTTGGGCGCCGAGCAGGACAGCCCACGCCGGATGCCGCCCGAAAAGTTTGTTGCGCACCTGACGACGATCATGGTCGGCTCCATCAACGGCACCTGTGAGCTGCTCGGCATCAAGATCGATCCGGATCTGCCCCTGCACGAGGGCGTGCGCCGCCGCGAACACGTCGCCTGAGAGCAGTGTCATTGACACCTGGGTCCGTCGACACGACACTGGCGAGTACCCGGTACCGGCGTTCCCAGGAAGGATCCCATCGATGACGGTTGCCCCCGAGCAGGCTGCCGAGAGCAGCACCCAGCAGCCCGTGCACACCCGCGCGCTCATCATCGGAACGGGCTTCTCCGGTCTGGGCATGGCCATCGAGTTGCAGCGGCGGGGCGTCGAGTTCGTGGTCCTGGAGAAAGCCGATGAGATAGGCGGCACCTGGCGCGACAACACCTATCCCGGATGCGCGTGCGACATCCCGTCGCACATGTACTCGTTCTCGTTCGAGCCGAAGCCGGACTGGCAGCACATGTGGTCGTTCCAGCCGGAGATCTTCGACTACCTCAAGGGCGTGACCGACAAGTACGGCTTGCGTCGCTACATCCAGTTCCACTCGCACGTCGACCGCGCGCACTGGGACGACGACGAGCTGCGGTGGCATGTGTTCACCAAGGACGGCCGCGAGTTCGTCGCGCAGTTCGTGGTCTCCGGCGTGGGCGGTCTGCACATCCCGCTGATCCCCGAGTTCGACGGGCTCGACGAGTACCGCGACGCTGGCGCCGTCGCGTTCCATTCCGCGCAGTGGGACCACAGCGTCGATCTGACCGGGAAGCGGGTGGCGGTCATCGGCACGGGTGCCAGCGCAATCCAGATCGTCCCGGAGATCGTCCATGACGTCGCGGCGCTGCAGCTGTATCAGCGCACCCCCGCCTGGGTGATGCCCCGGCCCAATAACCCCATCCCGGAGTGGATGCGCGACATGTTCACCAACGTCCCCGGCACGCGCGCGTTGATGCGGTGGGGCATCTACTGGATTCACGAATCCGTGGGTTTCGCGATGACGCGGCAGCCGAGGCTGCTGAAAATCGGTGAACTGATGGGCAAATGGAACATCCGGCGGTCGGTCAAAGACCGCGAGCTGCGCCGCAAACTCACCCCGAACTACCGCGCCGGCTGCAAGCGCATCCTCAACTCCGACACCTACTACCAGGGCATCGCCAATCTCAAGACGGAAGTCGTCACCGACGGCATCGCCCGGTTCACCCCGCGCGGCATCGTCACGGCCGATGGAACCGAGCGCGACGTCGACGTCGTCGTCTTCGCCACCGGATTCCACGTCACCGACTCCTATACCTATGTCGACATCAAGGGGCCCGGCGGCGAGGACCTGGTGGACCGGTGGACCCGCGAGGGAGTGTCCGCGCTTCGCGGCATCACCATCGCGGATATGCCGAACCTGTTCTTCCTGCTGGGCCCCAACACCGCGCTGGGGCACAACTCGGTGGTGTTCATGATCGAGTCGCAGATCCGGTATGCGGCGCACGCCATCGCCGCGGTGGACCGGGCCGGAGCGCAGGCGCTGGCGCCGACGCGCGCCGCGGCCGACACCTACAACGAGGAATTGCAGGGCGAGTTGGCGGGCACGGTGTGGAACACCGGAGGTTGCCGGAGCTGGTATCTCGACGAGCACGGGGTGAACCGCACGCTGTGGAGCGGGATGACGTGGCAGTACTGGATGGCCACCCGCAGGTTCAGGGCATCGGAGTACAAATTCTTCGGCCTCGGGCGCGACACGCCAACACAAGATGTCGCGGTTCCGACCGTTGTCGCACCCCAGGGGTAGTGTCGGGTTAGCCGATTCGGCAAACCTAATTCTGCGGCGAAATGGGGTTCTGGTGTCCGAGGGAATGAAGCTGATTGACCGTGTTTCGGCGATCAACTGGAACCGCCTGCAGGACGAAAAAGACGCCGAGGTGTGGGACCGGTTGACCGGCAATTTCTGGTTGCCAGAGAAGGTGCCGGTGTCCAACGACATCCCGTCCTGGAACACCCTGACCGCTCACGAGAAGCAGCTGACCATGCGGGTGTTCACCGGGCTGACGCTGCTGGACACCATCCAGGGCACCGTCGGTGCGGTCAGCCTGATTCCCGATGCGCTGACGCCGCACGAGGAAGCGGTCTACACCAACATCGCGTTCATGGAGTCCGTGCACGCGCGCAGCTACAGCAACATCTTCTCGACGCTGTGCTCCACCGCCGAGATCGACGATGCGTTCCGTTGGTCGGAGGAGAACCCCAACCTCCAGCGCAAGGCCGAGATCGTCATGCAGTACTACAAGGGCGACGAGCCGCTGAAGCGCAAGGTGGCCTCGACGCTGCTGGAGAGCTTCCTGTTCTACTCGGGCTTCTACCTGCCGATGTACTGGTCCAGCCGGGCGAAGCTGACCAACACCGCCGACATGATCCGGCTGATCATCCGAGACGAGGCCGTGCACGGCTACTACATCGGCTACAAGTACCAGCGCGGTCTCGCGCTTGAGGACGACGCGACCAAGCAGACGCTGAAGGACTACACCTACGAGCTGCTGTTCGAGCTCTACGACAACGAGGTCGAGTACACCCAGGATCTCTACGACGAGGTCGGCCTGACCGAGGACGTCAAGAAGTTCCTGCGCTACAACGCCAACAAGGCGCTGATGAACCTCGGCTATGAGGCGCTTTTCCCGCGCGACGAGACCGACGTGAACCCGGCGATCCTGTCGGCGCTGAGCCCCAACGCCGATGAGAACCACGACTTCTTCTCGGGCTCGGGGCAGCTCGTACGTGATCGGCAAGGCCGTCAACACCGAAGACGAAGACTGGGACTTCTAAAAGTCCTGCTCAGAGGCTGATTCGGCGGGCTGGCTGACCAGTTCGACTGACACGTTGTTCGCGCGGATTCTGCGCGCAGACCTGCTGTCGGACCGGGTTAGTATCGAGCAGGCCATCCTCGTCGGCGGCGAGGCACGCCGTCCTCAGTGCTGAGGTGGCCGACCTCACCGAGAGTTTGTGCCGCGCCTTGCTGGCCAGCATCGACCGCGCCCTAACACCACCCAGACCGCAAGAGACACCCGAAGACGCCGCTGGGCGGGCCGCCACTGCCCCGCCCGTTGAACACGCAGCGCTGCACCGACACACATCCCGTCGCAACCATCAGAAGCCAACCGTGGAGTCCCATGAGCGTCATTCGCCTCAACTTCCTTCGTGAGTTCCATTACGGCGACGACGCGGTCTTGTTGACCTTGGACGGCGGCGGCGTCGACGAGTTCAAGGCCGCACTGAGTGACGCCGAGCCCCTTGGGTCATCGCGACTCGACCACGACGGCGTGACTCATGAGTTCCGCATTGAGCCCGGCGCAGCCGATATCGAACTCACCCCAACCCATATCGTCTGGCGGCTCGATCATCCCAAGGCGGTCGAAATCATCGACGATCTCGCTGCTCTCAGCGACGAGGGCAGCGTCGATCGTCCAACCAGCGGCCACTTCTACGTCGACATGTCCAAGCCCACCGAAACGCTCGTCGTGTCGCGCGACGAATACGTCGACGTGGTCTATCCATGGCAGTCACCGACATAGTCGCGCTCTCCCGAAAGACCGCTACTGGCCGGCGTCGACGCAGGTCGGTGGTTGATCGCTAAGTGCAACGGAGGCGAGGCGATCTGGCCACTGAGTTGGAGGCCGCCAGGTTGCTGACCTATGACGTGGCCCAACGTGTCGACGAGAATCCCGATGCCCTGCTGCCCTGCTGGCCCGCGAGGCGTCGATGGTGAAGCTCAAAGTCACCGAACTGGCCAAACATGTTGCTTTGGAGGGCATGCAGATGCTCGGCGGGTACGGCTACGCCACCGGATACGGGATGGAAGAGCTGGTCCGCGCTGCGGTCGTTGGCACCATCGTCGGCGGAACCAGCGAAATCCAACGCGACATCATCGCCAAGACCTTGGGTCTCTGACAAAGGGAGAGCCAGCGGCTGCGGCGAGTAAGCCCTCCGCCAAAATAAGTCGGCCCCACCACCGGGGGGTTTGGGTGGCGGGGCCGTACATATAGTCAGACGGTCAAGCCTGTGGTTTGGTTCATCTCTTGAGTCCGCTGTGCAAAGCTTTCAGAGACGGACCCGGGAGCAACCAAGGGGGGAGCTAGTGGCGTCGCTGTGGGAACGTTGGAACCGCCTCAGCATGACTGCCCGCGCAATCATCCTTACCGTGGTTATCGTCGTCCTGGTCGCGATGGTCTCCTACTGGACCGAATATGGCAGCCCCTTCGAAAGCCAGAGAGAGAAGGACTGCAAGGCCGCGCTGCGCGAAGGGGGAGTGCCCGCCGGGCCAGCGTTCGATCAAGCCGTGAACTTCTGTGTAAGCACCCACTGACGTCGGCGCGACACCGGGGGAGCAGGTGGCGGCGCAACGGCGGCAGCTGGGGCTGCTGCACCGGTCTCGAAACCGACCTCGAGCTCACGACCACATATGGGTCTTGGCAGTCTCCGCTGCGGTGCGCTACGTGCCGTCTTTCCAGCGATTCTGACTCTGTGCCGACTGGTCCGGGCACAGATCGGCGATCGCCCAGTAGACAATCATCTCGGCCTGGGGCCCGGTGAACTGCGTCCCCTTGTCGAGGTTGGCGATCCGGGTCACTACGCTGGCGCCACCTTCCCCGCCCGCTATGTCCTTGCAGACGGTGTGACCGAAGTCAGGTCGCGCACCGCCCGTGATGCCTGTCGGCACGCCGCGCTCGCGCAGATGCTCGATATAGGCGTGTTCGTGATCAGCGCCCCGATCAGTGTGCGCCATCGCCGACCAGACCCCTATGCCTGCGATGGCGGCGAGCACTGCGACCACTGCGATCCAATTCACCTTGGGCTTCTTGCGCCGCGGGGTCGTCCACCGTTGCCCGTCCCCGTCCGGTTGCCGGCCCTCGACCGCAGGATTCGGATCGCTTTCCCCCATGGTGGGAGATCGTAGGCGGTCACGCGAACGGATCGAGGCGGCCGTTGCGTGACTGACCGGACGCCCCTGACGATTCCCCTGATAACGGGACATGTTTGCGCGACCACGTCCGTGCCCACCTGGTGCTCACAACGGTCGCCAACACTCTTGCGACGTCAGACAACCTCGACGTTTCACTTGCAGGTCGACACCCGCAGCATCGCCACCCCGTGTGAGGGGATGTTCACAGGTCCGATGTCGCCGGCGCCGGTTGTCTCGGTATGCGCCCAGAGATCGCGCACCCGGTAGCAGTCGGCCTGCGGCAGCCCGACCGCCTTGGCCGTCGTGCTCACCTCAAGGGCCGTGCCGCTGGTGTTGGTCATCGCCACGGCGACCGACCTGTCGGCCAGCGGCTTCACCCAGACACGCCGGTCGTCGGGCAAGGGGTTGCCCTGCACGACCAACGGATCCTGGTCGACTGCGATGACGTCCCGGTTGGTCAGGATGGCTCGAGTCTGCGGGCTCATCGAGCGGACGTCGTTGCCCGCCAACAGCGGTGCGGCCAGCATCGCCCACAAGGAGAAGTGCGCCCGCTGCTCGGTGTCGCTGAGGTCGGGCTGCGGCGGTCCCAGCGACATCGTCGGATGCATCTGGACGAACTGGTTCCATCCGAGCCCGATGACCATCATGTCCGGATCGTTGAGGTGCGTCGGAGTGCTCCTCTGCGCCAACGGAATGGCGGTGCCCGCGCCCTGGAGGACGCCGGCGAGGCCCTCGGCCCACAGGGCGTCGTCGCCCCACGTCGGCACCAGGTCGACCGTGTTGCGGTTCATGTCGGCGATCTTCGACCAGTCGTATCTCGACCCGGCCCCGGGATCGCCTGAGCTGTTCGGATTGATGCTGTAGAAGATGTGGCGACCGGTGGCGCGCAGGGCATCTCGCATTTTGCCGAAGTAGCGGACCTGCTCGCGGTGGCCCGCCGCGGAGCGGCACCAGTCGTACTTGAGGTAGTCGACTCCCCAAGCGGCGAACATCCGGGCGTCGGTGACCTCGTGTCCAGCGCCGCCGATGCGGGGGTCCTGTCCGCAACCCTCGTTGAACGGGCTGTGGTAGATCCCGAGAAACATTCCGCGGTCGTGGGCGTACTTCGCGAGGTCGGCGATACCGTCGGGGAAGCGGTCGGGGTCGGCGCGCAGATTGCCGTCCTTATCGCGAGTCGGTGCTGCCCATCCGGCGTCGAGGTTGACGTAGCGATAGCCGGCGTCGCGCATCCCCGAGGACACCATCGCGTCGATGGTCTGCTTGACGCTCTGCTCGGTCAGTAGGATTCCGGAGTTCCACGAATTCCAGCCCATCGGGGGCACGTGAGCAGCGTTAACAGGTGGTGGCGTCGACGGCGACGCCGTGCAGCCGGTGAGCACGATGGCACAGCCCACAACACTGAGCATTCGACGCACGCCGTCATCGTGACAGCGAAGCCTGCGAGTCGAGAGTGAATTGCCTGAGTGTTGCCCCGCCTCTTATGGAGGCCGGCGCGGACGGTGAGCGGCCTGTCTTCGCCATGTCACCGTGGGCATACGTCGCGTTTCGGTCACCCGTGCATCGGCGCCCTCTTGTGCCCGGCGCGTCGAGGACGGCGAGGCCGGTTAGCGTTCACCCTTACTATCGTGATCCGTAGATCTCAGCCTCTGAATCAGGAGTCGTTCATGGCCGGAGCGTGCCGCAGCCCGCTGATCCTATGCTCGGTGGCAGCAATACTGATGGCGATGCTCGTCTGCCCCGCGGCGGTGTCCCGCGCCGACGATGCTGGTTTGCCAGGGGTTTCGCTGACCAGCACGTCCGGCGCCCCGCTGAAGAACGGTGGCACCTACGGCATCGGCGCGGTCATCGTCGCACACTTCGACGCGCCCGTCGGCGACCGCGGCGCGGCAGAGCAGCAGCTCACGGTGTCCACGTCGCCACCAGTGTCAGGCGCCTGGCATTGGGTCGATGACCGGACCGCGCACTGGCGCCCGCCGCAGTACTATGCGCCGGGCACCACAGTCACGGTCGGGCAGGACGCGCCGGTGACATTTACCATCGGGCCCTCACACGTGTCGATCGCCGACGACGCCACCAAACAGGTCACCGTGTACGACGGCGGGGCGCTGGTGCGCACCATGCCCACCTCGATGGGCCGTGGCGGCACCGACAAGGTCGGAAACACCACGCTGAGCTTCTGGACTCAGCCGGGCATCTACACCGTGATGGACAAGAGCAACCCGGTGGTCATGGACTCCTCGACGTATGGACTGCCGATCAACTCCCACCTGGGCTACAAGGAGTCGATCCCCTACGCGGTGCGCATCAGCACCGACGGCATCTACATGCATGAGCTCGACGCCACGGTGTGGGCCCAGGGCAACACCGACACCAGCCATGGCTGTCTGAATCTCAACCACGACAACGCGGCGTGGTTCTTCAACTTCTCCATCCCCGGCGACGTCGTCGAGGTGCGCAACACCGGCGGAAAGCCGTTGCAGCTCTGGCAGAACGGCGACTGGAGTGTGCCGTGGGACCAATGGGCGGGCGCCTAGCTACTAGATCGTCGCTACCAGAAGCTCTTCGGTGGTGAACGGCCGAAGTCCGTCCGTGCGGTCGGCGAAGTAGCGTTGCGTGTAGTCGGCGGCCGTCACGTGTCGCGCCGTCGCGAAGCCGGCATCGCGGGCCAGCGCGAGGATTTCGTCCGGCGCGTAGTAGCTGATGAACGGTGTGCCCGCGGCGCGAGCGGCGGCGTCCGTCGCACGATGTATGACCTGCTCTTCGGGTTCGACGAGCTCCACCGGCTGCATGAACGTCATCGCCAGCGTGGAACCCGGTGCCAGCGCCGCGCTTTGGCGCAGCGTCGCCGCGGTGGCCTCTCTGGTGAGGTACATGGACACACCGAGCGACGCAACGACGGCCGGCTTGTTCGCGTCAAAGCCGTTGGCCAGCAACCCGTCCCACCAGGAGGTCGTTTCAAAGTCGACCGGCACCAACCGTAACCACTCCGGAATGCCGAAGCCGAGTTCGACAAGACGCTGCCGCTTCCACGCCTGCGGTTCCGGCTGGTCGACCTCGAATACCGTGATCCGCGAAGCGATTTCGGGCCTGCGCTGGGCGAACGTGTCCAGGCCTGCGCCGAGCAGAACGTACTGCCCCACCCCGTGGTCGGTTTGCTCGATGACCAGATCCTCGATGAATCGGGCGCGCGCCACGATCGATGCGCGGACGCCAGGCGTTGCGTATTCGTTCATGTCGGGCCGCTGGCGCCAATCGGGATCGGGCGCCGCCAGCTGCAGGCCGATCCGGTCGTCGAGGACGTGCGGCGGCGCGTCGACCTCGAGATGCAGCGCACGCCATAGGGCGGTGCGGACCGCGGTGCTGTCGGGTGTAGCCGTGGCGCGGCTCACTGCCCGGTCCCCTTGGGCGCCTGCAGCTTCCACTCGCGGCCATCAGGGTCGCGAACCGTCATCAGCCTTGTGCCCCAATGGGTGTCCTCCCATCCGCTGACGACCTCGACAGAGGCGTCGAGCTCGAACTCGTCGGCATCGGCCACCGCCAGCACGACGTGCCTGCGCGGTGGCTCGGTTTCGGGGACCTCGGCGATGAACAGGTAGGGGCTGTCACCGCGGCGCAGTTGGCCGGAGTTGTGGTCCGTTGCGAACTCGATTTCATAGCCGAGGCCCTGAAAGAACTTCGCCGACTTGCCCCAGTTGTGAGTCTCCAGGAACACGGCCTCGATGCCCTCGGTGGTCATTCAGCTCTCCTTTGTCGATTGCTTGCCGTGGCCGTCGAGGTAGGCCTGCAGCGCTTCGGCCACCAGCGCCGAGAGGGACGACTCCGTCTCGATCGCATGGTGTTTGACCCGCCTGATCAAGCCGATCGGCAGGTAGACGTTGAACTGCTTGACGTCCTCGTCGCCCACATCGCGATGCTAGCATACTAGCAACCTAGCGTCGGTGGCCCACTGACGAGAAGGCGCTGCCGGTTGCCGGGTTGGCGTCACTGCCTGCGGTCACGACGATTCGAAGACGATGAACGCCCGGTGAATGACCGACGAACTGTGGAACGCGCTATCGCACGGCCGATGCCCAGCCCCGACACTTGGAGCGTGACCGCGACCTCGCTTCTGCACTCGATCCTGGACTGGCTGCGCGCCGGCTACCCCGAAGGTGTTCCTGGACCTGACCGGGTTCCGCTGCTGGCGCTGCTGCGCGCGACCCCGCTGACCGAGGATCAGATCAAGGAGGTGGTGCGCAACCTCACCGCCGACGGCTCGGGGGCCCTGGCCGATGGTGCGATCGGCGAGGACGAGATCGCCGCGTTCATCAAGGACGTCTCACATCACGACGCCGGTCCGGAGAACGTCAAACGGGTCGCCGCCAAGCTGGCCTCGGCCGGGTGGCCGCTGGCCGGCATGGGCGACGGCTCCGTCTAGCGGGACCTACCGCAGCGACGCGGTATCGATGACGAAGCGGTACCGCACGTCGCTTGCGAGCACCCGCTCGTAGGCCTCGTTGATGTAATCCGGTGCGATGACCTCGATCTCGGGGCGCACGTCGTGCTCGGCGCAGAAGTCCAGCATCTCTTGCGTCTCGGGGATGCCGCCGATCATCGATCCGGCAAGGCTGCGGCGGCCGGCTGCGAGCGGAAAGACCGGCACGGGCATCGGATGTTCGGGGATGCCCAGTTCGACCAGCGTGCCGTCGACGGCGAGCAGGTTCAGGTAGTCGCCCATGTCCAGGTTGGCCGACACGGTGTTCAGGATCAGGTCGAAGCTGCCGGCCAGCTTGGTGAAGGTGTCCGGGTCACTGGTCGCGTAGTACTCGTCGGCGCCGAGGCGGAGGCCGTCCTCCATCTTCTTGAGCGACTGGCTCAGCACCGTCACCTTCGCGCCCATCGCCTTGGCAAGCTTGACGCCCATGTGGCCGAGGCCGCCGAGGCCGATGACTGCGACGCTCTTGCCGGGACCGGCGTTCCAGTGCCGCAGCGGCGAATACAGCGTGACGCCCGCGCAGAGCAGCGGTGCGGCCGCGTCGAGCGGGATGCTGTCGGGGATGCGCAGCACATAGTCCTCGTCGACGACGATTGCGCCGCTATAGCCGCCGTAGGTCTTCTCGCCGGACTTCAGGACGGCGTTGTAGGTGCCGACCATCCCTGTGCCGGTGCAGTACTGCTCGAGACCGGCCTTGCAGTTGTCACATTCGCGGCAGGAGTCGACGAAGCAGCCGACGCCGACGTGGTCGCCGACCTTGTACTTGGTCACCTCCGAACCGACGGCGGTGACGACACCGGCGATCTCGTGGCCCGGGACGACGGGATAGAGGGGCTCACCCCATTCGCTCTTGACGGTGTGGATGTCGGAGTGGCAGATGCCGGCGAAATGAATGTCAAACGCGACGTCGTGCGGTCCGACATCGCGGCGGGTGATCGTCGTCTTGGTCAGCGGCCCGGTGGCCGACGTGGCGGCGTAAGCGGTAACAGTCGTCATGGATGTCCTCTTTGTCGTCTTTTGTTGCATACGGCCAAGAAGCTTAGCGAAGCTAACTGGATTTGCCGCAACGGCGCGGCTCACTGTGACCAACGGCCGCCGTGCCGGTCGTCATTCCCGTTTCGAGCTGTGATTTCCGAGCCTAGAGCCCGGCAGCGCGGACCGCTGCGGTGAACGAGAAGCGCTCATAGCTCGCCGCGCCGGCGTGCGTGTACGGGTCGCGGTCGATGATGTCCTGCACGTCCTCGGCGCTCATGTCGGCAGTGATGAGCACCCCGCCCGACCCGTCCTCCTGGCGTCCGGCCAGCACCAGCCGGCCCGCCTCGGTCTCGGTTTTGAGGAATTCGAGATGAGCGGGACGGGTCTGCGCGACGACGTCCGGCGGCTGCAGGTATGTCGACTTCAGTACGTGGAACACGACCGCAGGTTAGTTGATCGGGGCGTTGAGCCACTTGAGATCGGCCAGCATGCCCCGCGCGGCGACGATGCCCTGGCCCGTCTGCCATACCTCGTTGTTGACCGCGAACACCCGGTTGTCGCGGTTGGCCGACAGCTTCTTCCACGCGTCGCTGTTGAGCACCGTTGGCGCGCGGTCCTTGGCCGTTGGCGATGCAAACGAGACGTAGACGATGTCGCCGTCGGCGATGGAGAAGTCGGGGGAGTTCTCCAAGTCGGCGTCGGTGATTCCGATCTCGATATACGGCTTATCGGTAAACCGTTGTGCTGCAGGGCGATCCACGCCGACTGCGGCCAGCACGCTGCCGGGGAAGGTATCCGCCCCGTACACCCGCATGGTGGTGTCGGTCAGCTGCACCACCGACGCCTGGAAGTGGGTGGCGTCAGCATCGGCGCCGGTCTTGTCGGCGGCCTGCGTGAACCCGTCGATCAGATCGTTGGCGGCGTCGAGGCGCCCGGTCGCTGCGCCAACCGTGCGCAGGTTGTCCTCCCACTTCGCGCCGGGCGCGCCGGTGAACACCGTCGGGGCGATCGCGCTCAGCTGCGGGTAGGCGTCCGGCGTCAACGCCTGCGAGCCCAGGATCAGATCGGGGTTGGCCGCCTTGATGGCTTGCAGGTCGGGCTGGCTGCGGGTGCCTGCGCCCGGCACGTCGTGCACGACGCGACCGAGATATGACAGCTGACTGGTCGAATTGTCGGGCAGCGCCGCGGCCACGATCCGCGACTGCAGGCCGAGCGCGCACAACGCGTCGAGCTGGTCACCTGACAGCACCACGATGCGCTGCGGGTCGGCTCGCACGGTGGTCATTCCCGCGGCATGCCGGACGTCCCGGTCCGGCGGTCCCGGATCGAGCGCCGCGGGGTCGGGCGCGCACGATTCGTCGGGCCTGCGCTGATTGCCGAGCACGCCTGCGCTGGCGATCATGGTGGTGCTGGTGACGACCGGCGACTGCTGGGCGGCCGTCGAGGTGTTCCCGCCCGAGGACCCGCAGCCGCTGATGACGGTCACCGAAACCGCCGTCACGATGGCGGCCGCGGCGGCCATCAGGCGCGCGCGCGGTCCGCTGATCAGCACGTCGCCGACGGTAACATCCGGGCTGTTCGGCGCTGGTCAGGCTGCCAACCTCCGATGTCGCTGTGCGTTTACGACAGTTTGTAGGACCCAGGCTTACATGGGCGCCGTAGGGAGATAGGATTCGGAGGCGAAGTCGTCGCGGATTGTGCCGATGAACGTTTGGAGGACCTGTTGGTAGCCGAAGCGCCCCCAATCGGAGAACTCGAGGCTCGTCGGCCGTTCCCGGCCCGTCTCGGTCCCAAGGGCAACCTGGTCTACAAGCTGGTGACGACCACCGATCACAAGATGATCGGCATCATGTACTGCGTCGCCTGCTTCATCTTCTTCTTCATCGGCGGGCTGATGGCGCTGTTCATGCGCACCGAGCTCGCGCTGCCGGGCCTGCAGTTCCTGTCCAACGAGCAGTTCAACCAGCTGTTCACCATGCACGGCACGGTGATGCTGCTGTTCTACGCGACGCCCATCGTGTTCGGGTTCGCCAACCTGGTGCTTCCGTTGCAGATCGGCGCGCCCGACGTGGCGTTCCCGCGGCTGAACGCGTTGTCGTTCTGGCTGTTCCTGTTCGGCGCGACGATCGCGATCGCCGGCTTCATCACCCCGGGCGGCGCCGCCGACTTCGGCTGGACCGCCTACACGCCGCTGACCGACGCGATCCACTCGCCAGGAGCGGGCGGTGACCTGTGGATCATGGGCCTGGCCGTCGGCGGCCTCGGCACCATCCTCGGCGGCGTCAACATGATCACCACCGTGGTCTGCATGCGCGCGCCGGGCATGACGATGTTCCGGATGCCGATCTTCACCTGGAACATCCTGGTGACGTCGATTCTCGTGCTGCTGGCCTTCCCGCTGCTGACCGCGGCGCTGTTCGGCCTGGCGGCCGACCGCCATCTCGGCGCGCACATCTATGACCCCGCCAACGGCGGCGTGCTGTTGTGGCAGCACCTGTTCTGGTTCTTCGGCCATCCCGAGGTGTACATCATCGCGCTGCCGTTCTTCGGCATCGTGACCGAGATCTTCCCGGTGTTCTCGCGCAAGCCGATCTTCGGCTACACCACGCTGATTTATGCGACGCTGTCGATCGCGGCGCTGTCCGTCGCGGTGTGGGCCCACCACATGTACGCCACCGGTGCGGTGCTGCTGCCCTTCTTCTCCTTCATGACGTTCCTCATCGCGGTGCCCACCGGTATCAAGTTCTTCAACTGGATCGGCACGATGTGGAAGGGCCAGCTGACGTTTGAAACACCGATGCTGTTCTCGGTGGGCTTCCTGGTCACCTTCCTGCTGGGCGGTCTGTCGGGTGTGCTGCTGGCCAGCCCGCCGATCGACTTCCACGTCACGGACTCGTATTTCGTTGTGGCGCACTTCCATTACGTGCTGTTCGGCACGATCGTGTTCGCCACGTACGCCGGCATCTACTTCTGGTTCCCGAAGATGACTGGCCGCCTGCTCGATGAGCGGCTGGGCAAGCTGCACTTCTGGCTGACCTTCATCGGCTTCCACACCACGTTCTTGGTGCAGCACTGGCTTGGCGACGAGGGCATGCCGCGCCGCTACGCCGACTACCTGCCGACCGATGGGTTCACCACACTGAACATCGTCTCGACGATCGGGGCGTTCATCCTTGGTGCGTCGACGATCCCGTTCGTCTGGAACGTGTTCAAGAGCTGGCGCTACGGCGAGCCGGTGACGGTCGACGACCCGTGGGGCTATGGCAACTCGCTGGAGTGGGCGACCAGTTGCCCGCCGCCGCGGCACAACTTCACCGAATTGCCCCGCATCCGTTCGGAGCGGCCCGCGTTCGAGTTGCACTATCCGCACATGGTGGATCGGATGCGCGCCGAGGCCCACGTCGGCCGCGACCCCCATCCCGCGGCGGCCGAGACGGCAGACCAATCCAGCTGATGGTCCGTCGCGGCGCCCGGGGGTGAGCACGCCCAAGGTGTCGGTGCTGATCACCGTCACCGGACATGACCAACCTGGTGTGACGTCGGCACTGTTCGAGGTGCTGTCCCGGCACAAGGTCGAGCTTCTCAACGTCGAACAGGTTGTCGTCCGGGGGCGCTTGACGCTAGGCGTGCTGGTCGTCGGCGCGCCGGAGGTGGCCGGAGAATCTGAACTGCGCAACGAGGTCGAGGCCGCCATCCACGGCGTCGGCCTCGACGTCACGGTCGAACGCAGCGAGGACCTGCCCGTGATGCGGGAGCCGTCGACCCACACCATCGTTGTGCTGGGCCGCCCCATCACCGCCGAGTCGTTCGGCGTGGTGGCGCGCGAGGTGGCGGCGCTCGGGGTGAACATCGACTTCATCCGGGGCGTCTCCGATTACCCCGTGACGGGATTGGAGCTGCGGGTCTCGGTGCCGCCGAACGGGGTGTACCGAAAGCTGCAGACCGCGCTGGCGCGGGTGGCCGTCGACGAGGGTGTGGACATCGCGCTGGAGGACTACAGCCTGGCGCGACGGGCCAAGCGGCTCATCGTCTTTGACGTCGACTCGACACTGATCCAGGGCGAGGTCATCGAGATGCTCGCCGACCGGGTCGGGCGCGCATGCTGCGGTCGCCGAGATCACCGAGGCGGCCATGCGAGGTGAACTGGACTTCGCCGAATCGCTGAACCGTCGGGTCGCAACGCTGGCCGGCCTGCCCGCCGAAGTGCTCGAGGAGGTCGGCGAACAGCTCGAGCTGACACCGGGGGCACGCACCACGCTGCGCACATTGCGCCGCCTCGGGTATTACTGCGGCATCGTCTCGGGCGGCTTCCGCCAGGTCATCGATCCGCTCGCGCACGAGCTGGAGATGGACTTCGTCGCCGCCAACGTGCTCGAGATCGTCGACGGGAAGCTGACCGGCCGCGTGATCGGCCCGGTGATTGACCGGCCCGGAAAAGCCAAGGCGCTGAGGGATTTTGCAGAACAGGCCGGAGTTCCGATGGAACAGACGGTGGCCGTGGGCGACGGCGCCAACGACATCGACATGCTTGCCGCCGCTGGGCTGGGGGTGGCGTTCAACGCCAAGCCTGCGCTGCGCGAAGTCGCCGACGCATCGCTGAGTCAACCGTACCTGGACACCGTGCTGTTCATCCTCGGCATCACCCGTGGCGAGATCGAAGCCGCCGATGCACTCGACGGGGTGGTGCGCCGGGTGGAGATTCCCGACGACGAGTGACACCACCGCTTCAGACGCGGGGTCTCGGTTAGCGATTCGGCGTGAAACGTCGCGCTGGGCGCGGCCGGGGACGCCGAAATCGCTTCACTACGATGGGCGAGTGCCAGACGCAGGAGACGACGCAGCAGATGCAGCCGACCCCGATCTGCTGATCGACTTCGCCAAGGTCACACTGCGACGCGGCCGCCAGACTCTGGTCGGGCCCGTCACCTGGTCGGTCGAACTCGACGAACGCTGGGTGGTCATCGGGCCGAACGGGGCAGGCAAGACGTCGCTGCTGCGCATCGCCGCGGCCATGGAGCACCCGTCGTCGGGCACGGCGTTCGTCCTCGGCGAGCGGCTGGGCCGCGTCGACATGTCTGAACTGCGCTCACGCGTCGGGCTGAGCAGCTCGGCGCTCTCGCAGCGCGTGCCCGAGGATGAAGTGGTGCGCGACCTGGTCGTCTCCGCCGGCTACGCGGTCCTGGGCCGGTGGCGCGAGCGCTACGACGACGTCGACTACGACCAGGCCGTCGACATGCTCGAAAGCGTCGGCGCCGAACACCTCGCCGAGCGCACCTACGGCACGCTCTCCGAAGGCGAACGCAAGCGGGTGCTGATCGCCCGGTCGATGATGACCGACCCCGAGCTGCTGCTTCTCGACGAACCGGCCGCGGGGCTGGACCTCGGCGGCCGCGAAGAACTGGTGGCCCGGCTGGCCGACCTGGCCGCCGACCCGGACTCTCCCGCGCTGGTGCTGGTCACCCACCACGTCGAAGAGATCCCGGAGGGCTTCTCGCACGCCCTGATCCTGTCCGAGGGCAAGGTGGTTGACTCCGGACTGCTAGTGGATGTGCTGACCGCCGAGAACCTGTCAACGGCGTTCGGTCAGTCGATTGCCCTGGAGAACATCGACGGGCGCTACTTTGCCCGTCGCACCCGCGGCAGGGCGGCACACAGGAGGCGGACATGAGCGAAGAACCGTTGACCCCGAGGCCCGCCGCGACCGTGATGCTCGTTCGCGACACCGCCGACGGGATCAAGGTGTTCCTGATGCGTCGGCACTCCGCGATGGACTTCGTGGCCGGGGTGATGGTGTTCCCGGGCGGCGGGGTCGACGACCGTGACCGCAACGCCGATGTCGCGTGGCTTGGTCCCGACGCCGGCTGGTGGGCCGAGCGGTTCGGCGTCGAACCGGGGCTGGCCGAGGCATTGGTGTGCGCCGCGGCCCGCGAAACCTTCGAGGAGTCCGGCGTGTTGTTCGCCGGGCCGGCCGACGACCCGGACGGCATCGTGGGCGACGCGTCGATCTACCGCGAATCGCGGCTGGCGCTCGCGGACCACTCGTTGTCGTTCGGGGAATTCCTGCGTCGCGAGAAGCTCGTGCTGCGGGCCGATCTGCTGCGGCCGTGGGCGAACTGGGTGACGCCGAAGGAGGAGCGCACCCGGCGCTACGACACCTACTTCTTTGTCGGGGCATTGCCGGAAGGCCAGCGCGCCGACGGCGACAACACCGAAACCGACCGCGCCGACTGGATCACGCCCGCCGAGGCGCTCGCGGATTTCGCCGACTCACGGACGTTCCTGCTGCCGCCGACGTGGACGCAGCTGGACTCACTGGGCGGGCGCACGGTCGCCGAAGTGCTCGCCGTGGAACGTCAGATCGTCGCCGTGGAACCGCATCTTGCCGAGAAGGACGGCAACTGGGAGATCGAGTTCTTCGACAGTGACCGCTACAACAACGCGCGCAACCACCGCGCGCCTGATAGCTACCGCCCCGAAACGCCGCTTGCATGAACGAATTCGTCTCCGTCCACACCAGCGATGAGCAGCCCGGCATCGCCACGCTGCTGCTGTCGCGACCGCCCACCAATGCGTTGACGCGCCAGGTGTACCGCGAGATCGTTTCTGCGGCAGCTGATCTCGGTCGCCGCGACGAGATCTCCGCCGTCATCATCTTCGGCGGTCACGAGATCTTCTCCGCGGGCGACGACATGCCCGAGCTGCGCACCCTGAGCGCCGATGAAGCCAAGACCGCCGCACGCGTATGCCGGGCGGCCGTCGATGCGCTGGCCGCCATCCCGAAGCCGACAGTCGCGGCCATCACCGGCTACGCGCTCGGCGGCGGGCTGACCCTGGCGCTTGCCGCGGACTGGCGCATCAGCGGCGACAACGTGAAGTTCGGCGCGACCGAGATCCTGGCGGGCCGGGTGCCACAGGGCGGCACCGCCCGTCTCGCCCGTGCGGCAGGGGAAAGCAAGGCCAAGGACCTGGTGTTCAGTGGGCGGTTCATCGACGCCAAGGAGGCGCTGGCGCTGGGCCTGATCGACGAGATGGTGGCACCCGACGGCGTGTACGACGCCGCGCTGGCCTGGGCGCAGCGCTTCGGAAACTATCCGCCGCAGGTACTGGCTGCCGCCAAGGCCGCCTTCGACCTTTAGGCTGCCCTGTTATGACCAGTACCGACCCGGCGCCGACACCCCCACGCCACCGCGGAGGAGGTCGAGGCGGCCCGCCACGACTCCAAGCTCGCGCAGGTGCTGTACCACGACTGGGAGGCCGAAAGCTACGACGACAAATGGTCGATCAGCTACGACAAGCGCTGCGTCGACTATGCCCGCGACCTGTTCGACGCGACCGTGCCCACCGAGGAGCTACGCGACCTGCCATACGACCGGGCGCTGGAACTGGGCTGTGGAAGCGGATTCTTCCTGCTCAACCTGATTCAGGCCGGGGTCGCCCGGCGCGGGTCGGTGACCGATCTGTCACCGGGCATGGTCAAGGTGGCCACCCGCAACGGCGAGAACCTCGGACTGCAGATCGACGGCCGGGTCGCCGACGCGGAGGGCATTCCCTACGACGACGACACCTTCGACCTCGTCGTCGGACACGCCGTGTTGCACCACATCCCCGACGTCGAGTTGTCGCTGCGCGAGGTCGTTCGGGTGCTCAAGCCCGGCGGCCGATTCGTGTTCGCCGGCGAGCCGACGACAGTCGGCAACGGCTATGCGCGGTCGCTGTCGACGGCGACGTGGCGAGTGGTCACGAACGTGACCCGACTGCCCGGTCTGACCGGCTGGCGGCGCCCGCAGAGCGAACTGGACGAGTCGTCACGCGCCGCCGCGCTGGAGGCGATCGTCGACCTGCATACCTTCGAGCCCGCCGATCTGGAGCGGATGGCTGCCAACGCCGGAGCGGTCGAGGTCTCGACCGCAACGACCGAGTTCACCGCCGCGATGCTGGGCTGGCCGCTGCGGACGGTTGAGGCCTCGGTCCCGCCGGGCCGCCTCGGCTGGGGCTGGGCGAAGGTTGCGTTCAACAGCTGGATCACACTGAGCTGGGTCGACGACAATCTGTGGCGTCGCGTGGTGCCCAAGGGCTGGTTCTACAACGTCATGGTGACCGGGGTCAAGCCGTCGTAGCGTTCCGCCTCGACGACGTTGCCTACCTGCGGTCCGACGCGGGTGCGGGGGATCTGCGCGAGGTCAACGGCTTCCAGCTCACCGATTCCTCGCTCATCGCCGACATCTCTTCGGCACGTGAGCAATTCGGTGATCGCGCGGCGGTGCTTGTCGAGACGACGCTGCTGCGGCGAAAGGCGGCAGCCAAATTCGCCGACCCATCGGGCTGGCTCTTCACTGATGAAGCGCTGCAGCAGGCCACGGCCGAACCGGTAGCCGCGCACCGGGCGCGGCGGCTGGCCGGCGCCGCGGTGCACGACGCAACCTGCTCGATCGGCACTGAGCTTGCGGCACTGCGGAATTCGGCTGCTTACCTCGTCGGCAGCGATATCGATCCGGTTCGGCTGGCGATGGCCGGCCACAATGTCGCCGACGTCGTCCTTTGCCGCGCCGACGCGCTGCGGCCCGTCACCCGCGATGCCGTCGTTTTCGTCGACCCTGCCCGGCGCAGCCATGGACGCCGCCGGTTCCACCCCCGCGACTACACGCCGGCCCTTGATGCAACGCTGGAGGTCTACCGGGGCCGCGATCTCGTCGTAAAGTGCGCTCCGGGAATCGATTTCGCTGAGCTGTCGCGGCTCGGGTTCCGCGGGGAGATCGAAGTCGTCTCGCTGGCCGGCAGCGTGCGCGAGGCGTGTCTGTGGTCGGCGGGACTTGCGGGAGACGGAGTGACGCGCCGGGCGACGATGCTGGACACCGGAGAAGAACTGACCGACGCCGACCCCGACGACTGCATGGTGGCGCCTGCGGGCCGGTGGATCGTCGACCCCGACGGCGCGGTGGTGCGCGCAGGTCTGGTGCGGCACTACGCCGCCCGACACGGGCTGTGGCAGCTCGACCCCGATATCGCCTACCTGTCCGGCGATCGACTGCCCGAGCACGTGCGCGGGTTCGAAGTGCTCGAGCAGCTGACCTACGGCGAACGGCGACTGCGCCAGGCGCTTTCGGCGCGCGATGGCGGAGCCGTCGAGATCCTGGTTCGCGGCATCGACATTGACCCCGACGCGTTGCGGGCGCGACTGCGGCTGCGCGGATCGCAACCGGTCTCGGTCATCATCACTCGCATCGGATCCGGGGCGGCAAGCCAGGCAACGGCATTCATTTGTCGTCCCTCACGGTAGTCTTTCTGCTCCTCGCGTGCGCAGTCGCAAGGCGCCACGTACGCTGGCAGTAATGTGCCGGTGCCGGAGCCGGCGCCGGCTGTCGAGGACGTCCGACGATGCGCATTCTGAGGGTGGCTGCGATTTTCGTGGCCGGTGTACTGGCCTGCTCGACCAGCACATCGACCGCCGCGGCGCAGTCGGCGTGCGGCGACCTGGGCGGCGTCGTCGACCCCGACGGGACGTGCCGCGTGCACGCCGCCAATTCCACCTACACCCTGGACCTCAGCTTCCCGAACGACTATCCCGACCAGGACGCGCTGACCGGCTACCTCACCCAGGCCCGCGATGGGTTCGTCAACGTCGCCGACAACCCGGACGCCCACGACCTGCCGTATGAGCTCGACGCGAAGGGAGCCGGATATCACTCGGGTCCGCCCACGGGCGGCACTCAAAGCGTGGTCTTCACGGTCTGGCAGAACGTCGGCGGCACTCACCCCAGACCTTCTACCAAACCTTCAACTGGGATGTGGCCAAGCGCGCGCCGATCACGTTCGACACGTTGTTCAAACCGGGCACCAAGCCGCTCGACCTGATCTACCCGGCCGTCGAACAGGATCTGGAGAAACAGCAGGGGTTGATCGACGGCATCCCGCCGAGCGTCGGGCTCGACCCGAGCAAGTACCAGAACTTCGCGCTGACCGACGACGCGGTGCTCTTCTTCTTCAGTCAGGGTGAGGTGTTGTCGGAGTCCGCCGGCCCGGTGCAGGCATCCGTCCCGCGCGCGACGCTGGCGCCGCTGTTGGCCTAGCGCGTTATGCCGGCGCGAAGCCGTAGACCTGGCCGTCGCTGGTAGCGGTGACGACGCGGCGGTCGTGGCCGACCGACACGCCGACCGGCCAGCCCGTCGCCTCCGGCAGTGGATAGCTGTTGACGGTGTGGCCGTCGGCCGGGTCGAACACCAGAAGCGCCTGACCGTTCTCGCCGTCCTTGGCGACGGTGTAGCCGACGCCGTTGCCGGCCCTGCTCGACGTGGACAGCGGTACGACGTCGTCGCGGGTCCACGCCACGTCGCCGTGGTCGCCCCCATCGCGGACCGCGAGCAGCTTGGCGCCAGGACCGCCGCCAGCCACGATCAGGCCGTCCGCCGACACCGACGGCGGTGTCTGCGCCAGATAGTTCAGCGGCACCGACCATTTCGGGCTTGCCGTTCGCGGAGTTGAGCGCCCACAGGCGTTCGTCGCGGCCGTTGACAAACACCGTCGATCCGTCGGCAGACAGCACCGGGCTGGCGATCGGCCCCTGGCCCACCGCGTCGCTGGCCCACTCGCGGGTGAGCAGCGGAGTCTGGCCGGGATGGTAGCGAAGCCCAACCAGGACCGGCGCCGCGGCGTTCGGTTCCCACAGGCTGATCACCACGATGCCGGTGGCCGACGCGAACGCAGGAGCCGCGGCCACCGGGCACCGTGGCCGCATCGGTTGGCAATCGGCCAGTCCCCGGGTGGCGTCGGTGGGATTGACACCGTCGATCAAGTCAAGCGATGTTCCAACGACGGTGCCTTTGTGGGCGTCGAACACCAGCACCTGGCCGAGATGCGTGACGACCAGCAGCTGCCCCGGCGTGAGAATCCTTGGCGTGGTGGGCATTCCGATCACCGGCTGACGCCACCGGATCCACTGCGTCGGCGGGAAGGACAGCATCGCGCCCGGCTGGCCGATGTAGACGATTGTCGAACCCGTCGAACAGCGGACTGGACAGGCCGCCGCCCTGCACCAGCCGGGTGCACCAGCGTTGCCGGGCCTTGTTGTCGGTCTCCCACACCATCAACGAGCAACCGCCCGCCGATTGCGCGTTGATGCCCAGGTAGCTGCCCGACCCGAGCACGACCTGGGCGGCCAGGTCGCCCTTCACCGAACGCCGCCACTCCAGCCGCAGCGCATTGGCTCCCGCAATGGGCGAGTAGCTGCTGTTGCGCGCGTCGCCGTACTGCGCCGGCCAGCCGTCTGACGCGTGCGCCTCGACCCAGGAATCGGTGGTCCCGCAACCGGCCAGCACACCCGTGATCAGCGCCGTTGACGCCAGCACGATGAATCGCCGGAACACAGGTTCCTTCCCTCTTCCTGTTGGTGAAGCCCACGTGAGGGTAACCGTTCGACGTTGGGACGCTCGCGTAGGCTTTCCGGCCATGACGACGATGTGGGGCGCACCGTTGCACAAGCGCTGGCGGGGTTCGCGGCTGCGCGATCCGCGTCAGGCCAGGTTCCTGACCGTGGCCTCGCTGAAATGGGTGCTCGCCAACCGCGCCTACACCCCGTGGTACTTGGTCAGGTACTGGCGGCTGCTGAAGTTCAAGCTGGCCAACCCGCACATCATCACCCGCGGCATGGTCTTCCTCGGCAAAGGCGTGGAGATCCAGGCGACCCCCGAACTGTCCACGATGGAGATCGGCCGCTGGGTGCACATCGGCGACAAGAACACGATCCGCTGCCACGAGGGGTCGCTGCGTTTCGGCGACAAGGTGGTGCTCGGCCGCGACAACGTCATCAACACCTACCTCGACATCGAACTGGGTGACTCGGTGCTGATGGCGGACTGGGTCTACGTGTGCGACTTCGACCACAAGATGGATGACATCAACGTGCCGATCAAGGACCAGGGCATCCTCAAGGGCCCGGTGCGAATCGGGCCTGACACCTGGATCGCGACCAAGGTCACCGTGTTACGCAACACCACGATCGGCCGCGGGTGCGTGCTCGGTTCGCACGCGGTGGTCAAGGGCGACATCCCCGACTACTCCATTGCCGTCGGTGCGCCGGCGAAGGTCGTCAAGAACCGGCAACTAGCCTGGGACACGTCGGCGGCCCAGCGCGCGGAACTGGCCGCGGCGCTGGCCGACATCGAACGCAAGAAGGCGGCGCGCTAAGTCGCCCAGTCGATGCCGAACGCGTCGGCCAACGCGATGCGGCCGTCTTCGGTGACCGTGAGCGCCCGCCCGCGTGGCACCCGCTTGACCCAGCCCGCAGACAGCAAACGATCCAGTACGGCGCGACCGAGTCGGCCCGACAGGTGGTGCCGCTGCTCGGTCCAGTCCACGCAGTAGCCCACGAGTGGCCTTCGGCCCGTTGGTATTTCAACACCAATGCTGGTGAGGAACTTCCGCCCGGTGCCGGTCAGCTGGTAGCGGAGATCGTGGCCCGGGCTGCTCAAAGCGTCATGGCTGTCGCGGCGCGGGTCGTAGTGACCGTCGCCGCCGACGAGCGCCCCGCGATCCAGCAGGCTGCCCATGACAGCCACGCCGAGACGGCCGGCGACATGGTCATAGCACGTGCGGGCCGAGCGCAGCCGCGCCGCCCTGGTGCCCTCCCGCAGCGAGCGCACCGGGCGTGGCGGCGCGAAGCGGCCAAGGTGCTCGAGCAGCGCGCCGACCTCGGTACCGGCCAGCCGGTAGTAGCGGTGCCTGCCGTGGCTCTCGACGGTCAGTAGCCCGGCTTCGGTCAGCTTGCCGAGGTGACTGCTGGCCGTCGATCGGGAGATGCCCGCTTCATCGGCAAGGACGCTGGCCGGCAGCGCACGCCCGTCGTCGAGGGCCAGCAGCACCTTGCACCGCGCCGGGTCGGCCAGCAGCGAGGCCAACGCGGCGATGTCGGCATCGCCGCCCACCGCCAGCTCTGCCGCGCGGCTGAACCTTTTCGTGTCCATACCCGCACCCTAGGCGCGGAATGATTCGACGCCGGTCGAACCGTCTAGCGGTCGGGCAGTGCGTGTTCGATGATGACGCGCCGCCGCTGCGGTTCGCGTTCGCGGCGTTTGGCGGCGAGGTAGACCTGTGCGGTTTCGCCCGCGACGGTGTGCCAGTCGAAGTCGGAGGTGAGCCGATCTCGGGCGGCGATCGCGCGGCGCTGCGCCGCATCGCGATCGTCGAGCACGGCGCGCACGGCCGCGGCCAGGCCGGCGACGTCGCGGGGTGCGATACGACATGCCCGTCTGGCCGTTGATCACCGCCTCGCCGAGGCCGCCGACGTTGGAGGTGACCAGCGGGATACCGGTGGCGGCCGCCTCGAGCGCGACGATGCCGAACGGCTCGTAGTGGCTGGGCAGCACGGCGGCATCGGCGGTATGCAGCAGTTGCACGAGGTCCTCGTGATCGAGCCTGCCGACGAACGTTATGGCCTTGAGCACCTTGTGTTTTCGCGCCTGCTCGACGAGCCATTGCTGTTGTGTGCCATCGCCCGCGATGGTCAAAGTCGTGCCGGGGTGAGTGCGCCTGATCCGCGGCAGCGCAGCGATGGCGTCGTGAATGCCCTTCTCGTACTCCAGCCGGCCTAAGTACATCAGCTGCGCGGGGCCATTTCGGGGCTGGCGGCGCGCGAACGGCCAGAGCGCGGCGTCAATACCGTTGCGGATCACCCGGATCTCGGTCAGGCCAGGGCCGAACAGCTCGGTGATCTCGTCGCTCATCGACGCTGAACAGGTGATGAGCGAGTCGGACTCACGAACCAACCACGATTCGACGGCGTGCACCTGGCGGCTGATCGAACCGGAGACCCAGCCCGAATGCCGGCCGGCTTCGGTGGCGTGGATGGTGGAAACCAGTGGAACGTCGAAGTATTCGGCGAGAGCGATAGCTGGGTGTGCGACCAGCCAATCGTGGGCGTGCACGACATCGGGGATCCACGGCCGATTCCGGCGGCCCTTGATAGCCAGACCGGCTCGCACCATTGAATGCCCCATGGCCAGCGTCCACGCCATCATGTCGGCGCCGAAGTCGAACTCGTGTGGGTCCTGGGCGGCGGCGACAACCCGTACGTCTTGGGCGATTTCGTCGGTCGACGGGTGGGTGCTCGGGTCGGTGCCGCTGGGCCGACGGCTGAGCACGACGACCTCGTGCCCGGCCGTCGCCAGCGCGGTCGCCAGTTGGTACACGTGCCTGCCGAGGCCGCCGACCACCACCGGCGGGTACTCCCACGACACCATCAGGACTTTCATCGGGGAAGGCGCCTCGCATCAAGCGCGCCGAACAATCCGTCGGCGCGGTTCCAGCCCGTCAGCCAGGCGCTGTGCGTGCTCGCTGCGGCCGGACGCCAGCGCGCCTGCGATCTCGCGGGTGGCGTGTGCGTGCAGGTGCGCGCGATAGCGCGCGTAGTCGGCGGCGGAGTCCTTGCTCACCATGAAGGGCCAGTCGCTGGACACCGTGAGCAGCGTTTCGCGCAGAATCTGGTCGGCGACGAAGTTGCGCGCCGGCGGTGCGTCGGTCTCGCCGAGCGCCTTGTCCACCGTGGTCAGCGCGGTGTCGACAACTTCGGTGTTCAGCTGGACCAGATCGGCGACCTTCTCGCCCGCCCAGACCTGCCAGTCCTTGCCCGAACCCCAAGAGCTGGGCGGCAATTCGACCGACGCGCCGACGAACCCGTCGGCGACCGCATCGGAGAGCGTGCCGATCCGCACCCCGGCTTCGGGCAGTGCGCGCAGCACCCGCTCGAGCCACATCGGGCCCTCGTACCACCAATGCCCGAACAGCTCGGTATCGAACGCGCGCCACCACATGGGCAGGCCTGCCGATCCGTTCGGATTCACTGGCGAGCCGGTCGCGCACCACCGCGACGAAGTCGGCGACGTGTACGTCGACCGCGCGATCGGCGCGCTGGGGGTCGTAGGGCGCCTTGGCGTCCGACGGCACGTTGCGGCCCGTCACGCGCGCCGGCTTGAGCCCGGTGACGTGATCGTAGGTGTGGAAGTCGCGGTAAGAGGCATTGCCGGGGTAGCCGGACCTCGGTGACCACACCCGGTAGCTGACCTGCAGATCGCGGCCGAACGCGACGACATCGGAGCCGGCGACCCGCCGCCCAAGGGCGGTATCTCCGTGCAACGACGGGCCGTCGACCATGAAGTGGCCGACACCCGCCGCGGCGTAATCCATTTCCATGCCGGGTGCATACGCACACTCCGGCGCCCAGATGCCGGTCGGCGTGTGGGCGAACCGCTGACCGGCGTCGGCAAGGCCCTCGCGCAACGCGAACTCGCGCAGCCGCGGTGTTGAGCAGCGGCTGGAACGGATGCGCCAGCGGGCCGCCAAGCAACTCGATGGTGCCGGCGTCGATCAGCCCACGCAGCAGCGGACTTCCGCCGTGCCGCCAGAGCGTCGCGAACTCATCGAGCGCGCGGCCGGCTTCCGCATGCTCACGAATGCCGAATGCGCGCAACCCGTCCGGCTCATGCAACGTCGTGGCCTGCAGTGCGCGCAGCTGCCAGTTGGCCAGCCAATGGTGCATGCTCGACAGGCAATACGGGTCGTCGAGCTGCGCGGTGACCACCGGCGTCATGCCCAGCGTCACGACGTGCCTGCGGTCTTCGTCGGCCAGCGTGCGCAGCACCCGGATCAGTGGCAGATAGGCCGCCGACCACGATTGGTAGAGCCATTCCTCGCCGACCGGCCAGCGGCCGTGATGGGCCAGCCACGGCAGATGTGTGTGCAGGACGAGCGTGAACAGCCCGGGAACGGGCTCGGACCTCGTCACGGCCGCACCGCGATCGCGACCAGGTCAAGACTGTCGTCAATGTCGCGGTCGGCCGCGTCGATCAGGTCGAAGTCCGCTGTTGCCACCGAGGCGACATCGGCGAGCAGGTCGTCGGGCCACGGCGCGTCGGCCAGCGCGCGGGCGATCTGGGCGTCGATGATCGAGCCACCGTGGCGTGCGTCGAGATCGACGAGGCGCCCGCCGTGGAACACGCCAAGCATCGACTCGACCGAAAAGCCGGCGGCCACCAGCAGTTCGGTTAGCTCCGCGGCGTTGAGTTCGCGCGTGTGGAACGGGTTGATCGGGGTGTCGCGGCCGGGGGAGAATGTGATCCGGTTCGGTGTGGACACCAGCAACACACCGCCCGGCCGCAAGACGCGACAGACACTCGGCCACGAATTGCCCTTGGTCCCAGAGATGTTCGATGACCTGGAAGTTGACCACGACATCGACAGCACCGTCGGGCAGTGGCAGCGTGGCCAGGTTGCCGTGCCGCATCTCCACCCGCGGATACCGGGCCCGCACATGCGCGACGGCAGACTCGTCGTAGTCGAGCCCGATCACGTGGCGTGCCTCGTCGGCAATCAGGTCGGCACCGTAGCCCTCGCCGCAGCCCGCCTCGAGAACATCGCGCCCGGCGCAGCGGCGGGCCAGCCGCCGGTACACCACTTCGTGGCGGCGAAACCAGTAGTTCTCCTCCGCCAGGCCGGGAACCGTTCGCTCGCCGGTAAGCGGCAGATCCGGACCGTCGGTAACGAATGCGCTCATTGGAAGGCAGGCTAACGCGTAGTGGCCGGTTCGCGAACGGTTCGCTGACGAAGGCGAGGCCAGAACGCAAACTTCGACCAGCTATGGTGTTCCTGCGAACCACCATAAGTTACTCGCGAGTAACATAGTGGTGGTCGCATGCAGCGTGGTATTGCAGGCCGGCCGCCGGCCTCTCCGAGGAGGACGAACCAGAGTCATGACGAACATCGTGGTCCTGATCAAACAGGTCCCTGACACATGGTCGGAGCGCAAGCTGACCGACGGCGATTTCACTCTCGACCGTGAGGCCGCCGACGCGGTGCTCGACGAGATCAACGAGCGCGCCGTCGAAGAGGCGCTTCTGATCAAGGAGAAGGAAGCCGCCAACGGCACCGAAAGCACTGTGACCGTGCTCACAGCCGGTCCCGAGCGCGCAACCGAGGCCATCCGCAAGGCCCTCTCGATGGGCGCCGACAAGGCCGTACACCTGCTCGACGACGGCATGCACGGCTCGGATCTGGTCCAGACCGGCTGGGCGCTGGCCCGCGCGCTTGGCACCATCGAGGGCACCGAACTGGTCATCGCCGGCAACGAGGCCACCGACGGTGTCGGCGGCGCGGTGCCTGCGGTGATCGCCGAGTATCTCGGCCTCCCGCAGCTGACGCACCTGCGCAAGGTGTCCGTCGAGGGCGGCAAGGTCACCGGCGAGCGCGAGACCGACGACGGTGTGTTCATCCTCGAAGCGCCGCTGCCCGCGGTGGTCAGCGTGACCGAGAAGATCAACGAGCCGCGCTTCCCGTCCTTCAAGGGCATCATGGCCGCCAAGAAGAAGGAAGTCACGACGCTGACGCTCGCCGATATCGGTGTCGAGGCCGACGAGGTCGGGGTCGCGAACGCCGGTTCCAAGGTGACCGCATCCACACCGAAGCCGCCCAAGACCGCGGGCGAGAAGGTCACTGACGAGGGCGACGGCGGCACCAAGATCGCCGAGTACCTGGTTGCCCAGAAGATCATCTAGCCGGAATCGGCGAAGGCCGAAAAGACCCAGAAAGACATACGAAGACACATGGCTGAAGTACTTGTGCTCGTCGAGCACGCCGATGGTGCGCTGAAGAAAGTCAGCGCCGAACTGATCACCGCCGCTCGCAAGCTGGGCGAGCCCTCCGCCGTGGTGGTGGGCAAGCCGGGCACCGCAGCGCCGTTGACCGACGGGCTGAAGGCGGCAGGTGCCGCCAAGATCTACGTCGCCGAGTCCGACGACGCGGAGAACTACCTGATCACGCCGTTCGTGGACGTGCTGGCCTCGCTGGCCGAGTCCAACGCCCCTGCGGGCGTGCTGCTGGCCGCCACCGCCGACGGCAAGGAGATCGCGGGCCGGCTGGCCGCCCGGATCGGCTCGGGCCTGCTGGTCGACGTCGTCGAGGTCAAGGAGGGCGCCGTGGGCGTGCACTCGATCTTCGGCGGCGCATACACGGTCGAGGCTGTGGTGACCGGTGACACTCCGGTGATCACCGTGCGGCCCGGCGCCATCGAGGCCGAGCCCGCCGGCGGCGCCGGCGAGGTCGTCAACGTGGAGGTGCCCGCCCAGGCGGAGAACGCGACCAAGATCACATCGCGTCAGCCCGCGGTGGCCGGCGACCGCCCGGAGCTCACCGAGGCCACCGTTGTCGTTTCCGGCGGCCGCGGCGTCGGCAGCGCCGAAAACTTCAGCGTGGTCGAGGAATTGGCCGATTCCCTGGGTGCGGCCGTCGGCGCGTCGCGTGCCGCGGTCGACTCCGGCTATTACCCGGGCCAGTTCCAGGTCGGCCAGACCGGTAAGACCGTGTCGCCGCAGCTGTACATCGCGCTTGGCATCTCCGGTGCGATCCAGCACCGGGCCGGCATGCAGACATCGAAGACGATCATCGCGGTGAACAAGGACGAAGAGGCGCCGATCTTCGAGATCGCCGACCTGGGCATTGTCGGTGACCTGTTCAAGGTCGCTCCGCAGCTGACCGAGGCGGTCAAGGCCCGCAAGGGCTAGATTTCCCGCGCGATTGGGCGCGTTCTGGGGTCCCCGCTTTGCGTGGGGAGTGTGTTCTTGCACACCAGAGCGCGCCCAATTCGTCATTTAGCGTGCACGAACACGTCACGCGGTCGTAGGCATCCCGCTGTTCGGCTGGGCGACCGTGCAGCCATGAGCACTGCTTCTGTACTCATCGCCGCCGATCCTTCGACATCGACAACGGACACCCCCCGCTACACCCTGCTGCTGTCCACCGATGCTGCGCTCATCGAGGCCGCGCAGCGCCTTCGTCACGATGTGTTCACCTCCGAGCCGGGATTCGCGCTGGCCGGTGCTGCCGATGGCCTGGATGCCGACCGTTTCGACGAGCACTGCGATCACCTGCTGGTCCGCGAGGACAACTCCGGCGAACTGGTCGGCTGCTACCGGATGCTGCCGCCGCCCGGAGCGATCGCCGCCGGAGGTCTTTACACCGCAACGGAATTCGACGTTGAGGAGCTCGATCCACTGCGGCCGTCACTGGTCGAAATGGGCCGCGCGGTGGTGCGGGAAGATCACCGCAACGGCGGGGTCGTGCTGCTGATGTGGGCGGGCATCCTGGCCTACCTGGACCGCTGCGGCTACGACTACGTCGCCGGCTGCGTGTCGGTGCCGGTGCAGGGGGCCGACGATGAGGCGCCAGGCAGCCAGATCCGGGGGGTGCGCGACTTCGTGCGGCGCCGCCACGCCGCGCCCTACACCGTGCATCCGTATCGCCCGGTGATCATCGACGGCAAAGGCCTGGATGACATCGAACCCCCGGCCCGGGTGAACGTCCCGCCGCTGATGCGCGGCTACTTGCGGCTGGGCGCGCAGGTGTGCGGAGACCCCGCCCACGATCCCGACTTCGGTGTGGGCGACTTCCCGGCGCTGCTGGACAAACGCCGAGCCGACACCCGTTACCTGCGCAGACTGCGGTCGGTGGGGGCGGCGGCTGCGATGGCCGACGGGATCGGATCGTGACGACCGAGCAGTTCTGGGTGCCACGGGCGTCGTGCGACTCCAGCTGCGTGCGCGGCCGAAACAGTGGCCGGTCAGCCGGTGGTCGTCGCGTGGCGCGTTGCGATGCGGGCCACCTTCGCGGTGCTCCTGCTGTCGGCGACGCCGGTACTGGCGATTCCCATGCCTGGTCGCTCGCACATCCAGCGGGGCTACTGCCGACTGATGTTGCGCTGCCTGGGCGTGCGAATCACCGTGTCCGGTGGGCCGATTCGCAATCTGCAGGGCGTGCTGGTGGTGAGTGGGCACGTGTCCTGGGTGGATATCTTCACGATCGGCTCGGTCATGCCGGGACGCTTCGTCGCCAAGTCGGAGCTGATCAGCTGGCCCGGTCTCGGACTGCTGGCGCGGCTGATGAAGGTCATCCCGATCGAGCGGGCCAACTTGCGGCGGCTGCCCGACGTGGTCGGCGCCGTCGCGGGCCGGCTGCGTGCCGGCCAGACGGTCGTCGCGTTTCCCGAGGGCACCACGTGGTGCGGACTGGCATACGGTCCGTTCCGGCCTGCGATGTTCCAGGCCGCAGTCGATGCCGGTAGGCCGGTGCAGCCGCTGCGGCTGAGCTATCACCATCGCGACGGCAGGCCGTCGACGGTGGCCGCCTACGTCGGTGACGACACGTTGATGGCATCGATCCGCCGGCTCGTCACCGCTCGCCGAACGGTGGTGCATGTGCAGGTCGAGTCGCTGCAACTGCCCGGAACCTCCCGTCGTGACCTGGCTGCCCGGTGCGAGGCCGCCGTTCGCGGTGACGCCTCACGGCCGATGCACGGCCACGCGCTGGTGGCCTGACCTCGGCATCGGGACGGCCGATCCGTGGCGGCTACCATGGAACGGCCATGACCTCGCACACTGCGCCCGACGCTCGTCGCGCGGGCAGCCCAGCCGAGCTGGATGCTCTTCGCGCGAGCGGCTCATCCGAGCTGGATGCTCTTCGCGCGAGCGGCTCATCCGAGCTGGATGCTCTTCGCGCGAGCGGCTCATCGCCGGTCTACTACCTCGATCACGCCGCCACCACCCCGATGCACCCGGCTGCCATCGAGGCGATGACGGCTGTGCTGGCGACCGTCGGCAACGCGTCGTCACTGCACGGGACCGGCCGGGTTGCGCGTCGCCGGATGGAGGAGGCCCGCGAGTCGCTGGCCCGCCTGCTTGGCGCGCGCCCGTCGGAGGTGATCTTCACCGCGGGCGGCACCGAGAGCGACAACCTCGCGGTCAAGGGCATCTACTGGGCCCGACGCGATTCGTCGCCGCAGCGGCGCAGGATAGTTACCACCCCCATCGAGCACCATGCGGTACTCGACGCGGTGCAATGGCTCGCCGAACACGAAGGCGCCGAGGTGACCTGGCTGCCCGTCGGTGACGACGGCTCCGTCGTGCCCGCGGCTCTTCGAGAAGCGCTGCAGGCCCACGACGACGTTGCGTTGGTGTCGGTCATGTGGGCCAACAACGAGGTCGGCACCATCATGCCCATCGCCGAATTAGCCGCCATTGCAGCGGAATTCGATGTCCCGATGCACAGCGATGCGATCCAGGCGGTCGGCCAGATTCCGGTCGACTTCGCGGCGAGTGGGCTGTCGGCGATGAGCGTCGCGGCCCACAAGTTCGGCGGCCCGACGGGCGTCGGCGCGCTGCTGCTGCGGCGCGACACGGACTGTGTGCCGTTGCTGCACGGAGGTGGCCAGGAGCGCGACGTCCGTTCCGGCACACCCGATGTCGCCGGGGCGGTCGCAATGGCCGCCGCCGCGACGGTGGCGATCGAGGGCCTTGCGGCCAACAGCGCTCGCGTGCAGACGTTGCGCGACCGACTGATCGACGGCGTGCTGTCGGTGATCGACGATGTCTACCTCAACGGCGCCACCGGCGACGCGCGGCTGCCAGGCAACACCCACTTCACCTTCCGCGGCTGCGAGGGCGATTCACTGCTGATGCTGTTGGACGCCAAGGGTATCGAGTGTTCGACGGGCTCGGCCTGCACGGCGGGCGTCGCCCAGCCGTCGCATGTGCTGCTCGCGATGGGCGCCGACCCGGCAAGCGCGCGCGGCTCGCTGCGGTTGTCATTGGGCCACACCAGCACCGAGGCAGACATCGATGCCGCGCTGCAGGTATTGCCCGCGGCCGTTGAGCGCGCGCGCCAGGCTGCGCTCGCCAGCGCGGGAGCAGCCGAACAATGAGAGTGCTCGTCGCAATGAGCGGCGGCGTCGACTCGTCGGTCGCGGCGGCGAGGATGGTCGAGGCGGGCCACGACGTCGTCGGCGTGCATCTGGCGCTGTCGGCCGCGCCGGGCACGCTGCGCACCGGGGCGCGGGGCTGCTGCTCCAAGGAGGACGCCGGTGACGCTCGCCGCGTCGCCGATGTCCTCGATATCCCGTTCTACGTGTGGGATTTCGCGGACCGCTTCTATGAAGCCGTGATCGACGACTTCGTGTCGTCCTACGCCCGCGGCGAGACACCGAACCCGTGCGTGCGGTGCAATGAGCGAATCAAGTTCTCCGCGCTGGCGGCTCGCGCGTTGGCACTGGGCTTCGATGCGGTCGCCACCGGCCACTACGCGCGACTGTCCGACGGCCGACTGCGCCGCGCCGTCGACCGCGACAAGGACCAGTCGTATGTGCTGGGCGTGCTGACCGCCGAGCAGTTGCGCCATGCGGTGTTCCCGATCGGCGACACACCGAAGTCGCAGATTCGCCAGGAAGCCGCTCGCCGCGGACTGGCCGTGGCCGAGAAGCCCGACAGCCACGACATCTGCTTCATCCCGTCGGGGGACACCCGGGCGTTTCTGGGCGCCCGCATCGGCGTGCGCCGCGGCACCGTCATCGACGCGGGCGGCACGGTGCTCGCCGAACACGACGGCGTGCACGGCTTCACCATCGGGCAGCGTAAGGGTCTTGGCATCGCTGGCCCCGGACCCGAGGGGCGGCCCCGCTACGTCACCGGCATCGACGCCGACACCGGCACCGTGCATGTTGGCGACGCCGCGGAATTGGACGTCTGGACGCTAACCGGGGACAGGCCGGTGTTCACCTCCGGCGTTGCGCCGAGCGGCCCGGTGGAGTGCGCGGTGCAGGTGCGAGCGCACGGAGGCATCGCCGACGGCGTCGCCGAACTGCGCGGCGGGCAGTTGGTGGTCGACCTGCGCGCCCCGCTGCGCGGGGTGGCGCCGGGCCAGACGATGGTGCTCTACCGCCCCGATCCCGATGGCGAGGAGGTCACCGCCAGCGCGACGATCACGCGCTAGGTGATCGGCCGTCAGTTCGGCACCCTCGCCAGGATGTTCGTCATCACGATGTCGGGCACCGAAGGAGGGAAGGCGCACGAACGTGACCTCGACCAGGACGACGTTCTTCACGCGGTAGTCGCGCCCGCAGCCGTTGCCGGAGTCCGTCTGCACCGAGTCGGAGGTCGCGTTCCACTCACCGACGAACATGGGCCCTAACGTCGTCGAGCTGCAGCCGTCGACGCGGGCGACCAGGCCGTCGAACGCGCGGCGGGCGGTCGCGGGGTCGTGGTAGGCCGCCGCGCCCTCTGAGATCAGACCGCCGATTGGGTGGATTCTGGAACGTCGTCTTGTGAAAACCCTCGATGTCGGGGCCGAAGGTCTGCGTCTCCTCGAAGAACCATTGACATTGCGGTGGAGTGGTTTTCGCGAGCTGATCGATGTCGACGGGGGTCTTTCCATCCATACTCGGGATGATCGTCAGGTCATCGCCGGCCCCGGTGATCGCCCGCATCTGTGACTGGTCGAGCATCACCGTTTCGACGTCGACCGGTGATCGGGAATCATCGCCGAGGCCGGGAGCCGACGGCAGCGCCCGGCCGCCCACCGTATGCGAGCAACCGGCGGCCACCATGACCGCAACACACCAGATCGCCAACGATCTGGCTGACACGGGCATGGCGTCGTCCCCTTCCCGGATCGAGACTAGCCCGATCGAATACTGTTCAACGAGTGAGTGTTTTCGCCGCAGCGTCGGGCATCGGGTCGTGGCCGGGTACGTCGGCGCGCGAGGCCGCCGAGATCGTGATCGGCGAACTGCACACGCTTCCTCATCTTGTCGAACTGCCGGGCCGTGGCGTCGGGGCTGACATCATCGGCCGAGCGGGAGCGCTGCTGGTCGACATCGGCATCGACACCGTGCCCCGCGGCTATCGCATCGCTGCTGGCCGTAGCGCTGTCGTGCGCCGGTCGGCCAGCCTGCTCGACGAGGACATCGACGCGCTCGAAGAGGCGTGGGAGAAGGCCGGCCTGCGTGGCGGACGGCGCACGGTGAAGGTGCAGGCGCCGGGTCCGATAACGCTGGCCGCTCAGCTTGAGCTGCCGGGCGGGCACCGCGCGATCACCGACGCAGGCGCGGTGCGGGACCTGGCTGGTTCGCTGGCCGAGGGGGTGGCCGTCCACCGCGCGCAGCTGGAGAGGCGCCTGGAGACGGCGGTGGTGGTGCAGTTCGACGAGCCGTCGCTGCCGGCCGCGCTCGCGGGCAGGCTGACGGGGGTGACCAGTTTCACGCCGGTGCACCCGGTCGACGAGTCGGTGGCGATCGATCTGCTGGATGACTGCGTTGCCATCGTCGGCGCCGAGGTGGCGCTGCACAGCTGCGCCGCCGGTCTACCGTGGAAGGCCTTGCAGCGAAGCAGCATTCATGCGGTGTCCGTCGACGTGTCCACCCTGACGGCAGCCGATCTCGACGGGGTGGGGGAGTTCGTGGACTCGGGCCGGACGGTGCTGCTGGGAGTCGTCCCGACGACGGCGCCGACGGCGCGGCCATCGGCGGAAGAGATCGCCAAGGCCGCGCGCCGATGTGACCGACCGCCTTGGATTCGCGCGCTCCGTGCTGCGCGACCGGATCGGCATCACGCCAGCGTGCGGGCTTGCGGGCGCGACGCCGCAATGGGCGCGCGTCGCCGTCGAGCTGGCGCAGAAGGTCGCCGATGCGTTCGCGGAGGACCCGGACGCGATCTAAGCCCAGTTCGCAACCAGGAGGGCTGCAGCAAATTTGCATGCATCGCTGGAAGCTGTGGCTTGACCGGTGACCGGCATGCGAGAATGCAATCCGCACGCCGTTTGAACGTCTTTGCCCCTCGCAGGAGAGGAACTGTGGCCCAAGCGAACCTCCGCCGCGCGGCCGGCGTCGGTGTCGTGGCCGCGTTCCTGCTGGTAGGCGGGCCGAGCGTAGCCATGGCGATCGCCGATGCGGGTGGTTCACATTCCGGCCACTCGGGCAGCGGCAAGAGTTCGGACAGCAGCGGTCGCACCAGCAACAACATCACCACCCGCTCTGCCCTGAAGCCGACGACCAGCACCACGAGTGACGCCCCACGAACGACCGTGACATCGGGTAGCGCTGCGGGCACTTCCAACCAGCGGCCCGGTTCCGATTACAGCCCCGCCCCTTCGGGGTCGTTCAAGGCGCCGAAGGTGACGTTCGGCGATGGGCGGACCCCCGATGTGCAGGAAAGCGAAGCACCGCGGACACCCTTTGTCGCTCCTGAGCCCGCGCCTCCACCGCCGCCGGCCTGTCACCGCACCGACTCGGTCGTGGGTCCACGGCGTGTTAGTGCCGCCGGTCGTGCCCCAGGAGCTGGGCGTCAGGCAGGCGGCTGACCTGACCGATCCCCTGTGGGGAATCGCCGGGCTGCTGTTGATACCCGCGGCCGGGGCCATTCTCGGATACCGGCAGGCGCGGGCGGCGCAGGCGGCTGCGGAACTAGGTCGTCACCCGTAGGTCCTTACGGAGGATTTTGCCCGAAGCCGACTTCGGGATCGCCTCGATGAACTCGACCTGACGCACCTTCTTGTACGGGGCGACCTGCCCCGCGATGAAAGCGATTACCTCGTCCTCCGTCAGGTCGGCACCTGACTGCTTGACCACGAAGGCCTTTGGGACCTCCTCGCCCTCGTCGTCCTTGACCCCGATGACCGCCGCGTCGGCGATCGACGGATGGCTCAGCAGCAGCGCCTCGAGTTCGGCAGGTGGCACTTGATAGCCCTTGTACTTGATCAGCTCCTTGAGCCGGTCAACGATGTAGACGCAGCCGCAGGCGTCGACCTGCGCCAAATCCCCTGTGTGCAGCCAGCCTTCGTCGTCAATGGTTTCGCGGGTGGCCTGCTCGTTGCCGAGGTACCCTGCCATCACGTTGGGGCCCTTGAACCACAGTTCTCCGGTCTCGCTGAGACCCTCTGCGGGAAGGTCGATTTCGTCGCCGGTCTCGGGGTGGATGAGTTTTGAGGCCGCGTTGGACACCGTCCACCCGACCGAGCTCAGCGGCGCGACCATCCCCATGTTGCGCACACCTCCGTCGAACGGGGTGATGTGGCTGACCGGGCTGAGCTCGCTCATCCCGTAGCCCTGCACGACCCGGCAACCCAACCGCTTGGCGACGGCGTGGCCGAGGTCGGCATCCAGCGGGGCGGCACCTGACATGACGGTGTTCAGTGAGGACAGGTCGTACTCGTCGACCAGCGGATGCTTGGCCAACGCGACGGCGACGGGCGGAGCGATGAACGCGATCGTGCACTTGTGGTTCGGCGATGTTGCCCAGGAACTCGCCGAGGTCGAAGCTCGGCATCACCACCAGTCGCGCGCGCGCATGCAGGGCGGCGTTGAGCAGCACCGTCATCCCGTAGATATGGAAGAACGGCAGCACCGCAAGGACGACGTCCTCGGCGGCGATCCCGTGTAGTGGCCGGATCTGCGCGACATTGGCCACCAAGTTGCGGTGCGTCAGCATCACGCCCTTGGGGCTGGCGGTGGTTCCGGAGCTGTACGGCAGCGCGGCCAAATGTGCCGACGGAGCGAAGCTGACCTGCGGAGCGGGCAGGCCCTTCCCCATCAGGTCGGCGGCGTTGGGGTGTCCGGTGGCGTCCTGCCCCTCGCCGTCGAGCACCACCAGATCGGCGTCGGCCAAACCCACGGCGGCAGCGGCCTCTTTGGCCTGGGCCAGCAGCGGCGTGACCGTGACAAGCACCTTGGCTGCCGAATCGGTCAGCTGCTTGGCGATGTCCTTGGCGGTGAACAGCGCATTGATGGTGGTGGCCGTCGCACCTGAGCGCAGGATGCCGTGGAACGCGACCGCGAAGCCCGAACTGTTCGGCGACAGAAGTCCGACGACATCGCCGACGCCGATGCCACGGCCGGCCAGCGCACCGGCGAACGCGTCGATGCGCCCGATCATCTCGCGGTAGGTGGTCTGCCTGCCGGACTTCGCGTCGACCAGGGCGACCCTGTCGAAGTCGGCGTCGTCGACGCCAGCGAAGAGGAAGTCGTAGACGCTGGTGGACGGGATCTCGACCTCGGGGAAGGGACTGGCGAAACTCATAACGCCTCCGATCGAATCATGGCCTGCGGACTACTCTGGTCAAACCTCATCGAGCTGCTTGATGAGCTTCTTGGGCGCGATCAACCGGAACGACGAGTCGATCAGCTCCCGCACCTCGTCCCAGTCCACCTTTTTGCGCGCCGTGAAGTCCAGCCCGAGCCAGCCATACGGGCCCATGTAGGCGGGGTAGAAGAACCGTGTGTCCTGCTCGAGGGCCCTGCGGTCGCTCTCGTCGACCTTGACCAGGATCGAGTAGGGACAGGCCAGGTATTCGCCGCGGGTGTCGGTCTTGGCATTGCCGCCAAACATGACGAACATCTTCGGCGCGCAGAACACGGGCCTGCCCCAGGAGATCTTCTCGAACGCGTCAGGGAAGCCCAGGCAGATCTCGCGCACTTCCGCCAGCCCGAGGTCGTCGTCGCTGAACATGATCGGGTGCGGCATGTTGGTCAGCGTAACGGGGCCCCGGGCTGGAGTTTCCGTGTCGGCCGGCTCGGTTAGCCTGCGAGGGTGAGCCCGAAGGCAACCCCGGATCCCGCAGCGGTGCTGGCTGAACAGGCCGACGACGCTGCGGATGCCGACCTGCGTCGCCGCTGGCAGGAATTGGCCGACGAGGTGCGCGAACACCAGTTCCGCTACTACGTCCGCGACGCGCCGATCATCTCCGACGCCGAGTTCGACACGCTGCTGCGTGAACTGCAGACGCTCGAGGACGACCACCCGGAGCTGCGCACCCCCGATTCGCCGACGCAGCTCGTCGGCGGCGCCGGCTTCGCAACCGACTTCACCTCAGCCGACCACCTCGAGCGGATGCTGAGCCTGGACAACGTCTTCACCCCGGAAGAGCTGGCGTCATGGGCGGCCCGCATCCGCGGCGAGATCGGCGACGATGCGCAATACCTGTGTGAGCTCAAGATCGACGGGGTCGCGCTGGCCCTGGTGTATCGCGACGGCCGGCTCGAGCGGGCGGCCACCCGCGGCGACGGCCGCACCGGCGAAGACGTGACGCTCAACGCCCGCACCATCGAGGACGTACCGGAGAAGCTAACCGGGACAAAGGAATTCCCGCTCCCACGGGTGCTCGAAGTGCGCGGCGAGGTGTTCTTCCGCGTCGCCGACTTCGAGGAGCTCAACGCCGGCCTCGTCGCTGAGGGCAAGCCCCCGTTCGCCAATCCGCGCAACAGCGCCGCTGGATCGCTGCGGCAAAAGAATCCCGCCGTCACCGCTCGCCGCAGGCTGCGGATGATCTGCCACGGCCTCGGCCACGCCGAGGGTTTCAGCCCGAAGACACTGCACGACGGCTACCGCGCACTCAAGGCGTGGGGCCTGCCGGTCTCCGAACACACCGCTCAGGTCACGGGCCTGGACGCGGTCACCGAGCGCATCGCGTACTGGGGTGAACACCGCCACGACGTCGAGCACGAAATCGACGGTGTGGTGGTCAAAGTCGACGAGGTCGCGCTGCAGCGTCGTCTGGGTTCGACGTCGCGGGCGCCGCGCTGGGCGATCGCCTACAAGTACCCGCCCGAGGAGGCCACCACCAAGCTCCTCGACATCAAGGTCAACGTGGGACGGACCGGCCGGGTCACTCCGTTCGCGTTCATGGAACCGGTCAAGGTCGCGGGTTCTACCGTGAGTCAGGCCACGCTGCACAACGCTTCCGAGGTGAAGCGCAAGGGCGTGCTGATCGGCGATACCGTCGTGATCCGCAAGGCCGGCGATGTGATTCCCGAAGTGCTCGGCCCCGTCGTCGATCTGCGTGACGGGTCCGAGCGCGAATTCGAAATGCCCACAACGTGTCCCGAGTGCGGCACCACGCTCGCGCCGGCCAAGGAGGGCGACGCCGACATCCGCTGTCCGAACACGCGGTCGTGTCCCGCGCAGTTGCGGGAGAGGGTTTTTCACGTCGCTGGGCGCGGCGCGTTCGACATCGAGACCCTGGGCTATGAAGCGGCGGTCGCCTTGCTGCAGGCCGGGGTCATCACCGACGAGGGCGACCTGTTCGGTATCACCGAGGACGATCTGCTGCGCACCGAGCTGTTCACCGTCAAGGGCGGTGAGCTGTCGGCGAACGGCAAGCGGCTGCTGGCCAATCTGGACAAGGCCAAATCGCAGCCGCTGTGGCGGGTGCTGGTCGCGCTGTCCATCCGCCACGTCGGTCCGACGGCCGCTCGTGCCCTGGCCACCGAATGCGGCAGCCTGGACGCGATCATGGCGGCCACGGAGGATCAGCTGGCCGCGGTGGAGGGCGTCGGTCCGACGATCGCGGCCGCGGTGGTCGAGTGGTTCACCGTCGACTGGCACCGCGCGATCGTCGACAAATGGCGCGCCGCCGGGGTCCGAATGGCCGACGAACGCGACAGCAGCGTCGAGCGCACGCTCGAGGCGCTGTCCATCGTCGTCACCGGCTCACTGCCGGGGTTCTCCCGCGACGACGCCAAGGAAGCCATCGTCGCGCGCGGGGGAAAGGCGGCCAGTTCCGTGTCGAAGAAGACCGCCTTCGTGGTGGCGGGCGATTCACCCGGTTCGAAATACGACAAGGCCGTCGAGCTCGGCGTGCCGATTCTCGACGAGGACGGCTTCCGGCGGTTGTTGGAGAAGGGGCCCGACGGCGTCTGAGCGGCTCAGCGGTAGCCGCTGCGCATGTCGTTCATGATGCGCGGATTTTCCAGTGTCGACGGTGCTAATTGTTGCGGAGCGACGTCGCCGGCGAACACCGTCGCGGCGTCGAGCACACGTTGAGTCAGAAAGCGGAGCGGCGGCGCGTCTGGCGGCACGGTGGGAGTGGGCACGGTGGTGCCGCGCCGCCCCAGAGTGAAACCCCAGTCACCGAACGTCGGCACGTCGACGTGGTAGGGCGTCACCGCGAACCCGGCGGCCCGAATCGTCGACACCGTGCGCCAGAACGCCGTCGGCGTCGAGTAGGGGCTGCCGGACTGCACGACCACCAGGCCGTTGGGTGCCAGCACCCGGGTGACCAGCGTGTAGAACTCCTGCGAATACAAGCGGCCCAGAACAGGGTTGTCGGCGTCGGGCAGATCGACGATCACGGCGTCGAAACCGGCGGCGGGCACGACGTCGGGGTGGGGCTCGCGCAGCCACGTCATCGCATCGGCGATCACCAGTCTGACGCGGGGATTGTCCAGTGAACCGGCATTCGCCTCATGCATGGTGGTCCGCGCCAGGTCGATCACGGCGGGGTCGAGCTCGACGTGGACGATCTTGTCGATGCCCGGCTGGCGCAGCAATTCGCGGTCGGCCAGGCCGTCGCCCCCTCCGATCACCAGCACTGAACGGGCACCGTCGCCGAGCACCGGGTACACCAGGCTTTCGGTGTACCGGTATTCGTCGCGGGTCGAGAACTGGAGTCCGCCATCGAGATACAGGCGCATGTCGTTGCCGCGCCGGGTGACGACGATCTCCTGATAGGCCGAGTGTTGGTAGGCGATGATCGGGTCGGCGTATAGCCGCTGTCTGCTGGTCGTCTCGATTCCGCGTGCGCCGACGATCAGCGCGGTCAACAGCGCGAACGCGGCGGCCAGGGCGGCCAGGGCAGTGGCGAGTTCACGGCCGCTGACCACCCGGCGCAGCAGGAACAGCGCGACCACCGCGGCGGCGGCCAGGTTGATCATCCCGGTGACCGCGGCTCCGCGCACCATGCCCAGTTGCGGCAGCACCACGAACGGCCACGCGAGCCCGCCGACGAGCGCACCGAGGTAGTCGGCCGCGTTGAGGTTGGCGAGTACCCGGCCGGTGTCGACGGCGCCCGAATTCCTGCCGCGCTGCAGCAGAGTCATCAGCAGCGGAACCTCGGCGCCGACCAGTGCGCCGATGAGGCCGGTGCCCACTGCCAGCACAACCGTGGAGCCGCCGAGGTAGGCGAATGTCACGTACAACACGGCGGCGGAGAGCCCGCCGACGATCCCGAGCAGGGTTTCGACGGCGATGAACGTGATGGCGGCCCGCTTCAGCAGCGGCTTGACGATCAGTCCGCCCGCACCGAGGGCGGCGACGTAGCCGGCGACGATCAGCGATGTCGCGACGATCCCGCCGCCGTCGAGGCTGGTGGACAAGGTGAGCAGGGCGAGTTCGTAGACGATGCCACACGCGGCGCACGCCGAAACCGCAGCCAACAGCAGTGCACGCCACCGCACCGCCGACTTAGGCGGTGCCGGCTTGGCCGCGGTGTCGTGGTCTGTCGCGATCATGTCAGGGCGACGGCGTTGATCCCTCCGACGGCGAGCAGGACCACCGCCGCCGCGATCGACGCGGGGTGGAACTCCTCGTCGTCGATGAAGCCGCGGAGCCGACCGGGTACCGACGCTTCGAGGATCGCCAACGCGATCCCCTGCAGCACAACGCCGACCAACCCGTAGACGAGAGTGTCAAGCAGGCCCTGACCCAACTGGTCGGAACTGGCCCGGATGGCGGCGATGATGATCAGCGCCAGCGACACGTCCATGGCCGACGTGATCACGACCGCGTTGGGACGGCGTTCGAAGAACACCTCCCTGCGCAGCTTGCCCGGGGTAAGGGCGTCGACCATCAGAAAGCCGGCCAGCAACACCACGATGGCGACCAGGAAGTAGAGCACGCTGCTGACCACGCTGTGCACGAGCACGCTCGCGTCGACGTTGCCGAACGCGATGTCGGCCATGTTCATTTCCCGGGTCATGGGTTACCTCCTGTGGTTGATGTCTTGGGGCGTCACTTGGTTCCGTCGGGGCCGCCGGGCGTGCCGCTTGAACCGCTTGCAGGCGAGCCCGGGTAGAAGCCAGGCCCGAGGAACATGTACGTGCCGTGGCTGTATCCGCCGTTGAGGCCCTCGACGCGAATACTGCACGGACGGTTGCCGTCTGGGCCCACGGTCACGATGCTGTCGTCGTAGCGCAGGTAGCTCGTCCCGCCGTTGGTGGCCTGCGTGTCGGGGTCCTGTGCGTCGGCCAGATCGCTGGCGACAGCAGTCGGGGAGCCGCTGCATGCATAGCGAGCACTGTCGCCGGTACCGGCGTATTGCTGGTAGTTGCTGCTGACATACGAACGGATGTTGGGCAATAGCGTCACGCCGAAGTACAGGCACGTTGCGGCGCCAGCGGCGAGTAGCCCGGAGATGACGAACAGCACCGTCCGGCTCACGGCCGCCACCGGCTCTCGGTGTGCACCACGGCACCGCCGATCGTCGCGGGGTAGAGGTGCCACGTCTGCCAATGCCAGCCCGGACCGTCGGCGGCCGCCCAGATCGCGGTTAGCGCGGCGTCGTCGCCGGGGAACGTGCCGCCCAGCCAACCCGATGCGGCGCTGCAGCGCTGGCGAAGCCACGTGGCGAGCGAGCGGAAGGCGGCCTCATCGTGGTCGGTGGTGTGCGCCGTCAGGTGGTAGCCGATGGCCTCAGCGCGATCCGGCAGTGCACCGCCGTATTGATGCGCGGCACACGAGATCTGTTCGGAGAAAGGCGATGTCGCGTGTTCGACACTGATGACGTGCGATGCGCCGAGAACCCCGAGCATCAGTGTGCCGCCACCGGGATGGGTAAGCCGGTGGGTTGCCAGCGGTGCCGGAAGCGGCGCATTGAGTGCAAGACCCAGCCGCGAGCCGGCCGACGTCGGCCGGTGTCACGGATAGCTCGTGTAGTGGCACGGATGTCCCTATGCGCTTGGCGGCGGCGCCGGATATACGGTCAGCTCACCTTCGCGGACGGGAGTGCCGTACGAGACTTCCCACGGCGTGTTGGGCGCCCAGCGCTCGAAACTCAGCAGGGCGGTCTGGTTGTCATTGGCGCAGTCGACGAAGTCCATTTCGCCGCCGGCGGGTAGACCGGTCGTGCCCTCGCTGGTGTAGGAGGCGTGGCCGTGTTCCGATTCCCGGAAACTGCACACCATCGACGATGTGCTCCCCGCCGGGCTCCAGACTGCAGGTCCTTGCGCGCGACCCACATGGCCAACTCGAGGCGCCCTTCGTCTTCCTCGACGCTGAACCAGATGGGCGCGCCCGTGCCGCCCTCGATGAGGTGTTCCCACCAGACGAACGGGCCCTCGCGGTAGGTCACCGACCCGCGCACGACGTAGTCGATGCCGCCGTAGCTGACGATGGCGCCCGGCCCGAGCTGGCGCGGGCCGAACTGGGGCATCTCACCGCGCTTTCAACGGGTCTTGGCGTGAGGGTGGTGTCTTTGGTTTGCGGGGCCGGCGCAGAGCAATGATGAGAACCACGATCGCGGCGCCGAATAGCGCCGCGGCGGCCACCAGGAGCACGATTTTCACGCCCGGACCCTCTCGTCGGAGTCGTCGGAGCCACCGCCCGGTGGCGCGATTCGGGTCACCGTAACAGCTAAAACATCGGATTTTGCGCTTTGTGAGTGGGCGTCGTCCGCTTCAGCGCAGGATCGTCGCGACGATACCGGCCAGATAGCCTAGCCGCGCCACCTCCGACGGCCGGAACTCCGGGCCGCCGGCACGGCCCAGCACCATCGCGGTGTGGTGGTCACCGAGTGGAGCGGCAGCCAGCGTGGAGTCCATGTCGCGCCACACCTGCGGCACCCAGGCGGCGTTGGAGTCCAGTGCCGCGGCGTGATCGAGTGGCAGCCAGGGCACCTGCGCCATATGCGTTTCCGGTGCACCGTGACTGCCCACGATGCGTTCGAGTCGCGATCCACTCTGCCGAAGGACTGTGCACCACCCGACGCGCAGCACTCGCGGCGCCTCGTCGGCGAGCACCTGCAGTCTCTTGGCCGTTCCGTCGGCCGCGGCGACGTGATCGATGAGTTCGAGCTCCCGGTGCGCCTCGAGCAGCCCGGTGTGTGGGCGGATGGCGTCGACGTGGACGCCGTTGAGCTTTTCGGCCGCGGTGATCAGCATGTCGGGCATCGCGCCCGGCGGCAGTTCGACCACGAGATCGTCGATCGCATACCCCGACGTGCGTTCCACCACGTCGAGCGACAGGATGTCGGCGCCCACCGAGCCGAGCGCCACGGCCAGTGAGCCGAGGCTGCCCGGTCGATCGTCCAGCTGGACCCGCAGCAGATACGAAGGCACGCGCAACACTGTTGCACAGCGAGCGGCTCAGCATTCCGGGCGATGAGCGCTTGCGCGAAGAGAAGACGGTGCCGATGAGCGCTTGCGCGAAGAGCAGATGGCGCAGCGGGCCCTCAATCACGCGGTGACTAGGCTTGCGATTCGTGTCGCAGATCTCCCGGGACGAGGTAGCCCACCTGGCGCGCCTCGCCCGCCTCGCGCTGACCGACGATGAGTTAGAGAGCTTCGCCGGCCAGCTCGACGCCATCCTCGGCCACGTCAGCCAGATCCAGGCCGTCGACGTCGCCGGCGTCGTACCCACCGGCAACCCGCTCACAGGACGTCAACGTGGCCCGCCCCGACGTCGTCGAGCCGTGCCTGACCCAGGAGCAAGCGTTGGCCCAGGCGCCCAAAGCCGTTGATGGCCGGTTCGCCGTGCCGCGGATTTTGGGGGAGGCCGAATGAGTGCCGAGGTGATCCGGCTCGACGCGGTCACGCTGGGCGCCAAGATCGCCGCCAAGGAGGTGTCGTCCACCGAGGCGACCCGTGCGTGCCTGGATCAGATCGCCGATACCGACGCCAAGTACCACGCGTTTCTGCACGTGGCGGAGGAGCGGGCGCTGGCCGAGGCCGCGCGGGTGGACGCGGCCGTCGGCGCGGGCGAGTCGCTGCCGTCGCCGCTGGCCGGTGTGCCGCTGGCGCTCAAGGACGTGTTCACCACGACTGACATGCCGACCACCTGCGGATCGAAGATCCTCGAGGGTTGGACGTCGCCGTACGACGCCACCGTCACCGCGCGGCTGCGTGCGGCCGGCATTCCGATCCTGGGCAAGACCAACATGGACGAGTTCGCGATGGGTTCGTCGACCGAGAACTCCGCGTACGGTCCGACCCGCAATCCCTGGAACGTCGACCGGGTGCCCGGGGGATCAGGCGGCGGCAGCGCGGCGGCACTTGCCGCGTTCCAGGCGCCGCTGGCCATCGGATCGGACACCGGCGGGTCGATCCGCCAGCCCGCCGCGCTGACGGCGACCGTCGGCGTGAAGCCCACCTACGGCACGGTGTCGCGGTACGGGCTGATCGCCTGCGCGTCCTCGTTGGACCAGGGTGGCCCGTGCGCACGCACGGTGCTCGACACCGCGCTGCTGCACCAGGTGATCGCCGGGCACGACCCGAAGGACTCCACCTCCGTCGACGCCGAGGTGCCCGACGTGGTCGCCGCGGCCCGGGCCGGCGCCTCCGGTGACCTCAAGGGCGTGCGCATAGGCGTGGTGCGGCAGCTGCGCGGCGACGGGTACCAGGCCGGGGTGCTGGCGTCGTTCAATGCGGCGGTCGAGCAGCTCACCGCGCTCGGCGCCGAGGTCAGCGAGGTGGACTGCCCGCACTTCGACTACTCGCTGCCGGCCTACTACCTGATCCTGCCCTCGGAGGTGTCGTCGAACCTGGCACGCTTCGACGCAATGCGCTACGGGCTGCGGGTGGGCGACGACGGCACGCACAGCGCCGAGGAGGTGATGGCGCTGACGCGCGCGGCCGGGTTCGGTCCAGAGGTGAAGCGCCGCATCATGATTGGCACGTATGCGCTGTCGGCGGGCTACTACGACGCCTATTACAACCAGGCGCAGAAGGTTCGCACACTGATCGCTCGCGATCTCGATGAGGCGTACGAGAAGGTCGACGTGCTGGTCTCGCCGGCCACGCCGACCACCGCGTTCCCGCTGGGGGAGAAGGTCGACGACCCGCTGGCGATGTACCTGTTCGACCTCTGCACGCTGCCGCTGAACCTGGCCGGCCACTGCGGCATGTCGGTGCCGTCGGGCCTCTCGGCGGACGACAACCTGCCGGTGGGCCTGCAGATCATGGCGCCGGCGCTCGCTGACGACCGGCTCTACCGGGTCGGCGCTGCCTACGAAGCCGCCCGCGGTCCGCTGCCAACGGCAGTCTGACAAGGGAGGATGAGGACATGCGGATCGGAGTTCTCACCGGAGGCGGCGACTGTCCTGGCCTGAACGCGGTTATCCGGGCGGTGGTGCGCACCTGCGACGTGCGGTACGGATCCACAGTGGTCGGATTCCTCGACGGGTGGCGCGGCCTGCTCGAAGACCGCCGGGTGCAGCTGAAGAACGATGACCGCAACGACCGCCTGCTGGCCAAGGGCGGCACGATGCTCGGCACCGCGCGCGTCAACCCGGACAAGCTGCGGGCCGGTCTGCCGCAGATCAAGCAGACCCTCGAGGACAACGGCATCGACGTGCTGATCCCGATCGGTGGCGAGGGCACGCTGACCGCTGCGCACTGGCTGTCTGAGGAGAACGTCCCGGTGGTCGGGGTGCCCAAGACCATCGACAACGACATCGACTGCACCGATGTGACATTCGGCCACGACACCGCGCTGCAGGTCGCGACCGAGGCGATCGACCGGCTGCACAGCACCGCCGAGTCGCACCAGCGGGTGATGCTGGTCGAGGTGATGGGCCGGCACGCCGGCTGGATCGCGTTGAGCTCGGGCCTGGCATCCGGTGCGCACATGACGCTGATCCCCGAGCAGCCGTTCGACGTCGAAGAGGTGTGCCGACTGGTCAAACAGCGCTTCGTACGCGGTGATTCGCACTTCATCTGCGTCGTCGCAGAGGGCGCGAAACCCGCCGAGGGGTCGATGAGCCTGCGGCAGGGCGGCATCGACGAGTTCGGACACGAGAAGTTCACGGGGGTGGCCGCCCAGCTTGCCATCGAGGTGGAGAAGCGGATCAAGAAAGAGGTTCGCGTCACGGTGCTCGGCCACGTCCAGCGGGGCGGCACCCCGACGGCGTACGACCGCGTACTGGCCACGCGGTTCGGCGTCAACGCCGCCGACGCCGCTCACGCCGGCGAGTACGGAATGATGGTGTCGCTGCGCGGCCAGGACATCGGCCGGGTGTCACTGTCGGACGCGACGCGACAGCTGAAGCTGGTGCCGCAGAGCCGCTACGACGACGCCGCGGAGTTCTTCGGCTAACCGCTGGGCAACGAAACGGCAAGGGCTGCAACGTTGAATCCGAGAACCCCATCGCGAACCGGACCTACGCGCCCCAATGACCGGCACGGACGTTTGGGTGCGCTCCCTAGGCGGACTTGAAGGCTTCCCGGCGGATCATCTGCCACATCGTCGGGGTGTCGGCGGTCGTGGAGATCGTCACGATGTCATGGCTTCCGTGCCGGGCGGCCAACGCCACCAGGTAGTCGGCCAGGTCACTGCGCGACGTGAATGCGCCGACCGGATCCACTTCTCCGGCAGTGTATTCCGTGAGATCAGCCAGGTCGAACAACCCCGACGGCCGGACGATCGTCCAGTCGAGGTCGCTGTCGCGCACCACGGACTCCATCAACCGGATGTCGTCGTAGACGGTCTTGCCGATCGTTTTGGTGATGACCGGTTCGAACAACCGCAGCGCGAACGGCGCACCGGTTCGGCCAGGCGCGGGATAGGCGCCCGTCGAGCTCACCACCACGAGGCGGCTCACGCCCGAGGACTGCATCGCGGCGACGATGTTGGCGGTGCCCCTCGAGTACGTGTTGACCGGCTCCCGCGTGAACGGCACACCCAGCGTGGACAACACCGCGTCGGCGTCGGCGACGATGCCGGCGACCGCTTCGGCGTCGTGCACGTCGGCGCCCGCCACGCTCAACGCGGGATCGGCGAAGGGGAAGTCATCGGGTCTGCGAGTCACCGCCACGGTGGTGTGGCCGGCGTCGAGGGCTCGCCTGGTCGCCAGCCGGCCGGTCTGACCGTTGGCTCCAAAGATGACGACGCGCATGTCTGCTCCTCAGATAGTCACTAATAGTGATTATCACTGTATATGACGATCACGATCGGTGCTAATGTCGCGTCGTGGTTGATCAACGACCGGGCATCAGGGAGCTTGACCAGCGGATTCCGTTCCTGCTGTCGCAGCTGGGCAGCTATGTGTCCGACGATTTCAAGCGCCGGCTGGCGCCGCTCGACGTCGATCCGCGGACGAACGCGGTGCTGGTCGCGCTGACGGGGGCCGACGGCCAGTCCCAGCGGCAGCTGTCGGCCCGGCTCGGGCTGCACCGCAACGTGATGGTCAGCGTGATCGACACGCTCGAGCAGCAGGGCCTCGTCAAGCGCATGGCACACCCGGATGACCGCCGCGCGTTCGCGATCACGCTCACCGACAAGGCCCGGGAGCTTTTGCCTGCGCTCGAAGGGCAGTCGCACGCCATGGAGGACGAAGTGACCGCGACGCTGACACCCAGCGAGCGGGCGTCGCTGCTCGACATGCTGCAGCGGGTGGCCGCCAGCCTGGGGCTGAGCCCCGGGCTGCACCCCCGGCTCTCTGAGCCATCGCCACTAAACTCGCCGTCATGACCGTCGCCGCCTCTAAAGCCGAACTGCTCGACTACGACGACGTCGTGGCGCGCTACGAACCCGTGCTGGGGCTCGAGGTGCACGTCGAGCTGTCCACGGCGACCAAGATGTTCTGCGGCTGCGCGAACAAGTTCGGCGCCGAGCCCAACACCCAGGTGTGCCCGGTCTGCCTGGGTCTGCCCGGATCACTGCCGGTGCTCAACGCGGCGGCGGTGGAGTCGGCGATCCGCATCGGGCTGGCGCTGGGCTGCGAGATCGTGCCGTGGTGCAGGTTCGCCAGGAAGAACTACTTCTATCCGGACATGCCGAAGAATTACCAGATCTCGCAGTACGACGAGCCGATCGCGATCAACGGTCACCTCGAGGTTCCGCTCGACGACGGCACCACCTGGCGGGTGGATATCGAGCGCGCCCACATGGAGGAGGACACCGGCAAGCTCACCCACCTGGGCAGTGAGACGGGCCGAATCGAAGGCGCGACGACATCGCTGATCGACTACAACCGCTCTGGTGTGCCCCTGATCGAGATTGTCACCAAGCCGATTGAGGGCACCGGTTCGCGGGCCCCCGAGATCGCTCGGGCCTATGTGACGGCGCTGCGGGACATGTTGCGCGCGTTGGGTGTTTCCGACGTCCGGATGGATCAGGGCTCGATGCGCTGCGACGCCAACATCTCGCTCAAGCCGACCGGCCAGAAAGAGTTCGGCACCCGCACGGAGACCAAGAACGTCAACTCGCTCAAGAGTGTCGAGGTGGCGGTCCGTTACGAGATGCGGCGCCAGGCAGCGGTTCTCGACGTCGGGTGGCCGAGTTCTGCAGGAAACCCGCCACTTCCACGAAGACGGCTACACCTCACCGGGCCGCAGCAAGGAGACCGCGGAGGACTACCGCTATTTCCCCGAGCCGGACCTGGAACCGGTGGCACCCGGCGCCGAGCTGGTCGAGCGGCTGCGGCATACCATTCCCGAACTACCGTGGCTGCGGCGCAAGCGGATTCAGCAGGACTGGGGCATCTCCGACGAGGTGATGCGTGATCTGGTCAATACCGGCGCCGTCGAGTTGGTCGCGGCCACCGTCGACCACGGCGCGTCCAGTGACGCCGCCCGCGCGTGGTGGGGAAACTTCCTGGTGCAGAAGGCCAACGAGGCCGGCGTGGAACTCGATGCGCTGCCGATCACGCCCGGCTCAAGTTGCCGCGGTGGTCAAGCTCGTCGATGACGGCAAGCTGTCGAACAAGCTGGCCCGCCAGGTCGTCGAGGGGGTGCTGGCCGGTGAGGGTGAGCCCGAGCAGGTGATGACCGATCGCGGGCTGGCCGTGGTGCGCGACGACTCGCTGATCCAGGCCGCCGTCGACGAGGCGTTGGCGGCCAATCCCGACGTGGCGGAAAAGATCCGCGGCGGCAAGGTGCAGGCGGCCGGTGCGATCGTCGGCGCGGTGATGAAGGCCACCAAGGGTCAGGCCGACGCCGCGCGGGTGCGCGAGCTGGTGCTGGCCGCCTGCAGTTAGCGTCGGCCCAGCATCCCCATCGCGGCGAGGGCGTACTCCTCCAGGCGTGCTCGCGGGTAGCGTCGGGGTCGTTGACGGCCAATCGTCCGAGCATCTCGGCGAACGACAGCATGGTGTGCCCGAGCAGCGCCGGATCCAGGCCCTCCAGCCGCGGTTCGAGGGCGATGCCCGCCTTGGCGAACTGCTCGGCCTGCGCCAGGATCGCCGAGCGCGCCCGCCGCAGGTCGTCGCGGTACTCGCGGGGACGCACTGTCCGGCACGGTCAGGATGAGCCGCCAACGCGCGGGATTGTCCAGCACCACCCCCAGGAACGCCGAAACCGTCGCGGCGTAGGCGCTGGTGGGGCCCCGCACCGTCATGTCGTCGGGCATGCCGGCCAGCACCTGCTCGAGCCCGCGCTGATGCTCGCGCCGCAGCAACGCGGACACCAATTCGGCTCGGGTGCGAAATACGGTGTACAGCACCGGCTTTCCGACGCCGGCTGCCTCGGCCACCGCCTCCATGCTGAGCTCGTGTAGCTGACATCCGCCGAGCACAGACATGGCGGCGTCCAACAGCTGCTCGCGCCGCTGTTCGCGCGGCAGGCGCGGTGCGTACTTGCGCGCTCTCGGGCCGTGTCACGCCGACAATATTACGCCACCGTTGTATTCGACGCGGGTAATTGCTACGGTGGCGTTGTATTCACGCGAAAGCTGAGGTAGCACACCATGATGGAGTCGATACGCCGCGACGACTACGGGTTCTTCGGACCCGATTCGCCCAGCTGGAAGGTGTGGGCGTCGCCGACGTCGCTGATCGGATTCCAGCGCGCGGTGGTGCTCGAGCACTTCGACCCGTTCCTGGCCGCGGCGGTGGCCGACAGCGCCGGCATCTACACCGATCCGCGGGACGGTTGGACCGCACGCTGGCTTACTTCCTCACCGTCGCTGTTGCCGACGGCCGCACCGCCGTCTCGGTGTCGGACGCGCTGATGCGAATCCATGCCAGGGCCAAGGGGATCGAGCCGATCACTGGAACCCGCTACAGCGCCAACAATCCGGACGCTCAGCTGTGGATCCACGTGACCGGCTGGCATTCGGTGCTCAAGTGCTATGAGCGCTACGGGCCGGGACCGCTGTCAGCCGGCGGAGGAGTCGCGGTACTGGGCGGAGTCGCGCATCGCCGCCGAGCTGCAGACCTGCAAGCCCGCCGACGTTCCGGCGTCACGCGACGAGGTGCGGCAGTACTTCGCCGACGTTCGCGGCCGGCTCTGCACTTCTGAACACGCCGACCGCGCAATGCATTACCTGTTGTGGACGCCGCAGCGACCGAGGCGTGCGGCTGTGGGCGGGCAGCAGAATTCTGGCGCCCGCCGCGATCGCGACGCTTGCCGAAGTGGATGCGGCACATGGGCAATTTCGATCAGCCCGCCGCAGTCGACGTGGCGGTGACGCCGGTCGCCCGGGCGCTGGTGCGTGCACTTTCGGCGAACAACTCACGCCCGATGCTGGGAATGGCGCGCAGGCTGGTGCCGGAAACCGCCGAGGTGCTGGCGCAGCACCTGGCCGCGGGACCGCCGGCACTGCGGCGCACCACCACGCCCGCCGAGGCCCGCGAGCGACTGGCCGTGCACGCCTGAAAACCGCTGCGCCCTACGTGTTGTCGGCGTTGCTGCGCGGGAAACCGCCGCCCTGCGGGAACAGCGGGAAGACGACGTCGTCGAGCTTCTCGGCGTCGCCGGACGTCTTGTTGACCGTGGCGCCCCACACGTTGCCGTCGGGCGCGAGCTGCAGCGCCCATGCATGCCCGTGCTGGTCCTGACGGACCACCTCGGGCTCACCGGTGACCGCGCCGGTGTCCGGCGCCAGCCGCACCGCCACCGTTTGCTTGGTGTTCACGAGATTCACCAGCACCGAGCCGTCGAGCGCGGTGCAGCCTGCCACGCCGGGGCGATCCGGCCACGTCCACACCGTCGACACCTTCGAGTCCTTGGTGATGCGCTGCAGCCGGTCGGCGGTCGGGGTGCGGTCGGTGATGTACAGGGCATTGTCCGACGGAGTCGATGCACATGCCGCCTCCTGCGCCGATCCCGGTCAGCGCGGTGGTCTGCGGCGCCTGGTTGACCGTGGTCGGCTGTTCGATGCGCAGCAACTTGCCTGCCAGCGAAGCCGGGTCGGCGGCCTGGGCGGGATTGCCCGCGTCTCCGGTGAGCACCTCCAGCGTGGTCGGGCTGGTGAAGATCAGCGCACCGCAGTTTCCGGTGGCGCCCTTCGGAATGCCGGTCAGGATCGGCTTGGGGATGTCGCCGTCGGCGATGCGGATCACGCGGTTGTCGGTCGGAGTGCTGATGTAGGCGTACATCAGCCGGTCCTGCGAGTACGTCGGCGACATCACGATGTCCAGCAGCCCGCCGTCGCCCGATCGGATCGACCGGGATGACCATCTTGACCTTGGGTTCGGCGGTGGTCGAGATCTCCTTGACCGCGCCGGTCGTGCGCTCGGCCACCAGCGCCGACTGGCTGTCGGGACCCATGATCAGGCCGCTGGTGCTCTCCAGGCAGCCCTGCATGACGCCGGGTGCCGGGCAGACCTTCGGGAACGGCTTGGCCGGCAGCGGCGGCGGGGGCGGGGGCGTCGACGACGGACCCGGCTTGAGCTCGGGTTCGGTGGTGAAGGGCTGCGACTGAGCCTCGTCGAAGCGGGCGCATCCAGAGCCGACGAGCAACGCCGCGCAGAGCAGGACAATCACACCCCGCACGGGCCGGCGCTGTCTCATGCAGGCCAGGTTACGGATTGTCTGGCCGTCCGCGCCACGCTCGCCTCCGTGGCGTGGCGCGACGCGACGTCGCGAATATGGCCGCCAAAGCGCCGCGCCAATCCTCGATTCGCGGGTGACTAGCACTTACTCTGGCAACCGTGACCAGTCATCCTGATCCACGCACCTGGCAGCGACCCGCGTCGGCGAGCCTGGTCGACCCCGAAGACGATCTTCCTACGTCGAACTACGCCGGTGATTTCGAAACCACCGCGATCCCGCGGTACGACTCGACCAAGTCGTCGACCGGCGAGCCGTTCGGGCTGATCAGCGATCCCGAGCCGCTTCCCTACGTGCAGCCCGGTGGACGGCACTCACTCGGGTCCTATTCCGCAGAGCCGACCGAGATCGAATCGGATGCCGCTGACGAGCGGGTCCGCGCCGAGGCCGCCGGGGAACCCAGGACCTCGGACTGTTCGTGCTTCGGGTCGCCGTCGGCGCGCTGCTGATCGGCCACGGCCTGCAGAAGGCGTTCGGCTGGTGGGATGGCCCCGGCTTCGACGGCTGGGAGAAGTCGCTGACCGAGATGGGCTTCCAGCACGCCAACATCCTGACCTACGTGGCGACGGGCGGGCAGATCGCCGCGGGGGTGTTGCTGGTTCTCGGCCTGTTTACGCCCTTGGCCGCCGCCGGCGCGCTGGCATACCTGATCAACGGCGTGTTGGCCGAGGCGATGGCCGCGCACCAGCAGGCCCGGCTGTCGGCGTTCCTCACCGACGGCCACGAGTACAAACTCATCCTGGTCTGCGCGGTCGCCGCGCTCATCCTGATCGGCCCCGGCCGCTACGGATTCGACGCCGGCCGCGGCTGGGCCCGGCGCCCGTTCATCGGCTCATTCGTCGCGCTTTTGGTGGGTGTGGGGGCGGGCATTGGGGCGTGGGTGCTGCTCAACGGCGCAAACCCGCTGGCCTGATCGGCTACTGGTAAGGGTTGGGCACGCGGCCCTCGCTGGCTTCGGTCAGCGACGGCAGCGTCGCGAACGTCACCGCCGGCAGCCGCAGCTCGGTGCCGTCCTTGCGTCGCGCATACGCCCATGACCCCTTGCCGAAGCGCAGTCCCTTGATGTCGTCCCAGGACACCGTCTCGCTGCCAAGAAGCGTGCGGGCGGTCACCGTGTCGCGATCGGCCACCGTGCGGTAGCGAACGATCGACGCCGACAGCACCACCGGAATGACGAGGAGCAGCCTGACCCACGCCGGCCCGGCGAACACCAGAGCCAGCACGCCGAGCGCCAAGAAGCCGACGGCGAAATGCGCCATCGGCGAGATCCGGATGACGACCGCGGCGGGCGGCGCCGATGCTGACGGGGAGCTCACACCGCCATCTTCGCACCGGGTGTTTGCAGCGCCTGGCTCACAGGCCGGAATTTGACCTTTGACCAGTGCGGAGGCTACCGTCGACTGTTATGCACACCCCGGGATTGCTCGTAGTAATTGGGAAGCGCGTTGATGCCGCGCTAGCCCCAGGCCGGGCATAGCCACCAGCATCAGCGCGCGACCCTCGTACAGCAGCCCAGCTGGCGGGGGTTTTTTCTTGCCCCAGCACCGATTTGAGATCCTAGAGACGACGACCGAGATAAAGAGGACATCGTGAGCGCACCCACCACGCGACCACCGGAGCAGTCCGCGACTGCGCCCAACGGGGGACACGCCGCGCCCGCCGCAGCCAAATCGGCGCCGAAGGCCGGTGCCGCACAGCCGAAACGTGTTGCGCCGCATCAACTCACCGGCGCCCAGGCCGTGATCCGGGCGCTGGAAGAACTCGACGTCGACACCATCTTCGGCATCCCCGGCGGTGCCGTGTTGCCGGTCTACGACCCACTTTTCGACTCGCAGAAGCTGCGTCACGTGCTGGTCCGTCACGAGCAGGGCGCAGGACACGCCGCCAGCGGATACGCGCACGCCACCGGCAAGGTCGGGGTGTGCATGGCGACGTCGGGTCCCGGCGCGACCAACCTGGTCACCCCGCTGGCCGATGCATACATGGATTCCATCCCGGTGGTCGCGGTCACCGGGCAGGTGGGCCGCGCGCTGATCGGCACCGACGCTTTCCAGGAAGCCGATATCTCCGGCATCACGATGCCGATCACCAAGCACAACTTCCTGGTCCGCGACGGTGACGACATCGCCCGCGTGATGGCCGAGGCGTTTCACATCGCGTCATCCGGCCGGCCGGGTCCGGTGCTCGTGGACATCCCGAAGGATGTTCTGCAGGGCCAATGCACCTTCAGCTGGCCGCCGCAGATCGACCTGCCCGGCTACAAGCCGAACACCAAACCGCACAGCCGCCAGGTCCGGGAGGCGGCAAAACTGATCGCGGCGGCCCGCAAGCCGGTGCTCTACGTCGGCGGCGGCACCATCCGCGGCGAGGCCACCGATGAGCTGATGGACCTCGCCGAGCTGACCGGCATCCCGGTCGTGACCACGCTGATGGCCCGCGGCGCGTTCCCGGACAGCCATCCGCAGAACTTGGGGATGCCCGGCATGCACGGCACCGTCGCGGCGGTGGCTGCACTGCAGCGCAGCGATCTGCTGATCGCGCTGGGCACCCGCTTCGACGACCGGGTGACCGGCAGGCTGGATTCCTTTGCGCCCGAAGCCAAGGTCATCCACGCCGACATCGACCCGGCGGAGATCGGCAAGAATCGCCACGCCGACGTCCCGATCGTCGGCGACGTCAAGGCCGTCATCACCGATCTGATCGAGGCGCTGCGCCGCGACAGCACCATCGCGCCGGAGCCGCAAGGGCGGCGACATCACGGGGGGGCCAAGATCGACAACTGGTGGTCCTACCTGCGCGGCGTGCAGTCGACCTACCCGCTGAGTTACGGGCCGCAGAGCGACGGCAGCCTGTCGCCGGAGTACGTCATCGAAACGCTGGGCAAGATGGCCGGATCCGACGCCGTTTACGTCGCCGGGGTGGGGCAGCACCAGATGTGGGCCGCGCAGTTCATCTCCTACGAGAAGCCGAAGACGTGGCTGAACTCCGGCGGTCTTGGCACGATGGGCTTCGCCGTGCCGGCGGCGATGGGCGCGAAGTTCGGCCGCCCCGACGCCGAGGTGTGGGCCATCGACGGTGACGGCTGCTTCCAGATGACCAACCAGGAACTGGCCACCTGCGCCGTCGAGGGTGCGCCGATCAAGGTCGCCATCATCAACAACGGCAACCTGGGCATGGTGCGCCAGTGGCAGACGCTGTTCTACGGAGAGCGCTACAGCCAGACGGATCTGGCCACGCATTCCCATCGCATCCCGGACTTCGTGAAGCTGGCTGAGGCGCTGGGCTGCGTGGGATTGCGTTGCGAGCGCGCCGAAGACGTCGAGGACGTCATCAGGCAGGCCAGGGAGATCAACGACCGCCCGGTGGTGATCGACTTCGTCGTCGGCGCCGACGCCCAGGTGTGGCCGATGGTGGCCGCAGGCACCAGCAATGACGAGATCCAGGCCGCGCGCGGCATCCGTCCGCTGTTCGACGATCCCGAAGAAGGGCACGCCTGATGACCGTCAACACCCACACGTTGAGCGTGCTCGTCGAGGACAAACCCGGTGTGCTCGCCAGGGTGGCGTCGCTGTTCTCGCGGCGTGGCTTCAACATTCAATCGCTCGCGGTCGGCGCGACCGAGCAGAAACACATGTCGCGGATGACAATCGTCGTCAACGTCGAAGACTCCCCGCTCGAGCAGATCACCAAGCAGCTCAACAAGCTCATCAACGTGATCAAGATCGTCGAGCAGGATGTCGGTAACTCGGTCGACCGTGAGCTCGCGCTGATCAAGGTGCGCGCCGACGCCACCACCCGCAGCCAAGTCATCGAGGCGGTGAACCTGTTCCGCGCCAAGGTCGTCGACGTGTCGACGGAGTCACTGACGGTCGAGGCCACCGGCACTCCCGAGAAGTTGGAAGCCCTGCTGCGGGTGCTGGAACCCTATGGAATCCGTGAGCTCGTGCAGTCAGGTGTGGTCTCGCTAGCGCGCGGTCCTCGCGGCATCGGCACCGTCAAGTAAGCCCCAAATCCGCTAGAAGAGAAGGAAATTCACACATGCCAGTTGAGATGTTCTACGACGACGACGCGGACCTGTCGATCATCCAGGGCCGCAAGGTCGGCGTGATCGGCTACGGCAGCCAGGGCCATGCGCACTCGCTGAGTCTGCGTGACTCCGGCGTGCAGGTGAAGGTCGGCCTCAAGGAAGGCTCCAAGTCGCGGGAGAAGGTCACTGAGCAAGGCCTTGAGGTGGACACGCCCGCCGAGGTCGCCAAGTGGGCCGATGTCATCATGCTGCTGGCCCCCGACACCGCACAGGCCGACATCTTCTCCGGCGACATCGAGCCGAATCTGGAAGACGGCAATGCGCTGTTCTTCGGCCACGGTCTGAACATCCACTTCGATCTGATCACGCCGCCCGCCAACGTCACCGTCGGCATGGTCGCGCCGAAGGGCCCGGGCCACCTGGTGCGCCGTCAGTTCGTCGACGGCAAGGGCGTGCCCTGCCTGATCGCCGTCGACCAGGACCCCAAGGGCGAGGGTGAGGCGCTCGCGCTGTCCTACGCCAAGGGCATCGGCGGCACGCGCGCAGGCGTCATCAAGACCACGTTCAAGGACGAGACCGAGACCGACCTTTTTGGTGAGCAGTCGGTGTTGTGCGGCGGCACAGAGGAACTGGTCAAGACCGGCTTCGATGTGATGGTGGAGGCCGGCTACGCCCCCGAGTTGGCGTACTTCGAGGTGCTGCACGAGCTCAAGCTCATCGTTGACCTGATGTATGAGGGCGGGATCGCGCGGATGAACTACTCGGTCTCTGACACGGCGGAGTTCGGCGGCTATCTGTCCGGGCCGCGGGTGATCGACGCGGGCACCAAGGAGCGGATGAAGCAAATCCTGTCCGAGATTCAGGACGGTAGCTTCGTCAAGAGGCTCGTCGCCAACGTCGAGGGCGGCAACAAGGAGCTCGAGCGGCTGCGCAAGGAGAACGCCGAGCATCCCATCGAGGTGACCGGCAAGAAGCTGCGGGACCTGATGAGCTGGGTCGACCGCCCGCTCACCGACACCGCCTGAATCGCTACCCGGTGAGGCGGTCGGCGACGGCGACCACGCGGCGGGCCAAATGATCCAGCGCCGCGTTGGTGGCGTCGTCGAACTCGCTGATGTTGTCGTGGCCCGCGGTCAGACTCACGCCGTACGGGTTTCCGTCGACATACTTCAGCTCATCGGTGTATCCCGGCGGGACGATGATGCCGCCGAAGTGGATCAGCGTGACGTAGAGCGTGAGCAGCGTCGTCTCCTGGCCTCCGTGCGCGGTGTTCGTCGAGGTGAACGCCGCGTACACCTTGTCGGCGAGCTTGCCCTGCGCCCACAGTCCGCCGAGCGAGTCGAGGAATTCGCGGAGTTGCGAAGCGACGGAACCGAATCGCGTCGGTGACCCGAAGATCACCGCGTCCGCCCAGTCGATGTCGTCTCCGGTCGCCGTCGGCAGATCCTTGGTCGCCTGGTAGTTCGCCGTCCACGCGGGATTTTGCGCGAACGACTCCGCGTTACGGGTTTCGGCGATGTGGCGGACACGGACTTCGGCGCCTGCGGCTTCGGCGGCGGCGGCCACCCGCGCGGCCATAGTGGTGCCGTGCCCGGTGGCTGAGTAGTAGATAACGGCGAGTTTGGTCACGGCATCAGCCTAATTGGACCCGGGCGACAGTGACGGCAGCTTCTCGATGCCGAACTCGCGGCGCAGCACAGCCCGGGCGGCGTAGTAGCCGGACATGCCGTGCACCCCACCGCCAGGAGGCGTCGCCGACGAGCACAGGTACACCTTGGGAATTGGCGTGCTCCACGGGTTGAGCCGCGGTGTCGGGCCCGCCAATGCGTGGAACAAGGTGTTGGCGCCGACGCCGATGTCGCCGCCGACGAGGTTGGCGTTGTGCTCGGCCATCCGCGCGGCGGGTATCGACCGGACCGCCACCACGACGTCGCGGAAGCCGGGCGCGAACCGCTCGAAAATTTCTGTGACAGCTTCGTTCTGGTCGACGGGCGAGCCCGACGGCACGTGCGCGTACGTCCACAGCGGGCGGCGGCCCTGCGCGTCGATGCGGCTCGCGTCGGCCAGGTGCGGCAGGGCGGCGAGGACCATCGGCCATTCCGGGTGCCTGCCCGCGGCGACCTCCCGCTCGGCGTGTGCCATCTGCTCGCGGGTGCCGCCCATGTGCAGGGTCGGCGCATCGGCCAGCCGCTCGTCACGCCACGGAATCTCGCCTGAGAGCACGAAGTCGACTTTCGCGACACCCGGGCCGAAACGATAGCGCTGCAGCGCCTTTGCATACCGCGCCGGCAATCGGTCGCGGTAGATGGACAGCAGCGCGGTGGGGGAGGTGTCGTAGAGCACGACGCCGGGCGGGGGTTCGGCGATCTTTTCGCCGGACGTCACCGTGGCGCCGTGGGCGCGAAGGTCGGCGATCAACGCATCGGGGATGGCTTGGCTGCCGCCGACCGGTATCGGCCAGCCCACGGTGTGTGCCAAGCGTGGCCAGCATCAGCCCCGCACCGGCGGACACCAGCGACGGCATCTGCGAAATCGTGTGTGCGGCAACACCGGTGAACAGTGCGCGGGCGTCGACTCCGGGCAGCGCGCGCCACGCCGGCGTGCCCTGCTCAAGCAGCCGCCGCGCCACCCTGACCGCGGCAACCAGATCGGTCGGGATCGAGCGTTTGTCGCCGAGCAGCAGTTTGAGCACGGCGTCGCCGCGGTCGACAAGCGGACCCAGTAGGCGCCGCCACGACTCGCCGTGGCTCAATTCGGCGCAGGTGCGGTCCAGGTCGTGGTAGCCGACTGCGGCGGGATGGCCCGGCAGCGGGTTCGCGTAGGACACCTCCGGTACCTTCAGCATCACCCCGCGCGCCGGCAGATCGAACTCGGCCAGAAACGGCGACGCCAGCCCCAGCGGATGGACCGCCGAACAGATGTCGTGCGCCACCCCGGCGAACTCGGGATCTGCCAGCGTGCGGGCGCCGCCGCCCAGGGTCGGTTGCGCCTCGAACACCTGCACCGAAAGGCCGGCCCTGGCGCAGATGACGGCGGCCGCCAAACCGTTGGGCCCACTACCGACGACGGTGACGTCCACCTCACAATTCAAGCCCATTAGGCTGGCCGGGTGACTCTCCCCGTTGTACTGATCGCGGACAAACTGGCCGAATCGACAGTCGCCGCCCTGGGCGACCAGGTAGAAGTCCGCTGGGTCGACGGCCCGGACCGGGACAAGCTGCTGGCCGCCGTGCCGGACGCCGACGCGCTGCTCGTGCGGTCGGCGACCACGGTCGACGCCGAGGTGCTCGCGGCCGCGCCCAAGCTCAAGATCGTTGCCCGCGCGGGTGTCGGCTTGGACAACGTCGACGTCGACGCCGCCACCGCCCGTGGCGTGTTGGTGGTCAACGCGCCCACGTCGAACATCCACAGCGCGGCCGAACATGCGCTGGCGCTGCTGCTGTCCGCGGCCCGCGAGATCCCCGCGGCCGACGCCTCGCTGCGCGAACACACCTGGAAGCGGTCGAAGTTCTCCGGCACCGAGATCTACGGCAAGACCGTCGGCGTGGTTGGGCTGGGCCGCATCGGCCAGCTGGTGGCACAGCGAGTGGCGGCGTTCGGCACCCACGTCGTCGCGTACGACCCGTATGTGTCGCCGGCGCGCGCCGCGCAGCTCGGCATCGAGCTGCTGACCCTCGACGAGCTGCTGGCGCGCGCCGACTTCATTTCGGTGCACCTGCCGAAGACCCCGGAGACGGCCGGGCTGATCGGTAAGGAGGCGCTGGCCAAGACGAAGCCCGGCGTGATCATCGTCAATGCCGCCCGCGGTGGGCTGGTCGACGAGGATGCGTTGGCGGAGGCCGTCAGGTCCGGGCATGTCCGCGCGGCGGGCATCGACGTGTTCACCAAGGAGCCGGTCACCGACAGCCCGCTGTTCGACCTGCCCCAGGTTGTCGTCACGCCGCATCTGGGCGCGTCGACCGGCGAGGCGCAGGACCGGGCAGGCACCGATGTCGCCGCGAGCGTGAAGCTGGCGCTTGCCGGTGAATTCGTGCCCGACGCCGTCAACGTGGGCGGCGGAGTCGTCGGCGAGGAAGTGGCGCCGTGGCTCGATCTGGTCCGCAAGCTCGGCCTGCTAGTGGGGGCGTTGTCCACCGAGCTGCCCGTGTCGTTGTCGGTTCAGGTGCGTGGCGAGTTGGCCTCGGAAGACGTTGAAGTGCTGCGGCTTTCGGCGCTGCGTGGACTGTTCTCCGCTGTCATCGAAGACCCGGTGACGTTCGTCAACGCGCCGGCGCTCGCGGCGGAACGCGGCGTGCAGGCCGACATCAGCACGGCCACCGAGAGCCCCAATCACCGCAGTGTGGTCGACGTGCGGGCGGTCAATTCGGACGGCTCGGTGACCAACGTCGCAGGCACGTTATCGGGTCCGCAGCAAGTCGAGAAGATCGTCCAGATCAACGGCCGCAACTTCGATCTGCGCGCCCAGGGCGTGTACCTGATCGTCAACTACCTCGACCAGCCGGGGACGCTCGGAAAGATCGGCACCCTGCTCGGTACCGCCGACATCAACATCCACGCGGCACAGCTCAGCCAGGACGCGGAGGGGCCCGGCGCGACGATCCTGCTGCGCATCGACCGCGACGTGCCCACCGATGTGCGCGCCGCGATCACCGAAGCCGTCGGCGCCAAACTGCTGGAAGTGGTGGACCTGTCGTGAAATTGGCGGTCGTTGCCGGTGACGGAATCGGCCCCGAGGTGGTCGGCGAGGCCGTCAGGGTCCTCGACGCGGTGCTGCCCGGCGTGGAGAAGACAAGCTACGACCTGGGTGCGCGGCGATACCACGCCACCGGCGAAGTGCTGCCCGATTCGGTGCTCGACGAACTACGTGGGCATGATGCGATCCTGCTCGGCGCGATCGGTGACCCGTCGGTGCCCAGCGGTGTGTTGGAACGTGGCCTGCTGCTCCGCATCCGGTTCGCGCTCGACCACCACATCAACCTGCGACCGGCGCGCCTGTATCCGGGCGTGACCGGTCCGTTGGTGGGCAATCCCGAGATCGACTTCGTCGTTGTTCGTGAGGGAACCGAGGGCCCATACACCGGGACCGGTGGAGCGATTCGGGTGGGCACGCCCAACGAGATCGCCACCGAGGTCAGCGTCAACACCGCATTCGGTGTGCGGCGGGTGGTCCACGATGCGTTCCGCCGGGCGCGGCAGCGCCGCGGGCATCTGACGCTGGTGCACAAGAACAACGTGCTGACCTTCGCCGGTGCGCTGTGGTGGCGCACCGTGCAGGAGGTGGCCGCCGAGTACCCCGACGTCGAAACCGCCTACCAGCATGTGGATGCGGCGACCATCCACCTCGTCACCGACCCGGGCCGGTTCGATGTGATCGTCACCGACAATCTGTTCGGGGACATCATCACCGATCTTGCCGCGGCGGTGTGCGGCGGTATCGGCCTCGCCGCCAGCGGCAACATCGATGCGACGCGGACGAATCCGTCGATGTTCGAACCCGTGCATGGAAGCGCGCCAGACATCGCGGGGCAGGGCATAGCCGACCCGACCGCGGCCATCATGTCGGTTGGGCTGCTGCTGTCCCACGTCGGTGAGGACGACGCCGCGGCCCGCGTCGACAAGGCCGTCGAACAACATCTGGCCACCCGTGGTGACGAGAAGCTGTCCACGACTCAGGTCGGCGACAGGATCGCAGCCAGCCTCTAGGTCTGGGGGAGTTGCGAACGGTCTGGGCGGATGCTGCCGAACGCGCGGCACCTGAGACTTGCCTCCTGCTTACAGGACCCCTCAGTGGCCGTGATGGGTGCCCTGGTGGTGCTTGACAGCGCCCACCGTCTCTCCGCCGGAGGAGGGAGTCACAAATAATGAGTACGACGTCAGTACCCCGCCTCGCGTGAACGACGAGGTGACCTTTGACCACGAGGCTGTTTTTCCGGTGAAAGCGCCGCTCGGCGAGGCGTTGGTCGAATTCCGGACCAAGTGTCGGCTCCCTTTGTCATACGACCAGTGATTGGTCGATGTCGTGCTGGACGTCCTCGATGTCGCCGGTGCGGCCGCCGCGAGGGGCGCTGCTGCGACGGCGAAGGTGACGCCAATTCCTGCGGAGGCTAATCCGATTGCGAGAAGCGGGCGAACTGACACGGCCATCCCTTTCTTACCCTCACCTTAAATATCCAGGCGGCGCAATGACTTTAGCGCAGATCCCAAAGCAGCAATGTCTAATCGGCTAAGTCTTGATGGGCGAATCAGCTATCCCCAGCGAGCTCTCAGGAAGGGCGCAGTTTCGGCAATGTGCGCCGCCCGGATGTGTCAACCCGACGGCTGACTGGCCGGGTCGGCGTCGACGGGCACCAACGGCATCGCGATCAGCGGAAACAGCGCGCATACCGCGAACGCGAGGGGGTAGCCAGCGATCCCGATCAACCCGCCGAACAGTGGCGGGGCGGCGCCGGCCGTCAGCAACTGGCTCGTGTTCTGCGTGCCGAGCGCGCGGCCGCTCCAGAACGGCCCCGCGATCTCGGCGATCGCGGTGAACGCTAATCCGTTGTCGGAGACCGTGATCACCGACGCGATCACCATCACCGCCACGCTGACGGGGGATCCGAGCCGGTCGGTGAATGCCAGCAGTCCCATCGCGGCGGCGGCCGCCAGCGCGATGGTGCGGATGGGTCGCAGTCGCGAACCGACGATGTCGGACCAGCGCCCCGCCGCGATTCGTCCGCCGGCGCCCAATACCTGCGCGGCCGTCACCATCGCGCCTGCCGATGCCGCCGACCAACCGCGGTCGCTCATCAGCCACACGAGGGTGAACGTCCACACCACGACCTGGGGAACCACCAGCAAGACCGACACGGCATGGATGCGCCACAACACCGACGAACCGCGGTACGGGTTGGCCAGATCGGCTTCGGCGGCCTCGTGCCGCGGCGGCCGCGGCGGGTCGATCACCGCGACCGCGCACACCACTGCGGACACCGCGCACACGACTGCGGGGAACACGAGGGCCACCGCGACGCCGTGGCTTTCTGCCAGACGCGGAATCACCAAGGCGCCCAATCCGACTCCCAGCGGCTGCGCGGTCTGCCGAATACCCATCACCAGGCCGCGCTGCTCCGGTGGAAACCATCCGACCACCAGTCGGCCGCTGGCCGAGTTGCTGCTGGCCGCCGCCATGCCGCCAAGCAGCAGGAATGCGCCGACGCCCACGAGTGAGTGCATCGACGCCGCGGCGAACGCCGCTGCCGCCGTCAGCGCCGAACCCGACGCCAGCACGATCCGCTCACCGACCCGGTCGACGATGTAGCCCCACGCGATCAGCGTCGCCACCATGCCGAAGCTGGGCATCGACGACAGCAGGCCGGCCTTGGCGAGATCGAGGCCGCGTTCGGTATGCAGCGTCGGGATAAGGAAGGCGGCGCCGTTGATGAAGACGTTCGCACACAGCGTCGCGGTCAGCGCGACGACCAACATCGACCAGCGACGCACAGAGCCGACCGATTCGATGGACACGCAACGATCGTCGCACAGCTGTCTCACCATGCTGAACATAATGTCCACATATGTGAGACATATGCGGCCGGGGACTGGCCGCGGCCGTCGCGATCACGGCCACTAGGCTGAGGTGATGCGCCTTGGCCGAATCGCCAGTCCCGACGGGGTCGCCTTCGTCAGCGTCGAAGGACCGCCCGATGATCCGGCCCAGGCTGTCGTGCGGGAAATCGCCGAGCATCCATTCGGCACGCCCAACTTCACCGGCCGGCAGTGGCCGCTGGCAGACGTCCGGCTGCTCGCGCCGATCCTGGCCAGCAAGGTGGTCTGCGTCGGCAAGAACTACGCCGCGCACATCGAGGAGATGGGTGGTGGATCGTTCGCCGATCCGATCATCTTCATGAAGCCAAACACCGCGATCATCGGACCCAACGTGCCCATCCAGCTGCCGGCCGACGCCAATCCCGTGCACTTCGAGGGCGAACTGGCCGTGGTCATCGGCCGGCCGTGCAAGGACGTCCCTGCGGCGCGGGCCGCGGAGAGCATCCTCGGCTACACGATCGGCAACGACGTGTCCGCCCGCGATCAGCAGAAGAAGGACGGCCAGTGGACGCGGGCGAAGGGCCATGACACCTTCTGCCCGGTCGGGCCGTGGATTGCCACCGACCTCGACCCGTCGGATCTGGAGCTGCGCACCGAGGTCAACGGTGAGGTAAAACAGCACAGCCGGACATCGCTGATGATCCACGACGTCGGTGCGATCGTGGAGTGGATCTCCGCGGTGATGACGCTGCTGCCCGGCGACCTGATCCTCACCGGTACACCTGAGGGCGTCGGCCCGATCGAGGACGGTGACACCGTCAGCATTACTGTCGATGGGATCGGCACGCTGACCAATCCCGTTATGCGCAAAGGAAAGTGATGACGGCCGCGCACGCGAGGAGCACAGGGACGGTAAGAGTTCGGTTCTGCCCGTCGCCGACGGGCACGCCACATGTCGGCCTGATCCGCACCGCGTTGTTCAACTGGGCCTACGCCCGCCACACGGGCGGCACGTTCGTGTTTCGGCTGGAAGATACCGACGCCGAGCGCGACAGCGAAGAAAGCTATCTGGCCCTGCTGGACGCGCTCAGCTGGCTCGGGCTGAATTACGATGAGGGTCCCGACATCGGCGGACCGTATGCGCCTTACCGGCAGTCCGAGCGCGGCGAGATCCACCGCGATGTCGTGCAACGGTTGCTCGATGCCGGCGAGGCGTATGAAGCGTTCTCGACGCCGGAGGAGGTCGAGGCGCGGCACGTCGCCGCGGGCCGAAATCCCAAGCTGGGCTACGACAACTTCGACCGCGACCTCACGGACGCCCAGCGCGGCGCATTTGTCGCCGAGGGACGCAGGCCGGTGGTGCGGCTGCGGATGCCTGACGCGGACATCTCCTGGCACGACCTCGTGCGCGGCGACACCACCTTCGCCGCAGGCACCGTCCCGGACTTCGCCCTCACCCGCGGCAGCGGAGATCCGTTGTACACCTTGGTGAATCCGGTCGACGACGCCCTGATGAAGATCACCCATGTGCTGCGCGGCGAGGACATCCTGCCGTCGACTCCACGTCAAATCGCCCTGTACCAGGCTTTGATCCGGATCGGTGTTGCGGAGTTCGTTCCCGAGTTCGCACATCTGCCAAGCGTTCTCGGTGACGGAAACAAGAAGCTGTCCAAGCGTGATCCCCAGTCGAATCTGTTCCTGCACCGCGAGCGCGGCTTCATCCCCGAGGGGCTGCTGAACTACCTGGCTCTGCTCGGCTGGGGCATCGCCGAGGACCGCGACGTGTTCAGCCTCGACGAGATGGTCGCCGCCTTCGACGTGGTCGACGTCAACTCCAACCCCGCCCGATTCGATCAGAAGAAGGCCGACGCGCTCAACGCCGAACACATCCGGCTGCTGACTACCGAGGACTTCACCGAACGGCTGCGTGCATACTTTGGCGCCCACGGCCACGACACCGGGCTTGACGACAGGCAATTCGCGGAGGCGGCGCGGCTGGTCCAGACCCGAATCGTCGTGCTGGGTGACGCGTGGGACTTGCTGAAGTTCCTCAACGACAGCGAGTTCACGCTTGACGAGTCGGCGGCCGCCAAGGAGCTGCGCGCCGATGCGGCCCCGGTGCTCGACGCCGCGCTCGCTGCGCTCTCCGACGTCGGGGAGTGGACTACGGCCAAGATCGAAATGGCGCTCAAAGTCGCGTTGTTGGAGAACCTGGCGCTCAAGCCGCGCAAGGCGTTCGGCCCGATCCGGGTGGCAGCCACCGGCGCGTCGATCAGTCCACCACTGTTCGAGTCGCTGGAGCTGCTCGGTCGTGATCGCAGTCTGGCCCGGCTGCGCGCGGGGCGAGACCGCGCCGCGTCAGCCGCTGCCGCGGCGGAGGCGTGAGAAAGGCACCCGCGAATCTTTGGTAGTCTGCTCGTCGGCCCGATGAAGCACGCGGCGGGAACTTCCCATCGTGTGACGGCGCCAAAAAGGGCCTGTGACCTGTGGTTATAGGCAGCCAATGGGGTATGGTGTAATTGGCAACACAGCTGATTCTGGTTCAGCCATTCTAGGTTCGAGTCCTGGTACCCCAGCGACGAGCGCTTGCGCGAGGAGCCATCGAGCCGGCGACGAGCGCTTGCGCGAGGAGCCATCGAGCCGGCGGACGAGCGCTTGCGCGAGGAGCCATCGAGCCGGGCTGCAGCGAATTAGGCCGGCATAATCGCGTGCGTTATGCTGGCACTCCGGATCTGGCCCCGTCGTCTAGCGGCCTAGGACGCCGCCCTCTCACGGCGGTAGCGTGGGTTCGAATCCCATCGGGGCTACCAAACCGGATCTCATCGCAGAAAACCCAGTTCTTTCGGCCGGTGTTTGGGCGCTTGGCCTATAACCGTCGCATCAGCGCATCCGCCGCCGCCAACAGGTCTGCGGCCCAGCGGGCGCCCGGCCGGCGACCCATCCGGTCGATCGGCCCTGACACCGACACCGCCGCGATGACCGTGCCCCTGCCGTCGCGCACCGGCGCCGATACGCTGGCCACGCCGGGTTCACGCTCGGCGGCGCTTTGCGCCCAGCCACGCTTGCGCACCTCGGCCAGTGCTCGATCGGTGAACATCGCCGCGGGCAGCACCGCCTGCTGCGTCGCGGCATCCGCGTAGGCCAGCAGCACCTTGGCGCCCGACCCGGCCGTCATCGGCAGCCGGGTGCCGACCGGCACCGTATCGCGAAGCCCGGCAGGCGGTTCCAGCGCCGCGACGCAGATTCGCGACGTGCCCTCGCGGCGGTAGAGCTGCACGCTCTCACCGGTGATCTCCCGCAGCCGCGGCAGTACCACCGCGCCCGCCGCCAGCAGCGGATCGTTGACCTGCCCGGCCAATTCGGTCAGCCCCGGACCCAGCCGCCACCGGCCGTCCCCGTTGCGGCTGAGCAGCCGATGCACTTCCAGGCCCGCGGCCAGCCGATGCGCGGTCGCGCGCGGCAGGCCGGTGCGCTCGCAGAGCTCGGCCAGCCCGCACGGCGAGTCGGCCACCGCGTGCAGTACACCCACCGCTTTGTCCAGCACGCCGATGCCGCTATCCTGTCTCACAAAGAGATACTAGCGTCCCAGATTGTGAGATAGTCAAATATGACCGCTCAGGCACATGCTGCTCCTGACGTCCGCGGCGAAACGCCGCGCACCATGGCAGAGAAAGTGTGGGCAGACCACGTCGTCGATCACGGCACGGGCGAAGGCGCGGCGCGCCAGCCCGACCTGATCTACATCGACCTGCACCTCGTGCACGAGGTCACCAGCCCGCAGGCCTTCGACGGGCTGCGGCTCAACGGGCGCGCGGTGCGCAGGCCCGACCTCACCATCGCCACCGAGGACCACAACGTGCCGACGATCGACATCGACAAGCCGATCGCTGACCCCATCTCGCGCACCCAGGTCGAGACGCTGCGCCGCAATTGTGAAGAGTTCGGCATCCGGCTTGCACCCGATGGGTGACGCCGAGCAAGGCATCGTGCACATCATCGGGCCGCAACTGGGCCTCACACAGCCCGGCATGACGGTGGTGTGCGGCGACAGCCACACCTCGACCCACGGCGCATTCGGCGCACTCGCGATGGGCATCGGCACATCTGAGGTCGAACATGTGCTCGCCACGCAGACCTTGCCGCTGCGTCCGTTCAAGACCATGGCGGTCAATGTGGACGGCCAGCTGCCGCACGGTGTCAGCGCGAAGGACATCATCTTGGCGGTGATCGCGAAAATCGGCACCGGCGGGGGACAGGGCTACGTCATCGAATACCGCGGCAGCGCCATCGAATCGCTGTCGATGGAGGGCCGGATGACGATCTGCAATATGAGCATCGAGGCCGGGGCCCGCGCCGGCATGGTGGCACCTGACGAAACTACGTTCGAATTCCTGCGCGGGCGTCCGCACGCGCCGAAGGGTCCCGACTGGGATGCAGCGGTCGCGGCGTGGACTCGACTGCGCACTGACGAGGGCGCCGAATTCGACACCGAGGTCTACTTCGACGCCTCGACGCTGAGTCCGTTCGTCACGTGGGGCACCAATCCCGGGCAGGGTGTGCCGCTGTCGGGTTCGGTTCCCGACCCCGAGCTGATGTTCGACGACGCAGAGCGCCAGACGGCCGAAAAAGCGTTGGCGTACATGGATCTCCGGCCCGGAACGGCGATGCGTGACATCGCGGTGGACACCGTTTTCGTCGGGTCGTGCACCAACGGAAGGATCGAGGATCTGCGTGTCGTCGCGGACGTCCTGCGCGGCCGCAGTGTCGCCGACGGCGTGCGGATGCTGATCGTGCCGGGCTCGATGCGGGTACGCGCGCAGGCCGAATCCGAGGGCCTCGGCGAGATCTTCACTGCCGCTGGGGCGCAGTGGCGCCAGGCCGGCTGCTCGATGTGCCTCGGCATGAATCCCGACCAGCTCTCGCCAGGCCAGCGGTGCGCGTCGACGTCCAACCGCAATTTCGAGGGCAGGCAGGGCAAGGGTGGTCGGACCCATCTGGTGTCGCCTGCGGTCGCCGCCGCCACCGCTGTGCGTGGCACGTTGTCGTCACCCGCCGACCTGACTCACTAAGAGGAGACCCTCATGGAAGCTTTCCGCACGCACACGGGCATCGGCGTTCCGTTGCGCCGGTCCAATGTCGACACCGACCAGATCATTCCGGCGGTCTATCTGAAGCGGGTCACCCGAACGGGTTTCGAGGACGGCCTATTCGCCTCGTGGCGCACCGACCCCTCGTTCGTTCTGAATCTGCCCCCATTCGACAGGGGCTCGGTTTTGGTCGCCGGGCCGGATTTCGGCACCGGTTCGTCGCGCGAGCATGCCGTCTGGGCGCTGATGGACTTCGGATTCCGGGTGGTTATCTCGTCCCGGTTCGCCGACATTTTTCGCGGCAACGCGGGCAAGGCGGGACTCCTGGCGGCCGAAATCGCTCAAGATGATGTGGAACTGATATGGAAGCTCATCGAGCAGCATCCGGGGACCGGAAATCACTGTGAATCTTCAAGATCGGAATGTCGTCGCGGGAACGGTCATGGTGCCGTTCACGATTGACGACTACACCGCCTGGCGGCTGCTCGATGGACTCGACGATATAGGCCTTACGCTGCGGAAACTCGATGAGATCGAGTCCTACGAAGCGAGCAGGCCCGACTGGAAACCGCGCACTCTGCCGGTCTGATGACGCGGCGCCGGCGAGCCGAAATCGCCGCCTTTCACCCGCTTCTCGGGGCCCTCGGCAGGAGGCCAAGGGGGGCAAGCGGATTGCCGAAAAGTTCGCCAGCTACGCCTGAAATTGGGCGTGGCTCTTGGAAATCAGTGGGCAATGGGTTTACCGTGTCCTCTAGTCGGTCCAAAGAGGACCACTGGTTTCGGAGGTTTTGCATGAACAAAGCGGAGCTCATCGACGTACTCACGGAGAAACTGGGCTCGGATCGTCGGCAAGCAACCGCGGCGGTGGAGAACGTAGTCGACACCATCGTGCGTGCGGTTCATAAGGGTGACAGCGTCACCATTACAGGCTTCGGCGTTTTCGAGCAGCGCCGTCGTGCCGCCCGTGTCGCGCGCAATCCGCGTACCGGCGAGACGGTGAAAGTAAAGCCCACCTCCGTGCCGGCGTTTCGGCCCGGCGCTCAATTCAAAGCGGTTGTCTCTGGGGCACAGCGCCTCCCGGCGGAAGGACCAGCAGTGAAACGTGGCGTAACGGCGGGCACCGCCCGGAAGGCCGTTAAGAAAGCGGCCGCCAAGAAGGTAGTCAGGAAAGCGGCCGCGAAGAAGGTCGTCAAGAGGGCTGCCGTCAAGAAGGCGCGTGAAGAAGGCCGCCGTCAAGAAGGCCGTCAAGAGGACGGCCGTCAAGAAGGCAGTCAAGAAGGCCGCCGTCAAGAAGGCACGTCAAGAAGGCCGCCGGTCAAGAAGGCCGTCAAGAAGGCGCCGGCTCGCAAGGCCGCCGTCAAGAAGGCCGCCGCCAAGAAGACCGCGCGCAAGGCTCCGGCCAAGCGCGGCCGCCGGTAGGTTCGACGTCGGGCACGCCGTGGGTCACCGCGACCCGCGGCGTGCCTGCGTGTCGTGAGATCGACTAGGCCGCTTCGGACTCCATGATCGACGTGGGGCCGGCGGTCGGAATGCTACTTCTTGGCGGCCAGCGGGCTGCCGATATGGTCGGCGGCGACCACGCGCCCGTCGGCCAACGACATCACCCACGTGCTGCCCTTGCGGTTGCGTGACTTGTCCGGACGCACGCCGTCCCGCTCGCACCACCAGGCGATCAGATCGGGAATCACCCTGCCTTGTGTGCAGATCACGGGCGTACCTCCTGCGGCGGCGATTTCGAGGACGCGGTGCCGGGCGGCCTTGCGGTTCTCGGCGTACGCCTCCTCGGTGAGCAGCGGCTCGTTGTGGATGGTGGCGCCGAGTTCTTCGGCCAGCGGTTCGATCGTCTGATGGCAGCGCGCTCGGTCGGCCGCGTAGAGCACGTTGGCGCCGAATGCGAGCAGCACTCCCACCAGAGATTCGGCCTGTGCGCGGCCGTGTTTGTCCAACGGCCGCTTGCGGTCGTCGCCCTTGTACCGCGACTTGCTGCCCGCCGTCCCATGCCGCACGATCAACACTGTCTGGGTATCTACGGGCTGTTTAGCAAAGCGGCGCAACACTTTTCGGTCGTGCGGATACTCCAGCTGGTTCATCGCCTCGGCAATGGGCAGCCACTTGAGTTCGTCGACTTCGGCGTTCGGATTGAACTCGCCGTCGACTCTGCGCGCCGCCCAGTACCGCACCTTCTTGACGCCCTGCTCGACCGGATAACTGACCGCAGTGAGTCGCCTGCCGAGGTGCGATGAGTAGCCCGTCTCCTCTTGCACCTCGCGCACCGCGGTGACAGGTTCGGTTTCGCCGGGATCCACCTTGCCCTTGGGCAGTGACCAATCGTCGTAGCGCGGTCGGTGGATGACCGCGATCTCCGGGACGGCGGCGTCGCCGTTGGATCGCCACAGCACGGCGCCGGCGGCGAGGACGGCCTTGCTCACCGCGACCGTCTGTGGCGGCGTCTCCTTCGGCACCTCAACTCCTGCAGGTCATCCGGGCCGGCGGTCGCGGCAGCTCGATCAACGTCACGGATGCCGGTGGCGCTCCATCAACGAGACCTGGTGGTCGCGTACGGTCTGACCCTCTTGCGGCGACGCGGTCCAGTGCCCGTCGACGCCCAGCTCCCAGCACCGGGTCGCGGGGTCCATCGCGGACTCGAAGACGTCGTTGAGCTGAGCGGTCAGCCTGGGATCCTTGACTTGAGCCATCACTTCGACGCGGCGGTCGAGATTACGATGCATCATGTCGGCGCTGCCGATCCAGAACTCGTCGATGGCGCCGAAGTGAATAATCCGCGAGTGTTCGAGGAACCGGCCGAGGATCGACCGGACCGCGATGTTCTCGGACAGCCCGGCGCGCCCGGGCCGCAGCGCGCAGATGCCGCGCACCACCAGCTCGACGCGCACGCCCGGCCTGCGACGCCCGGTACAGCGCGTCGATCACCTGCTCGTCGACCAGCGGGTTGGCCTTGAGCCGGATCCGGCCGTCGCGCGCCGGCTCGCGCGTGGCTCGATCTCGCGCTCGATGCGTTCGATGATGCCCCTGCGCACCCCGTACGGGCGCGACCAGCAGGGTGCGGTAGGACTCCTTGCGCGAGTAGCCGGTCAGCGAGTTGAACAGGTCGGTGAGGTCGGCGCCGATATCCGGCGATCGGCGGTGAGCAGCCCGACGTCCTCGTACAGCCGCGCGGTCTTCGGGTTGTAGTTGCCGGTGCCGATGTGGCAGTAGCGCCGGATCGTCGATCCCTCCTGGCGCACCACCAGCGAGGTCTTGCAGTGCGTCTTGAGCCCGACCAGGCCGTAGACGACGTGCACGCCCGCCTGCTCCAGTGCGCGGGCCCACTTGATGTTGGCCTGCTCGTCGAAGCGCGCCTTGATCTCGACCAGCGCGACGACCTGCTTGCCGGCCTCGGCCGCGTCGATCAGCGCGTCGACGATCGGCGAGTCACCCGAGGTGCGGTACAGCGTCTGCTTGATCGCCAGCACGTTGCGGATCGGCGGCGGCCTGCTCGATGAACCGCTGCACGCTGGTGGAGAACGAGTCGTACGGGTGGTGCACCAGCACGTCGCCGTCGCGCAGCGTGGCGAACACGCTCTTGGGTGTCTCGCCCTCGGCGAACGCCGGGTGGGTGGCCGGCACGAACGGCGGGTCCTTCAGCGCCGGGCCGGTCGACGCCGTAGACCTGCCACAGCGAGGTCAGGTCGAGCAGGCCGGGCACCTCGATGACGTCGCCGGGATCGACGTCGAGCTCGCGCAGCAGCAGCTCGAGCATGTTCTCGGTCATGTCGTCGGCGACCTCCAGGCGCACCGGCGGGCCGAACCGGCGCCGCGCCAGCTCCCGTTCCAGCGCCTGCAGCAGGTCCTCGTCGCGGTCCTCCTCGACCTCGAAGTCGGCGTTGCGGGTGACCCGGAACGCGTGGTGCTCGACGATCTCCATGCCGGGGAACAGCACCGGCAGGTGCGCCGCGATCAGGTCCTCCAGCGGCAGGAACCGCACCATCGCCGGCCGTGCCCTCGCGGCGGCCGAGCTCGACGAAGCGGTCGCACGTTGTCGGGCACCTTGACCCGGGCGAAGTGCTGGCCGCCGTCGTCGGGATCGCTGACGGTGACGGCCAGGTTCAGCGACAGGCCGGAGATGTAGGGGAACGGGTGCGCCGGGTCGACGGCCAGCGGCGTCAGCACCGGGAAGACCTGCTCGCGGAAGTACGTCGGACAGCCGCGCGCGTTCCTCGTCGTCGAGGTCGTGCCCAGCGTGACGATCGACGATGCCCTCGTCGGCCAGCGCCGGCCGACCGAGTCCAGGAACACGCTGCGCGTGCCGGCTCGGCGATCTGCTGGGTGCGCTCGCTGATCCGGCGCAGCTGCTCGCGCGGCGACAGGCCGTCGGCCGAACGCACCGCCAGGCCCATCTCGTCGCGGCGCTTCAGGCCGGCGACCCGCACCATGTAGAACTCGTCGAGGTTCCACGCGAAGATCGCCAGGAACTTGGCCCGCTCCAGCAGCGGCTGGCGACGTGTCCTCGGCCAGCGCCAGCACCCGGGCGTTGAAGTCCAGCCAGCTCAGCTCGCGGTTGAGGTAGCGATCCTCGGGCAAGGGCGTCGTCGATCGACGGCGATGTCGCCGCGGGCGGCGCCTCCGGCGCGCCGTGGCCTCGGCGTCTGGCGGCCGAACAGCGCCGGGCTGCCGACCCCGTTTCGCTGGGTCGGATCTGGGCTTCGGCTTCGGTCATCCCTCTGATCATTCCCTATTGACCAGTCGTCCTGCTACCGCGATCGGCGTCATCCCGTCGTCCGCTGTTCACCTGGGCCGACCGATGGCCTGCGTCGTCGCAGCGCCCGACGCCGAGGCGCCGAGCCACCAATAGATCGTCGGGGGTGTCGATGTCGCACCGCAGCCCCGGCCAGGCGCCGGTCAGCTCGATGGCCCCCGAATGCCGATGCCGCTGTGCGGAATCGGGTCCGAAATGCGGGTCGAGCGCGACGCCGAACGCGAACAGCGCCGACGTTCCGGTGCCGTGCCGGTCGCCGACGAAGCTGCGCGGGTAGCGCGCGTGCCGCCGTGATCGCTTCGGCCAGCTCCTGCGGCTGCAGCGCGGGCAGATCACCTTGCAGCGCGACGATATTGGGCGTATCCTGCACGCACCGCGGCCTCGGCGGCGGCGATGCGCGTTGTTCAGCGGGTTGCGGTGACCCTCCGGGGTCGGGTCGGTCAGCACCCGCGCGCCAGCTGCCGGGCGGCGTCGGCGGCGACCTCATCGGGGGTGACGACGGTGATCGCGTGCAGCGCGGGGACCGCCGACGCGGCGGTGATGGTGTCGATCGAGCATGGCCAGCACCACGCTTTCCCGGGTCGGCGGCCGAGAACACCGGCGCCAGCCTGGTCTTGGCGGCGCTGAGCCGTTTCACGGCGACCACCAGACCCACATCTGCGGCCTCGACTGTCCTTGTGCCGCTCATGAGCGCCATCCTGCCAGCACCCGCGGCCAGGCTAATGTGAAGCGGTGGTCGAGGCGGCGGTGATGGGGGCCGGTGCGTGGGGGACGGCGCTGGCCAAGGTCCTGGCGGACGCGGGCAACGACGTCGCGTTATGGGCCCGTCGCCAGGAGCTGGCCGACGAGATCAACGACACCCACCGCAACACCCGGTATCTCGGCGACGTCGTGCTGCCGAAGTCGATCCGCGCCACCAGCGACCCGGCCGAGGCGCTGGCCGGCGCGTGCACGGTGCTGCTTGGCCGTGCCGTCGCAGACGATGCGCACCAACCTCGAGCACTGGACGGGCCTGATCGGCGACGACGTCACGCTGGTGAGCGTCGCCAAGGGCATCGAGCTGGGCACGTTGATGCGGATGAGCCAGGTCGTCGTGCAGGTGACCGGCGCCGACCCGGCGCGGGTCGCGGTCGTCACGGGCCCGAACCTGGCCAGCGAGATCGCCGACGAACAGCCGGCAGCCACCGTCGTCGCGTGCAGCGACTCGGGTCGGGCGGTGGCCCTGCAGCGCGCGTTGTCGACCGGGTACTTCCGTCCGTACACCAATGCCGACGTCGTCGGCGCCGAGGTCGGCGGCGCGTGCAAGAACGTCATCGCGTTGGCCTGCGGGATGGCCGCAGGTGTCGGGCTGGGAGAGAACACTGCCGCCGCGATCATCACCCGTGGCCTCGCCGAGATCATGCGGCTCGGAATCGCGTTGGGCGCCAAGACCGCAACCATGGCAGGTCTCGCCGGCGTCGGCGATCTGGTCGCGACGTGCACGTCGCCGCGTTCGCGCAACCGCTCGTTCGGCGAACGGCTGGGCAGAGGCGGCACGATGGAATCGGCGCTGCGCGCGGCGGGCGGTCACATCGCCGAGGGGGTCACCTCGTGCGAGTCGGTGCTCGCGCTTGCCGCAAGTTACGACGTCGAGATGCCGCTCACCGACGCGGTGCAGCGCGTGTGCCACAAGGGATTGTCGGTCTACGAGGCGGTCGCGCTGCTGCTGGGACGCAGCACCAAACCGGAGTAGGCAGATGGACGGCAAATACGGCGATTCCACTCGCAGCGTCAAAGCCGTTGGTTCGGAAGCAATTCCGGGTACGCCAGTAGCGCATCCCCCCGTTCCCGCGTCGACATATCACCTGTCGCCCGACGAGACCCGAACCGCTGGACAGCTACGGCCGCAGCTCCAATCCGACATGGCGCCAACTGGAATCGGCGCTGGCCGAGCTCGAGGGTGCGGCCTCGGCGTTGACGTTCGGTTCCGGCATGGCAGCGATCACGTCGGCGCTCCGGGTGTTGGCCAAACCCGGCACCAAGCTCGTCGTACCCGCCGACGGCTACTATCAGGTGCGCCGATATGCACGAGAATACCTTGCACCACAAGGAGTTACGGTCGTCGAAGCGTACGGCGCCGACATGTGCGCGGCGTCGTCAGACGCTGATGTCGTGCTGGCGGAGACGCCGACCAATCCAGGACTGGACGTCGTCGATCTGCACCGCCTGGCGATGACCTGCCGCGGCCGGGGCGCCACCCTCGTCGTCGACAACACCACCGCGACACCGCTTGGCCAGCAGCCGCTGTCGCTCGGCGCCGACCTGGTGGTGGCCAGCGCGACGAAGGCGCTGTCGGGGCACAGCGATCTCGTTGCGGGCTACGTCGCCGGCAGCCAGCCGCAACTGATGGCGGCCGTCGAACGCGACCGGCTGCTGGCCGGGCCGATTCTCGGGGCGTTCGAGGCGTGGCTGGTGCTGCGCAGCCTCGGCAGCGCCGGCCTGCGGTTCGAGCGGCAGTGCCAGAACGCTCAGGCGCTCGCGGTGATGCTGCGCGCGCATCCGGCCGTGCAGTCGGTGCGCTATCCCGGACTGCCGGACGATCCGTCGCACCAGATCGCCACGTTGCAGATGAAGCGCTTCGGCGGGCTGGTCGCGGTGGAACTGCAGGACGCCGCGGCGGTGCACGCCCTGGTGGAGCGCAGCGAGCTGCTGATCGCGTCAACCAGCTTCGGCGGCATCCACACCTCGGTCGACCGGCGAGCCCGCTGGGGTGATCCGGTCAGCGACGGCTTCGCCCGCATCTCGCTGGGCATCGAGGACACCGACGACCTGATCGCCGATTTCGAGCGGGCGCTGGGGTAAAAGCCCAGGTCGGGTCGCTAGATCGTGCGGCCGTGGCGCCGGAGCGGTAGCCTCTCTAGGTTGTGACTGCCCCTAATGCGCCCGGGTCCGCCGGGCGCGTCCGCGTCGCCGTCGTCTACGGCGGACGCAGCTCCGAGCACGCGATTTCGTGTGTTTCCGCGGGCAGCATCCTGCGCAATCTCGACCCGGAGCGGTTCGAGGTGGTCGCGGTCGGCATCACCCCCGGCGGGTCGTGGGTGCTGACCGATGGCCGCCCGGAGACTCTCGCGATCACCGACGGCCGGCTGCCGCAGGTCAGCGGTGAATCGGGCACCGAACTGGCGTTGCCTGCCGACCCGGTACGCGGTGGTCAACTGCTGTCGCTCGGCCAGGGCGGCGAGATACTCGCCGCTGTCGACGTGGTGTTTCCCGTGCTGCACGGTCCCTACGGCGAGGACGGCACCATCCAGGGCCTGCTCGAACTGGCCGGGCGTGCCCTACGTCGGCGCGGGTGTGCTGGCCAGCGCCGCCGGGCATGGACAAGGAGTTCACCAAGAAGCTGCTCGTCGCCGACGGCCTGCCGATCGGCGACCACGTCGTGCTGCGACCGCGCCGCGACACCGTCGAACTCGAGGATCGCGAGCGGCTGGGACTGCCGGTGTTCGTCAAACCGGCACGCGGCGGCTCGTCCATCGGTGTCAGCCGGGTGACGGCATGGGACCAGCTGCCCGCGGCGATCGCCTTGGCCCGCAGGCATGACCCGAAGGTGATCGTCGAGGCGGCGGTTGCTGGGCGCGAATTAGAGTGTGGCGTATTGGAATTCCCCGACGGCCGGGTCGAGGCCAGCACGGTCGGCGAGATCCGGGTCGCGGGGGTGCGCGGCCGCGAGGACGGGTTCTACGACTTCGAGACCAAGTATCTCGACGACGCCGCCGAGCTCGACGTGCCCGCCAAGATCGACGACGACGTCGCAGATGCGGTGCGGCAGTTGGCGATTCGCGCGTTCAACGCGATCGACTGCCAGGGCCTGGCCCGCGTCGACTTCTTCCTCACCGACAGCGGGCCGGTGGTCAACGAGATCAACACCATGCCCGGCTTCACCACGATCTCGATGTATCCACGGATGTGGGCGGCCAGCGGCGTGGACTATCCGACGCTGTTGGCCACCATGGTCGAGACGGCGCTGACGCGCGGCACCGGCCTGCGTTAGCGCACCGGGGCCGGGTCGATCGGCGTGGCCGGCAACGACTTTGCGATCGCTTCGGAGATGGCCTGGATCGGCGTCGGCCCCGATCCCTGCGGCAACGTCAACGCGACGTAGACCGGCCGGTCGACCGCAAACCACGTGCTGCGGCCTTGATCGGCAACTTCGAACCACTGCACGGCGTCGACGACCTGGATCGGGGAGCCGACGACGAATTCGGCCGGGCCGGTCCAGCCCGCACCGCAGGATGACAGGCTCGTCCTCGGGCCGTCGCCTGCCATGCCGCCGCACCGGCCGGCGCGGGATCGGCCGCGGCAGCACGGCGGTAGTCACCCAGTTGCTGCGGGGACCGCGTCGAGCAGCGCGCGGCATTCGGCGGTGTCGGCCCTTGGCGCGGGCACAGCGGCGATGGCAACGGCTTGCTGCGCGGGTGGCGTCTGTCGTAGCGCGGCGAAGACGAGGATCCCGATGATCGCCCCTGCCGCGACGACGATCGCGGCGATCAGCAACGCCCGCGGGGGCCCGTCACCGGTCTCGGCATCCACCGCCCAAACTCTAGGGGCGCACTCCGTTGGCGATCGGGCAGGTCAGGGTGCGGGTGATGCCGGTGACCTGCTGCACGCTCGGAACGACGTTGGCCTGCAGGTCGGGCAGGTTGTCGGCGCCGATGCGCACGACGACGTCGTACGGCCCGGTGACGTACTCCGACGACAACACGCCAGGGAGGGCGGCGAGCTGCTTGGCGACGACCTCGGCGCGGCCCACCTCGGTCTGGATCAGCATGAAAGCCTCGACCACCCGCTATCCCTCCGTCTCGCTGCATAGACTCCACGCCGCAGGCACCAAACGTACCGCAGGTCCGGCCGGTGTTCAGGCCAGAACGGTTTTCGACAGGAGGTGGCATGGCGACCGACGAACCGGACGAGACCCTGGCCGGAGTGGGTGAGTTCGCCGTGATCGACCGGCTCGTGACGGGCCGCGATCAGCCGGCGACGGTCGCGTTGGGGCCCGGTGACGACGCCGCAGTGGTCCTCACCGCTGACGGCAGGACCGTGGTGTCGACCGACATGCTGGTGGCAGGACGGCACTTCCGGCTGGACTGGTCCACACCGCACGACGTGGGCCGCAAGGCCATCGCGCAGAACGCCGCCGACATCGAGGCGATGGGTGCGCAGGCCACCGCGTTTCGTCGTCGCATTCGGGGCGCCCCCGGACACCGCTACCTCGCAGGCGCTCGAGTTGGCCGACGGCATGTGGCACGAGGCCCGGCTGCTCGGCGCCGGAATCGTCGGCGGCGATCTGGTCAGCGCCCCGCAATGGGTGATTTCGGTGACGGCGCTGGGCGAGCTGGGCGGTCGTGAGCCGGTGCGCCGCAGCGGTGCGAGGCCAGGTGACACGGTGGCGGTCGCAGGCGAGTTGGGCCGGTCTGCTGCCGGATATACGCTCTGGCACAACGATATTCGACAGTTCGAGGCGCTGCGTCGTCGGCACCTGGTGCCCGAGCCGCCGTACGGGCAGGGCCGGATCGCCGCCGACGCGGGAGCCACCGCGATGACGGACGTGTCCGACGGCTTGCTTGCCGACCTCGGCCACATCGCCACGGCATCGGGTGTCGGTATCGACCTGTCGACCGGCGCACTGTCCGCCGATCGGGACGCCGTCGCCGACGCGGCCGCGGCGGCCGGGGCCGACGCGTGGCCGTGGGTGCTCGGCGGCGGCGAGGACCACGCGCTGGTCGCAACGTTCCCCGCGGCGGCGCCGGCCGGTTGGCGCGCGATCGGCCGGGTGCTCGACGGCCCGCCCGGCGTTCTGGTGGACGGCGCCGAATGGGACGGAAATCCGGGTTGGCAGTCGTTCTGACCGGCCACGCCCGCTAGGTTGGGCTTTCGTGACCGCACGCCCCCTGGATGAACTCGTCGAAGCACGGCTGGGCCCACGCATTGGAACCCGTCGGCCCACAGGTCGCTCAGATGGGCGAGTTTCTGCGTGCCGAGCTCGCGGCGGGTCAACGCTATCTGCCCGCCGGGCCGAATGTGTTGCGCGCCTTCACGTTCCCCTTCGATCAAGTGCGGGTGCTCATCGTCGGGCAGGATCCCTACCCGACGCCGGGGCACGCGGTGGGCTTGAGCTTCTCGGTGGCGGCCGACGTGCGACCGCTGCCCCGCAGCCTGGAGAACATCTTCGCCGAATACGCCAAGGATCTGGGCTACCCACCGCCGGCCACCGGCGACCTGACATCGTGGGCCGAGCGCGGGGTGATGCTGCTGAACAGGGTGCTCACCGTGCGGCCGGGCAATCCGGCATCACACCGGGGCAAGGGCTGGGAAGCGGTGACCGAATGCGCGATCCGTGCGCTGGTCGCCCGCGAGCAGCCGCTGGTGGCGGTGTTGTGGGGCCGCGACGCCTCGACGCTGAAACCGATGCTCGAAGGCAGCGACTGCATGGCGATCGAATCGGCGCATCCCTCGCCGCTGTCGGCTTCGCGCGGCTTCTTCGGTTCGCGGCCATTCAGCCGTGCCAACGAGCTGCTGAAGAAGGTGGGCGCCGACCCGATCGACTGGCGCCTGCCCTAGCGTCGACCCGATGCCGACGGATCACGGTCAGCCGTGTTGGCGCTGGTAGGTCGACCCGTCGAGGACGATGGTGTCCGGGCCGACGGCGCTGATCGATTTGGTCAACGTCGACGGCTGCCCCGGCGGGCAGCCCGGGTTTTCGCAGTAGTCGATCGTCAGCTGCAGTACGCCTCCGTCGGCCTGTAGTTCATAGTGTCCGTCGATCGCCACCACGCAGTTCGGGTCGACAGCCAGGTAGCGATAGCCGCCGTTCGGGGAGAACGCGAATTCCGCTGACGCGGCCGCGCAGTCATCGGTATCTCCCATTGTGGGGGGACCCGACCACGCCCCGACCAGTGCCTGCGCCTCGACCGCGGCAGCGGGCGGGGCTCCGGTGAGGCCGATCGCCAGCGTCGCCGCCGCGGCGCCAAGTGTCGCGTGGGAGAAAGTTTTGACCGCATGCCCGAACATGGACGCGACCTTTCCGCTCGGAGATCTGCGCAAGCCGACGCCAGCACAGGGTACTGGGCCCAAGGTGCTCTGACCCGGCGAATTGCTGACCCGTCAATGCCCACGGCAGACACGCACGCCACATTTGTGGGCGGTTGAACGTACCGCTGCTGTGCGCCGTGCCCACAGTGAGTGCGCGACTGCGCACTGCAAGGGGAATGTCCGAATGCGCTATCTACTCGCCGCCAGCTCGCTCACCGTCGTTGCCGCAGGGGCAATCGTCTATGCCGGTGCCGAGCCAGGCAGGACCGTCATTCTCGAATTCGACGATGACGACGACACCGACCACATCCACCACGAGCTACGCCCCGCCGCCTCCGCCGCATATGGGCTACTGATCGACCGCCCCGGGCGGCCAGTCTGCACACCCGATGACGGCGCCTGTCGCCCAGGCGCGGGCCGGGCGGCGGCTACCCGCCGTTAGCCCCGGGTGACCTTGCCGGCTTTGATGCACGACGTGCACACGTTGATGCGCTTCTTGTTCCCGCCGGGGCGGGTCACCGCGTGCACGGTCTGGATGTTGGGATCCCACCGACGGCTGGTCCGGCGATGGGAGTGCGACACCGACTTGCCGAAGCCGGGGCCCTTCCCGCAGATCTCGCAGACGGCAGCCATATGTGGAACTCCTCGGATCAGTACTTGGGGGTCTGGGTCCTTCGGCCGCGACCAGCCGCGGCTCGACCCGACAACCTGACCAGGATACCGGCCGCAGAAGGTATCGCCAAAATGTGCGTCAAGAGGGCCGCGCTCCGCAGGCGCCGACGTCGTCACCGGGTTGTCGCTGCGGATGGCTAGGCTGGCGCCCACGGCGGCACGTTGGGTGGGAGGTTTTCGATGTCGGCTCGGCGGCTCGACGCCTCCGCCCTGCGGGACTGGGCGCACACCGCCGTTGGCGACCTGATTTCTCATACCGACGAGATCAATCGGCTCAACGTGTTCCCGGTCGCCGACGCCGACACCGGGACAAACATGCTGTTCACGATGCGTTCGGCATGGGCGCAGGCCGACACGCACTCCGACAGCGACGACGTGACCCAGGTCGCCGCGGCGCTGGCCGCCGGCGCGCTGCACGGTGCCAGGGGCAACTCCGGCGTCATCCTTGTCGCAGATTCTGCGTGGCCTGGCCGACGTGGTCTCGTCTGCCGCCGCGGATCGAGGCGGGGCGCTGGCCGACATCGACGGCCCCGTTTTCGCGGCGGCGCTGCGGCACGCAATCGGCCTGGTCCTCGTTTCGATGGGTGAGCCGGTTCCCGGCACCATCGTCTCGGTGCTGCAGGACGCGGCAGGGGCCGCCGAGCGCGCGGGCGCCGACGGCGCCGACCTCGCCGAGGTGGTGTCCTCGGCCGGCGACGCTGCTGCCGTCGCCCTCGACAAGACCACCGGGCAACTCGATGTGCTTGCCGAGGCCGGTGTGGTGGACGCCGGCGGCCGTGGCCTGCTAGTACTGCTGGATTCCATGAGCGCCACGCTGACTGGCCGTGCGCCGCACCGGCATGAGTACCTGCCGTCCCCGCCGCACGCCGAGGCCGCCGCGACCACCGTCGGCGGTCCGCAGTTCGAGGTGATGTACCTGCTGAGCGGTTGCGACCCGGGCGGCGTTGAGACGCTGCGCGAGCGCCTGGACCAACTTGGTGAATCGGTGGCCATCGCGGCGGCGGCCGACGGAGCCGACCACTACTCGGTACACGTGCATGCCGACGACGCGGGCGCTGCCGTGGAGGCGGCGTTGTCGGTCGGTACGCCGAGCCGGATCCAGATCATCTCGCTCTCGGGCGGCGGCGGTGCGCGGCCTGCGGGCGGTTGGAGTCGCGAACGCGCGGTCCTCGCGGTGGTCGACGGCGACGGCGCGGCAGAACTCTTCGCGGGCGAGGGTGCGCACGTGTTGCGGCCCAGAAGCCGACGCGCCGGTGAGCGCGAAGCAACTGCTGCACGCGCTCGTCAACACGGGTGCAGCGCAGATCATGGTGTTGCCGAACGGCTACGTCGCCGCCGAGGAACTCGTCGCGGGCTGTACCGCGGCCATCGGCTGGGGCATCGACGTCGTGCCGGTGCCCGCCGGTTCCATGGTTCAGGGCCTGGCCGCGCTGGCGATGCACGACGCCGAGCGGCAGGCCGTCGACGACGGCTACACCATGGCCCGCGCGGCCGCGGGTGCGCGGCACGGCTCGGTGCGGGTGGCCACCGAGGAGGCGCTGACCTGGGCGGGCACCTGCAAACCAGGTGACGGGTTGGCGATCGCGGGTGATGAGGTGCTGATCGTCGGCAACGGCGTCGTCGAGGCCGCCGCCGGCCTGATCGACCTGCTGCTGGCCGCGGGTGGTGAGCTCGTCACGGTGCTCACGGGTGCCGGGGTTGACGACGGGGTCGGTGATGCGCTGCAGGCGCATGTTCACTCCCAACACCTCGGTGCCGAGTTGGTGACCTATCACACCGACCACCGCGGCGACGCGTTGCTGATCGGGGTGGAGTAGCCGTGGCCGTGCTGACCGACCGGCTCGACTACGTCCTGGGCAAGAAGGCCGCCGGTCCGCTCGAGGAACACTTCGGCATCCGCACGGTCAACGATCTGTTGCGGCATTATCCGCGCAAGTACAGCGACGGGATGACCGTGCTCGGTGAGGGCGAGGAGCTCGAGGAAGGCGAACACGTCACATTCGTCGACGTCATCACCGAAGCCAAGGCCGGTGACATGAAGCCGCAGTACGACCCAAAGACCAAGAAACAAAAGAAGCGCAAGTATTTGCGCGTCACCCTGGGACATCGACGACCGAAGGTCACCGCCACGTTCTTCAACGCGGGCTGGATGATCGACAATTTGCCCACGGGTACCCGCCTCATGCTCTCCGGCGAAGTCGGATACTTCAAGGGCACAATGCAATTGACCCATCCTGCGTTCCTGGTTCTCGAGTCGCCTATCGGCAAGAGTTTCGGCACCAAATCACTCAAGACCATCGCATCGACGTCGGGGGCGACGGGCGACGAGCTGTTGTCGGTGTTCGAACGCGAGTTCTTCCCGATCTATTCTGCCAACTCCAAGGTGCAGAGCTGGGACATCTACGGGTGTGTGCGTCAGGTACTCGACGTGCTCGACCCGATCGACGAGCCGCTGCCGGAATCCATTCTGCGGCAACGGAATCTGATAACAGAAGACGAAGCGTTACGCGCGATCCACCTCGCCGAGAACACCGCCGAGCGCGAGCGCGCCCAGGCCCGACTAACCTTTGACGAGGCCGTCGGGCTGCAATGGGCGTTGGTGGGGCGGCGGTACGGCGAACTGAGCGAATCCGGTCCCGCCGCCAACCCCGACGACAACGGCCTCCTGGCAGCCATGCGCGAGCAGTTGCCGTTCGAATTGACCGATGGCCAAAAGGAAGTGCTCGACGTGTTGTCGGCCGAACTGTCGGCGACCAGGCCGATGAACCGGATGCTGCAGGGCGAGGTGGGCTCGGGCAAGACGATCGTCTCCGTGCTGGCGATGCTGCAGATGGTCGACGCCGGATACCAATGCGCGCTGCTTGCGCCGACGGAAGTCCTTGCCGCCCAACACGCGCTCTCCATCCGCGATATCCTCGGGCCGCTGGCGATGGCGGGTCAGCTCGGCGGCGCGGACGGCGCGACGCGCGTCGCGCTGCTGACCGGGTCCATGTCGGCTCAACAGAAGCGGGAGGTCCGCGACGAAGTCGTGACCGGCGATGCGGGCATCGTCATCGGCACACACGCGCTGTTGCAGGACGCGGTGGAGTTCCAGCGGCTGGGCATGGTCGTCGTCGACGAGCAACACCGGTTCGGTGTCGAGCAACGAGACCGGTTACGCGCCAAGGCTCCAGCGGGCCTGACGCCGCATCTGCTCGTGATGACGGCGACACCGATTCCACGCACTGTCGCGCTGACAGTCTATGGCGATCTGGAGACCTCCACGCTGCGCGAATTGCCGCGCGGCCGCCAGCCCATCACCACCAACACGATCTTCACCAAGGAAAAGCCGGCATGGCTCGACCGGGCCTGGCAGCGCATCGTCGAAGAGGTCGGCGCCGGCCGCCAGGCCTATGTCGTCGCCTCCCGCATCGACGAGAGCGACAAACCCGCGAAGGACGACAGCGGACCGCCGGCCACCACGGTGGTCGAGCTGTTCGACCGCCTGCGGCGCGGCTCGTTGGCCGGGCTGCGGCTCGGGCTCATGCACGGCCGGCTACCGGCCGATGAGAAGGACGCGGTGATGGCCGCATTCCGGGCGGGCCAGATCGATGTCCTGGTGTGTACCACCGTCATCGAGGTCGGCGTCGACGTGCCTAATGCGACGGTGATGGTGGTGGTCGATGCCGACCGGTTCGGCATCAGCCAGCTGCACCAGTTGCGCGGCCGCATCGGCCGAGGCCAACATCCCAGTCTGTGCCTGCTCGCCACGGACCTGCCGGAGGGATCCAAGGCGGGGCAGCGGCTCAAGGCGGTCGCCGGCACCCTCGACGGATTCAAACTCGCAGACCTCGATCTGGAGGAACGCAAAGAGGGAGATGTGCTGGGGCTGCAGCCAATCCGGCCGACCCATCACCCTGCGGTTCCTCTCGCTCTCCCAGCACCTCAACGTCATCCTCGCCGCGCGCGAGTTCTGCGAACGGCGCTACGAGGAGGACCCCGCGAATCCGGGAATGGCTGTCCTGGCAGCGCCATTCATCGATACCGATCGCGTCGAATACCTGGACAAGGCGTAAGCCGCAACCGGCTGTTTGTTTGCGGCGCGTTATGTGCCGGTGTAGGTGTCGGGGTCCGGCCGGAAGCGGGTGCCGTCGTCGAGGCCGTTGAGCGTGGCCATCTCGTCGTTGGTCAGCTCGAAGTCGAACACGTCGAGATTCGACTTGATCCGCTCCGGCGTTGGCCGACCGCGGGATGACGACGTTGCCCAGCTGGATGCTCCACCGGATCAACACCTGCGCAGGCGTCTTGCCGTGTGCCTGCGCCACGGTGGCGATCGTCGGGTTGTCCAGCAGCTTGCCGACACCCAGCGGGCCGTACGCCTCGGTGACGATGCCGTAGTCGGCGTTGGTCGCGCGCAATTCGGCCTGGTTCAGCAGGGGGTGCAGCTCGATCTGGTTGATCGCCGGGGTGAAGTACGACAGGTCGATGATGTTCGACAGGTGCTCGGCGTGGAAGTTGGCTACGCCGATGGATCTGGTGTCGCCGTCCTCCCTGCGCTTCATGAGGCCGCCCCAGCTGTTGACGTAGCTGCCTGCGTCGCCGCCGGGCCAGTGGATGAGATAGAGGTCGACGTAGTCCAAACCGAGCCGCTCCAGGCTGGCCTTCAAGGCATCCTGCGACGACTGGAAGCCCTGGTCATCGGTGGCCAGCTTGGTGGTGACAAACAGCTCCGAGCGGGGCAGGCCCGACGCCGGCGATGGCCCGCCCGACCGCTTGCTCGTTGCCGTAGGCAGCCGCGGTGTCGATCAATCGGTAGCCGGCTTCCAGTGCCGTCGATACGGCCTGCTCGGTCTCGGAGTCCGACAGCTCGCCAACGCCGAGGCCGATCACCGGGATCGTGTTCTCGTCGTTGAGAGTGACGGTGGGAATCGCAGCCGCCGACGTCATGTCACCTATCCTGTGAAGTTGAAGGTTCGTGGGTCAGGGCCCAGCCGTGTTCGGTCGCCGAGCGAAGAGATGGACGCCATGTCCTGCTCGCTCAGCTCGAAATCGAACACGTCGAAGTTACTCACAATCCGCTCTGGGGTCACCGACTTCGGGATGACGATATTACCGAGTTGGATATGCCACCTAATCAGTGCCTGCGCAGCGGTTTTTCCGTGCGTATCGGCGAGCGCGATAAGTGCGGGATTGCTCAGCAGTGATCCCCGGCCAAGCGGACTCCACGCCTCGGTGGCGATGCCCAGTTGGGCGTGCATTTCCCGCAATTCCTGCTGCTGCAGCAGCGGGTGCAACTCGATCTGATTGACGGCCGGGACAATTCCGGTGCCGTCCACCAGGATCTGCAAATGTTCCGGTTCGAAGTTGCTGACGCCGATCGACCGGATGCGGCCCTGGTCGCGTAGGTGTGCGAACGCCTTGAACGTGTCGACGAACGCGTTCTTCGCCGGCATCGGCCAGTGAATGAGATAGAGGTCGAGGTACTCCACTGCGAGGCGATCCACGCTGGCGTCGAATGCCGCGAGCGTGCTGTCGTAGCCGTGGTCTGCGTTCCACAACTTGGTGACCAGATAGACATCCTCGCGGGCGCAACCCGGACTTGGCGACCGCGCTGCCCACCTCACGTTCGTTGCCGTACGCTGCGGCGGTATCGATATGTCGGTAACCGGCGTCCAGCGCGGTCGCCACCGCACGCTCGGTGTCTTCCGGTGGCGTCTGCCAAACGCCAAGTCCGACCTGAGGTATCGAATTACCGTCATTGAGCGTGATCGAGGGAGCTGCCATGACTCAAAGTCTGCCAGGCCAAAAACTACAGGTCGGACCGCCGCCCGCCGGTGCAAAGCACGCGCTGCCGACTCAGGGCACTCGCAAGGAAGCGATCGTCAACGCCACGTCAGGCATCACTTTGCGTGCCCTTCCTCGCATCCCCGACAGTGTCAAGCGCCTGCTGCTCGGGTTCCGTTCGATCACCGTTGACGGCAACACCCTCGACACCACGCTGCAGCTGATGCTGGCCGCGCAGCACGTGGCCGGCATCGAGAGCGGCCTTGTCGCGGACGATGACATCGCCGCCGCGAGGGCTCAGCTGGACTTCCTGGCTGGCAGCTTCAAACAGAACATCCCGGTGGCGTCGGTGACCAATCTCTCGATCCCTGGGCCTGCCGGACCGATCCCGGCACGGCATTACCGCCCGGCCGAAGGCGGCGCGCCAGTGCTGGTCTTCTATCACGGTGGCGGCCAGGCCATCGGCAGCCTCGACACTCACGACGACCTGTGCCGGAAGATGTGCCGCGACGGTGCCGTGCACGTGTTATCGGTCGACTACCGGCTGGCCCCCGAGCACAAGGCTCCGGCCGGATCCGACGACGCGTTCGCTGCCTACCAGTGGGCTCTCGACCACGCCGCCGAGCTCGGCGCCAAACCCGATCTGGTGGCCGTCGGCGGCGACAGCGCCGGCGGTAACCTCGCCGCGGTCGTCGCGCAGCGTGCGCGCAACGAAGGGGTCTCGCCGCCGGCCCTTCAGCTCCTGATCTATCCCGTCACGAATTACCGCGACGAGACCCGTTCACAGACGCTGTTCGCCGACGGCTACTTCCTCACCAAGCGTGATCTGCACTGGTTCCGCGACAAGTTCCTCGACGGCGCCGAGGTGGACGCATCCGACCCGCGGGTGTCGCCGCTGCTGGCCGACGACCTGACCGGACTGCCGCCCGCGCTCGTGCTCACCGGTGGTTTCGACCCGTTACGTGACGAGGGCCGGCAGTACGCCGACGCCATGCGGGCCGCCGGCGTCTCCGTCGACCATCGCGAGTTCGGATCGCTGGTGCACGGGTTCGCCAACTTCTTTCCGCTCGGCGGCGGCAGCGCCACCGCGACCGCGGAAATGATTTCCGCGCTGCGCGCCCATCTCGCCCGCGGTTGAGGAGCCCATCTCGCCCGCGCTTGACGAGCCGCCGGAGTGCCGCCGGTACTCTTAACCCGTGGCGACCAAACCCAAACGACAGGCTAAGTACGACCTGAAGGCGGCCGACCGCAAGCGCAACCTGGCGATCCAGATCGGGCTGACCTCGATCGTGGTGATCTTCGCCGTCGTGCTGGTGGGCTACATCGTGATGTCCAGCGACAAGAAGCCGCAAGCCGGAGAGGCCAAATCGGTCCGGGTCGCGTCGAGCAACGTGATCAAGAAGGAGGGCAGCTCCGACCCGAAGGCCGTGTTGTCGCTCTACGAGGACTTCCTGTGCCCGCACTGCGGCCTGTTCGAGCAACAGTTCGGGCCGACGGTGAGCAAGCTCATCGACACCGGTGCCGTCGCCGCCGACTTCTACATGGTCGGCATCCTGGACCGGCCACAGAACCAGAACTACTCGTCGCGCGCGGGCGGGGCCGCCTACTGTGTGGCCGACGAATCGATCGACGCGTTCCGGCGTTTCCACGCCGCGCTCTACGCCCAGCAGCCCTCCGAAACCGCGGTGGTGTTTCCCGACAACTCGCAGCTGATAGAGGTCGCGCGGCAGGCCGGCGCCGGCGGTGGTGTCCCTGACTGCATCAACAAGGGCCGATACACCGCGATGGTGCAGGGCTTGGCCAAGGCCACCGGCATTGACGCGACGCCGACCGTGCGCATCAACGGCCAGGACTACCAACCCAGCACGCCCGACGCGTTGGTCGCCAAGATCAAGGAAATCGTCGGCAACGTTCCTGGGCTGGACGGCGCTGCACCTCCGGCGCCGGCACCGGCGCCGCCGCAATGACCGTCGCCGCGCCCAGCGACGTCCAGCCGAGCGAATCCGCGCCGGAAGCGGCGAATCGGGTGCCGGTCCGGACGACCAGCGCGGTATGGATTCTGATCGCCGGCGTCGTCGGGCTGGCCGCCGCGCTCACGCTCACGGTCGAGAAGATCGAGATTCTGATCAACCCCGACTACGTGCCCTCCTGCAGCATCAACCCGGTGCTGTCGTGCGGTTCGGTGATGGTCACCCCGCAGGCATCGGTGTTCGGCTTCCCCAACCCGCTGATCGGCATCGTGTCGTTCACGGTCGTGTTGGTCACGGGTGTGCTCGCGCTCGCCAAGGTCAGGCTGCCGCGGTGGTACTGGGCCGGATTGGCGACCGGCACGCTGCTGGGCGTCGCCTTCATTCACTGGCTGATCTTCCAGAGCCTGTACCGGATCGGAGCGCTGTGCCCGTACTGCATGGCGGTGTGGGCGGTCACGATCCCGCTGTTGGTCGTGGTCGCGTCCATCGCCCTGCAGCCGGTGCCGTCCACTAACGCGGCAGCGCGGGTGCTCTACAGCTGGCGGTGGTCGCTGGTGGCGCTGTGGTTCACCGCGCTGATTCTGATGATCCTCGCGCGCTTTTGGAATTACTGGTCCACGCTCATCTAGATACCTCTGCGTCATCGTCGGTTAAGGTCAGCGCGTGATTTCGAAAGTCCTGGTGGCCAACCGCGGAGAGATCGCGATCCGCGCATTCCGGGCCGCCTACGAGATGGGAATCGCAACGGTCGCGGTCTACCCGTATGAGGACCGCAACTCCCTGCACCGGCTGAAGGCCGACGAGTCGTATCAGATCGGGGAGACGGGCCATCCGGTCCGCGCCTACCTGTCTGTCGACGAGATCATCCGTGTCGCCCAGCACGCCGGCGCCGACGCCGTTTATCCGGGCTACGGGTTCCTGTCGGAAAACCCCGACCTCGCCGCGGCGTGCGCCGCCGCAGGCATCACGTTCGTCGGTCCAGACGCGGAAGTCCTTGAGCTGGCGGGCAATAAGTCGCGGGCGATCGCGGCGGCCCGCGCCGCCGGGCTGCCGGTGCTGAATTCGTCGGCGCCCTCGTCGTCGGCCGACGAACTGATGGCGGCCGCCGCGACGATGGAGTTCCCGTTGTTCGTCAAGGCGGTCTCCGGCGGCGGCGGGCGCGGTATGCGGCGCGTCGCCGACCTCGCCGGACTGCCCGAGGCCATCGAGGCCGCATCCCGTGAGGCCGAGTCCGCATTCGGTGACCCGACGCTGTACCTCGAACAGGCGGTGCTCAGCCCGCGTCACATCGAGGTGCAGATCCTGGCCGACATCCACGGCAGCGTGATGCACCTGTTCGAGCGTGACTGCAGCGTGCAGCGCCGCCATCAGAAGGTCATCGAACTCGCCCCGGCGCCGAACCTGCCCGACGAACTGAGGCAGAAGATCTGCGCCGACGCGGTGGCATTCGCCCGCCAGATCAACTACACCTACGCGGGCACCGTCGAATTCCTGCTCGACCAGCGCGGCAACTACGTGTTCATCGAGATGAATCCGCGCATCCAGGTCGAGCACACGGTCACCGAGGAGATCACCGACGTTGACCTGGTCGCCAGCCAGATGCGTATCGCCGACGGCGAGACGCTGGACGACCTTGGGCTGAGCCAGGATTCACTGCAGGTGCATGGGGCGGCGTTGCAGTGCCGGATCACCACCGAGGACCCGGCCAATGGCTTCCGCCCCGATACCGGCCGCATCACCGGATATCGGACGCCGGGCGGCGCGGGCATCCGGCTGGACGGCGGCTCGCATCTGGGCGCCGAGATCAGCCCCCACTTCGATTCGATGCTGGTCAAGCTGACGTGTCGCGGTCGCGACTTCGGTGCGGCGGTGGCCAGGGCCCGCCGCGCGCTTGCCGAATTCCGGATCCGGGGTGTTTCGACGAACATCCCGTTCTTGCAGGCGGTGGTCAACGATCCCGACTTCCGCGCCGGACGGGTCACGACGTCGTTCATCGACGAGCGCCCATATCTGCTGACCGCGCGCACGCCCGCCGATCGTGGCACCAAGATCCTCAACTACCTCGCCGACGTCACCGTCAATCAGCCGCACGGGCCCCGAACGTCCACGGTGTACCCGCAGGACAAGCTGCCCCGCATCGACCTCGAAGCGGCGCCACAGCCCGGGAGCAAGCAGCTGCTGACCGAGGTGGGACCTGAGGGATTCGCTCGCTGGCTGCGCGAATCCAGGTCCGTCGCGGTCACCGACACGACGTTCCGCGATGCGCATCAGTCGCTGCTGGCCACCCGAGTCCGCACCACCGGCCTGCTGATGGTCGCCCCCTACGTCGCGCGGATGACGCCGCAGCTGCTGTCCATCGAGTGCTGGGGCGGCGCGACGTACGATGTGGCGCTTCGGTTTTTGAAGGAAGACCCGTGGGAGCGGCTGGCGGCGCTGCGCGAGGCGGTACCCAACATCTGCCTGCAGATGCTGCTGCGGGGCCGTAACACCGTCGGCTACACGCCGTATCCGGAATCCGTCACGTACGCGTTCGTGCAAGAGGCGACGGCGACCGGCATCGACATCTACCGCATCTTCGATGCGCTCAACAACGTCGAGTCCATGCGGCCGGCGATCGACGCTGTGCGCGAAACAGGCACGGCGGTGGCCGAAGTCGCGATGAGCTACACCGGCGATGTGTCGGACCCGAACGAAAACCTGTACACGCTTGACTATTACCTCAAGCTGGCCGAGCAGATCGTCGACGCGGGCGCGCATGTGCTGGCGATCAAGGACATGGCAGGACTGCTGCGGCCGCAGGCCGCTCATCGGTTGATCAGTGCGCTGCGCAGCCGCTTCGACCTGCCGGTGCACGTGCATACCCACGACACCCCCGGCGGGCAGCTGGCCACCTATGTGGCGGCCTGGCAGGCCGGCGCCGACGCCGTCGACGGTGCCGCGGCGCCGCTGGCGGGCACCACCAGCCAGCCCGCGCTGAGCTCGATCGTGGCGGCCGCGGCGCACACCGAGTACGACACCGGGTTGTCGCTGTCGGCGGTGTGCGATCTGGAGCCGTACTGGGAGGCGTTGCGAAAGGTATACGCGCCGTTCGAATCTGCGGCTGCCTGCGCCGACGGGTCGGGTGTATCACCACGAAATCCCCGGCGGTCAGTTGTCCAACCTGCGCCAGCAAGCGATCGCGCTCGGTCTCGGCGACCGGTTCGAGGAGATCGAGGCGAGCTACGCGGCGGCGGACCGGGTGCTGGGCCGGCTGGTGAAGGTCACTCCGTCGAGCAAGGTGGTGGGCGACCTCGCGCTGGCCTTGGTCGGGGCGGGCGTCAGCGCCGACGAATTCGCTTCGGATCCAGCGAAATTCGACATTCCCGATTCGGTGATCGGCTTCTTGCGCGGCGAGCTCGGCGACCCGCCGGGGGGCTGGCCGGAACCGTTGCGCACCAAGGCGCTCGCCGGACGCCCACCGGCCAAGCCGCAGCAGGAACTCAGCCCGGAGGACGAGACGGCGCTGGCGCAGGCGGGCCCGAAGCGGCAGGCCGCGCTAAACCGTCTGCTGTTCCCTGCTCCCACAAAGGAATTCGACTCACATCGGGAACTGTACGGCGACACCTCCAGCCTGTCGGCCAACCAGTTCCTGTACGGGCTGCGGCACGGCGAAGAGCACCGGGTCAGGCTGGAGCGCGGCGTCGAGCTGCTGATCGGGCTGGAAGCGATCTCCGAACCCGACGAGCGCGGCATGCGCACGGTGATGTGCATCCTCAACGGGCAGCTGCGGCCGGTTGTCGTGCGTGACCGCAGCATCGCCAGCGACATACCGACGGCCGAGAAGGCGGACCGGTCCAACCCCGACCATATCGCGGCGCCGTTCGCCGGCGTGGTCACCGTCAGCGTCGAGGCCGGCGACCCGGTCGACGCGGGACAGACCATCGCCACCATTGAGGCGATGAAGATGGAGGCCGCAATCACAGCGCCCAAGGCCGGCAGGGTCAGCCGCGTCGCAGTCTCGGCCACCGCGCAGGTCGAAGGCGGCGACCTGCTGGTGGTGGTCAGCTGACCCGCATTATCGCCGGCGCGTTCGGCGGGCGGCGAATCGCGGTGCCGCGCAGCGGAACCCGGCCAACCGCCGACCGGGTGCGCGAATCGCTGTTCAACGTGCTCGCATCGCGTATCGACTTCGCCGGAGCCTCGGTGCTTGACCTGTATGCGGGCTCGGGGGCCCTTGGCCTTGAGGCGTTGTCGAGGGGAGCCAGTTCGGCGGTGTTCGTCGAATCCGATCAGCGGGCCGGGGCCGTCATCGCTGCGAACATCGATTCCCTCGGGGCGCAGGGAGCGACGCTGCGGCGTGGTGCCGTCGCCGCGGTGCTGGCCGGCGGTGCTGACCGGCCGGTGGACCTGGTGCTTGCCGACCCGCCCTACGCCGCCCCGGCGACGGAGATCGAGGAGATGCTCGTCGCGTTGGTCGACGGGGGATGGGCGACTGCCGGAACGGTCGTCGTCGTGGAACGCGGCGCGTCCGGGCCCGAAGTGGCCTGGCCGGACGGCTGGCTGCCTTGGCCGGCACGGCGCTATGGCGACAGTCGCATCGAGCTGGCCAACCGGCAATCAACCTGATTCGGACCGCCGGGCGTCGAGGCGGTGCTCGCGGCGCCGCGTCGCGCGCATTGGACCCTGATCTGCCCTGCTAGCGTCATCGACCATGAGCGGCGCGGTATGCCCCGGATCATTCGACCCGGTGACCCTCGGCCATCTCGATGTCTTCGAACGCGCGGCCGCCCAATTCGACGAGGTCGTTGTCGCGGTGCTGATCAACCCGAACAAGCAAGGCATGTTCGATCTCGACGAGCGCATCGCCATGATCGAGGAATCGACGATCCACCTGCCGAACCTGCGCGTCGAATCCGGTGAGGGCCTGGTCGTCGACTTCGTGAAGGCTCGCGGACTGACCGCGATCGTCAAGGGCCTGCGCACGGGCACCGACTTCGAATACGAGCTGCAGATGGCGCAGATGAACAGGCATATCGCGGGCGTCGACACCTTCTTCGTCGCGACCACCGCGCGGTACTCGTTCGTGTCGTCGTCGCTGGCCAAAGAGGTCGCGATATTCGGTGGCGACGTCTCCGAGCTGTTGCCCGAGCCCGTTAACGTGCGGCTGCAGGCCAAGCTCAAGGGCTCAAGGGTTAAGCCAGGCCGCGGCGGGTACTCGTGGGGTGGCGCGGTAGTCGGCGCCGAATCCATGTTTATGAAATTCGTGTTTATGAAATTCGGAGGTATCCCCGTGGTCGAAACGTTTGTCCAGTCGACCGATGACGTCGTGAAGTTCCTCAAAGAGCAACACAACCTGATCAAGGACATGTTCGAGGACGTCTTCAGCGCGTCCGATCCAAAAGCGCGCGAGAAGGCGTTCGTCGAGCTGCGCCAGCTGCTGGCGGTGCACGAGACCGCTGAGGAGATGGTGGTCCATCCGCGTGCGCGCCACGAAATCGCTGACGGCGACAAGATCGTCGACGCCAGATTGCGCGAGGAGCACGAGGCCAAGCAGCAGTTGTCCAAGCTCGAGGGCATGGACATGGAGTCCAAGGAGTTTCTTGACGAGCTGACAACGTTCCGCGATGCGGTCGTCGACCACGCCGAACGTGAGGAAAGCGAGGAGTTCAACAGCCTGCAGAACAAGCTGGACTCCGAAGATTTGGGGCGAATGGCCAAGGCCCTGCTGGCCGCCGAGGCGATCGCACCCACCCGTCCGCACCCCGGTGTCGAGTCGGCCAAGGCCAACTTCGCGGTTGGGCCGTTCGCGTCGATGCTCGACCGGGCCCGTGATCTGATCGGCGCTGCGCTGCGGTAGTCGGCCAGCCCGCCAAGATAGGTACCCGTCCGTTCCCAGGGCCGGTTGCTGCAAATCGTAAAATCGCCTGTCGAGATGGATTTACCGCCCATCTTATATTTGCCAGTCACTGGCGTCACACTGCGGCGTCCGGAAATTGACATAATGCCCGCAATGCAAGTCAGTCGTCAGTTGCGGGCCGAAGCCAGGCTGGGGAAGCCGAGAGACGACACACCGGCCTCGAAGCTGAGTCACAGACGTAACACCAGGCACACTGGTAACTGTCAACTACGCCTGGAGGGTGTTTGCCGTGTACAGAGTTTTTGAAGCGCTGGACGAGCTGGGCGCGATTGTGGAGGAAGCCCGCGGCGTGCCGATGACGTCAGGCTGCGTGGTGCCCCGCGGCGATGTCCTCGAGCTGATCGACGACATCAAGGACGCGATACCCGGCGAGCTTGACGACGCACAGGACGTCCTCGACGCACGTGACTCGTTGCTGCGCGACTCCAAGGAACACTCCGAGTCGATGGTGTCGACGGCCACCGCCGAGGCCGATTCACTGATCAACCACTCGCGCGCGGAGGCCGACCGGCTGCTGGCCGACGCCAAGGCTCAGGCCGACCGGATGGTGGCCGAGGCCCGCCAGCACAGCGAGCGGATGGTCGGGGAGGCCCGCGACGAGGCCAACCGCATCACCGCCACCGCCAAGCGGGAGTACGAGGCCAGCGCCGGCCGTGCCAAGACCGAGGCCGACCGGCTCATCGAGAACGGCAACCTGACCTACGAGAAGGCCGTGCAGGAAGGCATCAAGGAGCAGCAACGGCTGGTCTCGCAGACCGAGATCGTGCAGACCGCGACCGCCGAGGCGACCCGGCTGATCGACTCGGCCCACGCCGAGGCCGACCGCCTGCGCGGTGAGTGCGACATCTACGTCGACAGCAAGCTCGCCGAATTCGAGGACTTCTTGAACGGAACCCTTCGTTCGGTGGGCCGCGGCCGTCATCAGCTGCGCACCGCCGCCGGAACGCACGACTACGCGGCACGCTAGCCCGTGCGGGCGTCGCCGTAGGATTGACATCTATGGCGACGCATGCGAACGCGGCGGCGCGCCGCGCCTCACGATCGCCGCTCGTGATCAACATTTCCCGGCTCGGCCGGCGGCCCGGCTCGATGCTGACCTTCTCGGAGACGGTGCCCAGCCCGTCGCGGATCGGACTGGACCTGATCGGCGTCGACGAGGGCGCGCCGCTGAAGCTGGATCTGCGGATCGAATCCGTGTCGGAGGGAGTGCTGGTCAGCGGAACGGTTTCCGCGCCGACGTCGGGGGAGTGCGTGCGTTGCCTGACCCCGATCACCGGTGACGTCGAGATCGACCTCACCGAGCTGTTCGCCTATCCCGACAGCGCGACCGACGAGACCACCGAATCGGATGAGATGGCACGCGTCGGCGCCAACTGGTCAGCCTGACACCGTCGACCTTGAGCAACCGATCATCGACGCGATCGGGCTCGCGCTGCCGTTCTCCCCCCTGTGCGGGCCGGACTGCGCGGGCCTGTGCCCGAATTGCGGTGTGCCGCTGGCCACTGCCGAACCCGGCCATCGCCACGAGCAGATCGATCCGCGGTGGGCCAAGCTCGTCCGGCATCCTGGAGCAGGAGGACAAGTGAGCGTCGACCGGGCGCCCCTGCTCAAGGCGTTGGGCGTCGACCTGCCCGACGAACTGCTGACCATGGCGCTGACGCACCGCAGCTACTCGTACGAAAACGGCGGGCTGCCCACCAACGAGCGCCTGGAGTTCCTCGGCGACGCCGTGCTCGGGCTGACCATCACCGAGGAGCTCTACCACCGCCACCCCGACCGCTCCGAGGGCGACCTGGCCAAGCTGCGCGCCAGCATCGTCAACACCCAGGCGCTGGCCGACGTGGGGCGGCATCTGTCCGATGACGGCCTTGGTGCGCACCTGTTGCTCGGCAAGGGGGAGGAACACTCCGGCGGCGCCGACAAGTCGAGCATCCTGGCCGACGGTGTCGAATCCCTGCTCGGCGCAATCTATGTCCAGCACGGCATCACCGTGGCCCGCGAGGTGATCATGCGGCTCTTCAGCTCGCTGCTGGACACCGCGCCGACCCTGGGTGCGGGGCTGGACTGGAAGAGCAGCCTGCAGGAGCTGACCGCCTCGCGCGGCATGGGAGCGCCGTCGTATGTGGTGACCTCCACCGGCCCCGACCACGACAAGGAATTCACCGCGACGGTCGTCGTCACCGACGTCGAGTACGGCAGGGGCGTCGGCCGGACGAAGAAAGAGGCCGAACTCAGGGCTGCCGCCGCGGCGTGGAACGCGCTTGCCGCCCCCGGTGTCGATGCCTGAGCTGCCCGAAGTCGAGGTCGTCCGGCGCGGGTTGGCGGCTCACGTGACGGGTCGAAGGATCACCGCCGTGCGGGTGCACCACCCTCGTGCGGTGCGTCGTCACGAGGCGGGCCCCGCCGATCTGACCGCGCGACTGCTCGATACGCGCATCACCGGCACCGGCCGCCGCGGCAAGTACCTGTGGCTGACCCTCGACGACGGTTCGGCCTTGGTCGTGCATCTCGGGATGAGCGGCCAGATGCTGCTCGGTGAGGTGGCCGAACGAGAACCACTTGCGCATCGCGGCGCTGCTGGACGACGGCACCGCGCTGAGCTTCGTCGACCAGCGCACGTTCGGTGGCTGGATGCTCGCCGACTTGGTGACGGTCGACGGCACCGACGTGCCCGAACCCGTCGCGCATCTGGCCCGCGACCCGCTCGATCCGAAGTTCGACCGCGATGGCGTCGTTACGGTGTTGCGGGGCAAGCACTCTGAGATCAAGCGGCAGCTGCTTGACCAGACGGTGGTGTCGGGCATCGGCAACATCTACGCCGACGAGGCGCTGTGGCGGGCCAAGATCAACGGCGCGCGGCTGGCATCGTCGCTGACCCGCGCGAAGTTGGCCGAGCTGCTCGACGCCGCCGCCGACGTGATGACCGACGCGCTGGGCCAGGGCGGCACGTCGTTCGACTCGCTCTACGTCAACGTCAACGGCGAGTCCGGCTACTTCGATCGGTCGCTGGACGCCTACGGCCGCGAGGGTGAGCCGTGCCGGCGCTGCGGCGCGGTGATGCGGCGGGAGAAGTTCATGAACCGGTCGTCGTTCTACTGCCCGAAATGCCAACCGCGCCCACGGGCCCGTCGCGCCTGATTCCGCCGAAATGGAATTCCCGGCGGCAATCTCGCGCTCTTAACGACCGGGAATTCCCTCTCGGCGACAGGTAGAAAGTAGAACCATGACGGAACTGTGGGTTGAGCGCACCGGCGTGCGCCGCTACACCGGGCGCAGCTCGCGCGGCGCGGAGGTGCTCGTCGGCTCCGAAGACGTCGAGGGCGTCTTCACCCCGGGCGAGCTGATGAAGATCGCCCTGGCCGCATGCAGCGGAATGAGCAGCGACGCGCCGCTGCGCCGCCGCCTCGGCGACGACTACAAGACGACGATCAGGGTGTCCGGTCCCGCCGACCGCGAGCAGGAGCGCTACCCGCTGCTCGAGGAGAAGCTCGAGGTCGACCTGTCCGGGCTGTCCGACGACGAGGTCGCCCGGCTGCTGACCGTCGTCGAGCGCGCCGTCGACCAGGTCTGCACGGTCGGGCGCACGCTCAAATCCGGTACCAAAGTGACGTTTGAGGTCAATGATGCAGGAGTTAGCTGACGTCCGGCTGACGGCCTGGGTGCACGGCTACGTCCAGGGCGTCGGATTCCGCTGGTGGACGCGGTCGCGGGCGCTGGAGCTCGGGCTGACCGGCTTCGCCTCCAACAGGCCCGACGGCCGCGTCCAGGTGGTCGCGCAGGGGCCACGCGACGCCTGCCAACGGTTGCTTGACCTGCTACAAAGCGGCAACACGCCCGGCCACGTCGACAAAGTCGTCGCCGACTGGTCAGAACCGCGGCGACGCGCTCCAGGGGTTCACCGAGCGTTAGCCTGCGCGACGGTAGTGTGGCACGTCGTGCACCTCAAGAGTCTGACGCTGAAGGGCTTCAAGTCCTTTGCTTCGCCGACGACTCTGCGCTTCGAACCGGGCATCACCTGCGTCGTCGGCCCCAACGGGTCGGGCAAGTCGAACGTGGTCGACGCGCTCACCTGGGTGATGGGCGAGCACGGCGCCAAGACGCCTGCGCGGCGGCAAGATGGAAGACGTCATCTTCGCCGGCACGTCGTCGCGGGCCCCGCTGGGCCGCGCCGAGGTCACCGTCGACGATCGACAACTCCGACAACGCGCTGCCGATCGAGTACTCCGAGGTGTCGATCACCCGCCGCATGTTCCGCGACGGCGCCAGCGAGTACGAAATCAACGGCAGCAGTTGCCGTTTGATGGATGTGCAGGAGTTGCTCTCCGACTCGGGCATCGGCCGCGAGATGCACGTCATCGTCGGCCAGGGCAAGCTCGCCGAGATCCTGGAGTCGCGGCCGGAGGACCGGCGCGCGTTCATCGAGGAAGCCGCCGGCGTGCTCAAGCACCGCAAGCGCAAGGAAAAGGCGGTCCGCAAGCTCGACGCGATGTCGGCGAACCTGGCCCGGCTCACCGACCTGACCACCGAGCTGCGCCGCCAGCTCAAGCCGTTGGGCCGCCAAGCCGAGATGGCCCGTCGCGCCCAGACCATCCAGGCCGACCTGCGCGACGCCCGGCTGCGGCTGGCCGCCGACGACCTGGTCACCCGCAAGGCCGAGTTCGACAACACCGACCAGGCCGAGACCACGCTGCGCCGCGAACACGACGACGCCGCCGCTCGCGCTCGAGGCGAAGACCGTCGAGCTGAATGCGCACGAAGCGGCGGTCACCACCCTCAGCGAGCGCGCCGAGGCGGCCCAGCAGACCTGGTTCCGGCTGTCGGCGCTGGCCGAACGGGTCAGCGCGACCGTGCGCATCGCCAGCGAGCGCGCCCAGCATCTGGACGCCGAGCCCGAAACGTCCAGCGGTCCCGACCCCGACGCCCTCGAGGCCCAGGCCGAGGAGGTGGCGGCCCAGGAGCGGCAACTGCTCGACGAGCTGGCCCGAATCCCGCGCCCGGTTGGAGGCGGCCCGCACCGAACTCTCCGAGCGCGAACGCGTCGCCGCCGAAGCCGAACGCGCCCACCTGGCCGCGGCCCGCGCCGAAGCCGACCGCCGCGAGGGCCTGGCGCGGCTGGCCGGCCAGGTCGACACCATGCGGACCCGCGTCGAGTCGATCGACGAGACCGTGGCGCGGCTGTCGGTCGGCATCGAGGAGGCCGCGGCCAAGGCCCAGCAGACGCAGGCCGAGTTCGAGACGTCCAGAGCCGCGTCGGTGAGCTCGACGCCGGCGAGGTCGGCCTCGACGAGCATCACGACCGCACCGTGGCCGCGCTGCGGCTCGCCGACGAACGCGTCGCCGAACTGCAGGCGGCCGAGCGCGGCGCAGAGCGGCAAGTGGCGTCGCTGCGCGCACGGATCGAGGCGTTGTCGGTCGGGCTGGACCGCAAGGACGGCGCGGCGTGGCTGCAGAGAAACCGCAGTGGCGCAGGGCTTTTCGGCTCGATCGCGAACCTTCTGAAGGTGCGTCCCGGCTACGAGGTGGCGGTGGCTACGGTGCTCGGCGCCGCCGCAGACGCCGTCGCCGCGGAGAACTTCGGCGCCGCCCGGTCGGCGGTCGCGGCGCTGAAGGAATCCGATGGCGGCCGGGCGGCCATCGTGCTGGGCGACTGGCCCCACCAAGCGGCGCCGGTCGGGACAGCTGCCCAACGGCGCGGCCTGGGCCGTGCACCTGGTCGAGGCGCCGTCGCGGCTGCAGGGCGCGATCACCGCGATGCTGTCCGGCGTCGCGGTGGTGGGAGACCTGACCGCCGCGCTGGATCTCGTCGCGGCGCACCCGCAACTGCGCGCGGTCACCACCGACGGTGACCTCGTCGGTGCGGGCTGGGTCAGCGGCGGCTCGGATCGCAAGCCAAGCACGCTGGAGATCACCTCGGAGGTCGAGAAGGCCCGCACCGAACTGGTCGACGCGGAGAGGCAGGGAGGCCAGCTGTCGGCCGCATTGTCGGGCGCGCTGGCCGAGCAGGCATCCCGCCAGGATGCCGCCGAGCAGGCGCTCGCCGCGCTCAACGAGTCCGACGCCGCGATCTCGGCGATCTACGAGCAACTCGGCAGGCTCGGACAGGAGGCCCGCGCGGCCGACGACGAGTGGCAGCGGCTCATCCAGCAGCGCAACGAGCTGGAGGCGGGCCGCAACCAGACCGTCGAGGAACTCGGCGGACTCGAGCAGCGGCTGCACAACGCCCAGCAGGAGCCGACGTTCGAAGCCGAACCCAGCGATCGCCGGGCGTCGATGGCCGCGGCAGAACAGGCCCGCGCCGCCGAGGTGGAGGTGCGGCTGGCTGTGCGCACCGCCGAAGAGCGCGCGAATGCCGTTCGCGGACGGGCGGATTCGTTACGACGGGCGGCGGCCGCTGAACGTGAGGCGCGGCTGCGTGCGCAGCGCGCCCGCGAGGCGCGTGAACACGCCGCCGCGGTCGCGGCCGCGGTGGCTGAGTCCGGTCGCCTGGTCGCGCAGCGGCTGAGCGCGGCGGTGGCCGTCGCATCCCGCGCCCGCGACGACGTCGCCGCCGAACGCCAGCACCGGGCAGGCGCGCTGGCGAAGGCCCGCGAAGTGGTCAACGAACTCAGCGCCAAGATCGCCACACTCACCGACGCGCTGCATCGCGACGAGGTCGCCAAAGCCCAAGCGGCCCTGCGTATCGAGCAACTCGAGCAGCATGCGCTCGAGCAGTTCGGGATGGCGGCCGCCGATCTGATCGCCGAATACGGGCCCGACGTCGCGCTGCCACCATCGGAGCTCGAGATGGCCGAGTACGAACAGGCGCGAGAACGCGGCGAACAGGTGACCGCGCCTGCGCCGATGCCGTTCGATCGCGCCACCCAGGAACGTCGCGCCAAGAAGGCCGATCGCGAGCTCAACGAGTTGGGCCGCGTCAATCCGCTTGCGCTGGAAGAGTTCGCGGCCTTGGAGGAGCGCTACAACTTCCTGTCGACCCAGCTGGAGGACGTCAAGGGGGCCCGCAAGGACCTGCTCGACGTGATAGCCGACGTCGACGACCGCATCCTTCAGGTGTTCGCCGAGGCCTACACGGACGTGGAACGTGAGTTCCGCGACGTGTTCTCGGCGTTGTTCCCCGGTGGAGAGGGCAGGCTGCTGCTCACCGACCCCGACGACATGCTGACCACCGGCATCGAGGTCGAGGCCCGCCCGCCTGGCAAGAAGATCAAGCGGTTATCACTGTTATCCGGTGGTGAGAAATCGCTGACCGCGGTCGCCATGCTGGTGGCGATCTTCCGGGCCCGGCCGTCGCCGTTCTACGTGATGGACGAGGTGGAGGCCGCCCTCGACGACGTCAACCTTCGCCGGCTGCTCGGGCTGTTCGAACAGCTGCGCACCCAGTCCCAGCTCATCGTCATCACGCACCAGAAGCCGACGATGGAGGTCGCCGACGCCCTCTACGGCGTCACGATGCGCGATGACGGCATCACCGCGGTGATCTCGCAGCGGATGCGGGGCCAGGAGCTGGTCGGCGCCAGCTAGTGGCGGCGCGACGGGAGCGCAGGTGCCAGCGGCGAGCGCTCCGGAATGCGCGCTGATCGCTAAACCGTGGTGACGCCGCGGCGGCGCAGCGAGGCCAGATCCCCCGCGCCGCAACCGTGTAGGCATACCAGCAGTTCATCGATGAACCGCTGCAGCCAATCCACAACGGCGGCAGGCGATTCGATCGCCGGCGCCAGCAGCGGCCGCGCCACCGCCACCGCGTCGGCGCCCATCGCCAACACCTTGGCGGCGTCCATGCCGGTGCGGATGCCGCCCGACGCGACGATCGGCATGTCGGGCAGAGTGCGTCGCACTTCCAGCACCGCCTCCGCGGTCGGGATGCCCCACTCGGCCAGCGCCGGATATCGGATCTCGCCGTAGCGCACGAACTGCTCGACCCGCGCCCACGACGTGCCTCCCGCGCCAGCGACGTCGACGGCCGCGATCGGGCAGTCCACCAACTCCGCGGCGGCCGCCGCGCCGATGCCGTGGCCGACCTCTTTCAACATCACCGGATAGCCAATCGATCCGGCGATCTCGCGCAACCGAGAGATCGAGCCGGAGAAGTCGGTGTCGCCCTCGTGCTGCATCGCCTCCTGCAACGGATTGGTATGCACCGCAAGGGCATTGGCGCCGACTCTGGTCGAGCGCTTTGACCAGGTCTGGCACCATGAGCCCGTCGAGCTGGGCCAGCCCGATGTTCCCGATCAGCAGGACGTCGGGCGCCACGTCGCGCACGCTGAACGAGGTCGAGGCCGCGCCGTTGTCGAGCATGATGCGCTGCGAGCCGAGCATCATGCCGACCCCGAGCTGCTGGGCTGCCGCGGCCAGATTGCGGTTGATCGTTCCCGACAGCTCTGCGCCACCTGTCATTGCGCCGATCAGCACCGGCGCGCGCAACCGCGCGTCCAGGAAATCGGCGGCCAGGTCGACGTTGCGCAGATCGGTCTGGGTGAGCGCGTTATAGGGCAGCCGGTAGCGCTCCAACCCGGTGGTGACCGTCTGATAGTCGACCGCCTCGGACAGGCACACGTCGATGTGGCGCCGTTTGCGGGTCTCCATGCCGCCGGGGTCGAACGTCACCGGCTATCCACCCTGAGACAATGGCGCGGTGACAGGAACTGTCGGGATAGGGCTGTGGATCGCAATCGCGGTCATTGCCGTTCTGGTCGTGGTGGCGCTTGCCGTCGGGCTGGTGCGGTACCGGCGGCGACGGATCAGCCTGTCATCTGCTGACACTGCCACTCCCGTCGACCGATCCGGTGGATATACCGCCTCTTCAGGCATCACATTCACCCAATCGGCACCCGCCGAGCCGGTCGAGCGCATCGATACCAGCGGGCTTCCCGCCGTCGGCGATGATGCCACCATTCCCCGCGACGCGCCGAGACGGCCGATCGCCGACGTTCAGCTCCCCGACCCCCCGCTCGGTCGAGCGCCCGAAGTGGAGCCACCGCCCGATATCGACGCCATCGCTCCGCCGGATGGCCGGCTGGACCGGCTCCGCGGCCGGCTGGCCAAGTCGCAGAACACGCTGGGCCGCGGCATGCTCGGGCTGCTCGGCGGGGGCGACCTCGACGAGGAGTCCTGGGAGGCCGTCGAGGACACCCTGCTAATCGCCGACCTGGGGCCCGTCGTCACCGAATCGGTGGTGTCGTCGTTGCGGTCGCGGATGTCCAGCAGCCGCGTGCGCACCGAGACCGACGCCCGCGCGGTGCTGCGAGAGGTGCTGATCTCGGAGCTCCAGCCCGACCTGGACCGCTCGATCAAGGCGCTGCCACACGACAACAAGCCTTCCGTCCTGCTGGTCGTCGGTGTCAACGGCACGGGAAGACGACGACGGTCGGCAAGCTGGCCCGCGTCCTGGTCGCCGACGGCCGCCACGTCGTGCTCGGCGCGGCCGACACGTTCCGCGCCGCCGCGGCCCACCAGCTGCAGACCTGGGCCGCCAAGGTGGGCGCGCAGGTGGTCAGCGGTGCCGAGGGCGCCGACCCGGCGTCGGTCGCGTTCGACGCCGTCGCCAAGGGCATCGAGTCCGGCGCCGACGTCGTGGTCATCGACACCGCCGGACGGCTGCACACCAAGACCGGTCTGATGGACGAACTCGGCAAGGTCAAGCGGGTGGTGAGCCGGCGCGCGGAGGTGGACGAGGTGCTGCTGGTGCTCGACGCCACGATCGGGCAGAACGGCCTGCCTCAGGCCCGGGTGTTCGCCGAAGTCGTCGACATCACCGGTGTCGTGCTGACCAAGCTCGACGGCACGGCAAAGGGCGGGATCGTGTTCCGGGTGCAGCAGGAATTGGGTGTTCCGGTCAAGCTTGTCGGTCTCGGTGAAGGACCCGACGATCTCGCCCCGTTCGAGCCCGCGGCGTTCGTCGATGCGCTGCTGGGGTAACAAGATGCGCTGCTCGGGTAACAAACGGCTGTCGGGAATCGCATGATGTAACACCGCCGAAACGACGGTGGCCCATCCGTTCACGCGAGCGAAACACCGCAGCGTCGTAGACGAAACAACCACTCAGCATTGTCTTGGACCAGGTCAACGGTCCTCAAACGTTGCGGCCGTGGCACGTCGAAGGAGGAAACTGCGAGTGGACCGATTCCCCATATTGGGTCAGCCGGACACCGGCGACACAGCGTGGATGCTGGCTAGCTCCGCGCTCGTGCTGCTGATGACGCCCGGCCTGGCGTTCTTCTATGGCGGCATGGTGCGCGCCAAGGGCGTGCTCAACATGCTGATGATGAGCATCAGCGCCATGGGCGTTGTCACGGTGCTGTGGGTGCTCTACGGCTACTCGATGTCCTTCGGCAATGACGTCGCCGGCCTGTTCGGTAACCCGACGCAGTACTGGGGACTGAAGGGGCTCATCCATGGAAACGCTGTCGCACGCCGATGCCACTCACGGCGTCGCTGCGGTAGACATTCCACTGGCAGGCACAATCCCCCAGCTGGTGTTCGTGATGTTCCAGCTGATGTTCGCCATCATCACTGTGGCGTTGGTCTCCGGTGCGGTCGCCGACCGGCTGAAATTCGGCAGCTGGCTGGTCTTCGCGGGGCTATGGGCGACCTTGGTCTACTTCCCGGTTGCACACTGGGTGTTTTCTTTCGACGGGTTCACCGCAGCGCACGGCGGCTGGATCGCGAACAAACTCAAAGCGATCGACTTCGCCGGTGGCACTGCGGTCCACATCAACTCGGGCGCGGCCGGTCTGGCGTTGTGCATCGTTCTCGGCAAGCGCAAGGGCTGGCCGACGTCGCCGATGCGGCCGCACAACCTGCCGTTCGTGATGCTCGGTGCCGGCCTGCTGTGGTTCGGGTGGTACGGGTTCAACGCCGGCTCCGCCGCTCAGTTCCGGTGGTACCGCGGCGTCGACGTTCGTGACGACAACCGTGGCGACCGCCACCGCGATGCTGGCCTGGCTGCTCGTCGAGCGGATCCGCGACGGTCACGCCACCTCGCTGGGTGCGGCGTCGGGCATCGTCGCCGGGCTGGTCGCCATCACGCCGTCCTGTTCATCGGTCAACGTGCTCGGCGCGCTTGTGGTCGGCTTCCTCGGCGGCGCGATCTGTGCTCTTGCTGTCGGTTTGAAGTTCAAGTTCGGTTTCGATGATGCGCTTGACGTGGTCGGTGTGCACATGGTCGGCGGTCTGACGGGCACCTTGCTCATCGGCTTTTTGGCCGCACCGGAAGCTCCGGCGGCCGTCAAGGGTTTGTTCTACGGTGGCGGATTCGATCAGCTGTGGCGCCAGGCAGTCGGCGCGTTCGCGGTTCTGGCGTACTCATTCACCGTGACGACTATCTTGGCGTTGATCCTGAAATACACCATCGGCCTGCGTCTTGGGGAAGAGGATGAGGTCGGATGGCATCGACGAAGCCGAGCACGCCGAAACCGGCTACGACTTCGCCACGGTTGGGAGTAGTTCTGTTCTTGCCTATCAGCGGCGCGGAGGAATGAGGAATATGAAGCTGATCACTGCGATCGTCAAGCCGTTCACGCTCGAAGACGTCAAGACCGGCCTCGAACAGACGGGCATTCTCGGAATGACCGTCAGCGAGGTTCAGGGCTACGGCCGGCAGAAGGGTCACACCGAGGTGTACCGCGGCGCTGAGTACTCGGTCGACTTCGTCCCGAAGGTGCGGGTAGAGGTCGTGGTCGATGATTCCGCCGTCGACAAGGTGGTGGATGTCATCGTCCAGGCCGCGCGTACCGGAAAGATCGGTGACGGCAAGGTCTGGGTCAGCCCTGTCGACACCGTGGTCCGGGTTCGCACCGGCGAGCGGGGAAGCCGACGCCCTGTGAGCCGCCTCGTGAATTGAGACGTCAACTCCCGGCCGCGCACCGTGAGCGTTATAGGTAAATGCCGGGGGAGGAGTCGAAATGACTGAGCAGACACCAGATCCCGCCGCCGGAGCCTCCCGATGGGAGGCCCCGGCGGCGGGCTCGTTGCGCCCCGCGACCGATTTGGCTGCGGCAGTCCGAGCAGCTGCTCTCGGGTAGTGCGCGTCGCTGGATTCGGCCGCGCTACGCGACGCGCTGCTGGACTTGCATGATTTCTGGCTCACCACAAAGGCCACGGAGATCGGCATCACGGCCACCAGTGGGTTCGCGATCGTCGCCACCGGGGGCCTGGGGCGGGGAGAGCTGCTGCCGTATTCGGACCTCGACTTGATGCTGTTGCATGACAACATGCCCCGCGACAAGGTCAGACAGATCGCCGATTCGTTGTGGTACCCGTTGTGGGATGCGAACATTCGCATCGACCACAGCGTGCGCACCGTGCGCGAGGCGCTGCAGGTCGCGGGCGAGGACGTCTCGGCGGGCCTGGCCATGCTGGAGGTGCGCCACATTGCGGGCGACTCCGACCTGTCGTCGCTTCTGATCGGCGGAGCCCGTCGGCAGTGGCGCACCGGAATCGCTTCGCGTTTCGACGAACTCGTCGAGCACGCCCGGTCGCGGTGGCAGCGCAGCGGTCAGATCGCCCACCGCGCCGAGCCCGACCTGAAATGCGGTCGGGGCGGCCTGCGCGACGTGCAACTGCTCAACGCCCTGGCGATCGCGCAACTCGCCGACGTCTATCCGAGCCGCTCGTTGGCCTCGCCGACAGGCTCGCTGGGCGAGGCGCATCTGGCGCTGCTCAACGTGCGCACCGAACTGCACCGGGTGTCCGGCCGCGGCCGGGAACTGCTGCTGGCCCAGCACGCCGATGAGATCGGGGCGGCGCTGCACATCGGTGACCGATTCGACTTGGCGCGCATGCTTTCTGACGCCGCCCGCACGGTCAGCTACTACGTCGACGCCGGGCTGCGCACGGCGGCCAACGCGCTGCCCCGGCGCGGGTTGGCCGCCTTCAAGCGTCCCGTGCGCCGTCCGCTGGACGAAGGTGTCATCGAGTTCGCCGGCGAGGTGATCCTGGCCCGTGACGCCCGCCCCGAACGTGACCCCGGCCTGATCCTGCGGGTCGCCGCCGCTTCGGCCAGCACCGGGCTGCCGATGGCGGCGTCGACGCTGGCCCGGCTCACCGAGGCCGCGCCGGAGTTGCGCACGCCGTGGCCGCGCCAAGCGCTCAAGGATCTGTTGGTGATGCTCGCCGCCGGTCCGACGGCGGTGGCCACCATCGAGGCGCTGGACCGAACCGGGTTGTGGGGCAGGCTGTTCCCGGAGTGGGGCGCAGTGCGCGACCTGCCTCCGCGCGACGTGGTGCACATCTGGACCGTCGACCGCCACCTCGTCGAAACCGTCTCGCGGGCAAGCGCGTTCACCACCCGGGTGTCCCGGCCCGACCTGCTGGTGCTCGGAGCGCTGTGCCACGACATCGGCAAGGGCCGCGGCGGGGACCACAGCGTCATCGGCGCCGAATTGGCCACCCAGATCGGTACCCGGCTGGGTCTCTGGCCGTCGGACGTCGAACTTCTGTCGAGGGTGGTGCGCCATCACCTGCTGCTGCCGCACACCGCGACCCGGCGCGATCTGCAGGACCCGAAGACCATCGCGGCGGTCGTCGACGCGCTCGATGGCGACGCGGTGCTGCTGGAGCTGCTGCACGTGCTGGCCGAGGCGGACTCGCTTGCCACCGGCCCGGGTGTGTGGGGCGACTGGAAGGCGTCGCTGATCGGTGATCTGGTGCGGCGCTGCCGGATGGTGATGGCGGGCGAGCCGCTGCCGAAGCCCGATCCCATTGACCCGCGCTATCTTTCGTTGGCCTCCGACGTCGGCGTGCACGTCGAGATGACCCCTGGCGACAGCCCCCACATCTACAACGTGACGATGATCGCGCCGGACCGTCGGGGTCTGCTCTCCAAGGCCGCCGGTGTGCTTGCGCTCAATTCGCTGCGCGTGCACTCGGCATCGGTGAACGGTCACGAGGGCTCGGCCATCAACACCTTTGTCGTATCACCGCATTTCGGTGCACCGCCGGCCGCCGAGCTGTTGCGACAGCAGTTCATCCTTGCCCTCGAAGGTGAACTCGACGTGCTGGCGTCGCTGGACAAGCGCGACCGCGATGCGGCGCAGCACGGCACCACCCGAGCCGGCGACGTGCCCGACGCGGTGCCGATCAACCACGCGGCGGCGCCTCCGATGATCCTGTGGTCCGAGGGGTCCGAGCCGGGCGAACTCGTGGTGCAGATCCGCGCCACCGACCGCGCCGGCCTGCTCACCAGGCTGACGGCGGTGTTCGAACGTGACGGCGTGGACATCGCATGGGCGAAGGTCACCACGCTGGGATCGTCTGTCGTCGACGTGTTCAACATCGTGGTGCCGACGCTGGCCGCGGGGGACGCGTTCGATCCGCGACGAGCTCGAGCATGACCTCTACACCGTGCTTCCCGCGCCCGCGAAGCCGGTTTCCGAAGCCAGCTAGGCTGAACGGCGTGTTTGAATCGCTGTCTGACCGGTTGACCGGCGCCCTGCAGGGGCTGCGCGGCAAGGGGCGGCTGACCGACGCCGACATCGACGCGACCACCCGCGAGATCCGGCTCGCGCTGCTGGAGGCCGACGTTTCGCTGCCCGTGGTGCGCGACTTCGTCGCCCGCATCAAGGACCGGGCCAAGGGCGCCGAGGTCTCCGGTGCGCTCAACCCCGCCCAGCAGGTCGTCAAGATCGTCAACGAGGAGCTCGTCGGCATCCTCGGCGGCGAGACCCGCCAGCTGGCCTTCGCCAAGACCCCGCCGACGGTGATCATGCTCGCCGGCCTGCAGGGCTCCGGTAAGACCACGCTGGCCGGCAAGCTCGCGAAATGGCTTCGCGACCAAGGGCATACGCCCGCTGCTGGTCGCCTGCGACCTGCAGCGCCCGGCGCGGTCAACCAGCTGCAGATCGTCGGCGAGCGCGCCGGCGTGCAGGTCTTCGCACCGCACCCGGGTGTGTCGACCGAAGGTCCGAGCAACAGGCGTCGGCGACCCGGTCGCGGTCGCGTCCGCGGGCCTGGCCGAGGCCAAGGCCAAGCACTACGACGTCGTCATCGTCGACACCGCCGGCCGGCTCGGCATCGACGCCGAGCTGATGGGCCAGGCCGCGGCCATCCGGGACGCCGTCGACCCCGACGAGGTGCTGTTCGTCGTCGACGCGATGATCGGCCAGGACGCCGTCACCACCGCCGAGGCGTTCCGCGACGGCGTCGGCTTCACCGGCGTGGTGCTGACCAAGCTCGACGGCGACGCCCGCGGTGGCGCGGCGCTGTCGGTCCGCGAGGTCACCGGCGTGCCGATCATGTTCGCGTCCACCGGCGAGAAGCTCGAGGACTTCGACGTCTTCCACCCCGACCGGATGGCCGGCCGCATCCTGGGCATGGGCGACGTGCTCACCCTGATCGAGCAGGCCGAGCAGGTCTTCGACGCCGAGCAGGCCGAGGCCGCCGCCGCCAAGATCGGCGTCGGGCGAGCTGACCCTGGAGGACTTCCTCGAGCAGATGCTGGCGATCCGCAAGATGGGCCCGATCGGCAACCTGCTCGGCATGCTGCCCGGCGCCGGCCAGATGAAGGAGGCGCTGGCCGCCGTCGACGACAGGCACCTGGACCGGGTCCAGGCGATCATCCGCGGCATGACGCCCGCCGAGCGGGCCGAACCCGAAGATCATCAACGGCTCCCGCCGGCTGCGGATCGCCAACGGCTCGGGTGTGACGGTCAGCGAGGTCAACCAGCTCGTCGACCGGTTCTTCGAGGCCCGCAAGATGATGTCGCAGATGGCCGGCCAGATGGGAATGCCGTTCGGCCGCAAGGGTTCTTCCCGCAAGGCCGCCAAGAACAAGCAAGAAGGGCAAGAAGGGTGCAGCCGCGGGCCGACGCCGCCGAAGGCGCGCAACCCGCTCGGCGCCGGCATGCCCGCCGGCTTCCCGGATCTGTCCAACATGCCCAAGGGCCTCGACGAGCTGCCGCCCGGGCTTGCCGACATCGACCTGTCGAAGCTGAAGTTCCCCGGAAGCAACTAGTGAGCATCGCTGCGCAAGACTGACGCGATGAGCGCTGCGGAGCAGATGACCGATGAGCGCTTGCGCGAAGAGCTGACTTGCACGTCCGCGGCCGCGGGCTGCCCGATGGCGAGCCGGTCGAGTGGTGGATCGTCGGCGGCGTGCTCAGCGCCGAACCGGTCGCCGGCGCCGAGACGGTGTTCGACGGTGGCTGGATCGTGCCCGGCCTGGTCGACGCGCACTGCCACGTCGGTCTGGGCCAGCACGGCGCCATCGAACTCGACGAGGCGATCGCCCAGGCCGAGACCGAGCGTGACGCCGGCGCACTGCTGCTGCGCGACGCCGGCTCACCGATCGACACCCGCAGCCTCGACGACCACGACGACCTGCCCCGGATCATCCGCGCGGGCCGGCATCTGGCCCGGCCGAAGCGCTACATCCGCGGGTTCGCCATCGAGCTGGAGGACGAGTCGCAGCTGCCCGACGCCGTGGCCGAGCAGGCCCGCTGCGGCGACGGCTGGGTCAAGCTGGTCGGTGACTGGATCGACCGCGACGTCGGCGATCTGGCCCCGCTGTGGCCCGACGACGTGCTCACGCAGGCGATCGCCGCCGCGCACGACAACGGCGCCAGGGTCACCGCGCACGTGTTCGGCGAGGACGCGCTGCCCGGCCTGATCAACGCGGGCATCGACTGCATCGAGCACGGCACCGGGCTGACCGACGACACCGATCGAGCTGATGGTCGAGCACGGCACCGCGCTGGTGCCGACGCTGATCAACATCGAGAACTTCCCCGGCATCGCCGACGCGGCGGGCAAGTATCCCGACGTACGCCGGCACATGCGCGACCTGTACGCCGCGTGCTATCCGCGGATCGGCGCCGCGCGCGAGGCCGGCGTGCCGATCTACGCGGGCACCGACGCGGGCGGCACGGTCGCGCACGGCCGGATCGCCGACGAGGTCGAGGCGCTCAAGGGCATCGGAATGAGCCCGACCGAGGCGCTCGGCGCGGCCAGCTGGGCCGCGCGGGCCTGGCTGGGCCGGCCCGGTCTGGAGCACGGGGCCAGTGCCGACTTGGTCTGCTACGCCGAGGACCCGCGCTCGGGTGCCGAGGTGATCAACAATCCGGATGTGGTGATCCTGCGCGGCCGGGCCTACTAGCGCGAAAATGGGCACATGCCAAGGGTGTTGTTAGTGACCGGCGACGCCGCCGAGGATCTCGAAGTGATGTACCCCTACCAGCGCCTGCTGGAGGAGGGTTATGACGTCGACGTCGCGGCGCCGACCGTGAAGACTTTGCAGTTCGTCGTCCACGACTTCGTTGACGGCTTCGATACCTACACCGAGAAGCCGGGCCGTTCATGGCCGGCCGATATCGCATTCGCCGACGTGAACCCCTCCGATTATGTTGCGGTGGTGGTCCCCGGCGGGCGGGCACCCGAGTACCTGCGCAACGATCCCGACGTCCTTAGGATCCTCAAGCACTTCTTCGACGCCGGTGCCCCGGTGGCGGCGCTGTGTCACGGACCGCTGATGCTCGCCGCCGCTGGTCTGCTCCAAGGCCGTCGCTGCGCGGCGTACCCAGCTCTTGCCGTCGACGTCGACGCGGCGGGCGGAACGTTCGTCGACGGACCCGGTGTCATCGACGGCAACCTGGTGACCGGGCGGGCATGGCCCGACCATCCGCAGTGGTTCCGGCCGTTCATGGAACAGCTCCGCAAGAGCGCACCGGTCGGCTGAAGGAACCTAAAGTGAGCCGATGCCGGCGTTCGGGTCCTGCGCGAAGCCCCAGTCCAGCAGCCCCGCGGCCTGATCCCAGTACGTCGGGCCACCCTCTTTGACCAGCCCGTACATCATCGCGATCACCAGTCGGCGTCCGCCTCGGTCAGCGGCGGCGACGAACGTCTTCTTGGCCGCGTCGGTGAAGCCGGTCTTGCCGCCGATCGTGCCGGGATAGCGGCGCAGCAGTTCGTCCTCATTGACCAGCGGCTCGTCGCCCTTATCGGTCGGGAAGGTGGCCGCTGGTTGCGCGGTGATCTGGGCGAACGTGGGATTGGCCATCGCAGCGCGGAAGATGAGGGCCAGGTCCCGGGGAGTGGTGAAGCCCGATCCGCCCGGCCCGTCCAGCCCCGAGGGCGTTGACGCGTGCGTGTTCGTCGCGCCGATGGAGGCCGGCTTTGGCGTTCATCTTCGCGACCGCGGTGTCGTAGCCGCCGATCATGTCGGCAAGCGCATTGGCCGCGTCGTTTCCCGATACCAGCAACACTGCGTCCAGCAGCTGGCGTGCGGTGTAGGTGCGGCCCGCCTTGATGCCCGCGCAGTTGCACTCCACATGGGTGTCGGCCTCGGTGCCGACGACGGTCGCATCCAGGTTGGGCAGCTCGTCGAGTGCGGTCAGCGCGAGCAGTGTTTTGATCGTGCTCGCCGGCGGGTGGGCGGCGTCCATGTCGCGCCCGGCGAGCACTCGGCCGGTCTCCATGTCGGCGATAATCCACGCTGGAGCGGGGCCGTCGGGGATCGGAACGCTGCCTGCGGGTTGGATATCCGGTTCGGCCGACGCGACCGGCGCTACAGACAAAAGGACCAGACTCAGGCAAGCGGCGATTACCGCGGCGAACCTTCCCATGGAACGAGCAGCCTAACCGTCGCGCCTGAGAACCGTTTGGCGCGGTGTTGAATCAACCGCATGCTTGATCGACGCCCGCGACCGATGAATTCCGGGTGCGCATCCGGTCTCAACCTGTGAGATCTCATACGAAAGGCAACCGATGACCACCGAGCAATACGTCGTCACACGCACCGTCCCCGCCGCCCCCGCGCAGGTTTTCGCCGTGCTCGCTGATCCCGCCCGCCATCACGACACCGAACCCGGCGACTGGGTCCGCGACTCGAAGGACACCACGCGGATCACCGCCCCGGCCAGATCTTCAGCATGAACATGTACCTGGACCAGGCCGGCGGCCACTACGTCACCGAGAATCTGGTCAATATATTCGAGAAGGACCGGGCGATCGGCTGGATGCCCGGCGTCATGGACGACAACGGCAACCACAATCCCGGCGGCTGGAGCTGGCGCTACGACCTCTCCCCGAACGGCGACGGCACAGATGTCACATTGACCTACGACTGGAGCGGGACGCCGCAGGCTTTCCGCGACCAGGTCGGCGGTATGCCGCTGTTCCCGGAGGACTACATCGCGGCGTCGCTGGCAGCTCTGGAACGCTGTTGCGGCTAGCCGCTGCTGATCCCCCGCCGCGCAGCAGGGTGGCCAATGGACAGTCACGGGTGAGCTGTCGCGCTGAGCTTTGCCCGGTCATCGGATCGTGTTCAATCAACGTCATGTTGAGCCTGGAAGAGATCTCGGACCGGTTGGAAATTCAAGAACTGCTGGTGGCCTACTCCACCGCGATCGACACGCGGCGGTTCGACGACCTCGATCGGGTGTTCACCCCGGACGCCTACATCGACTATCGCGAAATGGGCGGGATCGATGGTCGCTTTCCAGAGGTGAAGGCGTGGCTGGCGAGCGTGCTGCCGAACTTCCCCGCGTATGCCCACATGCTGGGAAACTTCGACGTCCGCATCGAAGGCGATACCGCGTCGTCGCGGACGGTCCTCTTCAACCCGATGGTGCTGGGCGGTGATCGGAATCAGATCTTGTTCTGCGGGCTGTGGTACGAGGACGAGTTCATCCGCACGCCAGCGGGCTGGCGGATGAGCCGTCGCGTCGAGATCAAGTGCTTCGACAAGGTGATGTGACTCAGTCGTGCAGCCCGCATGACGCTCACCGCATCAGCCGACGCGCGACGCCCGCGATCGCCTTCTTGATCCGGTCCGACATGTACACGGAGACGAAGACGTTGAAGATGTCTTCCCGCAGCCGGGTCAGCTCGGAGCTCGTGATGCGCCACTGCCCGTCGATCTTCTCGTAGGTTTCGTGGTAGTGGCCGTAGCCGCGCAGGTTCACCCCGGGAGCCAGGCGGACCACATCTTCGAGCGCCCATATGCCCCGCGCCGTCGTCGCCGACGTCAGCTCGATCTCCGGACCGTGCACCTGGTGCACGGTGGCCCGGTTTCCGAGGCTCTTGCTGGTGAAGGCGACGAACTCGGCGGCGCCACGGATCACCTTGCCGCCCGCCTGCGAGGTGTCGCTGAGGAAGTCGTCGACGAAGATCCCGCGCCACCTCGTCCAGTCCTTGGCGTCGAGGAATCGGCAGTACCGGGCCTTCAACTGCTTGATCGCCTCGATCTCCCGCAGCGCAGCGGCGTCGTCCATTCTGTGAGCGTGACACTTCGGCCAGAAGTTGTAAAGGTCGGCCGACGCCGCGGGTCGCGATTTTCACCCGTAGCGCCTGATCTGGCACAATAGGCGGCTGTCCGCCGCGCGACTACGGCTGCGCGGCTGGTCACACACGTAAGGCAAAACCGGACCCGGGCAACCCGCCCGCGATCGCTGAATTGCAGCGTGGCAATCGCAGGAGAGATCGCTTCATCATGGCTGTCAAGATCAAGCTGACCCGGCTTGGCAAGATCCGCAATCCCCAGTACCGCATCGCCGTCGCCGACGCGCGCACCCGCCGCGACGGCCGCGCGATCGAGATCATCGGCCGCTACCACCCGAAGGAAGAGCCGAGCCTCATCGAGATCGACTCGGAGCGGGCCCAGTACTGGCTCGGCGTCGGCGCCCAGCCGACCGAACCCGTTCTGCAGCTGCTGAAGATCACCGGCGACTGGCAGAAGTTCAAGGGCCTGCCCGGCGCCGAGGGCACCCTGAAGGTCAAGGAGCCCAAGCCCAGCAAGCTGGATCTGTTCAACGCCGCGCTGGCTGCGGCCGAGGGCGGCCCGACCACCGAGGCCACCACGCCCAAGAAGAAGAAGGCGCCCGCCAAGAAGGCCGCCGACAAGGCCGGCGACGAGGCCGCGCAGCTGAGCCAGCCGCCGTCGCTGAGGCCACGCCGAAACGGCCGCCAGGACGAGTCCGAGGCGGCGGCCGAGCGCCGACGCGACCGCTCGCGCCGAAGCCACCGAGAGCTGACCGCGGCCATGAGCACTGTCGTCGTCGATGCCGTCGAGCACCTGGTCCGCGGGATCGTGGACAACCCCGACGATGTCCGGGTCGACATGGTGACCAGCCGCCGGGGGCGCACCGTCGAGGTGCATGTGCACCCCGACGACCTCGGCAAGGTCATCGGCCGTGGCGGTCGCACCGCGACCGCGTTGCGCACGCTGGTCGCCGGCATCGGCGGCCGGGGCATCCGCGTCGACGTGGTGGACACCGACCAGTAGCGGCTCAGCCATGGACCTGGTAGTCGGGCGGGTCGCCAAGGCACACGGCGTCACCGGCGAGATCATCGTCGAGGTCCGCACCGACGACCCCGATACCCGCTTCGCCGCCGGCGTCCTCGCTTGCGCGGCAGGCCATCTCGCGGCGGGCCCGAAAGTCGCTACGTCGTCGAGTCGGTCCGCGAGCACGGCGGGCGGCTGCTCGTGCGGCTCGACGGGGTGGCCGACCGCAACGCCGCCGAGTCGTTGAAGCGGCACGGTGTTCGTCGTCGACTCCGCGGAACTGCCGCCGATCGACGATCCCGACGAGTTCTACGACCATCAGCTCGAAGGTCTGCGCGTGACGACGACCGACGGGCGCGCACGTCGGCTCCGTCGCCGAGGTACTGCACACCGCGGCAGGCGAATTGCTTGCGGTGCGAGACCGAGGACGGCGAGGTGCTGGTGCCGTTCGTCAGCGCCATCGTGACATCGGTGTCGCTGGCCGACAAGACGATCGAGATCGACCCGCCCGAGGGTCTGCTGGAGCTGGGCTGACGATGCGCATTGATGTCGTCACGATCTTCCCCGACTACCTGGATCCGCTGCGACAGTCGTTGCCCGGCAAGGCGATCGACGCCGGGCATCGTCGACGCTCGCGGTGCACGATCTGCGTCGGTGGACCCACGACGTGCACCGGTCGGTGGACGACTCGCCGTACGGCGGCGGTCCCGGCATGGTGATGAAGGCGCCGGTGTGGGGTGAAGCGCTCGACGAAATCTGTTCGGACGAAACACTTCTGGTCGTCCCGACTCCGGCGGGCCGGCTGTTCGACCAGGCCGACGCGCAGCGCTGGAGCACCGAGAAGCACCTGGTGTTCGCATGCGGGCGCTACGAGGGCATCGACCAGCGGGTCGTCGACGACGCGGCCCGCCGGATGCGGGTCGAGGAGGTCTCGATCGGCGACTACGTGCTGCCGGGCGGCGAATCGGCCGCGCTGGTGATGATCGAGGCGGTCGTCCGGCTGCTGCCCGACGTGCTCGGCAATCCCGCGTCGCACCAAGAGATTCGCATTCCAGACGGCCTGCTGGAGGGGCCGAGCTACACCCGGCCGCCGAGCTGGCGTGGATTCGATGTGCCCGAGGTGCTGCTGTCGGGTGATCACGCCAAGATCGCGGCGTGGCGGCATGAACAGGGCGCTGCAGCGCACCCGCGAGCGCCGCCCCGATCTGCTCGAGCTAGATCCGGCCGCCCGGGAACATCGTCTTGACGGCCTGGGTGATGGTGTCGCGGGCGGTGCCGTCGTCAGTGGGCTGCATTGACCCGATCGCCATCACATAGCGCCGGTCGGCGCCGATGACGCCGGTGGACATGTGCATCCAGTTACCGCCGTTCCAGCAGCACATCCAGCCCTGCTTGACCGCGACCGGCTCGGCGAACAGGCCGTCGGGGATGCCGAACCGCTGCGGGTACCCGTCGATGCCGTGTCGGGGTGGACTGGGCCAGGTTGTTGATGATGATGCTGGCCTGCTCGGGCGGCAGCCCGCCGGTGCCCGTGCAGCAGCATGTCGTAGTAGTGGACCAGGTCGGCGGTGGTGCTCATGGTGTTCCACCAGTGCCCGTCGTACGGCGGTGTGGTCGAACCCAGCCCGTACCGGGCGGCCACCCGGGTGATGATCGCGCTGCCGCCGCCGCGGTTCCAGAACATTCTCGGCCGCACTGTCGTCGGAGGACCGCAGCATGACGTCGAGGGCTGCGCGGTCGTCGGGGGAGAGCTGGGTCTGTCCCTTCGCGTCCTGCAGCAGCAGGTCGTCGGCGATGAACAGCTTGGCCACCGAGGCGATCGGCGATCGGGGCTGCCGTTGCCGTTGGAGATCGATCTGGTCGGTGTTGCGGTCCAGCACGACTGCCGAGATGTCCGCGCCGGCCTTGGCGGCCTCGGCGGTGGCCTGCTGAGCGCGGCGTATCCAGGCCGTCGAAGGGCGCCGCCGGCTCGTCGGCGGGGGATTCCGGCAGCGGGGCCGCGGTGCCCATCGGGGCGACGACGGTCAGCTGCGGGCCTGCGGCCAACGGGGGCGTGCCGTACACCTTGGCTTCGCACCCGGCGACCAGCGGGAACCGCCATGAGGACGGCGGCGGTAGCCGTGACCAACCTCGACGGCCGCCGTCGCATGACCCTCCCTCGGGTGGTTCCCTAGCCGGAATCAGGTTTGCCGCGCCGCCGCCTGCCGGTCGCATCAGCCTAACGGTTGACCGCCGCCAACGCCTGCTTAGCGCCCTGTCAGCGTTTCGGGTTCCGTCCGGCGGCGATTTCACTGGATTTCACGAGATCTGAGGCCCATCTGGCACAATTGAGCAGTTGTCCGCGTGGGCCGGTTTCCCGCCCGCTGCGGAGACTCCCAGATACGCCCGATAGATCGGCTCGGCCACGCGTGACACCGCGACGAGTGCCCGCAGCCGCCAACAGCAAGGAAGTGTCACCGATGAACACGCTGGACTTCGTCGATCAGGCGTCGCTGCGCGACGACATCCCGGACTTCGGCCCCGGCGACACCATCAACGTGCACGTCAAGGTCATCGAGGGCTCCAAGGAACGCATCCAGGTGTTCAAGGGTGTCGTCCTTCGCCGGCAGGGCGGCGGCATCCGCGAGACCTTCACCGTGCGCAAGGAAAGCTACGGCGTTGGCGTCGAGCGGACCTTCCCGGTGCATTCGCCGAACATCGACCACATCGACGTCGTCACCCGCGGCGATGTTCGCCGCGCGAAGCTGTACTACCTGCGCGAGCTGCGTGGCAAGAAGGCGAAGATCAAGGAAAAGCGCTGACTACGCCTGCCGGCCGGGGTCTGATCCTTGGAAAGCGAGCCGCACGGCGGTGACAGCATCGCGCTGGCTACTCTGATGCGGTGACCGGATCCACGGAACCCGACGACTCAGCAGGCGAGCAGACGCTCGAGATCCAACGGACACGACGGCCGCCGACGCGAACACCGACGACGCCGAGAAGCCCGACGAACCCAAGAAGCGCGGCGCGCTGCGGGAAGCGGCGATCCTGATCACCATCGCGGTGGTCCTGTACTACGTCATGCTGACGTTCGTCGCGCGGCCGTATCTGATCCCGTCGGAGTCGATGGAGCCCACGCTGCACGGCTGCGCCGGCTGCGCGGCGACCGGATCATGGTGGACAAGATCACCTACCGGTTCGGCTCGCCGCAGCCCGGCGACGTGATCGTGTTCAAGGGTCCGCCGAACTGGAACATCGGCTACAAGTCGATCCGCTCGACGAACACCGCCGTGCGGTGGGTGCAGAACGCGCTGTCGTTCATCGGCTTCGTCCCGCCCGACGAGAACGACCTGGTCAAACGCGTGATCGCGGTCGGCGGACAGACCGTCGAATGCCGCGCCGACACCGGCCTGACGGTGGACGGTAAGCCGCTCAACGAGCCGTTTCTCGACCCGACGACGATGATGGCCGACCCCAGGTCTACCCCTGCCTCGGCCCCGAGTTCGGGCCGGTGAAGGTGCCCGACGGGCCGGCTGTGGGTGATGGGCGACAACCGCACCCATTCGGCCGATTCGCGGGCGCATTGCGGCAATACGCCCGCCGACGCCCAGCGCGGGCTGCTGTGCACCGGCGACCCGACGCCAGGGACGGTGCCGGTGGACAATGTCATCGGCAAGGCGCGGTTCATCGCTTGGCCGCCGTCGCGATGGGGTGGAGTGCACAGCGTGAACCCGCAGACTCAGTAGGAGTTGCATTTGCCGGCGACATGGCCTCCGCGAACTGTGATCCGGAAGTCTTCGGGCCTGCGCACCCTGGAGTCCGCGCTGTATCGCGGCGGGCTGGGCCCGGTGGCGGGTGTCGACGAGGTGGGCCGCGGCGCGTGCGCGGGCCCGCTGGTGGTGGCGGCGTGTGTGCTCGGGCCGAACCGGCTGGAGAGTCTGGCCGCGCTCGACGACTCCAAGAAGCTCAACGAGAAGGAGCGCGAGCGGCTGTTCCCGCTGATCCGCCGCTACGCGCTGGCATTTCACGTCATGTTCATCCCGTCGGTCGAGGTGGATCGGCGCGGCGTGCACGTCGCGAATATCGAGGGCATGCGGCGGGCGGTGGCGGGCCTGTCGGTGCGGCCTGGTTACGTGTTGTCGGACGGGTTCCGGGTGCCGGGTCTGCCGATGCCGTCGCTGCCGGTGGTCGGCGGCGACGCGGCCGCCGCCTGCATCGCGGCCGCCAGCGTGCTGGCCAAGGTGAGCCGTGACCGGCTGATGGTCAAGATGGAGGCCGAACATCCCGGGCTACGGATTCGCCGAGCACAAGGGCTACAGCACCCCGGCCCACAGCGCGGCGCTGGCCGAGCTCGGGCCCTGCAGCCAGCACCGATACTCGTTCATCAATGTGCGCCGGCTGGTGGCGGTGGAGGGTGAACTGGTTCCGGAGGAAGCTCTGGACACCGAGCCCGAGCAGCACAGCCAACTCGGGTAGGGGAAGATTGGGGTTGCGCCGCCGATATGAAGGACAGCTGAGCCGATGAGTGCCGAAGATCTCGAGAAGTACGAAACCGAGATGGAGCTCTCGCTCTACCGCGAATACAAGGACATCGTCGGGCAGTTCAGCTACGTCGTGGAGACCGAGCGGCGGTTCTACCTGGCCAACAGCGTGGAGCTGGTGCCGCGCAACTCCGAGGGCGAGGTCTACTTCGAGCTGCGACTGGCCGACGCCTGGGTCTGGGACATGTACCGGCCGGCTCGGTTCGTCAAGCAGGTCCGGGTGATCACCTTCAAGGACGTGAACATCGAAGAGGTGGAAAAGCCCGAGCTGCGGCTGCCCGAATAGGCCGGGTGCGGCTCATCCCTGTTGGATGAACGCGTTCCTCGGAATCGTCAGTGGCAGGTCGACCGAGCTGAGCAAACCCGGTTCCGCCTCGACGACATAGGGGATGGCGTTTACGACGCGCATCGCCGTGGCGACCATCGCCCCGGAGCCGGAGGTCATGCCCTCGATGCCGGCCTTTTTGCGGTCTCGAAGCGTCGCGTCGATTGTGCAGTCGATGTCCGGTGTGCCAGTGATTACCACGCGATAACCGAGGGCGTTGGGGAGCGTCGGCCAGTCGGGAGCGACGTCGGGAGCCAGCCGGGTGACGTGTTCGATGATGATGGCGTCGCGTCCGTCGACGACTCCGATGGCTTGCATCCGTAGCGCGCCGCAGGTTCCGGCCTCAACGGTGCCCATCGCGACTTCCAGCGTCCGATCGGTCAGCGCGCGGTCGAACGTCTCTCGCACCTCCTGAATCTCGACGCCGAGGGCGTCGGCGACCAAGCGGAGCTGTCCTTGCCATTCACCCGCTATTGCACCCGGCATGCTGATCCACGGCTCGTACTCGAGCGGACGGCCGAACCCAAGGGCATCGCTCATGATGTCGGGAACGCCGTAATCGTCGTAGAGGCCGATCTCGTATGAGTGGATCTTCTCGATCTGTGACGACTGTGTGGTGAGCACGAGTGGCAGGTAGTCGGCGGCGAACCCGGGCTCGATGCCCGACGCGTACAGCGATACCTGGCCTTCCTTCGCGGCGACGGCGAGTTGGTCCCGCCATTCGGCCGGCTCGTACGCATGCGGGTTGACCAGACGGGTGGTGCTCGTCGTGACGACGTTGATGCCTGAGCTCAGCAGTTTCACGTAGTCGGGGATCGCGAGGGCATCGCGTTCCGGTCCGCTCGCGGCGTACACGATGCAATCGGGTTTGAGCGCGATCAGCGCGTCGGCATCGGTGGTGGCGGCGAGGCCGATCGGATCGCCGTTGGCGAGTTCGCCGGCGTCTTTGCCGTCCTTCTCCGGCGAATGCACCCACACCCCAACAAGATCCAGGTTGGGCCGCTGGTGGATGGCACGGATGGCGATCGAGCCAATGCCGCCGGTGGACCACACCACGACGCGATGCCGAGGTTCTGTCATTTCGTTGTCGCCGCGGATGTCAGGAATTCGGTGGTGTCGCGGCGACTGATCATGCTGACCATGGCCATCGGTCAGGCCTCCCTTGGCTGCACTGACGAGCGATACCTAATGTTTGATCCGCAAGCTAGCAGGACGGGGCTGGACGGTCAAGGGTGGAGGTCGACGCAGAAAGGTGGTGGAGGTAATCCGCCATCACCGGGCTACCGCACGTCGAGCGGATCGAAGCGATCTGATCGACGAGAACTAATATTAGGTTAGGGTCGAAAGGCTGGTTCGGGACGCCCAGGGGTGGTTGTTGAGCGCCCCCGGCTACGAAGCCGTGCATCGTGGAGTGAGGAGATCGTCCATGGCATCGCCGCTGAAACCCCTGCGGACCGTCGTATGGTCCACCGGCGGCGTCGGCACGATCGCCGTCGATGCGATACGTCGACGCCCCGACCTCGAACTCGTTGGCGTCTGGGTTCATTCACCCGAGAAGGACGGCAAAGACGTCGGTGAGCTGGTAGGCGGCGAAGCCATCGGGATGGCTGCCACCAACGATGCCGATGCGCTGATCGCGCTCAAACCCGATTGCGTGGTGTACGCCGCAAGCGGTCCGGAGCGCGACGCCGGCGCGGTGCCGGACTACGTGCGGCTGCTCGAGGCGGGAATCAACGTCGTGTCGACGACGTCCACCAGCCTGGTGTATCCACCGGCGTACTACGCGCCGGACTGGCTCGCTCAACTGGAGGCGGCGGCCAAAGCGGGTAACGCGTCGTTCTACGTCTCCGGCATATTCCCCGGCTTCGCCTCCGATGAGCTCGCGCTGCTGATGACGACCCAGTCCAAGCACATCCGAACCATCACTGCCACCGAGGTCGCACTCAACGACCACTATCCGGTCGCGGACGTGATGATGAACGGCATGGGCTTCGGCCGTCCGCTCGACTTCGAGCCGATGCTGAAAACACCTGGGTTCATCGAGCTGGCTTGGAAGGCGCCGATTCATCTCATCGCGCGCGGCCTCGGTGTCGAAGTGGAGGAGGTGCGTGGCACCCTCGACCGTCAGTTGACCGACCGGGACATCGACGTCGCGTTCGGCACGATCGAGGCCGGTACCTGCGGCGCAGTGCGCACCCGCGCCGCCGGCGTCGTCAACGGCCGGGAGGCAATCGTCATCGAGCACATCATCCGAATGGCCCGTGACGTCGCGCCGGACTGGCCGACCTCGGAGTTCGACGCAACGTATCGCGTCGACATCGAAGGCGATCCCGATGTCCACTGCGCGATGAATCTCGGCGAAGCAGAGGGCCGAGGGGCCGGCCACGCTGCGATGGCCGCCACCGCGATGCGTGTGGTCAACGCGGTCCCGTACGTCGTCGACGCGCCGCCCGGACTGCTCAGTTCCCTCGACATCCCCACCACTCTTCCGCGCCACGTCTTCGACTCAGCGAGCCCGCGATGTTCACCCTGAGATTCGACATGCGCGCACCTGCCTTCGGCGCGCCGACGTCCGCGCTGTACTCGTCTGCTGCGGAGATGAGCGCCTGGGCGGAGAACCACGGCTGTCTCGCCGCTGTGCTGTGTGAGCACCATGGTTCCGAAGACGGCTATCTGCCGTCACCGATCGTTCTCGCGTCCGCGCTTGCTGCCCGCACCGAGCGTTTGCTTCTCAGCCTCGTGGTGATACTGCCGTTCTACGATCCCGTGCGCCTCGCCGAGGACCTCGCGGTGCTCGACATCATCAGCAACGGACGGGTATCGGTGATCTTCGGAATCGGTTACCGACCCGAGGAATACGAGCACTTCGGCCTCGAAATCCATCGCCGAGGCCGGAGCGCCGACGAGAAGCTCGACATGTTGCGCAAGCTGTTATCGGGTGAGCAGGTTGTGCACGAGGGCAGGCGCATCGTGGTGACGCCACCGCCGCACACACCTGGTGGCCCGACCTTGATGTGGGGCGGCGCGAGCCTGGCGGCGGCGCGACGGGCAGGCAGGTACGGTCTGGGCCTACTGGCCAACGGCGGTGAACCGGGTATGCGGGAGGCGTACGAAGCCGCTTCGATCGGAGCACGGGCACCAGCCGGGACCCGTCCTTCTGCCCGACCGAGACACCCCCACCGTGGTCTTCGTCGCCGATGACGTGGATCGCGCGTGGGACGAAATCGGCGAACACCTGCTTCACGACGCCCGGATGTACGCCGAGTGGAACCCCGATAACGAGACCTCCGCCGGTATCTCGCCGGCTGCCGATGTCGCAGAGCTGCGCGCGACCTCCAGGTCACACCGCATCATCAGCGTTGCGGAGGCGGTCGAGCGAGTCTCGGCGGGCGAGATGCTCAACCTGTCACCGCTGTGTGGCGGCCTGCCGCCTGAGCTGGCATGGCCGTATCTCGAGCGGGTGGGCGAGGTGGTATTGCCCGAGGCCGCGCGGGCGCAGCGGTGCCACGGGTGACGGGCTTGGGAATGCCTTGAACGAGTTGATATCGACCAAGAGGACGGGACAGTGACTGACACGAATGCTGTTGACCTGTACTATGATCCGTTTGATTTCGACATCGACGATGATCCCTATCCGATCTGGAAGCGGCTGCGCGACGATGCTCCTCTCTACTACAACGAGAAGTTCAACTTCTACGCACTGAGCCGCTACGAGGACGTCTCGCGTGAACTTCCGAACTTTCAGACTTACCGTTCGGGGCGCGGGACGACGATGGAAATCATCATGAGCGGTCTCGAGGTGCCGCCCGGTGTCATCCTGTTCGAGGACCCGCCGCTTCATGATCTGCACAGGCGGTTGCTCTCAAAGGTTTTCACGCCACGGAGGATGGAGGCGATCGAGCCGCTGACGCGGCAGTACTGCGTGGGCGCGCTCGACCGTTTGATCGGCTCGGGCCGGTTCGATTTCATCGAGGATCTCGGCGCCCAGATTCCAATGCGCACGATCGGCTTTCTGCTCGGTATCCCAGAAGCGGATCAGCAGCAGATTCGGGACAACACCGGCCGGCTGCTCGGCCTGAAGGAAGGCACGTTCAAGACCGCCACGGCAGACACGTTCGAGAACAGCTACCAACTGTTCGCCGAGTACATCGACTGGCGCGCCGAACACCCGTCCGATGACCTGATGACGCAGCTGCTCAACGCGGAGATCGAAGAGGACGGGGTGCTTCGGGCACTGACCCGCACCGAGGTGCTCACCTACACCAGCATGATCGCCGGCGCCGGCAACGAGACGACCACGCGCTTGATCGGTTTCATCGGCCAATTGCTCTCCGAACACCCCGACCAACGACGACAGCTGGCCGACGACTTCTCCCTGATCCCCCGGGCCATCGAGGAGGTATTGCGCTACGAGGCACCGTCACCGGTGCAGGCACGGTCCGTCGCCCACGACACCGAATGCCGCGGCGAGAAGATTCCCGAAGGCTCGGTGATGTTGTTGCTCAACGGTTCCGCCAACCGCGACGAGCGTCACTTCCCCGACGGCGAGCGTTTCGACATCCACCGCAGTGGTGGACATCTGTCCTTCGGGCAAGGCCTGCACTTTTGTCTTGGCTCCGCGCTGGCGCGGATGCAGGCACGGGTGGCGCTCGAGGAAATCCTCAAACGATGGCCCGAATGGCAAGTTGATTACGACAACGCCGCGATGGCGCACACCTCCAGCGTCCGTGGATGGGCGAGATTGCCGGTCGTAACCGGCTAGCGTGGGGTCTCCGCCACGCCGCGGATCATTTGCGTACCCAACTTAGTCCGACGGTCAGTCCGAAAACAGGAACTAAAGTTTGGGCTAGGAAGTGCGGACGCTGACGCCCCGCAAGATGGTGTCACGGGCCAATATCAACGCGTTTCGGGTGCCGATCTCTTGGAGAATGTTCTCCGGGATCCATTGCTCTCCGATGATGCATCGGGTCAACATGTCCGCCGTCGGGCTGTTGATATGTATCTGCCCGGCGCGGATACCTTCGGACAGCAGGGCCTTCATCTGACGGATACGCGTCGTGAACGACCATGCCGGGTTGGCGGTATCCGGCGGGGTATGACGCAGCCACGCCAATTGGATACGGAACTCGTCGGGGAACTGGTCGAGCGCATTGATGTTCAGCCAGCTCAACGCATCTAGCTTCTCGATCGTGGTGGAATCTGTTCGCACGATGTCCGTCCACGCGCCGCCGACCTTGTGCCCGAATTCCAACATGATCGACATCAGCAGCTCGTCTTTCGAGCCGATGACCCGGTACACCGTGCCGGTGCCCAGCCCCGCGGCCGACGCGATGTCGCGAATGGTGGTCATCTCGTAGCCGCGGCGGCCGAACTCGGCGCGCGCCACCGCCCGCACGTGAGCGGCCTTGAGATCGCTGTCGTCCTCGGTGTCGACCCAACTCTTGATCACGTCTTCTGCGGCGGCGAATGCGTTGGACCTGTCCAGGTCCGTATCGGCGGGCACGTCGGTGGCGAGACCGTTGAGAATGATCCGGCACATCAACGTCGCCACGTCGTCCGAGGAGGCTTTGTGCCGGATGACGTCGAGCCCGACATGCAGCATCGCCTGACAGACCCGGTCGGCCAACGTGGGAAGGTCGACGTCGGATCGGATGTAGCCGCTCCAGCGGCCGGCCCGCAGCGCCTGCAACATCGCGGCCTGGATTTTCGACGGCGGGCGCTTGGCCAACTCGACGAGCTCGGGGTCGGTGCTCGGACCTTCGTAGAACGACATCTGAAGAGCGGCCCGATGCTCGACCGCGCACCGGGCGATCGCGCGTCCAAGCGCCGTGATCTGTTCGGGGGCAGGACGGGGGTCCGGCTCGTCGAGGCGTTCCAAGGCGATGTCGCCGATGTGGTCGAGGTCGGCGTGGTAACGCCTGATCAGCTCGACGAGAATGGCTTCTTTCGACTCGAAGTGGTGGTAGAGGCTGCCTGCGAGGATGCCTGCCGCATCGGCGATCTGTTGCAGCGAGCTGCGCAGACCCGACGTGGCGATGACGGAGTTCGCGGTCTGCAGAATCTCGGTGCGCCGCGTCGCATCGACCGACGGTGGGTCGGTGACGGCGGGGTCGGTGACGGCGGTCAGTTTCGTCGCGCGCTGAGTTTTCTTGCGGGCAGGCCTGGTGGGTCTGGCATTCCGTCCTACGGCTTCGGCGTCGGCCATGGCTAACCGCGCACATTTCCTGGCGTCGTCGGCTTCGACAAGCCGCGCGCGCCGGACGCTTTCAGCACGGTCCTCCTCATTCGCCGGTCGCTGTGGTCGACGTGCAACTGGAAGGAGATCCTACCGACCGCCGCTCGAACTGCAGGGATGCCGCGATCGGCGATGGCGCTCACAAGGGTGCGTCCACCCGCAATGCGACCAAGGGGCGGTCGGATGTCCTCGGTATCCACCGCTGCTCCTCACTTCTTCGTGGGCTCGGGGAAGGCGACGTCGGCGTTGTCGGGCATCGCGCTGATGCCAAGGCGGCTGCAGACTTCGAGCACTTCGTCGACGATGGTGTCGGGCACGATGAACTTCTCGGTGGCCGATACCTCGTCGAGGTGCGCGTGGATGTCCTCCGCGGTCGGTTCCGAGTCGGCGTCGGCAAGCCAGCCCTCACTGAGCCCGACGAAGACGCGCGCGTAGCGCCCGGCGCACGCCGAGTAGTTGCGATGGGTGAATTCGCAGGCGCGGCTCGCCAGGAACGCCACGAGCGGCACGACCAGCTCTGGTCGGATGGCGCGCATGAAGCCCGACTCCTTGAGGAACTTCTCGTCACCGACGGTCTCGGTGACCATCCGCGAAAAGCCGGTCGGCAGGACGGTATTGGAAAGAATTCCGTGGGCCGCGCCCTCGATCGCGATGACGTTGGACAGCCCGACGAGGCCGGTCTTGGCCGCCGCGTAGTGTGCTTCCATCGGCTGGCCGAAGTTGCCCGCCGACGACGAGATGAACACAAACCGGCCGTACCGCTGTTTTGCCATCACCTTGAACGCGGGCTGACTGAGGTAGAAGCCGCCGTCGAGATGCACCCGCAACATCTGTCGCCAGTCGTCGGCGGAGAGCTGGTCGAACGGGATGCTGTTGAAGATGCCCGCATTGCTGATGACGGCATCGAGCCGCCCGAAGGCATCGACAGCCGCGTCGACAATGGCCTGGCCGCCCTTGGGGTTGTCCACCGAATCATGCGAAGCGATGGCCCGGCCGCCCGCTTGGTTGATCTCCTCGACGACCCGGTCAGCGACGCTCGCGTCGGCGCCATCCCCGTGCATGGTGCCCCCGAGGTCGTTGACGAGGACCGCCGCGCCGCGCCGGGCCAGGTCGAGTGCGTACAGCCGGCCCAGCCCGCGACCCGCCCCGGTCACGATTGCGACTTGGCCTTCGTAGTCGATCATGTGGCGCGCACCCCTATTCCGCCGGCGCCGGCAGATACTCAGCGGCTCCCGATCCGGCCGAGGCTCAGCACTGTGCCCCGGAGTGCCTCTGATTGACTCCTGTCGGACCGGACTCTACGGTGGAACAACTATTTGGTCAAAGGGGTGCGGTGGTTGGGAGGTGGCCGTGGCGAATGACGCCGACGGCGACCGGCTGCAGGCGTGGGGCATGTTGGCCTCCGCGCTCGCGGGCCGACCTGTCGCGGTGGCTCCGCTGCACCCGGGCCAGCCGTCGTGGACCGACGGACAGACCGTCTTCGTGGACCCATCTGCGCGCCTCCGCGCGAACCTGGAATCGGTGGCCGTGCACGCGTCACTGATCGCTGCGGACAGCCTGGCCCCCGACGTCGTGGGCGCGCTGGTTCGGCACCCGCGACTGGCCCGGCGCTATCTGGCTGTCGAGGGTCATCGGGCACTTACCGCGAACGGTCACCTGCTGCCGGGCACGTTGATGTCGCTGGCCGACCCCGAAGTGGCGAGTCGCAGCGACTCGCCCGCCTCGTCACTGTCTATCGCGGCGGGCAAGGACGCGTTTGACGAGCCACCGCCAGGGTTCGGTGTGATTCGCGCCAAGAAGGTGATTGGTGCCAACACTCGGGCAGCCGCCCAGGTCGACAATGAAACGGCTAGTCACGTCCCGCGGCGCGCGACTAACGAGGCGCTCGAGGAACTCGATGACGGCGAGGCGGACGATACCGACGACCGCGATCTGTTCACCAGCCCTGTGGGTGGGGGCGGATTCATCGGCAAGTGGCTGAAGAAGATGTTGTCGTCGGCGCGGAAGTCGGGCAACCGCGGCGGCGGTCCGCCTGGCGCCGACCTGCCGACCCATCGCACCAACTCAGCGAACCGCGGTGCGTACGCGGTTTCGTCGGCGGCCGCGGTGTCAGCCGAGGAGGCCGCCGACATCGAACCGGGTGGATTCACTTACCCCGAGTGGGACGCCAACCGCAGGACCTACCGACCGGACTGGTGCACAGTTCACGAAGTGGAGCCGCGCGTCAAAGCGTCCGCGCCGCAGGCGATCGACGTCGCGATCGGCGTTCGGCGGCCGTTGGCGCGTCTCGGCATGGGACTGCACCGTCGGCACCGCCAGCCGCAAGGAGACGACATCGACATCGATGCCGCCGTCGAGGCGCGGGTGGAGGTCAGGGCGGGCTCGGTTCCTGACGAAGCGGTCTATCTCGACAGCCTGCGGCGCCGGCGTGACCTGTCCGTGCTGCTGTTACTCGACGTTTCGGGTTCGGCGGCCGAGCCGGGAACCGTCGGGCGCACCGTTCACCAACAACAACGGGCCGCGATCGCCAACCTCACCGTCGCGCTGCACGACCTCGGCGACCGAGTGGCGCTGTACGCCTACTACTCGCAGGGGCGGTCCGCTGTGAACGTGGTGCCGGTCAAGCGGTTCGACGACCACCTCGATACCCGGGTGATCAGAAGACTGAACAGTCTCGAGCCGGGTGCGTATTCGCGACTCGGGGCGGCCATCCGCCACGGCGCGGCGGTCCTTGAGACTCGCGGGGGCACGTCGCGGCGACTGTTGGTCGTGGTGTCGGATGGACTGGCGTACGACCACGGCTACGAGCGTGCCTACGGTGCAGCTGATGCACGACGCGCCCTGACGGAGGCGCGGCGCCGCGGGACCGGCTGCGTGTGCCTGACCGTGGGTGCCGGCACCGACGTGGCGTCGCTGCGAAAGGTGTTCGGTAGCGCCGCTCACGCGACGATCGCCCGGCCTGAGCAACTGACCGGGGTCGTTGGTCCCTTGTTTCGTTCGGCCCTTGGCGCCGCGGAGGTGCGGCGCCGGGTGTCGTGACAGCGCTTGCGCCAACGTCCTCTTGCAGCCCGGCGCTTGCTTGAAACAAACATCTGTTCCGGTTAGGCTTCGTGCACCGCGACGGAGCGGTGAAGGAAAGGGGCGCAATGGGCACCGAGCCCGGGCTCGCGTACCAGAATGGCGCAATGCCGCAGGCCGGATCGCAGCGCCCGTACTACCAGTCGGTGGGAAACGAGGAGACCGTCTTCAAGGCGGCATACCGACAGGGCTTGTCGCTGGTCCTGAAGGGGCCCACCGGGTGCGGCAAGACCCGCTTCGTCGAGGCGATGGCCTACGACCTGGGCCGGCCGCTGATCACCGTTGCCTGCCACGACGACCTCACCACGGCCGACCTGGTCGGCAGGTACCTGTTGAAGGGTGACGAGACGGTCTGGGTCGACGGCCCGCTGACCCGCGCCGTGCGTGAGGGAGCGATCTGCTACCTCGACGAGGTGGTCGAGGCCCGCCAGGACACGACGGTGGTGTTGCATCCCCTTGCTGACTACCGGCGACAACTTCCCATCGAGCGTCTCGGCGTCACACTCGACGCGGCGCCCGAGTTCGGCCTGGTGGTGTCGTACAACCCCGGTTACCAGAGCGTCCTCAAGGACCTCAAGGACTCCACGCGGCAACGCATGGTCGCCATCGAGTTCGGCTTCCCCGCGCCGGATGTCGAAGAGGGGATCGTCTCGCATGAGGCCGGTATCGACCGGGCGACGGCTGCCGTGTTGGTGCGGTTCGGGCAGGCGATTCGCCGACTGGAAACCGGGGGACTGCGCGAGGTCGCGTCGACTCGCGTGCTCATCGCCGCGGGCCGGCTCATCGTCGAGGGGCTGACCTGCCGTGATGCGGCCAAGGCGGCGATTGCGGGACCGCTTACCGACGACGTGTCGGTGGGGCGCGGCCTCAACGAGATGATCGAGATCTATCTGGGCGAGTCGGATGTGGCCCGATGATTGACGCTGCTCAGCCGCACCGCTAGGGTCAGAACAAATATTAGGTCGACCACCAGGGAGGTCTGATGTCCTACGAAAGCACCGCTGAGCCGATCAAGATCGGCTACCTGATGGACTTCACGCTGCCACCGGGGTTTCCCGAGGACCTTTTGGCCTCCTTCACCCAGTGCTTCGACCTCATCTTCGAGGAGGCCGTCGAGCAGGGCCTGATGGACCGTCCGGTGCAGATGATCTACCGCGAAGTCGAGGGGCTGCCCAAGGGTTCGGTGAAGGCGGTGATCGACGCTTTCGGCGAACTCGTCGACGAGGGCTGCCTGGTGGTATTCGGCCCCAACATCACCGACAACTGCGTGCCCATGCGCGAGGCCATCGAGGAGCGCTTCAAGGTGCCCGCGATCAGCGTCTGCGGCACCGACGACTGGCTGGGTGAGTGGACGTTCGCCTTCCCGCAGGGGTCGATGACCGACGAACCCATCTTCCTCGCCGACCTTGTCGCCAAGCGCGGCCTGACCCAGATCGGCGTCCTGGTCGAGCAGAACCTCATCGGTGAGACCTATCTGAAGAACCTTCGAAGTGCCTGTGCTCGCAAGGGTATTCGCATCGTTGCAGAGGCGGCGATCGCTCAGACCGCGCAGGACATCAACGAGGCCGTGCGCACTCTGCACGACGCGAAGGCCGAGGCGATCGTGCACCTCGGGTTTGGTTTCGGGATCGTCTTCATCAATCCCGCGCTGGAGGCGGTGGATTGGGATCCGCCGCGCTTCACCACGACGGCATTTCAGAACGCCTGGGTCAACCCGATCATGTGGAACGCGTTCATGGGCTGGGTCGGCGTCGACCAGTACGACGAGGGCAACTCGATCGGGCAGGATTTTCTGGACCGCTACGCGAAGAAGTACAACGGCAGTCGACCCGAATTCTGCGTGACCGTGGTGAACCGCGATGTCGCCGCCACGCTGGTGCGCGCGTTCACCGACTCGCATCCGTTGAGTCCTCGCGGGGTCAAGGAAGCCCTGGAGCGCGTGAAGATGATGCCCGCCGCGTCAGGCGCGCCCGGCACCCGGGTGTCCTTCGGCAAGTGGACCCGCCGCGCCTGGATGGGCGCCGGCTACCTGGTGGCCCGCACCCTCGATGCCGACGGCATCAACTCGCACTTAGTCGATCGCTTCGGAGAGGAAGGCTGATTCGATGACCACCCAGGAATCCACACCACCCGATACACGGGCCGATTCAGCGGGTTCGGCGCGCACCGGCCCGAACTGGGGCCGTCGGATTTCACTGATCGCGTGGCTCGGCTTCCTCGGGTTGTTCGCCGCCGTCGGGCGGACGGACGTCGACCCGCGCGTGGCCAACCCGAACGTCGAGGGACGGCCCCGTCCGGTCGGGTTCCTGACGGGATTCGATCACTGGCAAGTCATCCCGCAGGTCGGCGCCTTGATCATGGTCGTGGTGCTGACCATTGTCTTCATCCGTGGCTGGCGGCGAAACCCCGGCAGCCCGGTGCTGCTGATGGTCCTGTGCACGACGCTGATCGTGTGGCAGGACCCGATCATGAACTGGTCGCCATACGCGGTGTACAACCCGATGTTGTTGCACTGGCCGGAATCCTGGCCCCTGATCATGATGTCGCCGACCGTTGAACCCTGGATCGTGTTCGGATACGTGACGTTCTACTTCGGCCCGTATTTCCCGGCGATCTGGATTCTTCGCAAGATGCAGGCGAAGCGCGGTCCGGAAGCGTTCGTCACCCGGCACCCGCTGATCAGCCTGGGTGCACTGGTGCTGGTGATCGGCTTCATCTTCGACGCCATTCTGGAGATCAGCTTGGTGCGCACGGGGCTGTACATCTACTCGCAGGCGATCCCATTCGGCACGTTGTTCCCTGGCACCACCTTCCAGTTCCCGCTGATCTGGGAGTCGCTGTCGGTGACCTTCGTGATGATCCCGGCAGCCATCCTCGTCTACCGCGACGACACGGGGAAGTCGGTGGCGGAGAAGCTCGCTGCGAAGGCGAAGCTGTTCCCGACGAAGCCGGTGCTCGGCACTTTCCTGGTGATGTTCGCGATCATCAACGTGTCGTACTTCGCCTACGGCGGGTGGTTCTGGGCGATCAAGGCGAGCGGTCTGGCGACGTCGGTCGCCTGCCCGTGGCCGTATCCCGAGGCGAAAGTGTTTGACCCGCAGGGCTACTACGAGAAGGCGGGCGCCGAGGGACCGTTCTCGGTGGGGAAGTGGGCCACCTGGCAGTACGGTCTGCCGAACGGGCGGCCCGATGTCTCGCCGCCGCCGCCCGGCCAGGGAGCCTGTGCACCCGAGAACGCGAATGGGTGAGCCCCGCAGTGCCGATGAGCGCTCGCGCGAAGAGCGCGCTGTAGTCATCACCGGTGCGTCCCGCGGGCTGGGCTTCGCATCGACCGTGCGCCTCTATCGCGAGGGGTGGCGCGTGGTCGCGGCGATGCGCACCCCTGATCGGGGAATGCCCCTGTTGCGTGAGGCGACCGGGGCGGCCGAGGACGATGATCGGCTGATCGGCGTCCAGCTCGACCTGATGGATGCGGCCTCGATCTCGGCCGCCGCCAAGGTGATCGAAGAAGAGGTCGGCGCGCCGTACGCCCTGGTCCACAACGCCGGGATCTCCGCCGCCGGGATGGTGGAGGAGACGGATTTGCAGTTGTGGCAGAACATGTTCGCCACTCACGTCATGGGTCCCGTCGCGCTCACCAAGGCGTTGTTGCCGGCCATGCGTGCGGCAGGGCAGGGCCGCATCGTGTTGGTCTCAAGCGCGGGCGGGGTGCGCGGTCAGACGGGTATCGCACCGTATTCGGCCGCCAAGGGGGCGCTGGAACGGTGGGGTGAGTCGATGGCGGGAGAGATCGCGCCGTTCGGGCTCGGCGTCACCATTCTGGTGACCGGCATGTATGACACCGACATCATCACCGACGCGGGCACCACCGACGACCGGAACTTCGACGGTCCCTACGCCAGACTGCACCACACGATCGACTCGCGAGGGCGGTTCGCGGTGAGCTTCGCGCGGCCACCGGAGCGGTTCGCCGACGGCTTGGTCAAGGCGCTGGACGAGCGTGGCGCATTCCGGCGCCACGGGGTGGGCCCTGACGCCTCGATGCTGTTGGCGTCTAACAGGATTCTTCCAGCTACCGGAATGCACCACATGTCACGCATCGTGATGGGTATACCCCGCTACGGCTCGATGCGCGGCGGGGCGGTGCCGTTGACCGCGGCGCAGCGTGCGATGGTCTTGGCCGCGCGAGTCCTTCCCCAGCCGGTGTTGCAGCGCGTAGCGTCGCTCGCGATGCGGCTTTCGCCAGCAAAGCACGCAGCAGACGAAAGTGGGAGCAATGACTGAGGCAACGAAGGTGACGTTCGAGTCGCGAATGATGATCGACGGCAAGCTCGTCGACGGCCAGGCCGGCACCTTCACCAACATCAACCCTGCTAACGAAGAGGTGCTCGGTGAGGTCGCCGACGCATCGAAGGCGGATATGAACCGGGCGATCGACGCGGCCCGGCGCGCGTTCGACGAGACCGACTGGTCGACCAATCGGTGAACTGCGGCAAGCGTGCCTTCTGCAGCTGCACGAGGCGATCGAAAGTGAACTGGAGGAAGTGCGCGAGGAACTCATCCTCGAGGTCGGCGCTCCGCAGAGCGGTGACGCACGGCCCGCACCTGGACGCGCCCCTTGAGGACGGGCTCAAATATCCCGCCCGGTTGATCGACTCGTTCGAGTGGGAAACCGACCTGGGCGACAAAGTCGTATCGGTGACCGGTGTCAACACCCGGCGCAAGGTGTGGCATGAGCCGGTCGGGGTGGTCGGCGCGATCGTGCCGTGGAACTTCCCGTTCGAGGTCACGATCAACAAGCTCGGGCCAGGCGCTGGCAACGGGCAACACCGTGGTGCTCAAGCCGGCACCGAACACACCGTTCAACGCCACCCGACTCGGCCGGCTCATCGCCGAGAAGACCGACATCCCAGCAGGTGTCGTCAGCGTCGTGACCGCGTCCGATCACTTCGTCGGTGAGGAGCTCACGCTGTCGCCGAAGGTCGACATGATCTCGTTCACCGGTTCGACGGTGGTGGGTAAACGGATCATGGAGAAGGGCGCCGCGACCATGAAGCGGCTCTTCCTCGAACTCGGCGGCAAGTCGGCGACGATCGTGTTGGAGGACGCCGACTTCAACACGGCCTGCCTGATCGGCATCGGGCCGCTGATGCACGCCGGACAGGGCTGCGCGGCGCCGACCCGAATGCTGTTGCCGCGGTCCCGTTACGACGAGGGCGTGGCGATCCTCAAGGGAATCTACGAGAACATCAAAGCCGGTGACCCGCAGGATCCCGGCACGATCTGCGGTCCGGTCATCTCCGCCAAACAGCAATCACGCATCCTCGGCTACATCCAGAAGGGGGTGGACGAGGGAGCGACGATGCTCGTCGGAAGCCCCGAGCCGCCGAAGGAGTTCGACAAAGGATTCTGGGTCACCCCAACGCTTTTCATCGACGTCGACAACTCGATGACGATCGCGCAGGAAGAGATCTTCGGGCCGGTGCTCGTCGTCATTCCCTACGACGACGAAGACGACGCGATCCGGATCGCCAACGACAGCGTGTACGGCCTCGCAGGCAATGTGATGTCGAGCTCGCTGGACCATTCGCTTGCCGTTGCGCGCCGGCTGCGCGCCGGATTCATCGGGCTCAACGGCACCGCGGGTTACGGCGCGGATACGCCGTTCGGCGGCTACAAGGACAGCGGCGTCGGACGCCAGAACGGCCTCGTGGGCTTCAGCCAGTACACGGAAGTGAAATCCGTGGCCTACCCGGCGACATGACGAGCGCTTGCGCGAGCAACAGCCAATCCTGAAGGAGCAGCATGTCAGATCTGTTCGACGACCTCGAGGACTTCGGGGCGTTCGATGACGTTGTCTCGGGCAACGTCCGCGACCCCTACCCGGAATTGGCCAAGCAGCGCCATGAGACGCCGATCCAGCGCATCGACATGTCCGCGATGCCCGGCGAGGAGGGCAAGCCGGTCTTCATCGTGTACCGGCACGAGGACATCCAGACGATGTTGCGCGACAACGAGACGTACTCGTCCAACGTCGTGATCCAGATCTTCGGTGACGTACTCGGCCACGGGGTGATGCTGGGCATGGACGAACCCGTGCATGGCAGGCTGCGGTCGTTGGTGACGAAGGCGTTCACCCAGAAGGCGCTGGCGCGCTGGGAGGACGAGATCGTTGGGCGCGTCGGCAACGAACTGATCGACCAGTTCGCTCCAAACGGCAAGGCGGACTTGGTCAAGACATTCACGTTTCCCTATCCGACCCGGATCATCGCCGCGCTGCTGGGCCTGCCGGAGGAGGACTTCCCGCAGTTTCAGCGCTGGTCGATCTCGATGCTGAGCTTCACCGTCAACCCGGAACGCGGCTTGGCGGCGTCGCAGGCGCTGGTGGACTACTTCAAGCCGATCCTGCAGGCCCGTCGGGCCGAGCCGCGCGAGGACCTGATCAGCAGCCTCGCCGCGGCGGAGATCGATGGACACAAGCTCGACGACGAGGACATCTACTCGTTCATCCGGCTGCTGCTGCCTGCCGGGGTGGAGACCACGTACCGGTCGTTGGGCAGCCTGCTGTTCGGGCTGTTGACCAACCAGGATCAACTCGACGCGGTTCGGGCCGACCGGTCGCTCATTCCGCAGGCGATCGAGGAGGGGGTTCGCTGGGACGCGCCGTTGCTGAACATCACCAGGGTCGCGACGCGCGACACCGAACTCGCCGGGGTGCCGATCCCGCAGGGTTCGTCGGTGATGCCGATGCTCGGCGCGGCCAACCGGCAGGAGGACAGGTACCCCGACCCCGACCAGTTCGACATCTTCCGGCAGGCCAAGGTTCCGATCAGCTGGGGACACGGGGTGCACGTCTGCCTCGGCATGCATCTGGCGCGGCTCGAGATGCGCACTGCCATCAACCTTTTGCTCGACCGGTTGCCCAATCTGCGGCTGGATCCCGACGGCGACGACCCACATATCCGTGGCATGGTGTTCCGCTCGCCGACCTCACTTCCGGTCTTGTTCGACCCTTCGTGATCTAGAAGCGAATGCAAGCCATCAAGGAGTTCTTTTGAGTGATTTCGAGACGGTCGACTACTTCTCCGACATGTCTCTGGTCCCCGACCCGTACCCGTATTTCGACCACCTGCGCTCGAAGTGCCCGGTCCAACATGCGACCCCGTACGGCGTGATGGCGGTGACGGGCCACCAGGAGGCGCTGGCCGCGTACAAGGACGTCGCATTCTCCTCATGTGTCGCGGTGGCCGGTCCGTTCCCTCCGCTGCCCTTCACGCCCGAGGGCGACGACATCAGCGCCCAGATCGAGGAGCACCGCGCGGCCATTCCGATGGCTGAGCACGTTGTCACGATGGACGCAGAGGAGCATGCAAAGACGCGGGGCCTGCTGAGCAAGCTGATCACCCCGAAACGCCTCAGCGAGAACGAAGACTTCATGTGGCGCCTTGTCGATCGGCAGATCGACAAGTTCATCGACCGCGGCGCGTGCGAGTTCATGACGGACTACGCGAAACCGTTGTCGATGTTGGTGATCGCCGACCTCCTCGGTGTTCCCGAGGAGGACCACAGCGAATTCCGTGCGGCACTGGGCAACGAGGTCGTCGGCAACGTGGAGAACGAGGAAACCGTCGCCCACAACCCGCTGATGTGGCTGGACGATAAGTTCGCGTCCTACGTCACCGACCGCAGGAGCGAACCGCGCGAGGATGTGCTGACCGAACTCGCCGCCGCGACATATCCGGACGGGTCGGTGCCCGAAGTCGACGAGGTCGTGAAGCTGGCGACATTCCTCTTCGCGGCCGGGATGGAGACAACGACCAAGCTGCTCAGTACCGGGATGCGGGTCATCGGCGAGCGTCCCGACATCCAACAGTCGCTTCGCGACAACCGTGGGCAGATCCCCGCGTTCCTCGAGGAGTCCCTGCGGATGGAGAGCCCGGTGAAGAGTCACTTCCGCCTGGCGAAGACAACAACGACGATCGGTGACGTTGATGTCCCCGCGGGCACCATCATCATGTTGCTTCCCGGTGCAAGCAACCGTGATCCGCGTAAGTTCGAGGATCCGCATGAGTTCCGGCACGACCGCGGTAACGTGCGCGAGCATGTGGCCTTCGGGCGGGGGGCGCACTCATGCCCCGGCGCGCCGTTGGCCCGCGCGGAGGCTCGGATCTCGATGAACCGGTTGCTGGATCGGATGGCCAACATCAGGATTTCCGAGGAAATGCATGGGCCCGCGGGAGACCGAAAGTACGAGTACGATCCGACATTCATCATGCGGGGACTCAGCGCGCTGCACGTGGAGTTCGACCCGGTGCCAGACGCCTGAAAGCCGGGCGCCGATGTACACGATGCGGTTCGATATGCGCGCACCGGATTCGGGCGCGCCGACCACGGCGTTGTACGACGCGGCGTTGGAGATGTGCGCATGGGCCGAGACGCGTGGTGCTGTCATGGCAGTGCTCAGTGAGCATCACGCGACGGCTGACGGGCACCTGCCCTCGCCGCTGATTCTGGCAGCGGCGATCACCGCCCGAACCACCGTGCTCAATGTTCTGGTGGCTGCGGCCGTGTTGCCGCTGTATCACCCGGTCCGGCTCGCCGAGGACATGTCCGTGCTGGACAACCTCAGCAAGGGCCGAGTCCATTACGTGTTCGGAATCGGCCACCGCCCAGAGGAATACGAGCATATGGGTGTCGACGCTCGCCGCCGCGGCAAGATCGCCGATGAGAGCCTGGAGCTGCTGCTGCGACTGCTCGCCGGCGACCCGATCGATCTGGACGGACGGCGCATCCACGTCACGCCCGCGCCGGCGAGCGAAGGGGGTCCGCGCATCATGATCGCCGGCGGCAGCACAGCGGCAGCGAAACGCGCGGGACGTCACGGCCTTGGCTTTATCGCGTTCACCGATGCGGCGGAGCTGAAAGAGACATTCGAGGCGGAATCGCGAGCGCACGGGCACGAGCCGGGACCCGCGCAGTTCCCCGACGGGCGCAGTCCCACAGCGGTTTTCGTCGCCGAGGATGTCGATGCGGCCTGGGCGGAGATCGGCTCGTATCTTCTGCACGACGCGCGGATGGCCGCGGCATACCGTCAAGGCGACGAATCGGTCGCCAGCATCACCCGTGCCGACACGGTGGACGAGCTGCGGTCGGCCCAAGGCCCATACGCGGTGATCACGATCGATGATGCGGTCGCGCGGATCCGCGGCGGCGCCAGCCTGCAGCTGCACCCGCTGTGCGGAGGAATGCCGCCGGATATTGCGTGGCACTATCTCGAGCGGGCGTCGGTGGCGGTCGCCCGCGCGAGGGGAGAGGGATAGCCGTCGGGGCGGTGGTATGCCAGTCAACCGGGTACGACGCAACAATTAACCAGGTGCGGCGCAACGAGCAGGAAGGAAAACGCAGTTGACCGAACAATTGCCAGACATCAGAGAATTCAGCGGCGACAGCGAGGCGTACCGGGACGAGCTCTACCGCCGCTGGACGGGTCTGCTCAGCTACCGGTACATCGGCCGAAACCATTCATCGATGAACGTCGGCGAATCCGACGACACCGTCACCATCCGCCGGGACATGCGAAACGAGGCCGGCGGAATCATGGTGGCGCCGTTGGCGATCTCTTCCCCAGAGGGATGCCAGACTGACCTGATCGCTGTGCCCAACCCGGTGATCGCGTCGGTACAGATCGTCGATCCCGGTTACGACGTCAAGAAGATCGAGATCGTCGAGTCCGGAAACGTGCATCAGGGCCGGATGATGGGCTACGGCCGCTGCAAGATCGTCGACGCCGACAACCCCGATCGGGTCATCGCCTTCAATGAGGGACAAGGCGCGATCATCGGCACGCCGCCGGAAGGCCTTGACAAGATGGATGTCTCGGGCACCGAGCTGGTGATCGAGGACTCGCCCGACTTGCCGCCGCTTTGGGAGGCCTTCGGCGCCTCCAAGCGAACGGACGGCCATTGGGCGCTGCCCGCGCTCAGTCTCGAACTCGCGTCACCCGATGCGGCGCTGCACATCGGACCGCAACACGTGGTGCTCGAAACCGCGGCCATCGACCTGGCCGCCGACGCGGCAGGAACCAGAAAGCTCCAGGTCGTGAGCTGGCACGTGATGTTCATGTCCCGGGGCAAGGTCGGGCCGTTCCGGGTCGACGGCACTGCCCACACGGGCGGGTCGGGCAAGGTCGGCGTGCGCATGCTGCTTCACGACGAAGGCAACGGCGACAAGGCCGTGACGTCCGCAGCGGCGATCTTCGAGATCCTCGGCTAGTCGTGCCCGATGCAGGAAGCCGTGCAGGGTCGCCTGGACTAGCTCGTCGACGATCGCGTCTCGCGAGGGAGGCTTGGCTCCGAAGAACGTCGAACGCATCGCCACCATGCCGACGATCATCGCCACCGTCGAGTGCGCGGGCAGGTCAGGCTGGCTCGACCGCATCCCGCGGATGTGCATACCCTCGGCGCTGATCTGGCTCAGCACGGTGAGCGCCCGTCGGATATCGGCGATGCCTGCGCCCTCGATCTCCTCCTCGCTGAGCCCGTCCGACGCGACGAGCGTCAGCAGAAGGCCCCGGTGCTCGACGAGTACGTCGTAGAGCTGCCCGACGAAAAGGCGGGACAACTCCTCTTCGTCGGTCTCCTCGGGAACGACGGCCTGCCACGTCTGGCCGAATCCGTCGACGAAGCTGGTGAAGGGCAGCACGAGGGCCTCCCGAAACAGGCCGGCCTTCGAGCCGAAGTGACGGAACAGCAGGTATTCGCTGACTCCGGCCGCCTCTGCGATTTCGCGCGTCGTGGTGCTGCGGTAATCGCGGCGGGCGAACAACGTGCGAGCGGCATCGAGCAGAAGGCGTCGCGGCTCGCCGCGCGGCCGGCGGACCGGCACCTCCGCCCTTGTCTGCTTCGCGGGTGAACGTCGCTGGGGCACGGTTACTCACTCCTCGGACCGCGCTCAGCGGTGAATGGCATCACGATAGCTGCGTCCTTGACTCGAACTTTAGAATAGTGTCCACTATTAAGAGTCGGATGATCGGCGAAAGGACGTGGTTGTGGGCCAACTCATCATGCTCGGCACCTTGTTCGGCGCTGATCGTCCTCATCTTCGGTCTGGTCATTTGCTTCGACCCCGAGGCGCGGGGCAACGCGAGCGAACAGCGCGATCGATGAACACCGAGATGACGCCGTTGCTGATTGGCTCCGTCGTCTGGGGATGGGTCAGCGGCATCGTGTTCCTCTCAATCGGGATTTACCTGAGCATTCGCCGCCGCCGTCTGCACCCTCTGCTGCTTCTCTGTATCTCGGCGATCTCGTTCTCCTGGATCGAGGCACCGTATGACTGGGCGATGTACGCGCAGTTCCCGCCCGCGCTTCCCCGCATGCCGTCTTGGTGGCCGCTGAACATGACGTGGGGTGGGCTGCCCTCGTCGGTGCCCGTCGGTTACATCGGGTACTTCGTGCTGCCCGCGGTGATCGGCTCAGCGCTCGGGCGGCGGTTGAGCGCACGGTTCAACTGGCGCAGGCCGATCACCCTGCTGACCGTCGGCCTCGTCGTCGGCTTCTGCTGGGCCCTGGTGTTCAATGCCGGCCTCGGTGCCCGGCTCGGAGTCTTCCACTACGCCTACGTGATTCCCGGACTGGGACTGTTCGAGGGGACGCTGCACCAATACCCGATCTATGACGCCATCGCGATGGGCGTGCAGGTGATGGTCTTCACGTACCTGCTCGGACGGACGGATTCCGAGGGACGGAACGTCATCGAGATGTGGTCCGACAAGGTGTCCAAGACCCGCCTCCAATCGGCGATCCTGTCGATCGTCGCGGTGATCGTCATCGGAAACGTGCTCTACGGTGCGGTGTTTGCGCCTCATCTCGTGACGAAGCTGAACGGCTACGTGACGTCGGGCCCGACGGGGCAGCTGTTCCCCGGTGTACCCAATCAACCGAGATAGTGCATCCCGACACCTGGCCGTCCTAGCGTTCAAGGTAGACAGCACCGCGAGCGCTCGGAAAGGATCTGGTCATGCAGTTTCGCAAACTCGGCAGTTCGCCTCTGATGGTGTCGGAGATCTCCCTCGGCTCCTGGCTCACGTTCTCCGGCGGAGTCTCCGCCGACCAAACCAGGGCGTGCACCGAGGCCGCCTTCGAGGCGGGCATCAACTTCTTCGACACGGCCAACGTTTACGGGCAGGGCGCCGCTGAGTCGGCCTGGGGCGAGATCTTGTCCGAACACCCGCGTGACAGTTACGTTCTCGCGACCAAGGTGTGGGGAAGAATGTCGGATGACCCTGCGGACCAGGGCCTTTCGGCAGCGCAGATCGCCAAGCAGATCGACGCCTCGCTCGGTCGACTGCAAACCGACTACATCGACTTGTACCAGGCTCACCGCTTCGACCCGACGGTGCCGATCGAAGAGACAGTCGAGGCCTTTCAAAAGGTTGTCCAGCAGGGGAAAGCCCGCTATCTCGGATTCAGCGAATGGACGCCGGAACAAATCCAGGCCGCGATCGACATCGGCGGCCCCGACTTGTTCGTGTCTTCTCAGCCGCAGTATTCGATGCTGTGGCAGGCCCCCGAGGCTGAAGTCTTTCCGCTTTGCGCGGCCAACGGGATCTCGCAGATCGTGTGGTCACCGTTGGCCCAGGGTGTGCTGACCGGGAAATACAAGCCCGGGCAGGCGATGCCCAGCGATAGCCGGTTCGCCAGTGACGTGATGGGCGGATTCAAAGACGTCATGGCCACCGACGCCGCGCTGCAAGCCGTGCAACGGCTGGTGCCGATCGCCGAGCAGGCGGGTCTGGAACTACCGACCATGGCGTTGGCGTGGGTGCTGCGGCGTGAGGAGCTCGCGTCGGCGATCACCGGCGCTTCCCGCCCGGAGCAGGTGCACGCAAACGCCCGCGCAGCCGGGGTGGGCCTCAGCGCCGATGTCGTTGCCGCGATCGACACTGCACTTGGCGATGTCCCGGTCAAGGGCCAAAGGCTAGCGCCGGCGGCCAGTGAGGGTGTGCTGCACCGATAGTCGGCGCACCGTCATCACGGTCAGCAGCCGGTGCCCGGCCAGATCGCGAAGCTTGAACTTTTGCACCTTGCCGCTGGCGGTGCGGGACGGCAACATGGCTGTTTGCGATCGTCCTGTCGGCGTTATCAGAGATGGACTTCGGTGTCTGCGTAACATGCGGATCCGTCTTCGCCGGCACGGCCGGCGCCGAACACCGATACGAATACACAGTGATCGGGGATGCTGAGCCAGACACGCACATCCGGGAGGAACGCAATGTATGAGGTCGGCTCCGACCCCGAGCAGATGGACCCGCTCGGGGAGGGCATACCGTTCGGCAGTCGGTTGACCGAGTTGGCGTCGGCAGATCCCAGCGGAATCGGACTGATCACGGTGGCAGCCGACGGCAGCGAACTGGCGCTGTCGTGGCGCCGGCTCAACCTGGGTGCAAACCAGTGGGCGCGCGAACTGAGCGACTGTGGCGCAGCCGAAGGGTCGTTCGTGGCGATCGCGATTCCCAACTCGCGCGAGCTTGTGCTTTCGGTGCTGGGCTGCTGGAAGATTGGTGCGGTTCCGATCACGGTGCGGTGGGACCTGCCTGAGTGGGAGCGGTCCCGACTTCTCGCGGTGATCGAGCCCACCGTCGTCATCGACGAGGACAACCGCAGCGTTTCGCCGCCGCCGCGAGCCGCCGAGCGGATTGTGCTGTGCCGGAGATGGTCTCACCCATGGTCAACGGGATCTGCAGTAGCGGGTCAACCGGCTTGCCGAAGGTGATTTTGGATACGCAGCCGGCGTTGTGGACGCCGCGTCAAAGCGAACCGTTCTTCGCGCAGTGGGCTCCGGTTCCCCGGCCGCAGACCATCATGGTCCCTGCCCCGATGTATCACACCAACGGCTTCAACACGCTGATTTACCTGCTCGGCGGTGACCGTTTGGTGGTGTTGGAGAAGTTCAACGCCGCACTCGCCCTGAGCACCATCGAAAAGCATCGCATCACCAACTTCACCGCGACACCGACCATGCTGGCCCGGATGGCTGCCGTGGACGATGTGCGGCGCCGCGATCTGTCGAGCGTGGTATGGATTCTTCAGGGTGCCGCGGTGATACCCCACGCGCTACTACGGACATGGTTCGACCTGCTCAGTCCCCAACAGGTGGTGATGGCTTACGGCATGACCGAGAACTTCGGCGTCACCGCGCTGCGAGGCGATGAATGGCTGGAACACCCGGGCAGCGTCGGCCGGGGATTCCGCGACACCGAAATCCGAATCCTGGACTCCGGCGGCAACGACGTCCCGACCGGCGAGCTGGGCGACATCTACTTGCGCGCCCCGATGCGCGCTACATATCGGTACCACGGTGGGGCGCAACCACTTCCGTCGACCCCGGACGGATTTCACTCGGCTGGTGACATCGGCCGCCTCGACGCGGATGGCTACCTCTACGTGACCGACCGCCGCGCTGACCTGATCGTCACCGGTGGCGCCAATGTGTATCCGGCTGAAGTCGAGAGCGCACTGGCCGAACACGCCGACGTCGCCGACGTCGTTGTCATAGGTCTGCGTGACCCGGAGTGGGGCAGACGCGTGCACGCGGTCATTCAGCCCGCCGACCCGGTACATCAATTGACCGAACAACAGATCATCGCCTACGCCAAAACCAAGCTGGCGCCGTATAAGGTGCCCAAAACGGTGGAGTTCGTTGCCGAGATGCCGCGCAGTGCGGCGACCAAGGTCAACCGTTCGGCAATGGTTGAGGCCCGTGGCGGCTGAGCGGTTTGGACCGCGAAGGCAAGGCGTATGACGCGGCTCGTCGTTACCCTGACTCGCCGCCGGCGGTGGACCACCAGTAAGCGATGAACGGTTCCATAGCGCTGCTGACCAGTTCGATGCGGGGTCCGGTCGGGCCTTTCGCGTAGGCCCACAGCAGCGTCCCCGATCCGTCGGGGTTGTATGACTTCACCTCCAGGGCCATTCCGCTGGATTCGAGTGCAGCCAAGTCGGATTCGACGTCGTCGGACCAGTACCCGATGTGATGCACACCCGAATCGGCTGGCGTCCAGACGGTACCGGCAACGGTCTGGAGTAACTCCAATCGAGGGTCGGCGCCTGAATACACCATCTTCATCGGAATGGTGATCTCGCCGTCAGGGGTGACCGCTTGCTGGTCGACGGTCACGACGTCGGTCCACGTGTAGCCGGCCGTCCGGGTGAACCAGTCCATGGTCGCATCGAGGTCATCGACGACGATGCCGGTGTGGTACAGATTCTCGGCTTTCACGCGTCCTCCTCGGTGGTCGTGGTGTTCTTGATCTCCTGTTCGAGCCACTGCACTTCGCTGTGATTCTGTCGTCCGCTGGCGGTGAGAAGTTGTTTGAGGGCAGCCTGTTTGACCCGAAGCGCATCCGCATCATCTGGTGAATGAGCCAGCACGATGTCGGTCAGATGCAGCGTCTGAAGCGGTCGTCCGGCCCGCGCGTGGGTGTCGGCCCGCTCAATGAGTGGTCCAGTGCCACCGACCAATTCGACGACATCGGGCCAGACGGACGACGGTGGAACGTCGTAGAGCTCGGTGGTCGACTCGTAGCGAAACCACCCGACGTGCTCCTCCCAGATCGCCCGCACGATCCACGGCACTTTTCCGTGCACCTGCGGCAGTGCCAGCTCGGACGGCAGGGTTATGTCGCGCATCAGCGTCCACAGGTCGGCGCCCGAGTTCATGCCGTCGATGGTGCGGTCACGCAGGTATTCCGTCGCGTCGCGCACCTTCGTCATCGTGGCCTCGATCTCATCGGCCCCGCGGAAGACGTCGTGGCCGTTGAACAGCGTTTTGGGCGAGAGCGCGATCACCCGATCCACCGAGTGGATGAACGCCATCGCGCTGCGAATCTTGTCCCCGCGCAGGGTGTACAGGTTGGGAACATGCCCGAAGAACGGCCCCATCAGGTTGCCGGTGAACACGATGCGCTGCTCGGGTAGCCACACCGCCAGGGCGTCGGTGGTTTCCCCGCCGGGTGTTGACAGGAAGTCGATAGAGCGACCGCCGAGCTCAACAGTGTGGGTGTCGATGAACGACGTGGTGAGCACGGGCTCCGGGGGGAGTGTCGCCGCCTGGGACTCAACGTCCATGAACGCGCCCCACAGCGTCATGATGCGGCGCACGTAGAACGGATGCAGGTGTCGCCAATACTCCCGCACGTCGCGATGATTGGCCTGGGCAATCGTTTCTACGCCAGAGCTGTTGAACGAGCTCCACCCGCCCACGTGGTCGGGATGGCCTTGGGTGAACGTGATCGTCCGTAGCGGTCCTTTACTCACCCGGGCGAAGCGCGACTTGATCTCGTCGGCCTCGAAGTCGGTGCCGGTGTTGATCACGAGGTCGCCGTCGGGCGTGGTCACCAGGTAGCTGTTGGCGATGTTCCGGGACATGAAGATCCCGTCGCCGACGTCGACCGCGTCCTGGGCGCCTTCCCCTTGCTTGACGAGTTCATCCAACGACGGCATCTGCGCAAGACCTCCAGCATCGATTTCAAAAACAACCTAACATTTGTTCTCTACGGGCGTATAGAGTCGAGTGCCATGGCGACAGTTCCTGCCGAGTCCGCCGTCCGCGTGGACGACCTCGTCAGCCGGGCCTGTGAACGCGCGGGCCTTGACGACTTCGGTGGCGATTCCTGGCGTGAAGGCCTGGAGCTGCTGGTCGAGACATGCGAGACCGCACCGGGCGTCAACCCTGGTGGACGTGAATTCGTCTACCGACAGTTCGCGGCCGCGCTGTGGAATCGCCTGCGCGTCGTGGACTACTGCAAACGACATCCCGAGGTGGCCGACGAGCAGGTTCAGCGTCCACTCGTGGTGCTCGGCCTGCCTCGCACCGGCACGTCGTTGGCGAGTTACCTTCTCGATCAGGATCCGCAGCGGCGGTCGTTGTTGACCTGGGAAGCCGAGGATTCCGTACCGCCGTCGACGCCTGACACCCTTCGCACCGACCCGCGGTGTCAGGCCAAGAAGGCCGAACTCGATGTGCTCGCCGAAGGGCTCAAGGCAGCCAATATCCCGCTGGTGCACTGGGACGAAGCTGATGGCCCCACCGAGTGTCTGTTCGTCCAGAACCAGGACTTCAAGGCGTATCTGTGGGAGGCGTACATGCCCGCGGCGACGTATGCGGAGTGGCTTCTGCAGACCGATATGACGAGCGCCTACGAGTACGAGCGGCGTGTCCTGCAGATGCTTCAGTCGAAAGCGCCCGGCGTCTGGTCGCTCAAGATGCCATCGCACGCCGTCCACATCGAAGCGCTTCTGGCGACCTTTCCCGATGCGCGAATTGTCTGGGCGCATCGTGACCCGTTCAAGGCAACAGCATCGTTCCTCCGACTGAACTACCTGTCGCGGGCGGTGCTGGGCGCCGAGGTCGACGTCGACGTGATCATTCCGAATGTGTTGCGCCAGTTGCACCACCACGTCGAGCGGCCGTTGGCCACCCGTCGCCGGATCGGCGATGACCGATTCTTCGACCTGCACTATGCCGATCTGATGAGCGATCCTGTCGGCGTCATGCGTTCGCTCTATGCGTGGGCAGGCGACGATCTGACAACTTCCACCGAACAGGCGATGGTGCAGTGGCTCGACGGCCATCCGCAGGATCGATTCGGGGCCGCTCCCTACTCGCTGGACGGGTCCGGCGTTACTCGGGCGGATCTTGAGCCCATCTTCGACGAGTACATCTCGGTGTTCGACGTCGAGCTGGAGGCGGGTGTCGCATGAAGGCGGCGGTCACGAACGCCGAGCACGGCTTCGACGTGGTCGACCTGCCCGATCCGGTCCCGGGACCAAACGAGTTGGTCATCCGCGTCGTCGCTTGTGGCGTGTGCGGATCGGACATCAAGGCGCAGCCGTTCACACCGCCGGGAATGGTGATGGGCCACGAACTGGGTGGCGAGGTCGTGGCAGTGGGATCGGCGGTACGCGATTGGCAGCAGGGCATGAATGCCGCTGTCCTGCCAGTCATCTCGTGTGGAACGTGTCCGTACTGTCTGGCGGGCGCTGTGTCGCACTGCGCGCAGGTCCAGTACATCGGGATGGGACCGGCGGGTGGATTCGCTGAGCTCGCCGTGGTGCCTGCGCGGCAGACATTTGCCGTACCCGTTGATCTGCCACGCACTTTCGCTGCGTTGGTGGAGCCGTTCGCGGTCGGCCTGCACGGGGTGCACAGCGCCGAAATAAGCCCTGGCGACGACGTGCTCATCGTCGGCGCCGGCGGTGTCGGCCTGACCACCCTCACCTGGGCGCTCGCGAAGGGAGGGGTTCGCCTCACCGTCGTAGACCCCGACCCAGATCGCCGCGAAACGGCTCTCGCGATGGGAGCCACCGACGTACTGACCGCGGTATCGGAAGCAGAGACCAGCAGTTACGACGCCGTGATCGAGTGCGTGGGACGCCCGGAACTCGTGCAGGCGTGTCAGCCGGCGCTCCGCCCGCGGGGGCGTCTGGTGATCTCCGGCGCTTGTGCTGAGCCGACCTACATCGAACCGGTCACCGCGCTGCTCAAGGAACTGACGATTCGCTACTCGGTCGCCTACTGCCCCGACGAGTTTCTCGAGGTGATCGCTGCTTTCGCCCGTGGTGTCGTTGATCCGTCCCCAATGAACGGACCGACGTTCGGGCTGCACCGGCTCGCCGAGGCCTTCGACACTGTTCGCGAAGCCCGAGTGCGAGGACGAGTGCTGGTGACACCAGAGGAGTGCCCATGACGACGACCACCTCCACCGACAACACCGGCCTTCCGGTCATTCCGAGGCCGCGTGCCGCGGGCTGCCCGTTGGCGCCGCCGGCGGAATTCGCCGAATGGAGGGATTCCGCGGGTCTGCAGCGCGCAATGTGGCAAGGCCGGCCGACGTGGATTGTCAGCCGCTACCAGGACATCCGGTCGTGCCTGGTGGACCCGCGCCTGTCCGCCGACACCATCAAGCCCCGGCTGAGAGCAAGGGGCGTCGACGACACCTTGCCGGTCATCTTCGCGCGGATCGATGACCCGGAGCACAATCGCCTGCGCCGCATGATGACTCGCGATTTCACGGTGAGGCGCGCAGATGCGATGAGGCCGCAGATCCAGGAGCTGGTCGATCACTTCCTCGATACGATTACCAAGAGCGGACCGCCGGCTGACCTTGCGCGAGACTTCGCATTACCGGTGCCCTCGCTGGTCATCTCGTTGCTGCTGGGTGTGCCCTATGACGACCATGAATTCTTTCAACACCACAGCACGGTCGGACTCGACTCCAGGTCATCCGAGGAGCAGAAGGCGGCGGCGATCGGGGCGCTCTTCACGTACATGTTCGAGCTTGTGGCGAAGAAAGAGCGCGAGCCGGGTGAGGACTTGATCAGCCGACTCATCACCGACCACGTCGCCGCGGGCCAGCTCAGCCGCGAAACGGCGGCGATGAACAGCCTGATCCTGCTGCAGGCCGGCCACGAAACCACCGCGAGCATGATCGCGTTGGGAACAGTCGCGCTGCTGGAGCATCGGGACGTATTCGAGTTGCTCGGCCGATCTGAAGATCCCGCGGTCATCGCGAACATCGTCGAAGAACTGATGCGTTACCTCACCATCGTGCACAGCCAAGTCGATCGGGTGGCTACCGAGGACCTGATGATCGGCGACGTGGTGATCCGCGCCGGCGACTTCCTGTTGATGAACCTGCCCGCCGGCAACTGGGACGCCGAGTTCGTCGACCATCCCGAAGATTTTGACGTAAACCGAAGCGCGCGTGGTCATTTAGGTTTCGGCTACGGCGTGCACCAATGCATTGGACAGAACCTCGCCAGAGTCGAAATGCAGATCGCGCTCGCTACATTGGCCCGCCGCCTGCCGGGACTTCGGCTCGCAGTCGACTCGGAGGATTTGCGATTCCAGAACGAGCAGGAAATCTTCGGAATTGAGGCACTGCCCGTCACCTGGTGACGCTCTTAATCCGGGCGTGTTCGGCAGCAACACCGGCGATGACTCCGCGGAGGTGGGCCTCCAAACGCTCAGGGCGGTCGAGGCGGGCGATGCCGTAGGCGAGGCGGAAAAGAAAACCGCCAAGGAAGGTGACGACGGCGAAGGCCTGCTCCTTCACCAGCGCGGGATCGGACGGCGTCCCGGCGGGCTGTGCTTGCGCGACCGCGGCCTCGCTGATCGCTACGAATCGGTCCATGAGATTCTCGAACACCGCGTTGAGTTCGGGATCGCGCGCTGCGATCATCATCAACTCGAATCGTGCGCGCGCCCGTGATCTTTCCGGCTCCACGGCGGTACGCATCGCTTGTTCGGCCAGGTGCGACAGCAGCGAGTCGATCTCACCGTCACGCGTTGCGTCCACGGCATCGATGAAATCGGCCACGTCGAGTTCAATCACCCGATCGATCGCACCACGCAGCAACGCGGATCGAGTTTGGTAGTAAAACGACGTCGTGCCGTCCGCGAATCCCGCGTGACGGTCAACCCGCAAGTGCGTCAGGCCGCGCGCACCCTCAGCTGCCAACAACTCGATCGCCGCATCACACAGGTCGCGACGTCGCTGTTCAACGTTGGGTTTTCTTCTCATCGCAGTGGCAGCAGTGTATCCAGCGGCGCCGGCGCTCGACCGATCATGGTCGAAACCGACGTCCCGCACAGCGATTCGAACTGCGCCCAAAACCCCGGCGCGTGGTGCTCGCCGCTACCCGCCGGGACCGTTCGGCCATTTGAGCAGCGAACCCGCGTCGACGCGGATCTGTTGTCCAGTGATGTAGCGGCTCTCGTCGCTGGCGAGGAAGACGGCGAGATGGGCGATGTCTTCAGGCTCGACGTAGGGGATGGGCATGGCCTGGAAGATGGTGAACAACGGTTCGGCGTCCTCGCGCGTGGCCTGTTTGCCTTCGGCGGTGAGGTCGGGGCGGAACATGCTGTACATGCCGTCGTTCTGCAGCAAGTGGGTGTTGCAGTTGGTCGGATGCATGGCGTTGACCCGGATCATTCGCGGCGCCAGGTGCATACACATCTCCTCGACGTACTCCATCACCACGCGCTTACTCCAGCCGTACCCGGCACCGCCCGGCCCCATGTTCGGGTTGTCGGTGGTGCCTCGGATCATCCCCGCCGTCGACCCCGTGATGATGATCGACGATCCGTTGGGCAGATGCGGAATGGTGACCGCAACGGTGTTCATCACTCCGAGCAGGTCGACATCGCTGGCGTCTACGAAGGACATCGCATCGTGGGCCCTGCCCATCGCCATCGGGAGGATGCCGGCGTTGGCGACGACGACGTCGATCTTGCCGAGATCGGCGAGACCGGCCTCCACCGCGTCGCGCAGCTCGTGGCGCTCGCGCACGTCGGCGATCCGCGCCACGACTCGGCGACCGGTTTCCTTGACCGAACGCTCGGTCTCGGCGAGATCGTCGGGCGTCGCGAGCGGATAGGGATTGGAGTCGATCTGCCGACAGATGTCGATCGCGATGATGTCGGCGCCTTCCTTGGCCATCGCGATCGCATGGGCACGACCCTGACCACGAGCTGCGCCCGTGATGAAAGCGACCTTGCCGTCCAGCCTTCCGGCCATGTGACCTCCGTCGATCTGTAGCGCGGGCCGCGCCCACGCTGGACTCTGACCGAAGGTATGACCTGGAAATCGATTAATCAAGACTTGCGGGACAAAAATTTGGTTCGATCGTGAAAGTACCCACTCAGGGCACCGCGGCGGCAATCGCGGCGGCCGAGCGGTCGATGTCCTCATCCGTCGTCGCCCAATTCGAGATCGACAGTCGCACGACGTACTCACCGTTCCAGGTGGTCCCGCCGAGCCAGCACGTTCCGTCGCGCTGGATGGCGGCTACGGCCGCGCGGGTTGCGTCGTCGCCGCCCGGCAGCGCGCACCAGCACCTGATTGAGGACGACGTCGTTGAGCACTTCAGCACCGGGAATATCGCCCAGCTGCTTGGCCATTCGCCGAGCTTGTGCGCAGTTGCGTTCGATCATCTCGGCTATCCCCGCGCGGCCGAGTGAGCGGATTGCGGCGTAGACGGGGACCGCACGGGCTCGCCGGGAGCTCTCCGGCACGTAGTTCGTGTTGTCACGCTGCCCCGGATCGGCCACCAGATAGGGCCCGACCAGGCTCATCGCGGCCAGGTGAGCATCCGGGTCGGCGACAATGGCCATGGCGCCGTCGTGGGGCACGTTGAGCCACTTGTGGGCGTCGACCGCCCAGGAGTCGGCCCGCTCGACCCCGGCAGTGAGGTGGCGGGTGCCCGGTGCGGCGGCGGCCCACAGCCCGAACGCCCCGTCGACGTGCAACCAGGCGCCGTGTTCGTCGCACGCGTCGGCTATCGGCCCGAACGCGTCGAACGAACCAGTGGCCACGTTGCCGGCCTGAGCGCACACGATCGCCGGTCCGTCGTTCGGCGGCCAACGTCTTTGCGAGCGCGTCGGGGTCCATCCGGCCTTGGTCGTCGGCGGGTATGCGGATTGCGGTATCCGCGCCCAGGCCCAACAGCCGCAGCGACGTGTAGATCGTGGCGTGAGCCTGCTCGCCGCACAGGACGCGGACCGCTGGCGCGCCAATCAGCCCGTCGCGCTCCACATTCCACCTCGCGCGCAAGAGGACGGCATAGCGCGCGGCGGCCAGACACGTCGTGTTGGCGGCTTGGCCGCCGGTGACGAAGCCGACGCTCGCCGTGTCCGGCAATCCGAGCAGCTCAAGCGTCCAGGCCGAGGTGATCTCCTCGATGGCGGCCGCGGCCGGGGAGAGGGCGTGGAAGGCGGCGTTTTGGTCCCATGCCGACACCAGCCAGTCGGCGGCGAGTGCGGCGGGCAAAGCCCCTCCGATGACGAAGCCGAAGTGGCGGGGGCCTGCAGTCGCGACGAGGCCAGGTTCGGCGCCAGCGGCCAGGGCGTCGATCACCGCGGCGGGGTCTTCGGCGACCTCGGGCAGCGGCCCCGCGAGGGAACTGCGTACGGCAGCGGCATCGGCGCGGGCGGCCACCGGCCGCTCATCGAGCGTCGCAAGAAACGCCTCCGCGTGCTCAACGGCTGCGCGGAGGCCGGCGGTGCGGTCAACCATGAGCCGGACCATACGCGTCGGTTGGCATCGAGACGTGCTGCCGAAGGTGTCCGCGCCGATAGCAAACTCGAATGCACTGTTCTGCCGAGCTTCGACTTCTGATACATCCGCAGATCGGTGACCATCCGATCGATATTTCTGCAGGTAGTAATTGGAACTTGCCGGAGTGGCGAAACCCCGACGGGATTGCCACTATATAGGACGCATGATATAGATACCGTGTGGGAAAACAGCCGGCCGATGAAGACGCCGGCGACTGCGTCGGCGACCTTCTCGACCAGGCAATGGACCTCACGGCGCGGTTTCTGTCTGACCGCGCCGACTTGAGCGCTTCTGCCGCATATGCGATGAACAGGGTGTGCCGTGAAGGCCCAATTCGGCTTACGGCGCTGGCCGCCAAGGAAGGGGTCAGCCAGCCGTCGATGACTCAGCTGATCCAGAGGCTGGAGCGGCTGGGCCTGGTGACCAGGCTCGCGGACCCTGAGGATGGGCGCGCTGCCCTGATCGGCATCACCGGGCAAGGGCAAAGGCTGCTCGACGACCGGAAGCGAATCCGTCGGGAACGCCTGAGGGCGTTGATGGCAACGCTGACGTCGGAGGAGGAATCCGCGTTGTGGCTTTCTGCGCGGGCCGCACTGCCGGTTCTGTATCGGCTCGTCGCGAACGCAGATTGTCTGTCAAACGGTGGTGCGGCGGACCCGGCCGGGGCCGGGACGGTCGATCAGCGGAAGGTGTTCGGGTGAGGGCTATTCCGGTGGGACGCGTGTTGAAAAAGGTGTGGATCCCGTTGGTTATCGTGGTCGTGTTGGCGACCTCGGGCCTGGTCGTCTCCCGTCTGCACAAGATGTTCGCCTCCCAGAACCTGAATGCCAACGCCGGAGCGGGTATCGAGATCGTGCAGTTCAACCCGAAGGTCTTGGTCTACGACGTCTACGGCCCGCCGGGGACCACTGCACAGATCGGTTATTTCGACCCGGATGCGAACGTGCATTCGGTCACGGTGCCCCTGCCGTGGTCGATCACGTTGTCGACGACGTTGCCGACGGTCAGCGCCAGCCTCATGGCGCTGGGCGACGGCAACGAGATTGGGTGCCGCGTCACCGTGAACGGAATCGTCCGTGAGGAGCAATCTGCCAATGGGGTCAACGCCCAGACGTACTGCCTGGTGAAGTCCGCATGACCGACACCGCTACCGCTGCCAACACCAGACACGAAAAAAGGCCCGTCCTAGCCCACAGCCTGCGGATCCTTGCGGTGCCGATCATCTTGTTCTGGATCGTGGTCGCCGTCATCGTGAACGTGATCGCCCCGCAACTCGAGGTCGTCGGGGAGTTGCATGCGGCTCCGATGGCCCCCGAGGACGCGCCATCGATGGTCGCGATGAAGCGGATGGGCGCCAACTTCAAGGAATTCAACTCCAACAGCACGATCATGGTCGTGCTGGAGGGGCAGAAGCCACTCGGCCCGGATGCGCACGCCTACTACGACGAAATCATCCGCAAACTGCGCCAGGATCCCGTGCACATCCAGCACATCCAGGACTTCTGGGGGGATACCTTAACGGCGGCCGGCGCTCAAAGTCCCGACGGCAAGGCCTCCTACGTGATGCTGAACCTCGCCGGCGAGCAGGGCCAGACGTTGGCCAACGAAGGGGTTCAGGCCGTTCGCCAGGTCATCAAGGACACCAAAGCCCCGCCAGGCGTGCAGGCTTACGTCGCAGGTCCGGCAGCGCTCACCGACGATCTGCACGTCATCGGCAACGCCAGCCTGAAACAGATCACCTTGTTCACCCTCCTTGGGATCGCCGGCATGTTGCTGGTCGTCTATCGGTCGATCAGAACCACGCTGATCCAGCTCTTCCTGACGTTTCTCGGACTGCTGACCGCGCGCGGCGTGGTATCGGTGCTCGCCAGCCATGGCGCGTTCGGGCTCACGACGTTCGCCGGGAACATCTTGACAATGCTGGCGATCGCGGCGGGCACCGACTACGGGATCTTCATTTTCGGCCGCTATCGCGAAGCACGCGGCATGGGTCAGGATCGGGATACGGCCTACTACACCACGTTTCGATCCGTCTCCCCAGTCATCGTGGGGTCGGGTCTGACGATTGCCGGGGCAACGTACTGCCTGAGCTTCTGTCGGCTGCCGTACTTCGCCACCATGGGCGAGCCCGTCGCGATCGGAATGATCGTGGTCGTGGCGATTGCCGTCACGCTGGGGCCGGCCATTTTGTTCCTCGGCAGTCGTGTCGGATTGTTCGAATCCAAACGACCTCCCCGGAGCCGGTTTTGGCGCCGGGTCGGCGTCAGTGTGGTCCGTTGGCCAGGACCCATTCTGGTGGCAAGCCTGTTCGTGGTGCTGATCGGCATCGTGGCTATTCCGGGATACAAGCCGGCATACAACGATCGGTACTATCTGCCGACAAACGCCCCGGTCAACATCGGCTTCGCGGCCGCCGACCGACACTTCACGCAGGCGCGGATGAATCCCGACATCCTGATGGTTGAGGCCGACCACGACATGCGCAATCCCGCCGACATGCTGGTGCTGAACTCGATTTCACGGAATGTCATGCACGCCGAAGGCATTGCGATGGTCCAGAACATCACGAGACCATTGGGAATCCCGATCCAGCACAGCTCGATTCCGTTCCAGACGAGCATCCAGGGACAGACCAGCAACATGAACCTGCCGTTCCAGCGGGAACAATTGGCCAACCAGCTCAGAACGGTCGATGAGACGAACGCCTCGATCGACATCTTGGAGAAGCAGTACCAACTCTCCCTCGAGCAAACCAGGCTCACACAGGACTCGGCGGCCAAGTCGCAGGACCTACTCGAAACCACCGAACAACTGCGAGACAACATCGCGAACTTCGACGACGAGTTCCGGCCGTTGCGCAACTACTTCTACTGGGAACCGCATTGCTTCGACATCCCCATGTGCGCCGCATTAAAGTCCCTGTTCGACTCCCTCGACGGGATCGACGAAGTGACCGACAAGACGGGTGCGGTGCAGGTCAACACCAACAAGCTGGCGGACCTCGCTCCGAAGCTGACCGCACTCCTTCCACAAACGATCGCGACGATGAAGGCCAGCAGGGACCTGTCGCTGGCGTCGTACAACAATCAGAAGGCCCTGCTCGACCAGCTGCAGGCCAGCAACGACACGGCCCTCGCGATGGGCGCGAGCTTCGACCAGGCGAAGAACGACGACCTGTTCTTTCTGCCCCCGGAGGCGTTCCAGAACCCCGACTTCGAGCGCGGCCTGGTGATGTTCCTGTCGCCGGACGGCAAGTCTGCGCGCATGTTCATCACCCACGAGACCGATCCCGCGACGGTCGCCGGCATTGGGCGGGTCGACTCGGAAAGGAAGGCCGCGCAGGACGCCTTGAAGATGTCCTCCCTGTCGAACGCCAAAATCTACCTGGGCGGGGTCGCGGCAACCTACAAGGACATGTCTGAGGGCGCAAAGTACGACCTGATGATCGCCGTGATCTCGTCACTGACGCTGATCTTCATGATCATGCTGATCCTCGTCCGAAGCGCGGTGGCCGCACTCGTCATCGTCGGCACGGCCGCCAGTTCGATCGCCGCATCCTTCGGCATCTCGGTTCTGCTCTGGCAGGACCTGTTCGGCATCCAAGTGCAGTGGCTGGTCATGTTGATGTCGGTCATCATCCTGTTGGCCGTGGGATCGGACTACAACCTGCTGCTGGTCTCCCGATTCAGGGACGAGATCCACGCGGGATTGAAGACCGGCATCATTCGCTCCATGGCCGGCACGGGTGGCGTGGTGACGTCGGCCGGTCTGGTCTTCGCGGCCACCATGGCGGGGATGATGGGCAGCAAGCTGGTCGTGCTGGCCCAGATGGGCTCCACGATCGCCATCGGGCTACTGGTGGACACGCTGATCGTGCGGTCGCTGCTGATGCCGTCGATCGCGACGCTGTTGGGCCGGTGGTTCTGGTGGCCGCAGGTCGTCTACCCGCGCGGCGACCACCACTTCCTCAAACCGCAACCTCCACGTCCTCCCAGCGCGGACGCGGACACAGTGGCGCTGCCGGCACAGACGTAGCGCACACAGCCAAGCTGTGGCGCGGCCGGCACAGACATAGCGCACACAGCAAAGCGAGGTCGTGTGATGACGTGGGGATCTCGGTCCCGCGTGATCGGGGCCAGCCTAGGCTGGCCCCGTGCGCTCGAGCGTGCTGATTCGATCGCGGACGCCACCGAACTGGTCTGAGCGACGCCGTATCCGGCATATGTTCAGGATGTCATCGAGGGGGTGAGTGTTGGCCGACATCGAAATGATCGGGCTTCCGTTCGACGGCTATGGGCGCGCCGGACATCAAGCCCGTGCCGCAGGTGCGCTGCGCGACGCGGGCCTGCGCGACGCCTTCGACCATCACCATGTCATTGACGACGACGACCTCGCACTGCCCGATCCGGACCCCAACCGCGGCGCGTCGACCAACCTGATCAACGAACCTGCGTTGCTGGCCATGACCGACGCGCTCCATCGCAAGGTGGGCACAGTGGTGGGTGCGGGCCGGTTCCCGTTCGTCTACGGCGGCGACTGCTCGATGCTGCTGGGCGTCGTGACCGGGCTGCGCGATCACGTCGGCGACGTCGGGCTGGTGTTCATCGACGGCCACGAGAGACGGCGAGGCGGCCAACACCGCGATCGGGCTGCTGCTCGGGCTGACGGGCCGGCTGCTGACCGGCGAACTCGGCGAACGCCTGCCCGCACTGCGGCCCGAACAGCTGGTGATGCTCGGGCCGCGCGACGCCGCATGGCGGCGGCAGTTCAACGTCGGCACGCTCACCGATTCCCGGGTGTGGCTGGCCCCGCTCGCCGAAGTCGCCGACGATCCGGCCGGCGCCGGACGCCGCGCGATCGAGGAGCTTTCGGATCACGCGGACCGGTGGTGGCTGCACATCGACCTCGACGTGCTCGATCCCGTTGAGTTCCCGGCCCAGGGCCTGCCCGACGTCGACGACGAACCCGGCGGCCTGACGTGGGATCAGCTCACCGACCTCGTCGTATCGCTGTTCACCGGACCGGTGTCGTGTGTGGGCGCCAGCCTTGCGAGCTACGACCCGGACCAGGACCCCGAGGGCGCCGGCGCCGCGCAGATCGTGGCGTTCGTGCGAAACGTGTTGGTACGCCCGACAATAAGTCCCTAGCTCAGGAGCCCGCTTGGCCGAACCGATCGACGAGCATTTCATCACGACCGTCGCTGCACTAAGCGGGTCGGCGAGGGAGCGTTCGCACGAGGATGCGTTGCATGATGGTACATCGCTGACCGTGGGGCTCTGCTTGGCGCTGTTCGACGCTCAACTCGGCAGCCGTCACCTCGATCTGGCCGCCCGCTGGTTGCGGTCGCAGGGCAAGGGCTACTACACCATCGGCTCATCCGGGCACGAGGGCAACGCTGCGGTCGCGGCCGCACTCCGTCCCGACGATCCTGCGTTGCTGCACTATCGCTCCGGCGGCTTCTTCCTGGCCCGCGCCGCCCAGGTCGGCGGTGCAGACCCGCTGCGCGATGTGCTGCTCGGCGTCGTGGCGGCCGTCGAGGAACCCATCGCGGGTGGGCGGCACAAGGTTTTCGGACGCCATGACCTGAACATCATTCCGCAGACGTCGACCATCGCATCGCACCTTCCGCGAGCGGTCGGGGTCGCGTTCTCCATCGCACGGGCCAAGAAACTCGGAGTGGTGTGCCCGTGGCCCGACGACGCCATCACCGTGTGCAGTTTCGGCGACGCGTCGGTGAACCACTCAACCGCGGTCGGCGCCATCAACGCCGCCCTGCACTCGGCGTATCAGGGTGTGCCGATGCCGTTGTTGTTGGTCTGCGAGGACAACGGGATAGGCATCAGCGTAAAGACACCGCGGGGATGGATCGAGCAAACCTACGGAAACCGTGACGGGTTACGGTATTTCGACGCCGACGGCTCCGATGTGGCTGCGACATATGACGCCGCGGCGGCCGCGGCCTCCTGGGTGCGTGCACACCGGCGCCCGGCGTTCCTGCATCTGCGGATGGTCCGGTTGATGGGACATGCGGGGTCGGATTACGAGCCGGCCTACCGTCGCCCCGAGGAGATCGCGGCCGACGTCGACCGGGATCCGGTGCTGTCCACCGCGAAACTGTTGGTCGACCACGGTGTGTTGACGCCCACGCAGGTGCTCGACCGCTATGAGGCCAAGCGTGCCAACGTCATCGAGATCGCGGCCGCAGTCGGAGAGCTGCCGCAGCTCGACAGTGCACGGGCGGTGATGACGCCGCTCGAGGCGAGCCTGGATGATGCCGTCGCGGCGTCCTCCTCGCATCCGCCGAGCAGGGTGCGCCGGTGACGGTGGCCGTCGCGATCAACCGTGCGCTGCAGGACATCCTGGACCGCTACCCGGAGGCGATCGTCTTCGGGGAGGACGTCGCCCGCAAGGGCGGTGTCTACGGCGTCACCCGCGGTCTGCTTGGCAAGGCCGGCCCGGCGCGGGTGTTCGACACCCTGCTCGACGAGCAGTCCATCCTCGGGCTGGCGCTGGGCGCGGGTGTCTCCGGTCTTCTGCCGATACCGGAGATCCAGTATCTCGCCTACTGTTCACAACGCCGCGGACCAGATTCGCGGTGAAGGTGCGACGCTGCAGTTCTTCTCGAACCGGCAGTACCGCAATCCGATGGTGGTCCGCATCGCCGGCTACGGCTACCAGAAGGGCTTCGGCGGGCACTTTCACAACGACAACTCGATCGCCGCGATCCGCGACATTCCCGGCGTGGTGATCGCTTCTCCGGCGCGGCCCGATGACGCCGCGGCGATGCTACGGACCTGCGTTGCCGCCGCCAAAGCCGCAGGGGTGCTGTGCGTCTTCCTCGAACCCATCGCCCTCTACCACACCCGCGATCTGCACAACGACGGCGATGACGGCTGGCTCGCGGCCGACGGGAGCGCCGGAGTCGCCGATCGGGCGCGCGCGCACCTACGGCGACGGGACAGATCTGACGATGCTCACGTTCGGCAACGGGCTGCGGATGAGCCTGCGAGTGGCCCGCAGGCTCGACGCGGTCGGCATCAGCACGCCGGATCGTGGACCTGAGGTGGCTGGCGCCGCTGCCGGTGGAGGACATGATTCGCGAAGCCGGCGCCACCGGACGTGTGCTGATCGTCGACGAAACCCGTGCCACCGGGGGAGTGGGCGAAGGCGTGCTGGCCGCATTGCTCGAGCGGGGTTACCCCGGTGCCGTGGCGCGGGTCGCCAGTAAGGACAGCTTCATCCCGCTGGGTGACGCGGCGCTTCAGGTGCTGTTGTCGGAGGACACCATCGAGGCCGCGGCGATCAAACTGGCGCGCGGCACCGCTTGATAGCTTGAGCGGATGACGCAAACGCCGAACTCGATGCGTCCGTTGGCCGGGGTACGGATCATCGAGATCTCCAGCTTCGTCGCAGTGCCGTTGGCCGGGATGACGTTGGCTCAGCTCGGCGCCGAGGTGATCCGCGTCGACCCGATCGGTGGTGCCGCCGACTACCACCGGTGGCCGGTCACGGGCAACGGCGCCAGCATCTACTGGGCGGGCCTGAACAAGGGCAAGCGCTCCGTCGCGGCCGACTTCCGCTCGCAAGAAGGCCAGGACCTGGTGCAGCGGCTCATCGCGGGTAGCGGCGTTCTCGTGACGAATGTCGCTGGACGGCAATGGCATTCATACGACACGCTGACACGATTGCGGCCCGACCTGATTCATGTCGAGGTGTCCGGTCGCGCCGACGGGGGCACCGGAGTGGACTACACCGTCAACGCTGGGATCGGGTTTCCGATGGTGACGGGTCCGGCCGAGCTCGCTGCACCGGTAAATCACGTGCTGCCGGCCTGGGATGTCGCGTGCGGCATCTACGCGGCGCTGGCCGTCGTCAGCGCGCTGCGGCACCGCGACGCCACCGGGCATGGCCAGCAGATCAGCATTCCGCTGGAGAACGTGGCGCTGGCCACGGCGGGCAATCTCAGCTTCTTCACCGAGGTCATGGTGAACGGCACCGCACGCGAGCGGATCGGCAACTCGGTGTACGGCCAGTACGGCCAGGATTTCACCAGCAGCGACGGAGTGTCGTTCATGATCGTCGCGCTCACGGGGCGGCACTTCCGCGACCTGACCGAACTCACCGGAACGACGAAGGCCGTTGCCGCGCTCGCCGACACACTCGGTGCCGACTTCACCGACGAGGGCGAGCGGTACCGCCACCGGGACGCATTGTCCGGCTTGTTCAGCGAGTGGTTCTCGCAACGCCGTGCCGAGGAGATCACCGGCGCCCTGTCGGCGACCTCCGTGCTGTGGGACCGCTATCGCACGTTCGCTGAAACGGCCACCGACGACCGGGTGACGGCCAACCCGATGTTCACCCCGCTCGATCAGCCCCGGATCGGGCAGTACCTGGCGCCGGGGCTGCCGATGGCTTTCGACGGCAGCTACCCACCGGCCGTCGCCGCACCGGCGCTCGGCGACGACACCGCCGCGGTGCTTGGCGAGTGGCTGGGGATGACGCCGGCCGAAATCGGCCGGCTCACCGATTCGGGCACGGTGGCATGAGCGCGCTGCTCAAGCTGCTCGACCTGGAGCCGGGCGCAGACATCGACATCTGGATCGGGCCCGGCAGCGGTCCGGCCGGAAAGCGCGCCTACGGAGGGCAATTCGTCGCGCAGAGCCTGGCCGCCGCATGCCGTACCGTCGACGCCGACCGGCCGCCGACCAACATGCACCTGCAGTTCCTGCGCGGCGGCGAAGCAGGCGATGCCGTCGAGTACACGGTGGCCCGGGTATTCGACGGCAGGACCGCGGCAGCGCGCCGCGTCGACTCGCGCCAGGACGGGCGGCTGCTGACCACGGCCACGGTGTCGTTCGCCGCCGAGCTGCCCGGCCCCGACCACGGACACCGGGCGTCGATGCCGCAGGATCCTGACACGCTGCCACGCACCGGGCCCGCAGGCCCTGCGCCGTCGATGCCGCTGGACGAGCTCGACATCAGGATCGCCGACGACACCGCCACCGGCGAGTTCGTCCGGCGATTGTGGTGGCGGGCGACCGTTCCGCTTCCCGACGACCCGATGCTGCACACATTGGTGGCGGCCTACGTCACCGACGTCTACATGATCGACCCCGCGCTGCAGGTGCACGGACATTCGATGAAGGCCCGCAGCCATCGCAGCGGCACCACCGACTCGTCGATCTGGTTTCACCGACCCGTTCGGGCCGACCAGTGGAATCTGCTGGAGTGCCGTTCGCCTGCTGCCGCGCGTGGACGCGGCGTCGTGACAGCAAGTCTGTTCCGTGCCGACGGCGCCATCGCCGCGACCATGACGCAGGAAGGGCTCATCGCAGAGCGGTAGGCGACCCATCGCCGACGAATCCGCTTACGCACGAGCGTGACCAGCTGCGTGAGCAGCACGCCGACGATGACGGATGCGATCACACCGAGCAGTGGGTGGCCGTCGAACAGCGGATAGACCTGGAAGTGGGTGAGGTAGGTGTACAGCGACGCCTCCGCGATCAGGCCGGCCACGATGGTGGCCGCGGGTGGGCAGCGTAGCGCGGTCACCCAGATCAGCAGGGCAAACCCCGTCAGCACCAACGCTTCTCGATGGGAATCGCCGAAGTAGCCGCGCAGGCCGATGATCAGTACGAGCGTCACCGCGGCGCGCTGCAGCGTCGTCGAGGCCTTGGCGGCGGCCCAGCCCACTGCGAAGAACCAGAACGTCAGCACCGTGGACCATGCGTCGTGGCCCAGGTACAGCCCGAAAATGTCGTATCGCAACGCCAAGCCGACGGCCAAGAACCCGACCGCGATGGCGAAAGGCTGTCGGCGTTCGAATCTGTCGAGGAATGGTAGCCCGCACAGCGCCGCCAGGGCGATCAGAATCCACACCAGCACTTCGACGAACCACAGCCGGCCGGCGGTCATGCTGTCGTGCGGGCCAAGGAACTTGTTGGCCAGCAACAGATTCGTGGGGTCGTAGTCGTGGGTCAGCAGCAGCGCGATCACGATCCACGCCACCGACGGCCCGGCGATCCAGGCGATGGTGTTGCGCAAGTGCCGCACCCGCTCTGTCCGGGGCACCTGCGTCAGGCAGAACCGGCCGAAGTTGTATCCCGCGATGCCCAGCAGCACATACGCGCCGCCCCAGAGCTCGAACAGTCCGGCATGCGAACCGACGATGAGCAGAATCGCGACTGCGCGCAGAGCGATACTGGTCTCCAGTGTCGCACCCCACCATGGGCGCCGTCGCCGCGCTGGTCTTGAGATGGCGTCAAGGTGGCGCAGCGGCAGTCGGTGCCAGTCTGCGGGCAGCCGGCCGAGTGCGCGTTCCAGCCGTACCGACATCATCACGTACGACAGCGAGTCGCCGCCCAGGTCGACAAAGCTGGCGTTGTCATCGATGCTGTCGGCGTCGATCTGTAGCATTTCAGCGAATAGTTTCCGCAGGCCAATCGCGTTGGGCGGGCGCGCGTTTGACGCGGCGGCCAGGATGCGGACCGCCTGGTAGTCCGGCTTGCCGGACGGCAGCTTCGGCAGCTCTGCGACCGTGACGGCGTGCACGGCGGCTGCCGGGACTCCGGCAGCGGCGGCGGCGACGCGTTGGACCTCAGCCTTGTCGTGACCGGTAGTCGCCACCGCGAGCCGGTCCTCGACATCGGTGCAGATCGCCGTAATACCGTGGTCACGCATGGTGGCCTCGACGCGCTGGAGGTCGATCCGCAGCCCGTACATCTTGACCAAACGGCTACTGCGCCCGATCAGTTGGTACAGCCCATCGTCGCAGCGGCGGGCGAGGTCACCGGTGCGCAAGGCGTCGACGGTCTTGCCGAGCGCCAGGTCGGCCGGCCGGTGTGCGTAGCCCATCATCACGTTGGGGCCGCGGTACACCAGCTCGCCGACGTCGTCACCGCCGGACGCGTCGCACGGTTCGATTGCGAACGCGCCGCCGGGAATCGGCCTACCGATCGCCTCTGGCTGGGAGGAGGCGAGTTGCGGTGGGAGATATGACATTCGGGCGGTCGCTTCCGTTGCCCCGTACATCACAAACAAGTCCCAGCCGCGCAGCCGGCCCAGTTCTGCGAATCGGCGCACCCGCTCGGGCGGCATCCGGCCGCCGGCTTGGGTGACGTACCGCAGATGCGGTAGATCCAAGGCCGATGCGCCGACGCGCTCGAGCAGCTCGAACGTGTACGGCACGCCGGCGAACGACGTTCCGCGGTGCCGGCGGAACAGTTGCCAGAACTCGTCGTCGACGACCGAGTGATCGGTGAGGATCAGGCCTGCGCCGCGCAGCAGATGGCTGTGGATCACCGAAAGGCCGTAGCAATACGACATCGGTAGGGTGGTTGCGGCCCTGTCGGTTTCGCGGATGTCGAGGTAATCGGCGATGGCGACGGCGTTGGACGCCAGATTGCGGTGTGACAGCCGCACCAGCTTGGGTGAGCCGGTGCTGCCGGACGTGGACAGCAACAAGGCGAGGTCCTCGTGCAGCCGATGGCGCCCGCCGCGATGGTGGTGGATTCCGCTGCTGTCGATGACCACGTCGGGTTCATACGTCTGCACGATCGTCGTGTGGTCGCGCCCGGCGTGGAACCGGCAGCACCACATGCCCGCCGATCATCGCGGCCAGGTAGTGCTCCAAAGTAGTTAAGTCGTTGCGGCTTTCGAGCAACACCACGCGCCGAGGTCCATCGAGTTCCCGCGCAACATCTGGCGACGGCGTCGGCGAGCTTGTGGTACGAGAGCTGCTGGGTGTCCGTCAGGACCGCCACTCGATCGCCGTGACCGCGCAGGTGGTCGAGGAGCTTGCTCACGTGAGCACAATCCCGTTGCCGACCACCTCGATCCGCACTTTGGCGTCGATGGGCGGCGGGTTGAGGCTGTGCTGGCGCACCACGAGTGGGGCGGTGTCACCGGCCGGGTCGATGGTCAACAACACGTCGTGGCCGAGGAACTCGGTGGCGATCACCGTTCCGACGCCGTCGAGGCGTTCACTGTCCGAAACCACGGTCGCGACAAGCTGTTCGGGCCGCAGCATGAGCGTGGCGGGGCCCTCGGCAGCCGATTTCTGCACGGGTATGCGGCCGAGCGCGCAGTCGGCGACACCCGATGCGACGCGTGCAGGGAAGTGAAATGCAGTCGCCGAGGAACTCGGCGGTGAAACGGTCGGTGGGCTGCTGGTACACCTGCTGCGGGCTGCCGACTTGCGTGAAACGCCCGTCACGCATGACCGCCACCTGGTCTGCGATCGAGAGGGCCTCTTCCTGGTCGTGTGTCACCAACAGCGTTGTCACGCCTGCGGCGGTGAGCAGACCGGCGACCGCCTTGCGGGTGGATGCGCGCAGCCCGGTGTCGAGCGCGCTGAACGGTTCGTCGAGCAGCATCAGCACCGGGTGGCGGGCGAGCGCACGCGCGAGCGCGACGCGCTGCTGTTGGCCTCCGGAGAGTTGGTGTGGGCGACGCGACGCGTAAGACGCGTCCAGCGAAACGGTTTCGAGAAGCTCGGCAACGCGGGCACGCACCTCGCTGCGGGCGGTACCGCGCAATCCGTATGCGATGTTCTGCCCGACGCTCAGGTGCGGGAACAGTGCGCCGTCCTGCGCGACGTAGCCGACGCCCCTGCGATGCGGTGCCACAGCACTTCCCGGGCTCGCCACCTGTCGTCCGGCGATGGTGATCGTGCCTCCGTCGGGTGTCTCGAATCCGGCGATGAGACGCAGCAGCGTGGTCTTGCCGCAGCCCGACGATCCGACCACGGCGGTCGTGGTGCCCGGTGGCAGATCGAGGTCGATACCGTGCAGCACCGTGTCTCCGTGGAACGCCTTGGCGAGTCCCAAGACCTCGAGAATGCTGGCCGTCACAGCGCGGCCACCTTCAACGACTGCCGCAACAGCACCAGTGTCACTGGGATGGCGAGCACCACCAGCACGAGCGCGTACGGGGCGGCGGCCGCATAGTCCAGCTCACTGGAAAACGACCAGAACTGCATGGACAGCGTTCGGGTACCGGTCGGCGCGAGCAGCAGCGTGGCGGTCAACTCGGTTGCCACTGAGACGAAAACCAGCGCCGCTGCGGCGGCCGCGGCGGGTGCGGTCAGTCGCAGCGTGACCCGAAGGAAGGTGGTCGTCGGCGAACTGCCCAGCGAGCGGGACGCCTCCTCGAGGCTCGGCGGGACCTGGGCAAGACCGGCCCGCACGTTGACCAGTGCCTGCGGCATGAACAGCAGCACGTAGGCGAACACGATCAGCGCGACGCTCTGGTAGAGCGGACGAGCGAGGTGGATGGTGACCGTGACGAGTGCGAGGGCGGTGACAATGCCGGGCAGCGCGCTGGTGACAAAGTTGGCGCCCTCCACGCTGCGGGCCAACACGCCCCTGGACCGCACGGCGACCCACGCGACGGGAAACGCCAGCACCGTGGTCAGTACGGCGGCCGCCGCGGCGAGTCCGATGGTTTGGCCAAGCGCCATACCGATGTCGTTGAGCGCCCACACCTCGGTGCCGCCGATCCACAGCCAGCGCAGGATCGTCCACATCGGCACGCCAAGTGCCAGCACTGCCAGCGAGACCAGACCGGCTTGCGCGGGTATTGTGTTGCGGCCCAGTCGGATCGGCGTCATGGCTCGTGGCACGCCTGCTCCGATGCGTGCGAAGCGGCTGTGCCCGCGAGCCAGCGCCTCGGCCGCCAGCAGCACCAGACAGAGCAGCACCAACACACCGGCGAGCATGCTGCCGGCCGCCCCGTCGAAGGTGACCTGGAACTGCTGGAAGATCGCGACGGTGAAGGTATCGAACCTAAGCATCGCGAACGCGCCGAACTCGGCGAGCAGATGGACACCGATCAGCAGGCCGCCGCCGAGAATGGCCAGCCGCAGCTGCGGCAGCACCACCCGGAAGAACACGCCGGCCGAATCGGAACCCAGCGCGCGCGCCGACTCCTCGACCGCGGGATCGAGCCGGCGCAGCGTCGCGGCCACCGGCAGGTACATGAACGGGAAGTACGACAGCGTCGACACCAATACGCCGGCCCACAGCCCGTGCATCGACGGGACCACGCCGACCCACGCGTAGCTGTTGACGAACGCCGGGACGGCGAGGGGCGCGACGAACAACGGACGCCAGAACGCCCGCCCAGGCAGATCGGTCCGCTCGACCAGCCAAGCGACACCGACACCGACGACCACACACAGCGGCACCGCCACCACGACCAGGGCCGCGGTGTTGAACAGCAACTCGCCGACCCTGGGCCGCACCACGAGGTGGTAGGCCCTCGACCACCCGACGGACAGCGCGGCCCACGCGACGTATCCGAGAGGAATCAACGTGGCGGCCACCAGGACCGCGACCGTCGACGTGACCAGCGGGCCTGGTCGGTAGGTGGCCTCAGACGGTGAGGCCGGCGCCGTAACGCGCGAAACCGGGGGAGCGAGCACCTATAACAACCCAGCCTTCGTCATCAGGTCCGTCACCTTCTGTGCGTCCAGTGTCGAAGGGTCCACGACGGGAGCCTGCAATTCGTTCAGCGGGACGAGGGCGGGGTTCGCCGGCACACCACTGGCCACCGGATACTCGAATGAATCACCCTTCTGCAGCACTTCCTGTCCGGCCTTGCCGGTGATGAACCGCAGGAACTGCTGCGCCTGCTGCGCCTTCTTGCTGGACTTGAGCACGCCGCCACCGGAGAGGCTGATGAACGCGCCGGGATCTTGGTTGCGGAAATAGCCCAGCGCCGTATTGCCGCTGATCTCTTTGGTTTTCGCTTGATCGCGGAACCAGTAGTAGTGGTAGATCACGCCGCCGTCGACCTCGCTGGCGTTGACTGCCTTGAGCGTTGCGATGTTGTCGCTGTAGGCGACCGCGTTGGCCTTCATCCCGGCCAGCCACTGCGCGGTGGCGGCTTCGCCCTTGAGCTGCAGCAGCGCGGCCACGATGGCCTGGAAATCGGCGTTCGTCGGCGGTGCGCCCCAGCGGCCCTTCCACACCGGCTGCTGCAGGTCGAGCAGGGACTTCGGCAGTTGATCGGGCTGCAGCTTGGCCTTGTTGTAGACGAACACCGTCGTGCGCGCGGCGACGCCGGTCCACTTCCCGGTGGCCGGGCGGTATTGCGACGGAACCTGATTGGTGGTGTCGGCGTCGAGATCGGCGAACAGCCCGGCGCGCTCGACGGCGGCCATCGCGGGGGAGTTCTCGGTCAGGAACACATCGGCGGGTGACGCCTGCCCTTCGGCTATCAGCTGGTTGCCGAGCTCGGTGTCCTCGCCCTGGCGGTAGGTCACCTTGATGCCCGTCTCCTTGGTGAACGCGTCGATCCACTCTTTGGCCAGCGACTCGTGCTGGGCGTTGTAGATCAGCAGCTCGTCGTTGCCGGAACTCGAGCACGCGGTTGCGCCGAGAACGACAGCGAGGACCGACACCACGATGAGTGTTGGGCTCGCGATCCGGCTCCAACGTCGACGCATCCAGCCAGGTCCTTCCGTTATGAAGGCACTTAGAATGAGGCGCATTTAGCTGAGCATTACCTAAATGAACTTACCCTTCGCTGACTCGAATCTGGTACCCGGCCGGAACCTGGATCGCACTCAGCCATCGGACCGGCCGTACGAGGTGGGAGCGGTCAGGCGCGACGACACCCGCAGGGTGCCCGGCGACGATGGTCTACCGGGCGATGTACCTACAAGATGGGTGATCTTGGCGTGATCTTGAACTGGCGCGGGTAAGTCTGACCTCATGTCACGGGTGAACGACCCTGACAACAACATATGAGGACAGGCGAAATGACAATGTCAGCTACTGCCGTGCGCCGCGGCCTGTTCGGCGCCTTTGCCACCTGCGTGCTCGGGGGCGTCACCGCCGCGACGATCGCGATTCCGTCGGCGGGCGCGCAGCCCGGATGCCAGGCGAGCGACTTCTCCCATACGGCCAGCGGGGTGCTCGCTTCGGCCGGCGGGTGGCTTGACGCGCATCCGCAAGCCAACGACGTGCTGTCGGCGGCGGGTATGCAGGGAGCGGGTGCCGAGCAGTCGGTCCGCGACTACTTCGTCGGACATCCGCAGGAATATCAAGAGCTGCGCGGCATCGCGGCGCCGCTGATCGACATGCAGCACAACTGCAACGCGGCGATTCAGCCGATGCAGATCGCCGCGCTGTATCAGGCGCTGTCCCAATCACAGGCCGGGATCTAACCGAAGAACCAACGGCTGGGTGCCCGTGTGCCGACGGCTCCACAACGGCGCGCGCGGGTTGTGGATGAATTCGTGATTGGGGACAGCGACCCGGCGAACCCCGCGTGCCGTCGGTGTCGATCGGCACGGTGGCAGCATGACGAAGTTGACCCGTGCCGAGATCGGCGCACTTGGAGAGCAACTGGCCGTTGACCATCTGCGGTCTCTTGGGCTGCGCGTGATGATGCGCAATTGGCGGTGCCGATACGGCGAGCTGGACGTGATCGCGGCTGACGATGCGGCCCGCGTCGCGGTGTTCGTTGAGGTGAAGACGCGCACCAGCGACCAGTTCGGTGGCGTGTCGCAGGCCGTCACACCCAATAAGGTGCGCCGGTTGCGCCGGCTCGCCGGGCTGTGGCTCGCCGCGCAGCATGGCAGCTGGGCGGCGGTGCGCATCGACGTGATCGGCGTACGCATCGGTCGGGGCCAGACGCCGGAGATCACCCATCTGCGGGGGGTCGGCTGATGGCGCTCGGCAGAGCCTTCTCGGTGGCCGTGCGTGGCCTCGACGGCGAGATCGTGGAGATCGAGGCTGACATCACCTCCGGCCTGCCCGGCGTGCATCTGGTCGGGCTGCCCGACGCTGCATTGCAGGAGTCGCGGGACCGGGTACGCGCGGCGATCACCAACTGCGGCAACAGCTGGCCGATGGCGCGGCTGACGCTGGCGCTCTCGCCGGCGACGCTACCGAAGATGGGCTCGGTCTACGATCTGGCGCTCGCATCCGCGGTGTTGTCGGCCAATGGCAAGACGGCGTCGGAGCGACTGGAAAAGACCGTGCTGCTAGGCGAATTGGCGCTGGACGGGCGGGTCCGTCCCGTCAAGGGAGTGCTGCCGGCCGTGCTGGCCGCCAAGCGGGAAGGCTGGCCGGCCGTGGTCGTGCCCGTCGACAACCTCGCGGAGGCCAGCCTGGTCGAGGGCGTCGAGGTATGGGGAGTCCGCACGCTGGGGCAATTGCACAAGTGGTTGAACGGGGCCGTCGCAACTCGATAACCGGATCGACGCTCCGTCGTCCGCGCCGGAGTCCGCCGTCGACCTCGCCGACGTGGTGGGCCAGTCGCACGCCCGGTTCGCGGTTGAAGTCGCCGCCGCGGGTGCCCATCACCTGATGATGACCGGCCCACCCGGCGTGGGCAAAACGATGCTGGCACAACGCCTTCCGGGACTGCTGCCCCCGCTGTCGGAGGCCGAATCGCTGGAGGTGACGGCAATCCACTCGGTGGCCGGCCTGCTGTGCGGCAGCACGCCGCTGATCACGCGGCCGCCGTTCGTGGCGCCGCACCACACGTCGAGCGTTGCCGCGCTTGTCGGCGGCGGCACGGGGATGGCCCGTCCGGGTGCGGTCAGCCGTGCGCACAGGGGCGTGTTGTTCCTCGACGAGTGCGCGGAGATCGGGGTCAGTGCGATGGAAGCGCTGCGGACTCCGTTGGAGGAGGGCGAGGTTCGGCTCGCCCGCCGTGACGGCGTCGCGCGCTACCCGGCACGATTCCAATTGGTGCTGGCCGCCAACCCTTGTCCGTGCGCGCCTGCGGATCCGAGGGATTGCATCCTGCGCGCCGATGGCGAAACGGCGATATCTCGGGAAGCTCTCAGGTCCGCTGATGGATCGGGTGGACCTGCGCGTCGAGATGCATACGGCGCGGGCGGGCGCGTTCGCCGTCGAGGACGGCGAGTCGACAGCCGTCGTCCGGGAACGGGTGGCGGCCGCACGGGCCGTCGCCGAACAACGGTGGCACCCGCATGGCATCCGCACCAACGCCGAGGTCAGTGGCGCACTGCTGCGGCGCAAATTTCGGCTGGAGGCGACCGCGATGGCGCCGCTGCGGACCGCGCTCGACCGTGGCCTGCTCAGCATCCGAGGCGTCGACCGCACATTGCGAGTCGCATGGACGCTGGCCGATCTCGCCGGGCGGACATCGCCCGGGGTCCAGCAGGTCAGCACAGCGCTGAGCTTCCGCCAGGGCGGGGGTGCGCGATGACCGATCTCGTCACCCGCGCGTTGGCCTATTTGTCGCGAGTCGTCGAACCGCCCTGCCCGCGACTCGCGGCGCTGGTGGCATGCGTGGGACCCGTCGAAGCCGCCGACCGGGTGAAGCGACGCGCGATCGACGACCAACTGGTGCGCGCCACCGAGGCACGTCATGAGATCGATTGTGCTGCAAGAGACCTGGAAATACTGGAGCGACTGGGTGGACGCCTGGTCAGCGCCGCGGACACCGAATGGCCGCTACTGGCCTTCACCGCCTTCGGAGGTGTCGACACCAAGCAGAGGCCGGAGGCGCACCCGCCGCTGGCGCTGTGGGTGAGGGGGCCGGCGCGGCTTGACGAGGTGGCCGAGCGCGCGGCGGCGATCGTCGGAACCCGCGCGGCTACCGCGTACGGCGAACACGTTGCCGCGGAACTGGCCGCTGGCTTGGCGGGGCGGGATGCGGCCGTTGTGTCCGGCGGTGCTTTCGGCATCGACGGGGCAGCGCACCGCGCCGCGCTGGCGGCCGACGGGTTTACCGTCGCGGTACTCGCCGGCGGGGTCGATGTTTCCTACCCGGCCGGCCATGCCGCGCTGTTCCATCGGATCGGTGAGCAAGGCCTGCTTGTCACCGAATACCCGCCCGGGACTCGACCCGCCCGGCACCGCTTCCTGACCCGAAACCGGCTCGTCGCAGCGCTTTCAGGAGCGACAGTGGTGGTCGAGGCCGGCGCACGCAGCGGCGCGGCCAACACCGCGGCGTGGGCACGGGCGCTCGGACGCGGGGTCTGCGCAGTGCCTGGTCCGGTCACCTCGTCGGCGTCCGTCGGGTGTCATGTTCTGCTGCGTGCCGGCGCGAACGTCGTCACCCGGGCGGAGGAGGTCGTGGAACTCATCGGGCACGCCGGGCGAACTGGCTGCCGACGAAGACCGCCCGGCGTCCCTGTTGGACGGTCTGAGCGGCAACGAGCAACGTGTCTACGACGCGCTTCCCGCCCGCCGCGCTCTGCACCGCCGACGAGATCGCGGTCGCGTCCGGCTTGCCACCGACGCAGGTGCTTGGTCCGCTATCGATGCTGGAGATCGCGGGTTTGGTCGTCTGCCAAGGAGGGCGGTGGAAACTGGCGCTCGCCTAAGTTGGCCGCCACGCACGTGCGGGTGAGCAGGATCGATGCCCGCGCCGCGACCGTCCTGCTGCTCATCACCGCGGTCGTGGCCATCGGCCAGCGCTCTGGCAAGGTAGCCCGCCACCGCTTGGGCCACGCTCGTATCCTCGATCAGGTCGGCTAACAAAGCGGTCGGCTACGAGTGTTGGAGGAACAGTGGCAGGACGTCCGGTGCACACATTCGAAGTGGTGCGCAGCGAGCAATTGACGCCGCACCTCATCCGCGTCGTGCTGGGCGGCAAGGGGTTCGACACCTTCATCCCCAACGAGTGCACCGACGCCTATTCCAAGATCGTGTTCGTCGACGACGGCGTCGACGTCGGCGGGTTGGCGCAACCGCTGACGCTGGACAGCTTCACGGCCCTACCCGCTGAGCTGCAGCCCACCGTGCGCACCTACACCGTGCGCCGGATCGACACCGAGCGCCGCGAGATTTCTATCGACTTCGTTGTGCACGGCGAGCACGGTGTCGCCGGGCCATGGGCCGCCGCGGCCACACCCGGTCAACCCGCCTACCTGACGAGCCCTAACGGCGCCTACGCGCCCGACCCCGCGGCCGACTGGCACCTGTTCGCGGGCGACGAGGCGGCGGTCCCCGCGATCGGCGCTGCGCTGGAGGCGTTGCCCGACAACGCAATTGGCAAGGTTTTCATCGAGGTTGCCGGACCCGAGGACGAGATCGCGCTCAGCGCACCCGTTGGTGTCGAGGTGAGATGGATCTACCGCGGCGGCCGGGCCGACCTGGTCCCCGAAGACCAGGCCGGCGACAATGCGCCGCTGATCGCAGCGGTGAAAGACGCCGCCTGGCTGCCGGGTCAGGTGCAGGTCTTCATCCACGGGGAAGCCCAGACCGTCATGCATAACCTGCGGCCCTACATCCGCAAGGAACGCGGCGTCGACGCCAAGTGGGCCGCCTCCATCTCCGGATACTGGCGGCGCGGCCGCACCGAGGAGACCTTCCGCCAGTGGAAGCGTGAACTCGCCGAAGCGGAGGCCACTGCCTGAGCGGCGGCCGGGGCCGGGATCAGAACCAGCTTGCCTGCGCGTCCACGGTGGTGCGGTCCAGGCTGGCCAGCAGATCGAACTGCGGGCCGACCTTCGGCAACTCGTAGGCGTAGAAGTACTGTGCCGCGGCGCGTTTGCCGTCGTAGAAGTCGCCCTGGTGGTCGCTGGCGGCGATCAGCTGCTCGAGCCACATCCACGCCACCACCACGTGCCCAGCGGCCTCGAGGTAGATCGTCGAGTTGGCGAGGGTGGTGGCGATATCGCCCGCCGCCCACAGGGTCGCGGTGGTGTCAACTAACCGTCGCAGCGCTTGGCGCAACTGCTTCGCGTAGCCCGCGGTGCTGTCGGACCCCATCGCCTTGTCGACGGTCTGACCGATCTTCTGGGCCAGCAGGGTCAACCCCGCTCCGTCCTGCATGACGACCTTGCGGCCCAACAGATCCAGGCCATGGATACCGTGCGTGCCCTCATGGATCGCGTTGAGCCGGTTGTCGCGGTAGCACTGTTCGACGTCGAACTCCTTGGTGTAGCCGTATCCGCCATGCACCTGGATGGCCAGGTTGTTGGCCTCGAGGCACCACTGTGCCGGCCAGCTCTTGGCGATCGGCGTGAGGACTTCCAGCAGCAGATGCGCGCGTTCGCGCTCGGCCCCGACGCTGGTGCGCCCCTCGTCCACCAGCGTCGCGCAGTACAGGCCGAGCGCGAACGCGCCTTCGACGTAGGACTTCTGCGCCAACAGCATTCGCTTGACGTCGGCGTGCTCGATCAGCGTCACTGGGGCGCGGGACGGGTCCTTGGCGTCGACCGGGCGCCCCTGAGTGCGCTCCTTGGCATACTCGACCGATGCCAGGTAACCGGCGTAGCCGGTGGCCATTGCCTGCAGTCCCACCGCCATACGGGCCTCGTTCATCATGTGGAACATGTAGGCCAGGCCCTTGTGCTCCTCACCGACGAGATAGCCGACCGCGCCGGGTTCGCTGGCGGCCTGATGCGTGCCGTCGCCGAAGTTCAGCAGTGCGTTCGTCGTGGCGTTGTTGCCCATCTTGTGGTTCAGGCTGACCAGCGCGACGTCATTGCGGGTGCCATCGGGCAGGAACTTCGGAACGATGAACAGCGAGATGCCCTTGACCCCGGGGCCGCCGCCGGGGGCTTTGGCCAGCACGAGGTGCACGATGTTCTCGGTCAGCTCGTGGTCACCGCCGGTGATCCACATCTTTGTCCCGGTGACGCGGTAGGTGCCGTCGGCTGCGGGCACGGCCTTGGTCGTGATGTCGGCCAGTGACGAGCCGGCATCGGGCTCGGACAGGCACATGGTGCCGAAGTAGCGGCCCTCGAGCATCGGACGGACCCAGGTGTCGATCTGCTCATCGGTGCCGTATTCAGCGAGCAGGTTGGCGTTGCCGACGGTCAGGAACGCGTACGAGGTCGTGCTGGGGTTGGCGGCCCGGAAGAACGCCATCGACGCCTGCGCCACCACCGTCGGCAGCTGCATGCCGCCGATCGCCTCGTCGAACGGTCCGGCCAGCAGGCCCGCTTCGCTGAATGTGTCCAGTGCGTCTTTGATGTCGTCGATCAGCACGACTTTGCCGTCGGGCCCGACCGACGGCGCGCTCTGGTCGCCCTTCTTGTTATGCGGCGCAAAGCATTTCGTTGCGATATCGGCGGACAGATCGAGAACGGCGTCGAAAGTGTCGCGGGAGTGCTCGGCGAAGTGCTCGCGTTTGGTCAACTCGACCACGTCGAGCCACTCGTAGAGCAGAAAGTCGACATCACGCCGCGAGAGAAACTCGGCCATGTCGGGACTACCTTTCGAAAACGTACCATTAGCGATCGCTCATTTTATGAGCGTTCGCTAATAATGCGCGGGTCGTCTGCCGATGTCAAGTACGTGTAGGATCACCGACCGTCATGACCATCGATCGAGGTGCGGATTCGGCTGCGGCCGAACGCATGCGCCGGGCCGCGATCGAGGCGTTCGCGGAGTCCGGATACGGCGGCAGCTCCACCCGGCAGATCGCCAGGCGGCTCAACATGAGCGCGACGGCCATGTACCCGCACTATCGCTCCAAAGAGGAGCTGCTGTACGCCATCGCACTGGAAGGCCACAGCAGCCTGCTGGCCGCGCTGAAGGAGGCCGACGACCCCGCCGCGAGCTTCACCGGGCGGCTGCGGGCCGTGGTGGGCGCGTTCGCGAGCTGGCACGCCGAGAACCACAAGCAAGCCCGCGTCGTCCAGTACGAACTGCACGGCTTGACGGCGGCTCACTACCGCACCATCGCACCACTGCGCCACCAGGCAACCGACGTCATCACGGAGATCGTGGCGGGCGGGGTAACCGCAGACGAGTTCCACGTCGACAACGTCGACGAAGTGGTGATGGCCATCTCGTCGTTGTGTGTCGACGTGTGCCGGTGGTTCCCGTCGCGACGGCACCGAGACGCGCACAAGCTCGGCGAGGTCTACGCCGGGGTTGCGGAGCGGCTGGTTCGCTGACGAAGCCCGGTGCCGAGCTGGCACGCTGGGCGGATGGCATTCGGCGACTACCAGTTCGAGATCTACCTCCGGGGACTATCCGGCATAGTGCCGGCGCTCCCCATGTCCTATGCGGAATGGGAGGCCAAGGCGGAAGCGGCGATGTCGCCGTCAATCTGGTCCTACGTGACCGGCGGTGCCGGCGACGAACGCACGCAGAGGGTTAATCGCACGGCCTTCGACGGCTGGGGCCTGATGCCGCGGATGTTCAACGCGCACCGGGAGCGTGACCTGTCGGTGGAGGTGTTCGGTCTGACGCTGCCGTCGCCGGTGTTCATGGCGCCGATCGGGGTCATCGGCCTGTGCGCACAAGACGGGCACGGCGACCTGGCTACCGCTCGAGCCGCCGCGCGCACCGGCGTGCCGATGGTCATCTCGACGCTGACCGAGGATCCGATGGAGGACATCGCCGCCGAATTCGGCGATACCCCGGATTTTTCCAGCTGTATACGCCGACCGACCGCGAATTGGCGGCCAGCCTCGTCCAGCGCGCCGAGGCCGCCGGATACAAGGGCATCATCGTCACGCTGGACACGTGGGTTCCGGGTTGGCGGCCGCGCGACCTGTCGACGTCGAACTTCCCGCAGCTGCGTGGCCGGTGCCTGGCGAACTACACCAGCGACCCGGTGTTCCTGGCGAGCCTGCAACAGACGCCCGAGGAAAACCCGCAAGCCGCGGTACTGCGCTGGGTTTCGGTATTCGGCAATCCGCTGACGTGGGACGACCTTCCGTGGCTGCGGTCGCTCACCGACCTGCCGCTGATCGTCAAGGGCATCTGTCATCCCGACGACGCGCGCCGTGCCAGGGATGGCGGCGTGGACGGCATCTACTGCTCCAACCACGGCGGCCGCCAGGCCAACGGCGGGATACCTGCCATCGACTGCCTACCCGGGGTCGTAGAGGCCGCTGAGGGGCTGCCCGTGTTGTTCGACTCCGGCATCCGCAGCGGCGCCGACATCGTCAAAGCGCTGGCGCTGGGGGCCACCGCGGTCGGCGTGGGGCGGCCGTACGCATACGGCCTGGCCATCGGCGGTGAGGACGGCGTGGTGCATGTGCTGCGGTCGCTGCTGGCCGAGACCGACCTGATCATGGCCGTCAACGGCTATCCCACTCTCAACGACCTGACTCCCGAGACGCTGCGGCGCGTCACCTGACTCACGAAGCCAACGGCCGCGACACACGCGCTGACCTGACGGTTACGACAGCGGCCGTCTGCGACGGTAGGGGAGTGGACGCGATTCTCGACGAGTTCGACGAGTATCTCGCGTTGGAGCGCGGCCGCTCCGGCCACACCCGGCGCGCATATCTGGGTGACCTACGCTCGCTGTTCGGCTATCTTGCCGAACGGGTGCCCGGTGCCGGCCTGGACAGGCTGAGTCTGCCGATCCTTCGGTCCTGGCTGGCGGCTCAGGCCTCGGCAGGTGCGGCGCGCACCACGCTGGCGCGCCGCACCTCGGCGGTCAAGACCTTCACCGCGTGGGCGGCGCGCCGCGGGCTGTTGTCGAGTGACCCCGCCGCGCGGCTGCAGATACCCAAGGCCCGACGCACCTTGCCTTCGGTGCTGCGGCAGGATCAGGCGCTCGACGCCATGGCTGCCGCGAAATCCGGTGCACAGCAAGGTGATCCGCTCGCACTGCGTGACCAGTTGATCGTTGAGTTGTTGTACGCCACCGGCATTCGTGTCAGCGAGCTGTGCGGGCTTGATATCGACGACGTCGACCGGCCGCGGCGGCTGTTGCGCGTCCTCGGCAAGGGCAACAAGCAGCGGACGGTGCCGTTCGGGGAGCCGGCCCAGGCGGCGCTGACGGCGTGGCTGGACGACGGGCGGCCCGAGCTGGCCACCGCGGATTCGGGTCCGGCGCTGCTGCTGGGCGCCCGCGGCGGTCGGCTCGACCCGCGGCAGGCCCGCACCGTGGTGCACCAGACGGTCGCCGCTGTCGACGGCGCACCGGACATCGGCCCGCATGGGCTGCGGCACAGCGCCGCCACCCACCTGCTCGAGGGCGGGGCCGACCTGCGCGTCGTGCAGGAGCTGCTGGGCCACTCGACGCTGGCCACCACGCAGCTGTACACCCACGTCACGGTCGCGCGCCTGCGTGCAGTGCACGACCAGGCGCACCCCGGCAGCGCGCGCTCGATCTGCTCGGCGCGTGAGGTGCACCATCAGCTGACGATCAAGACCAGGCTCCACACCACGAGGACGGCCAGCACCAGCATCTGCGGCCATGGCCGCCAGGGTGAGTCCTGGATCGCATACGACATGTCCTTCAGCGGTGAGTCTCCGGAGGCGCCGCACGATCGGCCGGCACCCGCGTGTGGAACTGGTGGAAGTACAGCTGAATGAGTGTCGCGCCGATCCAGAGGCCGCCGAGGAAGCTGACCGCCTCGACACCGCGCCACAGCAGCAGGGCGGCCAACGCCACGGTGAACCCGAGCACGACGACATCGGACGTCGTTGTCGCCGACGGCTTGTCGCCGTAGCTCTTGTCCAGTGCGGCACGACGCGTGCGGTACGGCAACGGCGAAGAACGCGAACTTGACGATGATGTGCACGCCCAGCAGGGCGATGACAACCGTGGTGACCGTGTTGACCATGAACCCAGCGTGCGGCCGCCGGGCCGCCGGCCGGGATCTATACGCCGACGGCGTGTTGTTCAGCCGCCCAGCGGCTCGAGCCGGCCGTGGTCGGGCCGGGTGGAAAAAGCACCCCTGTCCAGCGTGTAAACTTCTAACCGCAGCTCGCTCGAGCGGGCTGACTTCGCGTGTCTGCACCACGACCCGGTTCGTCAAGGTCGTACCCGGATGCCGGCGGTCTCGTCTTCGGACGGGTCCGGCAGCCAGCAGACACCAGGGCCCGGCATCACCCGACGCCGGGCGTCAACCGACAACAAGAGGACATGAGCCAACTATGGCTGTCGTAACCATGAAACAGCTGCTGGACAGCGGCACCCACTTCGGGCATCAGACCCGTCGCTGGAATCCCAAGATGAAGCGGTTCATCTTCACCGACCGCAACGGCATCTACATCATCGACCTGCAGCAGACGCTGACCTACATCGACAAGGCGTACGAGTTCGTCAAGGAGACCGTCGCCCACGGCGGCAGCATGCATGTTCGTCGGCACCAAGAAGCAGGCGCAGGAGTCGATCGCCGAGGAGGCCACCCGCGTCGGCATGCCCTACGTCAACCAGCGCTGGCTGGGCGGCATGCTCACCAACTTCTCCACCGTGCACAAGCGCCTGCAGCGCCTCAAGGAACTCGAGGCGATGGAGCAGACCGGTGGCTTCGAGGGTCGCACCAAGAAGGAAATCTTGATGCTGACCCGCGAGAAGAACAAGCTCGAGCGCAGCCTCGGCGGTATCCGCGACATGCAGAAGGTGCCGTCGGCCATCTGGGTCGTCGACACGAACAAAGAGCACATCGCCGTCGGTGAGGCCCGCAAGCTGGGTATCCCGGTCATCGCGATCCTGGACACCAACTGCGACCCCGATCTCGTCGACTACCCGATCCCGGGTAACGACGACGCAATCCGGTCGGCCGCGCTGCTCACCAAGGTTGTCGCCTCCGCGGTCGCCGAGGGCCTGCAGGCCCGCGCTCGGGTGGGTGGCAACGGCGACAAGGCCGAGGCGGAGGGCGCCGAGCCGCTCGCCGAGTGGGAGCAGGAGCTGCTGGCAGGTGCCACGGCCACCGCAGAGCCCGGAGCTACCGACGGCGAAACCATTCCCGACGACCACGGAAGGATGACATGGCGAACTACACCGCTGCTGACGTCAAGCGACTTCGGGAGCTGACCGGCGCCGGAATGCTCGATTCCAAGAACGCGCTGGTCGAAGCCGATGGCGACTTCGACAAGGCCGTCGAGCTGCTGCGCATCAAGGGCGCCAAGGACGTCGGTAAGCGCGCCGAGCGCGCCACCGCCGAGGGACTGGTGGCGGCCAAGAACGGCGCGCTGATCGAGCTCAACTCAGAGACCGACTTCGTCGCCAAGAACGCCGAATTCCAGACGGTCGCCGATCAGATCGTGGCCGCCGCTGCCGCATCGAAGGCAACCGACGTCGACGCCCTCAAGGCCGCCAAGGTCGGTGACACGACGGTCGAGCAGGTCATCGCCGACCTGTCCGCCAAAATCGGCGAGAAGCTCGAGTTGCGCCGCGTCGCCTACTTCGACGGCGCCGTCGAGACGTATCTGCACAAGCGGGCCGCGGATCTGCCGCCTGCCGTCGGCGTGCTCGTCGAGTACACCGGCTCGGACAAGGGGGCCGCACACGCCGTCGCCCTGCAGATCGCTGCGCTGAAGGCTAAGTACCTGACGCGTGAGGACGTGCCGGAGGATGTCGTCGCCAACGAGCGCCGCATCGCCGAGGAGACCGCCCGCAACGAGGGCAAGCCCGAGCAGGCGCTGCCCAAGATCGTCGAGGGCCGCGTGACCGGCTTCTACAAGGACGTCGTGCTGCTCGACCAGCCGTCGGTGTCTGACAACAAGAAGACCGTCAAGGCGCTGCTCGACGAGGCAGGCGTGACCGTCACCCGTTTCGTCCGCTTCGAGGTCGGCCAGGCCTAACGGATGTAGGTGTCGGCCGAGTCGGCGGTACGACTTGGTACCGTCTTGACATGAGCCGCATCAGTGCCTTCGGCGATGACGCCCTCGGCGACCTTGACGCAGTCGGCCTTGTCGAGAAGCTGCGTGCCGGCGAGGTCTCGCCGCACGAACTCATCGAGGCCGCCATCGCCCGCACCGAGGCGGTCAACCCGACCTTGAACGGTCTCGCCTTCGAGGCGTTCGACCGCGCACGGGCAAGGGCGGACGCGCGGCGACCCTACGGCGGCTACTTCGACGGTGTGCCGTCGTTCATCAAGGACAACGTCGCCGTCGAGGGCATGCCGACGATGCAGGGAACCGACGCGTGGGATCCCCACCCGATGCCCGCCAACGGCGAATGGGCCCGAGTGTTTCTGGCGACCGGGTTGATACCGCTCGGCAAGACGCAGATGTCGGAGTTCGGCTTCAGCGGGTCGGCCGAGCACCCCCGGATCGGTCCCGTCCGCAATCCGTGGAATCCGGAGTACACCGCGGGCGCGTCATCGTCGGGCTCGGCGGCGTTTGTGGCCGCGGGTGCGGTGCCGATCGCGCACGCCAATGACGGCGGCGGGTCGATCCGAATTCCGGCGGCATGCAACGGGCTGGTGGGCCTGAAGCCGTCGCGAGGCAGGCTGCCGCTGGACAAGGAAACGGCAAGGATGCCGCTTCACCTCGTCGCCAACGGAGTGGTGTCGCGCTCGGTCCGCGACACCGCGGCGTTCTTCCGCGAGGCCGAACGGGTGTATCGCAACCCCAGGCTCCCTGCGATCGGCGACATCACCCATTCCGGCACGCAGCGGTTGCGAATCGCGGTGTGCACCAAATCGATTCTGCGCGAGGCCAGCCCGGAAATGCGCGAACTGACGCTGAAGTCGGCAGCGTTGCTGGAGGAACTCGGTCACCGGGTCACCGAGATCGACAATCCGGTGCCTGCCCGCTTCAAGGACGACTTCCTCGTCTACTGGTCGTTCCTGGCCTTCGCGGTCGTGCGGGGCGGACGCCGCATGTTCGGCCGAAGCTTTGACCGCACCCGATTGGACAACATGACGCTCGGGCTGGACGGCAACGCCGCCCGCACCCTGCACAAGCTCCCGCAGGCGATTGCGCGGCTAGCGGCGTCGCGGCGGATCACCGCGCGGCTGGCGGGCACCTACGACGCGGTGCTGATGCCGACGCTGGCCGAAGTCACGCCCCGCATCGGCCATTTGGACCCCACCGCCGGTTTCGAGCAGGTCATGGACCGGCTCATCGACTGGGTCGGATTCACCCCGCTGCAGAACGCCACCGGTGATCCGGCAATTTCGCTTCCGCTCGGTGAATCCGCGAATGGCCTGCCGGTCGGCATGATGCTTTCCACCGTGGTGGGCCAGGAGGCGCGACTGATCGAGCTGGCCTACGAACTCGAAGACGCGCGACCCTGGGCGCGCATTCAGTCATGACCCGCGACTACGTCCTCGACCAAGGCTTCGCCGACGAGCGAAGCCGGTTGTCCGGAATGGAGTCTCTGTGGGATCCGGGGTCACGAGCGCTGCTCAGCGAACTCGGAATTGGCAGCGGATGGCGCTGCCTCGAGGTCGGTGCCGGCGGCGGATCGATGGTGCAGTGGATGGCCGACCAAGGCGCCAGGGTAGTGGCGATCGACATCGACACCCGGTTCGTCGAATCGCTGGCGTCCGATGCCATTGAAGTCCGTCGCGTCGACGTTCGCACCGACCCATTGCCGCAGGACGAATTCGATCTCGTGCACGCCCGGCTTGTGCTCGAGCACCTCAGTGATCGCCGCCAGATCCTCGACCGGCTGGTCGCGACGCTGCGTCCCGGAGGATGGATCGTGATCGAGGACTACGACTGGAGCTGCTTCGGAGTCGAAGGCGAGAGCCCGGGATTCAGCGATATCGGCGAGGTGATCCTGGGTTTCATGGCCGAGGCAGGATTCGAACGGGACTATGGGCGCCGGGTGGTTAGCGATATCGAGGCAGCCGGCCTCACCGACATTCGCGGTGAGGGTCGTGCCAGGCTGATCGACTCGACATCGGCTGGCTTCGATTTCTTTCGGTTGTCGTTTGAAAGCCTTCGCGGCGCCGTCGTTGAGGCCGGACTGCTGTCGGCCGAGGAAGCCGAGGCCGCGTCGGCCGGATTCGCCCAGAACGTCCGGTTGCTCACTCCGATGATGATGGCCGGAATCGGCCGCCGCAGCTGAGCTAACCGGCTCGAATCACAACGGGTCGGAGCCGAGCGCGGCCAGGATGCGTTTGAACTCGTGGCGCTCGTCGTCGCTCAGGTTGGCCATCAGCTTGCGTTCGGCTGCGCGCACACCGGCGTCGGTGCGCTTCAGCAGTTCCTCGCCTTCGCGCGTCAGCTGGGCCGGAAGTGATCGGCCCGACGACATGTTGGCCGGTCGAACCAGGAGGCGGCGTTCCTCCAGTCCGCGTAGCACCATGTTCATTGCCTGCGGGGAGACGTTCTGGGCACGGGCGAGGTCGGCGTTGGACTGTCCCGGGTACTTGGACAGCACCCGCATGCAGAGGTATTCGGGGAACGCCACGTTCCAGCGGGTCCAGGACTGTCGCCGTCACATCGGCCTTCAGCGCAAACATCACCCGGCTCAACAGATAGCCCAACGGCTCGTCCTCAAACGACTCGGTCATATCAACTATCTTGACACATATCAACTAGATTGATATACCGGAGTCATGACTACGCCGACAGCGATCTCTTCGAAAACGCATACAGGGGCGAGGCCGCAGAGCTGGGACTCGGAACCAGGCCGCCATGGAGCATCGGCGAACCGCAGCCGGAGCTTGCCGCGCTGATCGAGCAGGGCAAGTTCCACGGCGACGTACTCGACGTCGGTTGCGGCGAGGCAGCGGTCTCGCTGTATCTCGCCGAGCGGGGCTTCACCACGGTCGGGCTGGACCTTTCGTCGACGGCCATCGAGCTGGCGAAGGCAGAGGCGGCCAAGCGCGGGCCTGACCAACGCCACCTTCGAGGTCGCCGACATCAGCGCGTTCACCGGCTACGACGGCCGGTTCGGCACCATCGTCGACTCGACGCTGTTTCACTAGCATTCCGGTGGAGGCCCGTGACGGCTACCAGCAATCGATCGTGCGCGCCGCCGCGCCGGGCGCTTCCTACTATGCGCTGGTGTTCGATCGCGACGGCATGCCCGACGGCCCTGCTAACCCGGTCACCGAGGACGAACTGCGCGATGTGGTTTCGACGTACTGGGTGATCGACGAGATCAAGCCGGCCCGGATCCACGCCAACTTCCCGGAGACCGCCGAGGGCGTCGGGTTGGTGTTCGGCGACATTCGCGACGAACCCAACGGTCGCAAGTCGGTCCCGGCCTGGCTGCTGACTGCTCACCTGCCCGAGAGCTAATCCGCCACGAACCCACCCCATAGCGGCTATCTGGCCGCTATGGGGCAGGATTAGGGGCGATCTCATGCGAGGACCCCGAAGGAGTCGGATGGCGGACGCCGAGCTCACCAGCCCCAACGGCGACGAACCTTCGCCGATCCGGCCGATGTACTCCCGCGTGCTGCTCAAGCTCGGCGGCGAGATGTTCGGTGGCGGCGAAGTGGGTCTGGACCCCGATGTCGTACACCAGGTGGCGCGGCAGATCGCCGAGGTGGTCCGAAGTGGAGTGCAGGTTGCCGTCGTCATCGGCGGCGGCAACTTCTTCCGAGGTGCTCAGCTGCAGCAGCGCGGCATGGAGCGCACCCGCAGCGACTACATGGGCATGCTCGGCACGGTGATGAACAGCCTTGCACTGCAAGACTTCCTGGAAAAGGAAGGCATCGCGACGCGGGTGCAGACCGCGATCGCCATGGGACAGGTGGCCGAACCCTACATCCCGCTGCAGGGCGCGCAGGCACCTCGAGAAGGGTCGGGTGGTGATCTTCGGCGCCGGCATGGGCCTGCCGTACTTCTCCACCGACACCACCGCTGCCCAACGCGCGCTGGAGATCGGCGCCGAGGTGGTGCTGATGGCCAAGGCCGTCGACGGCGTCTTCACCGCGGACCCGCGGGTGGATCCCGACGCCGAACTTCTCACCGCGATCAGCCACCGCGAAGTCATCGACCGTGGCCTGAAGGTGGCCGACGCCACCGCGTTCAGCCTGTGCATGGATAACGGCATGCCGATCCTGGTGTTCAACCTGCTCATCGACGGCAATATCGCGCGGGCAGTGGCGGGTGAGAAGATCGGAACACTGGTCACCACCTAACAGTCGGCCGCGCACGCGAGGAGCGAATGAGAGCGCACGCGCAGAGCGACGAGGAGCGAATTAAGGAGATGCCGTGATCGACGAAACCCTCTTCGACGCCGAAGAGAAGATGGAGAAGGCGGTGTCGGTGGCGCGCGACGACCTGTCGTCGATCCGCACCGGTCGCGCCAACCCCGGAATGTTTTCGCGCATCAACATCGACTACTACGGCTCCATGACCCCGATCACGCAGCTGTCATCCATCAACGTTCCAGAGGCGCGCCTGGTCGTCATCAAGCCGTACGAGTCCAACCAGTTGCGCAACATCGAGGATGCGATCCGCAACTCCGACCTCGGCGTCAACCCCAGCAACGACGGCAACGTCATTCGCATCGCCATACCGCAGCTGACCGAGGAGCGCCGCAGGGACTTGGTGAAACAGGCCAAGGCGAAGGGTGAGGACGCGCGGGTCTCGGTGCGCAGCATCCGTCGCAAGGCGATGGAGGAGCTGCACCGCATCAAGAAGGACGGGGAGGCCGGCGAGGACGAGGTAGCTCGCGCCGAGAAGGACCTCGACAAGACCACCCACACCTACACGACGCAGATCGACGAATTGGTCAAGCACAAAGAAGGCGAGCTGCTGGAGGTCTAGTGGCCGATCAGCATGTGAGTCCCGTGACAGATACGCCGGTCGAAGAGCCGCCCAACAAGACGTCCCGGGCCGGCCGGAATCTGCCTGCCGCCATCGGCGTTGGCGTTCTCCTCGGCGCAATGGCGATCGGGATCCTGCTTTTCGCACCCAAGGGCTGGCTGCCCGTCCTCGCGGTGGCGATGCCCATCGCCACCCACGAGGTCGTTCGCAGGCTGCGAGAGGCCGGCTATGCCCTTCCCCTGATTCCGCTGCTGGTCGGCGGCCAGGCGATGATCTGGCTGACGTGGCCCTACGGCCCGGCCGGCCTGTTGGGGGCGTACGGCGGAACGATCGTGGTGTGCATGGTGTGGCGCTTGTTCGGCCAGGGTCTGCGCGAGCAGCCGGTGAACTATCTTCGCGACATTTCGGCGACGGTGCTGCTCGCGACGTGGGTGCCGCTGTTCGCCAGCTTCACTGCGCTGCTGATCTTCCAGGACCACGGTGGCATCCGAACGTTCACGGTGATCGTGACCGTTGTGTTCGCCGACATCGGCGGTTATGTCGCCGGGGTGTTGTTCGGCAAGCATCTGATGGTGCCCGCGATCAGCCCGAAGAAATCCTGGGAGGGGCTGGGCGGATCGCTGCTCTTCGGCATCACGGCGTCGGTGTTGACGGTGGCGTTCTTGTTGGACAAGCCCGCCTGGGTCGGCGTGCCGCTCGGGCTGATGCTGGTGATCACCGGTGTGCTCGGCGACCTGGTCGAGTCGCAGGTCAAGCGCGACCTCGGGATCAAAGACATGGGCACGTTGCTACCTGGGCACGGCGGCATCATGGATCGGATCGACGCGATGCTGCCGTCGGCCGTCGCCGGCTGGATCGTGCTGACGCTGCTGGCGTGACGCCCTCGCATTCAGCCAGCACGCCGCTGCGCCGACCAGCAGACCTATGCCGATCCCGATGTCGGGACGCTGGCCCAACATCAGCCACGACAGCAGGCCCGCGACCGCGGGGATGACCGCGAACAACATCGCCACCGCCGCGGCGCCGTGGTTGTTGATCGCCCGCACGTAAAGCGTCATGCACAGGGTGGCGTTGAACAGCACGACGGCGGCCACCGCGCCTGCCGCCTTCCGCGGGTCGGTCACCTCGAACGGCATGATCGTCGCCAGCGCCGCCACCGGCAGCACCGCCACGGCGTTCTGCAGCGCCGCTGTCGCGCGGAAGTCCACGCCGGAGCAGAACCGCTGCTGGTAGACCCCGCCCGCGGCGAGGCTGACCAACGCGGCGAGCAGGAGCAGTATGACCGTGTCGACTCCGCCCATGGCGAACAGCCGTCCCGCGCAGGCCGCGAGCACCGCGACGACGCCGAGGACCAACGCACCGACCCGCATCCACGTCAGGCGCTCGCCGAGGAACATCGCCGCCAGCAGGGCGGTGACCACCGGATTCATCGAGATGACCACCGCGCCCAGCACCGCAGGCGCGCCGTGCAACAACGCCAGGTACAGGCAGATGAACTGCAGCGCCTGGGTCAGCAACCCGCTGACCAAGACGTGCACGCGGGCGCGACCAGTGGGCCATGTCACACGGGTGATCAGCGCCCAACCGGACAGGATGACGCCGGCCAGCCCGAACCGGAGTACCAGCACCGCCATTGGCGACATCGCTGAAACCGCAAGCGCGCCAACGGGATATCCCAACGCATAGAAGGACGTCAGATTGGACGCGGTGCGCAGCGGCATCGGGGGCAGAGCCATTCTTCCCATAGTTGCGAGCAACGTCCGTCGGCGCCAATCAATTTCCGCCGATTACAGACCGCCGATGGTTCTAAGTGTCAAGTGCGTGGCGTCTTGCGGGTCAACGGGCCCAGTGTCGCTTGCTTTGGCCCAGAGTGTCTCGAACCTGAAGAAACGAGGTCGATCAGGTCTTGTCTTGCACAAACAAGGAAGCGATGGGCCTGGCGTTGCCGTGCACAGCGCATCATCGCTTCGAGAAAAGCTTGTTCGCCCCGGACGGGACGCCAAACGGCAGAAGAACGTTGGCTCCCCGCCACTTTCAACATATAGCGCACTGGGGGTCTTGCGGCAAGACCGGGGTCGGGGCGCAAAATAGCCGGCCGAAGCTACACACTGCGCAAATACGGGATTCGCGAAATACGTGCGCGAGGCGTAATTGGCCGAATCGCAAACCTCAGGGAAGGGCGGTTCATGTTTGACGTGATCGTTACCGGCGGCGGACCGACCGGCTTGATGCTGGCCTGCGAGTTACGGCTGCACGGCGTGCAGGTGCTGGTGTTGGAGAAGGACGCAGAGCCGACTGCGCACGTGCGGGCGCTTGGCCTGCACGTCCGCAGCATCGAGGTATTGGACCAGCGCGGTCTGTTGGAGCGGTTCCTCGTGCACGGTAAGCAGTACCCGGTCGGAGGGTCCTTCGCCGCTATCGACAAGCCCGCGCCCGGCCGGCTGGACACCGCACATGGGTATGTCCTCGGCATCCCCCAGCCCATCACCGACCGCCTGCTGGCCGAGCGTGCTACCGAGCTCGGCACCGAGATCCGGCGCGGCTGCGCACTGGTCGGGCTAAGCCAAGACGATCAAGCGGTGACCGCTGAGCTGGCTGATGGCACCGTTCTGCGCTCGCGCTACCTCGTCGGCTGTGACGGCGGCCGCAGTACGGTGCGGAGGCTGCTCGGCGTCGCCTTTCCCGGCGAGCCCTCCAAGGTCGACACATTGCTGGGCGAGATGGAGGTGGCCGTTACATCCGAGACGCTGGCCACTGTGGTGGCCGAAGTCCGCAAGACCCAGCGGCGGTTCGGCGTCGGGCCTTTCGGGGACGGGGTGTACCGCGTCGTCGTGCCTGCCGCGGGAGTGGCCGAGGATCGCTCGGCCCCGCCGACCCTCGAGGACTTCAAGCAGCAGCTGCGAGTGTTCGCCGGTACCGACTTCGGTGTGCACTCACCGCGCTGGCTGTCGCGGTTCGGCGACGCCACCCGGCTTGCCGAGCGCTATCGGGTTAGCCGGGTGCTACTGGCCGGCGACGCGGCCCACATCCACCCGCCGGTGGGCGGGCAGGGCCTCAACCTCGGCCTCCAGGACGCGTTCAACCTCGGCTGGAAGCTAGCCGCCGAGGTCGGCGGCTGGGCCCCGCGAGGGCTGCTGGACAGCTACCACATCGAACGGCACTCGGTGGCCGCCGACGTACTGGACAACACCCGCGCGCAGATGGAGCTGCTGTCCACCGAGCCGGGCCCCCGATCCGTCCGCCGGCTGGTGTCGGAACTGATGGACTTCGAGGAGGTGCACCAGTACCTGATCGAGAAGATCACCGCGATTGGGGTCCGCTACGACTTTGGTGAGGGCCACGAGCTGCTCGGCGGACGGCTGCGGGACGTCGGCCTGACGCGAAGGCGCCTCTACGAACTGATGCACGGCGGCCACGGACTGCTGCTCGACCAGACCGGCCACCTCTCGGTGGCAGGATGGGCGGATCGGATCGACCACGTTATCGACCTCAGCGAGGAACTGGACGTGCCCGCCGTGCTGCTGCGCCCGGACGGTCACGTGGCGTGGGCCGGTGACGATCAGCAGAAGCTCTTGCCTGAGCTGCATCGGTGGTTTGGTGCCCCCACCGGCTAAGCTCGCCGCTACTGCGATCGGATGCCTCGAATCACTGTCTCGCGAAGATCGCGCCGGTCTGTAATAAGACCTCGACGGTTCCGATGAGACTTAGGCGTCAAAGCCAAGGACTGACGGTCGTTCTCAACTAAGTAGATGAGACACTGACAGGGAATCATGCCCACCTCTCTGCCCTTGGTTTTCGACTCCCCGCGACGCGCGATGCCGCCGCGCCACCTCGCCGACCTCGACGAGGACGCGCGTGCCGTCGCCGTCGCGGAACTCGGATTGCCCGCATTTCGCGGTAAGCAATTGGCCAACCAGTACTACGGTCGGCTGATCGCCGATCCGCACCAGATGACCGACCTGCCCGCCGCGGTGCGCGACCAGGTCGCCGATGCGTTGTTTCCCCGCCTACTCGACCCCGTGCGCGAGATCGAGTGCGACGCCGGCGAGACGCGAAAGATGCTGTGGCGGGCGGCGGACGGCACGACGTTCGAGTCGGTGTTGATGCGCTACCCGCACCGCAACACGGTCTGCATCTCCTCGCAGGCGGGCTGTGGCATGGCGTGCCCGTTCTGCGCGACGGGGCAGGGCGGGCTGACCCGCAACCTTTCGGCGGCGGAGATCCTGGAGCAGGTCCGGGCGGCCGCGGTGGAATTGCGCGACCGCGACCACGGCAGGCTGTCGAACATCGTGTTCATGGGTATGGGGGAGCCACTGGCGAACTACAACCGGGTGCTGGCGGCCGTACGCCGTATCACCGCGGCACCGCCGCACGGCTTCGGCATCTCGGCGCGATCGGTGACCGTGTCGACGGTGGGACTGGCCCCCGCGATACGCAAACTGGCCGACGAACGGCTCGGTGTCACGCTGGCGCTGTCGCTGCACGCGCCCGATGACGAACTGCGCGACACACTCGTCCCGGTCAACAACCGATGGAAGGTCGCCGAAGCCCTTGACGCGGCGCGGTATTACGCCGCTGTGACCGGGCGACGGGTGTCAATCGAATATGCGTTGATCCGCGACATCAACGATCAGCCTTGGCGGGCCGACCTCTTGGGCAAGCGGCTGCACGGTGCGCTCGGACCGCTGGTGCACGTCAACGTCATCCCGTTGAATCCGACTCCTGGCAGCGAGTGGGATGCCAGCCCGAAGGCGGCCCAGCGCGAGTTCGTCAAGCGTGTCCGGGAGCGCGGCGTGTCATGCACGGTGCGTGATACCCGTGGCCGCGAAATCGCGGCGGCATGTGGGCAATTGGCGGCCGAAGGCTAGAGCGCCGCCGCCGGCGATCAGTCGGGCATGCCGATCGTCTTGGCCTCCAGGTATTCCTTGTAGCCCTCTTCGCCGTTGCGATAACCAAGGCCGCTCTGCTTGGTGCCGCCGAACGGACTGGTGATCCCGAAGTGGCTCTTGCTGTTGATGGTGACGTTGCCGGTGCGCATCCGCTTGGCCACCTCGAGCGCCCGGCCGACGTCGGCGCTACTGACCTCGCCCGACAGCCCGTAAATGGTGTTGTTGGCGATCCCGATGGCCTCGTCGTCGGAGTCGTAAGGCGTGACGGTCAGCACCGGGCCGAAGATCTCCTCCTGTGCGACTCGCGAATCGGGATCGACATCTGCCAGCAGCGTCGGCTGCACGTAGTAGCCCGTCGGCAGGCTCTCGGGGATGCCTCCGCCCGTGACCAGCCGGGCGCCCGACTCGGTGCCGCTGTTGATCAGGCCGAGGACCTTCTGCCGCTGGGTCTCGCTGATCTGCGGGCCCTGCATATTGCCGGGGGCCCATGGGTCACCGACCGGGAAACCCTCCATGCTTGCCTTGAGGATGGCCAAGCCCTCGTCATAGCGGCTGCGGGGCAACAGGATTCGGCTGGGCAGGATGCAACTCTGGCCCGACATCACGCACGCCATCATCGCCGCCATGCGGTAAGGCCGAGTTGAAGTCGGCATCGTCGAGCACAATGTGGGCGGACTTGCCGCCCAACTCCAGCAGCGTCTTCTTCACTGTCGGCGCACCCGCGGCCAGGATTGCCCTGCCGGTCGCCGTCGACCCGGTGAACGTGATCATGTCCACCCGCGGATCAGCCGACAGCGCGGCGCCCACTTCGTTGGCGTTGGACACCACGACGTTGAACACGCCGGCCGGGATGTCGGTCTCCTCCGCGACGATCCGCCCGAGCTCGCTGCCCGACCACGGCGTGAGTTGCGCGGGTTTGAGCACCACTGTGTTGCCGGCCATCAGCGCGGGCACGGTCTCGGCGACGTTGAGGTAGAACGGGACATTCCACGGCGTGATCGCTCCAACCACACCGACCGGCTCGTAGTGAATCTTGCGCCGGGCCGCTCCCAGCGGCGTGTCATGCAACCCGGTGTCGACGAGGTACTCAAACGCCCGGCCGTGTTCGGCCCAGTGCTTGACTTCTCCAATCGGGCTTTCGATCTGACTGCCCGACACCGTGACCGGACAGCCGACCTCGGTTATCAGGACGCGGCGCAACCGCTCCTTGTCTTTCTCGAGCGCCGCGTGCAGCTGGGTGAGGCAGTGGTAGCGGAATTCGAGGTCGCGCGCCCAGTCGCCGGCGTCGAATGCGCGGCGGGCCGCGCCGACTGCACGCTCCATGTCGGCGATGGTGCCGTCGGTGACCCGCCCGGCGACTTCTTCGCTGGCCGGATGGATCACATCGAATGTCGCGCCGCTCTTGGTGAACTGCAATTCGCCGTCGATGAGCATCCGCTCGTCACCGGCCAGCACGCCCGCTTCAGTCTGCACTCCCGTCATAGGAGACAGCTTTACAAATTGTCGCCGAAGTGTCAGCTGTTTTGTTTGATCCCTGCGGCGTGACGCAGCTGCGCCAGGAACTGGTCGCCATCGTCGCTGCGCACGATGTAATGCGACACGGCAACGCGAATCGCGGTCGCGGCCTTGACGGCACCATTGGGTCCGGGCATCAGCTTCGCCAGGCGTGCCCGCATGACAGGAATGATCCTGCCGAGCTGGGCGATGACGACCTCGGGCTCGATGTCGACCAGTCGCACGCCCGAGTAGGACTGCTGGTACTCGACGATGAACCGCAGCGCGCCGTCGAGTTTGTCCGTTCCGCGCAAACCGGCCGTGGCGCGGCTGATGCCGGAGTCGAACATCTCGCGCTCGAAGTCTCCGAACGCGTCGAGCAGTTCTTGTTTGGACGCGAACCACCGATACAGCGTCGGGCGGGAGACGCCGGCCTGCAGCGCTACCTCGGAAAGGCTCAGTTTCGTTTGACCACTGCGACCGAGCACTTCCGCTGTGGCGACCAAGATCCGGTGCCTCGTCGACGTGTCTTCGACATTCTCGGATGCCCGTAGTGGTTCGTTCACTTCCTCGGCCTCAATCGTTGCGTTCTGGTGATGGTAGTTCCTGGGACCGCTGGTTACGGCGGCGGCACGGCCCGGCGTGGCTCACAGCGACTTCCTCCTGCGTCGGTGGCGACGTGTTGCACTGCGCGGCTAAGGTCTGCGACCACACTGGGGACCGGCGGTACCTGATTCGCGATGAGTGCCACCCGCCGCCTCCTAGTGTTGAGCTGTGATCTCGCCAAGTTTACAAATTAACGACGTTTCGTAAACCAATATTGGAAGGATGGCCATGGCCGGACCGATGGAGGGCATCACCGTCGTAGAACTCGGCGTCTGGGTCGCCGGGCCTGCGGCAGGTGGGATATTGGCCGACTGGGGCGCGGACGTGATCAAGATCGAGCCGCCGACGGGCGATCCGGCGCGCATGTTTGGCCGGATGCTCGGGATCGAAGACGGCCTGAGTCCGCCGTTCGAAATGGACAACCGTGGCAAGCGCAGCATCGTGCTGGACCTGACGACCGATGCCGGACGCGTGACAGCGATGGAATTGCTCAGCAGCGCCGACATCTTTCTCAGCAACGTCCGCCCCGCCGCTTTGCGGCGGATCGGCCTCGACTTCGAGACCGTGGCCGCAGCCAACCCACGCCTGGTGTTCGGCCTGATCACCGGATACGGCGAAAGTGGACCCGACGCCGACCGCGCGGCCTACGACGTCGCCGCATTCTGGGCCAGGGCGGGATTGGCGCACTTGCTGACCCGACCGGGTGACACGCCGCCATTTCAGCGGGGCGGCATGGGTGATCACTCGGCGGGCATGACGCTGGCGGCGGCGGTTTGCGCGGCCCTCGTTGCGCGAACGCGAACCGGGAAGGGGCAGTTGGTAAGTACCTCGCTGTACCGGCAGGGCGCCTACACCGTCAGCTTCGATCTGAACACCTTCCTGATGACCGGGCACTCGATCGCCATCGGCCAGCGCGAGACGATGGGCAATCCGTGCATGAACAACTACGTGGCCGGCGACGGGCGGCGGTTCTGGATCGTCGGCCTGCAGGGCGATCGTCATTGGCCTGCGCTGTGTCGGGCCGTCGGACGATCAGATTGGCTGACCGACGCCCGCTTCGACACCGGCCGGTCGCGGGCTGGCAACGCGGCGGAACTCGTCGCCGAACTGGACGTGATCTTTGCGACCAAGCCGCTCGACGAGTGGGCGAAAGTCTTTGCAGGCGAACCGGATTTCTTCTGGTCGCCGATCAACTCGATCGAGGATGTGGTGGCGGACGAGCAGTTCCACGCCGCGGGAGGTGTGGTGTTCGTGCCGGACGGGGAGTCCAGCGTTCCGATGGTCGCGTCGCCGGCCGACTTCCATGGCACGCCGTGGGCGCCGCGGTCGGCAGCCCCCGGGCTCGGAGAGCATACCGTCGACATCCTTGCCGAACTGAAGACGCGTCGGAGCTCGTAATTCAACCTGAGGGATCGTCACGGCGTCGTTCCGCGGGTCGATCGAACGCCGGCGGCGTGCCGGAGCTGATCGAGGAAGTCGTCGTCATCGTCGCTTCGCACCAGGTAGTGCGAAACCGCCACGCGCACGGCGGTTGCCACCGCAAGGCCGGGGTCGGGCCCCGGTGCCAGCCGCTCGAGCCGTTGACGCATCAGCGGAATGACGCGTGAGAGCCGCTTGATGACGTGTTCCGGTTCGATGTCGATCATTCGTAGCCCCGGATACGACTGTTGGTAGTCGACGATGACCCGCAACGCCGCGTCGAGCCTCTCGCTCGCGGGCAGATTGGCTGTCGCGTCCGCAACGGCTCGTTCGTAGTACTCCCGCTCCCACACCACGAACGCGTCCAGCAGATCCCTCTTGCATGCGAACCAGCGGTACAGCGTCGGCCGCGACACCGCCGCCTGAAGCGCGACCTCGGACAGGCTGAGCTTCGTCATGCCATTGCGGCCCAGGACCTCTGCGGTCGCGGCAAGTATTCGCTGACGCGTCGAGTTGTCAACGTCGGCCGACGCTTCCTCCATCGCGATAGCTTTACAAATTTTCATCGAAGTGTCACGCTAAATCTGTGACGGCGGCAGCGGTGCAGGCACGTGAACACAGTCCGATCGACATTACGTCGCACGAGTTCTGGAGCCAGCCTTTCGCCGTCCGCGACGAGACGTTCGCGCAGCTCCGCAAGGTCGAGGGCCTGACCTGGCATCGGCCGTTCCCGTCAATGTTCCCCATGGAGGAACCCGGGTACTGGGCGCTGACGCGGCGCGCCGACATCGCGTACGTTAGCCAGCACCCCGAACTATTCACCTCCGCTCAGGGGGTCGCCCTCGATCCGATGCCCGCCGAGATTCAGCAGTTCGCGTCGTTCTTCCTGTCGATGGATCCGCCGAAGCACACCGTCTACCGGCGGCTGATCAGCTCGGCGTTCACGCCGAGAAACGTCCGCCAGATCGAGGAGCAGATCCATCGCAATGCGGTCAGCATCGTCGACGATCTCGTCGGTGCGGGCGACATAGACTTCGTCGCCGCCTGTTCGGCGCGGCTGCCGATGCTGACGATCATGGAAATGCTGGGCGTGCCCAGTGCCGATCAACCCGCGGTCGCGATGGCCGCCGAAAAGCTGTTCGGCATGAGCGATGACGAGTACAGCACGCCCGAGGAGCGGGCGGAGGATCCGGTCAAGCAGATCGTGCTGTTGAACAACACCGGCGTCGAGCTGGCGAAGTTCCGGCGAAAGAACCCCGGCGACGACCTGATGACGAGCATCGTCAACGCCGCAAGTCGACGGTCAGCGGCTGACCGATGAGGAGATCGGCGCCTTCTTGATCCTGCTGGCGTCGGCCGGTAATGACACCACTAAACAGACCACCACCCACGTCGATGATGGCGCTTGTCGACAACCCCGCCCAGCGAGAGTGGCTGATGGAGGACTTCGAGAACCGAATCGGGCCCGCAGTCGAGGAATTCGTCCGCTGGGCGTCACCGGTCATGCAGTTCGCACGTTTCGCCACCGAGGACACCGAGATCAACGGGCAGCCCGTGCAAGCGGGTGACAAGGTGGGTCTGTTCTACTGCTCGGCCAACCGCGACGAAGCCGTCTTCCGCGATCCCGGCGTGTTCGACCTGCAGCGCTCGCCCAATCCCGCATCTCGGATTCGGCGGTGGCGGCCCGCACTTCTGTCTCGGCAACCAGCTGGCCAAGACCGAACTGCGAAACCTGTTCCGAGAGTTGCTGACTCGGCTGAAGACGGTGGAGTTCGGCGAGCCCGACCTGCTTTACAGCAGCTTCGTCCACGGCGTCAAGCGTCTGCCGGCCTTCGTTCAATAGGAGCCATCATGCGGGTTGAAGTCGATCTCGATAAGTGCACAGGGCACGGGATCTGCGAATCGATCGCCGAGGACGTGTTCGAGGTGCAGGACGACGGCATCGTGCTGATCCGCGACGGTGAGCGAGCCGGAGACCGACCGCGATCGGATGCAGCAGGCCGTCACACAGTGTCCCGCCGCGGCGCTGCGGCTGACCGACTGACCGGCTGGAATCAGCGCTGGGGCATCGGGCGGACCAACACCGATTGCTGGATCGCCCCGACGGCTCCGCTCTCGTCGAACAGCGTGCCGATGGTCGTCCCGATGCCGTCGGGACCGTAGTTAGTCTCCGCGCGAATGCCGACCCATTCGCCCTCGGGGACGCGATGCACGTGCACGACCAGGTCGGTGTTCATGAACGTCCATTTCCTGATGTCGAGCTTCGTGCCGATGCCGTTCGCGGCGTCGGCGACCGCGAACAGCCGCTCCAACGCAGTCATCGTCTCGCCCTTGACCAGATCGACCTCCGGCGTGATCCAGGACTCGCCCGGTCCCTCGCTCATCGGTACGGTCAGCCACCGCCAGTCCAGGCTGTGCACGTAGTTGCGGTCCCAGTCCTTCTTCAAATCTCGGCTTTTGGCCTCGGCGAGGGGACGCAGGGCAGGGGCCGGCGCATGGACCACCTCTGTGGTGTCGATGGTCTTGAGTCGCCACCCGCTGGCTCGGGCCACCGCGCGTGGTTCGCCGTCGCGTCCCGGGGCCAGCATCTCCGCGCTGACCAACTCAATCTGCTTGCCGGAGCGTTCGATTCGAGAGCGCACCCAGAGGTCGCCCTCGGCGGGGACGGCGCCCAGCAGGTCGATCATCACCCGGCTCAACCGGGTGTCGTCGCGGGCTTCGCAGCGTTCGAGGGCGCGAACCAGCAGCGCCGAAGGCGGTGCGCCGTGCTGTATCGCCGCCGACCAGGTGCTGCGGACCAGGTCGGTCGCCGCGAACTTCTCGCCCAGCGCGTTGGCCTCGTCGATCAGTTCGTAATACGAATCACTCATGGCAGGCCCGCTCCCGGCACGTCGACGGTGACCGCGTCGAGGCACGACAGCTTCGTGCCGATGAGCCGCTGCGGGTAGGCGTCGGTGCTGGACAGCAGGAACAGTGTGCGGCGCTCGGGTCCGCCCAGCGTGCAAGCGATCGCGGTGCGCTCACCCATATCGATGCGGTCGGTCACCGTGCCGCCCTCGACGATCCGCTGAAATTGGTGAGCCAGCGTCATCGACGTCCAGACCGCCGCCCTCGGCATCGAGCGCAATACCGTCGGGCGGTCCGTCCAGACCGTCGGCGAAGATCCGGCGATCGGACAGCGATCCGTCCGCGCCGACCGTGAACGCCGTCAGCCGTCGGCCGACCGATTCGGCGACGATCAGCGTCTTGCGGTCGGCTGTGATCACCATCCCGTTGGGGAAGTCGAGGTCTTCGGCGACCACCGTCGCGGTGTTATCGGTGTCGACCCGCACGATGAGGCCGCCCTCGAACGCCTGCGATCCGACGTATGCACGACCGAGGTCGTCGATCACCATGTCGCCCAGGTCCGCCGGCGCGAGATCGGACAGATCGACGAGTGTGGTCACCGCTTCGCCGTCGTAGCGCAGCACCTGCCGATTCTGGGTGGACGCGATCAACAGCGAGCCATCAGGGCGGAAACCCAGGCCGGACGGGGCGTGGCCCGGCAACGGGCAGCGTGGTCGTCGCTCCCTGAAGGTTGACGGTGTGCACCGCCTCGCCCAGCATGTCGGAAAACCACAACAGCCCCTCGAACCAACGGGGTCCCTCTCCGAAGCAGAAATCATTGGCCAGCGGCGTCATCGTCGCACCTTTACAAAACACGGCCTAAGTGTCACGCTCGCTAGGTGCCACTGTCAACCATCGGCGGCCGTCGGTCATGACCATGAAGAAGTACCATGGCCACACGCTTCTCTACCTGCACGAGACGATAGCGCTGGGGTCGGGACGCAGCGAGCGGTTCACCGAGGTGTTCAGCGATGTCTACCACGCCGATGATGGAAGCGCTCGGTGCCCGGCTGTTCGCCATCTGGGAGACCACGCCCTACAACGGGCATTGGCCCCAGGTCACGATCATCTGGGAGATCGACGCATTCGCCGACTACGCCCGCATCGGCAGGGCCCAGGCGCGCGGTGGCAGTCATGAGGACGCCGCGGCGAAGTGGTCGACGTTCCTGTCGGAAATCGGTGCATCCGGCGAGGGGCGGATCATGTACGCCGGCAAGAGCAACAAGACGCTCGCGCAGCTGAAGGAATCGAACTTCACGGCCGGCCTGGTGATCCAGGAAATCATGGAGACCAAGCCGGGCCGCCAGGACGACTACATCCGCGAGCTGGAGCGGCTCTATGTGCCATGGTCGGAGCGGACCGGCAAGCGCTGGCTCGGTTCGTTCATCACGACCTTCCGCTTCAATGAGGTCATTCACTACTGGGCACTCGACGGCGACTGGGATTGCTTCGAGAACCACTATCCGTCGTGGAAAGACAGCCCGCCCGCGGAGATCGTCACTTGGATGAGCGTCGCACCCGCGCTGCGTGAAGGCTGGGAAGACTCAATCCTGCAGGCCCTGCCCCCCTCGCCGCTGCAATGAACGCTCCTGTGATGCAGACCTTTTCCTACGACCCGTTCGATCCGGCGGTGATGGCCGATCCGCCGTCCTACTACCGGGTACTGCGCGACGAGCACCCGGTGTACTACATCGATAAGTGGGACACCTACGCGTTGGCGCGCTTCGACGACATCTGGCGGGTGTTGGAGATCAACGACGGGACGTTCGTCGCGTCCGAGGGAACCCTGCCCGCCGCAACGGTTCTGGCGCAGCACAACGACGGGCCGGTGCCGGACCCACCGCTGCATCCGATGCCGTTCCACGCGAACTTCGACGCCCCGATCTACGACACCGTCCGGCGCTGCACGTCCGGGCAGTTCCGGCCGAAGTCCGTCTCCGGGCTCGGCGACCGGATCCGGAGCCTGGCCAACGAGCGCCTTGACGAACTGCTGCCGCGCGGCACCTTCGACCTGACCCAGGATTACGGTGGCATCGTCGCTGCGTCGGTGGTCTGTGATTTGGTCGGCCTGCCAGTCGATCTGGCGCCCGAGGTGCTGGAGACCGTCAACGCGGGGAGCCTGGCTCAGCCGGGCAGTGGGGTGGAGGTGGCCAACGCCCGCCCCGGTTATCTGGAGTACCTCGTCCCGATCGTCGAGCGCAGGCGCGCGGGCACATCCGACGGTGAGCTTCCGATCGTCGACAACCTCATCAGTTACCGGCTGCCCGACGGTTCGCCGTTGTCCGATATGGAGGCCGCCGTCCAGATGCTCGGCGTCTTCATCGGCGGCACGGAGACCGTGCCGAAGATCGTGGCGCACGGACTGTGGGAGTTGGGCCGGCGTCCCGACCAGATGGCTGCGGTGCGCGCCGATATGGATGCCAACGTGCCGGTGGCGCGTGAGGAGATGATCCGGTACTGCGCGCCCGCGCAGTGGTTCGCCCGCACGCTGCGTAAGCCGTTCACCATCCACGACACCTCGATCAAGCCCGGCCAACGGATCATCACGCTGCTCGCGTCGGCCAACCGCGACGAGCGCGAGTACCCCGATCCGGACGAGTTCATCTGGGACCGGCGCATCGAGCGCCTGCTGGCATTCGGCCGGGGACAACACTTCTGCCTAGGCGTGCACCTCGCCCGTCTCGAAATCGCCATCATGGTGACCGAGTGGCTCAAGCGGGTGCCCGACTTCCGGATCGTCAGCGAGGCCGCATCCCGGCCACCGTCCAGTTTCCAGTGGGGCTGGAACAACATCCCGGTGGAGGTCTGAGGATGTGGTCGTATCGGCTCGTCGCGCCGTACACCTTTGAACGGGTGGACATTCCCGAGAAGACAGCTGACGACCTCGGTGACCGTCAGGTGCTGCTGCGCTTCAGGGCCGCGGGGGTGTGCGGCAGCGACCTGCCTCCGTTTCGCGGGGTGCGCGGGCAAGATCCCCGGCGACACCGGCGTGAGCGCGGCCGAGATGGCGGGCTTCCCCATACACGAGGTGGTCGGTGAAGTGATCGCGAGCCGCGATCGAAGCCATGGGGTGGGCGATCGGGTGGTCGGCTGGGCGTCCGGTTTCGATGGCCTGATGGAACACATCGTGACCGACGGTGACTGGATTGGCGCCATATGACCCGGAGTTGAGTCCACACCATGCCGTGGCGCTGCAACCGCTCGCCTGCGTCTTGTACGCGCTGGAACAGCTGCAGAATCTCAGGGGCCTGCACGTCGCCGTCGTCGGCCAGGGGTCGATCGGACTGCTGTTCTCCTACGCGGCGAAGGCTTTGGGAGCCCGCCGTGTCACGGGCGTCGACCCGATAGATCGGGATGCGGTCGGCAAGGAATTCGGCGTCGACACGGTTGTCCGCGCCACCAGTGATCGGTGGGTGAGCCACCTGGAGACCAGTGACCGGCCAGATGTGGTGATCGAAGCCGTCGGCCACCAAGTGGCCACCCTCGGTCACGCGATCGACGCCGCGGCCGCATGGCGGGACAGTCTTTTATTTCGGGGTCCCCGACGATGACAGTTATCCGATCAGCATGCGGGCCATGCTCCGAAAAAACCTGACACTCAAGTCGGGTGTGACGCTGGACCGACGACGAGTCCTCTGTGCTGCCAACGTGTTCGCCCGCGAACATCCCGAGTTGCTCCCTGCCTACGTGACGCACACCTTCGCGGTCGACGAGGTACAGGCCGCTTTCGAGCTGGCCTGCAGGCCGACGCCCGAGCGCATCAAGATAGCGGTCGTCGAATGACGACACCGGGCCGACTTCAGGAAGTACTGGCTGCAAAGGAACGCATCTGGGGCGGATGGGTGGTGGGGCCGACCATCATCGGCCCGGAGGAGTTCGCCACGGCCGGCTACGACTACGTCGGGTTCGACGTCCAGCACGGCTATCTCGACGACGCCGACGTCGCGCTGCTGCTGCGTCGGCTTGAGCACGTTCCCATCGCCACCGCGGTGCGGCTGCCCTCGACCCGACCCCGCTCCAATCGGCCGGGTGCTCGACGCGGGCGCCGACGCCGTTGTCATCGCGATGATCGAATCGGCCGAACAGGCGGCCGCCGCGGTCGCCGCCACCAGGTACGCCCCGGCAGGGGTGCGCAGCTTCGGGCCGCTGCGTGCCAGCCTCGGCCCCGACCCAGCCGCGCTGGAAGCACGGGCCGGCGTGTTCGTAATGGTTGAGACCGCGCAGGGGCTTTTGGCGCTCGACGACATCTGCGCGGTCGACGGGCTGACGGGCGTGTACGTCGGGCCGGCCGATCTGGCGATCTCGATGGGATACACCCTTGCCGAAGCATGGACCGAGCCCGCCGTCCGCGACGCGATGACACGTGTTCAGGCCACAGCCTCGGCGGCGGGGCTGGTCACGGGCATCCACGCCGGAACAGGGAAGATCGGAAAGATCGTGGCCGACATGGGTTTTCGGATGATCACTTTGACGTCGGAGTCCCAGGCGCTGCGTCGCGGCGCGGCCGAGCACCTCAAGGAGGCGCCAGTGACGTCGAGCGGACCGGGTGGCGCTCGTGACCGGCGCCGCGCGCGGGCAGGGTGCGGCGATAGTGCAGCGACTGCACAAAGACGGATTCCGCGTCGCCGCCTGCGATGTGCTCGTGGACGACCTGGTTGCGACCGTGGACGCGCTCGGCGGCGACGGCATCGCCATCGAACTCGACGTGACGTCTGCCAGCGCTGTGGCACAACGCCGTACGGCAGGTCGTCGACCGGTTCGGTGCACTGAGCACACTGGTCAACAATGCCGGCGTGCTGCATCGGGCCTCGCTGACCGACGAGACACCGACAGGCTTTGAAACGAGCTGGCGGGTCAACTGCCTCGGGCCGTTCCTGGGCATCCAGGCCGTGCTCGAGCACCTTCGGCGCGCCGAGGGCGCCTCCATCGTGAACACCTGCAGCACCGGGGCGATTCGGCCGTTCCCCACCCACGCCGCATACGGCTCGTCGAAATGGGCGCTACGGGGTCTCACCCAGATCGCCGCCGCGGAACTGGCGCCGTCGGGCATCCGGGTCAACGCGGTGTTTCCGGGGCCGGTCGAGACCCCGATGCTCGATGCGGCGACGCAGGCACGTCTTGCCGAGAGCGGACGGCTGGGCAAACCGACGGAGATCGCCGATGCGGTGGCGTTTCTGGTGTCCGAACAGGCGTCGTTCATCACCGGGTCCGAACTCGTCGTCGACGGCGGCCAATCCCTGCAGATTGGCTGAGTCAGGTGGCCAAGACTTTCTCGGTGGGAATCATCGGTGGCGGCCCCGGCGGGCTCGCAATGGGAATCTTTCTGCGCAAGGCCGGCTTCCGCGACTTCACGATCTTCGACCGCGAAGACGGCGTGGGCGGCACCTGGCGCATCAACACCTACCCCGGCCTTGCCTGCGACGTGAAATCGCACCTGTACTCCTACTCGTTCGATCTCAACGCGAACTGGTCGCGGCTGTGGTCGGGGCAGCCGGAGATCCTGGAGTACTTCGAGCGCTGCGCGCAGCGGTACGAGCTTGGCGCCAACCTAAGCTGCACACCGAAATCGTCGCGGCCCACTGGGATCCCGATTCCACGACCTGGCAGCTGACGACCGCGACGCGCGAGCAGTACGTCTTTGATGTGGTCGTCTCGGCGGTGGGGCTCTTCACCCAGCCGGTACTGCCGGATCTCGTCGAGGACGAAACGTTCACCGGGACGCTGATGCACACTGCGCGCTGGGATCACTCTGTCGACTTGCGGGACGCACGGGTTGCGGTGCTCGGCACGGGATCCACCGCGTCGCAGGTGATTCCCGAGGTCGCAAAGCAAGCCAAGAAGGTCTACTCCGTGCAGCGTTCGCCGACGTGGATCTTGCCCAAGCCGGACCGGCCGTACAGCGACCGGGAGAAGTGGCTCTTCGCCCATGTCCCGTTCGCCAAGAAGATCTATCGAACGAGGCTGTGGCTGCGCAGCGAGTCCAACATCTCGGTGATCGAAAACGGCAGCGACAAGACCCAGGAGTTCAAGGGAATCGCTTTGCGAATGCTGGAGTCGACGGTGATTGATGAACATTTGCGCAGCAAGTTGACTCCGGATCACCCGTTCGGCTGCAAGCGGCTGGTCTTCGCCACCGACTACCTGCAGACGCTGACACAACCCCACGTTGAGGTGGTGTCGAGCCCGGCTCGGTCGCTTCGATCTCGGTCGTTGGTCACCGAGGATGGCACCGAACTCGACGTCGACGTCGTTTGATGCGCCACCGGGTATGCAGCGGCCGACTATCTGGGGCAGATCAACGTTGTCGGCGAGGGAGGCACATCACTTCGGGAGAACTGGTGCGACGGCGCGTACGCGTACCTCGGCATGGCCGTGCCGGGTTTTCCCAACTTCTTCATGCTCTACAAGGGCCGAATACCAACGTCGGTTCCAACAGCGTGATCTTCATGCTGGAGGCGCAGGCCCGCTACATCGTGCGGGCGCTGAAGTACATGCGGCGCAACCGGAAGAGCTATGTCGCGGTGCGGCCGTCCACCATGGCGAGCTTCATCGCCAAGATCGACGAGTGGATGGAGGGCACTGTGTGGCTCACGCGGTGCAGCAACTACTTCCGAGCCGCCAACGGCCGGGTGGTCACCCAGTGGCCGCGCAGTGCACGCGCCTTCTGGGGGATGACCCGCCGTTTCCGGCCTGCTGAGTACATCTTCGATGCACCGTCGCGGCTCGCCGCGGTTGGGGCCGGGTCTCAGGCAGCGGCTCGAACCGATGAGGCTACCTCAGGTAAGGCGAGCACTTTACAGATTGTCGTGAAAAGTGTCACGGTGTCAGGGTGGACTTCGCACGTGTGGGCCTGTCGGATGAGGACCGGGCGTTCCAGGACGAGCTGCGGGCATTCCTGCGAACCGTCGTGACCGACGACGTCATCGCCCGGGATCGGCAGACGGGCGAGAACTTCGACGAAGGTGTGCATCTGGCAATCGGCGCCCGTGGCTATCTGGCTGCCGACTGGAAGACCGAAGCCGACGGCGGCTTCGGCGCGCTCCGGCGACGCATCTGGGAACTGGAGATCGGCCGGGCGCACACGCCGTGGTTCCACTGGGGCACAACGGCCATGGTCGCGAAGACGGTTGACCAGTTCGGCTCGCCCGAGCTCAAGCAGGAGGTGCTGCCGCAGGTGTTGTCGGGCCACTTTCGGCTGTGCCTTGGCTACACCGAGCCCGAAGGCGGCTCCGACGTCGCGACGTGCAAGACGCGTGCGGTGCGTGACGGTGCCGGCTGGATCATCAACGGCTCCAAGATGTTCACGTCCAACGCGCACAACGCCCAGTACGTATTCCTGGTCACAAACACCGATCCGGAGGCGCCGAAACACCAGAGCCTGACGATGTTTCTCGTCCCGTTGGACACCCCGGGTGTCGACATCCAGCCGATCCGCACCGTGGACGGCGACCGCACCAACATCACCTTCTACAGCGACGTGCGCATCGACGACAAATATCGGGTCGGTGAGGTCAACGGCGGCTGGGCGGTGCTGCGGGAGGCGCTCAACGCCGAACACGGCACGGTCGAGCGCGACGCCCACGGTCTGCAGAAGCTCGCGGCCATGACCGGTCATCTCGTGCTGCTGGCCGAGGCGGTCGACAGAGTCGCCGCGACGGCCCGGCTTGACGACGAGTCGGTGAAATACCGACTGGGCCGCAGCGTCGCGAAGCTGGAAGCGGCGATGAGTACGCCGGAGATGTTCGGTCGCGTCGCGATCGCGCAGACCCTGCGCGACGTGTCACCGGATCTGATGGACCTTCTGGGCGCCGCATCCGGCCTGCCAGTTGGTACCGAAGGGGCCGCCGACGACGGAGCAGCGGAATACATTTTCCGATTGGCGGCACCCACCGGCATCTACGGCGGCACCCTTGAGGTGTTCCGCAACATGATCGCCCAGCACGCACTCGGACTCGGGCGTCCGAACGTACTCGCCGCCCGTCAAACAGCGCACCTAGAGCCGCGCCATCACTTCGGAGACCAGCAGTTCAAGCGTTTCGTCCGATCCGCGGTCATGGGTGAACAACACGATCTGGCCGAAGCCGAGCTCCTGCAACTCCTGAAGACGATCGACGATGGCCGGTGGGGTGCCGACCAGGCCACCCTCCTTGAGCCCGAATGCCGGTACCCCGAAACGCTTCTCAGCGAGCTGGCGGACCGCCGGCAGCGACGCGTCGTCCGGGGCCAACAGCCATCACGGCCTCGACCGACAGCACAATGGTCGACGGATCCCGGCCGACCTCCTCGCAGCACGACCGCAGGACCGATAACTTGTGTTCGAGGTCACCCAGCGCGTAGGTCGGGACGTTCCAGACGTCTGCATACCGCGCCACGAGCGGCAGCGTGTACTTCTCACCGACGCCGCCGACGACGATTGGGGGCCGCGGCTGCTGGACCGGCCCCGGCTTGATCGGCATGTCTGCGACGGTGAAATGCGTGCCGGCGAAATCGATCACCTCATTGGCGAAGGCCTGGTGCAGGATCGCCAAGGTCTCGCCCAGCCGTTCAGAGCGCTCACGGAACGTTCCCCAGTCCAGCCCGATCCGATTGTGTTCGTCCTCGATCGAACCGCTACCGATGCCGAGTTGAAGCCGACCTGCCGAGATCTGGTCGAGCGTCGTGGCCATCTTGGCAAGCACCACGGGATGACGAAACTGGTTGCACAACACCATGTGTCCCGACCTGGATGCGCTCGGTGCGGCTGAGCAGCGCCGTGGCCAACGTCCAGGCTTCCAGGGAGGGATAGTCGGGCACTCCTGGCCCGTAGAGGTGGTCGTAGAGCCACAGCGAATCGATGCCGAGCTCGTCGCACCGCTGCGCGCGGTGCAGGATCTGGTCGTAGGTGAAGCCCATCTGGGGCAGATAGACGCCGATCTCCGGCTTGCTCATGATCGCAGTTCCAATCTTCCGTGGGTGAGGGTGGTCGTGCCGTTGGCCGTGGCTTCGAAGGCGAACGAATTCTCAGCGGCGCCAAAGGCGTTCACCACCAGCTCGGAGTCCAACGGGGTCGGTGACGCGAACCGCACGGCCACCCGTCGAACCCTGGCCGGGTCGTCGACGCCGAGCAAGCCGAGCAGAAGGTGAGTGGCGATCGCCATCGTGCACAGTCCGTGCGTGAACACGAAGTCGAAACCCGCTGCCGCGCGCAGCCGCGATGTCGAAGTGGTGCGCCGCCCAGTCGCCGGACACTTCGGCGTAGCGATGTGTCACGTCGTTGTCGATGTGCTGGCTGACGGACCCGAGCGGGTGGCACCGGGCATCTTCGGGGAACCGGTGGTCGGCCGGCATCGTCCCCAGGTCCGCGACGCCGTGCAGGCCGAGCAACACCATCGTCCACCACTGCTCGACGGCGACCGCGCCATCGGCGCCGACCTGCTCGAACTGCACGACGATCTGGGTGCCCGCGCGAGACGTCCGCACCGCCGAGATCCATGACGACGTGTCCAGTCGCTCACCGGGAACGAGCGGGCGGTGCAACACGATGTCGTGCTCGCCATGCACCCCGCCGCGAACGCGCTGCCACACCGTTTCGGGCACGTCGGCCCTGGCGGCCTCCTGCGGGGCGAACACCAGGATCACCGGAAACGCGGCAGGGACAGCAAGCCCGGCCAGCACTGCCGCGGTCTGATCGCCGGTGGCCGCGGCGTAGGCCGCGATGATCTCCGGTGCCAGGTGGCCGCGGAACGGGCCGTGTCGCGCCGGGGACACCGCGAATTCGCTCATGCCCGGTGACCCCTTCTCATGCGTGAAGCCTGTACTTTCGGTGGTTCGCATGGTAACGACATTCTCAGAAATCGAGAAGATTGTTCTAAGGCGGAGCACCTACATGCGGTTCACGTTCACTCACCCGATGCACAGCCATCCGTACAACCCGGAGTTGGTGACCGGCACGGGCATCGCCACCGTCGCGGCGGCGGCCGAGGCGGCAGGGTTTCACGGCTTCGGGTTCACCGACCATCCGGCGCCCACCCAGCGGTGGCTGGAATCGGGCGGGCACGACGCGGTGGACCCGTTCGTGGCGATGGGGTTCGCGGCGGCACGGACGACGACGCTGCGGCTGATTCCGAACGTCGTGGTGCTGCCGTACCGGAACCCGTTCGTGGTGGCCAAGGCCGGTGCGACGCTGGACCTGCTTTCGGGCGGGCGGTTCACGCTGGCGGTCGGCGTGGGCTACCTCAAGCGCGAGTTCGCCGCCCTTGGCGTGCCCTTCGACGAGCGCGCGCAGTTGTTCGAGGAAGCGCTGGAGGTGATCCGCGCGATCTGGACGACCGACGACTTTACCTATGAGGGACGGCATTTCAGCGCCAAGGGCATCACCGCGCACCCGCGGCCGGTGAGCAAACCACATCCACCGATCTGGATCGGCGGCAACACCGTCGCAGCACGCGAGCGGGTAACGAAGTACGGTGACGGCTGGTGCCCGTTCCCCGCGCCTGCCGTTCTCGCCCAGACGGCCGGCACGGCCGCGATGGACTCGAAGACTCTGGCCGACGGCGTCGACGATTTGCGGCGCCGATTCGACGCCGCAGGCCGGGACTTCGCCGACGTCGACGTGACCTTCAGCAACGCCGACGGCGGCAGCCCCGCCGATGACCAATTCAACGCCGACGCGTACCTGACGGGCCTGGAAAAGCTTGCGGCGGTGGGTGTGACGTGGGTGCAGGTGGGGTTGCCGGGTGACAGCCTGGCGCATGTGCTGGACACCATCGAGCGGTTCGGCACGTCGGTCATCACCGCGAATTGAGCGCAACCAGGTATCAGGAGAACCATGCATCGCATCGATACCCATCACCACATGATCCCGCCCGACTACCGAAAGGCGTTGCGCCGGGCCGGTATCGACGAAGCCGGCCAACGTGCCGTGCCCGACTGGAGTCCGGAGGGCTCGCTACAGGCGATGGCCGATCTCGACGTCGCGGCCGCCATACTTTCGGTGTCCACCCCGGGGACGACCTTCCTGCCCAATCCTGCGGATGCGTCCGCCCTGGCTCGCGACCTCAACGACTACGGCGCGGAGGTGGTGGCGTCGGCGCCGGAGCGCTTCGGCTTCTTCGCCACGATCCCGCTGCCCCACATCGATGAATCCGTGGCCGAGACGAGCCGCGCCCTCGACGTCCTCAAGGCCGACGGGGTCGTGCTGTTGGCCAACAACGATGGCACCTACCTCGGCGAGGACGGGCAGGACAACCTCTGGGCGGCGCTCGATGAGCGGGCGGCCCTGGTGTTCATCCATCCCGGCGATCTGCCCGGACCGGCCGTGTCCGGTGTGGCGCCGTGGGCCGCGGACTTTCTGCTCGACACCACCCGCGCCGCATACCTACTGGTGCGCAACGGCATTCGCCGCAGATATTCGAACATCCGGTTCATCCTCAGCCATGCCGGCGGCTTCGTGCCGTATGCCTCGCACCGGATGGCCCTGGCCATCATGGCCGACACGGGACGAAGCCCTGCCGACAGCCTCGACGACTTCGCCAGCTTCTACTTCGACACCGCGTTGTCGTCCAGTGCCGCCGCGCTGCCGACGCTACTGGCATTCGCTCAGCCGGGCCACGTCACGTTCGGGTCCGACTTTCCGTACGCGCCCGTGGCCGCGGGCAAGCTCTTCGCCGCGGGGCTGGAGACCTACCGGGGGCTGGACACCACCGAGCGCGATGCCATCGAGCGCACCAACGCGCTCATGTTGTTCCCGCGATTCGGCGCGACCCCTGCGCCCCCGCCCGCGTCGCGTCTGGACACCGCGCGCCACATAGCGAGTCGGTTGGCGATGCGCGGGGTCGCCCGACTGATCAGCACCGGCTGACCAAGAAGCCACTGCCGACGTCAGAATGCGGCCTCGGGAAGGCGCATGATCTCGTCGTCGAGGTTCTCGATGATGCCGCGCAGCCCGCTGATGTTCGGCAGCATGTTGGCCGCGAAGAACACCGCGGTCGCGATCTTGCCTTGGTAAAACGCCTCGTCGCCCTGCGAGGGGTTCGCGGACAGCGCGGCGTGAGCCACGTTGGCCTGCACGAGCAGCCGCCAGCCGATCAGCAGATCCCCGACGGCGAGCAGGAAGCGCACCGAGGCGAGGCCGACCTTGTAGATCTCCTCAGGTCTTTCGGCGGCCGACATCAGGTATCCGGTCAACGTGGCGGTCATCGCCTGGACGTCGTCGAGCGCGGTGCGCAGCTGGCCGGCCTGGGATTTCAGCCCGGCGTCGCAGGTGTCGATGGTGTGGCTGATTTGTGCCGCCACGTGTGCGAGCGCCTCGCCGCGGTCGCGAACGATCTTGCGGAAGAACAGGTCCAGCGCCTGGATCGCGGTCGTGCCCTCGTACAGCGAGTCGATCTTGGCGTCGCGGATGTACTGCTCGACCGGGTAGTCCTGCAGAAAGCCCGAACCGCCGAAGGTCTGCAGACGACTCGGTCAGGAGTTCGTAGGCGCGTTCGGAGCCGACTCCCTTGACGAGCGGCAGCAGCAGATCGTCCACGCGGTGCGCCATCTGAGGGCTCGCACCCGAAACCTGTTGAGCAACATCGTCGTTCTGGTGCGCAGCGGCGTACATATACAGTGCGCGCAGACCCTCGGCGTACGCCTTTTGTGTCATCAGGCTGCGTCGGACATCCGGGTGGTGGATGATCGTCACCCGCGGCGCGGTCTTATCGGTCATCTGGGTCAGATCAGCGCCCTGTGGCCGTTCTTTCGCGAACGCCAACGCGTTGAGGTAGCCGGTGGACAAGGTGCCGGCGGCCTTGACGCCGATCGTCATCCGCGCGTTCTCGATGACGGTGAACATCTGGGCGATGCCGTTGTGGACGTCGCCCACCAGATACCCCACGGCCGGGATGCCGTGCGCGCCGAACGTCAATTCGCATGTGGGGGAGGATTTCAGGCCCATCTTGTGTTCCAGCCCGGTTGCGAAAACGCCGTTACGGGGGCCGAGTTCCAGCGTGTCGGGGTCGAAAAGGTACTTCGGCACGTAGAACAGGCTCAGGCCCTTGGTGCCGGGCCCCGCCTGTTCGGGTCGGGCCAGCACCAGGTGGAAGATGTTCTCGGCGGTATCGCCGACATCGCCGCCTGAGATGAAGCGCTTCACGCCGTCGATGTGCCACGTTCCGTCGGGTTGAGCGATGGCCTTGGCGCGGCCCGCGCCGACATCAGAGCCGGCATCCGGTTCGGTCAGCACCATGGTTGCGGCCCAGCCGCGCTCCAGGGCCATTGCCGCCCAACGCTTCTGCTGCTCGTTGCCCTCGACGAAGAGTGCATTGGCCATCGCGGGCCCCAGGGCGTACCAGAAGGCGGCCGACGGGTTGGCGGACAGCAGCATCTCGTGGATCGCCCACATCAGCGGCGCGGGCGCCGGAACCCCGCCGATCTCCTCGGCGATGCCGATTCGCCACCATTCGGCGTCCTTGACCGCCTGCACCGATTTGGCCAATTCGCCGGGCACGCTGATGGTGTGACGATCCGGGTCGAAGACCGGCGGGTTGCGGTCGGCTGCGGCGAACGACTCGGCCAGCGGGCCCTCCGCCAGCCGGGCGACCTCGTCGATGATCGTGCGCACCGTGTCGACGTCGAGATCGCCGTAGCCGCCCGAAGACAGAACGTCGCCGAGGTTCAACACCTCGAACAAGTTGAACTCGATGTCACGGACATTGGTGATGTAGTGCCCCAACGCATTTCCCTCCGGCTAGCAAACTGGAGGAAGTGTGGCGGAGCAGGGAAAACGTACGCAACCGTAACCAGGGGCAACCTACGGTGACGGAACCGTAGGGTGCGAGGTCACGACCAAATGTGACTCGCGTCACACCTCGCAACCGCAGTCCGGCGCTTGCCCGGACACGGGTAGCTCTGCGAGAACATCGGCACGGGCCGAGTCGAAGCTGAAATGCCCTTTGATCGGCAGGGATTCGGGCGGCGGGTCCTCATAGCTCCACGCCACATCGTCGACGACGGTGTCGCCGACCACCGCCGCCCAGTACGTCGCGTAGCCCTTGTAGTTGCAGTAGCTGCTGGTGTCGGTGCGCCGCAGCAAGTCGGTGCGGACAGCCGACGCATCGACGTACAGCCGAGGGGGCAGCGCGGTTTCGAACACGATCACCGTGTCCGCCGTGTCGACGATGGTGGCACCGGCGACGCTGACCTGCAGCCCACGGTTCGTCGGGCGACAGTCGACGCGGTGGTACGGATTCGGTGGATAGTGGACGAGCCGGCGGCCCTCCTCGAGCCAGGTGTCGACCGCGTCCCACGGCACGTGGACATATCCCGGCGCTTCCGGTTCGGGGTCGCAGGGAAGGTCACCGACGGCGTCGGCGGGGAAGGCGTAGCTGAGTGGGTGATCGCGGCGGTGCACCATCAGCGCCCGCTCGGTGTCGATGACCGTCTGGCCGTTGCGGATGGCCCGAACGCGTCGCGGATGCGGCTCGACGAAGACGAGATCGTCGGGCAACGGGGATGAGAACCAGCCGGAGGGATCCTTGCTGAGCGGACCACGCCCGGCGACAAGACTCATTTCGGGGCTCCGATCATGTGTTCGCTTCCAAGCCTCACAGATTCCGCGTGAAGTGTCACACCTATCTTCGGACCTTTACAGATCAACGCAAAAATGTCACGCTCTTGTAGTGCCCGCTGTTGGACGACATCGTGGATAGGACACCCATGCCAACCCGATCCTTTACCGCCGATGACAAGACCGCCGCGGGTGTGGGCCCGGTCGATCGCCCGCAGGCCGGCGCGACCACCATCCTGCGCTATCAACTGACCGTTGTCGGCCTCAGCACCGCCGATGTCGTGCAGTCGGCCGGGGGATGGTTGTGCGATCGCGCGAGGGCCGGCTGGGACGTCAATGTCTACGTCACCGATCCCTGCGACCACCTGTCGTTGACCATCCTCGGTGCCACGACGGCTCGCCTTGACGGCGACGTGTCCTCAGTGATGAGAGGGATATCGCCCGGCGGGGCGCTTGCCGTCGGCGCCGATCTGCTCGGCAGTGACTCGCGCGTTCGCAGCGGCGTCGTCAACGCGCTCAAGCGCGGTCTGACCGACGTCACGGTGTGGGGTAGGCAGTGGCCGGCCGAACTCGGTCGTCAGGCCGACCCGGTCCAGCACCGGGTGAGCTCGGCCGCCCGGGCATTCAAACTGCACGCGCTTGTCGCCGCCGACCTTTCCGCGGATGCGGTCACGCCGACCGAAACGCTTTTCCGGATCGGAAGCGGTTCATTTCGGCCGCTGTACTCCGTCTGATCCGGGGATCGTCACCTGATCCAGCCGCGGCGACGCAGCCACCAGTCACGGACAACCGCGGTGAAGACGAGCGCGGCGAAGGCGATGAGGAACCAGTCCTCGACGTGGCCGACGTGGTTACCGTGCAACATCAGCAGCAGGAACCCGGCCGACAGCAGCCCGCCGATATGGATCAGCCGGTGGTTCTCCTGCGACCAGCCCCATTCCGCGGACGGCACATCTTCGACATCGACGCCGGTGTGACGTTCCACCTCGGTGCTGGCCACGGCTGCTCCTCACGGTCGGGCTGAGATCTGCAGACATTCTGGCACAGGTCGACTACGCATTGATGCCGCCCGGATTTCGCGCTAAAGAAGCAGGATGCAGTTTTGGTCCGGCACCGCGTTCATGAAGACGACGGAGGCCGTAGCGGTGGCGCGGATGTTCGACCAGGCCGGCTACGACGGGATCGTGACGTCCGATCACATGATCTACCCGCGTGAGCTCTCCTCGGCGTATCCCGATTCGCCGACCGGCAAGCCGATGTGGTCGCCGGAGACCGCGTGGCCGGACTCGTGGGTGCTCACCGGGGCGATGGCGGCGGTGACGGAGCGGCTGCGGTTCTCCAATGCGGTCTACATCGCCCCGGCGCGCCCGTTGCTCGAGGTGGCCAAGCAAGTCGCGACCGCATCAGTTGTCTCGGAAGGGCGGGTGTCGCTGGCAGTCGGCGTCGGATGGATGCGCGAGGAATACGAGCTCATGGGCCAGGCGTTCGACGACCGCGGCAAGCGACTCAACGAGATGATTCCCGCGCTGCGCGCGCTGTGGCACGGCGGCTGGGTGTCATGGAGCGGGCAGTACTACCAGGTGCCGGAATTGATGATCGAACCCCATCCGGACGCGCCGGTGCCGATCATGTGCGGCGGTGAGTCCGATGCAGCGCTGCGGCGTGCGGCAAGCCTGTGCGACGGTTGGGTCGGGTACGCATACGCGTGGGACGATGCGGCCCGGTACGCGCAGAGACTGAAGGAGCTGCGCCGGGAGTACGGACGTGACGACGAGCCGTTCCAGATCCTGTTGGCGCTTCGCGAACCACCGACTCCCGATCTGTTCAAGCGCGCCGAGGACATCGGAATCACTGCGGTGATGTGTAGTCCGTGGGCCGGGATGGAAGGCATGGGGTCGGGCGACGTCGAACGGTTCCGCAGACCCATCGAGCGATTCGCCGAGGAAATCATTGACAAGGTGCGGCGATGAGCGGACGTGTCGACGTTCGACGAGCTGGTATCGCCACGGGTCGTCGTCGAGTTCGGCAGTTCGGCACCGACCGGGTTGGACGAATGGCGGGCCGACCTCGAAGCGTTAAATCAAGGTTTTTCGGACGGCCATCACGAGATCGAGGAACTCCTCATGGACATGCATGGGCTATTCGCGCAGCTCAACGGCGACTAACGGCGCTGCGCCAAACTGACACTTGCGATGACACCATCATGATGTCACCATGACACCATGGATTTGCAGCCGTACGTGGACGCGGTACGCCACGAACTGTCCGTGGCCGCCGCTGCGGGGGGACCGGACGCGGAGGCTCTTGCCGAGCGGTTGACCGCCCCGCTGGAGTCGGCGATCCGGCTGGTGCTGCTCGAGGCGCTGTCCGAGGCGGCCGGGCAGATCACCCGCGATCTCGCGCCCCGCTCGGTCGACGTGCGGCTGCGCGGCCGTGACCCCGAGTTCACGGTGTCGTCCGTCGTCGAGGAACCGCCGGACGCGCCGGCCGTGATCGCACCCGAGTCCGACGATGACGGCGGCACCTGGCGCGTCACGCTGCGGCTGCCGGAGAACCTGCGGCCGAGCGTCGACGCCGCCGCCCGCGCCGACGGGCTGTCCGTGAATGCCTGGCTGGTCCGGGCGGCCGCGGCCGCGGTGGGCTCGAATTCCGCTCGGCGCTCCCGCGGTGCATCCGACAAGTCCTACAGCGGCTGGGTCCGCTGACCAACACACATCGACAGGAGACGAAATGCCCAACTTCGATACCCCCCAGCCCATTACCGCGGTCGTGGAGATCGCTTCCGGATCGGTCCGGCTGGTGGCAAGTGATCGCGTCGACACCGTCGCCGAGGTGCGGCCCCGTGACGAGTCCCGGCCGCACGACGTCAAGGCCGCCGAACAGGCCCGCATCGAGTTCAGCAACGGCACGCTTGCGGTAACGAGCAATCGTGGGTTCGCTTTTTCGCGAAGGGGAGCGGTGATCGTCGATATCGCACTGCCGCAAGGGTCCCGCCTGCAGGTGTCGGTGGCGTCGGCGCAGGTCCGCGCGGACGGTCGCTACGCCGATTGCCAGCTCGAGTCGGCCAGCGGTGACTTCTCGGTGGACTCGGTGGCGGGAAACATCAGGGCCAACACGGCTTCTGGCGAAGTGAGCGTTGACGTCGTCAAGGGAGCGGCCGCGATTGCGAGCGCCTCCGGCGATGTCACGATCGGCGACCTCGACGGGGAAGCGAAATTCCGTGCGGCGAGCGGCTCGCTGACGATCAGGCGCCTGCAGGGCAACGTCAACGCGCAGACCGCTTCTGGCGACGTCACCGTCGCGACCGCCGTCAAGGGCAGCGTTTCCGTGCAGACCAGCAGCGGAGCGGTCGTCGTCGGCATCGCCGAAGGGACTGCGGCCCAGCTTGATTTGCGGACGGGATCCGGCGAAGTCCGCAATGCGCTGGCACCGTCGGATGGTCCGGCGGATGGTGACGAGACCCTCGTCGTGCACGCGCGGACGGGGTCCGGTGACGTCGCCGTGCAGCGCGCGACCGCCGAAGCGATGTCCTAATCGTCGGCGTTGCCGGTTGCGCCGGTGACGAGAATTGCGGCATGAAGCAAGGACGACGCCGTGCCGGGAGAAGTTACACAAGCGGACCTGTAACTTTTCGCTCCGCCGATCCGTCATTACTGCATGAGCGATTCACCGTCGGTCGAAGAGGCGTACCGCAGCCACCGCCCGTACCTCGTGAACCTCGCGTATCAGATGCTCGGCGACGTCGGCGAGGCAGAAGACGTCGCGCAGGAGGCATTCCTTCGGCTTTCGCGCAGCCTCGCAGATCGACGACGTCCGTGCGTGGCTGACGGTCGTCGCCGGGCGGCTCTGCCTGGACCAGATGCGGTCGGCACGCGCCCGACGTGAACAACCCGACGAGTCGGGCGCTGTCGATGTCATGCAATCGCGGGAGGTCGATCCCGCCGACCGGGTCACGCTCGACGACGAAGTGCGCTCGGCGCTGCTGGAGGTACTGCGGCGGCTGAGTCCCGGTGAACGGGTGGCGTTCGTGCTTCACGACGTGTTTCAGCTGCCGTTCGAGGAGATCGCCGAAACGGTGGGCAGGCCCGTGGGCACCTGTCGCCAACTCGCCCGGCGGGCACGGGCGAAGTTTTCCGGCGCATCGCCGCGGCTCGCCGACGTCAGTGACGCCGAGCATCAGGTTGTCTCCGAACGGTTCATCACCGCGTGCGCCAACGGCGACCTGCAAGCGCTTACCGCCGTGTTGGATCCGACCGTCTGGGGCGTCGGCACGATCCTCGGCGACCTCGCCCTTCCGCCCCAGATCAATCACGGTCCGCAGGACGTCGCAACGAACCTGCTGCGCTACCTGGGCCACGGCGCCACGCTGGTCACCGGCCCGGCCGGGGAACCGGTGCTGCTCGCGTTCGCCGAACGTCGGCTGTTCGCGGTGCTGGTGCTCACCGTGCGCGACAATCTGATTCTGAAGATCGAGGCGACGGTCGATCCGTCCGCCGCTAACCGTACGTGAACGAAAACGCCTGCAGCCCTTGGCTTAACTGCACTTCGACATGTCCGGGGCCGTCGCTGTCTCCTGCCACGATCTGCCGCATGTTGGGCGGCCCGCTGACGGGAATCGTTGTGGTGTGGCCGTCCCGCAGCACCGTCACGGTGCCGGTGCCGCCGACGACAAGGTAGACGTTGGTGGCGTGGTAGTTCAGCGCGATACTGGACCGGTCGCTGCCCGATGTCGCGCCCTGGTAGTCCAGACTCCACGGTCCGCGATAGGCGAACGTGTCGTCGGGCAATCGATCCGGGTACGCGAACGTCGCGCTGCCCGTGTCGTAGGCTCCGGTTCCGCCGTAGTTGCCGACCTTGCCCACGCCGAGATACGTCTCGGGGGTGAGGACGCCCGTCGGCGTGGTGTCGGCCCGTTCGGTGGCGGCAGGCAACTGAACCCCGGGGTGGGCGGCAGTGAGCAATTGCCGGACCAGGTTCTCGGTGGCGTCGTAGTCGCCCTCGCCGAACTGGACGTGACGAACGGTGCCGTTGGCATCGATGAGATATTCGGCCGGCCAGTACCGGTTGCGGTAGTTCGTCCACGTCGAGTAGTTGGGGTCGAGCGCGATCGGGTAGGTGATCCCCAGGTCCTTGGCCCCGCTGGCGACGTTCTCCGGCACCTTCTCGAACGCGTACTCCGGTGTGTGGACACCGATCACCTCGAACCCGGTGCCCTTGTACGCGCGGTACCAGTCGACGACGTGCGGGATCGCGCGCTGGCAGTTGATGCACGAGTAGGCCCAGAAGTCGATAAGAACAACCTTGCCGCGCAACGACTTCAGGTCGATCGGCGCACCGCCCGGGGTGTTGAGCCAGCCGGTGATGCCCTTGAGGTCGGGTGCGGTTCCGCAGTCCTCGAGCACCGGGGCGCCGTTGGTGCAGTTGGACAGTTGCGCGTTCTGCTCGTTGACGAGGCCGCCGAGGTTCAGTTTGTTCTGGACTGGTCGCTGGAGGCGGCGACCTTGTCCTGAAGGCCGCTGGTGTAGTCGGGAATGGCCCGCTGCAGCGCGGCCGGGACGTTGAAGGCCAACGCGACCGCGAACGCGAGCATCACGATTCCCCCGATGAGGCGAATCCGGCGCTGATGGCGACGGAAAGCGCCGACGCGCTCGGCGATCCGGCGCCCGGCGAGCGCGAAGACGAGCAGCGGCAGCGCCGCGCCGACCGCGAATGCCAGAGTCAGCACGATCGTCGGCAGCCCGACGTTCCCGGTGGCGCCCGCGACGACGATGGCGGCCAGCACAGGACCGGCGCATGGCACGTAGAGCACTCCAACGGCCAGCCCGAGCCCGAACCCGCTCCTGCCCTGGCGCGCCTGCCACTGCGGAATGAGGCTGAACGGCTTCTCGATGATCTCCTCGAAACGCGGGAAGATCAGGCCGAGGCCGATGACCGTCAACGCGATCAGTCCGGCCCAGCGAAGGGCGTCCTGCGGCAGATGCAGCAGCGAGAGCAGCGCGGTGCCCGACGAGGGTGACGAGGGAAAAGCTCAGCACCAGCCCGGCGATGACCCGGTACGGCCGCAGGGTCTCGGAAAGCGTGCGGCTTGGTCTTGACCTCGGTCGAGACTGCGCCGTCGGCGGCGGCGTTGGCGCTGGCGCTGCGTGGCGTTGGCGGACTCGGCGCGAGCGTTCTGTGCGCCGGAGAAGAAGATCACCGGCAGCACGGGAAGGATGCACGGCGAGATTCCGGTGATCAACCCACCCAGAAAGCCGATGAGAACGAGTGTGAACATGTCCATTCCTTCATACCGGGGGCTGGGCCCGGGTCACGGAGAGGCGACCTAGTTGGCGGGCGGCATCAGGACCGTGTCGACCGGATAGGCCGGGCCGTGGCGTCCTGACCCCACCGCACGACCTCTGAGCTCGCGCGGGGATTCGTGAACTCACGCGGGGGATTCGCGATGAGCGCGGACACGGATGGACTCCGATCGCAGGCGTCACAGTTGCGTCACTTTCCGAAGGCAGGCCGCGACGGCGCACAATGGGTCGGTGAGCGAAAGGCTGCGCGTGCTGATACTCGGCAGCACCGGCTCGATCGGCACCCAGGCGCTGGAGGTCATCGCCGCCAACCCGGACCGCTTCGAGGTCGTGGGGCTGGCGGCAGGCGGCGGCAATCCGGGCCTGCTGGCCCAACAGCGCGCCCAGACCGGCGTGACGAATATCGCCGTCGCCGACGACGCCGCGGCAGCGCAGGTCGGCGAGGTCACCTACGCCGGAGCGGACGCCGTCACCCGGCTCGTGGAGAACACCGAGGCCGACGTGGTGCTCAACGCCCTGGTCGGCGCGCTGGGGCTGAAACCCACGCTGGCGGCGCTCGCGACCGGCGCCCGGCTCGCCCTCGCGAACAAGGAATCGCTGGTCGCGGGCGGCCCGCTGGTGCTCAAGGCCGCCAAGCCGGGCCAGATCGTGCCCGTCGACTCCGAGCACTCCGCGATGGCGCAATGCCTGCGTGGCGGCACTCCGGACGAGGTGGCCAAGATCGTGCTGACGGCGTCGGGCGGGCCGTTCCGCGGCTGGCCTGCCGAGCGGCTCGAGGACGTCACACCGGCGCAGGCCGGTGCGCATCCCACCTGGTCAATGGGCCCGATGAACACGCTGAACTCGGCGTCGCTGGTCAACAAGGGTCTTGAGCTGATCGAAACGCATCTGCTGTTCGGCATCCCCTACGACCGCATCGAGGTCGTCGTCCACCCGCAGTCGATCGTGCACTCGATGGTCACCTTCACCGACGGCTCGACCCTGGCCCAGGCCAGCCCGCCGGACATGAAGCTTCCCATCGCGCTGGCGCTGGGGTGGCCGTCCCGGGTCCGCCAAGCGGCCCTGGCCTAGCGACTTCTCGACCGCCTCGGCATGGGAATTCGAGCCACTGGACGCCGCGGTGTTCCCGGCGGTGGAGCTGGCGCGCGAGGCGGGCCGGAAGGGCGGCTGCCTGACCGCGGTCTACAACGCGGCCAACGAAGAGGCCGCGGCGGCCTTCCTGGCAGGCCGGCTCCGGTTCCCGGCCATCGTGCGAACGATTGCCGAGGTCGTGCGCGCTGCCGACCAGTGGGCCGCCGAACCCGCTACCGTGGAAGACGTACTCGATGCGCAACGCTGGGCCCGCGACCGGGCAAAGGGCGCAGTATCCCGGGAGGTCGTCACCACCAAATGATGTGGATCATCGGCGTCGCGCTGTTCGCGCTCTGCATCCTGGTGTCGGTGGCGCTGCACGAATGCGGCCACATGTGGGCGGCGCGGGCGACCGGGATGAAGGTGCGCCGCTACTTCGTCGGCTTCGGCCCCACCTTGTGGTCGACCCGTCGGCCGAACCAGCTCGGCTACACCGAGTACGGCGTCAAGGCGGTCCCGCTGGGCGGCTTCTGTGACATCGCAGGCATGACCGCGATCGACGAGATCGCGCCCGAGGACGAGCGGTACGCGATGTACCGGCAGAAAACCTGGAAGCGGGCGGCGGTGCTGTTCGCCGGGCCTGCGATGAACTTCGTCATCGGTCTTGTGCTGATCTACGGGATGGCGCTGGCCTGGGGACTTCCGAACCTGCATCCGCAGGCCGCCGCCTATGTCAGCGAAACCTCTTGCGTCGCACCGGAACTGAGCAAGGGCCAGTTCGGCAAGTGCACGGGGGCAGGTCCCGCGGCGGCTGCGGGTATCCGGCCGGGCGACGTCATCGTCAAGGTCGGCGACACCGACGTGCACAACCCCGACGAGATGGTCGCCGCGGTGCGCAAGCTGCAGCGGGCCGACGCAGTTCGTCGTCGAACGCGACGGATCCCGGATCGCCACCATGGTCGACGTCACCCAGACCCAGCGCTGGACCTCCGAGCAAGGCCAAGGCCCCGGCCACCGTCGGCGCGATCGGTATCGCCGCCGCCGAGTTCGGGCCGGTGAAATACGCGCAGTACAACCCGTTGACCGCGATACCGGGCACCGTTGCGTTCACCGGTGACCTCGCCGTCGAACTGGGCAAGTCGATAGCGAAGATCCCCACCAAGGTCGGCGCGCTGGTGCATTCCATCGGCGGCGGCGTTCGCGATCCGGAGACACCGATCAGCGTCGTCGGGGCGTCGATCATCGGCGGCGACGCGTTCGAGCACGGGTATTTCATGGCGTTCTGGTTCTTCCTGGCCCAGCTGAACTTCGTGCTCGGCGCGATCAACCTGCTACCGCTGCTGCCGTTCGACGGCGGCCACATCGCGATTGCGTTGTTCGAGAAGATTCGCAATATGATTCGGAAGGCGCGGGGAATGGTGGCCGCGGCGCCGGTGAACTACCTCAGGCTGATGCCGGCCACCTACGTCATCTTGGTCGTGGTGATCGGCTATATGGCGCTTACGGTGACCGCTGACTTCGTCAACCCGATCAGACCGTTCCAATAGGAGACACCGATGGCCACCGGCCCCACAATCGGGCTGGGTATGCCGGCACCCCCGGCGCCCACACTCGCCCCGCGGCGCAAGACCCGCCAGCTCATGGTCGGCGGCGTCGGCATCGGCAGCGACTATCCCGTCGCCGTGCAATCGATGACGACCACCAAGACGCATGACGTCAACGCGACGCTGCAGCAGATCGCCGAGCTGACCGCGACCGGCTGCGACATCGTCCGGGTGGCGTGCCCGCGCCAGGAGGACGCCGACGCGCTGCCCGAGATCGCCAAGCACAGCCAGATCCCCGTGATCGCCGACATCCATTTCCAGCCCAAGTACATCTTCGCCGCGATCGACGCCGGCTGCGCCGCGGTGCGGGTAAACCCCGGCAACATCAAGGAATTCGATGGCCGGGTCGGTGAGGTGGCCAAGGCTGCCGGTGCGGCGGGCATCCCGATCCGGATCGGCGTCAACGCCGGATCGCTCGACAAGCGGTTCATGACCAAGTACGGCAAGGCCACCCCGGAGGCACTGGTGGAGAGTGCGCTGTGGGAGGCGTCGCTGTTCGAGGAACACGGCTTCGGCGACATCAAGATCAGCGTCAAGCACAACGACCCGGTGATCATGGTCGCCGCCTACGAGCAGCTGGCGGCGCAGTGCGATTACCCGCTGCACCTCGGCGTCACCGAGGCCGGCCCCGCATTCCAGGGCACCATCAAGTCCGCCGTTGCCTTCGGTGCCTTGCTGTCGCGGGGGATCGGCGACACCATCCGCGTCTCGCTGTCGGCGCCGCCGATCGAAGAGGTCAAGGTCGGCAACCAGATCCTTGAGTCGCTGAACCTGCGGCCGCGTGGACTCGAGATCGTGTCCTGCCCGTCGTGCGGCCGCGCCCAGGTGGACGTGTACACGCTGGCCAACGCGGTCACCGCCGGCCTGGACGGGCTCGACTTCCCGCTGCGCGTCGCGGTGATGGGTTGTGTGGTGAACGGTCCCGGTGAGGCGCGCGAGGCCGACCTCGGTGTCGCGTCCGGAAACGGCAAGGGCCAGATCTTCGTCAAGGGTGAGGTCATCAAGACCGTGCCGGAGGCGCAGATCGTCGAGACTCTGATCGAAGAGGCCATGCGAATCGCCGAAGAGCGCGGCGACGAATCATCTGCCAGCGGTTCGCCGGTTGTGACCGTAAGCTAAGACATGACCCTGTGAGCGGGGTCACCCACCGCCCGGGATCGGTTAGAAAGAGTCTCCATGTCGGCTCCGCCGCTTTTTCGCCTCGCCGACGAGCGACGGGTATCGGTGGTACGTGACGCCGCGGCGGTTCGCCGGGTGCTCGACGAGGATCCCGTCGGTTCCTGCATGGTGGCTTCGCGGGTCGCCGAGCACGGCATCGAGCCGTCGGCGATCGGCGGTGAGCTGTGGACGCGGCGGCGGGCCAGCGAATCGCTGTGCTACGCAGGCGCGAACCTTATTCCGTTGCGCGGCGACCTCACCGATCTGAACCGCGTTCGCGGACAAGGCGATGAGCACCGCGCGGCGCTGCTCGTCGTTGGTGGGCCGGGCCGAATTCGTGATGCCGATGTGGCGGCGCCTCGAGCACACCTGGGGCCCGGCGCGCGATGTGCGCGAGCATCAGCCGCTGATGGCGTTGAGCACGGCGCCGCAATGCCCGATCGACCCGGCCGTTCGCCCGGTACGCGTCGACGAACTCGACGCGTACCTGGTGGCGGCCATCGACATGTTCATCGGCGAGGTCGGCATCGATCCGCGAGTCGGCGACGGCGGGCGCGGCTACCGGCGGCGGGTCGCCGGGCTGATTGCCGCGGGCCGGGCGTGGGCGCGCTTTGAGCGCGGCCAGGTGGTCTTCAAGGCCGAGGTCGGATCGCAGTCGCCGGCGGTCGGGCAGATCCAGGGCGTGTGGGTGCATCCCGATTGGCGCGGACGCGGCCTTGGCACCGCCGGTACCGCGACGCTGGCGTCGGCGGTGGTGCGCAGCGGCCGCATCGCGAGCCTTTACGTCAACGACTTCAACACCGTCGCCCGTGCCACCTACGCGCGGAACGGTTTCAGCCAGGTCGGTACGTTCGCGACGGTGTTGCTCGATTAGCTCCGCCAGCGGATTCGGAGCATTCCAGGCCGTCGCGATATCGGGTTTTGGTAGTCGCCACTTGCACGGTAGCGACGGTGGCTAGTCTTGCGGTCATGACCGACGTTGACCGCAGAGTCGCACGGCGCGAAATCGCCGACACGCTCGTCCGCGCGCTCGAGCGGCGGCACGAGATCCTCGATGTCATCGTGGAAGCCGAGGATTACGACGCCGCCGTCGAGTCGATCGCCGCGACGCTCGGCACGTCGCTGGTACGCTGCCGAAGCGGTGCTGCGGTTGTCCTTCGACCGGCTCACCAAGGTGTCGCGGCGCAGGATCGCCGAAGAACTCGAGGATCTGAACACCCAGCTGAGCTTCACCATGGGAGAGAAGCCGGCGAGCACGGGGCACAATCTGGTGCTGCGGCCGTTCGCGGCCGGCAAGGACCGCGACATCTTCGCCGCACGCACCGACGATGTGCGTGCGGCAGGGGACGGCTCGGGGGCGCCCGCCGGTGACCTCGACGACGAGATTCGCGCTGCCGTCAGGCCGAGTCGACGCCGAAGAGGCGGCGTGGCTGGTGGCCATCGACGGATCGGAAAAGATCGGCATGGTGTTCGGTGAGTTGGCCGGCGGCGAGGTCAATGTCCGGATTTGGATTCACCCCGACTACCGCAAGCGGGGCTACGGCACCGCCACGTTGCGGAAGTCCCGTACCGAGATGGCCGCGTACTTCCCGGCGGTGCCGCTGGTGGTGCGCGCCCCCGCCGCCGGGGCCTGAGCGGCATTCGCCGAAATCGACGTTCTGCAGCGCCTCAACGGTCACGGTTCGATCTCGGTGCGCCTCCGCGGAATTCGCGACCGGGTTTCTTAACATGAGCCTCAATGGCAACATGGCTCTCAATAGCATCACGTGCGGCCGGTCTGCTGACGGTCGCTGCGGTGGTGTCGACGCTCAATGCGTGCACGCCGAAACCGAACGGTCCCGAACCGACCGCCGAGAAGTTCTTCGCCGCGCTGAGCACCGGTGACACCGCGGCCGCCGCCGCGCTCAGCGACAAGCCCGACGACGCCAGGGCCGCCCTCAACGCGGCGTGGGCCGGTCTGCAGGCCACCCGCCTCGACACGCAGATCCTGGGCTCGAAGTACGCCGAGGACACCGGCAGCGTCACTTACCGCTACACCTGGCACCTGCCGAAGAACCGGACATGGACCTACGACGGGCAACTGAACATGCTCCGCGACGAGGGCCGGTGGGAGGTCCGGTGGAGCGCCACGGGGTTGCATCCGCGGCTCGGCGAGCACCAGACCTTCGCGCTGCGTGCCGACCCGCCGCGGCGGGCGTCGGTCAACGAGGGCGGCGGCACCGACGTGCTGGTGCCCGGCTATCTGTACCACTACGCGCTGGACGCGAAGTCGGCAGGCAGCGCGTTGATGCCGACCGCCCAGGCGGTGGTTGACGCGCTGCGGCCGTTCGACAACACGTTGGACCCGCAGCGGCTCGCCGAGCAGGCCAGCTCGTCGAATGACCCGCTGACCCTGATCACGCTGCGCCAGTCCGATCACGATCGGGTGGCGGGGGCGATCGGGGCCCTGCCCGGTGTGGTGATCACGCCGCAGGCCGAGCTGCTGCCCACCGACGATTCGTTCGCACCCGAGATCGTCAACCAGGTCAAGAACGCGGTCGTCGACGAACTCGACGGGCAGGCGGGGTGGCGCGTGGTCACCGTCAACCAGAACGGTGTCGACGTCGACGTGCTCAACGAGGTGCCGGGCGCCCCGGCGCCGTCGGTGACCATCAGCCTCGACCGGGCCGTGCAGAACGCGGCGCAGGGCGCGGTCAACACCACCGGCAAGAAGGCGATGATCGTGGTGATCAAGCCGTCGACGGGTGAGATCCTGGCCGTCGCGCAGAACGCCGCCGCCGACAGCGAGGGACCGATCGCCACCACCGGCCTCTATCCGCCCGGGTCGACGTTCAAGATCATCACCGCGGGCGCGGCCATCGACCGCGATATGGCCACGCCGAACACGCTGCTCGCCTGCCCCGGCACCATCGACATCGGCCAGCGCACGATCCCGAACTACGGCGGGTTTGATCTCGGCACAGTGCCGATGTCGCGGGCGTTCGCCAATTCGTGCAACACCACCTTCGCCGAACTCGCCAGCAGGATGGCGCCGCGCAGCCTGACGATGGCCGCCGCGCAGTACGGCATCGGGCCTGACTACCAGATCGAGGGGATCAACACCGTGTCCGGCTCGGTGCCGCCCACGGTGAACCTGGCCGAGCGCACCGAGGACGGCTTCGGTCAGGGCAAGGTGCTGGTGAGTCCCTTCGGGATGGCGCTGGCGGCTGCCACCGTTGCGGCGGGGAAAACGCCTGTGCCGCAACTGATTGAGGGCCGCCAGACGGTGATCAACGGAGACCGCACGCCGATCACGCCGAAAATGCTCGACGCCCTGCGGCCGATGATGCGGCTGGTGGTCACCAGCGGCACCGCCAAGGACCTCGACGGTTCGGGCGACGTGCGCGGCAAGACCGGTGAGGCCGAATTCAACGGCGGATCGCACGCGTGGTTCGCCGGATACCGCGGCGACATGGCATTCGCCGCGCTGATCGTCGGGGGCGGCAGCTCGGAGTACGCGGTGCGGATGCTCAAGGGCATGCTCGCGCAGCTGCCGCCGGACTACCTGGCCTGAATAACCTGCACACCCGTCGCCGGCGGCGCCGGAGCCGGCACGCGACCGCCGAGGCCATCCCCCTTGAGTAGCCTGTCCGCAGAGGGCTATGACAGGTATCAACCATGAATCCGCGATGCGCATCTCCGACGCGGACCGCAACGGCACGCTGCGCCGGCTGCACAACGCCGTCGCACTCGGGCTGATCGACATCGACGAGTTCGAGGAACGATCGGCGCTGGTGTCGCAGGCCCGGCTCAGGACCGACCTCGACGCGCTCGTCTTCGACCTGCCCGGACCTGGGGCGATCGTGACCTCCGCGGCCGATCGGGTGGAGCTGCGCGGGGTACTCGGCTCACTCAAGCGCCAAGGGGAGTGGATCGTCCCGACACGGCTTGCCCTGCGCCGGCGGATGGGTTCGGTGGAGCTGGACCTGACGCGGGCGCGCTTCGCAGGTCCGATGGTCGTCGTGGAACTCGACATGAAGTTCGGCGGGCTGGACATCCGGCTGCCCGACGGCGCGAGCGCCTCGATCGACGACGTCGAGGTCATCGTCGGCAGCGCGCATGACCACCGCAAGGACGCACCCGCGGAGGGCAGCCCGCACGTGATCCTGACCGGCAAGGTGGTGTGCGGGTCCGTGTCGGTTCGCGGCCCCCGCCGATCGTGGCGGTTCGGCCGCGCTACTTGAGTGTTTTGGCGCCCGATCGGACGGCGGTGTCGTCCGTGCGCGTCGGCTGATCAGCGTTTGAAGAGCTGCGAGCCGATGCGCACCAGCCGCTCCCAGCCGGCCGGGCGGCCGACCAGCTTGACCATCAGCGGTGCTGAGTCGAAGTACGAAACCCGCTCGCCGATCAGGCCATTGATGAACGTGAATCGGTCGACCGCGTCCCACGAGATCGGCTTGCCGCCGTACGTTCCGCTCAGCGTGAATTCGATGAACACCTCGTGGCGGCCGTGCCCGACGCGGTGCACGTCGGCGTGCAGGTCGGGCACCAGGGCGAACAGCCGTTGAAACGACTCCCGGCAGGCCTGCTTGCCGTGCAGCGTGCCCATCATGGGTTGGATCAGCACGATGTCATCGCTCCACAGCGCCTCATGCTTGGCCAGGTCCGGTGTGCTCCAGGTCTCGGCGAACCGTTCGGCGAACCCAGCGGCGAAGTCCTCGTCAACCTCATCGATGGTCATGGCACCAGAATCTAGCGAAGGAATCCGACTATTCTGGCGTCATGCCTGTTCGCACCGCCCTGAGCCCCGGGGTGCTCTCTGCGACGCTGCCGGTGCCCCGCTCGATCGCGCCTCCGGAGTACGCGTGGAAGTCGACCGTCAACGAGGGCAGCGAGCCGTGGGTGCAGACGCCCGAGGTGATCGAGAAGATGCGGGTCGCCGGCCGCATCGCGGCGGGCGCGCTGGCCGAGGCCGGCAAGGCCGTCGCCCCCGGTGTGACGACCGATGAGCTGGACCGCATCGCCCACGAGTACATGGTCGACCACGGCGCCTACCCGTCGACGCTGGGCTACAAGGGCTTCCCGAAGTCGTGCTGCACGTCGCTGAACGAGATCATCTGCCACGGCATCCCTGACGATACGGTGATCGAGGACGGCGACATCGTCAACATCGACGTCACCGCCTACATCGACGGCGTGCACGGCGACACCAACGCCACCTTCTTGGCCGGAGACGTCTCGGAGGAGCACCGCCTGCTCGTCGAGCGCACCCACGAGGCCACCATGCGCGCGATCAAGGCCGTCAAACCGGGGCGTGCCCTGTCGATCATCGGCCGGGTCATCGAGTCGTATGCAAACCGGTTCGGCTACAACGTCGTTCGCGACTTCACCGGGCACGGCATCGGCACCACCTTCCACAACGGGTTAGTGGTGCTGCACTACGACCAGCCCGCCGTGGACACCGTGCTGGAGCCGGGCATGACGTTCACCATCGAGCCGATGATCAACCTCGGCGCGCTGGACTACGAGATCTGGGACGACGGCTGGACCGTCGCCACCAAGGACAAGAAGTGGACCGCGCAGTTCGAGCACACGCTGGTGGTCACCGACGACGGCGCCGATATCCTGACCCAGCTGTGAGGCTGCCACCGCTCGGCTTGGCAAACGTGAGCGGCGCGCTGCTGGTCGCGGGCACGACGTCGGACGCCGGGAAGTCGATGGTCGTCGCCGGGCTGTGCCGGCTGTTGGCCCGCAAGGGCATTCGCGTCGCGCCGTTCAAGGCGCAGAACATGTCCAACAATTCGGCGGTCACCATCGAAGGCGGGGAGATCGGCCGGGCGCAGGCCATGCAGGCCCGTGCCGCGGGACTGGCGCCCAGCATCCGGTTCAACCCCATCCTGCTCAAGCCCGGCAGCGACCGCAGCTCACAGCTGGTGCTGCGCGGTCAGGTGGTGGACACCGTGACGGCCGCCGACTACATCACCCACCGGGACCGGCTCGCCGCCGTCGTGACCGACGAACTGCAGTCGCTGCGAAGCGAATTCGACGCGGTGATCTGTGAAGGCGCAGGATCGCCCGCCGAGATCAACCTGCGGGCAACCGATCTGGCGAACATGGGACTGGCCCGTGCGGCGAACCTGCCCGTCATCCTCGTCGGCGACATCGACCGCGGCGGGCTGCTGGCCCACTTGTACGGCACGGTCGCGGTTCTCGAGCCCGACGACCAACGACACATCTCCGGGTTCGTGGTCAACAAGTTCCGCGGTGATCCCGGCCTGCTGGCTCCCGGGCTCGAGCAGCTGCGCGAGCTGACCGGCCGGCCCACCTACGGCGTCATCCCCTACACCGACGGGCTGTGGCTCGACACCGAGGATTCGGTGTCGGTGCTGGCCCACCGCGTCGTGGGGGACCCGCAGCCGCCGCGCGGCCCGGAATGGCTGCGGGTGGCCGCGATCCGGCTGCCGCGCATCTCGAACTCCACCGACGTCGAGGCGCTGGCGTGCGAGCCCGGCGTGGTGGTGCGCTGGGTGACCGATCCCGCCGACCTCGCCGACGCCGACGTGGTGGTGATCCCCGGCAGCAAGGCGACGGTGCCCGACCTGGCCTGGCTGCGGGAGCGCGGCCTCGCCGACGGCATCACCGCGCACGCCGGGCAGGGCAAGCCGGTGCTGGGCATCTGCGGCGGCTTCCAGATGCTCTGCCGGCGCATCGACGACCCGGTGGAATCCATGGCGGGCGTCGTCGAGGGCCTCGGTCTGCTCGACGCCGACATCGCCTTCGCGCTGGAGAAGACCCTGCGCCACCGCGAGACGCCGCTGCACGGCTACGAGATCCACCATGGCCGGGTCGCGCGCAGCGGCGAGGACGACTGGCTGGGCTTCGGCATCCCAGTGGGAATCCGGCGCGCCAACGTGTACGGCACGCACTGGCACGGGCTGCTCGACAACGACGAGCTGCGCCGGCGGTGGCTCGCGGACGCGGCCGTCGCCGTCGGCAGATCCGGGTTCGTGGTGGCCGACGACGTCGACGTGGCGGGGCGCCGTGACGCGCAGCTTGATCTGATGGCCGACCTGCTGACCGCGCATCTCGACATCGACGCGGTGGTCGGGCTGCTGGAACATGGCCCACCGACACGGCCCTGGCTCGCCACGACGCTAGCCTGAAACCATGAGCGACGACCGCACGTCCATCGCCGTCAAAGCCGCGCTGCCGCAGACGTTTCTGGACATCGTCGTCAAGCAGTCCGACCGAGCTCAGCTGGCATGACGAACGCGTTAGACCGGGAAAACTCGCCCGCCAACACGGCTTGCCACTGTAGCGTGACCAAATGCCTTCCACCATGGTCACCGTCGACGGCTTTCCCGTGCCGGTCGACGTGGCGGGCCCGGACAAGGGATCCGTCGTGGTGGTGCTCGGCGCCGCGCATCACGCGCCGTCCGCGTATGACGCGGTGTGCCAGCGGCTGCACACTGCGTCGCTGCGAACCATCGTGATCGGCCCCGATCCGCGGCTGACCGCCAAATCGGTGGTCGGCATCCTCGACGCGCTCGATGTGCGCTGGGCGTTGCTGGTCGGCGACCGCATCGGCGGTGAGCTGGCGTGGGAGCTGGCCGCGACGCGGCTGGACCGGTTCATCGGGCTGGTGGTGATCGACCGCGGCCATCCGCGCGTCGCCGACCTCACCGGGGTGATCCGCGACGAGCACTGCCCGCCAGTGGAGATGAACACCACCGCGCTGGTCAGCACGCCGGCCGCGCGGGCGGTCGCCAAGGCCAGCCAGCGCTACGTATACGGCGACTTCCGGCTGGTCGACCTGCTCGGCCGCCGCAACGCGCAGGAGTCCACCGCGCAACTGGCCGCCGAGATCGTGTTGCGCACCAGCAACTGGTAGGGCCTACTGCGGCGGCTGGTCCGGCGTCCACGCCTGCGGCAGGCCGGGGCTTCCCGGGAACAGGAAGTCGACGAAAGCCTGTGCGGTGGGCTGTGGCTCGTGGTTGGCCAGACCCGGGCGCTCATTGGCCTCGATGAACACGTATTCGGTTTCCGCCACGTCCGGAACGAGAAGGTCGATACCCGTCACCGGGATGCCGATCGCGTCGGCAGCCGTCACCGCCACCGAGCACAACTCCGGGTTCACCTCGGCGGTGACGTCATGGATGGTGCCGCCCTGATGCAGGTTCGCGGTGCGGCGCACGCGCAACCGGGTGCCCTCCGGCAGCGTGTCGTCGAACGACCAGCCGGCGTCGGTGACGGCGGCTACGGTGACGTCATCGATCGGAATCCGGGATTCACCTCCGGTCGCCGCCGCGCGGCGCCGACTCTGGGCGTCGATCAGCTCGCGCACGGTGTGATGCCCGGTGCCGACGACCTCCGCGGGCCTTCGCAGCGCGGCGGCCACCACCTTGTGGTCGATCACGACCAGCCGGAGATCGTCGCCCGCCGCGCGTTGCTCGATGAGCACCTCGGGATGTTGCTCGCGGGCCCTGGCCAGCGCCGCGTCCAGTTCCGCGGGGTTGTCGACACCGACCGTGATGCCCTTGCCCTGCTCGCCGCGGGTCGGCTTGACCACCACGTCGCCGACCTCGTCGAGGAACGCGTAGTCCTCCTCGTCGAAGGTGGCCAGCCGCCCTTTGGCGACGACGATTCCGGCCTCGGCGACGATGCGACGGGTCAATCGTTTGTCGTCGCAGCGGCTCATCGCCACCGCGGATGTGTACTCGGACAAGGACTCTCGGGTGACGACGCTGCGCCCGCCATGTGACAGCCGCATCTCGCCCGACTCGGCGTCGAGCACCTCCACCCAGATCCCGCGGCGCATGGCTTCGTCGGCGATGATGCGCGCATACGGGTTGAGGTCGTCGACGGTCTCCGGCGGGTGAGTGAACAGCGGTTCGTTGATCGCGTTCTTGCGTTTGACCGCCATCACCGGCACCCGGGCGAACCCCAGCTTCTCGTACAGCGCGATCGCGGCGGCGTTGTCGTGAGCCACCGATAAATCCATGTAGGCCCGGCCGCGGTCCCGATAGATCGAGGCGAGCGCGCGGGTCAACGCCGCACCGACGCCGGGCAGGCTCGACGCCGGGTCGACGGCAAGGGTCCACAGGCTCGAGCCGTCCTCCGGGTCGGAGAACAACAGCTCGTGGTCCACGCCGGTCACGGTCCCCACGACGGAGCCGTCGTCGTCTCGGACCGCGACGAGGTAGTGGATCGGGTCGCGGTGAAGATGGTTGTCCCAGATGACGTCGACGGGGGCAGGCACCATCCCGCAGCGCACGTACACCCGGTTCATCGCGTCGGCGTCCTCGGGGCTTTGCAGTGTGCGCACCGTGAAGCCGGTCGGCGAGGCGTCCGGCTCTGCGTCGGAGAACCTCAGCCGGTAGGTGTGACTGGGGTCGATGAACAGCTCGGCGGGCGCCCGCGCGACCAGCACGTGGGGTTCGCGGGCGTATATGCAGATGTCGCGCCGGCCCGGCCCCTCTTGCCGCAGCACCTCGGCCAGCTTCTGCTGGATCGGCAAAGGTCTGCCCGAAAATGAGTCGGCCCCAACCCATTTCGAGGACCACATCGTCGGCCATGGCGTCGACCATGTGCTGCGGCGACGCGTCGTGCAGGCTCAGCGTGATGCCTTCGGGATGATCCTCATCAGGATCGACGGATTTGGATGTGGCAGGCCGACCGGCTCCGGTGGTCATGCGGCGGCCCCGGCGATGCCGTGGCGCTGCAACCACAGTTCCAGCAGGGCGATCTGCCAGAGCTCGTTGCCGCGCAGCGGGGTGAGCCGACCGTTGGGGTCGGCGAGCAGCCGGTCGACCGCCTCGGGCCGGAACAGGCCGCGCTCCTTGGCGGCAGGCGCGTACAGCGCGTCACGGACGAGGTCGAGGTACGGGCCTTCCAGATGGGTCAGCGCAGGCACCGGGAAGTAGCCCTTGGGGCGGTCGATGACGTCGGCGGGAATCACCCGGCGCGCGGCCTCCTTGAGCACGCCCTTGCCCTCGTGCGCGGTCTTGAGTTCGGGCGGGCAGGTGGCGGCCAACTCGACCAGCTCGTGGTCGAGGAACGGCACCCGGCCCTCGAGGCCCCACGCCATCGTCATGTTGTCGACGCGCTTGACCGGGTCGTCCACCAGCATCACGGTCGTGTCGAGCCGCAGCGCACGGTCGACACCGGTCGCGGCGCCTGCGTTGGCGAAGTGCTCGGTCACGAACCGTCCGCTTGGGTCGTCGGCGGTGGCCAGCGCGGGGGAGACGAGCGCCTTCGTAGGCCGACTGGTCGCGGTCGAAGAAGGCTTTCGATAGCTGGCCACCGAGCCTTCGAGGGAGGCGGCGCCGGGCTCGCCCATCGGCGGATACCAGTGGTAGCCGGCGAACACCTCGTCGGCGCCCTGCCCGGACTGCACGACCTTGACGTGCTTGGCCACTTCCTGGCTGAGCAGGTAGAAGGCGACGCAGTCATGGCTGACCATCGGCTCGCTCATCGCGCCGATCGCACCGTCGAGCGCGGGCAGCATGCGGTCGGTGCCGATGCGGATCTGGTGGTGGTCGGTGCCGAAACGCTCGGCGATGATGTCGGAGTAGCGGAACTCGTCGCCCTCGACGCCGCCGACCGACTCGAAGCCGATGCGAGAACGTCGCCAGACCGTGCTGGCCCGCCTCGGCGAGCAGACCCGACGATCAGGCTGGAGTCGAGGCCACCCGACAGCAGGCACCCGACGGGCACGTCGGCCACCAGGCGGCGCTCGCACGGCGACGCGCAACGACGCGAGCACCGCGTCCTCCCAGTCACGCTCGGACCAATCGGCGCGCTCCTCGCGCCGGGTGAAGTCGGGTTCCCAATACGTGGTGGTGGTACGGCGCCCGTCGGGCTCGATCGCCATGAGCGATGCCGGCGGCAGCTTGCGTCACGCCCGCGCAGAATCGTGCGCGGCGGCGGCACCACGGAGTGGAAGGACAGGTAGTGGTGCAGGGCGACGGGGTCGATGCGGGTGTCGACGCCGCCGCCGGCCAGCAGTGCGGGCAGGGACGACGCGAACCGGATCCGGTGCGCGTCCTCGGTCGACATACAGCGGTTTGATGCCCAACCGGTCGCGGCCGAGCAGCACCCGGCCGCTGTCCCGTTCGACGATGCGCGAACGCGAACATGCCCTTGAGGTGGTCGACGAAGCGGTCGCCCCAGTGGTGGTAGGCCTTGAGCAGGACCTCGGTGTCGCTGTGCGAGAAGAACCGGTACCCGTGGCCGGCCAGCTCGCGGCGCAGATCCTGGTAGTTGTAGATGCAGCCGTTCCAGCAGACGGCCAGCCCCAGCTCCGAATCGACCATCGGCTGCGCGCCCGCCTCGGACAGGTCGATGATCTTCAGACGCCGGTGGCCGAGCGCGACCCGGCCCTGCGACCACACACCCGCGCCATCCGGGCCCCGGGGCGCCATCGCCTCCGCCATGGCCGAGACGGCCCGTACGTCAGGCGTTTGGCCGTCGAGACGCACCTCACCGGCGGCTCCGCACACCTGAGGGACATTACCCCGCTGCGGCGATGCGGAAACGCCGCGGCGAGGTGACCTTGAGTGCGGTCGCTACGAAACGCCTTCCAGCGCTTCGCCTGTTTCGTCGACCTGCTTGATCGGCCCGGTGAACCAGTTCTTCACCGAAACGTGCCAGTAGATCTAGAGCAGGATCAGCACGCCACCCACCAGCAGCGGGGTGTAGTTGACGTACTTCCACGCGAAACTCGGATCCCACGGCATACCGCCCAGCGACGTCGGGAACATCGCGATGATCGAGGTGACGATGATCTCGATCAGCGCGATGGGTGCCATCCACTTGTGGTGTCCGCGCAGATTCCAGCTGCCGACCGTGAACGAGTCGCCGGCCTTCCAGCGGTAGTAGATCGGGACGGCGAAGGCCAGGTAGAGCCCGACGACCCCGATCGACACCACCGCGAAGAACGCGACCGGGACGGGCGCGCCGTTGATGTCGACCGTGACCAGGGCGGGCAGGGTGATGATCGCGGCGATGACCGCCGTCACGATGACGCCGTTGGCGGGCACCCGCTTTGCGCTCAGCGCGGACCAGAGCTGGTGGCCGGGTACCGCGCGGTCGCGGCTGAACGCGAACAGCATGCGCGAGGTGCTGGTCTGGCAGGCCACGGTGCAGAAGAACTGTCCGGCCGTCGAGATCAGCAGCACGATGGCGACCCAGTTGCGAGCTCATCGCCTGGCTGAAGATCACGGCGACCGCGCCGCCGCCCTTTGACACCGCGTCGGAGTCCTGCACCGCGAACAGGAACGACAGCAGCAGGATCCAGCCGCCGATGGCCGAGTAGAAGATCGACCGCCAGATGCCCTTGGCGGCGCCGTCGGCGGCGCTCTTGGTCTCCTCGGACAGGTGCGCCGAGGCGTCGTAGCCGGTGATCGTGTACTGGGTGAGGATCGCCGAGAGCGGCAGCACGAACAGCAGCCAGCCGAAGCCCGAGGTGGCGCCGCCGAACAAGCCGGTGTTGTTGACGGTCTTGGCGAAGACGTCGGAGAAGCTGGCGTGCTGCTCGGGGACGAGGAACAGGATCAGGATCACCGCAGCCGCGCCGGCCACGTGCCACCACACCGAGACGTTGTTGATGATCGCCAGCAGGTGGCTGACGAGAAGATGTTGATGAGCGCCGCGATCGCCAGAATGATCATGAAAATGATGAACGACCCGGGTCAGGCTGTAGCCGTTGAGCCAGCTCTGACTGAACGTGCCGAGCGTGAGGTCGAGGAAGGTCGCGCAGCCGTAGGCGACCGACGCGACGATGGCGAGCAGCCCGATCAGGTTCAGCCAGCCGGTGTAGTAGCCGGCCTTGGCGCCGCCGAGCTTGCTCGCCCACCAGTAGATGCCGCCCGAGGTCGGAAACGCCGACACCAGTTCGGACATGCACAGCCCGATGATCAGGATGAAGACCGAGACGATCGGCCAGCCCCAGGCGATCGCCGCCGGGCCGCCGTTGTTCCAGCCGAGGCCGAAGGTGGTGAAGCAGCCCGCCAGGATCGAGATGATCGAGAACGAGATCGCGAAGTTGGAGAACCCGGACCAGGAGCGGTTCAGCTCCTGCTTGTAGCCGAGTTCGGCGAGGAGCTTCTCGTCGTCGCTCAGTACTTCGTGGCCCTCTGGCACAGTCATTCTCCTTCTGGCGGGGCGCGAGTGGACTAACTCACTTCTCAAAGAGAATAGGATCTCAATGGTCTGGTGTCCTACCTTTGAACGTGAGAGTTTGGTGTTCACCGGCGGGAAAGCTCGGGCGAGCAAACGCCAATGGTTGGATCATCGGCAGTTATCGGTGGTAAAGGGAGGTCCGCAATGAACGCGACACCGGGCATGTTGCCGCAGGCCGACCTCGAGCGGCTGGTGGCCTCCGGCGACATCGACACCGTGATCGTCGCGTTCTGCGACATGCAGGGGCGGCTGACCGGCAAGCGGGTGTCGGCGCGGCTGTTCGTCGAGGACGTCGCCGCGCACGGCGCGGAGTGTTGCAACTACCTGCTCGCTGTCGACGTGGACATGAACACCGTCGACGGCTATGCGATATCGAGCTGGGAGACCGGCTACGGCGACATGGTGATGACACCGGACTTCTCGACGCTGCGCCTGCTGCCGTGGCTGCCGGGCACCGCACTGGTGATGGCCGACCTGTCGTGGACCGACGGCAATCCGGTGACCCAGGCGCCGCGCAGCATCCTGAATCGCCAAATCGACCGGCTCGCCGAGCGCGGCCTGGTGCCCTTTATCGGCACCGAGCTGGAGTTCATGGTGTTCGACGACACCTTTCGCGAGGCGTGGGCGTCCGGGTATCGAGGGCTGACACCGGCCACCGACTACAACGTCGACTACGCGATGCTGGCGTCGACCCGGATGGAGCCATTGCTGCGCGACATTCGCCTCGGGATGGACGGCGCCGGCATGTATTGCGAAGGCGTCAAGGGGGAGTGCAACTTCGGTCAGCAGGAGATCGCGTTCCGCTACGACCACGCACGCGTCACCTGCGACAACCACACCATCTACAAGAACGGTGCCAAGGAGATCGCCGACCAACACGGCAAGAGCCTGACGTTCATGGCGAAATTCGATGAGCGCGAAGGGAACAGCTGCCATATCCACATTTCGTTGCGGGGCGACGACGGTCGCGCGGTGTTCGCCGACGCCGACGACGACCTCGGCATGTCGCCGATGTTTCGCAGCTTCATCGCCGGCCAGCTCGCGACGCTGCGTGAACTGACGCTGTTCTACGCGCCGAACATCAACTCCTACAAGCGTTTTGTCGAGGGCAGCTTCGCGCCGACGGCGATCGCGTGGGGGATGGACAACCGGACGTGTGCGTTGCGGGTGGTCGGCCACGGCCACGGCATGCGGATGGAATGCCGTGCACCCGGCGGCGACGTCAACCAGTACCTCGCGGTGTCGGCGCTGATCGCCGGCGGGCTTTACGGCATCGAGCGGGAGCTGGAGCTGCCGGAGGCGTTGGAGGGCAACGCGTATACCAGCGGTGCCGAGAGGCTGCCCACCACGCTCGCCGAGGCCGCCGCGCTGTTCGGCAAGTCCGAGGTGGCGCGCGAGGCGTTCGGCGACGATGTCGTCGAGCACTACCTCAACAACGCCCGCGTTGAGCTGACCGCGTTCAATTCCGCGGTGACCGACTGGGAAAGGGTGCGCGGCTTTGAGCGGCTCTAAGTCTCGGCCCGTGCTCGGCTTGACCACCTATCTGCAGCAGGCTCAGACCGGGGTGTGGGACGTGCGCGCGAGTTTTCTGCCCGCCACCTATGTCGAAGGCGTCAACCGCGCAGGCGGAGTTGCGGTGCTGCTGCCCCCTCAGCCCGTCGACGCCGACATCGCCGAGCGGGTGCTCGACGGGCTGGACGGCCTGATCATCACCGGCGGACGTGACGTCGACCCGGCGAGTTACGGCCAGCGACCGCACCCGGCCACCGATGAACCCGACGCCGGCAATCGCGAGCGCGACGCTCTCGAGTTCGCGTTGGTCGGCGGCGCCATCCGGCGCGGCCTGCCGTTGCTGGGTATCTGTCGTGGGGCGCAGGTGATCAACGTGGCGCTCGGCGGCACCCTGCATCAGCATCTGCCCGACGTGATCGGCCACACCCACCACCAGCAGGGCAACGCGGTGTTCTCCACGTCGGCGGTGCGCACCGTGCCCGGAACGCGGCTGGCCGCGCTGATCGGCGACTGCTCTGATGCCCAGTGCTATCACCACCAGGCCGTCGACCGCCTCGGCGACGGCCTGATCGTCAGCGCGCAGGACACCGACGGAGTCATCGAGGCCGTCGAACTTCCCGGTGCGAATTTCGTTTTGGCGGTGCAGTGGCATCCCGAGGAGCGCCTGGATGATCTGCGGTTGTTCTCCGCGGTGGTCGAAGCGGCGGGCACCTATGCGACCGGAAAGGTAAATGCGTGAGCGCAAGCGAATTGATCAACCCGGCCACCGAGGAAGTGCTGCGCAGCGTCGAACAGACCGACGAGGCGGCCGTCGACGACGCGGTTTCGCGCGCGACGGCGGCGCAGCGCGACTGGGCCCGACTGGCCCCCGCCGAGCGGGCCGCGAGCCTGCGGTCCTTCGCCGCCGTCGTTGACGCGCACGTGGACGAACTGGCCGCGCTTGAGGTCGCGAACTCCGGGCATCCGATCAGCAACGCCGAGTGGGAGGCCGGCCACGTCCGCGACGTGCTGCAGTTCTACTCAGCCAGCTCCGGAACGCCTGTCGGGCAAGCAGATTCCCGTGGCGGGCGGCCTGGACATCACGTTCAACGAACCGCTCGGTGTCGTCGGCGTGATCACCCCGTGGAACTTCCCGATGACCATCGCCGCGTGGGGCTTTGCGCCCGCGCTGGCCGCGGGGAACGCGGTGCTGGTCAAGCCGGCGGAATGGACGCCGCTGACCACGATCCGGCTCGGTGAGCTCGCGATCGACGCCGGGCTGCCCGCCGACCTCTTCCAGGTGTTGCCCGGCAAGGGTTCGGTGGTGGGGGAGCGCTTCGTCACCCACCCCGGCGTCCGCAAGATCGTGTTCACCGGCTCCACCGAGGTCGGCACGCGGGTGATGGCCGGCGCGGCCGCACAGGTCAAGCGGGTCACCCTGGAATTGGGCGGAAAGAGCGCCAACATCGTGTTCGACGACTGCGACCTGGAGAAGGCCGCGGCGACCGCGCCGTACGGCGTCTTTGACAACGCCGGCCAGGACTGCTGCGCGCGCAGCCGAATCCTGGTGCAGCGCAACGTCTACGACCGGTTCATGGAGCTGCTCGAACCGGCCGTCAAGGGCGTCGTGGTAGGCGATCCGAGGTTGAAGGACACCGAGATGGGGCCGCTGGTGTCGAAGCCGCACTGGGACACGGTGGCGTCCTACGTGCCCGACGACGCCCCCGTCGCGTTCCGTGGCGACGCCCCGTCGGGGCCGGGCTACTGGTTCCCGCCGACCGTGCTGACCCCGCCGCGCACCGACCGCACCGTCACCGAGGAGATCTTCGGTCCAGTGGTGACCGTGCTGCCTTTCGAGGACGAGGCCGACGCGATCGCCCTCGCCAACGACACGCCCTACGGGCTGTCCGGATCCATCTGGACCGACAACCTGTCCCGGGCGCTGCGGGTGTCGCGCGCCGTGGAATCCGGCAATCTGTCGGTCAATTCGCACTCATCGGTGCGGTACAACACGCCGTTCGGTGGCTTCAAACAGTCGGGGCTGGGCCGCGAGCTCGGCCCCGACGCGCCCCTGTCGTTCACCGAAACCAAGAACGTGTTTTTCGCGATCGGAGAAGCCTGATGGACTTGACGCAACGACTGGCCGGCAAGGTAGCGGTGATCACCGGCGGCGCCGGTGGCATCGGACTGGCCACCGGGCGGCGCATGCGCGCCGAAGGTGCGACGATCGTGGTCGGCGACATCGACCCGACCGCGGGCAAGGCGGCGGCCGACGAACTCGACGGATTGTTTGTGCCCGTCGACGTCTCGGACGAAGCCGCCGTCAACACCCTCTTCGACACCGCCGCCGACACGTACGGCGTCGATCGACATCGCGTTCAACAATGCCGGCATCTCGCCGCCAGACGATGACGTGATCGAGACCACCGAACTGCCCGCATGGCAGAAGGTGCAGGACATCAACCTCAAGTCGGTGTACCTGTCCTGCCGGGCTGCGCTGCGGCACATGGTGCCTGCCAAGAAGGGCTCGATCATCAACACCGCTTCGTTCGTCGCAGTGATGGGCTCTGCGACATCGCAGATCTCCTACACGGCATCCAAGGGCGGCGTGTTGGCGATGTCACGCGAACTCGGGATCCAGTACGCGCGCAGCGGGATTCGCGTCAACGCGCTGTGCCCCGGACCGGTCAACACCCCGCTGTTGCAGGAGCTTTTCGCGAAGGATCCCGAGCGGGCGGCGCGGCGGCTGGTGCACGTTCCGATGGGCCGATTCGCCGAGCCGGACGAACTCGCCGCCGCGGTGGCGTTCCTGGCCAGCGACGACGCATCGTTCATCACCGGCGCCACCTTCCTGGTCGACGGCGGCATCAGCGGCCACTACGTCACACCGCTGTAGACCATGTCGGCAGACCCGGACGTCCCGCACGCGAGCGAAGCACTGCTGCGCCCGGTGCGGCCCGGTAACCCGTTCGAGGACACCGTCGAACGGCTGCTGCAGACCATCCGGCTGGGCGTGCTGGCGCCGGGTGAGTCCCTTCCGCCCGAACGCGAACTCGCGGCCCGCCTCGGCGTGAGCCGCGACACCGTTCGGGAGGCCATCAAGTCGCTGTCGGACGCGGGATATGTGGTGTCGCGTCGCGGCCGTTACGGCGGCACATTTCTGGCCGACGAGCTGCCAAGGCACACCGGCGACAGCCCGGGTGTGACCCGTGCGGAGATCGACGACGCGCTGCGTCTGCGTGAGATCCTCGAGGTCGGCGCTGCCAGGATGGCCGCGAACCGGACGCTGACCGCCGCGCAGCGCGAGGTGCTGTGGTCGCGGCTGGCCGATGTCCGCGGCGCGGCGCCCGACGACTATCGGCGGCTGGACTCGCGACTGCACCTGGCGGTCGCGGAGGCGGCCGGCTCGCCGTCGCTGGTCCCGCTGGTGGCCGAGAACCGGATGCGGCTCAACGGGCTGCTCGACCAGATTCCGTTGCTGCCGCGCAATATCGCCCACTCCGACGAGCAGCACGAGGCGATCGTCGTGGCGATCCTCGCCGCCGACGGCGAGGGTGCCGCAACGGCGATGCGGGCACACGTCGCGGGATCCGCCGCCCTGTTGCACGGCTTCCTGGACTGAGCCGCTTTCGCACCCGCGGGCGTGTCGCGGCGAGGCCGGGTGCTCTTCGTGAGCTTGCTGGATTAAATTCGAACCGTGGAGCAGCCCGGGAACCAGGTTCAGGTCAAGCGGGCGACAAAGGCGTTGGCCGACGTCGACACCAGCGGCTGGACCCAGCGTTTCGACCTGCTCTCCGACCCCAACCGCCTGGAGATACTGCTCGTTCTGCACCGCGCGCCCGGTATTTGCGTTGGGGACCTGGCGGCGGTGCTCGGCCGCTCAGAGAACGCGGTCTCGCAGGCGCTGCGCGTGCTCAGGCAGCTGGGCTGGGTCAGTTCCACGCGCGTCGGCCGTCTCGTGAGCTACCGGCTCGAAGACGAGATCGTGCACGACTTACTGCACTGGATCGGCGCCCGGCACGGCTGAGGATTTTTCGCCCAGTCCCCGGTGGCGACGCAGGTGTCTTCTGCCCGTATGGTCCTGCCCGCGTGATCATCTGAACATCTAGACAGATAAAGCCGCACGGACATAGGCTCGGTCGGTGAGCATCGCCGGGCAGTCCAAAGCCATTACGGCGACTCGATTCGACCGAACCGATTGGACGACGATCGCCGCGATCGGCGGCGTGGTCCTGGCCCTGCACCTGTTCGGCTGGGGCGTGCTGGTGCTTGGGGTGGCGCCGCAGCACATCACGCTCGGGTCGGCAGGCGTCTTCGGGGTCGGACTCGGGGTGACCGCTTACCTGCTCGGAGTGCGGCACGCCTTCGACGCCGACCACATCGCCGTCATCGACAACACCACGCGCAAGCTGGCCGGGGAGGGCACGCGCTCGCTGTCCACCGGTTTCTGGTTCTCCCTTGGCCATTCCAGCGTCGTGTTCGGGCTGGCTTTCCTGCTGGCGCTCGGCGTGCGCGCGGTAGTGGGACCGGTGCAGGACCAAGGCTCGCCCCTGTTGCAGACGCTCGGCCTGGTGGGGTCCATCGTCGCAGGCACCTTCCTCATCCTGATCGGGCTGACGAACCTGTTCGCCGCGGTGGGTATCGCCAGAGTGTTCCGCAGGATGCGAACCGGCGACTTCGACGAGGCCGAACTCGAACGGCAACTCGACCAGCGCGGCTTCCTGGCTCGGCTTCTCGGCAAGGTCATGCGCCGAGTGAGCAAGCCCTGGCACCTGTATCCGGTTGGGCTGCTGATGGGCCTGGGCTTCGACACCGCCACGCAGGTGGCACTGCTGGTGTTGGCCGCGGGAACGGCGGCGTTCACACTGCCCTGGTACGCGATCCTGGTGCTGCCGGTGCTGTTCGCGGCGGGGATGAGCCTGTTCGATGCGCTCGACGGCATCTTCATGTCGCGGGCCTACGGCTGGGCGTTCCTCAAGCCGGTCCGCAAGGTGTTCTACAACCTGACCGTTACGGTGCTGTCGGTGGTCGTCGCTCTGGTCATCGGCGTCATCGTGCTCGCGGGCCTGCTGGCCGACCGCCTCGGCATCGAGTCGGGCCCACTGGCCGCGATCGGATCGCTCAACCTGGAGTTCGTCGGCTTCATGATCGTCGGGTTGTTCGCCGCCGCCTGGGCGATCGCGCTGGCGGTCTGGCATTTCGGACGGATCGAGGAGCGCTGGACCTCGGCGGCCGAGTGACATTTCGCGTCGTGCCCGCGCGGCACCGTCAGTGCCTGCGGGAAGGCGGCCATGGCCGCTCGCCGCACAGCGCCAACAACGCATTCTCGATCACCTCGGGCAGCGCGGGATGAATCCAGTACTGACCACGCGCCATGTCCTGGGCCGGCAGGTCGAACGCCATCGCCTGGATGAGCGGCTGGATCAGCGATGACGCCTGGTGGCCCATGATGTGCGCGCCAACAATCAGGCCCGAGTCGTCGTCGACGATGATCTTCGCGATGCCCGTGGTGTCCTCCATCGCCCACCCGTAGGCGACGTCGCTGAAATCCTGAATTTTGGTCCTGATGTTGAATCCCTTTGCCCGGGCCTGGTTCTCGGTCAGCCCGACGCTGGCGATCTGCGGATCGGTGAACACCGCAAAGGGCACATACCGATGATTGGCGGGCATCAACGCGTCGGTGTCGTCCCAGTCCTGCAGCAGGTTGTGTTTGACCACGCGGGCCTCGTGGTTGGCCACGTGCTTGAGCTGGTAGTCCGATGACACGTCCCCGAGCGCGAAGATTCCGCGCGCGGATGTCCGCTGATACTCGTCGACGACGATCTGGCCGTTCGCGCTGACCTTCACACCTGCCTGCTCCGCGTCGAGTAGATCTCCGTTGGGTGTCCTACCCGTCGCGACCAGCAGCATGTCGCCACGAACCCGTGAGCCGTCGTGGCAGCGCAACTCGACGCAGTCACCATCTCGGCGGATATCGGCGACCGCGCGGTGACTCAGCATCTCCCACTTCTTCGAGGCGATGTCGGTGAATCGTTCGCAGATGGTGTCGTCATGGCCGCGCAGCAGGGTGCTGCCGCGGATCATCATCGTGACCTTGCTGCCAAGGGACGAGAACACGTGGGCGAATTCGCATCCGATGAAACCACCCCCGACGATGACCAGATGCTCGGGCACATCGGCGATCCGCATGATGGTGTCGCTGGTGTGGTACCGCACACCGGAATTCGCGATCTCGTCGGGAATGACGGGGCGTGAGCCTGCAGCGATGACGACTTGGTCGGTGGTGAATTCGTCTCCGTCGTCGGTGCGCAGCGTGTAACGGCCGTCGGGCAGTGGGGGCCCGAAACGGGTGTGACCGGCGAACACCGAAACGTTGGGCGAGAAGCGACGGTAGTTTTCGCCGCCCATCGAGAGCGGGTCGATTCGGCCGAAGATGCGCGACACGATATCGCCCCAACGCACGCCGTCGACATGGGCGTCGACACCGTATTGCGCCGATTCCCTGGCACTTTGGGCCACCTCTGCGGCATAGACGAACATTTTCGTCGGTATGCAGCCGACGTTCAGGCATGTCCCACCGAACGCGCCCTGCTCACAGATCGCGACGCGTTTGTCTTTGTAGCGCTCGTCGAGGACGGAATTGCCCGAACCGGTGCCGATGATCGCGATGTCAAAGTGGGCCACGGTGATCAACCTCGTTCGGATTGAGATGCTGCGTCGGAAGTTTCGGCTAGATACCAATCCAGCCACTTGGCCAATTCGCAGTAACGCCGCATGCCGGGACTCCGGCACCGAGAGGAACACATCGTGCTTGGCGTCGACGATCGGCACGATCGTGGTGCGGTTGCCGATGCAACCGGCCCAGCGGGCGATCTGCTTGACGTCTAGCACCGCGTCGCCGCGTTGGATCTGGTCAATCTTCAAGGGGTCGGTGACCTCGCGCACACTGTGGTCGGATCGCAGAATCAGGTTCGGCACACCGACGTCGAGCCCGCGGTGCAGCGCGGCCTGCCCGCGCCGGATCGCGTGAAGCCAGCCGAAGGTGACCGGAAACCCGCCGATCGGCTTCCAATAAGGTCGTAGTCGAACTCGCCTCCGTAGTCACGGTGCAGCGTCGCGCCGTAGCCGCCCTCGGTCGGCGGGCGCACCACCCGTTTCTTGCGGATGCGGGAGAGCGCGCCGATGACCGCCCCCGTCGGGGCGGTGCGCAGAATCGCCGGCCCCTGCAGATCCAGCCAGGGACTGTTGAGCACCAGACCGGTGACGTGGTTGCGCTGTGTCATGCCGCGACTGCGCATCCGGTCCAGCCACAGCGAGACGATGAGCCCGCCCGCGGAGTGCCCGTACACCAGCACGTTCGCCGGTGATGCCCCGGCGATGACGTCCAGCGCGCGCTCCAGCTCGGTGTCGTAGCTGGCGAGGTCGGTGGTGAAGTGCGGGGTTTGACCCTCCCGCCAGGACCGGCCGCACTTGTGCAGGTCCAGTGCGTAGAACGCGAACCCGCGATCGGCGAAGTGGTCGGCCACTTCGGTGTGGAAGAAGTAGTCGGTGAACCCGTGCACCATCAGCACGGCGCGGGTGGCGGAGGGGCCGGGCTCGCCGCGGCGCACCAGCGTGGCGACGAGGTCACCCTCTCCGTCGGGGTCCGGGCCCAACGCGAAGGTCTGCTGCCAGTAACCGGCCAGCACGTCTGGCTCCCAGTCGGTCACGACAGCTACCTTAACCGCGCTTCGCGGCCGAACCTGGGCCGACGCAGGCCGACGGCGGCGGGATAACCTGAGATCCGCCAAGCGGATGGCGAGCCAGGACGAAGGAATCAACGAGCCGGTGTCTGACCCCGAGGCGGCAAAGGCCGACGTCGTGCTGGTCGGCGCCGGCATCATGAGCGCCACCCTCGGGGCGTTGTTGCGGCAGGTGGAGCCCGACTGGTCGATCACGTTGATCGAGCGGCTCGACGGCGCGGCCGCCGAAAGCAGCGACACGTGCAACAACGCGGGCACCGGTCACGCGGGGCTGTGCGAGCTGAACTACACCCCGGCAGCGGCCCGACGGCTCGATCGACATCAGCAGAGCGATTCAGGTCAACGAGCAGTTCCAGGTGACACGGCAGTTCTGGGCCTACGCGGTGGAGAACGGCTTGCTGCCCGACGTGCGTGGTTTTCTCAACGCGATCCCGCACGCCAGTTTCGTGCACGGCGCGGCCGACGTCGACTACCTCAAGCGCCGCCACGACGCACTGATCGACAACCCGCTGTTCGCGTCCATGGAGTTCATCGCTGACCAGGACGAATTCGCTCGCCGGCTGCCGTTGATGGCCGCCGGGCGCGACTTCTCCGAACCGGTGGCGTTGGGCTGGGCGCCCGATGGCACCGACGTCGACTTCGGGGCGCTGTCGCGACAACTCATCGCCGACGCGGCGAAACGCGGAATGACCACGCTGTTCGGTCACGAGGTCCGCAACCTGTCCCAGCAGTCCGACCGCAGCTGGACGGTGTCGATCGTCAACCGGCGCACCGGCGGCAAGCGGAAGCTGACCGCGAAGTTCGTGTTCCTCGGGGCGGGCGGTGGTGCCGTGCCGCTGTTACAGAAGTCAGGGATCCCGGAGGCCAAGGGCTTCGGCGGTTTCCCGGTCGGCGGTGCGTTCCTGCGCACCGACAGGCCGGCCTTGACGGCCGCAACACCGAGCCAAGGTGTACAGCCAGGCCTGCGCCGGGCGCTCCGCCAATGGCGGGGCGCACTTGGACACTCGGGTTATCAACGGCAAGTCGTGGCTGCTGTTCGGACCGTTCGCGAGTTGGTCGCCGAAGTTCTTGAAGCAGGGCGCGTTCACCGATCTGCCGCTGTCGATCAGGCCGAACAACCTGGCGTCGATGGTCACGGTCGGGCTCACCCAGATTCCCCTGGTGCGCTACCTGATCGGCCAGCTGCTGCAGTCTGAATCCGATCGCGCGCAGGCGCTGCGTGAATTCGCGCCAAGCGCAGTGGATTCCGATTGGGATCTCGACGCTCGCGGGTCAGCGGGTGCAGGTGATCCGGCGGGCCAAGGGCAAGGGTGGCGTGCTGGAATTCGGCACCACGGTGCTATCCGCCTCCGACGGCACCATCGCCGCGCTGCTCGGCGCCTCGCCCGGCGCCTCAACCGCGGTACCTGCAATGATGGACGTGATGGAACGCTGCTTCTCTGACCGCTATCCGGGTGGCTGCCCAAGCTCAAGGAAATGGTGCCGTCGCTGGGCACCGAGCTCTCGCGTGAGCCCGGCGCTGTTCGAGGAGGTGTGGGGGTGGGGTACGAAGGTGCTCAAACTCGACAGGCCTGCCGCGGCGCCGACTGGCGACCGTGGAGTCGCGGCCGGCGCACCGATCCGACCGCAGTGAGCGCCTGATGGTGGCCGCCGAATGACGGTGCGCGACTGCGCCGCAGCTGGGCCAAGGATCTCGACGCCGCGCACACTCTACGAACTGCTGAAGCTGCGCGTCGAAGTGTTCGTCGTCGAACAGGCCACCCCGTATCCGGAGCTGGACGGCCGAGACCTGCTGGCCGAGACCCGGCACTTCTGGCTCGAAGGCCCCGACGGCGAGGTCATCTCGACATTGCGGCTGATGGAGGAGCATCCGGGCGGGCAGAAGGGCTTCCGCATCGGCCGGGTATGCACCAAGCGCAGCGCCCGCGGTCATGGTCACACCACCCGGCTGCTGCAGGCCGCGCTGGCCGAGGTCGGCGACTATCCGTGCCGCATCAACGCGCAGACGTATCTTGCGGAGATGTACGCCAGCACGGATTCATCCGCGACGGCGAGGAGTTCCTCGACGACGGCATACCGCACGTGCCGATGGTGAAGCCGGGTTCACCCACCGATACCGAGCAGCCGTGACCCCGACTCTACCCATTCAGCGCGATCGTCGGTCACGACCGGCTGCGGCTGGCGCTCTTGCTGTGCGCGGTGCGGCCCGAGATCGGCGGAGTGCTGATCCGCGGCGAGAAGGGCACCGCGAAGTCGACCGCGGTGCGCGCCCTGGCCGCACGTGTTGGCCGCGGTGGACGGCGCATCGCTTGTCGAGCTGCCGATCGGCGCGACCGAGGACCGGGTGGTCGGATCGCTGGACCTGCAGAGGGTGCTGCGCGACGGCGAACACGCCTTCTCGCCGGGCCTGCTGGCCCGCGCGCACGGTGGCGTGCTGTACGTCGACGAGGTCAACCTGCTGCACGACCACCTGGTCGATGTGATCCTCGATGCCGCCGCGATGGGCCGCGTGCACGTCGAGCGCGACGGCGTATCGCACAGCCACGAGGCCCGCTTCGTGCTGATCGGCACGATGAACCCCGAAGAGGGCGAACTGCGTCCGCAGCTGCTCGACCGGTTCGGGCTGACCGTCGACGTGCGTGCCTCCCGTGACGTCGACGTCCGCGCCGGCGTCATCCGGGCGCCGGATGGCGTTTGAGGCCGACCCCGTCGGCTTTGCCGACCGATACGCCGACGAGGATGCCGAGCTGGTGCGCCACATCGCCGCAGCGCGGGCATCGGTCGATGTCTGTTTGCTTGCCGGACAACGAGTTACGACGCATCGCGGCGCTGTGCGCGGCCTTCGACGTCGACGGGATGCGCGCCGATCTGGTGGTGGCGCGCACCGCCGTCGCGCACGCCGCCTGGCGTGGCGCCGATGCGGTGGCCGAGGAGGACATCCGGGTGGCCGCCGAACTTGCGCTGCCGCACCGGCGCCGCCGCGACCCGTTCGACGACCCGGGACTCGACCCGGATCAGCTCGACGAGGCGATGGCTCAGGCGCGGACGACATCCGCCGAGCGACCAGGGGCCGGACCCGACACGCCGGACCCGCCCGGCGGCGGCCAGTCGGAGCCGGGACTCTGAAGATGCCTGTGCCGCAGGCAGTAATTCGACGTGCTCCGTCTCGCGGCCGAGCGCGGCGCCGTCGGCGGTGTTCCGGACCCGGGCGCTGGTGGTGCCCGGTGTCGGGGAGGGCGCGCCCGGGCGCCGGTCGCGCGCCCGCAACCGCACCGGCAAGGCGGTCTCCGCGACCGCCGAACCCGGGACGGGCCACGGCATGCACGTGTTCGGGACGCTGCTGGCCGCTGCCGGACGCCAGCGCACCCGGGCCGGCCGCGTCCCGCAACCCGACGACGTGCGTCGTGCGATCAGGGAAGGCCGCGAAGGCAATTTGGTGATCTTCGTCGTCGACGCCTCGGGGTCGATGGCGGCGCGCGACCGGATGTCGGCGGTCAGCGGGGCGGCGCTGTCGCTGTTGCGCGATGCCTATCAGCGCCGCGACAAGGTGGCGGTGATCACGTTCCGGCAGCAGGACGCCCAGGTGTTGTTGCCGCCGACATCATCGGTGCACATCGCCAGGCCGCCGGCTGGCCCGGTTCGACACCGGAGGGAAAACCCCACTGGCGCAAGGCTTGCTGGCCGCCCGCGATGTGGTGGTCCGCGAGAAGGCGCGGGACCGGGCGCGGCGCTGCCTGGTCGTGGTACTCACCGACGGGCGTGCCACCGGCGGACCGGACCCGCTGGGCCGCGCACGCGTGGCGGCGGCGCGACTGGTCGCCGAGGGTGCCGCCGCCGTCGTGGTGGACTGCGAAACCTCGTACGTGCGACTGGGTTTGGCCGAGCAGCTGGCCGGCTATCTCGGCGCGCCGGCGGTACGGTTGGCGCAGCTTGCGCGCCGACGCGCTCACGGCGGTGGTCACGTCCCAGGCAGATCGCACAGCCGCGTAGGGAGACTTCGATGCCACAGGGCCAACCGCTGACCGTGCCCGACGACGGCCTGACGACCCGCGCTCGGCGCAACGCTGCGCTGCTCGCCGTGCATACCGGTACGGGCAAGGGCAAATCGACCGCCGCGTTCGGCATGGCGCTGCGGGCCTGGAACCAGGGCTTTGACATCGCCGTCTTTCAGTTCGTCAAGAGCGCCAAGTGGAAAGTCGGCGAGGAAGCCGCGTTCCGTGAACTGGGCCGTGTGCACGACGAGCACGGGATCGGCGGCCCCGTCGAGTGGCACAAGATGGGCGCGGGCTGGTCGTGGTCGCGCAGGCAGGGCACCGAGGTCGACCATGCGGCGGCCGCCGCCGACGGCTGGGCGGAGATCGCCCGCCGGCTGGCCGAGCACCGGCACGACTTCTACGTGCTCGACGAGTTCACCTATCCGCTGAAGTGGGGGTGGGTCGCGGTCGAAGAGGTAGTCGAGGTGCTCCGTTCGCGGCCAGGCACCCAGCACGTCGTCATCACCGGCCGCGACGCGCCCCGGCAGTTGCTCGACGCCGCGGACCTGGTCACCGAGATGACGAAGGTCAAGCACCCGATGGACGTGGGCCGCAAGGGCCAGAAGGGCATCGAGTGGTAGCGAGCAGTGTGCCTGCCCTCGTCATTGCCGCGCCGGCCTCGGGCAGCGGAAAGACCACCGTTGCAACGGGTTTGATGGGTGCGCTGCGCCGGGCCGGGCGCGCGGCGGCGCCGTTTAAGGTCGGGCCCGACTTCATCGATCCCGGCTACCACGCGCTGGCGGCGCTGCGGCCAGGCCGCAACCTCGACCCGGTGCTGGTGGGAGAGCGGCTGATCGGCCCGCTATACCGGCACGGCAGCGCGGGAGCCGACATCGCGGTGGTCGAGGGTGTGATGGGACTGTTCGACGGGCGCATCGAGGAGTCGGTCAACACCGCCGGGACGGCCCAAGGATCCACCGCCCACGTCGCCGCGCTGCTGGGTGCGCCGGTGATCCTGGTCGTCGACTCCCGTGGCCAGAGCCAAAGCATTGCAGCCCTGCTGCACGGCTTTTCGACGTTCGACCATTCGGTGCGCATCGCGGGGGTGATCCTCAACCGGGTCGGCTCGCCTCGGCACGAGGAGGTGCTGCGGCAGGCGTGCGAGCACGCCGGCGTGCCGGTGTTCGGCGCGATTCCCCGCGCCGACGAAATGTCCGTGCCATCGAGGCACCTCGGCCTGGTCACCGCGGCCGAACACGGGCAGCATGCGCGGGCCGCCGTCGAAGCGATGACTGAACTGGTGGGCCGCCACGTCGACCTCGTCGCTGTCGCCGCCGCGGCGGCCAGTCGAGTGACCGACCAACCGTGGGATCCCGTCGTCGCCCCGCCGGCCGCGCTCGCCGCGCCCGCCGCCCGCAACGTCACGGTCGCGTTGGCGGCGGGAAAGGCGTTCACCTTCGGCTACACCGAGCACGCCGAACTGCTGCGCGCAGCAGGGGCCGACGTCGTCGAATTCGACCCGCTGACCGACCCGCTTCCCGACCGCACCGCGGCCCTTGTGCTGCCCGGCGGCTTCCCCGAACAGTTCAGCACTGACCTGTCGGCCAATGACGTCGTGCGTCAACAGATCCGCCAACTGGCAGCGACCGGCGCGCCCGTCCACGCCGAATGCGCGGGGCTGACGTATCTGGTCGACGAACTCGACGGGTATCCGATGTGCGGGGTGTTGTCCGGAGTCGGCGCGGTTCACCGACCGGCTCACGCTCGGTTACCGGGAGGCCGTCACGGTGGCCGACTCGCCACTGCATGCCATCGGCGATCGCGCCATGGGACATGAATTCCACCGCACCACAGTCACGTTCGCCGACAGTTATCCCCCCGCCTGGGTGTACAGCGGCGGCCACGTCGACAGAGTCGGGGATGGCGCGGTACACGCCGGAGTCCATGCCGGCTACCTGCACACCCATCCGGCCGCGCATCCGCAGGCGATAACCCGCTTCGTGGCCGCGGCAGCAACCTCTAAGCTCGCCGGGTGAACGAGAACGCCTACCTCGTCGGCCTGCGTCTGGCCGGCAAGAAGGTGGTCGTCGTCGGCGGGGGCACCGTCGCGCAGCGCCGATTGCCGCTGCTCATCGCCAACGGTGCCGACGTGCACGTGATCACCCGAGCGCCACCCCGGCCGTCGAGGCCATGACGGGAATTACATTGACGCTCAGGGAGTTTCGCGACGGAGACCTCGACGGCGCCTGGTATGCGATCGCGGCCACCGACGACCCGGACGTCAACGCCGCGGTCGTCGCCGAGGCCGAGCGCCGGCAGATCTTCTGTGTGCGCGCCGACGTCGCCCGTGAGGGCAGCGCCGTCACACCCGCCTCGTTCGAGTACGAAGGGCTGTCCGTCGGGGTGCTGGCCGGCGGGGAGCACCGTCGGTCGGCGGCGATCCGGTCGGCCATTCACGAGGCGCTGCAACGCGGCGTCATCGCCGCCGAGGCCCCCGGCGTGCTGCACGGCGGTGTCGCGCTGGTCGGCGGTGGGCCCGGCGACCCGGAGCTGATCACCGTGCGCGGCAGGCGCCTGCTGGCCCACGCCGATGTCGTCGTCGCCGACCGGCTGGCCCCGCAGGAGCTGCTCGCCGAGCTGCCGCCGCAGGTCGAGGTCATCGATGCCGCCAAGATTCCGTATGGGCGCGCGATGGCGCAGGACGCGATCAACGAGGTGCTCATCGACCGGGCTAAGGCGGGCAAGTTCGTCGTGCGGCTCAAGGGGGGCGATCCGTTCGTGTTCGCGCGCGGCTACGAAGAGGTGATCGCGTGCGCGGATGCCGGGATTCCCGTCACAGTTGTGCCGGGTGTGACGAGTGCCATAGCGGTTCCCGCATTGGCGGGCGTTCCGGTTACTCACCGGGGCCTGACACACGAGTTTGTGGTGGTGAGCGGCCATGTTGCGCCTGACCACCCCGAATCGTTAGTGAATTGGAACTCGCTGGCAGCGATGTCGGGCACGATCGTGTTGCTGATGGCCGTCGAGCGCATCGAGCTGTTCTCCAGGGTGCTGCTGGATGGCGGCCGACCTGCGGATACGCCGGTTCTGGTGGTGCAGCAGGGGACAACCACCGCACAGCGGACGTTGCGGGCCACCTTGGCGGACGCCGCCGAGCGGATCCGGTCCGAGGGCATTCGCCCCCCCGCGATCATCGTGATCGGGTCCGTGGCCGCATTCGGCGGTTAAAGGATTCTTAAGATTACTGTAAGGTAACCCCCTATGACGGCTCTCAATGACGCAGAGCGCGCCGCCATCCGCCGCGACGCCGACGGCGGGGCTAACCGGGCGCTGCCGGTGCACGTGGAACACCCGGCACTGGAGCAAACCGGCAGGTACCCGGCCTGGCTGCCGTCGCGGCGCTTCGTCGCCGCGGTCATCGCGATCGGCGGTATGCAGCTGCTGGCGACCATGGACAGCACGGTCGCCATCGTCGCGCTTCCTAAGATTCAGAACGAACTGAGCCTGTCCGACGCCGGCCGCAGCTGGGTCATCACGGCTTACGTGCTGACGTTCGGCGGGCTGATGCTGCTGGGGGGACGCCTCGGCGACACCATCGGCCGCAAGCGGACCTTCATCGTCGGCGTCGCCCTGTTCACCATCGCCTCCATCCTGTGCGGCATCGCGTGGGACGAGACGACCCTGGTCACCGCGCGGCTGCTGCAGGGCGTTGGCGCCGCGATCGCCTCCCCGACGGGTCTGGCGTTGATCGCGACGACGTTCCCCAAAGGCCCGGCCCGCAACGCCGCGACGGCGGTGTTCGCCGCGATGACGGGTATCGGCTCGGTGCTGGGCCTTGTCGTCGGCGGCGGACTGACCGAGGTGTCCTGGCGGTTGGCGTTCCTGGTGAACGTGCCGATCGGCCTGCTGATGATCCACCTCGCCCGCACCACGCTGCGGGAAACGCACCGCGAGCGGCTCAAGCTCGATGCGACCGGCGCCATCCTGGCCACTCTGGGCTGCACCGCGGCGGTGTACGGCTTCTCGATGGGTCCGGAGCAGGGCTGGCGATCGCCGATCACGCTTGGCTGCGGCACCGCCGCCGCGGTCTTCCTGCTGGCGTTCCTGTACGTCGAGCGCACCGCCGACAATCCCGTCATGCCGTTCGACCTGTTCCGTGACCGCAACCGCGTTGCGACGTTCGCGGCGGTCTTCATGGCCGGCGGCGTCATGTTCACGCTCACCGTGCTGATCGCCCTCTACGTCCAGGACATCATGGGCTACAGCGCCTTACGCGCCGGAGTCGGTTTCATCCCGTTCGTGATCGCGCTCGGTATCGGCCTCGGCCTGTCGTCGCACCTGGTGTCGCTGTTTTCGCCGCGGGTGCTTGTGATCGCGGGCGGTGTGCTGGTGCTCGCCGCGATGATCTACGGCTCCACGCTCAACGGCGGCATCCCGTACTTTCCGAACCTTGTGCTTCCCATCACCGTCGGCGGCTTCGGCATCGGCATGATCGTCGTCCCGTTGACCGTGTCGGCGATCGCCGGTGTTGGCTTCGACCAGATCGGCCCGGTGTCGGCGATCGCGTTGATGCTGCAGAACCTCGGCGGCCCCGTCGTACTGGCGGTGATCCAGGCCGTCATCACCTCCCGCACGCTGTATCTGGGCGGCACCACCGGCCCGGTGAAGTACATGAACAGCGCGCAACTGCACGCCCTCGACCAGGGCTACACCTACGGCCTGTTGTGGGTGGCGGCGGTGGCGGTGATCGTCGGCGGCGCGGCGCTGTTCATCGGCTACACCTCGGCTCAGGTCGCGCACGCGCAGGAAGTCAAGGACGCGATCGACGCCGGAGAGCTCTAGCTCGTCATCCGGGCGGCCCGGGGGTAGCTCGCGCGCCCCTCGGTAGGGTGGCTATCCATGTCTGCCGCGGCTGGTTCTGGGGACTCGACCGGCCGCAGCGTCACGCCGCTGTCGTCGTCGGTGCTCGGCATCGCGATCGTCGCGATCACCGGCATGCAGCTCATGTCGACGCTGGACGGCACCATCGTCATCGTCGCGCTACCGCGGATGCAGGCCGATCTGGACCTGTCCGACGTCACCAAGAGCTGGGTGATCACCGCCTACGTGCTGACGTTCGGCGGGCTGCTGCTGCTCGGCGGCCGCGTCGGCGACGCGATCGGCCATAAGCGGGCCTTCCTATCCGGTGTCGGAGTGTTCACGATCGCCTCGCTCGTGTGTGGGCTGGCCACCGACGGCGTCACGCTGATCGTGGCCCGCGCGGTCCAGGGCACCGGCGCCGCCGTGGCCGCACCGACCGGCCTTGCGCTCATCGCGACGACGTACGCGGTCGGTGCCGCCCGCAACCGCGCGATGGCGGTGTCGGCCGCCATGCAGGGCGCCGGATCCGTGCTGGGTCTGGTGCTTGGCGGTGCGCTCACCGTGATCACCTGGCGGCTGGCGTTTTTCATCAACGTGCCGATCGGCATCGTCATCATCACGATCGCCGTCTATCGAATCGGCGAGACCCATCACGAGCGGCTGAAGCTCGACATCACCGGAGCGCTGCTGGCGACACTGGGCTGCGCGTCTGCCGTGCTGGTGTTCACGCAGGGCCCCCCGCGCGGCTGGATCGACCCGTGGGTGATCGGCGCCGCCGTCGCTGCGGTGGTGTTCTTCATCGCCTTCCTTCTTGTCGAGCGCACCGCTGAAAACCCGCTGGTGCCGTTCTCGGTATTCGACAACCGCAACCGGGTGATGACGTTCATCTCGCTGTTCCTGGCCGGCGGGGTGCTGCTGACGGTCACCGTCATGATCGGGCTGCTGGTGCAGGATGTGCTCGGCTACTCGGCGCTGCGCGCAGGGATCAGCTTCATCCCGTTCGCGGTCGCTTTCGGGCTTGGCAGCGCGGTGGCCGCCCGGCTCGCGCCCGCATGTCGCGCCGCGCTGGTTGATGATCGGCGGTGGCGTGTTCGTGCTTGCCGCCATGCTGTACGGCTCGACGCTGACCCGCCATATCCCGTACTTTCCTGACCTTTTCATGCCGATCGTCGCGGGCGGCTTCGGCATTGGCGTGGTCGCGGTGATCCTGCCGCTGTGCGCAGTGGCAGAGGTGGGCCCGCGGGAGATCGGACCGGTGTCGGCGATCACGCTGATGGTGCAGAATCTCGGCGGACCGGTGGTGCTCGTCGTCATTCAGGCGGTGCAGACCTCGCGCACCCTGTACCTGGGCGGGACGACGGGACCGGTGAAGAACATGACGCCAGCCCAACTGGACGCACTGGGTCACGGCTACACCTACTCGCTGCTCTGGGTCGCCGGGATCGCGGTGATCGTCGGCATCACCGCGTTCTGGATCGGCTTCTCCGCCCGCCAGATCGCCGCCGCGCAACACACCCGCGAAGCGGTTGAGGCCGGCACGCTGTAGCTAGGCTGTCGCGGTGGACGACGACGCCAGACCGACCCGGCAGCAGATCTCCGATGCGGTCGACCCGGCGGGCTGGCGGCTGATCCTCGGCGCCATCTACACCCAGGTGGAGACCTCCTCGCTGGCGGAGGCGACGGAGTTGGCGTCGCTGTCGGTCTCGGCGGTCGGCGCCGACGGGCAGGGGCATTTGACGGTCGACATCAGGGCGGACCGAACCGTGCTGCGGCTGCAATCCGCCCACACCGGCGGGGTCACCGGCCGCGACGTCCGGCTGGCGCAGGCGGTGTCGGGCGGGCTAACAGCACGGGGATTGGAGCCGAAGCCGGGCGGCGGAGCCGTGCAGGCGTTCGAGATCGCCATCGACGCGCTCGACATCGCGGCCGTGCGTCCGTTCTGGAAGGCGATCACGGGATATGCCGACGAACCCCGATCCGAGCTGCAGTCGGCGCTGATCGACCCGTTCGGCCGCGCACCCGCGATCTGGTTCCAGCAGATGGACACACCCCGGCCGCAGCGCAATCGCATCCACCTCGACATCGATGTGCCACCCGAGGCGGCCGGTGCAAGGATGGACGCGGCGATCGCTGCGGGCGGGCGGCTGCTGTCCGACGACGCGGCCCCCGCCTTTTGGGTGCTGGCCGACCCCGAGGGCAACGAGGCCTGCATCTGCACATGGCAGGGACGTGATTGATGTGACGACGAACAGACACGTTGCACCCGAACCACCGGAAACTCTGCAGGATCGGTTCCGCGACGCGATCGCACCGCGCACGCTGCTGCTCGGCATCGGCGTGCTGTTGCTGCAGTTCGCCTTCATCCTGTCCTACATCGGCGCATTCCACTCCCCGTCGCCGCACCGGATTCCCGTCACCGTGGTGGCACCGTCACAGGTGGTGGGCCAAATCGTCGACCAGCTCAACGCGACAGCGGGGCAGCCGGTGACGGCGAGCGCCTCCACCGACGAGCAGGCCGCCCGCGAGGCGCTGCGCACCGGTGAGACCTCCGGGGTCTATGTGCTCAATACCACCGACACTCGCGATTCGCTGCTGGTCGCGTCGGGCGGCGGGACGGCGGTTGCCACGGCGGTCGAGCAGCTGTTCACCATCGCGGCACAGGGGCACGGTCGAACCGTGGCCGTCGAGGATGTGGTGCCGCTGGATCCGGGGGATGCCCGCGGCTTGTCCGGCTTCTACCTCGTCATCGGCTGGGCGGTCGGCGGCTACCTGTTCGCGGCCATGCTCGGCGTCGCCAAGGGCTCGCGCCCGGCCACGTTGCCCCGGGCGGCGTGGCGGCTCGGCGCGACCGTGCCGTACGCGCTGGCATCCGGGCTGGGCGGCGCGGTGATCGCCGAGCCCGTGCTGCACGCGTTGAACGGTCACTTCATGCAGATCGCGGGAATCGGCGTCCTGGTGACACTTTCGGCCGCCACCGTGACGATCGCGCTGCAGACGCTGTTCGGCGTCATCGGTATCGGGTTGACCGTGGTGATCTTCGTGATCCTGGGCAATCCGTCGGCGGGCGGCGCCTATCAGCCGGCGCTGCTGCCGCCGTTCTGGCGGGCGATCAGCCCCTATCTGCCCAACGGCGCGGGCACCGACGCGATCCGGCGGATCGTCTACTTCGGCGGGTATGGGCTGACCATCCCCTCGTCGTGCTGCTGGTGTGGGTGATTGGCGGTGCGGTGCTGACCCTGGCGGCCTCGGCGATCATGAAGCGGGCACGTCAGTAAGGTGGTCGGCTGTGATCACCCGCATGTCCGAGCTGTTCCTGCGCACCCTGCGTGACGACCCGGCCGACGCCGAGGTGCCCAGCCACAAGCTGCTGATCCGGGCCGGCTACGTGCGGCCGATCGGTCCCGGGCTCTACAGCTGGCTGCCCCTTGGCCTGCGGGTGCTGCGCAAGATCGAGAACGTCGTCCGGAATGAAATGAATGCCATTGGCGGACAAGAGATTCTGTTTCCTGCGCTGCTGCCCAGGGCGCCGTATGAGGTGACCAACCGGTGGACCGAGTACGGCGACGGCGTATTCCGGCTCCAGGACCGTCGCCGCAACGACTACCTGCTTGGCCCGACCCACGAAGAGCTGTTCACGCTGACGGTCAAGGGGGAGTACAGCAGCTACAAGGATTTCCCGGTGCTGCTCTACCAAATCCAGACCAAATATCGCGACGAGGCCCGGCCGCGCGCCGGGATCCTGCGGGGCCGCGAGTTCATCATGAAGGACTCGTATTCGTTCGACGTCGACGACGATGGGCTCAAGTCGCAGTACCACGCGCACCGCGAGGCGTACCAGCGCATCTTCTCCACGCTCGGTGTCCGCTACGTCATCGTCTCCGCGGTCTCCGGAGCGATGGGCGGCAGCGCGTCAGAGGAGTTCCTGGCCGAAAGCGACATCGGCGAGGACACCTACGTGCGGTGCCCGCAATCGGGGTACGCCGCCAACGTCGAGGCGGTGGTGACCACGCCGCCGGCGGCGCCGCCGATCGAGGGGCAGCCTGAGGCCAAGGTGTACGACACGCCCGGCACCCCCACGATCGCCACACTCGTCGAGTGGGCCAACAACACCCTGGACCGTGAGGTCACGGCGGCGGACACGTTGAAGAACGTCGTGCTCAAGGTGCGCCAGCCCGGCGGCGACTGGGAGCTGCTCGCGGTGGGGGTGCCGGGGGACCGTGAGGTCGACGAGAAACGGCTCGCCGCCGCGCTCGACCCGGCCGAGTACGCGCTGCTCGACGACGCCGACTTCGCCAAGCACCCGTTCCTGGCGAAGGGTTACATCGGGCCGAAAGCGTTGCTGGCCAACGGCGTTCGCTATCTCGTCGATCCGCGTGTGGTAAGCGGCACGTCCTGGATCACCGGCGCCGACGAGCCCGGCAGGCACGTGGTGGGCCTGGTGGCCGGCCGTGACTTCGTCGCCGACGCCACCATCGAGGCGGCCGGGGTGCGCGACGGCGATCCGTCGCCGGACGGCGCAGGCCCGCTGGTCTCGGCCCGCGGCATCGAGGTGGGCCACATTTTCCAGCTCGGCCGCAAGTACACCGACGCGTTCGCCGTGGACGTGCTCGGCGAGGACGGCAAACCCGTCCGGCTGACCATGGGCTCCTACGGGATCGGCGTGTCACGGCTGGTGGCGGTGATCGCCGAACAGCACCACGACGAGCTGGGCCTGCGCTGGCCGTCGTCGGTGTCGCCGTTTGACGCCCACGTGGTGATCGCCAACAAGGACAGCGCCGCCCGCGCCGGTGCCGCCGAGCTGGCCACGGCTCTGGACCGGCTGGGCGTCGAGGTGCTGCTCGATGACCGGCAGGCCTCACCGGGGGTGAAGTTCAAGGACGCCGAGTTGCTCGGGGTGCCGTGGATCGTCGTGGTCGGCCGCGGCTGGGCCGACGGCGTGGTCGAGCTGCGCAATCGGTTCACGGGGGAGACCAGGGAGATCGCCGCGGCCGGCGCTGCGGCCGACATTTCCGCGGCGGTCGCCAGCTAGGTCGCGATTAGGTCGCGACTACTCGGAGCCGCCGGGGAACGCGACGGTGATCGGTGAGATGCCGAGCACCCTGCTCCACCTGGCCGCCGTTACCGCGCATTGCGTCAGCGCCGTCACCGCGAACGCGCGGCCCTGCGCGTCGGTGTCCTGCTCGAGCACCGCGCGCCACGCGACGGCAGTGTCTTGTTCCATTCGCACCGCCAGGTTGGCGGCGTCGGTCGGGTTGGCGACCTCGATCGGCAGCTGGTAGCCAGCGGCGGGCAGCGGCGGGTCGACGGACCGGGCCGCCAGCATCGCGATGGCCGCCTCGCGGCGGTCCCGGTGCTCGGCCAGCGCGGCCGAAACCAGGTTGTTGACGTCGGGCGCCGCGTGCGCCGACACCAGCCCATAGCCGTAGATGGTCGCGTGCTCGGCGGCGATCGCGTCGAACAGGGCGCCGTCGGCCGCGTCCGACGGCCGTCCCGGCGTGGCGGGCGTCGGCTGTGGTGAGGTCATTGCGGCGCCCCCGGCGGGACCAAGGCGACGGTGTAGGCCGCGGTGCAGGAGGCGGCGATCGAGCCGAGCAGCCCGGCGCGATAGCCGGACTGCTTGGCCGCCAATTGTGCAGCGCTGTCCGCTGACTGATGCAGCGCCGCGATCACGTCCTGGGCGGTGGGCGCCGCGGCCGGCGGCGCGGGCGGTGCTGGCCGCGGTCGTTGTCGGCGCAACGGTGCCGACCATCCGGACGAGTTCGTCGGACAACGCCTGGGCGTGCGCCGAGCGCTCGGACGCCACCGCGGTGAGCGCCGGTGCGGTCGGCGGCGGAGGCGTTGCTGCCGCGGCGTCAGCGGCGAGCTGGCTGTCGGCATGTGCACGGTCGAGTTGGGCGGTCAGTTCGTCGACCTCCGGTGGTGGCTGCGACGACCCGCCGCATGCGGCGGTGGTGCTGCCCAGCAGTGCCAAAGCCGCCGCCCCGAACAGCACGCGTCGTCTGCTGACGGTCGGCGGAGGGCTCGGCACGTGCAACATCCTGCCATTGCCGGTGCGGCGCCAGCGCGGTGACGAGGCCTGCGTGGTGAGCACCCAGGCGGCACTGGGTATTCGCTGGATGCCGCAGCGCGTTTGCCGCTTGCCGCAGCGGGCCTGGCGTATCGTTGATAGTCGGTTCCAAGTTGCGCCGCAGGGAATCGTGTCCGGACAACTCAAGATGAGGAGCTCGCCGTGACGGAGCTGTCTGCGGGATTGCCGTCGCAGAAACAGGTGATCGAGCTACTCGACGGCGAGTTCGCGCGCGCAGGCTTTGAAATCGAAGACGTGGCGATCGACACCGCCGCACGCCCACCCCGCATCACCGTGGTCGCCGACGGCGACAAACCGTTGGATCTCGACTCGATCGCGGCGCTGTCCCGGTCCGCATCCGACCTGCTTGACCGCGTCGACACCCCGGCATACGTCCTGGAAGTCACCTCGCCGGGCGTCGATCGCCCGCTGACCACCGAAAAGCACTACCGGCGCGCCCGCGGCCGCAAGGTCGAGCTCACCCTGTCCGACGGCTCGCAGCTGACCGGCCGGCTCGGCGAAACCCGTGACGGCACCGTGCGACTGGTCGTGCGCGACGGCGCAAGGGCCGACTTCTCGGTCCGCGAACTGCCTGTCGGCGGCATCACCAAAGCCGTTGTTCAGGTTGAGTTTTCGCCGCCAAACCAGCGCGAGCTGGAGCTGGCCGGCCAATCCGGGAGGGAGGCTTCAGCGTGAACATCGACATGGCGGCACTTCACGCCATCGAAGCCGACAAGGGCATCTCGGTCGACGTCGTCGTCGACACCATCAAGTCGGCGCTGCTGACCGCCTACCGCCACACCGAAGGCCACGAAGCCGACGCGCGCATCGAGATCGACCGCAAGACCGGCGTCGTGCAAGGTGATGGCCCGCGAGACCGACGCCGACGGCAACCTCATCAGCGAATGGGACGACACCCCAGAGGGTTTCGGCCGCATCGCGGCGACCACCGCGCGCCAAGTGATCCTGCAGCGTCTGCGCGACGCCGAGAACGAGAAGAACTACGGCGAGTTCTCCGCACGCGAAGGCGACATCGCCGCAGGCGTCATCCAGCGCGACGCCCGTGCTAACGCCCGTGGCCTCGTCGTCGTCCGAATGGGCAGCGAGACCAAGGGATCCGAGGGCGTCATTCCCGCCGCCGAGCAGGTCCCCGGTGAGCGGTACGAGCACGGCGACCGCTTGCGGTGCTATGTCGTCGGTGTCAGCCGCGGTGCCCGGGAGCCACTGATCACGTTGTCGCGCACCCACCCCAACCTGGTGCGCAAGCTGTTCTCGCTGGAGGTTCCCGAGATCGCCGACGGATCCGTCGAGATCGTCGCGGTGGCGCGGGAAGCCGGCCACCGCTCCAAGATCGCGGTCACCTCGCGGGTGCCCGGCCTGAACGCCAAGGGCGCCTGCATCGGGCCGATGGGCCAGCGGGTGCGCAACGTGATGAGCGAACTGTCCGGCGAGAAGATCGACATCATCGACTACGACGAGGATCCGGCCCGGTTCGTGGCCAACGCACTGTCGCCGGCCAAGGTGGTGTCGGTGAGCGTGATCGACGAGTCGGGGCGGGCGGCCCGCGTGGTAGTGCCCGATTTCCAGCTGTCGCTGGCAATCGGCAAGGAAGGCCAAAATGCCCGGCTGGCGGCCCGGCTGACCGGCTGGCGGATCGACATCCGAAGCGACGCCGTGCCCGGCGAGAAGCCCGAGCCCAACCCCGGCGCGGCGCACAGGGCGATGCACGACCGCTGATCCCCGGCCGACGCATCGGCCCAGCACCGACGACCAGCACCGACGACCAGGACCGCCGTTTCGGTTCGTCAGCACCGGGACGGTAGACTCAGCCGTGATCCAGCGCGAGACTTCGGCATCTGCGCATCGACGCCCGGGTGAACCGGTGCGGACGTGTGTCGGCTGCCGGAAGCGAGAGCTGGCCGTCGAACTGCTTCGAGTGGTCGCCGTCGACGGGAATGGCGAACAGGCCGTGACCGTTGACTCGGCGAGAAAACTGCCGGGGCGGGGTGCCTGGCTGCATCCCGATCCGCGGTGCCTAGACGCAGCAATTCGGCGGCGAGCATTCGCACGAGCGCTGCGCATCACCGGTTCACCGGACATAACCGCGGTGGTAGAGCACGTAAGCGCTGTTAGCAGCACTGATGTGCTTGACCCACCCGGCAACAGAACAGGTAGCGAAGAACATGAGCACACCGTGAAGTCTCGATGACCATGCGTCATAGCTAAACCCGAGGCGCGGCCCTACCGTCGCTGTCGCCTCTCAGACAGGAGATGTAGTGGCAGGCAAGGCCCGCGTGCACGAGTTGGCCAAGGAACTCGGTGTCAGCAGCAAGGAAGTACTCGCCCGGCTCAGCGATCAGGGCGAATTCGTCAAATCCGCATCCTCCACGGTGGAGGCGCCCGTCGCGCGACGGCTGCGCGAATCATTCGGCGGAGCAAAGCCGGCGGCGGAGAAGGTAAAGGCCGAGGGTAACGGCGCGCCCGCCAAGGCCGCCCCGGCGAAGGCCGCACCCGGCGAAGGCGCCCGCCGCCGCGCCCGTGGCACCCGCGCGAACCGGCGGCCGCGCCTCCTGCGGCCGCAGCCGTGGCCCCGCCCGCGGCACCAGCGCCGACCCAGCCCAGCCCCACCCCCGGCGCAACGCCTGGTCCGAGGCCAGGGCCCGCGCCGGGGGTGCCGGGTGCGCCCAAGCCCGCCGGGCGCACGCCGCGCGTCGGCAACAACCCGTTCTCCTCGGCGCAGCCCGTTGACCGGCCGATTCCTCGCCCGCAAGCACCCCGTCCCGGCGCCCCGCGCCCCGGCGTGTCGCCGGGCAACATGCCGCCACGACCCGGTGGCGCCGCACCCGGTCGTGCGCCGCGTCCCGGCGGTGCCCGGCCCGGCCCCGGCGGTGCCCGGCCCGGCCCCGGCGGTCGTGGACCCGGCGCAGGGACCGGTGGCCGCCCCGGTGGCGGTGGCGGCGGCGGCAACTACCGCACCGGTGGCGGTGGCGGCGCACCCGGCGGCGGCGGCGCCGCGCCGGCCGGTGCCGGCTTTCGCGGCCGTCCCGGCGGTGGTGGCGGCGGCGGACGCCCAGGTCAGCGCGGCGGCGCCGCGGGCGCGTTCGGTCGTCCAGGCGGTGCTCCCAAGCGTGGCCGCAAGTCGAAGCGGCAGAAGCGCCAGGAATACGACTCGATGCAGGCGCCGGTCGTCGGCGGCGTGCGGCTGCCGCACGGCAATGGCGAGACCATCCGGCTCGCCCGTGGCGCGTCGCTGTCGGACTTCGCCGAGAAGATCGACGCCAACCCGGCCTCGCTGGTGCAGGCGCTGTTCAACCTCGGCGAGATGGTGACCGCCACCCAGTCCGTTGGTGACGAGACCCTCGAGTTGCTGGGCGGCGAGATGAACTACAACGTTCAGGTCGTGTCCCCGGAGGACGAGGACCGCGAGCTGCTCGAGTCGTTCGACCTCACCTACGGCGAAGACGAGGGTGGCGAGGAAGATCTCGAGACCCGTCCGCCGGTGGTGACGGTGATGGGCCACGTCGACCACGGCAAGACCCGACTGCTCGACACGATCCGCAAGGCCAACGTCCGCGAGGAGGAGGCCGGCGGTATCACCCAGCACATCGGCGCTTATCAGGTCGCTGTCGACCTCGACGGCAACGAACGGTTGATCACCTTCATCGACACGCCGGGCCACGAGGCGTTCACCGCCATGCGTGCCCGCGGCGCGAAAGCCACCGACATCGCGATCCTGGTGGTCGCCGCCGACGACGGTGTTATGCCGCAGACGGTGGAGGCCGTCAACCACGCACAGGCGGCCGACGTGCCGATCGTGGTCGCGGTCAACAAGATCGACAAGGAAGGCGCCGATCCACAGAAGATTCGCGGGCAGCTGCACCGAATACGGTTTGGTGCCTGAAGAATTCGGCGGCGACACGATGTTCGTTGATATCTCCGCCAAGCAGGGCACCAACATCGAGGCCCTCCTCGAGGCGGTCGTATTGACCGCCGACGCCGCACTGGACCTGCGGGCCAACCCCGACATGGAGGCCCAGGGCGTGGCGATCGAGGCGCACCTGGACCGTGGCCGCGGCCCGGTGGCCACCGTGCTGATTCAGCGCGGCACGCTGCACGTCGGCGATTCGGTGGTGGCAGGCGACGCGTACGGCCGTGTCCGCCGGATGGTGGACGAGCACGGCGACGACCTCGATGCGGCGCTACCCTCGCGGCCGGTGCAGGTCATCGGCTTCACGTCGGTGCCTGGCGCAGGCGATAACTTCCTCGTCGTCGACGAGGACCGCATCGCCCGCCAGATCGCCGACCGGCGCAGCGCGCGCAAGCGCAACGCGCTGGCCGCCCGTACCCGCAAACGGATCAGCCTGGAAGATCTGGATTCGGCGCTGAAGGAAACCAGCCAACTGAACCTGATCCTCAAGGGCGACAACGCCGGCACCGTCGAGGCGCTGGAGGAGGCCCTGCTGGGCATCCAGGTCGACGACGAAGTCGAGCTGCGGGTCATCGACCGTGGAGTCGGTGGGGTCACCGAGACCAACGTCAACCTGGCGTCGGCCTCGGACGCGATCATCATCGGGTTCAACGTCCGCGCCGAGGGCAAGGCCACCGAGCTGGCCAATCGCGAGGGTGTGGAGATCCGCTACTACTCGGTGATCTACCAGGCCATCGACGAGATCGAGAGCGCGCTCAAGGGCATGCTCAAGCCGGTCTACGAGGAACGCGAACTCGGCCGCGCGGAGATTCGTGCGATCTTCCGCAGCTCGAAGGTCGGCAACATCGCCGGTTGCCTTGTCACCTCCGGCATCATCCGGCGGAATTCGAAGGCGCGACTGCTGCGCGACAACGTCGTGGTGACGGAGAACGTCACCGTGCAATCGCTGCGGCGGGAGAAGGACGACGTCACCGAGGTGCGCGACGGATACGAATGCGGTCTCACGCTGTCGTACTCCGACATCAAGGAGGGCGACGTCATCGAGACCTACGAGCTGGTGGAGAAGGAGCGCACGTAGTGGGCGATGAGCGCTTGCGCGAGGAGCATCGTGCCTGATGTGGGCCGAGCCCGTCGGCTCTCCAAGCGCATCGGCACCATCGTCGCTTCGGCCATCGAGTTCGAAATCAAGGATCCGCCGTTGGCCTTGGTGACCATCACGGACACGAAGGTGACGGGCGATCTGCACGACGCCACCGTGTACTACACCGTGCGTGGGCAGACACTCGAGGAGGAGCCGGACTATGCGGGTGCGGCTGCGGCGCTCGAGCGCGCCAAGGGCTCTCTGCGCAGCAAGGTCGGCGCGGCCACGGGTGTCCGGTTCACGCCGACGCTGACGTTCGTCCTCGACACGGTGCCGGATACGGCCCACCGGATGGAGGAACTGTTGGCCAGGGCGCGGGCCGCAGATGAGGATTTGGCTAGAGTTCGGCAGGGTGCCAAGCACGCGGGCGAGCAAGACCCGTACCGTAAGGACGGGGTAGAGGGTTCGAGCGGGGACCTACACAACGGGTTGACGGGCTTGACGCTGAGGACACCGATGACCGCGATCGACAAGATGACTGACGCCCCTCCCATGGAGGGTTCGCGCGTCGATGCGCGCCAGGCGGCTGACCTGCTGGACGCGAGCGCCACCGTAAGCGTTGTTTGCCACGTCTATCCCGACGCGGACACCATGGGCGCCGGCCTGGCGTTGGCGCTGGTGCTCGACCACGTCGGCAAGGCGGTGCAGGTGAGTTTCGCCGCCCCCGCCGACCTGCCCGAATCGCTGCAGTCGCTGCCTGGCGGCCACCTGCTGGTCGGCCCGGAGTCGATGCGCCGCGACCCCGATCTGGTCGTCACCGTCGACATCCCGAGCGTCAACCGGCTCGGCGCACTGCGAGAGCTCGCCGACCCCGACCGCGAGGTGCTGGTGATCGACCACCACGCCTCCAACCAGCTGTTCGGCACCGCCAACTACGTCGATCCGTCGGCCGATTCCACCACGATGCTGGTCGCCGAGCTGCTCGATGCTTGGGGCAAGCCCATCGACGTCGGCGTCGCGCACTGCCTCTACGCCGGGCTGATCACCGACACCGGGTCGTTCCGCTGGGCCAGCGCCCGCGCGCATCGGCTCGCCGCCCGGCTCCTGGAGCTCGGCGTCGACAACGCCTCGATCAGCCGCACCCTGCTGGACAGCCACCCGTTCGCCTGGCTGCCGATGCTGTCGCGCGTGCTGTCGTCGGCGCAGCTTCTTCCCGACGCCGCTGGCGGTCGCGGGCTGGTGTATGCCGTTGTGGGACATCAGGAATGGGCCAACGCGCGTCCTGAGGAAGTCGAGAGCATCGTCGACATCGTGCGCACCACCGAGCAGGCCGAGGTGGCCGCGGTGTTCAAGGAGATCGAGCCCGCGCACTGGTCGGTGTCGATGCGCGCGAAGTCCTACGACCTCGCGGCGGTTGCCAGCGCCTTCGAGGGCGGCGGGCACCGCTTGGCTGCGGGCTACTCGGCGAACGGATCCGCCGACGACGTCGTGCAGGCGCTGTACACCGCTCTTGGCTGAGCCGGAAGGCGATCTGCCCGTCGGCATCGAGCGCCGTATCGCTGCGTTGGCCGTTCCGGCGCTTGGGGTGCTGGCCGCCGAGCCGATCTATCTGCTTTTCGACATCGCGGTCGTCGGACGGTTGGGCGCAGTGCCGCTTGCCGGCCTGGCCATCGGCGGGCTGATTCTGAACACGCTCAGTTCAGAGATGACTTTCCTGTCTTATGGCACCACCGCACGCTCGGCCCGCTTTTTTGGCGCCGGCAACCGCGCGTCGGCCGTCGGGGAAGGGGTGCAGGCCACCTGGCTGGCGCTGGGCCTTGGCGCGTTGATCGTCGGCGTGGTCCAGGCCGTCGCGGTGTTGCTGGTGCCGGCATTGGCCGCCGGCGGGGATATCGCCGCAGCGGCGCTGCCGTGGGTCCGCATCGCGATCGTGGGCGTGCCGGCGATCCTGGTCTCGGCCGCCGGAAACGGCTGGATGCGCGGGGTGCAGGACACCGGACGGCCGCTGCGCTACGTCGTCGGGGGGTTCGCGGTTTCCGCGGTGCTGTGTCCGCTGCTGGTGTACGGCTGGCTGGGCATGCCGAGGCTGGAGCTCGCCGGTTCGGCGGTCGCCAACCTGGTGGGGCAGTGGGTGGCCGCGCTGCTGTTCCTGCGGTCGTTGCTCGCCGAGCGGGTGCCGTTGCGCATCCAACCGGCGGTGCTGCGTGCCCAGGTCGTCATGGGTCGCGATCTGTTGTTGCGCACGATGGCGTTTCAGGCCTGCTTCGTCTCGGCGGGCGCTGTCGCAGCCCGGTTCGGCGCGGCCGCCATCGCTGCCCACCAGGTGGTGCTGCAGCTGTGGAATTTCCTTGCGCTGGTGCTTGATTCGCTTGCCATCGCCGCGCAGTCACTGGTGGGGGCGGCCCTTGGCGCCGGACAGCTGGCGCACGCCAAGTCGGTCGCATGGCGGGTGACGATCTTCTCGGCCGTGGCCGCCGCGGTGCTTGCGGGTATCTTCGCCGTCGGCGCTTCGGTGTTCCCGAGCGCGTTCACCGACGACAGCTCGGTACTCGACGCGATCGGGGTGCCGTGGTGGTTCATGGTGGCCCAATTGCCGTTCGCCGGAATCGTTTTCGCGCTCGACGGCGTTCTACTCGGCGCGGGCGACGCGAAGTTCATGCGCAACGCCACGCTGATCAGCGCGCTGGTCGGGTTCCTGCCGCTGATCTGGCTGTCGCTGGTTTTCGGCTGGGGTCTGTTCGGCATCTGGTCAGGCTTGAGCACGTTCATCGTGCTGCGGCTGGCGTTCGTCGGCTGGCGTGCGTGCTCCGGTCACTGGCTGGTACCGGGCACCGCCTGATTGCGCTCGATGGGTTTCAGCGCACGCGGGCGATGGCAGCCCAACCGAATTCGTTCGTCTTGACCTGAATATCGGCGAAACCCGCCGTCGCCAACCGCTGGGGTAGCGACGCGGGGTCGACCGGGTTGTAGGTGTCGCCCTCGTGCGCGGCGGCAAGATCGTCGCTGCCGAGGCTGTCGCTGGCGACCAGCGGCGCACCAGGGCGCAGCACCCGCGCCACCTCGGCGAACAGTCGGTCCTGCAGCTCGATGGTCGGAACATGGTGCAGCATCGTGAAACACGCTGCGCCGGTGAATGTGCCCGCGGCGAATTCGAGTCGGGTGGCGTCGCCGTTGATGATTTCAACCGAGGGGCTGCCGGCGAACCGTTCACGCAAACGGGCCGCCAGGTGGTCGTCGATCTCTACCGACCGCAGGCGTGTGGTGAGCGTGCCGAGGACGTCGGTGGTCGCGCCGTAGCCGGGCCCGACCTCGAGAACGTCGTCGCCGAGATCGGTCTCGCCAAGTACCCACGGCAGGATCACCTCGCGGATCATCTGCCGCCACTCGTCACTGCCGCAATACTCGTGCGCTTCGTTCACACTCGCAGCCTACGAGCGGGTCAGCGCACCTGTGCGCGGCCCCGTTGCAGCACCGCGTCGCGGTTGGCGGCGATGTCGGTGCCGGTTGCCGAGTTCATCCACTGCTTCGCTGACGTCGCTTCGATCCACAGACCCGCGTCGGTCTGCGCCGCGTCAATGCGGTGATACGACGCCAGCAGCGCACGCACCGCTTTCTGGTTGTTGCCGACGATCGATGCCGCCACCCGCCGCGCCGTCGGCAGCAGCTCGTCGTGCGGCACCACCTCGGTGACCAGTCCGGCCCGTAGCGCATCGGCGGCCGACAGATAGTCCCCGGTCAGGCTCATCCGGCGGGCCAGCCCGACACCCACTTTCTGCGGCAGCCGCACGCTCAGCCCCCAGGTGGGCAGCAGCCCGACCCGGGCGTGGGTGTCGGCGAAGCGGGCCTGCTCGGAGGCGATCAGGATGTCGCAGTACAGCGCGAACTCCAGCCCGCCGGTCACCGCCGCTCCGTTGATCGCGCCGATCACGGGTTTGTTCATCGGCGGCCACTGCGGTGAGATGTCGGGCAGTTCGGTGGCATCGCCCAGCTCCTTGAGGTCCAGGCCCGCGCAGAACACCGGGTCGGCGCCGGTGAGGATAACGACATCGACGTCGTCATCGGCCTCCGCGTCCCGCAGCGCCTGGTAGAAGCGTTTGCGCAGTTCGCGCGACAACGCGTTGCGGGCCTGCGGCCGGTTCAACGTGAGCGTGCGCACCCGGTCTTGAGTGTCGATGAGCAGGATGTCCGCGCTGTTGGGGCTGGCCATGAGATCAACCTATCGTGGTGGCATGTGCCGAAACATCACGGAGTTGCGCGGCCTGCAGCCGTCGGCGACCGCCGAGGAGATCGAGGCGGCCGCACGCCAGTACGTCCGCAAGGTCAGTGGCATCACCCGGCCGTCGGGTGCCAACACCGAAGCCTTCGAAGCCGCCGTTGCCGACGTCACCGAAGTCACCACCCGGCTGCTGGCCGGTCTGGCGCCGCGACGGCAACCGCCCAAGACCGTGCCGCCGCTGAGGCGACCCGAAGTACGGGCCCGGCTGAAGGCCGCAGCGGTGAAGTCGGCGACATCAGTAACTGCATGACCACGACACTGACCCAGCCCGCGCTCAAGGAGTGGGGCGCGGCGGTGCACGCACTGCTCGACGGCCGGCAGACGGTGCTGCTACGCAAGGGCGGTATTCACGAAAAGCGTTTCGCGGTAACGGCTGAACGCTTTCTGTTGTTCCCGACCGTCGCCCACAGCCACGCCGAGCGGGTCAGACCCGAACATCGTGACCTGCTCGACCGAGCGGCGGCCGACAGCACCGAGGACGCCGTGGTGGTACGTGCGGGCGCGAAAGTCGTTGCCGCCGTTGAGGTTAACCGACCCGAGGCGCTCGACAAGATTGAGTCGCTGCACATCTGGACGTCCGCCTCGGTTCGGGCCGACCGCCTCGACTTCCGGCCCAAGCACCGGCTCACCGTGCTGGTGCTGCAGGCCAGCCCACTGGTCGAGCCCGTGCGACTGACGCGCGCACCCGAGTATGCGGGCTGCAAGAGCTGGGTTCCGCTGCCCGTCGACGCCGCCTGGGGTGCACCGGTGCACGACGACGCCGAGCTGGCGGAGATCGCCGAACGCGTGCGCGGCTCAGTCGGTTGACGGCGGGCGCGGCTCAGTCGGTTGACGGCGGGCGCGGCCCCGCCGGCAGCACGAGGCGTGAGGTGCCGCCCTCGCCGAGGTGCACGGTGTGTGTGGCGGTCGCCAGCCGCCGGCCGCTGATCAGCGGTTCTCCGGTTCCGAGATTGCGGGCGAACCGCGGGTGCGAGCCGCCGGCGATCAGCACCCTGATGCGCGAACCGGCGGGGAAGCGGTGTGCGATCGCGTCCAATTCGATGCGCACGTTGCGCGAATCCGGTGTCGCGCGCAGATATCCGTCGCTCACATTGCGGGAACGGCCGCGCTGATCGACCTGGCTGATCCGGACGAACAGGTCGTTGTGGGGGTTGTCGCAGGTGTGCGCCAGCTCGATGACCGGGCTTCCGACGACATACAGATCCGACGAAAGGATGTCTCCGGTGAAGCTCAGCACATCCGGCCGTTGAGCCAGCCGGCTGTCGTTGCGGTAGCCACCCTCCGTTGACAGCAGGCGTCCACCGACAGTGGGCGTGGGGTCGGCGGGGTTGTAGGTGAATCTCGACGCCGGGGCCGTGTCCGGCGGCGTCGCGTCGCCGAGGCGGCCGGTGGGCTGAAGGTAGAGCACCCGTTCGGGCGTGGCCGGCGGCCAGTCCGGCAGGTCCTGCCATCCGTGCCCGTTGAGGTGGATGCGCACCGGTTCGCGGGCCACCGTGGCGGTGCCTGAAAGGTGAGCCCCCAACCAGTCCAACGATTCCCTGATGACCGTGGACGCGCCCTTCGTCATCAGCTGCGTGTGGGTCCACGGTCCGATGGTCACGGCGACGGGCACCCCACGCTCATGCAGGCGCTGGTACTGCGCCAGCGTCTGCTCGAGGAACAGGTCCTGCCATCCGCCGAGCAGCAGCACCGGAATCTGTGTGCGCTCCAGCGCCTGATGCAGTTGCAGCCGGGCCCAGTGCGGGTCGTCGTGTTCTGGATGCTCGAGCCAGGATTCCCACCAGGGCGCGCCCGTGCCGAGCAGCGCCCGGCCGGCCTCGCCGAGCGGCAGCGCGCTGGTCGCCTTGGCGAGCGCGCGTTGCGCCCGCACTTGCCGAACAAGGAGGCGGAGCCTGGGTCCCTCCTGGTGGGCGACCATGTCGCTCCAGCCGAGGAAGTCGTTGAGGCCGAACGATCCGGTACCCCAGCGCGGGGCGCTGATGTCGTGCGGGCCGACGGTGATGACCGCGGCCTTCATCTCCGGCGGCGGGTCGGTCAGCAGGGCCCACTGGGTGAAGCCGAGATAGGACAGCCCGACGGTGGCGAACGATCCGGTGAACCACGGTTGGTCGCGCAGCCAAGCGGCCGTGTCGGCGCCATCGGCGATTTCGTGGACCATCGGCGTGAATTCGCCGCCGGAGCCGAAGGTGCCCCGCACACTCTGGATAACGACGTGATAGCCGCGCGAGGCGTAAACACCCGCGAACAGCACCGAAAACGGCCAGCCCCGGCCGTACGGGCCTCTGACCAACACCGTGCCCGCCGGGTTCGTCGTCGCGGGCTCGTAGTGGTCGGCGATCAGGTGGACGCCGTCCCGCATCGGCACGCCGAGTCCGCGATGCACGGTGTAGTCCGTCGTGTGCGGCGGAAGCTTCAGCAGGGTGCTGACGGCCCGGCGGGTGAACCGCTGGATTCGCGAGCGGACGGGTGACGACGGGGCGGCGGTCGATACTGCGGTCACCTCACGAAGGCTACGCAGGCGGAGCTTTGTCGTCATCGATCGCCTGAACCAGCTTGGCCATCAGGCGGCCGATCGCCACCGGTGGCGGCGTCACGGTCGACGCCGAAGCTCAACAGTTGCTCGCGCCGAGAGGGTCAGTACTTGTAGTAGGGGCTCAGCTCGCGGGCGCGGTCAAGATTGGTCTGCAGGCAGTCGGGGCCGTCGGGGGACTCGATCCGCGAGTAGAACAGCGACTGCTGAATCACGCCGTAGCTGGTCTTGAACGCGATCATGCAGGTGGTCCACCAGCGGTCGTTCCAGTCGGTCGGCTTCATGATCCAGTACTGGGCGGCCCGATGGCCGTCGATATTCAGCTCGACGGCGTCGGGCGGCAGGGTCGCCTCATAGGTCCGCCAGACGAAGGCCTCGACCGCCATCTGGTAGTTGCCGGCGTCGTAGTGGCAGCGCAGGCTGTCTTCGTGAACCGGCGGCGTGAAGGCCAGGCCGATCCGCTGGACCACGTCGAGCGGAATGTCATCACACGGGTCGAAGGGCCGCGGGTCGACGGTGTCGACGATCGGCCACTTGATCGTCGTCGACACGTCGGACAGGGGAGCAGCCGTGGAGCGCAGCTCGACACTGCGTCCTGCGGCGGGGCCGGCCGGGTTGGTCTGCCAGACCACGATCACCGCCGCGACCAGCGCGCACAGCGCCGACAGGACGCGCAGTTTGGCGGTCATCAAACCCCCTGCCTTCGCGGCGGCCGCGCCGCCCCATGTCGTCCTGCCCTGCGGGGGAGTGTAGCGGTCCGTCGTAGCGGCCCGGACGGGAAATAAGAACATGTTCTAGTTGCCGGATCGGGCGCCGACGATATCGCAAGTAGGCTGGTCGGTTGTGACACGAGACGGCCGCCGACCCACGCTGTGGGCCATCAGCGACCTGCACACGGGTCACACCGGCAACAAGCCGGTCACCGAGTCACTGCATCCGTCGTCACCCGATGACTGGCTGATCGTCGCCGGGGACGTCGCCGAGCGCACCGACGAGATCCACTGGTCGCTGGACCTGCTTCGCAAGCGGTTCGCCAAGGTCATCTGGGTGCCGGGCAACCACGAGCTGTGGACCACCAACCGGGATCCGATGCAGATCTTCGGCAAGGCCCGCTACGACTACCTGGTCAACATGTGCGACGAGATGGGCATCGTCACCCCCGAGCACCCGTTTCCGGTGTGGACCGAAGAGGGCGGCCCGGCGACCATCGTGCCGATGTTCCTGCTTTACGACTACACCTTTCTCCCGCAGGGCGCGGCGACCAAGGCCGAGGGGCTGGCCATCGCCCGTGAGCGCAACGTGGTCGGCACCGACGAGTTCCTTCTGTCCGTCGGAGCCCTACGCCACCCGCGACGCGTGGTGCCGCGACCGGGTGACCCTGACCCGCAAGCGGCTGGAGGACCTCGACTGGATGACGCCGACCGTGCTGGTGAACCATTTCCCGCTGGTCCGCGAACCGTGCGACGCAATGTTCTATCCGGAGTTCGCACTGTGGTGCGGCACCACTGCGACCGCCGATTGGCACACTCGCTACAACGCGATCTGCTCGGTGTACGGGCACCTGCACATCCCGCGCACCACGTGGTACGACGGCGTGCGCTTCGAGGAGGTCTCCGTCGGCTATCCGCGAGAGTGGCGCCGCCGCAAGCCATACCGGTGGCTTCGGCAAGTGCTGCCGGACCCGAAGTACGCCCCTGGTTATCTCAACGAGTTCGGCGGGCACTTCCAGATCACCCAGGAGATGCGTGACCACGCCGAGAACGTGCAACAAAAGATACAGAGCAGGCAGTCATGACGATCGTCGCGACGCTGCTCTCCGGGGTGCTGCCTGGTGCCTCGCACGGTCTGGCGGCCGCCGAAATGTATGACGATCCACCGGAACTGGCGCCGCTGCCGGAAGAGGAACCACTGATCGCGAAGTCGGTGGCCAAGCGGCGCAACGAATTCATCACCGTGCGGTACTGCGCCCGTCAGGCACTTGGTGAACTGGGGGTGCCACCGTCGCCGATCCTCAAGGGGGACAAGGGCGAACCCTGCTGGCCCGACGGTGTCGTCGGCAGCCTCACTCATTGCACGGGCTACCGCGGCGCGGCCGTCGGCCGGCGCGGCGAGGTGCGCTCGGTCGGCATCGACGCCGAACCGCACGACGTGCTGCCCGACGGGTGTGCTCGACGCCATCAGCCTGCCGAAGGAGCGTGCCGAACTGATGGCGTTGCCCACGGGGCTGCACTGGGACCGAATCCTGTTCTGCGCCAAGGAGGCGACGTACAAGGCGTGGTTTCCGCTGACGCACCGCTGGCTCGGCTTCGAAGATGCCCACATCACGTTCGACGTCGACGACGGTGGCGCCGCGGGTCGCTTCGAATCGCGCATCCTCATCGATCCGGCCGCCGAGTCGGGCCCGCCGCTCGAGACGTTGTCGGGACGCTGGTCGGTTCGCGATGATCTGGTGTTGACGGCGATCGTGTTATGACCGACGCCGGCCTTGTCGTCGTCGACAAGCCCGCCGGCGTCACCAGCCACGACGTGGTCGGCCGCTGCCGGCGCATCTTCGGCACCCGCAAGGTGGGGCACGCAGGCACGCTCGACCCGATGGCCACCGGCGTGCTGGTGGTCGGGATCGAACGGGCCACCAAGATCCTTGGTTTACTGACCGCGACCGACAAGTCCTATGCGGCGACCATGCGGCTGGGTCAGGTCACGTCGACAGAAGACGCTGAAGGCGAAGTCCTGCAGACTGTTTCGGCCCACGACGTCACCGACGCCCAGATCGGGGAGGCGGTGGCCGCGCTGCGCGGTGAGATCGCCCAGATTCCGTCGGCGGTCAGCGCCATCAAGGTCGGCGGCAAGCGGGCCTACAAACTGGCCCGCGAAGGCCATGCCGTCGAACTGGCGGCCCGCAGCGTTCGCATCGACCGGTTCGACGTGCTTGCCATCCGACACCGAGACCGGCTCGTCGACGTGGACGTCGAGGTCGACTGCACGAGTGGCACCTACATTCGCGCGCTGGCCCGCGACGTCGGCGCGACCCTCGGCGTCGGCGGGCATCTGACCGCGCTGCGGCGCACCCGGGTCGGCCGGTTCGGGCTCGATCAGGCCCGCACGCTCGACGATCTCGCCGAGCACCCTCAGCTGAGCTATTCACTGGATGAGGCCTGCCTGCTGTCGTTTCCTCGCCGCGACCTGTCCGAGCAAGAAACGGCGGACACCCGGCACGGCAGAGCCCTGAAACCCGCTGGGGTCGAGGGAGTTTACGCCGCGACCGCGCCGGATGGTCAGGTCATCGCGCTGTTGACGGACCAACCCAATCGCACCAAATCGGTGGTGGTGCTGCGCCCTGCGACGCTCCCATAGGACAGCGGACGGCAGACCCTGCGACGTGCTGACGCTCTAGGCGACCACCCAGATCGCTTCTGCGGCGGGGCTTCCCAGATCGACCGTGGTTTCCCCATCGCCGGCCGATCCCGGATTCTTGACGGCCACCGAGATCATCCCGGCGAAGTCACGGCGAGCCAGCACCCGCAGCCGGGAATCCAGGCTGATACCCACGCTGTCGAAATACCGGAGCATCTCCGGGTCGGCGTCGGAGATGCGCGCCACCGTGCCCGCGTCGCCGTTCTGGCACACCGATAGCTGCCTCGCGTCAGGGGTCGGCACCCGTCCGTCGGCGGCGGGGATCGGATCGCCGTGCGGATCGCGGGTCGGATGCCCCAGCTTGGCGTCGATGCGATCGAGCATTCGATCGGACACCGCGTGCTCGAGCACCTCGGCCTCCTCGTGCACCTCGTCCCAGCTGTAGCCGAGCTCGCGAACGAGGAATGTCTCCATCAGCCGGTGCCGCCGCACCATCGCGAGCGCGGCACGGCGCCCGGCTGCGGTCAGCGTCACCGCGCCGTACTTCTCGTGATCGACGAGCCCCTGGTCGGCGAGCTTGCGGATGGACTCCGACGCGGTGCTTGCCGACACGCCGATGCGCTCGGCGAGCATCTTGGTGCTGACCTTCTCCAGCGACCACTCCTGGGCGGTCCAGATGACTTTCAGGTAGTCCTGGGCAACCGTGGTCAGGTCGCGGGGGTCGCCTGCGGGACTCACACCTAGAAAGTTTAGGCATTCGTCACCTCATCTGGGGATCTAGCGAAGCCGCGCGACACCCTGCGCCGTAGGCTTGAGGCTGTGCAGCGCTGGCGGGGGCAGGACGATATCCCGACGGACTGGGGTCGATGCGTCGTGACGATCGGCGTGTTCGACGGTGTGCATCGGGGGCACCAGGAGCTGATCAGTCACGCCGTCAAGGCGGGCAGGTCCCGCGACGTGCCGACGGTGCTGATGACGTTCGATCCGCACCCGATGGAGGTGGTTTTTCCCGGCAGCCACCCGGCGCAGCTGACCACGTTGACTCGCCGCGCCGAGCTTGTCGAGGAATTGGGCATCGACGTGTTCCTGGTGATGCCGTTCACCACCGACTTCATGAAGCTCACCCCCGACAGGTACATCCGTGAGCTGCTCGTCGAACACATACACGTCGTCGAAGTGGTGGTGGGGGAGAACTTCACCTTCGGGAAAAAGGCCGCAGGAAACGTCGACGCGCTGCGCAAGGCCGCCGATCGGTTCGGCTTCGCGGTGCAGGGCATGTCGCTGGTCAGTGAGCACCACCAGAACGAGGACATCACGTTCTCGTCTACCTACATCCGGTCCTGCGTGGACGCCGGCGACGTGGTCGCGGCCACCGAGGCGCTGGGCCGTCCGCACCGCGTCGAGGGCGTGGTGGTGCGCGGCGACGGGCGCGGTACGGTGCTGGGCTTTCCGACGGCCAACGTGGCGCCGCCGATGTACTCGGCCATCCCCGCCGACGGCGTGTATGCGGCCTGGTTCACCGTGCTGGGCCACGGCCCGGTGATGGGCACCGTCATCCCCGGTGAGCGGTATCAGGCCGCGGTGTCGGTCGGCACCAACCCCACGTTCTCCGGGCGCACCCGCACCGTGGAGGCGTTCGTCCTCGACACCGCGGCCGACCTGTACGGCCAGCACGTCGCGGTGGACTTCGTCGCCCGCATCCGCGGCCAGGAGAAATTCGCCCACGTCGAGGACCTGGTGGCGACGATGGGTGAGGACACCGAGCGCGCCCGCACGATTCTGTCCGCGGGCTGACCATGAGATAAACTGCCTGGCGACCACGACGTGTGCTGCAGTTCGCGGCGGCCGCGTCGGCCCTTTTGCAGGGCACCGATTTGTCGCGGACCGATGGATATGGAGTTAATTCGTGGCGCTCACCGCCGAACAGAAGAAGGACATTCTCGGCCAGTACGGCCTGCATGACACCGACACCGGCTCCCCGGAAGCCCAGGTCGCGCTGCTGACCAAGCGGATCGCCGATCTCACCGAGCACCTGAAGCTGCACAAGCACGACCACCACTCCCGGCGCGGGCTGCTGCTGCTGGTCGGCAGGCGCCGTCGGCTGCTCAAGTACGTCGCCCAGGTCGACGTGGAGCGCTACCGCTCCCTGATCGACCGGCTTGGCCTGCGTCGCTGACACCAAAACCCGGGTGGACCCGCTGGCGGCCGCCGCGGATGTCCAGGTGAGCGGCAAGGGGCCGGATTAGGAGTCTGGTACCTGCTGCGATGTAAGATGTCGGTGTTCGCCAGCCGTTTGGAGCGAACACCATGGGTGCGGTCGCGCAGTTCCGCGTGCACCGTTCCCGCGCGTCATGTCGGGGCCCGCCTGATCGCGCGGTCTTCGGTAGTGGCTGCCGGGTTCACTCATCCCGGCCGCTTCGATCGATGGCCGTAGCCGCATCACGGGTTGTTCCTGAGTTCAAATGTGACGACGCGAAACAGCTGAACAAGGAACCCAGAGAGGCCATACGGACGCCCATGTCTGTAGTTGAAATTGAAGACGGCGTGTACGAATCCACCGCCGTGATCGACAACGGGAGCTTCGGCACCCGCACCATCCGTTTCGAGACCGGTCGGCTTGCGCAGCAGGCCGCCGGATCCGTCGTCGCCTATCTCGACGACGAAACCATGCTGCTGTCCGCGACGACCGCCAGCAAATCGCCGAAGGAGCAGTTCGACTTCTTCCCGCTGACGATCGACGTCGAGGAGCGGATGTACGCCGCCGGGCGCATCCCTGGCTCGTTCTTCCGCCGCGAGGGCCGTCCGTCTACCGACGCGATCCTGACCTGCCGGCTGATCGACCGCCCGCTGCGGCCGACGTTCATCTCGGGCCTGCGCAACGAGGTCCAGGTCGTCGTGACGATCATGAGCCTCGATCCCAACGACCTGTATGACGTGCTGGCCATCAACGCAGCGTCGGCGTCCACGCAGATCTCCGGGCTGCCGTTCAACGGTCCCGTCGGCGGCGTGCGTGTCGCGCTCATCGACGGCCAGTGGGTGGCATTCCCGACCGTCGAACAGCTCGAGCGGGCCGTGTTCGACATGGTCGTGGCCGGCCGCAAGGTGGAGAACGATGTCGCGATCATGATGGTCGAGGCCGAAGCGACCGACAACGTCGTCGAACTGATCGACGGTGGCGCCGGGGCGCCGACGGAATCCGTTGTGGCCGAAGGCCTTGAGGCCGCCAAGCCGTTCATCGCCGCGCTGGTGGATGCGCAGAAGGAATTGGCCGATCGCGCCGCCAAGCCGACCGCCGAGTACCCCGTCTTCCCCGAGTACGGCGAAGACGTGTACTACTCGGTGGCCTCGGTAGCCACCGACGAACTGTCCAAGGCGCTGACGATCGCGGGGAAGAACGAGCGCAACGATCGCACCGACGAGATCAAGGTCGAGGTGCTCGATCGGCTGGCCGAGCAGTTCGCCGGCCGTGAGAAGGAGATCGGCGCGGCGTTCCGTTCGCTGACCAAAAAGCTTGTGCGCCAGCGCATCCTGAGCGACCACTTCCGCATCGACGGGCGCGGTATCACCGACATCCGTGCCCTGAGCGCCGAGGTGGCCGTCGTGCCGCGGGCGCACGGCAGCGCGTTGTTCGAGCGCGGCGAGACCCAGATCCTCGGCGTCACCACGCTGGACATGATCAAGATGGCCCAGCAGATCGACTCGTTGGGGCCCGAGACCAGCAAGCGTTACATGCACCACTACAACTTCCCGCCGTATTCGACCGGCGAGACGGGTCGTGTCGGCTCGCCCAAGCGCCGCGAGATCGGCCATGGGGCGCTCGCAGAGCGTGCCCTTGTTCCGGTGCTGCCCAGCATCGAGGAGTTCCCCTACGCCATCCGGCAGGTGTCGGAGGCGCTGAGCTCTAACGGTTCCACGTCGATGGGGTCGGTGTGCGCATCGACGCTGGCGCTGCTCAACGCCGGTGTGCCGCTGAAGGCGCCGGTTGCCGGCATCGCGATGGGCCTGGTGTCGGACGACGTCGAGATTGACGGGTCAGAGGGCAAAACGGAGCGCCGGTTCGTCGCCCTGACCGACATCCTCGGCGCCGAGGACGCCTTCGGCGACATGGACTTCAAGGTCGCAGGCACCAAGGACTTCGTCACCGCGTTGCAGCTGGACACCAAGCTCGACGGCATCCCGTCGCAGGTGCTGGCGGGTGCGCTGGCGCAGGCCAAGGATGCGCGCCTGACGATCCTCGAGGTGATGGCCGAGGCCATCGACGCCCCCGACGAGATGAGCCCGTACGCCCCGCGGATCACCACGATCAAGGTGCCGATGGACAAGATCGGCGAGGTCATCGGGCCCAAGGGCAAGATGATCAACTCGATCACCGAGGAGACCGGCGCATCGATCTCGATCGAGGACGACGGCACCGTGTTCGTCGGCGCCACCGACGGTGCTTCGGCGCAGGCCGCGATCGACAAGATCAACGCCATCGCCAACCCGCAGCTGCCCAAGATCGGTGAGCGGTTCCTCGGAACCGTGGTCAAGACAACCGATTTCGGTGCGTTCGTGTCGCTGCTGCCTGGCCGTGACGGGTTGGTGCACATCTCCAAGCTCGGCAGGGGCAAGCGCATCGCCAAGGTCGAAGACGTGGTCAACGTCGGCGACAAGCTGCGGGTGGAGATCGCTGACATCGACAACCGCGGCAAGATCTCCCTGATCCTCGTCGCCGAAGAGGAGACGGCAGAGACCGCGGAGACCGGCGCCACGCCCGTCGATGCCGCAACCGCCAGCAGCTAGGTCCCGGGCGCTGCATCGCGGCGCCCGCGCTGACGAAACCTCGGAGTCGGTGCGGCGCACCACCCTTCCCGGTGGTCTGCGCGTGGTCACCGAGTACATCCCGTCGGTGCATTCCGCGTCGGTGGGCGTGTGGGTCGGCGTCGGTGCGCGCGACGAGGGACGCAGCGTGGCCGGTGCCGCGCACTTCCTGGAACACCTGCTGTTCAAGTCGACGCCGACGCGCACCGCCGTCGAGATCGCGCAGGCGGTCGACGCGGTCGGCGGAGAATTGAACGCGTTCACCGCCAGGGAGCACACCTGCTACTACGCGCATGTGCTCGACACCGACCTGGCGTTGGCCGTCGACCTGGTCGCCGACGTGGTGCTGCGCGGCCGTTGCGCCGCCGACGACGTCGAACTCGAACGCGACGTGGTGCTCGAGGAGATCGCGATGCGCGACGACGACCCGGAGGACACTCTCGGCGACGTGTTCCTCTCGGCGATGTTCGGCGAGCACCCGGTGGGCCGTCCGGTGATCGGCAGCGTCGAGTCGGTTTCGGCGATGACGCGGGCACAACTGCATTCGTTCCATGTCCGCCGCTACATCCCCGAGCGGATGGTGGTGGCGGTGGCAGGCAACGTCGAGCACGACGAGGTGGTCGCGCTGGTGCGTAAGCATTTCGGGTCGAGGCTCGTTCGCGGGCGCAGCCCGGTTGCGCCCCGTAGGGGCACCGGCCGGGTGACCGGGACGGCCAACCCTGCAGCTGGTCAACCGCGACGGCGAACAGACGCACCTGTCGATCGGTGTGCGCACCCCCGGCAGGCACTGGGACCAACGGTGGGCGCTTTCGGTGCTCAACACCGCGTTGGGCGGCGGCCTGAGTTCGCGGCTGTTCCAACAGATTCGGGAAACACGCGGCCTGGCATATTCGGTGTACTCGACCGTGGACACGTTCTCCGACAGCGGAGCGCTGTCGATCTACGCCGCGTGCGTGCCCGAGCGGTTCGACCAAGTGGTCCGGGTAACCGCCGAAGTGCTCGAGACGGTGGCGCGCGACGGCATCACCGAAGCGGAATGCCGAATCGCGAAGGGATCGCTGCGGGGCGGGCTGGTGCTCGGGCTGGAGGATTCCGGTTCGCGAATGAACCGCATCGGCCGCAGCGAGCTCAACTACGGCGAGCACCGCAGCATCGCGGACACTCTCGGCAAGATCGAGGACGTCACCCTCGACGAGGTGAACGCCGTCGCGCGCCAACTGCTGACCCGACCATACGGCGCCGCCGTACTTGGCCCGCAGCGATCGAAAAGCTCTCTGCCGCAGCCGCTTCGGGATATCGCGGGCTAGCCCGGAGCCGAGAGGTGGACTCGGGCGGGCACCGCGTTCGGCCCGCAGCAGCGGCGACGACCCGACCCGGCTGGATCGGTGGGAGGTCGACTCGGCGGTCCCCGGCGATGCCCGCGACACCAGCTCACCGCACGCGTCGGGCACGGGCTTGTGTTGAGCGGTGACGTGCTCGCCCCGCGGCAGCGCCGGCAACTCGAACACTGGACGCGGGCGAACGAGACTTCGAGCATGCGGGGCTGGCGCCTTGGTGGGCGGCTGCAGACAAGGCCGGCAGTGGCAGATTACGGGCGGCACCAACGACAGCGGCGTAGCATGCGGATCCGCAGGTCAGACGGCCTCAGAATCTGCGGCCACTCATCGGCGAGCTCACCACCCGGGACATACCCGAATTGCCGGCCTAGGCGCATTTCGAGGGAAACACCCGATTCCTCGGTTAGCCCTGCTGCAATACGTTGGCTGCGCATACGATGCGCGCCCGCATTGCGGCGGGCGCGAGGAGTCCGATGGAGCGACAGACGGTGGCGATAGAGACGATAGAGATTCACCACGAAATCGACAGTGGTGGCGCAACGACCTCAGCGGAACCCAGGTGCAGCACTTCGGTCGCGGTTGTCGACGAGCACGACGCGATTCACACCGCCGTGGAGCTGTGGTGCAGCCGGGCAAAACCTGCCATCCGATTCGCCGGGAACTATTTCTCGGCCGAGCAGTTTCTGGCCGAGCACCCGTCGCCGTCCGCGTCGGGGGTTGGCCCCGTCGTGCTGGAACTGCACATGCAAGGCAACGGGGTCGACTTCGCAGCGCTGGACCGCATCGTTTCACAGCGGCACCGGGTGATCGTTTATTCGCACGTCGCAACCGATGAAGTGATCTTGACGGCGCTGGACCGCGGTGCGGTCACGTACGTGACGAAATCCGAACGCAAGGGCCACTTGATCGACGCGATTCGTGCGGCGGGAACCGACACGCCCTATGTCGGACCGCGCATGGGGTTGGCAATGCTCAACGACAGCACGGTCGGGCGGGCAAACCTTGCCCCGCGGGAAAAGGAAGTGCTGATCGCGTGGTTCAGCACCGAAAGCAAGGATCTCGTCGCCCGCCAACTGCACATTGCACCGACGACCGTTCGTACGCACCTACAGCGAGTGCGGGCAAAGTACGCGGCCGTGGGCCGGCCCGCCAGCACCAAGGCCGCGCTGGTGGCCCGGGCCATTCAGGACGGCATCGTCAACGTCGACGACATCTGACTAAAGAGGTGGGTTCTGGAACCACCTCGGAAACGGTCGGGCGCTTCGCAACGTGGGGAAGCACGTCCGAATACTGACTAATTTCGGCTGCAGCCAGACCGTTATGGCTCCAGCCACGTCGCCGCGGGACGGCAATTTGCGATCGGACATCTGCAGGAGTTGTCGAGAACTGCTGCCAACCGCCAACAGTTGGAGCCAGGCGCATTCTGGCCGTAAGCCGCGGGTGTCTGATCCCGTTGCCAACTTTCCCCCGAATAGTTGGTGACGTTCGCGAGGGTTCGCGGTGGTGGAGTGTCTCAGCACCTGCACAAAGTCTGGACTCGAGCAACTTTGTGGCGTTTCGGCGACCAGGTCGCCCGACCACCCCTCGCGGCCGGGCGACTGGTCTGCAGTCTCGGCTGTCTCAGCACCTCTGCGTCATCCGCTGAGGTGATCTGTCGTGACAGTTCCCTCCTTTGTCGTGGGGCTTTGCGCCGGTTTTGTCGTCCTGTGACAGGAGCCTACGTCGGCTTGTGGCGGTCGCACACGAGTAGTGCGCTACTCGATCTTTGGATCGCCGATTTCCCCCGACAAAGAGATATAGCAAACGTCGTATGGTCGTCTGAACGTACGACACCAGGTGCGCGCGGTGGCCATCGCTAAGGGCGGCGTGCCGATAGCAGCCGGTTGTCCGACGGGCATCATTCCTGCGAATGGGCATTGAGTCCCGACAATGGGATGGCTTGACCGGCAGTGGGACAAACTAGTCATTGTGCGAAACTCGAATTTGTTGGTGACCGCCGCGGTGGGCCTTACGCCGGCCCTCGCATTCGGTGGGCGGAGCAAGGTCAGCCGATACCGACTCTCGATCGGTCTCGTCATCCGCCGCATCCCGTCTGTTCCGTCGGGACTGTGGTCAACCCGACGGGTTTGTTCTGGTTTCTTACGGAAAGACGTTATGGCGATCATCGCCGGCGACGAATCGGGCGATTCCCTATCGTTGTCGCGATTGACCCCATGCAATAGCAAACCCGGGCGCCACTGATCTGTGGCGTCCGGGTTCGCGTGTGTGAAGGTCAGCCCAGCACGCTGGCCGGATCGGTATAGGCAAGGTCGAGGTCGGCTGCCACCTGCTCGGAGAGCAGCTCACCGGCGTGGGTCGAGAGGCCCTTGGCGAGCGCCGGATCGGCCAGGCAGGCGGCCTTGAAGCCCTTGTCGGCCAGCTTCAGCACATACGGCATGGTGGCGTTGGTCAGCGCATAGGTCGACGTGCGGGGCACCGCTCCGGGCATGTTGGCCACGCAGTAAAACAGCGTGTCGTACACCGCGAATGTCGGATCGTCATGGGTGGTGGGGCGCGAATCCTCGAAGCAGCCACCCTGGTCGATCGCGATGTCAACCAGCACTGCGCCCGACTTCATGTGCGCGACAGTCGAATTCGTCACCAATTTGGGTGCCTTGGCGCCGGGCACCAGCACCGCGCCAATCACCAGGTCGGCCTTCTTGACTGCATCCTCGAGCTCGAGGATCGACGAGTACCGGGTCTCGATGCGGCCGCCGAACTCGGCGTCGACCTCGCGGAGCTTGTTGATGCTGATATCGAAGACCGTCACATGAGCGCCCATCCCCGCGGCGACGCGCGCCGCGTTGTAGCCGGCGGTACCGCCACCGATGACCACCACGTCCGCCGGGGCCACCCCCGGCACGCCGCCCATCAGGACGCCGCGGCCGCCGTGGCTGCGCATCAGGTGATACGCGCCGACCTGGGCCGACAGCTTGCCGGCGACCTCACTCATCGGGGCCAAGAGAGGAAGCGCGACTGATCCGTCCGGGTTGGTGGTCTGCACGGTTTCGTACGCGATCGACGTGGTACCCGATGCGATCAGCGCATCGGTCAGCGGCTTGGACGCCGCCAGATGCAGATAGGTGAACAGCGTCTGGCCCTTGCGCATGCGGTCGTATTCGGCCTCGATCGGCTCCTTGACCTTCAACAGCAGATCCGCCGCGGCCCACACCTGGTCGGCGCCGGTGATCAGCTGGGCGCCGGCCCGCTTGAAGTCGGCGTCGGAGATCGCCGAGCCCTCACCAGCGCCGGATTGGATGATGACCTCGTGGCCGCGGTGGACCAGTTCGGCCACACCGGCGGGGGTGATGGCGACTCGATACTCGTTGTTCTTGATCTCGGTCGGAATTCCGACGCGCATGACGACTCCTAAAGTCGTGTTGATACCTAGAAATTATGAAGAATGTGCGACTTGATGGCAATCAGCGTGATGATCATTCGATAGAATCCGGATATGACAGAAGGATTGACGAGAACGGTTGTGGCACCAGGCCAGCCTCCGAAGGATGTTCGGCCCGTCGGGATCGACGACGTCGACCGGCGCGTCCTGACCGCCCTTCACGCCGATGCGCGCATATCCAACAGTGCGCTGGCCGAGCTCGTCGGCATCGCCCCCTCGACGTGTCATGGCCGCGTGCGACGGCTGCAGGAGCTGGGGGTGATCCGCGGCTTTTACGCCGATATCGATCCGGCCGCGATCGGGCTGACGCTGCAGGCGATGATCTCGGTCAGCCTGCAGTCCAATGCCCGTGGCAAGATCCGCAGCTTCATTCAGCAGATCCGGCGCAAGCCGCAGGTGATGGATGTCTACTTCTTGGCCGGAGCCGACGACTTCATCCTCCACGTCGCCGCGCGTGACACCGAAGACCTTCGCGCGTTCGTGGTGGAGAACCTCAATGCCGACGCCGACGTGGCAGGCACGCAGACGTCGCTGATCTTCGAACACCTGCGGGGCGCTTCGCCGCTGTAGCCCTGCCGAGGCATTGGTTGGCGGCAGTGACGCGAGGTCCTGTCCGACGGACCGGAAGATAGGGTGGGCCCATGCGAGTGGGTGTGCTTGGCGCCAAGGGCAAGGTCGGCGCGACCATCGTTGCGGCGGTGGAAGCCGCCGAGGATCTCACGTTCACGGCCGGGGTCGACGCCGGGGATCCGCTGAGCCTGTTCACCGACAGCCAGACCGAGGTCGTCATCGACTTCACCCACCCCGACGTCGTGATGGAGAACCTGAAGTTCTTGATCGACAACGGAATCCACGCCGTGGTCGGCACCACCGGATTCACCGACGGACGCTTGAGCCAAGTGAAAGCCTGGCTCACGGACAAGCCCGACGTCGCGGTCCTCATCGCCCCGAACTTCGCCATCGGCGCTGTGCTCTCCATGCACTTCGCCAAACAGGCCGCCCGCTTCTTCGAATCCGCCGAAGTCATCGAACTGCACCACCCGCACAAGGCCGATGCGCCGTCCGGCACCGCGGTACGCACCGCTCGCCTCATTGCGGAGGCCCGAAAAGGCCTGCCGCCCAACCCCGATGCCACCAGTACCGGGCTCGAGGGTGCCCGCGGCGCGGACGTCGACGGCATTCCGGTCCACTCTGTGCGGCTGGCCGGGCTGGTCGCGCACCAGGAAGTGCTTTTCGGCACCCAAGGGGAGACCCTGACGATCCGGCACGACAGCCTGGACCGCACGTCTTTCGTGCCCGGTGTGCTGCTGGCGGTCCGCGCGGTCCGCGAACACCCCGGCCTCACGGTGGGTCTCGAGCCGCTCCTCGACTTGACATGACCGATGGGGCCCGCGCACTGCGTATCCAGCTGCTGATCGGCTTCATGTGCGTGGCGCTGGTCGTGTACTTCGTGATGCTGGGCCGCATCGCGATGGCGTTCATCACCTCAGGACGGCCGGCTGCCATCGGCCTGGGCCTGTCGTTGATGATCCTGCCGATGATCGGAATCTGGGTGATGCTCAGCACGCTGCGAGCCGGCCTTGCCCACCAGCGGCTGGCCCGCATCGTTCGTGAAGAAGGCATGGAGCTCGACGTCAGCTCGCTGCCGCGGATGCCGTCGGGGCGGATCGAGCGTGACGCCGCCGATGCGCTGTTCGAAACGGTCCGCACCGAACTGGAAGACGATCCCGACAACTGGCGGCACTGGTACCGGCTTGCCCGCGCATACGACTACGCCGGCGACCGCGGCCGGGCGCGGGAAGCGATGAAGAAGGCCGTGGAGATGGAGGAACGAACGGTGAGCAAGACGCTTCTGATCGTCCACCACACTCCGTCTCCGTACGTGCAGGAGATGTTTGAGGCGGTTCTGTCGGGTGCCACCGACCCGGAGATCGAAGGCGTGGAGGTGCTGCGGCGACCGGCGCTCACCGTGTCGCCGGTCGAGATGCTGGAGGCTGACGGCTACCTGCTGGGCACACCGGCCAACCTCGGCTACATTTCGGGCGCTCTCAAGCATGCCTTCGACTGCGCCTATTACCAGCTGCTCGACAGCACTCAGGGCCGACCCTTCGGGGTGTGGATGCACGGCAACGAGGGCACCGAAGGGGCCGAGAGAGCGCTCGCCGGCATCACGACCGGGCTGGGCTGGGTACAGGCCGCCGAGACCGTGGTGGTGGCGGGCAAGCCGGGCAAGGCCGACGTCGAGGCGTGCTGGAACCTCGGCGCGACAGTCGCCGCCCAGTTGATGGGATGAGTCGCCCGGCTCCGACTGGGCGAAATAGGGCTTAGCAGTCATTGCGTCCCCTGTAGCGTGCGGTTGGAGTCGCGACACTGATGGAACGACGGAGGAAACATGTCCGGGATCGCCCAACTCGCTTTAGGCGCAGCGCCGATCGCCGGCGGGGCATTGCTGGGCGTCGTCGCGGGCAGCCTCAGGGGTCCGGACTTCCGCGGCATGATCGCCAAGGACATGGACCTGCTGGAGCGGATTCCCAGATGATCGGCCCGAGCTGAAGGCCAGACTCAAGGCCAGCATCGACGAGCGTATCGATGACTTGATCACCACCGCCGAGCGTAGTCGTGAACTGCGACTGGCCGCGATGTCCTATCGCGGAAACTGGCGCGACATCGTGGTGTTCATCTGCGCGATCCTGTTCACGGTCATCTGGTGGAACGTCAGCCACAGCCGGGCCAACTGGCTGGTGATGTTCATCGTGATGATCATCGTGTCGGTCGCGGCTGGCGTCTACGCCGGGCGGGGACTGTTACGTGCATTAGCGCGATTCAGCCACCGAAACCGCGACGAACCGAATCCGTAATCGCCACCTGAGGGTCCGCCATCTCAAAGGCGCGCTGCAGCAAGCGGGTTTCCTCCGTAACGACCTCATCGAGCAAGCCGGCGCGCAACGCGACAAAGGGCGGCACCGGCCGCCCTCAACTGGGCAGTGCGGACTCAAACAGCTGTTGTAGAGCGATCCAGTGCCGCTCGGCGGCGTCCTTGTCGTACGGCTCGTTGTCCGGGACCGCGAATCCGTGCCCGGCCGGATAGATCTCGACGGTGTGCGTAACATTCGCCGCGGTCAGCGCCTTGTCCAGGGTCTCGGCCTGTTGGGGCGTGAACGACGCGTCGTTCTCGGCGCCGGCGATGTAGACCGTCGCCTTCATCTGATCGGCGAGCAGATGCGGGCTGGTGGCATCGTCGGTGACCAGGCCGCCGCCGTGGAACGACCCGGCGGCTGCCACCCGGTCGGGCACCCGGCCAGCGACGATCACCGACATCCGCCCGCCCATGCAGTACCCGCAGACGCCGAACGCGTCGCCGGAGACCTCGGGCCGCGACGCCAGAAAATCGAAGAATGCCGCCGCATCGGACGCGATCCTGTCGGGCGTGAGGCTGCCGATCATCGTCATCAGGCGCTTGCGCTCCTCGGGATCCGCGAACACGGTCTGCATGTCGAACGGTTCCCAGTCGCCGCTGCGGTAGTACACGTCGGGCAGCAGCACCGCGTGGCCGAAGCCGGCAAGCCTGGCCGCCATCTCCTGGAAGGTTGGCCGGACGCCACCGGCGTCGGGATACATCACGACCGCCGACCATGGGCCGGTGCCGTTCGGGGTGTGCAGGGTCACGGGGCAGGTGCCGTCGGGTGGTGGTGACGGTCGCGGAGATACTCGGCATGGCTTCCGTTCTACTCGTCGGCATCCGACGTAAGCTGACCGACGTGCCAATCGCCACGCCGTACGAGGATCTTCTGGGGCTGGTGCTCGAGCACGGCACACCCAAATCGGACCGCACCGGCACCGGTACCCGCAGCCTGTTCGGCCACCAGATGCGCTACGACCTGACGACCGGTTTCCCGCTGATCACCACGAAGAAGGTGCACACCAAGTCGGTGATCTACGAGCTGCTGTGGTTCTTACGCGGCGACTCGAACGTGCGGTGGCTGCAGGAACGCGGCGTGAGCATCTGGGACGAATGGGCTTCGGAGACAGGCGATCTGGGCCCGGTCTACGGCGTGCAGTGGCGGTCGTGGCCGACGCCGTCGGGAGAGCACATCGACCAGATCAGTGCCGCGCTGGAGTTGCTGAAGGCCGACCCGGACTCACGGCGCAACATCGTCTCGGCGTGGAATGTCGGTGAGATCCCGCAAATGGCGTTGCCGCCATGCCACGCGTTCTTCCAGTTCTACGTCGCCGATGGGCGGCTGTCCTGCCAGCTCTACCAGCGCAGCGCCGACCTTTTCCTCGGTGTGCCGTTCAACATCGCAAGCTACGCGCTGCTCACGCACATGATGGCTGCGCAGGCTGGTCTGGGAGTCGGGGAGTTCGTCTGGACCGGCGGCGACTGCCACATCTACGACAACCACGTCGAGCAGGTCACCGAGCAGCTGTCCCGCGAGCCGCGGCCATACCCGGAACTCGTTCTGGCACCGCGTGATTCGATCTTCGGCTACACCTACGACGACATTGCCATCGTGAACTACGACCCTCACCCGGCGATCAAGGCACCCGTCGCGGTATGAGGCCCGCTTGCGGGGCCGAACGTCGGTGACGACAGTCGGCCTGATCTGGGCCCAGTCCACTTCTGGTGTCATCGGCCGCGACAACGGCATCCCGTGGCGGCTGCCCGAGGACCAGGCGAGGTTCAAGGACCTCACGGTGGGTCACACCGTGGTGATGGGGCGGCTGACCTGGGAATCGCTGCCGGTGAAGGTGCGGCCGCTGCCGGGGCGGAGAAATGTCGTACTTACCCGGCAAGCTGACTACATGGCCGATGGTGCACATGTGGTTCCCACTCTTCAGGACGCGCTGACCGACGACCTCACCTGGGTGATCGGCGGCGAGCAGGTCTACGCGCTCGCGCTCCCGCTCGCCACGCGATGCGAGGTGACCGAGGTCGAGGTCGACCTGCCGCGTCAGGACGCCGACGCGGTGGCGCCGGTGCTGGACGACGCATGGGTCGGTTCCACGGGGGACTGGCTCACCAGCAGCTCCGGCCTGCGCTACCGGTTCTTCAGCTACGTCCGGCCGTGACTGCCCTCACGGCCGCCCAGGCGCGCCGCGTCGCCATCGCAGCGCAGGGCTTCGCCGAGCCGAAACCCGCGGGGCCCGGTCACCCGCGCACACTTGCGGCGGCTGATCTCGCGAATCCAGGTGCTGCAACTGGATTCGGTGTCGGTGGCGGTGCGGGCCCACTATGCGCCGGTGTTCAGTCGGCTCGGGGCCTACGACCGCGACGTGGTCGATCGTGCCGCATGGAGTCACTCCGCGCGCTCACCGCGGCTGCTGGTCGAGTATTGGGCGCACGAGGCCGCGTTGATGGCGGTCGATGACTGGCCGCTGCTGCGATGGCGGATGCGCGAGTACACCCACGGGCGGTGGGGCACCCACATCGTCAAGAAGCATCCGCGGCTGGCCGACGACATCGTCGCCGCAGTGCAGGAACTCGGCCCGTCGACCGCGGGGCAGATCGAGGCACACCTCGGTGCCGAGCAGCGCGGCAGGAAGGGCCCGTGGTGGGATCGCAGCGACACCAAATGGGTGACTGAGGCGCTGTTTGCGTCCGGGGTGCTGACCACGGCCACCAGGGTCGGGTTCGCCCGGCACTACGACCTGACCGAGAACGTGCTGCCGCCGGAGGTTGTGGCCCGCAAGGTCGACGACGAGGAAGCCGTGCGCGAGCTCACGCTGCGGGCGGCCAGCGCGCTGGGGGTGGCGACCGAGGCCGACATTCGCGACTACTTCCGGCTCGCCGCACAACAAGTCAAGCCGGCACTGGGCAAGCTTGTCGCCGACGGAGCGCTCGAACGCGTCGACGTCGATGGCTGGAATGCACCGGCGTATCTACGCGCGGGGCAGTTGGTGCCCCGGCTGGACCGTGGCACTGCGCTGCTGTGCCCGTTCGACCCGCTGATCTTCTTCCGGCCAAGAGTGCAGCGGCTCTTCGATTTTCACTACCGCATCGAAATCTACGTGCCAGCGCCCAAGCGCCAGTACGGGTATTACGTGTGGCCGTTCCTGCTCGACGGCCACCTGGTCGCGCGGGTCGACCTGAAGGCCGAACGAACGCGCGACGCGTTGCATGTCGTCGGCGCGTTCGCCGAACCCGGCCAGCAGCCGTCGCACGTGGCCGAGGCTCTTGCCGCAGAACTGCAGACGATGGCGTCCTGGCTTGGCCTCGCTGAGGTGACCGTCGGAACCAACGGCGATCTGGTCGGTGCGCTGCACCCACGTCGTCGCCAGATACTGTGAGTTCGTGGCCGAGACCACGCCTATGCGCGTACAACTGATCGCCAAGACCGAGTTCTTGGCGCCGCCGGACGTGGCGTGGAGCACCGACGCCGACGGCGGGCCCGCGCTGGTGGAGTTCGCCGGTCGGGCGTGTTATCAGAGCTGGTCGAAACCCAATCCTCGGACCGCGACCAACGCCGGATACCTGCGCCACATCATCGACGTCGGGCATTTCTCGGTTCTCGAGCATGCGTCGGTGTCGTTCTACATCACCGGCATCTCACGGTCGTGTACCCACGAGCTGATCCGGCATCGTCATTTCTCATACTCACAGCTGTCGCAGCGGTTTGTGCCCGAGCACGACTCGCAGGTGGTGTCCCGCCGGGTATGGAGGACGACGCCGAACTGCAGGAGATCTTCAGGGCCGCCGCCGACGCCAGCCGCGCGACCTACACCGAGTTGTTGACGAAGCTCGAGGCCAAGTTCGCCGACCAGCCCAACGCGGTGCTGCGGCGCAAGCAGGCCCGGCAGGCGGCGCGAGCCGTGCTGCCCAATGCGACCGAGACACGCATCGTGGTCACCGGGAACTACCGGGCGTGGCGGCATTTCATCGCGATGCGGGCCAGTGAGCACGCCGACGTCGAAATCCGCAGGCTGGCGATCGAGTGTCTACGCCAGCTCATCGACGTCGCCCCGCAGGTGTTCTCTGACTTCGAGATCTCCGCGCTGGCAGACGGCACGGAGGTGGCTACCAGCCCGCTAGCCACGGAGGCCTAGACGGAGCTGGCCAGACAATTGGCCACGGAGGCCTGACGGAGCTGGCCAGACAATAGCCACGGAGGCCCAAGGAAGCTGGCCGGATATTGCCACGGAAGCATGAGATCGAGCGGGTAATCTTGGTCCCCGTGAGCACCAGCGGATTCGACGTGACCGCCCGATTGGGCACCATGCTGACCGCGATGGTGACTCCGTTCAAGCCCGACGGGTCGCTGGACACCGATGCCGCGGCCCGGCTCGCCACCCGCCTGGTCGACTCCGGCTGCGACGGCCTGGTGCTGTCGGGCACCACTGGCGAGTCGCCGACCACCACCGACGACGAGAAGATCGCGCTGCTGCGCGCGGTGCTGGAGGCGGTCGGCGACCGGGCACGCGTCATCGCGGGTGCGGGCACATACGACACCGCGCACAGCGTGCACCTGGCGAAGGCGTGCGCGGCGGCGGGCGCGCACGGCCTGCTGGTGGTGACGCCGTATTACTCGCGGCCGCCGCAGGCCGGACTGATCGCGCACTTCACCGCGGTGGCCGACGCCACCGAGCTGCCGGTGGTGCTCTACGACATCCCGCCGCGGTCGTCGATCGCGATCGAGTGGGACACCATCCGCACGCTGGCCGAGCATCCGAACATCGTGGCCATCAAGGACGCGAAGGGCGACCTGCACGGCGGTGGACAGATCATCGCCGAGACCGGGCTGGCGTACTACTCGGGTGATGATGCGCTGAACCTGCCGTGGCTGGCGATGGGTGCCGTCGGCTTTGTCAGCGTCTGGGGACACCTGGCCGCCGGTCAGCTGCGAGACATGTTGTCCGCGTTCACTTCCGGTGACGTCGCGACAGCGCGCAAGATCAACGTGACGCTAGGGCCGCTCAGCGAAGCCCAGGCGCGACTGGGGGGCGTGACCTTGGCCAAGGCGGGACTGCGCCTGCAGGGCACCGATGTGGGCGACCCGCGGCTACCGCAGATGCCGGCCACGCCGGAACAAATCGAGGCGCTGGCCGCCGATATGCGCGCCGCCGCGGTGCTCCGGTAGTGAACGAAGAACTCAAGCCGCCGAGGCCGCTGGCCCCGGGAGGACTGCGGATCACCGCGCTGGGCGGGATCAGCGAAATCGGCCGCAACATGACCGTTTTCGAACATCTCGGCCGGCTGTTGATTGTCGACTGCGGGGTGCTGTTTCCCGGCCACGACGAACCCGGCGTCGACCTGATCCTGCCGGATCTGCGCCACGTCGAGGACCGCCTCGACGATGTCGAGGCTCTGGTGCTGACGCATGCGCACGAGGACCACATCGGCGCGATCCCGTTCCTGCTCAAGCTGCGCGGCGACATTCCGGTCGTCGGCTCGAAGTTCACGCTCGCGCTGGTGGCGGAGAAGTGTCGCGAACACCGCATCAAGCCTGTGTTCGTCGAGGTCGCGGAGCGACGAGAGCTCCAAGCACGGCGTGTTCGAGTGTGAGTACTTCGCGGTCAACCATTCGATTCCGGGCTGCCTGGCGATCGCGATACACACCGGGGCGGGCACCGTGCTGCACACGGGCGACATCAAACTCGACCAGTCGCCGCCCGACGGCCGCCCGACAGATCTGCCGGGGATGTCACGCCTCGGCGACGCAGGGGTGGATCTGTTTCTGTGCGACTCAACGAATTCCGAGATTCCCGGCGTGGGGCCATCGGAGAGCGAAGTCGGCCCGACGCTGCACCGGCTGATCCGCGGCGCCGAGGGCCGCGTCCTCGTGGCGTGTTTTGCGTCGAATGTTGATCGGGTGCAACAGATCATCGACGCCGCGGTGTCGCAGGGCCGACGAGTGTCGTTTGTCGGCCGGTCGATGGTGCGCAACATGGGTATCGCCCGCGAGCTGGGATATCTGCGCGTGGACGAGTCCGACCTGCTGGACATCGGGGCGGCCGAGTTGATGCCACCCGAACGGGTGGTGCTCATCACGACGGGTACCCAGGGTGAGCCGATGTCGGCGCTGTCGCGGATGTCGCGCGGCGAGCATCGCAGCATCACCTTGACGTCCGGCGACCTGGTGGTGTTGTCGTCGTCGCTGATCCCGGGCAACGAGGAAGCGATCTACGGCGTCATCGACGCGCTGGCCAAGATCGGTGCCCGCGTGGTCACCAACGCCCAGGCGCGCGTGCATGTTTCGGGCCATGCATACTCCGGTGAGCTGCTGTTCCTCTACAACGGGGTGCGGCCGCGAAACGTGATGCCGGTGCACGGCACCTGGCGAATGCTGCGTGCCAACGCCGCGCTGGCCGTCCGCAGCGGGGTATCGCCGGATTCGATCGTGCTCGCGGAGAACGGTGTCAGCGTTGACCTGGTGGCCGGTAAGGCGTCGATCGCGGGCGCGGTCCCGACGGGCAAGATGTTCGTCGACGGATTGATCACCGGCGACGTCGGCGAGGCAACGTTGGGTGAGCGGCTCGTTCTGTCGTCAGGCTTTATCGCGGTGACGGTGGTCGTGCGCCGCGGCACCGGGCGGCCCGCGGCGCCGGCGCATCTGCAGTCGCGGGGGTTCTCGGAGGACCCCAAGGCGCTGGAGTCGGTGGCGCGCAAGATCGAGGACGAGCTGGAAAGCCTTGCCGCCAACAATGTTACCGAAGCCACCCGGATCGCCCAGGCGGTCCGTCGCGTCATCGGCAAGTGGGTGGGGGAGACCTACCGCCGTCAGCCGATGATCGTGCCGACGGTGATCGAGATCTAGACGTCGGCGGGTTAGACCTTCTCGGCGTACGCCGTCCACTCGAGCTGTGACGCGGTGAGGTTGCGACCCGTCGGCTCAATGTAGTTGCGTAAGTAATAATCCGGCCCGGCCTGCTCGACCAGCCGCCAGCCGTATTCGGCGATGAATGCGGAGACCTCGTCGGGGTCCAGCCCGAACCGCCACACCTGGCGGCGCTTTCTGAAACGCCTGTACAGGATGGCGGCGCCGTACATGTTCTTGCCATCGATGAAGTCCCGGCGAACGTAGGTGAACACCAGCCGGCTTCCGGGAACGGCGGGCTGCAACGCGCCGAGCGTGGCCCGAACCGCGTCCTCCGTCAGATACTGCGTCACACCTTCCCAGATGAAGAACGTGCGGCCATCGGTACGGTAGCCCTGCCCGGTCAGCGCGCCGATCAGGTCGTCGCGCTCAAAGTCCAGGGGCACCAAGTGAACCGATGAAGGCAGCGCACCTATCGCGCGCTGTATGGCGGCCTTCTTGCGCTCGATGTTGACCGGGAGGTCGACCTCGAAGATCGGGATGTCGGACCGACGCGCGAGGCGGTAGGCCCTGGTGTCCATGCCTGCCCCGAGAACGACGACGGAGTCGATGTTTCCCAGTGCCGCGTTCAGCTTGTCATCGATGTAGCGCTTGCGGCCTGCAATGATCGTCCACGAGCCGGGCACGGTCCGCTCGCCGGCCGAAATCGTCAAGCGACGCAGGAATGGCCACCGCATCGCGCGAACCATGGCCCGTTGGCCGGCGGGCAAGATCGCCAGTGCGAGGTCGTCGTCGACCAGGCGGCGATCCGGCGGCTCGTACTGCTCGATGGCCACCTGCTGCATCGGCCCGAAGGCGGTCTGCGCGACGGGATTTCGCGCCATGGTCAGTGCTTGTTGATGAAGCCCGCGTCGACCGGCAATGTCACGCCGGTGATAAAGCGCGCCTCCTCAGAAACCAGCCACGCCACGGCATTGGCGATGTCTTCTGGTTGGAGAACCTCCACCGGCAATGCATTGCTCATGTCCGGCGGGGTGTCTGACTCCTCCACCATCTTGGCCAGCCAGCTGCGGGTGAACTTGTTGTTGATCATCGGGGTGTCGACACCGCTGGGGTGCATCGAGTTAACCCGAATACTGTGCGGGGCAAGCAGATTGGCATACAGCCGCATCAACCCGACGATCCCGTGCTTGGCGGCGGTGTAGCCGATCGCGCCGGCGTCGTGACTGCCGATCCCGGCCAGTCCGGCGGCCGAGCTGGTCAGCACGATGGAGCCGCCCTGGCCCTGCTCGACCATCGTGGGTATCGCCGCCTCGACGGTGTTGTGCACGCCGGTGAGATTGACGTCGATCACGTCGCGCCAGCCGTCCTCGCCGGACTGCATCGGTGCGATGCCCGCGTTGGCGATGACGATGTCGAGCCGGCCGAACTCGTCGAGCCCGGCCTGCAGTGCCGTGCGCAGCGAGTCCCGATCGCGAACATCGCCCTGCTGCGCCACGATCCGCGCGCCGGTGTCCTCCACCAGCTTGACCGTCGCGGCGAGATCCTCGGGGGTGGACATCGGATACGGCACCGATGCGATCTGGTCACACAGATCGACCGCGACGATGTCGGCACCGTCGGAGGCCAGCCGGACCGCCTCGGCGCGCCCCTGACCGCGGGCGGCGCCGGTGATGAAGGCGACCTTGCCTGCGAGCGAGGCCATCAGGGACGCAACTGGCCCTTGGCCGGGTCGCCGGCGACGACGGGGGTAAGCATCTTGATGTCCGGTGCGCCGTCGAGAAGCTCACCGACCGTGCCGAACAGCGCGCCGACCGCGGGCGCGGTGCTGTGTGTCTTCAACGCATCCGCGTCGGCCCACTGCTCGACGAATACGAAGGTTCCGTCGGCCTCGTGCAGTGAGTACAGGTCGCAACCGGGTTCGGAGTGCACCGCCTCGATGGCCTTCTTACATGCGTCTCGGACCGCGTCTACCGACTCGGGCTTGGCTTTCATGGTTGCGACGACAGTGACGGGCATGGGCGATGGACTCCTCGCTGAGTACGTGCTGGACGGATGCCTAGCCTACCTACGAGTCTCGGTATCGGTCAGCCCATGTCGACCCATATCGTCAGGCCGCCCGCCACCACCGCCAGCACGGCGAGGAGGACGGTGTCAACGGCGCCCAACGGCGTTGTTTCGGTCCTGCCGACACGAATCTGCCTGGCGATCAGAAACAGCGGGAAGGTAACGCTGATCGCGATGGCGAAGCCACCCAGGATGTAAGCCCAGACGAACCTGACGCCATGCTTGCGGGCCTCGACGACCATGAGGATCGAGGCCGAGAGGAAAAACAGCACGATGTCGACGGTGAGCGAACGCGAGGCGGCCGTGACCTTGGAGTCGTTGAGGAAGTTGAGCAGGAATCCGCTGGGATTGTCGAAGTAGGCGGCGTTCTGGCTCCACGTTGCGATCAGCGCTGCGATCGAGATCACGCCGTAGACGGCGCAGAGCGCCTTGCTTGAGGTGGGGAGGGCCGTCGCCTGGGATGTCGTCATTTCGGCACCGTAGAGCGCGACGGGGCCGCAATTGAGACCTTTCTGTGACCCGTGTGGCAGATGGTGGATATGGGGCTTGTGCGACTAGGCTTGAGAGCATGCCAAGTAAGACCGCCGCCCGATCCGGTGCCCGTTCGAGCAGGTCAAAGGCCGGTTCGCGGAGAGGCTCCCGGACAGCGCGCCCGTCGGCCTCCCGCCGCAAGCCGGCTCGACGCCACAACCCGTCGGCCATTTCGTCGGCGGGGGCGACCGTCGGGCGCGGTGTTCGCGCGGGCTGGTTGATGCTGGCCAAGGGTGCCGGGTCGACCGCCCGCTCGGTCGGCCGGGCGCGCGACCTGGAGCCCGGCCACCGCCGCGACGGCATCGCGCTGGCGCTGTTGGGCATCGCCGTCGTGATCGCCGCCAGCTCCTGGTTCGACGCGGCGCGTCCCGTCGGTCAGTGGATCGACAGCTTTCTCCGGGTGCTGATCGGTTCGGCCGTCGTGCTTGTTCCGGTATTGCTCGCCGCGGTCGCCGTGGTACTGATGCGCACCGAACCCGACCCGGAAGCGCGCCCGCGGCTGATCCTGGGCGCCACGATGATCACGCTGCCCACACTCGGGCTGTGGCATCTGTGGGCGGGTTCGCCGATGGACCCGACCGCGCGCCAGCACACCGCGGGGTTCCTCGGCTACGCCATGGGCGGGCCGCTGGCGGACGGGCTCACCCAGTGGATCGCCGCGCCGCTGCTGTTCATCGGCGCGCTGTTCGGCCTGCTACTGGTGACCGGCACGACGATCCGCGAGGTGCCGTCGACCTTGCAGCGGATGTTTTCCACGCGCGCATTCCGCGGTGACGATTACGACGAGGAGTACGACCAGCCAGAGGGTTACGCCGAGGAACCCGACGATTTCTCCGACGGTTACTACGACGATCCGTCGGCGTACACCGATGACGAGGCGCAGGCGTGGCCAACCGGCGGCACCCCGATGGACAACTACCCGATCGACGACGAGGCGCCCACCGTTCCCGAGGCCGCCGGCGCGCACGCGCAAGAAGAAGCCGGCCAGGAAGGACACACTGTCACTGGACCGGGTGGTCGACGGCCCGTACGTGCTGCCGTCGCTGGAGCTGCTGAAAGCGGGCGATCCGCCGAAGCGGCGCACCGCGGCCAGCGACCGCATGGCCGAGGCGATTTCCGAGGTGCTGCAGCAATTCAAGGTCGACGCGGCCGTGACCGGCTGCACCCGCGGACCGACCGTCACCCGCTACGAGGTGGAGCTCGGCCCGGGCGTCAAGGTTGAGAAAATCACCCAGCTGCAAAAGAACATCGCCTATGCGGTGGCCACCGAGAGCGTGCGAATGCTGGCGCCGATCCCCGGCAAGTCCGCCGTCGGCATCGAGGTGCCGAACGTGGACCGGGAGATGGTGCGCCTGGCCGACGTGCTGACCGATCCGTCGACCCGCGCCGACCATCACCCGCTGGTGATCGCACTGGGCAAGGACATTGAGGGCGAGTACATCTCGTGGAATCTCGCGAAGATGCCCCACCTGTTGGTGGCGGGCTCGACCGGCTCGGGCAAGTCCAGCTTCATCAACTCGATGTTGATCTCGCTGCTGGCCCGGGCCACCCCCGAGGAGGTCAGGATGATCCTGATCGACCCGAAGATGGTGGAACTCACGCCGTACGAAGGCATTCCGCATCTGATCACACCGATCGTCACGCAGCCGAAGAAGGCGGCCGCGGCGCTGGCCTGGCTGGTGGAGGAGATGGAACAGCGCTACCAGGACATGCAGGCGTCCAGGGTCCGACACATCGACGACTTCAACAAGAAGGTGAAGTCGGGGGAGATCACCGCGCCGCTGGGCAGCCAGCGCGAGTACCGTCCGTACCCCTACATCGTGGCGATCGTCGACGAGTTGGCCGACCTGATGATGACCGCGCCGCGCGACGTGGAAGACGCGGTCGTTCGGATCACCCAGAAGGCCCGCGCCGCGGGCATCCACCTCGTGCTGGCCACGCAGCGGCCGTCGGTCGACGTCGTCACCGGCCTGATCAAGACGAACGTGCCGTCCCGACTGGCGTTCGCCACCTCGTCGCTCACCGACAGCCGCGTGATCCTGGATCAGCAGGGTGCCGAGAAGCTGATCGGCATGGGGGACGGGCTGTTCATCCCGATGGGCGCCAACAAGGCGCTGCGGCTGCAGGGCGCCTACATCACCGACGACGAGATCCACGCCGTCGTGCAGGCATGCAAGGACCAGGCGCAGCCCGAATACACCGAGGGCGTCACCAACGCCAAGACCAACAGCGAGCGCACCGACGTCGACCCGGACATCGGCGACGACATGGACGTCTTCCTGCAGGCCGTCGAGCTGGTGGTGTCCAGCCAGTTCGGCTCGACGTCGATGCTGCAGCGCAAGCTGCGCGTGGGCTTCGCCAAGGCGGGCCGGTTGATGGACCTGATGGAGACCCGCGGCATCGTCGGGCCCAGCGAGGGTTCCAAGGCGCGCGACGTGCTGGTCAAGCCCGATGAGCTGGCAGGCACGCTGGCGCTGATTCGGGGCGGGTCGGATGCGGCCGGCGGCGACGAGATCGACTAGATCCCGACCCCGACGTCTCCTCTGAGGCCGACCCGGTCGGGCGGTGGCGGCGGGAGCAGCGGCGGCACGACGGGCCCGACGCACTGATCGCCTGATCTCGGCGGTGCACAGCCCTCCGCTCGGGCAGTCGGTCACGACAATCGGGCTGTCGTCGCATTGGGGTGGGTCGGCCTGCGCCGGCGCAGACACGATCAGCGCGGCAGCTGCGGGAAGCGTAACCACGAGCGCCAAATTGACCGCTCTGACGAACCACGCCTCCACGGTACGCCTCAGAGCGTCAACAGCATTCGAGTATTGCCGAGGATGTTCGGCTTCACGTAGGACAGGTCGAGGAACTCCGCCACACCGGTGTCGTAGGAGCGGCACATCTCCTCATAGACCTCCGCGGTGACCGGCGTGCCCTCGATCTCCTCGAAGCCGTGACGGGTAAAGAACTCCACTTCGAAGGTGAGCACGAAGATGCGCTCGAGGTGTAGTTCCCTGGCAACGTCGAGCAACCGGTCCACGATCGCGTGCCCGACCCCTTGGCCCCTGACCTTCGGGTGCACCGCCACCGTGCGCACCTCGCCGAGGTCCGACCACAACACGTGCAGGGCCCCGCAACCGATCAGTTCACCGTCGAGTTCGGCGATCCAGAACTCCTGCACAGCCTCGTACAGCGTTACCAAGTTCTTCTCCAGCAAGATCCTGCCGGAGTAGACGTCGACGAGCGCCTTCATCGCCGGAACGTCGGATGTGCGGGCCCGCCGGACGACAAGCCGCTGCGACGCCGACGCGCCCTCGGGCGAGGAAGAATCGGGCGTAGCACTCACACGTGCGAGGGTATCGGCTCCGGCAACCGATATTCTGTTGCGGTGCCGGGCCAACCCCATACCGATCCGGTGGTTCCGCGCGCCCGGGTGGCGAACATCGCGAACGTGCTCACCGGCGTGCGTCTGGTGCTGGTTCCTGTGTTCCTCGTCGTGCTGTTCGTCGGCGACGGCCATGAAACATTTTGGCGGATAGCCGCTTTCATCGTCTTTGCGGTTGCCGTGATCACCGACCGGTTCGACGGCGCGCTGGCCCGCAGTTACGGCATGGTCACCGAGTTCGGCACGCTTGCCGACCCGATCGCGGACAAGGCGCTCATCGGCGCGGCGCTGATCGGGTTGTCGATACTGCGCGACCTGCCGTGGTGGGTGACCGTGGTGATCATGACGCGCGAGATCGGCATCACCGCCTTGCGGTTCGCGGTGCTGCGCCGCGGTGTCATCCCGGCCAGCCGTGGCGGCAAGCTGAAGACGCTCGTCCAGGGCATCGCGATCGGCCTTTTCGTGCTGCCGCTCTCGGGGTCTTGGCTCACCGCCGCATGGGTGGTGATGTGGGCCGCCGTGGTGCTGACGGTGCTCACCGGCGTGGACTACGTTGTCTCAGCGGCCAGGGATTCCCGTGGACGACCCGCTGGTCAATGACGATGCGCGCGCACTCATCGCCGACCTGACCGTACGCAGGCAGAGTGTCGCGACCGCCGAATCACTGACGGCGGGCCTGCTGGCCGCCACCCTGGCCGGGGTGGCCGGCGCCAGTGTCGTGCTACGCGGCGGCCTGGTCACCTACGTCGAGGACACCAAGATCGCGCTGGCCGGGGTGGCGCCGCAGCTCCTCGACGCGGTGGGCCCCGTCGCGGCCCCCACCGCGCGGGCCATGGCCGTCGGCGCCAGACAGCGCTGCGCCGCGACCTGGGGAATCGGCCTGACCGGGGTGGCCGGGCCCGAGCCGCACGGCGGCCATCCGGTGGGCACCGTCTTCCTGGGCCTTGCCGGCCCCGTCGACACCGAGGTCGTCGAGCTGGCGCTGTCCGGTTCCCGCTGGGACATCCGGCTCGCGGCGGTGCACGAGGCCATCGCCAGGCTGCGGGCGCTCGTCGAGCAACAGTGATCTGCGCCATCCGGGAACCAACCCGGCGTCGTGCAGCGTTGCCCTAGTAATCAAGCCCAAGCGAGGGAGGAGAGCACGATGACGGCATTGCTGCGCGAGGTGATCGGCGACGTGCTGCGTCGTGCCCGCACCGAACAGGGCCGCACCCTGCGTGAGGTGTCCGATACCGCCCGGGTCAGCCTGGGTTACCTGTCGGAGGTGGAACGGGGCCGCAAGGAGGCTTCGAGCGAACTGCTCAGCGCCATTTGCGGCGCCTTGGACGTCCCGCTGTCGCGCGTGCTCTCCGACGCCGGGGACGACCTGGCCCGCGAGGAGCTCGCCGCGCTCACGCTCGAGACGGCCCTCCCGACCAATATCGACGCCACGACGAAGGTCGTCATCCCGCAGGTCGTCTCGATGGCGGTTGCCTGACCCGATCTTGGAAATCACCCGCGGGGCTGTGGCGATCTGCGCGAAACCGATAAGTTGGCAGTAGAGCAACCGCACGGGCCCCTCGCGGCATCGGCAGACAACGACACGAAGGCGGAATGAACCCATGGCCAACCCGTTCGTCAAGGCGTGGAAGTACCTCATGGCGCTGTTCAGCTCGAAGGTCGACCAATACGCCGATCCGAAGGTGCAGATTCAACAGGCCATCGAGGACGCCCAGCGCCAGCACCAGGCGCTGACGCAGCAGGCCGCCCAGGTGATCGGCAACCAGCGCCAGCTCGAGATGCGGCTCAACAGGCAGCTTGCAGACATCGAGAAGCTTCAGGTCAACGTCCGGCAGGCGCTAACGCTGGCCGACCAGGCCACCGCTGCCGGGGATGCCGCAAAGGCCACCGAGTACAACAACGCAGCCGAGGCCTTCGCCGCCCAGCTGGTGACCTCCGAGCAGAGCGTCGAGGATCTCAAGGCACTGCACGATCAGGCGTTGAGCGCCGCCGGTCAGGCCAAGAAGGCCGTCGAGCAGAACTCGATGGTGTTGCAGCAGAAGATCGCCGAACGCACCAAACTCCTGTCCCAGCTCGAGCAGGCCAAGATGCAGGAGCAGGTCTCGGCGTCGCTGCGGTCGATGAGCGAAGTCGCCGCACCGGGCAACACCCCGAGCCTCGACGAGGTCCGGGAGAAGATCGAGCGCCGCTACGCCAACGCGCTGGGGTCCGCTGAACTGGCGCAGAATTCGGTACAGGGCAGGATGCTCGAGGTTCAGCAGTCCACCGTGGAGATGGCCGGGCATTCTCGGCTGGAGCAGATCCGCGCGTCGATGCGCGGCGATCAGCTGCCTGCGGGTGGCACAGCTGCCGCCGCGCCGGCCGCACCGGCGACCAACCAGCAGCCCGCACCGGAAAACCCGCTGTCGCAGTAGCTTTCGCAAGGCAGGACAATGAATTCACGTGCCGGTCGACCAGAGGCTTGGCGCTCATTGGTGCAGCGCGGAGTTGACACCGCCGCAGAGTGGTCGGATGTGCTGGCCGAAAAGCTCAATGCGGCAGCGGATCCGCGCGCCAAGTTGATGCGCAAGCGACGGTGGGCGCTGCGGCTCGGGCGTGTTCTTCTCGGTGTCCTGCGTGTTCTGGGCGCTGGTGACGGCTCTGCTGGCGTCGTGGAGCACGCCGGTGTGGGCGCTGTTCATCCCGGCGCCGCTCGCGGCAGGTGCGGCGTTCCTGGCGACGTTGTCGTTCCTGCGCTACCGCTGGCTGAAGGGTTCGCCGTTGCCGCCGCAGCGGTCACGGGCGGCCCGGCGACTGCCACCGTGGGGGTCGGCGGCGCGGCAACCGATGGCCGCCCTTGCCGCGTCGCAGCGTGGGTTGTTCTCACTGCTCGGCGTGATGGACCGCGGCCGCATGTTGCCCGCCGACGAGCTGCGGGAGCTGACCGCGGCGGCCAATCAGACCGCCGCCACGATGGCCGCGACCGCCAACGAGGTGGTGTCGATGGAGCGGGCGATCAGTTCGGCGCCACAGTCGCGATCTCACTTGGCGCCGACGATCACCGCGTTCACCACGCAGCTGGACCACGGCGTCCGTCAGTACAACGAGATGGTCACCGCCGCAGCGCAATTGGTGTCGGCGGCCAACACCGGCCCGATGTCGAGCTCGCCGATGTCGCAGCAGCGCTACCGCGACGAGTTGGTCAACGCCACCGACCGGCTGGTGGGCTGGGCGCAGGCGTTCGACGAGCTAGGCCACCTGCGCAGGGCCTAGATGTCGTGCGAGCTGGAGCGGGCCTGACCGGGGGCCGTAGCGCTCGATGTACGCCTGGTGAATATGCGCGTTCTTCTGCGCGAGAGCGCATCGGCGAGGCCGGGGTCCAAGCCGTGTTTGGCCAGCATGTGACGGCGCCACACCTTGTTCAGCGCGTGCGAGAAAAACACGAACGGGATCAGGATCGGCAGCGTCATCGACAAGTGCACGTCCAGCGTCGTCGGGATGAACCAGAACGGCGACAAGTATCAGCAAAGCCGGAACGAAGACCCGGACCATCATCCGAATCGTGGCGCCCTTACCGGCGAGGTCCTCGCGAACCCAATCGCGCATCGAATCGGGCAGCCGCATGCCGTAGCTGTAGCCGATGTACTGCAACAAGTTCGGCCTGCTGCGCGGTGTATCTGTGGTCATTGCAAGCGTCGGCCTGCAATGTCGGAAACACGGTCGCCGCGAGGCCCCGCAACGTGGCCTTGGTGAAGTCCCACATGTCGAAGTAATCGCGCCACAGCGTGATTCGTCCGCCGTGCACTTCGAACACCCCGCACACCCAGAACTGCAGGCGCAACGGGCCGATTATCAGCGCATCGGTGCGTTCGGTCAGCACGGCGTTACCGTCGGCGGCAATGCGGTGGATCTTCACCTCGAACCCGCCCCGGCCCTCCCCGCGTCGGAATAGGCTCATGATCCGCTTGCGGCCCCGCAATGTGGGCAGCCCGACGTTCTGCCACACGATGTCGTCGGCCATGGCCGAATCCGCCGTGTCGAAGTCCTCGTCCTGCAGGGCATAGAGAAAGGTCTCAACCGTCCGCGCGTTGGCCGTGCAGTCCACTGCCGATGTCGTCCCCGTCATGCGTCCCAGCCTAGTTGGCGCCCGCTGTGGCAGGGTAGGCCGATGCGGGTCGCCGTGGTTGCCGGACCGGATCCTGGGCACGCTTTTCCGGCCATTGCGCTGTGCCTTCGGTTCCTCGCCGCCGGTGACGCCCCGACGCTGCTCACGGGCACCGAATGGCTGGACACGGCACGTGAGGCGGGGGTGGACGCCGTCGAGCTCGACGGGCTTGACGCCACCGCGGCCGACGACGACACCGACGCCGGGGCGAAGATCCACCAGCGGGCAGCGCGGATGGCGGTGCTGAACGTGCCGCAACTGCGTGACCTGGCGCCGGACCTTGTGGTGTCCGACGTGATCACCGTGTGCGGTGGGCTGGCGGCCGAGTTGCTGGGCATGCCCTGGATCGAGCTGAACCCGCACCCGCTGTACCGGCCGTCGAAGGGCTTGCCGCCGCTGGGCAGCGGGCTGGCGCCAGGCGATGGCGTGCGGGGACGGCTGCGCGACACGGTGATGCGCGCGTTGACGGCCCGGTCGTGGCGGGACGGTCTGCGCCAGCGTGCGGCGGCCCGTATCGAAATAGGTTTGTCCGCAGTCGATCCCGGCCCGCTGCGGCGCCTCATTGCCACCTTGCCCGCGCTGGAGGTGCCGCGCCCGGACTGGCCGTCTGAGGCCGTGGTGGTGGGACCGCTGCACTTCGAGCCGACGTCCGCGGTTTTGGCAGTGCCGGTCGGCGATGGGCCGGTGGTGGTGGTTGCGCCGTCGACCGCGGCGATCGGTACCCAAGGCCTGGCTGAGTTGGCCCTCGACACGCTGCGACCCGGGGCAGGTACTGCCCGACGGTGCGCGGCTGGTGGTGTCGCGGCTGGCGGGCCCGGCGGGTCGCCCAAAGTGAGTGCCGCCATGGGCGGTGGTCGGGCTGGGCCGCCAGGACGAACTGCTGTCGCACGCCGATCTGGTGATCTGCGGCGGCGGGCACGGCATGGTGTCCAAGACGCTGCTGGCCGGCGTGCCGTTGGTGGTGGTGCCCGGGTGGCGGCGATCAATGGGAGATCGCCAATCGCGTTGTCCGCCAAGGCAGTGCGCGACTGGTGCGACCTCTGACCGCGGAATCACTGGTGGCCGCGGTCACCGACGGTGCTGTCGACGCCGCGGTACCGTGAGGCCGCTCTGCTGGCCGGCGCCGGCGTCGCAGACGTCGAAGATCCGGTACGGGTGTGCCATGAAGCGCTCGCGCCGTCAGCGTAAGTTGGGGCAGTGCGGTTGACGGAATTCCAAGAACTCGTCGAGGGCCAGTTCGGCCCGGTGCGCGGCGCGTCCCTGCTCGTCGACCACGTGCTGACGCGGCTTCGGCGGACGAACCGCCGCCCAGGCCATCGAGGACGGCGTGGACCCCCGGGACGTGTGGCGCGCGCTGTGCGCCGACTTCGACGTCCCGCGCAGCCAGTGGTGACCCTCTAGCCCCGCTGGCCCAAGAGCTGCGCGGTTTCGCGGTGCAGCCTGCCGAAGTTGTAGTAGGCCGCGCACGCGCCCTCCGGGGACACCATGCACGTGCCGATCGGTGTTTCGGGTGTGCAGGCCGTGCCGAACACCTTGCACTCCCACGGCTTGATGACGCCCTTGAGCACCTCTCCGCACTGGCATGCCTTAGGGTCGGCGACCCGCACGCCGGGCATCTCGAACTTGCGTTCGGCGTCGAACTCGGCGTAGTCGCGGTGGACTTTCAACGCGCTCTGGGAGATGAATCCCAGCCCGCGCCATTCAAAGTGCGGCCGCAGTTCGAACGTCTCGGACATCAGTTTCAGCGCTTGGGTGTTGCCTTCGGGCCGCACCACGCGGGTGTACTGGTTCTCGATCTCGCAGCGTCCATCGCGGATCTGCTGCAACAGCATGTGCACCGAGGCGAGGATGTCCAGCGGCTCAAATCCCGCCACCACCATGGGTTTTCCGTATACCTCGGACACGAAGCGGTATGGCCGTATCCCCACCACCGTGGACACGTGGCCCGGCCCGAGGAACCCGGAGAGCCGCAGGTCGGGCGACTCGAGGATGGCCTTGATCGGCGGGACGATCGTGACGTGGTTGCAGAACACGCTGAAATTGCGGACACCGAGCGCGCGCGCCCGAACCAGGGTGACCGCGGTCGACGGCGCCGTCGTCTCGAAGCCGACCGCGAAGAACACCACGTGGCGGTCGGGGTTGTCGAGCGCGACTTTGAGCGCGTCGAGCGGGGAGTACACGAAGCGCACGTCGGCGCCGCGGGCTTTCGCCTCGATGAGGTTGCCCCTGCGAGCCGGGCACCCGCATCATGTCGCCGAACGTGGTGAAGATGACGCCGGGCTGCTCGGCCAGCCACATCGCGTCGTCGACGCGGCCCATCGGGATGACGCACACCGGGCAGCCCGGCCCGTGCACGAGTTCGACAGCTTCGGGCAGCAAGTGCTCGATGCCGTGCCGGTAGATGGTGTGCGTGTGGCCGCCGCAGACCTCCATGAACTTGAACTCGTCATTGCCCGCCAGCTCGGTGATGGACTTGACCAACGCACGTGCGGCTGCCGGGTCCCGGAATTCGTCGACGAACTTCATGCTGCGACCTTCCTCAGGCGATCTCGGATGAGTTGAATGCTTCGATCTCGTTGGCGTAGTCGGCGCCCATCTTCTGCACTTGATCCAGCGTCACGGCGGCCTCGCGCTCGTCGATCTTGGCCATCGCGAAACCCACATGCACGAGCACCCAGTCGCCGACCTGCAGGTTGTCGTCGGCGAGCAGGCGGACGCTGATGTTTCGCCGCACGCCGTTGACGTCGACCTTGGCCAGGGACTGCTCGGCGTCAACGATGTCGATCACTTGACCGGGTATTCCCAGACACATCGTCGTTCTCCTCTCAAAGCTCTCAGCAGATGCGCGGTAGGGGGTCGCCGACGAGCATGTCGACGATCCGGCTGCCGCCGAACGAAGTTCGAAGCGCGACGATTCCGTGCGGTTCGGGGACGATCTCGCCGACAACCGCCGCGTCGGCGCCTTGCGGATGTTCGCGCAGCGCGGCGATCGCCGCGTCGGCCTCGTCGGCCGGAACGATGGCGACGAACTTGCCCTCGTTCGCGACGTAAAGCGGGTCGATGCCGAGCATGTCGCAGGCGCCGAGGACTTGCGGCTGGACCGGAAGGCTGGCCTCGTCGAGGATCAGCGCGAACGGGGAGTCCTTGACCAGTTCGTTGGCCACGGTGCCGACGCCGCCGCGCGTGGCGTCGCGCATCCATCGCGTCGAAGGCGCGGCCGCAAGCAGTATCTCGACGAGTTCGTGAACGGGCGCGGTGTCCGAGGCGATGTCGGCGTCGATGGCCAGGTCACCGCGGGCGAGCATGACGGCCATCCCGTGCTCGCCGATCGTTCCCGACAGCACGCACCTTGTCGCCGGGCTGCACGAGGCCGCGAGCCAGCTGCCTGCCTTCGGGGATCACGCCGACGCCGGCGGTGGAGATGTAGACGCCGTCCGCGGCGCCCTTGCCGACGACCTTCGTGTCGCCGGTGACGATCTGCACGCCCGCCTTCGCCGCGGCTTCGCTCATGTCCGCGACGATTTCGCGGAGCTCGGCGATCGGGAAACCCTCCTCGATGACGAAGGCCGCCGACAGCCATTGCGGCCGCGCGCCCGATCACTGCGAGATCGTTGACGGTCCCGTGTACCGCGAGATGGCCGATGGAGCCGCCCGGGAAGCGGCGCGGCGAAACGACATACGAGTCGGTGGAGAACGCGAGCCGGTCGCCGGAGGGGGTGCGCAGCGCGGCGGCGTCGCCGAGTTGTTCGAGCTCGTCGTTGCGGAACGCCTCGAGGAACACCGCGTCGATCAGCGCCGCCGACGACTTGCCGCCGGCTCCGTGCGCGAGCGTCACCACGTCGTCGAGCAGCCGCGGACGTCGCTGCCGGAACTTGTCGATGCGTTCGAGCACACGGTCTTCGCGCTGTGCGGCGGTCATCGGCTCGGTCGTCATGAAGCGTGTGCTCCGTTCAGTGGAGCCGGGCCATGTGTTCCTGGGCCACCGACCAGAGCCGGTACCCGAGCATCGCGTGGCTTTCCTGGATGCGGTGGATGCTCTGCGAGTGCACCGTGAAGCAGTAGTCCAGGTCTTCGGCGACCGCCATCCGGCCGCCGTCGTGGCCGGAGAACCCGATTGTCAACAGGCCGCGCTGCTTGGCCTCGGTGATCGCCGTCATCAGATCTTCCGAATTGCCCGACGTCGACAGCGCGATCGCGACGTCGCGGTCGCGTGCATGGGCGATGATCTGGCGCTTGAAGATCAGCTCGAACCCGACATCGTTGCCGAGCGCGGTCACCACCGCTTCGTCGGCGGCCAGCGACCATGCCGCCACCGGCCGGCCGCGCGCTGGACGGCTGAACAGTGACGCCAGCGTCGCGGCGTCGGTGGAACTGCCGCCGTTGCCGAACGTGTAGAGCCGGCCGCCGCGGCGGAACCGTTCGGCCATCTCGGTCCCGGCGGCGATCAACTCCTCGCCGTACTCGTCCAGCGAGGAGCGCTGAAGCTGCGCGCTCTCGATGGCCTTGCCCCTGGCCGAGGCGGCCAGGTCGTCGAGCAGGCTTGGCGTCGGTCTCCTCGGACTCGATGAACGGGTACAGAAAGCTGGTGTTCTCGGACTCGGTCGTCGGGTCACCTCGGCTCGCCGTCACTCGTCGCGCAGGTCGCGTCGATCGGCCGCTCCCGCGTGCACCAGGATGAGGTCGTTGGGCGCAACGTCACCCAGCATCGTGACGTCCACCCACTCCTCGCCCCTGGCGGTGCGGACCAGCGCAGAGCTCACGTGCGTCGGCGGGTTCGAGTACCACCTCACCGAGACGTGCCCTCGTCACTGCACGTCACGCACACTTCGTCGGCGCATTCGTCGGAAGCGGGCTTCAGCAGTCCGGGATGCTCGAAGCAGACGTGGGTGAGTTCCCACAGCAGGTGGTACATCAGCACGAACGGCCCGGTGGCCGGCACCATCGGGTCGTCGGAGTCGATCCAGAGGATGTGGTTGGCCGCCCCGGCGGGCGGGCGCGGACCCGAACCGATCCACAGGGTCAGGACGCCCCACGCCTGTGCGCGGCGCATGGCGTCGACCACCGCGGGTTCGTCGGCGGACGCGACGGCGAGTCAGCAGGTCGCCCGGTTGGCTCGCCACCCGGGCCTGCGCCACGGGGTCGGGGTCGACGAGCGCCACGGAGGGCAGCGCCCGTTTGCCCATGATCACGGGATGGACGAACTCGACGGCGACGTGATGGGCGTGCGGTTCCCACTGCGGGTGAGATGACCCAGAGCGTTGCGCCGTCGTGGAATCTGCGGGCGAGGTCCAAGCGCCGCGGCTGCCAAATCGGCGGACAAATCGGCATCGACGAACGACCCGCCCGGTTTCGCGGTGATCGTCATCGTCGATCTCCCCTCACAATCCACCCCTTACCCACAGTGTGCGCCGATCTCGCCGCGACGGAGATGATTTGAGACCAGGTGCTGTTGACCAGATCGAGCGTGACCTGGGTCGCTTCCAGCGACGCGCTCTCATCGTCGGTGAGCGTGCCGCATACCCAGTCCCAGTGCGCGGAGACCGTTTGCACCGGGTTCCGGCGCGGGCGCCAGAGATACGCCGTCCTTGCGCCAGTTCACCCGTTCGGTCTCGGGGTCACCGAGCGCCAGCACGCCGGCGTCGAACGCAGCGGGCGCGAGGCGATCACCGCCTGCTCACCCGCCACCGATTCGACGGTTCCCCAGCGAATGCGGCAGTCCTGCATGACGCGCACCGCGGTGGTCGGCGTCGCGATGCAGGAACCGTACCCAGGGATAGACGACGAAGACATGAAAGCTGTGGTGCGCCAATACGCCGGTCGGGGTATTCAATTCGCCAAGCAGCCCGGTGACCTGGCCCTTGAACGCCACCCGGAGTCGGGCCAGCAGCACCGCGGGGTCGACCTTGTCAAGTGACGGCCCGCCGACCCAGTAGCTGCGGACGACGTCCTCGTCGAGCGGATCGGCGTTTCCGACGGCGTCGGCGATGGCAGTCAGGTAGGGCCATGCGCCATCGAATTCCTTGGCGTGGGTGGCGAGTTCGGACGGGCCGTCGCCGTCGGTCGGCCCGCAGTATCCAAGCTCATTCGGCGGGTAGGCGTACTGGGCGAACAACGCATGGCCCGGTGGCACTGTCTGGTTGGTCATCCGGAGTTCCCCACCAGCAGCTGACCCAGCGCGATGCCGCCATCGTTCGGCGGTACGAATCGATGGGTGATCACATCGAAACCCGTTCGCCTGCAACCCTTCGACGCCAGCTGGAGCAACAGCGCGTTCTGGAAGACGCCGCCGGACAGCGCGACGGTCTGCGCATGCATCTCTTTCCGTCGCGTGCGAGGCTCGACGATCAGGTCGGCGACGGCGTAGTGGAACCGCGCGCCGATCACGCCGGCGGGCACGCCTGCACGCTGGTCGTGGACCACGGCCTCGCAGCACCGGGGCCGGGTCGATCAGCGCCGGTTGGTCCGGATCGATCGACGTCGAACGTGTAAACAGTTGCGCCACAGTCGACGCCACGCGACAGTCCCTCCAACTCGATGGCGGCCTGCGCTTCGTAATCGGCGATGTGGCGGACCCCGGCCAGTGACGACACCGCGTCGAACAGCCGACCCATGCTGGAGGTCGGCGCGCAGCCAAGGCCGGTTTCGAGCTGATGCGCGCAGACCCGTCTGCTCGTCGGCCGGGCAGGCCGCCACCGGCGGCAGGTCCGGCTCCCAGGCGATGCCCGCCGCCCACAGATGGGCGAGCGCCATCCGGTAGGGCCGCAGCACGCTGATGTCGCCGCCGGCCAGCGGCACGTACTTGAGTTGCGCGAGCCGTTGGTAGCCCTTGTAGTTGGCGAGTAGCACCTCGCCGCCCCACACGGCGCCGTCGGGGCCGTAACCCGGTGCCGTCGAAGGCGAATCCGAGCACCGGCTGCGATCCGTCCAGGCCGTGTTCGGCCATCACCGCCGCGATGTGCGCGTGGTGGTGTTGCACGGTGCGGACCGGCCGACCGGCGGCGTTGCGGTGCGCCCACGCGGTCGACCGGTACCGCGGATGGGCGTCGGCGACAACAGTTCGGGCTCGACGCCGGTGAGCGCCCGCAGGTGCCGCTTGCGCGGCGTCGAAGGCCGACAGCGTGGCGAGGTCGTCCATGTCGCCGATGTGCTGGCTCAGCCAGGCGTATCGGCCGTCGGCGACCGCCAGCGTGTTCTTCAGGTCGGCGCCGACCGCCAGCGTCGGCGGCACCGACACCGGCAACGCGATCGGCAGCGGCGCGTAGCCGCGCGAGCGCCGGATCGGCAACTCAAGTGCCGTCGACAACCCGCACGACCGAGTCGTCGCATGGCACCAGGATGGCCCGATCGTGCATCAGCCAGCCGTCGGCGAGCGGGGAAAGCCGTTCGAGCGCATCGTCGTCGGTGAAGCAGATCGGCTCTCCGCCGAGGTTGCCGCGACGTCATCACCAGCACGCGCGGCCCCGGCGTCGTCGCCGGGCAGCCCGAACAGCAGCGCGTGCAGCGGCGCGTAGGCCAGCATGACGCCGAAGTCGGGGTTGCGCGGGGCGACCGCGTCGGCGATCGGTGCATCGCGCCGGCGGGGCACCAGCACGATCGGCCGCTGCGGACCGGCCAGCAGCCGAGCGGACGGCTCGTCGACGTCGGCGATGGCGCGGGCGGTCGGCAGGTCGGGCACCATCACCGCGAACGGCTTGTCGCCGCGCCGCTTTCGCCTTCGCAGCTCGGCGACCGCCTGCTCGTTGCCGGCGTCGCAGGCCAGGTGGTAGCCGCCGATTCCCTTGACGGCGAGGATGCCGCCGTCGCGCAGCAGCGCTCGTGCCCGCAGCAGGCGCACCGTCGTCGGTCAAGCTCGCCGTCGCCATCGCGGTAGCGCAGCGTCGGCCCGCAGTTGGGGCAGCACACGGGCTGGGCGTGGAAGCGTCGGTCGGCGGGGTCGGCGTATTCGCGGCGCGCAGTCGGCGCACATCGCGAACGACGCCATCGTGGTGGCAGGCGCGGTCGTAGGGCAGGGAGGCGATGATGGTGAAGCGCGGGCCGCAGTTGGTGCAGTTGACGAACGCGTGGCGGTAGCGCCTGTTGGACGGGTCGCGTTGTTCGGCCGCGCAGTCTGCGCACATGGCGACGTCGGGGGAGGCCAGGGTGCGGCCGCCGTCGGAGCGCGACGTGTCGGCGATAGTGAAGCCGGTGCCCCCGACGGGCGGGATGTCTTGCGTTTCCATCGATTCGATGACGGCCAACGGTGGCGGCTGCTGGCGCAACCGCGCGAGAAACTGCGTCGATTTCGGCGGGATCGCCCTCGACCTCGATGACGGCGCCGCAGGTGTCGTTGCGCACGGACCCGGACAATCCGAGCGCGGCCGCCGTGGTGTAGACGAAGGGTCGGAAGCCGACACCTTGGACCACCCCGTGCACGCAAACGCGCAACCGGCGCCGCGCGGTCATGGCGACGCCTCGGTGTCTTGGCCCCTGCCCATCAGCTCAAGACCGGCCATCGCCGCGTCGGCGCCGGCTTTGTCGGTCTTTTCGACGGCGAAGCCCATGTGGATGATGACCCAGTCGCCGGGGTTGAAGGTCTCCTCGGGCAGCATCCCGATGTTGACCTTGCGGTCCTCACCCGCGACATTGACCAGGGCCAGTTGATCGCCGTAGCCCTCGAGCATCCGCACTACCTGTCCCGGGATTCCAAGGCACATGGTTCAGCCCTTCCCCACCGTCGAGCGCGCCAGCAGGTCGGTCACCACGATCTCGATTGCCCGCACCGCTTCGGGTACGGCCGCGCCGACAGCATCCGAGAGCCCCATGCCCTCCTCGACACTGTCGATCTCGCAGCCGATCACCACCGTGTATGGCGGCGTGCCGCCGAGCGCGGTCAGGCTTGCGAAGACGGCGCCGGGATCCATCGCGTGGGCGTCCAGACGCGCCGTGGACGTGAGGCTTTCGAGGTCAGCCTCGAAGACGTGCACCGTGCCCGGCTTGCCTTGGTTGGGAACGGCGTCGACGAGCACCAGCGCCTCGCATTCGTCGAGTAGGTCATAGGCCAGATGCATGCCCCTGATGCCGTAGTCCACCACCTGGACGCGTGGTTCGGCGAACTCCTTCGAGACATGGCGGATCACCTCGGGGCCGAAGCCATCGTCTCCGAGGAAGATATTGCCAATCCCGGCTACCAGAATTCGGGACGTGGTGACACCTCGCTGACACTCACATGCGGCGCATCTTCAGGTACCGCGCGCATCCGGTATGGAACGGACACCCACCAGGGCTCCTCCGAGAACCACGACAGCCGCGACTAGCTATGGCTATCCAACCCACTCACTGCACACTTTCTTAACTCCCTTCGATCGAGCGGTTCGACTTCGTCGGGTGCGAAGTACAAGTAGCGGCCGTACCAGTCGTGGAGGTCTGCGGCCGGATCCTCCTCGATGACGACGCCGACGTGCTGGTCGCCGTCGACGTCCTCGTGTACGGAGGTGACGCGCGCGGTCATGCCGGCGAAGAAGATGTCCTGCGCGTCGGCACGGCGAGACGGGTGTAACCGCACTCTGACTGCCCCGCGTGATCGGGACGCCGTTGACCAGAACCGCATCGACGTCCGGCCGGACGGCGTTGTCCGCCATCGGATCCCACCAGTCGACGCCGTCGGGGATCTCCGGGATGAGAGCGGGGCCATCGGGCGCCCAGCGGGTTGGCGTCATCGTAGCTGCACCGGCCATGGCGTGCGGGTTCCGCAGCACTCCATGCAGGTTCATCATCGCCTCCGGCGACATCGAATCGCACCGGTCGATGATCTGGGCCGCGAGCGGGTCGGTGGCGCGGGCCTGCGCCTTCTCGTCATCGGTCATCGTCATCACCCGCAGGGTGAGGATCTCGTCGATCTCGGTGGAGTCGTACAGTGCGCCTTCGCTTTGTTCGGCGATCTCGGGATGGTCGTAGAGGATGATCGGGGACACAAGCATCACGTCGGCGGTGCCCGGTCGGGCCGGCGAGAACCGGGAAGCAGCGGTGTTGTCGGCATCGCGCCACGGCGTCGACGGCAGCGTCCGCCGGTTCGAGCAGGGAAACGAAATCGCCGCCGTCGACCTGGACGATGAGGTGGGTACCGATCATCGACGCCGCGATGGCGTCGTCCTTATCCGCAGGCGGCGCACCGGTATTGCGGGCTACGAGGCTGATTCGCAGCAGCCCGTGATCAGGTTCGGCCACCAGTGTCAACTCGCCGCGCAGCTCTTGGCGGGTGCGGACCAGCCGTCCGCCGTCGACCGTCTCGACATCGATGCCGCCGGCGACGGCCAGTGCAAGTGTCGGTGTCGCCGCAAGGTCGGACTCGGTGAACGGTCCGAACGGAAGCTCGCACTCCACGGCCTCGTCCCAGGTGAGCCAGGACTGTGAGCCGGCGGTCAGCTGGTCGACCGGCTCGAATTCGCCATCTTCTGTGACGCGTTCAGCGGTTCGGCGCTGAAGTTGTAGGCAGCGCACCACAACGGTCAGAGCAGCGTCGGGCCCGGGGTCCAGCAGCAGCTGGGTCGACATGGTGTCGTCCTCGCCGATGCCGCGTTGGGCCGCCCCGGGTGGCCCGAGTACACCGAACTGCCACCGCGACTGGTTCTTTCCCGATGTCGCTCGGTACGGGTAGAGCAGGTAGCCCTCATAAAGCACCGCATCGGCGATCGTGCGGACGCGATCCCAGTCGGCGCTCATCGCGATTCCTCGGCGGTGCGTGCAGCCAGCAGTGAGGTCACCGCGTCATCGAAACCCAGCATGCCGTGTGCCGACTTGTAGGAGGCGAGCGCTTCGACGGTGTCGTGGTTCAAGCGCACCCAGCCGGTGTTCGGGTAGTGCAGCCGGATCAGATCACGCCACACCGAAACCGGCAGGTCGTAGTGATCTTCACGATCCCACGGCACTTGATGGACGGCGAAGTTGTTCGCTCCCTTGGCGAAAATTGTTCCGCTGAAAAGGAATTGGAGTGGGATTTTGCCGTCGCGTAGCGCGTGGAAATACTTTGTCGCGGTCACCTCGAAGTCATACGTGCACTCCAGTGGCAGGTCGACCTGCGTGACACCGGTGAAGCCGGGCACCATCGCGGTGCTGTGCAGAAACAGAAAGTTGTGCTGGGTGGTGCTCCATCGCTCGCGGGGACCGAACAGATCGAGCAACCCCTCGGCTTCCTCCTCGGTATAGCCGCGGCGCAGCGGTTCGATGCGCACCTGGCACCGCAACGCGATCGCGTGCACCGCCTCATTGCCGTCGGCCTCGATACCGATCCGCGCGGTGAGTACCGGTGTCACCGCGTACGGTTCGGCGACCACGTCGAGCACCGCGAACGTGACCTCGGTCATGCCGCGACCACCTTCCCCCGCGACGCGACGTGCTCGAAGAACTCATCGATGAACTGCCGTACATCCTGGCCGCCGTCGAAGCCGTGCCACAGAATCCGCAGCCGGCCGACGAACTCATAGCAGGCGTCGATCGGCACCAGATAGCACTCCGGCGGTAGCTCCTCATCGTCGGGCACCCGCACGATCAACGCTTCGGTGTCGTCGGCCAGCATGTCCACCCGCGGGTCGGATGCCCGAATACCGTTCCAGGCCGACAGATCCAGTTCCGATTCCGTGGCGCCCGCCGGGCCCGGATAGAACGCCACCGTGCGGCCCAGCGCCGAGTTCCGGAAGAAGAACGCGAGCCCGACCGGTATCTGCAACAGCTGCCATTCGCGGCGGCCGAGGCCGAACTGCGGAAACGACAGGTAACGGTCGGGCACGGCCCGATAGCGCAGCTCGGCATGCGGGTCGGTGAACAACAGATAGCAACCGCGGCAAACGCACATCAGTTGGCGGCCTTCGACGTTCACGACATGGCTGTGCTCGTCGGCTATCTGTTCGGAGCACATCTCGCAGCGCTCCCCTGCGGGCTGGGGAGCTGTGCGATTGGCCCGGATCCGGGCCAGTACGTCGTACGCGCCGGTCATGCCATGCCGGCCTCGGTGTGTTCGGCGGCTACCGCGATGGACAGCACACCATCGCGGACCAGCAGCGGAATCGGATCGAGATGCACCGTCGCATCGGCGTTCTCGTCGATTCCGGCGCCGGCATGGACCACGTCGAAGTGCGCCCGGCAGCGCGGGCAGCGCAGCACCGCGGCGCCGACCGGCGAGGCCATCGGGCGGTGCAGCGCCGCACCGGCCAGCGATTCGTGACAGTTGCCGCACCGATCGCGGTAGGCGAACAATTCGTCGCCGACCCGGCAGGCCAGGACGGTGGTCCCGGCGACCCGGAACCCGCCGACTTCCCCGGACGCGAGGTCGGCGAGGCCGGGCACCGCATGCCAGGTGGTCGGGCCGTGACCGTTCTGGTGCACGCGGCTCAGCAGCGACGCCGCCGGTATCACCGACGTACTCGGAGCCGGTTCGGCCGCAACGACTTCGATCGAAGCGATCTCCGGTGCCGCGGCCCGCACGGCGTCCTCGACGGTCAGTTCCAGGGTCACCGCCGAAGACGGACAGCTCTTGCAACTGCCTGCGAATTGCAGACGGACGACGTCGTCGACCACCTCGAGCAGCGTGACGTCCCCACCGTGTGAGCCCAGGTAGGGCCGCACCCGGTCCAGGGCGTCCTCGATGCGCCGCTCCACCCCGTGCGGGTGAAGCCCGTGCACCAGCAGGAGGCTTGCCACCAAGTCGTCGCCGACGAATTTCTCCGCAAGCAACGGGTCGGCGGCCATGGCGATACGCAGCATCCGCTCGAGAGCGGCCCCGTACAGGTCGGTTACTTCACCGACCAGTTGTTCGGCACGCTCGTGCGCGGCAGCCCCGCCTGCCGCGCTCGCGTCGAGCAATATCTGTATTCGATCGCCCGCCGTGCGCCACTGCGCGTCCTGCTCCAAGTCGTCTGGGCGATCTGCCATAGGTTATTCCCCTGTGACGGACTGCGTCGGGGAGTGCAGCAGGTCCAGCGACTTCCCCTTGCCGAGGTACATGTGCACCCCGCACGGTAGACACGGGTCGAAACTGCGCACGGTGCGCATGATGTCGATGCCCTTGAAGTGCTCCCGATCGTTCTCCTCGAAGATCGGCTGGCCCTGCACCGCATCCTCATACGGTCCCGGCGTGCCGTAGCTGTCACGCGGATTCGCGTTCCACGGCGTCGGCGGGTAGGGGTGATAGTTGGCGATCTTGCCGTCGCGAATCACCATGTGATGGCTCAGCACGCCGCGGACCGCCTCGGTGAACCCGCACCCGATACCCTCGTCGGGCACCGTGAACTTCTCCCACGTCTTGGTCCGGCCGGCCCGGATCTCGATGAGCGCCTTCTCCGCGAAATGCAATGCGCACGCCGCCGCGTAGGCCTGGAAGTACGTGCGGGCGCGATTGCGCTCAAGCGTGTTGCTGCCGTGCTGCGGGATCATCCACTCGAACGAGACCGGCCCTTTCAGCGCCGTCTTGGGCAGGTTGATCTGCACACTTCGGCCGGTCGCCTTGACGTAGCCGATGTCGACCAGGCCGGCGAGCGCCGTCGACCACAGCCTGGCCAGAGGACCGCCACCGGTGTCCAGCGCCAGGTGATCCTTGCCGTCAAACCAACGCGGTGACATGACCCAGCTGTAGTTGTTATCGAAGTCGCGTTTCTGCGGCCTCGGATTGGTGTGCTGGTTCCAGGGGTGGCGCCGGTCCACCGGATTGCCCAACGGATCGTTCTTGACGAACATCTCCTGATCGGTCCAGTCGTCGTAATACGAGTGGCCCAACAGGATTCGGATGCCGAGGTTGATGTCCACCAGGGAATGCGTGTGCAGCTTGCCGTCGATCACCACGCCTGGCGTGACGAACATGGCGTCGCCCCACCGCTCCATGTCCTTGTACTCGAAGTTGCAGACCTCGGGATCCTGGAAGGAGCCCCAGCAGCCCAGCAGCGTGCGCCGCAGACCCACCTGGTCGTAACCGGGCAACGCCTCGTAGAAGAAGTCGAAAAGGTCGTCGTGCATCGGGACGACCTTCTTCATGAACTCGACGTAGCGCATCAACCGTGTCATGTAGTCGGTCATCAACTGGATCGTGGCTGTCGGTGCCCACGCCGCCGGGATACAGCGTGGACGGGTGCACATGGCGCCCCTCCATCAGGCAGAACATCTCCCGGGTCCAGCGGCTGACCTGCAACGCCTCCCGGTAGAACTCGCCGGTGAACGGATTGAGCGTCCGCATGATGTCGGCGATGGTCCGGTAGCCGTGTGCAGCGGAATTCGGCGCCAGCGTGTTCTCGGCCTTCGCCAAGACACTGGGATTGGTTTCGGCCACCATCTTCTCGCAGTAGTCCACGCCGACCAGGTTCTCTTGGAAGATGTTGTGGTCGAACATGTATTCCGCGGCCTCGCCCAGGTTGACGATCCACTCGCCGAGGTGCGGTGGCTTCACGCCGTACGCCATGTTCTGCGCGTAGCACGAACACGTGGCGTGGTTGTCACCGCAGATGCCGCAGATGCGGCTGGTGATGAAGTGGGCGTCGCGAGGATCCTTGCCCTTCATGAAGATCGAGTAGCCGCGGAAGATCGACGACGTGCTATGACACTCGACGACTTCCCTGTTGTCGAAGTCGATCTTGGTATAGATGCCGAGGCTGCCGACGATGCGAGTGATGGGATCCCATGCCATCTCCACCAATTGGCCGGGATCCCGCTTCACATGTGACGGTTCGGGGATGATCGTTGTCATCGAAGTGTTCTCTTTCGTCTAGTGAGCAGCGCCGCAAGAGTTTTCGGCGATGGGAAACTTAGGTAGAGCAGCCGGGAGCACCCGCACCTACCAGGTGCGGGTTGCTCCGGTCTCGAGTTTCGAGCCGGGATGCCGCCACTTTGGTTCTTTGTCCACCGCGCGACCTGTCATGTGGCGAAGGTTGCGGATGACCGAGCCGTACAGGCCTGACGCAGTCGTGGAGACCTTGCCGCCCGGCGGTTCGTCCATGAACGGCATGAACTTGTCCGGGAAACCAGGCATCGTGCAGCCGATGCAGATGCCGCCGACGTTCGGGCAGCCACCGATGCCGTTGACCCACCCGCGCTTGGGGACATTGCACTTGACAACCGGACCCCAACAGCCCAGTTTCACAATGCATTTCGGCGATCCGTACTCGGAAGCGAAATCACCCTGTTCGTAGTAGCCGGCCCTGTCACAACCCTCGTGCACCGTGGCGCTGAACAGCCACTTGGGCCGAAGCGCTTCGTCCAGCGGAATCATCGGGGCCTGGCCGGTGGCCATGTACAGCAGATACGTCAGAGTCTCGGCCATGTTGTCCGGATGGGCCGGGCAACCGGGAACGCACACGATCGGGATGCCGGCTTTGCTCTTCCAGTCCCATCCCAGATAGTCGGGCACACCCATGGCTCCGGTCGGATTACCCGCCATCGCATGGATGCCGCCGTAGGTGGCGCAGGTCCCGACTGCGACGATGGCGGTGGCCTTCGGTGCCAGCCGGTCCAGCCATTCGCTTGTCGTCATCGGCTGACCGGTCGCGGGGTCGTTGCCGAAGCCGCACCAATAGCCTTCATCCTTGAGCTGCTCGTTCGGGATCGACCCCTCGACGACCAGGACGAATGGTTCCAACTCGCCTCTCTCAGCTTTGAAGAACCACTCGAGAAAATCGTCGGCCCCACCGGTCGGTCCGCACTCGAAATCGATCAGGGGCCAATGGACGGCGATCTTCGGCAGACCGGGGAGGGCGCCGAGGGCGATCTCCTCGATACTGGGTTGCGTGGCGGCAGTCAGCGCCACCGAATCGCCGTCACAACTCAAACCGGCATTGATCCACAGCACATGGATCAAGGCTTCTTCTGCTTTGACTGCTGCCTCACTTGGCATATGTCACAGCTTCCCGGGGGCCGGGCTGGGGCCCTCTCGACCGGGAGCCTGGCTGGGCCCCCTGCGTCACAGCGTGGACTTAGCGCCCTCTTCTTGACCGCTAGTTTCTCGGTTTACTCCCGGGGCTATGTCTTGTCAATGAGTCTTTGGGACATATCCACGTTTGCGTGAACGTCAATCCATTCGTACCACCGCGCACTACCATCGCCCGACGTTGCCGACATCGGCAAAATGTCCGCGGCAGGGTTCAGCGACCGCACGCCGGCACAACAAGTTTCAAGATCAAAGTTTACGTAGGGCAGTAGGTCGGTCTTGTTCACGATCACCAGACCGGCGGCGGCAAACATGTGCGGGTACTTGATCGGCTTGTCGTCGCCCTCCGTCACCGAGATGACAACGACTTTGCTGATCTCGCCCAGATCGAACAGTGCCGGGCAGACGAGATTGCCGACGTTCTCGATGAAAAGAATCGACCCAGGCTCGGGATCGAGCGCGTCAAGCGCGCGGCGCACCATGTCGGCGTCGAGGTGACATCCGGCGCCGGTGTTGACCTGCACGGCGCGCGCGCCCGCCGCCTTGATGCGTTCGGCGTCGAGCTGGGTTTCCTGGTCGCCCTCGATGACCGCGACCGGGCGATGGCTCACCAGGTCGCGGATGGTGCGCTCGAGAAGCGTGGTCTTGCCCGCCCCTGGCGAACTGGTGAGGTTGAAGGCAACGATGTCGCGTTCGGCCAACCACTTGCGGTTCTGCTCGGCGAGCAGATCATTTTTCGCAAGCACCTTCTGTTCCAACGAAATCGTCTCGGTCGTGGACTCGGGGTGGTCGTCGTGGTGATGGTCGTCGTTGCCGTGTTCGTGGGGATGGGTGTGGTCGTGCGGGTGGCCATGTCCCGGCAATGTGATGGTTGCCCCGTCGTCGCCGCAGCCACAGGTTGCGCACATAGTTAGCTCACTTCCATGGAGAGAATTCGGAGGTCCTTACCGGCGAGTACTTCGACGTCGGCACTTCCGCAGGGGCACAACAAGATCAAGTCGGTCAGTTCGAAGCTCTGCGCGCAGGTACGGCAGCGTGCCGAACCGGGTTGCACGTTCAGATCCAGGTGAGCGCCGTCGGCGACGGTGCCCGCGGTGGCGAGCTCGAAACAGAACTGCATGGCATCGGGCACGACCGCGCACAACGCGCCGATCTCCACCTTGACGCTGTGCACGTGGCGACCCGCGGCGTGCTCGCACACCGCGTCGACAACACTCTGCGTTATCGCCATTTCGTGCACGGTTACCCCGTTCGGCCGGGTTGACCCCACCATAGGTCCGCAGAGCCCGAATGGGCGAGCAGACGCCGAAACCGCCGACCGGCCGCCCGTCGAGGGTGCGGGCCGGCCTGGCCCATGCGCAAGCGGGGAACGTGAAAGCCATCGGCGTGTCAACTTGAATCGAACAGGTGTTCGTCTAATGTGGGCAGTGTTCGACGGCTAGATGCTGGTCAGGCCGACTTGTCGGTGGCGGCCTCTAGCGTCACGGCCAACTGATCGACACCGATCATCGAACACCCACGAGGACGGAGACAGAACCATGGCGCAAGCCCCCGATCGCGAAAAAGCCCTTGAGCTGGCGCTCGCGCAGATCGAGAAGAGTCACGGCAAAGGTTCGGTGATGCGACTCGGCGATGAGGTGCGCCAGCCGATCTCGGTCATCCCCACCGGCTCGATCGCCCTGGACGTGGCGCTCGGCATCGGCGGCCTGCCGCGCGGCCGGGTTGTCGAGATCTACGGCCCGGAATCCTCCGGTAAGACCACGGTGGCGCTGCACGCGGTCGCCAACGCCCAGGCCGCCGGCGGCATCGCCGCGTTCATCGACGCCGAGCATGCGCTGGATCCCGACTACGCGAGCAAGCTGGGTGTGGACACCGACTCGCTGCTGGTATCCCAGCCCGACACCGGCGAGCAGGCGCTGGAGATCGCCGACATGCTGATCCGGTCCGGCGCGCTCGACATCCTGGTCATCGACTCGGTCGCCGCACTGGTGCCGCGCGCCGAGATCGAGGGCGAGATGGGCGACAGCCACGTCGGCCTGCAGGCCCGGCTGATGAGCCAGGCGCTGCGCAAGATCACCGGCGCGCTGAGCAACTCGGGCACCACCGCGATCTTCATCAACCAGCTCCGCGAGAAAATCGGGGTGATGTTCGGCTCTCCCGAAACGACAACGGGCGGAAAGGCTTTGAAGTTCTACGCCTCAATTCGGCTGGACGTCAGGCGAATCGAGACCCTGAAGGACGGCACCGATGCGGTCGGCAACCGGACAAGGGTCAAGGTCGTCAAGAACAAGGTGTCGCCGCCGTTCAAGCAGGCCGAGTTCGACATCCTGTACGGCAAGGGCATCAGCAAGGAAGGCTCGCTCATCGACATGGGCGTCGAGCAGGGCTTCATCCGCAAGTCCGGCTCGTGGTTCACCTACGAGGGCGAGCAGCTCGGCCAGGGCAAGGAGAACGCCCGCACCTTCCTGATTGAGAACCTCGACGTGGCCAACGAGATCGAGAAGAAGATCAAGGAAAAGCTCGGTATCGGCGCCGTGGTGACCGCAGATGACTTGACCGCACATGACGAAGTCCTGCCCGCCCCCGTCGACTTCTGAGGTCTCTCGAGAGGAGCAGGCGCGAGCCCTGTGCTTGCGTCTGCTCACCGCGAGGGCGCGAACCCGTACGGAGCTGGCCGGGCAGCTGACGAAGCGGGGATACCCCGATGACGTCAGCCGTCGAGTGCTTGACCGGTTGGCGCAGGTTGGCCTGGTCGACGACATGGATTTCGCCGAGCAGTGGGTCCAGTCGCGACGAGTCAACGCCGGGAAAGGCAAGCGCGCCTTGGCCGCCGAGCTGCGGACCAAGGGCGTGGACAACGACGTGATCACCGCAGCGCTCGCCGGCATCGATGCGGGAGCAGAGCGGGAACGGGCCGAGCAGCTGGTGCGCGACAAGCTGCGACGGGAAAGGCTCGGCGGCGACGATGACGCGAAGGTGATGCGCAGGCTCGTCGGGATGCTGGCCCGTCGCGGCTACGGCCAGTCGATGGCCGTCGACGTGGTCACTAGTGAACTGGCACGCGAACGGGAGCGACGCAGGGTCTAATCACCCTTTGTTGCCACCGCCTTTCGGTTGTCCACCGTCATGGTGTGCCTTCGGCGTTGTTTTGGTGGCCGACTCAGATTTCGGGACCACCGATCGCAACGTCTTCAGCTGCAGTGTGACCGTGTGCGCGGGCGCTGTCGTGGTGATGTTGGCAGGAGTAACGGCCGTCGTCGGCCCGTTGCGGCGTTGTCTGCGTTGCCGTCGACGCACCTGCAGGCGGGCGGGTGTGACGGACAAGGGTGTCACGCCCGCGGGCATCGATGCAGTGAACGCGCCGACCGCAGCGAAGGGCATTGCCGCCAAACTCGTCAGGAAATTGAGCTGGAAGCTCACATACTGCGCGGCGAAGCCCACCAGGTCCCGACCTGCCTCGAGTTCGATCTGCGCGAACGTCTGCAGTGCTTGGCCGAGGGCCGTAGGGACAGGGGTGCCGTTCTTGACGGCCTGTAGAAGAGCGCCGGGGATCGCGAATTCGCGTCCGAACAGGACTGCCCCGGTCGACACGAAGTTCTCGACGAATGCGATGTTGAAGTCGACTTGCTGGATCACCGGGTTCAGAGGCTGGATCACTGCCGGCGTCATCACTGCCGGTGTCGCGGATCGCGTCAATAGCGGTTGCAGCGGCTGCACCTGGGCCGCGAGCGCAACAGGCAGCGCCGCGGATGGCGCTGTCGATTGCGGCGGCGCCGTGGACGCCGCAATCAGGGCGCTGACTCCGGCCATGACGAGGCCTGATGTGAGGCGCGACCGAATATAGACATCCATGGCATCTCCCGGGTCGTGCGTCAATTGGTTGAGCCACGCGCGATATTGCGCGAACCACTCTTAGGGCACGAATCCGGTGATGGCCTGGTTCGAATTGTGCCGCCGGCGCCGAACGCGCCCTGCCGCCTCCGCCGAGATCATCGGGACACCTGACGGAGTCGAATCGACCTCGTGCCGATCAGACCCGTTGGTCTCGATGGATGCAGACATTACCCAGGTAACGTTCAGCTTGTCCGTAACTCGTGAATCCGCTCAGCTCGCCGCTCTCACCCGTCCGTACGATGGGGCCGTGACTTCGACGGTGACGCGAGAGGGGACGACGGGCAGCGTTGTTCGCCGGAACGTGCGCACCTACCAGGTCCGCACCTACGGCTGCCAGATGAATGTGCACGACTCCGAACGCCTGGCCGGGTTGCTGGAAGCCGCCGGATACGAGCGCGCCGCCGACGGAACCGACGCCGACGTCGTCGTCTTCAACACCTGCGCGGTGCGGGAGAACGCCGACAACAAGCTGTATGGCAACCTCAGCCATCTGGCGCCGCGCAAGCAGGCCGACCCCGACATGCAGATCGCCGTCGGCGGCTGCCTGGCGCAGAAGGACCGCGACACCGTCCTGCAGAAGGCCCCGTGGGTGGACGTGGTGTTCGGCACCCACAACATCGGGTCACTGCCGACTCTGCTCGACCGCGCTCGCCACAATCGCACAGCTCAGGTCGAAATCGCCGAGGCGCTGGAGGAATTCCCGTCCTCGCTGCCCGCGGCGCGCGAATCCGCATACGCCGCATGGGTTTCGATCTCCGTCGGCTGCAACAACACCTGCACGTTCTGCATCGTGCCCGCGCTGCGCGGCAAGGAGGTCGACCGCAGGCCCGGCGACGTGCTGGCCGAAGTGCAGTCGCTGGTCGACCAGGGCGTGCTGGAGGTCACGCTGTTGGGCCAGAACGTCAACGCATACGGGGTGTCGTTCGCCGATCCCGATCAGCCCCGTGATCGCGGCGCATTCGCCAAGCTGCTGCGCGCGTGCGGGCGCATCGACGGGCTCGAGCGGGTGCGGTTCACCTCACCGCATCCCGCCGAGTTCACCGACGATGTGATCGACGCGATGGCCGACACCCCCAATGTGTGCCCGTCGCTGCACATGCCCTTGCAGTCCGGGTCCGACCGCCTCCTGCGGGCCATGCGCCGCTCGTACCGCTCGGAGCGTTACCTCGGCATCATCGAGAAGGTGCGGGCGGCGATCCCGCACGCGGCGATCACCACCGACCTCATCGTCGGGTTCCCCGGTGAAACCGAGGACGACTTCCAGGCCACCCTCGACGTGGTGGCCCGGGCGCGGTTCTCCAGCGCGTTTACCTTCCAGTACTCCAAGCGCCCCGGCACGCCCGCCGCCGAGCTGGATGGGCAAGTTGCCGAAAGCCGTTGTGCAAGAACGCTATCAACGGCTGATCGACCTTCAGGAGAAGATCTCGCTGGACGAGAACACCGCTCAGATCGGGCGCACCGTCGAGCTGCTGGTGGCCACGGGCGAAGGCCGCAAGGACGCCAGCACCGCACGCATGTCGGGACGCGCCCGCGACGGCCGGCTGGTGCATTTCAACCCGGCGGGCCTCGATATCCGGCCCGGCGACATCGTCACCGCCACGGTCACCGGGGCCGCCCCGCACCACCTGATCGCCGACGGTGCCGCACACACGCACCGGCGCACTCGCGCCGGCGACGCGCACGCGGCAGGGCAGAAGCCACGCACCGGTGTCGGAGCCAGTCAGCCGGCGACACTCGGGGTGGGTCTTGGCATGCCCGGCATCGGTGTCGCGGCGCAACAGCCCGATCTCGTCCGGGTGCGCCCGGTGAGCGCAGGCGACCAGAACAACGGCGGCTTCGAAGAGTTCAAGGGCGACATCGAGGCTGCCGAACGCCGCGTGGCGGGTGAAATCGACCCGGGCGCAAGGGCGTTGGTGATCGCGATCGCGGTGTTCGTGCTGTTGGTGACGTTCGTGCTGCCGCACACCGGCAACGCCAAGGGCTTGGACGTGCTGCTGGGCGACAACGCGGCGATCCGCAACGGCGTGGCATTGCCGTCGCGGGTATTCACCTGGCTGGCACTGGTGTTCAGCGTCGGCTTCTCGATGCTGGCCCTGCTGACCCGCCGATGGGCGCTGGCCTGGATCGCGCTGGCCGGGTCCACGGTGGCGTCCTTCACCGGCCTGCTCGCGGTGTGGTCGCGACAGACCGCGCCCGCACACCACCCGGGACCGGGCATCGGGCTGATCATCGCGTGGCTCGCGGTGATCGTGCTGGCCTTCAACTGGGCACGCGCGGTGTGGGCGCGCACCGCGCTGCAGCTCGCGGCCGAGGAACAACGCCGCCGGCTCACCGCCGAACGCCAGAACAAGGGCTTGCTGGACAGCTTCCCAGACAAGACCGACGACACCGGCGACGACGCGACAGGGCCGAAGAAGCCCTAACCCCTCCTGCCAAGCGCCTCGGCCGCAGCGTCGGCCCACTGACGCCACTGTTCGGCGTTGGCCCGGGCCTCCTCGGCGTCCTTGGTCCGGCCCGGCCGCCGCAGCCTTCTCCGCCTGCCGCTCGAATTGCTCCGCGCGAGCACGGAATTGGTCGGCCCGGGCCTGCGCCTCGGGATCGACACCGCCGGATGGCGCGTCGCGCACCTTCTTCTCCACGGCGCGCAGCCGTCGCTCGAGCTCGGCCCTCCGCTCGCGCGGCACCTTGCCGATCGCGTCCCACTTCTCTGCGATCGTGCGCAGCGCCGCCCGCGCCGCGTCCACGTCGGCGGTGTCGACCTTTTCGGCCTCGACGCAGCAGCGCCTCCTTGGCGTCGGCGTTGGCCCGGAACTCGGCGTCGCGCTCGGCGGTGGCGGCGTTGCGGGCAGCAAAGAAGGTGTCCTGCGCGGCCTTGAACCGCTGCCACAGCGTGTCGTCGACGTCCTTGGCGGCGCGGCCGACGGCCTTCCACTCCGTGAGCAGGTCGCGGAACGCGGCACCGGTGGCGCCCCAGTCGGTGGAACTCGGCCAGTTCCTCGGCGCGTTCGCACAGCGCCTCCTTGGCCTGCCTGCGCGCCTGCGCGTTCGCGGTCGAGGTCGGCGAAATGCGAGCCGCGGCGGCGATTGAACGTCTCGCGGGCCGTCGAGTACCGCTTCCACAGCGCATCGTCGGTCTTGCGGTCCAGCCCGCTGATGGTCCGCCACTCCTCGAGAATTTCGCGCAGCCGGTCGCCCGCGGCCTTCCACTGCGTCGCATTCGTTGCGAGATCTTCGGCCTCGGCGGCCAGCGTCTCCTTGCGCGCGGCCTGCGCGGCGCGGTACTCGTCGCGCTTGGCCTTCTCCGCCTGGGCGGCTTCGTCGGCATGCTCGACGAATGGCGGTCAGCCGCGCGGCGAGCGCGTCGACGTCGCCCAGCACATGCGCCTCGGCAGGCTTTCGGCAAGGGCTGCGGCGGCCGACTTGATCTTGCGGGCGTCGCCGGTCCCGGACTCCAACCGCCGCTCCATCAGGGCGACCTCGGTGTGCAGGTCGTCGAAGCGGCGGCCGAAGTGCTCGAACGCGGCCTCGGCGTCACCGGCCTGCCACGAGCCGATCGATGCGTTCACCGGCTCGCGGTGATCAGCCAGACAGTGCCGTCGGGGTCGACGCGGCCGAACCGGTGCGGGTCGCTGGACACGGGTGCGGTGACGGTCGGCGCCGGCCGGCCGGGGCGGGGGACGGGCGCGAGGCGGTCCGGGCCGGGGAGCGGGCTTGGGTATGAGGGCTGCGCTAATTCCCCGGTCGTCGCCCCGCCTTGCGGACCACCTGGCTCGCTGGTCGTCATATCCGATACCTCGTACCCTCCGCGCGGGATGACCCGCGCACCTGCCGCGCGACGCGGCGCCTGATAGCTCGAACGCTATTCAAGCAGGTCGCCGCACCCCGTGCCCACGCCTTTCGCGATGCATTTGCCGACGCTCCTGTCGAACACAGCGGGAGGTCGTCGGTGGCGAAGACGGCTATCGCCGTCCTGCTTGCACCTTGGCGCTGCGTTCATTCATCGCGATCGGCGACGTCATCGTGATGGTGGTCGCGACGGTGGCCTTGGCCGCGGCGCGGCGGCCGGTGCCACCAGGCAACCCGCTGTGAGCACTAGTTTGGTGGCGTGCTGAGCGCCATCGCGATCATCCCGTCGGCACCCGTCATGGTCCCCGAACTGGCGGCCGACGCCGCCGACGAACTGGCCGGCCTGCGGCAGGCGGCCTTCGCCGCCGCAGGCGTCGCTGCCGGCGACGGTGGGTCGCCGTCGGTGTCGGGCCGCCGACGCGGTGCATCGGGCCCGACCGCGGTCGGCACGTTCGCGGGCTACGGCGTCGACGTGCGGGTCAGCACTGTCGCCCGACGCCGGCGACCCACCGACGCCGAACTGCCGTTATGTGCGTTGATCGCGGGCTGGGTGCGCGGCCAGGCCAAGCCCGAGGCCGCGTGCGAGGTGCGGGTGTACGCCGCGGACCACGACGCCGACGCCGCGCTGGCTCGCGGTCGCCGGTTGCGCGCCGAGATCGACGAGGCGGCCGACCCGCCGGCGTGCTGGTCGTCGCCGACGGCGCGCACACGCTGACTCCGCCCGCGCCCGGCGGCTACCGACCCCGAGGTCGATATCCAGCACAGGCCGCGCTGGACGACGCGCTCGCGGCCGGCGACGCCGCTGCGCTGACCCGGCTGCCCGACAGCATCGTCGGCCGGGTCGCCTACCAGGTGCTGGCCGGGCTGATCGAACGCCGCGCCGCGGTCGGCCAAGGAGCTCTATCGCGGCGCGCCCTACGGAGTCGGCTACTTCGCCGGCGTCTGGCAGCCATGAGACCGCTAGCGATCATCGGCCCGACCGGTACCGGCAAGTCTGCGCTGGCGCTCGCTGTCGCCGAACGTGTCGGCGGCGAGATCGTGAACGCCGACGCGATGCAGCTCTACCGCGGCATGGACATCGGCACCGCGAAGCTGACGGTTTCCGAGCGTCGCGGCGTCCCGCACCACCAGCTCGACGTCCTCGACGTCACCGAGACCGCCACCGTCGCCCGCTACCAGCAGGCAGCGGCCGCCGACGTCGGGGCGATCGCGGCCCGCGGCGCGGTCCCGATCGTCGTCGGCGGATCGATGATGTACATCCAGTCGCTGCTCGACGAATGGTCGTTCCCCGCGACCGACGCCGCGGTGCGGGCCAAATGGGAGGGGCGGCTGGCCGAGGTCGGCGTTGGCGCTTTGCACGAAGAGCTGGCGCGCGATCGACGCCGGTCTGCAGCGTCGTCGATCCTGCCCACCGACGGCCGGCGCATCGTGCGGGCGCTGGAGGTGGTCGAGCTGACCGGGCAGCCGTTCGCAGCGTCGGCGCCGGTGATCGGCACGCCGCGATGGGACACCGCTGATCATCGGATTGGATTGGGGCACAGCGGTTCTCGACGAGCGGCTGGCGCAGCGGACGGACAAGATGTTCGCCGACGGCCTGGTCGGCGAGGTGAGGGCGCTGCTCGACGCCGGCCTGCGTGACGGGGTCACCGCGTCGCGGGCATTGGGCTACGCGCAGGTCATCGCCGACCTCGACGCCGGCGGCGACGGGACGGGCGCCCGCGAGCCGACCTTCTTCGGGACCCGCCGCTACGTCCGCCGGCAGCGGTCGTGGTTCCGCCGCGACCACCGCATCACCTGGCTCGACGGCGGCGCCCCCGACAACGTCGAGCGACGCGCTGCGGGTGTGGCGCCACGTATCCTGAGCAGGTGATGTTCGCCAAGGGCCACGGCACGCAGAACGACTTCGTGTTGTTGCCCGACCCGGAAGGCCTGCTGTCGCTGACGCCGGCCGCGGTGGCCGCGCTGTGCGACCGTCGCCGCGGGTCTGGGCGCCGACGGGGTGCTGCGGGTGACGAGCGCCGAGGCGGCGTTGGCCGCCGGCGTGTTCGACCGGCTGCCCGATGGTGTGGGCGCCGGCGACTGGTACATGGACTACCGCAACGCCGACGGCTCGATCGCCGCAGATGTGCGGCAACGGGGTCCGGGTATTCGCGCATTACCTGCGGAGCATGGGGCTGGAGAGCCGCGACGAATTCGTGGTCGGCTCGCTGGCCGGGCCTCGCCCGGTGGTGCTGCACGAGTGGCGACGACACCACCGCGGACGTCACGGTCGAAATGGGCAAGACCAACCAGCTCGGCACCGGGGAGGCGATCGTCGGCGGTCGGCCGTTCGCCGGGCTGGCCGTCGACGTCGGCAACCCGCATCTGGCGTGCGTCGACCCCGAGCTCACCGTCGACGACTCTGGCCGCGCTGGACGTCGCGGCGCCGGTGTCGTTCGACCGCACCCAGTTCCCCGACGGCGTCAACATCGAGGTGCTGACCGCGCCGGTGGATGGGGCGGTGTCGATGCGGGTGCACGAACGCGGGGTCGGTGAAACCCGATCGTGTGGCACCGGAACCGTCGCTGCCGCCGTGGCGGCGCTGACGGTTTCCGGGTCGGCCACGGGCACGCTGGGGGTGCGTATCCCCGGCGGCGAAGTCACCGTCACGGTCACCGATGCGAGCAGTTTTCTGCGCGGTCCTTCGGTGCTGGTGGCGCACGGTGAGCTCTCGGAGGAATGGTGGCGCCTTGCGCAGCGTTAAATCGGATGCACGGTCCGCCGTCGGCGTGCAAATCTGATATCACATATGACTTATCCCGATTTCCCCGTTAAAGCCACACCCAGCGCGGGTGAGCTCGCCCTCGACGACCGCACGGCGCTGCGCCGCGTGGCCGGCCTGTCGACCGAACTCGCCGACATCTCCGAAGTCGAGTACCGACAGCTGCGGCTGGAACGCGTCGTGCTCGTCGGGGTGTGGACCGAGGGCAGCGCGACAGACGCCGAGGCCAGCATGGCCGAACTCGCCGCGCTCGCCGAGACCGCCGGTTCAGAGGTGCTCGAAGGCCTCGTCCAACGCCGCGACAAGCCGGACCCGTCGACCTACATCGGCTCCGGCAAGGCGCAGGAGCTGCGCGAGGTCGTGCTGGCCACCGGCGCCGACACCGTGATCTGCGACGGCGAACTGAGCCCCGCGCAGCTCAACGCACTGGAGAAGGCGGTCAAGGTCAAGGTCGTCGACCGCACCGCGCTGATTCTCGACATCTTCGCCCAGCACGCCACCAGCCGGGAAGGCAAGGCGCAGGTGGCGTTGGCGCAGATGGAGTACATGCTGCCGAGGCTGCGCGGCTGGGGCGAGTCGATGTCCCGGCAGGCCGGTGGACGGGCAGGCGGCAGCGGCGGCGGTGTGGGTCTGCGTGGTCCCGGTGAGACGAAGATCGAGACCGACCGGCGACGGATCCGCGAGCGAATGTCCAAGCTGCGCCGCGACATCAAGGCCATGAAGACAGGTGCGCGACACGCAGCGCAGTCGACGCCTATCCAGTGACGCGCCGTCGATCGCGATCGTCGGCTACACCAACGCCGGCAAGTCCAGTCTGCTCAACGCGCTGACCGGGGCCGGTGTGCTCGTCGAGAACGCATTGTTCGCCACGCTTGAACCCACCACGCGCCGTGGAGAATTCGACGACGGTCGGCCGTTCGTGCTGACCGACACCGTCGGGTTCGTCCGGCACCTACCCACCCAGCTGGTGGAGGCGTTCCGGTCCACACTGGAGGAGGTCGCAGACGCCGACCTGCTGGTGCACGTGGTGGACGGGTCCGACGTCAACCCGCTGGCGCAGATCAACGCGGTGCGTCAGGTGGTGAACGAGGTCATTGCCGAGCAGAACACCAAGCCAGCCCCAGAATTGTTGGTGGTCAACAAAGTTGACGCTGCCGGTCCGCTAGCGCTGGCTCAACTGCGGCGTGCGCTGCCGGATGCGGTGTTCGTGTCCGCGCACACGGGGGAGGGTCTGGACCAACTTCAGAAGCGGATGTCGGAGTTGGTGGCGCCGACCGACGCCTCGGTCGACGTGACGATCCCTTATGACCGTGGCGATCTCGTCGATCGTGTGCACGCCGACGGACGGGTCGATGCCACGGAGCACACCCCGGACGGCACCAGGATCAAGGCGCGCGTTCCGATTCCGCTGGCGGCCACGCTTGAGAGGTTCGCCACGTTCTGAGGCAGGCGATCGTTTCAACGCCGTGGTGCGGTATGCTCCTGGTGAGCGTGGGTGTCAGGGAATGACGCCAACACATCACCAGCCACGATCAGCCACAAGGACTCTCTTCGCGGCGATCGATCTTGCCGACCGGCAATTTCGCAAATTGTGCGCCTGCAGCACTTGACCGCCTCGCGGTAGCGCGGCCCACACCCTCATGCCTGAAAGGCAATCCAACGTGACCACAGACCCATCCTTTAGCGACCTCGGTGTGCGAGAACCTCTCTGGAGAGTGCTCGAAAACCAAGGCATCACAAGCCCGTTCCCAATTCAGATCGCAACCCTTCCCGACAGCCTCGGCGGTCGTGACGTGCTCGGCCGCGGAAAGACGGGCAGCGGCAAGACATTGGCGTTCGCCCTCCCGCTGGTGAGTCGGCTGGCCGACGTGAAGAGACGCGCGTCACATCCGTCCGGCCTTGTGCTCGCGCCCACACGTGAGCTGGCTACGCAGATCACAGCCGTAATCGAACCGCTCGCAGCGGCCTACGGGCTGAAGGTCACCACCATCTTCGGCGGCGTGCCGCAGAACCGGCAGGTGACCGCCCTCAGGTCCGGCGTGGACATCGTCGTCGCCTGCCCCGGGCGGCTCGAGGACCTGATGAAGCAGCGCCACATCAGCCTCGACGCGGTCGAGATCACCGTCCTCGACGAGGCCGACCACATGGCCGATCTGGGCTTCCTGCCCGGCGTCACCCGCATTCTGGCTGCCACACCGCCCGGCGGTCAGCGGATGATGTTCTCCGCGACCCTCGACAACGGCGTGGACAAACTGGTCCGGCGCTTCCTGCGCAACCAGGTGCTGCACTCGGTCGACGAGATCGACGCACCAGCACCGGCGATGACCCATCACGTGTTCCACGTGTCCAGCGCCGCGGCGAAGAAAGACCTCGTGCATGCGCTCGCATCGGGTACCGGCCGCCGAATCCTGTTCATGCGCACCAAACATCAGGCCCGCAAGCTGGCGAAGCAGCTGACCGAGTCCGGCGTGCCGTCGGTCGACCTGCACGGCAACCTGTCGCAGCCCGCACGCGACCGCAACCTCGCCGCGTTCACCGCGGGCGAGGCCCGGGTGCTGGTCGCCACGGACATCGCCGCCCGCGGCGTCCACGTCGATGAGGTCGAACTGGTGGTGCACGTCGACCCGCCGATGGAGCACAAGGCCTATCTGCACCGGTCCGGGCGCACCGCGAGGGCGGGCAGCTCGGGCGATGTGGTCACCGTGGTGCTGCCCGAGCAGCGTCGCGACACGCAGTTGCTGCTCCGCAAGGCCGGCATCACCGCGCAGCCGCAGCAGGTCGCCGCGGACTCCGCGCAGGTGCGCGGCTCTGATCGGCGAGGTCGCCCCGTATCAGGCGCCCGCGCCGAAAGCGGCACCGCCGGCCCGGCCCGAAAACAGCCGGCAGCGCCGCCGTGGCGGGGCGAGCCAAGCCCAGACGCACCAGCCCGCGCGGGGACAGGCCAGTTCGCATGGCGGAGATCCTCGCCGCCGAAGCCGCAGGCCCAAGCAGACGTCGCGGTAGCCGGGCTAGCCGACGTCGTATAGGTCGGCGGCACCTGCTGCCATCACCCGCTGCGCCAGCCGGGCTTTCAGCTCGTCGAGGTGCGACTCCTGCTCATCGGTGCGGGGCTCGGTGCGCGCCAGGTCGATGAATTCGTCGGTGACGAACCCGTCGCGCAGCAGCAGGGTGGCGCTCTTCGGGCCGACGGCGACGACGAAGACGAAGTCCTCCACTAAGCGTCCGCGGTCGGCGCGCACCAGCGACCGGTCGACGACGTAGCGGCCGTCGGAGACCGCCCGCGTCACCGCCTCGAATCCGTCGCGCGCGCCCGGTCCACGAAACGCCGTTCGTACGGTGACCGAGCGGCGTTCGGGCGGTCCGTCGGGGCAGAGCACCGCGAACGCTCGCTGCATCACCTTGAACGCCATCGCCACGCCTGCGGGGGAGTGCGGTCCGTGATAACGCAGCATGTCGTCGAACGTGAACGTGACCGTCTGGCCGCGCTCCTGCACCTCGATGGCCTCGCGCACGAACTTCGTCTTACCCCGAGTGCGAAACCACTGCGAAAAAACGGCGAAAAATCACCGTCAGTTCACGTTCGGCGATCGATCGGCCGGATCACCGGCGGCTGATGGGCCAGCACCGGCGGCAGCGGCCCGACGAACTTCTCCACCTGGACCAAGACGTGCGCGCCGGTACACCCCCGCGCGAGCGACGACGTCCCGACGTCGTCGGTGAGCACGTTGGGATTGCCGTGCACGCACATCGCGTCCGGGTCGGCGGGGTCGGCCGGGTCGAACCAGGCGCCGGTCGACAGCTGCACGACGTCGGGGCGCAGCCGATCGTCGATCACCACGCCGGCCAGGCAGGCGCCGCGGTCGTTGAACACGCGCACCACATCGCCGTCGACCAGATCCCACGGGCCGACGGCGTCCTCGGGGGTGCATCCGGATCGGTTCGCGCCCCTGCACTTTCGAGCCCTGGCTGACCGCGCCGATATCGAGCTGGCTGTGCAGCCGCGTCGCCGGCTGGTTGGCCAGCAGGTGCAGCGGATAGCGCTCGGCCCGCGGGCCGCCGAGCCATTCGGCGGGCTCAAACCACTTCGGGTGACCGGCGCAGTCGTCGTAGCCGAACCCGTCGATGTCTGCGGAGAAGATCTCGATGCGCCCGCTGGGCGTGTTCAGCCGGTGGGTCTTCGGATCGGCGCGGAAGTCGGCCAGCAGCGTGAGCCCGTTCTCGGTGGGCAGCCGCAACCGACCCCGCCGCCAGAACTCATCGAAGGTGGGCACCGCGAAATCCAGTCCGGCGGCCCATTTGTCGTACAGGTGCGAGAGCCACTGCCATGGCGGTGCGGCCTTCGGTGAACTGCGTCGCCGAACCCGAGCGCGCTCGGCCATCGCGGCGAAGGTCGTCGTAGTCGTCGCGCGACTGCGCGTACGGCTCGGCCACGCTCGGCATCGCCATCAGCAGCGGGTCGTGCGGGAACCGCGAGTAATCGTCGCGCTCGAACGCGGTGGTCGACGGCAGCACGATGTCGGCGTGCTTGGCCATCGCGGTCCAGAACGGCTCGTGCACGACGATCGTGTCGACGCGGCCGAGCGCGCGGCGCAGGCGGCTGAGGTCCTGGTGGTGGTGGAACGGATTGCCGCCGGCCCAGTACACCAGCTTGATGTCGGGGTAGGTCAGCCGCCGGCCGTTGTAGTCGAACGCTTCGCCGGGATGCAGCAGCATGTCGCGTGATCGCGCGCCACCGGGATGAACGTCGTCGACGCGGATTGCGCGCCCTGCGGCAGCGACGGCAGCCGGCAGCGCAACGGCGGCAGACCCGGCTCGTTCATCGAGCCGTAGCCGAAGCCGAAACCGCCGCCGGGAAGGCCGATCTGGCCCGAGCATCGCGGCCAGCGTCAGGCCCATCCACGGCGCCTGCTCGCCGTGATCGGACGCGCTGCAGCGACCAGCTGACCGTCACGATGGTGCGCCGGCGCCGCCATGCGCCGGGCGAGCGTCGCAGGTCGTCGGCGGCGAGCCCGGCAGACTCGGCGGCCCACTGCGGCGATTTCGGCCACGCCGTCGTCGACGCCGAGCAGGTAGCGCTCGAACCGGTCGTAGCCGACGCAGTACGGTCCAGGAACTCCCGGTCGTGCCAGCCCCTCGGTGGATCAGCACGTGGGCCAGCGCCAGCATGACCGCGATGTCGGTGCCGGGCACCGGCGCATGCCATTCGCAGTCGCCCGTCGAGGTCGTCGCGCAGCGGGGCTGAACGACACGATGCGTCCCCCGCGGTCGCGGAACCGCGCGCAGATGCGTCGCGGGCGGGATGGCCGGTGGGGCCGCCGTGGTTGACCGCGGCGTTCTTCAGCGCGAGGCCGCCGAAGCACACCAGCAGATCGGTGTGTCGACGATGACCTCCCACGCGGTCGACCGCTTCGAACAGGTCGTTGTGGGTGCCGACGATCCGCGGCATGATCACGCCGGTGGCGCCGAGACTGTACGAGTGCCGCGAAAACGTATATCCGCCAAGGAGTTTGAGGAAGCGGTGCAGCTGGCTCTGCGCGTGGTGAAACCGGCCCGCGCTGGCCCAGCCGTAGGAGCCGCCGTAGACCGCCTCGTTGCCGTAGGTGTCGACGACGCGGCGCAGCTCGCCCGCCAGCAGTTCGGTGAGCTCGTCCCAGGAGACGGCGACGAACTCGTCGGCGCCGCGCCGCGTGCTCGGGCCGGGCCCGTCGTCGAGCCAGCCGCGCCGGACCGCAGGGCGCGGCGATGCGCGACCGAATGCCGGATGGCGCCGGGCAGGTTGCCCAGCAGCGGTGACGGGTCGGCGTCGCCTGTCAAGGGGTGCAACGGAGGCGATGTCGCCGGATTCGACGCCCGCCGAGAAGGCGCCCCAATGGGTGAGGGTCGTCGGGGCATCGGTCATGAGGGCGAGTGTAGGGAAAACCCCGGTCGGCGACAGCCCGCCCAACCTCCCAACCATCCGGTTGGATGGTAGGTTGGCCGGTAACATCCCCGTACCAGTTCATGGAGGTCAGCCATGGCGGCGCCATCAAGTACGACCGCACCCTCTTCGAGCCCGAGCACGATCTGTTCCGCGAGTCCTACCGCAAGTTCCTCGAGCGGCACGTCGCGCCGTATCACGAGGAGTGGGAGAAGGAAAGATCGTCGACCGCGGTGTCTGGCTCGAGGCCGGCAAGCAGGGCTTTCTCGGCATGGCGGTGCCCGAGGAGTACGGCGGCGGCGGCGACGCCGGACTTCCGCTACAACGTCGATCATCACCGAGGAGACCGCCGCGGGCCGGTACAGCGGCATCGGCTTCGGCCTGCACAACGACGTCATGGCGCCCTACCTGCTGCGCCTCGCCACCGACGAGCAGAAGCGCGCTGGCTGCCGCAGTTCTGCACCGGGGAGATCATCACCGCGATCGCCATGACCGAGCCGGGCACCGGCAGCGACCTGCAGGGCATCAAGACCCGCGCCGTGAAAGAGGGCGACCACTACATCCTCAACGGCGCGAAGACCTTCATCACCAACGGGATCAATGCCGACCTGGTGATCGTGGTCGCCTGCACTGACCCGGACAAGGGCGCGACAGGCTTCTCGCTGCTGGTCGTCGAGCGCGGCATGGAGGGCTTCGAACGCGGCCGCAAACTCGACAAGATCGGCCTCGACGCTCAGGACACCGCAGAGCTGTCGTTCACCGATGTCAGGGTGCCCGCCGAAAACCTGCTCGGCGACGAAGGGCATGGGCTTCATCTACCTGATGCAGAACCTGCCGCAGGAGCGCATCGGCATCGCGGTGATGGCGGCCGCGGCGATGGAGAACGTGCTCGAAGCGACGCTGCAATACACCAAGGAGCGCAAGGCATTCGGCCGTCCGATCGGCAGCCAGCAGAATAGCCGCTTCCTGCTGGCCGAGCTCGCCACCGAGGCGACGGTGGTGCGGATGATGGTCGACGAGTTCATCAAGCTGCACCTCGAGGAGAAGCTGACGGCCGAGCAGGCGGCGATGGCCAAGTGGTACTCGACCGAGAAGCAGGTGCACCTCATCGACCGCTGCCTGCAACTGCACGGCGGCTACGGCTACATGCGCGAATATCCCGTCGCGAGGGCCTATCTCGACTCACGCGGGTGCAGACGATCTATGGCGGAACGACCGAGATCATGAAGGAGATCATCGGCCGCAGCATGGGCGTCTAACCGACGCCGTCAATGCCCAGCGCCTGGCGCAGACCAGGTATTTTCTCTCCAACACCGGCGATGGTCCTTGGTAATCGACGTCCGCTGACGCAGAGTTGACGCACGCGATGCTTATCGCGGTAGTTTGCGTCGACGGCGGGAGGGTGAATGAGCTGGCAGCGGTCCGTACGCCGCACAGTGCCGTGGGCGGGTGGCCACCGGCCTGCTGGCAATGGCGGCGGTTGGACTGCTGGCGCCGATCGCAGCGGCCACACCCGACACCGACGCGGACGCGGCGATCACCGCGGCCTGGCAGGCCGACGGCGGGGACACCGGTCCGCTGGGCCCCAAGGACGGGGGCGTCTATCGCGGCGGGTGACGGCTTCGGCCAGAACTTCCCCGGCGGCAAGATCTTCTTCACCCCGGCCACCGGCGCCCACATCATGACCGGCGCGATCCTGGACAAGTACCAGTCGCTCGGCGGTCCCGCCGACAGCGACCTGGGCTTCCCCACGATCGACGAGGGCGCCGGAAAGGCCGCAGACAGCCGCAACACCACGTTCAGCGCCTCCGACAACCCGGTGATCTTCTGGACCCCGGCCACTGGCGCCTGGGTCGTTCGCGGCGCGATCAACGCCGCGTGGGACAAGCTCGGTGGCTCGGCGGGATCGCTCGGCGTGCCTGCCGACGACGAGAACTATCAGGGCGACGTCGTCAGTCAGAAATTCACCGGCGGCGAGCTGTCCTACGACAGGAAAGCCAAGGCCTTCACCACGGTTCCCCCCGAACTCGCCGGACAACTCGCGGGCCTGCAGATCCCCGACGACCCGACGTCGGCGATCAACGCGGCCAGGCGTGCCGCGGGGGAGCGCTGGGCCCGCTGGGAGCCGCGCAAGGCCCGCCGTACCCGATCGGGGCCGACGGGCTCGGCCAGAACTTCGCGGGCGGCAAGATCTTCTACAGCCCCGCGACCGGAGCCAACGTCGTGACGGGCCAGGTACTCGTCAAATACGAAAGCGTCGGCGGACCGCAGGGCGATCTGGGCTTGCCGGCGTCGAACGAGGTCGACGGCGGTCTGGCCACCGAGAGCCGGATGAGCACCTTCGCCGCCGAGGATCAGCCTGTCATCTTCTGGACCCCCGACTACGGCGCCGTCATCGTGCGCGGCGCCATGAACGCCGCGTGGCAGAAGCTTGGCGGCGCAACGGGTTCGCTCGGCGCACCGATGGCCGACCAAACTGAAAATGGCGAGGTGATCACGCAGCGATTCAGCGGCGGCGTGGTTTCCTGGGACCGGTCCAAGAAAACCTTCAGCACCGAGCCGGGGAACCTGTCGTCGGCGCTGGCCGGCCTGCAGGTCCCGGAGCAGGTTGCGCCCAAGGCGGCGCCGGCACACCCGCAGGCCTCAAGCACCAACGGCAACAAATGGTTTGCGTGGAATTGGTGGTGGCTGCTCGCGCTCATTCCGGTGTTGTTTGTCGTCGGGCTGGTGGCCGTCGCGGCGACGCGCAACCGTCGCCGCGGCCGCGATCACGCGTTCGACACGGATGATGACGAGTTCGGACAGGACGCCGGTCACGTACCCGAACGCGTCGACGACCATGCTGGAGAGCTGTACGAGGGTCGCTATGGGCGGGAGTATCCGCAGTCGTCCATGAGCGTATGGGGATCGCCGGAGCACGGCGACGAGGCCGTCACGACGCGGGAACCGGCCTTGGCAGCGGAAACGATCACGACGCAGGAAACCGATGCGCCGCACGAGGATGACGAAGATCCCGATAGGGTCGACACCGCACCGACTCGCCTGCCGACCCTCATCGAGCGAGACCCACTGACCGACACCGGCCGGCACGCGCGCATCGAGGCTGACGAACCGATGCCGTCGCGAACCTCGCTTCACCTGCCACTGGACGATCCCCACCGGGCCCCGGCGGGCTACCCGATCAAGGCCGACACCAAGTCCGGGCTGTTCTGGGCGCCCGGCAGCGCGCACTACGACGACGCGCGCGCCGAAATCTGGTTTGCCAGCGAGGAACTCGCACGCACCAATGGGTTCGTCGAGGGCAACTAGGCCAGCTAGATCTTGCGGATGACGGTGACGACCTTGCCGAGCACCGCTGCGTCATTGCCCGGGATCGGATCAAAAGCGGGGTTGTGCGGCATCAGCCACACCTGGCCCCGCGTTCGCTTGAATGTCTTGACGGTCGCCTCGCCCTCGATCATCGCAGCGACGATGTCGCCGTTGTCGGCCACATTCTGCTGACGCACGACCACCCAGTCGCCGTCGCAGATGGCCGCATCGACCATCGAGTCACCGACCACCTTGAGCAGGAACAGCGATCCCTCGCCGACCAGTTCGCGCGGCAGTGGGAAGACGTCTTCGACGGCTTCCTCGGCCAGGATCGGGCCGCCGGCGGCGATGCGGCCGAGCACCGGCACATAGGTGGGTTCCGGTAGCGCGTCCGAGCCGGCAACGTCGGTGGCGACGACGGGCGTCACGTTGTCATCGGAGCCTCGCACGTCGACGGCGCGCGGCCGGTTGGGGTCGCGGCGCAGATAGCCCTTGCGTTCGAGCGTCCGCAGCTGGTGAGCTACCGATGAGGTCGAGGTCAGGCCGACCGCGTCACCGATCTCCCTGATGCTCGGTGGATAGCCGCGACTGGTCACCGAGGCGCGAATGACGTCCAGGATGGTGCGCTGACGCTCGGTGAGACCCGCGCGGGTGCCGCTGCTGTCTTCGCTCATGGCGCCGAATGTAGTCCGCGGGGATCCAATAATCAAACATGTGTTCGAGGTGTGTCGCATCTGGGACGTCTGGCCGGATCACGCCGCCCGAACTTGTCGGTGGGCTGCCCTATCGTTTGACAACAGTTCGATCACATGTTCTATAAATCGAACAGGTGAGCGAGTACATTCGAACACAGTAGCGAAAACGACGGAGCGGAAGGCAAACAGATGACGATCCTCGACAGCCGAGAAATTCAGGCAGCGCCGATCACCAAGCCGGTGGTCAGGCCGGGGTTCCGGCCCAGCCGACGCGCGGCGGCGGCCACGGTCGAGCAGACCTGGCGGGGCGCCGCTGCGCTACCGCGGCACCGGCGTGCTGATGTCGCGGGCATCGCACCGCCGGCGGCCCATCACGCCCGCGACCACGGTGGTGCTGGCGCTGATCGCGTCGGCTATCACCGTGTGGCTCGGACTGGTGGCCCAGTTCGGCGGGGTGACCGGGGGCGATGCGCCGGTGCCGGAGCGGCTGGCCGTGATCCAGGTGCAGACAGGGGAGACGCTGCAGCAGGTCGCCCACCGAGTCGCACCCGACGCCCCGATGGGCCAAGTCGTCGAGCGCATCCGCGAGCTCAACCACCTCGACTCCGTGGCGCTTGACGCCGGCCAGACACTCATCGCGCCCATCGCGTGACGGTGCGCCGTGAGCGGTCAAAGGTATTGCCGCACAACGGCTCCGGTAGACGCATCGACGACAAGTGCCTCAATCGCACCAGCGCTGGGCTGCGTGCGCTGGCACGCAGGTAGGCTCGAAGACGTTCGAGATAGTTGTTTGTCGTCGCGGCGAAGGAGCAGTCATGCACTGTCCGTTCTGCCGTCACCCCGATTCCCGGGTCGTCGACTCCCGCGAAACCGACGAAGGTCAGGCGATCCGGCGCCGCAGGTCATGTCCGGAGTGCGGCCGTCGGTTCACCACGGTCGAGACGGCGGTGCTGGCGGTCGTGAAGCGCAGCGGCGTCACCGAGCCGTTCAGCCGCGAGAAGGTCATCCGCGGGGTGCGCCGGGCCTGCCAGGGCCGACAGGTCGATGACGACGCACTGAATCTGCTCGCCCAGCAGGTCGAAGACACCGTCCGCGCGACCGGCTCGCCCGAAGTGCCAAGCCACGAAGTGGGGCTGGCGATCCTGGGGCCTCTGCGCGAGCTCGACGAGGTGGCCTACCTGCGATTCGCCTCGGTCTACCGATCGTTCTCGTCGGCGGAGGATTTCGAGCGGGAGATCGAAGCGCTGCGGGCGCATCGTGAGTCCCCGCAGCCGGCCAAGGGCTGACCGCTCGTTCGTCAATCGATCTGCTTCGTGCCGTCGCTGACCACGCGGCCGGCGATGCGTACCCAGCCCTCGGCGCTCCACCGGGTGTGGATCACCGACCCCTTGCCTTGCACGATGGTCAGGTCGCGGCTGAGGTAGTCGGTGATCCTTACAGCTGCGGAGCCGGTGGCCTCATCCTCGGGCACGCCGAGGTCCGCGGCGAACATCCGGGAGCGCAGGACGCCGTGCTCCTTGTCTGTCCACGTCCACAGATAGTTCTGGATGTCGTCGGGATAGTCGTCGGGGTCCGCCGCGAAGAGCTCATCGGTCGACTCGAGGTCGTAGATCGCGAACTCCGGCGCCCACTCCGAGCGGGCGCTCACCGCGGTCAGATCGTCCTCGTACGCTACCTGCACGATGCCGGCCGGCACCTGCAGCGTATGGACGGGCGTGCCCTGATCGCGCAGGAACCACGCAGCGCCGACGGTCGGATGTCCCGCGAACGACAACTCGGTCGCCGGCGTGTAGATGAGCACGTGCGCGGTGGTCGCACCCGGCTCGGGCAGATCGATGAATACCGTCTCGCTGTAACCCAATTGGGTGGCTATCCGCTGCCGGTCGGTTGGATCCACACCGCTGGCGTCGACGACTCCGAGGGGGTTGCCGAAGTTGCCGTCGGCGTCGGTGAACACGCGCAACACTGCCGCGTCGATGGCCATGAGCCGATGTTACGGCGTGGCGGCCAGGCGACGGTCAGGTGGCGCTGCGTTCGTCAACGTCGAGGGCGTCGAGCACCGCGACCCGAGTGTCGATCGGTCCGGTGATCGCGGCCTCGCTGATGCCGGTGCGCAACAGGTTGCGCAAACGCTCCTGGTCGTACTCGGCGGGTTCGGTGGAATCGATGAACCGCTCCACCACTTCGACGAAGCGGTCCGGGTCGTCATGGAATGGGAAATGGCCGGCGCCGTCAAAGATCTCCAACTGCGAACCGGGCATTGCGGAGTGGGCCATATTGGCGTGGCTGACTGGAATCACCGAATCTCGGCTGCCCCAAATCAATTGCACCGGAACAGATTGCGTCAAGTAACATCGGTCCAGCATGGTGACCACCTGGCCACGCCAATCGACCACGGCGCGCAGCGTTCGAGCGAAGGCGGACGACGCGGTTGGCTCGGGCAGGTCCGCCAGGATCCGCAGCACGTCGGGCAGGTCCCGCCCCAGTGGGGTTGACCCGAAGACCGCGCCCGCCACTCGACCCACCACCTGCATTGTCGGCAGCACCAGCGGCAGCCGAAGCAGTGCCAGCGCCTCGCTGCCCATCGGCACAGACGCGATGCGCAGCGCGATGTTGACGTCCTTGGTGACACCGCCGGCCCCGACCAGGATCAGCCGCTCGACAAGCTGCGGGAACTGGTAGGCGAACTGCATCGCCACACCGCCGCCCAGCGAATGACCGATCACGGTGACCCGGTCGATGTCGAGCACGCTGAGCAGATCCCGCATCCCGTTGGCGTACGCGGCGACCGAGTAATCGGCCCGCGGCTTGTCGGACTTGCCGTGGCCAAGCAGATCGGGCGCGATCACGGTGAATCGCTGTGCCAGCTTGCTCTGCACCGTGCTCCACGTGGTGGAGTTGTCGCCGATCCCGTGGATCAGAAGGATCGCCGGACCCGACCCGGCCACCCGGAACGCACGCCGGTAGCCGTGGATGGTGCGGAACTCCAGCGACGGGGTCAGTTCCCGCACGGAGCGCAGGTTGGGTTTTCGCTTGCTCATTGCGCCACCTGCGTTGTCGCGGTCATGTTCGCCAACTTCGTTGTCGGGCCGGGTGAGGCTGCTAGTTGTCGTCCTTTTTGAACTTGTCGCCGTCCTGTTGTGCGAGGAACCGCTCGAACTCGGCACCGAGCTCGTCTCCGCTGGGTAGATCCTCATCGCGCGCCAGCAGCGACCGATTTTCCTGAGCGGCGACGAACGCATCGTACTGTCGCTCCAGGGCCGCCACCACTTGAGCGACTTCGCCGCTCGCCTCGACCTGTTCGTTGATCTTGTCGTGCACCTCGGCTGCGGCTTGGGTCAGCTCGGCCAGCGGGATCTGCAACGAGGCGCACTTGGCGACCTCGGCCAACAGCGCCGCCGCGGCCGAGGGGTAGTCGGTCTGGGCCAGGTAGTGCGGAACGTGCACAGTGAAGCCGGCCACCTCGTGGCCGTGCTGGGCCATCCGGAACTCCAGCAGGTTGGACACGCTGCCCGGCACCTGCACTTCGCCCACCCACGGCGTGTGCTCGGCGATCAGCTCCTTGTCGTTCGCGTGCGCCGTCATCGTGATGGGACGGGTATGCGGCACCGCCATCGGTATGGTGCCAAGGCCGATCACCCGACGGACGCCGAGTCGTTCGGCCAGCAGCCGCACCGCGGTGATGAACCGTTCCCAGCGCAGGTCCGGCTCCATGCCGGCGAGCAGCAGAAACGGCGTCCCGACGCTGTCGTGCATGGCGTAGAGGTTGAGCTCGGGCTCCTCGTAGTGGGTGAAGTGGTCGGTCTTGAAGGTCATCAGCGGCCGCCGGGACCGGTAGTCGAGCAGTTCGTCGATCGCGAACGACGCCACGAGCTCGGTGTCCAGGGTGTTCTTGAGGTGCTGGGCCGAAAGCCGGATGGCGTGACCGGCGTCGGAGAAACCCTCCAGGGCATGGATCATCACCGGGCCGCTGCCGTCCGCCGAGGACAACTGCGGCGCGGGGAACTCCAGCTCATACATCCCGGTCTGCTCGGGCTGATAGCGCTGTTCTGGGCTATCTGCGTTGTCTGTCACTCGCTTCGCCTCCTGACACCCCTAGTGTCGCGCACTTTTACCGTGGCCGCGCTTGCGCCCCACCCAATCGTTGCAACGTGAGCGCTGCGATGCGGCATTCCACCAGTGGGTGGCCCGTTTAGGGGGCTGTGAACTCGCTGAGCGCACCGTTGGCCGATCCGCCGTCGGCGCCCACGTTCGGGCAAGATCAGTAGGCATGCGCTTGTCTGCGGCCGGCGGGATGGCCCTAGCTACCGGACTGCTCGTCGCGTTGTCGCCGTCCTGCACCCGGCTCGCGCCCGCGCAGCACCCCACGGCCGCGCCGCGGACCGAGCAGCGGGCGGTGGGGCTCTCGGCGCGGCCCGTGGCGCCTGACCCGCGGGTGGGCGCGGTGTTCCTCGGCGGCAGCTCGCTGCACACGTGTACCGGTGGGGTGCTGGACTCGCCGGGCGGAAACCTGATCATCACCGCCGCGCACTGCGTGGCCGAGGGCGTCGACACCGTGTTCGTTTCGGGCTTCAACAACGAGCGCGGCGCCGGCCAACACCTGGCATGTCGATGCGGTGTACCTGGATCCGCGGTGGGTGGCCAGTCAGGATCCGCTGGCCGACTACGCGATCGCCAAGGTCAGCCGGGGCTCCGGCGGAACCGTCCAGGCACAGGCGGGCGGAGGCCTGAGGCTGGGGCCTGCGCCGAAACCGGGCACCGTCATCACCGTGAGCGGCTACGGCGTTGGTGTCGGCGGAGGCCCCGTCGGTTGCCGGACCGCCACCGCGCCGAACACCCGCGGCTATCCCTCACTGGCCTGCGCGGGGCTGGTCGACGGGCTCTCCGGTGCACCGTGGATCGACGGTTCGACGGTCACCGGCGTGATTGGCGGCCTCGACGGCGGTGGGTGCAACGACAAGCTTTCCTACTCACCGCCGTTCGACAATGCGGTCACCGGCGTGCTGGCACGCGCTGAGGCCGGTGGCCCCGCCGACGCGGCACCGACGTCTTCGGCCGACACCTGTTAGTTAGGTGCGGAACTGGTTCAGCGCCCGCAGCTTGTTCATCACGTCCAGCGCGGCGACCTTGTAGGCCTCCGAGAACGTCGGGTAGTTGATGACCGCGTCGACCAGGTATTCGACGGTGCCCCCGCACCCCATCACGGCCTGGCCGATGTGCACCAGCTCGGTCGCGCTCGTGCCGAAGATGTGCACGCCGAGGAGCTTGAGATCCTCGGTGGAGACCAGCAGCTTGAGCATGCCGTAGGAATCCCCGGCGATCTGACCGCGGGCGAGTTCGCGATACCGCGACACCCCGACCTCGTAGGGGATCGAGTCCTTGGTCAGCTCGACTTCGGTCGCGCCCACGTAGGACACCTCGGGGATCGAGTAGATGCCGATCGGCTGCAGGTCGGGCATGCACGCGCACGGCTCGCCGAACGCGTGGTAGGCGGCCAGTCGGCCCTGATCCATCGAGGTCGCGGCCAGCGCGGGGAAACCGATGACGTCGCCGACGGCGTAGATGTTGTCGACCTTGGTCTGGAATTGGTCGTCGACGAATATGCGTCCGCGGTTGTCGGTTTCCAGCCCGGCGTTCGGCAGGTCGAGATGCTCGGTCTGGCCCTCCCGGCCTGCTGAATACATCACCGTCTCGGCGGGAATCTGCTTGCCGCTGGCCAGCGTGGTGACGGTGCCGGCGCCGCCGACGTCGACGGCGGTGACCTCCTCGCCGAAGCGGAACGTCACCGCTAGGTCGCGAAGGTGGAATTTCAACGCTTCGATGATCTCCGGGTCGCAGAACTCCAGCATGTTGTCGCGCTTCTCCACGACGGTGACCTTGGTGCCAAGCGCGGCGAACATCGAGGCGTACTCGATGCCGATGACGCCGGCCCCGACCACCACCATCGTGGTCGGCAGCGACTTCAGGTCGAGGATGCCGTCGGAGTCCAGCACCCGGTTGTCGTCGAACTCGACGCCGCTCGGCCGGGCCGGCTTGGTGCCCGTGGCGATCACGATGAACTCACCGCTGACCGTCGTGCGCTCGCCGCGGGTAGGGTCCTCAACGAGCAGGGTGTGCGCGTCGACGAACCGGCCGTGGCCCTCGATCAGGTCGACCCTGTTGCGCAACAGCTGCGATCGGACGACGTCTTGCTCTTTTCCGATTACGTGTGTGGTGCGGGCCAGCAGGTCTGCGGGCGTGATCTTTTCCTTGACCCGGTAGCTGGCGCCGTACAGCTCGCGCTGGCTCATGCCGGTGAGGTACACCACGGCCTCCCGCAGCGTCTTGGACGGAATGGTCCCGGTGTTCACGCAAACTCCGCCCAGCATCCGGCCGCGTTCGATGACCGCGACCGACTTGCCGAGCTTTGCCGCCGCAATAGCGGCCTTTTGGCCGCCCGGACCCGAACCGATCACGACGAGGTCGTACTCCACCATGGAACCCATGGCAAAAGGTCTACGCCGGTTGCGGCAATATTGCATGCCGACCGCCGTCAATAGCGCGTGAATAATCGCCGCTGTGGCGCGCCTCACTGGCCCGGCCGGCGGCCGATGAGACGATGACCGAAATGGTCAGCACACTTTCGAGGTGCTTACGCGGCTGCGCGCTCGCCATGACGGTGATGCTGCTCGCCAGCTGCACCCGGGTGATCCTCGGCACCGTGGCGGCATTGACCCCGGGCGCCGCCCCCGCTCGGATTCGGGTGGCGGACTTACTGATTGAACCCGGAAAGTTTCCCGTGGGCTATCCGGCCGCAGTCCTCGACGCCACGGCGGTGAATCAGGCGCTGCAGGCCATCGACGGCGTCGCTGGCGCGTCGGTCGTGACGCCTCCGCAGTGCGCGCCTGCGCCGCGCGCGGCGCAGGACACCGCTGCCGTGCAGGGCATCGACAGCCAGGACGCCAGCAGCCTCATCGTTGCCGTGACGCGGCCGGCCACGCCGCTGCGTGACCGCGCCGAGCAGCTGACCGCATGCCCGTCGTTCACCGCCGTCCACGGCCAGGACACATCCGCGGTCACCGTGACGGTCCTGCCCGCGCCACCGGTGGACGCCGGCGATAGTTACGCCGTCGACCAGACCGTCACGGGCGAGCCGTCGGAGCCGACGCGCAGGACGCTCACGCTGGCCGCGCAGATCGGCGATGTGCGGGTCAGCGCCACCTGGTTGCACGATGGGGCGCCGGAAACCACGCCCGACGCCGGCCCGGACAAGCAGGCGCTGGACACACTGTTCACCGACGCGGTGCTCAAGGCGCGCCGCATCGGCGGCCCATAGTTCATCCCCAGGCGCGAATTCATCCCCAGACGGCGCGGGACGGCGCGCGCTGGGGCCGGATCTGGCGGTGCGGGTTGCGAAATTAATCGTCATGACGACATCGCAACGACCCGACTTTCACCTCAACCAGCCCAGCGTCCTGATCGCGGCCCTGCCCTTCCCTGCTTAGTCAGCGTGTCGACTAGGTCGGGCGGGGTCGATGGTGCAGTGTGTTTGACGTCATCCAGGTTCGGCGGCAAATACGTTGGGCGGGCGGTGTATTGACGGGTTGGCGGGTGTTCTGGGTGCCGAGGAGCCCGGTGCGGTCTGGGGTACGCCCGCGCCGGTTGGCCGGTTGGGCTGACCTGGTGGCTCGCGAGGAGGCAGTCGGAACACGAGGCGGCGATCCGATCTTCTTGTCGCCGAATTACCACGTTGACCCGCGATTGTCGTCGTACGCCCAGTCGAGGCGATTCCGCGGCTACACCGCCGAGACGCGCCGCAACCACGTGACCGACCTACGCCTGTTCTTGACATTCCTGTCCGGTCGGAACGTGACCTGGACGCAGGCGACCCGTGAGGACATCGAAGACTACGAACACTGGCGTCGATTCGCCGACGACAATCCGCGGCGCATCGGCGGCTCCAAATGGGATCGCGAGCTTTCCGCACTGGCCAGTCTCTATGCCTGGGCCGCCGAGCATCAACACGTTTCGGGTAGTCCCATCGCGATGAAACGCGTCCTGGGCCGTGACGGCGTAACCATCACGGTTCCGGCGGCGCGGGCCAAGAACGCTCGCCGAAGCAACGTGCACTGGCTCACGCCGCGCAGCTGGCGCCGCTGGATCGACATCGGCTTGCGCGGACACACCCGCGACGGCCTGCCCGACCCCGGCTGGGGCGGACGCCTCGAGGACCGCAACCTCGCCTACGTGCGACTCATGGTCACCTCCGGCCTTCGCCGCGGCGAGGGTGGATCCCTGCTGACGGTCGAAGTACCTTCCCGCCACCACGGAACCGGACGATACTGCCGGGGACGAATCGCCGCCGAGGTCACCCGATCAAAAAAGCCGCGCACCTTCTACGTCGCCGCCGACGCCATCGCCGAGGTTGAAACCTACTGCGATTCATCCCGCGCCTTGGCGATCCGCCAAGCCCAAAAGGCACGCCGCTACGACCTTCTGCCGCAACGGCGCGTGGTCATCGACATGGCCGGCGGTCTGAACCCAGTCGTGACATGGCGCGAGCCCGACGGCGCCACCGCACGTCATGAATTGAACAGCCTGACTGTGGACGAACGGATGACCCTGTTCATTGAGGGGGAACGCGGCCTGGAACCGCTGTGGCTGTGGCTGAATGAACAGGGCCTGCCGTTTCAGGTTCACTCCTGGGACGGCGTGTTCACCATGGCTAATCGCCGATGCGAGGAACTGCTGACCCCACCGCAGCGGATGCGGTTGGATCCGCACAAGGTGTATGCCCCTTACGCCACACCGCATTCCACGCGACACAGCTTCGCCCTCTACATGCTGGTTGTGCTCAACACCTTGATGGATCAGAGATACGGCCTGAATCCCGAGGAGCGGCGCGACTTCCGCCATCTCTACGGCGATCCCTGGTTTATGGTGCAAAACCTGCTCGGGCACGCCTCCCGGGAAACCACCGTTGACCGTTACCTCGCGCCGGTCGCCGATCTTGAACTACGCTCCATGCTGGCCGACGCGGTTGACCCGCTGCCGGCGCCGATGCCCGAGCTGGACGCCGTATTCGCCCGTATCGCACGAGAATCCGTCGGCATCCAAGACATCGACGACTTTGGCGACCGCGAGTCTGGCCAATGAATTCACGCGGGCGGCCGGCGGTCCTTCCGCCGCCAGACCACACTCGGCCGCAGCCACTGGCACCTCACGGACTACTGGTTCACCACTACAACACCCACGGACGGGTACGGGACTACGACTTCACCACGCTGGCGATTGCCCAACCGTTGCAACGGTCCCTGGCCGCGTTGTTCGCCCGCCGCTGCGTGCCGGAAACCTGGGCGGCTCATTCATCATCGGGGGCTGTGTGGCGCCATCTAATGCGGTTCACCCGGTTCCTAGCCGACCAACCCGAATCCATTCGCGATCTCGATGACCTCACGGTCGCCGTCGTCAAACGGTGGCGCAACAGCGTTGCGATGCTCAACGACAAACGCGTGTTCACGGAGGTCGCGTTTCTGCTGCACGAGGACCCGCGCCTGCAGTCCGGCCCGGTAGCCGACGAACTGGTGCGCCGGTTACGACCAGCGAAAAGCAACACACAGTCTTACAGCCGCGAGGAATTCCACGACATAAAGGTTGCCGCCCGCCGGACGGTTCGCGCTGCTTTGACGCGAATCGAACACAACGCCCAACAGCTGCATCGGTGGCGGCAGGGAATGTTCTCCGACAAGAGCCGAGAGTGGCTGGTCGGCCATGCGCTTAGCGTCCTCGTTGATACAGGGTCTATGCCCGAATACACCATGAAGGATCCCAGGACCAGCGCGGGGGGAACGCGTGTTCTGGCCAAGAAGTACTGGGGTCCGCTGGGCGGCAGGACCGCAGAAGTCACCTGGCAGCGGCTGTTTCTGTCCCGGTTGGAGGCAGCAGCGTTAGCGGTATTGATGATGGCCGAATACGGCTGGAACCTCTCGGTGATCGATCGACTCGCAGTGCCAAGAGCAGCACCGGACGCCGGCGATGATGGTCGGCCGACCTATGGGGTCCAACTGGAAAAGCCTCGGCGCGGTGCAGGGCGTCACCACGAATCCAGAAACCTCACCGACGATGGTGGTGCCTCGGCGGGCAGGTTGATCACTCAGGCGCTGCAGGCGACCCGTTTTGCCCGCGCATTGGTCGAGCAGCTTGCCCCGGGAACCGACCGACTGATCGTCTGGCGCACCGGAAACCGCGGCTGGACACGCGTGCACGGCGATCGCCACCCGCCCGTGGGCCCATTCCGCTTCGGTGTGTCCTCCTTGAGCGCAGCCGAATGGGCACAAACCCAGGGTTTGACCGGCTCGCCGTTCCTTCGCGGTCGCCGAACAGTTGTCGCACTCGGCCGCCGCGAACCCACCCAACACTCCGAACAGACCTACCAACGCAACTACGCCCTCGTCGACAAGCGCGTGCAGGCAGACGCCGTCGAGGTCATCGCTTCCGGCGCCGAGGATGCGTTGAGCCGCGCCGAAAAGACGGTTCTAGTCGCCGAACTGCGCGACAACCCGGTCGCAGGAGATGTCGAAACGGCGACAGCCGACTGCGCCGACCCCAACTCCAGCCCTTTTACCACATCATCCGAAAACGGCTGCACGGCCTCATTTCTCATGTGCCTGGCGTGCCCAAACGCCCACGTTCACCCTGGACACCACCGCCGGCTAGCCCACCTGCATCACGCATTAACCAACTTGCGCTCCGTGCTGGCACCCGAGGTATGGCGCAGGGACTGGGCCGACCATTATGCCCGCCTGCAGGACCTCAAAACACGCCTCGGCGAACCCACATGGGCGCAGGCGCTTTCACAGTTGACCGACACCGACCGCGGCCTGGTCGACCACCTACTGCACGGAGTCCTCGACACATGACCAACGCGGCCGAATACGACCCCTACGTGTTGGCGATGCCCGGCCCGCACAGCTTGGTTGTGGGCCCGGACCTGGTCAAACCGATTCACGCCCACCTCAACTCGCGATACCGTGACCCGGCCTGGTCACTTGCGCCACTCACCGAAAACCCGTCCGCCGGCCGGACCAACATCCATTGGCGTAACTTTCCCGTGGCCTTCCACGCCGAACTGCGTCTTGCCGTTTGGAATCTCATCAACGGCGAACTGCGCCCCACGTTCCTGCGCAGCCGCGGAACCAATATGCGAACCCGGATCGGTGTCACAATGATCACCACAACGGTCCAGCACTGGCTATATCTGACGAAATGGCTGAACAACCGCGGCATCCACACCCTAGCCGGTTGCGATACCGCTGCACTCGATGACTATGCGCGGCATCTTCTGGGCACGAACCCGCTGACCCGCTCCAGCGCACTTCGGCGCCTGATCGCGTTAACCCGATTATGGGCACTGGACCAAATCAGCGCTGCCCCAACCGGTATCGGGCAGCCACCATGGGAAACCACCGGAGTCGACGACTACCTGCCGGACCCGAAACCCACGGGCGGCGAGAACGCGACCGCACCGCTGGCCGAAGACACCGTGGGGCCGCTACTCGTCTGGGCGATGCGCATGGTCGACGACCTCGCCGACGACGTCCTCAACGCCCACGCCGAGCATCAGCGCCTTAACAAGGCAATACCTACCACCTCACAGCCCGCAGGGCGATACGCGTTGCGCGTCTACCTCGATGCACTCCTGCAATCGGACGGTCCATTGCCGGTGTTCGGCCAGAATGACCGCGTGATGCTGGCGTGGGGCTACATCTGCGGCCGCACCGGTGCCACGACAAACCAGCTTCAGGAATACCCACACCGCACAGAACTGCTCGCCGCCGCGACACGGCGGCCGTGGGGTTGCCCCCTGGACATCCCAATCGACGGAACTATCGGCGGAAAGCCCTGGCGCGAGGTAATCGACTACCGAGAAGTCTGGACGCTGTGGCGGCATCTGGGCACCGCTGCTTTCATCGTTTGTGCCTACCTGACCGGCATGCGGCCGGGTGAAGTCCTCGGACTCAGGTCGGGGTGCTGTCCCGATCGCGAACCCGACGCCGAGGACGCCGTGGGGCGACACGTGATCCGCGGGCGCGAATACAAGACAGCCGTCGACGAACACGGTAACCATCTGTCTGGCGGCGCGGAACGCGACGTCCCGTGGGTTGCCATCACCCCAGTGGTCAACGCCATCCGCGTCCTGGAGAAGATGGTCCCCAAAGCCGGGCTGCTGTTCGACGCATACGCTCACGATCGGACTCGCAAGGCCAGCAACACCGGGGCCATCGTGCTCGGCGCAATGCGTATCAGGATCAACGACTTCGTCAACTGGGCCAACACCGAAGCCGCCCGACACAACATGCTCCACGAAACAATCCCACCCGATCCGCACGGCAATATCGGCCTACGGCGCTTCCGCCGATCCCTGGCCTGGCACATCGCCCGCCGACCCAACGGTCACATCGCCCTGGCCATCCAATACGGGCACATGCGCTCAGCGGTCGTCTCCGGTCGATACGCCGCCAGGGGACACGACGGCATCCACGACCTCATCGACATCGAAACTGTCCGTGCCGTCGCTGACACCACCGCCGAACTGCGCGACAACCTCGACAACGGCGGCGGGATCTCCGGACCAGCCGCCAGAGAGGCCATCGAAATCGCCGCGCGGGCACCCCAATTCACTGGCACAACCATCACCGCACGAACCGCACGTCGGCTCATCGCCAACCACGATCTGATGATCTACGAGAACCCCCAGGCATTACTACTCTGCCGTTACAAGCCCGACCGCGCCCTGTGTCAACGCGGCCGCATCACAGATAGCCCCAGGCTGGAGGCCTGCAACCCGAGCTGCGGAAACGTGGTGCGCACCGATCAGCACGCCGCCCAATTACGCGCCCGCGCCGACCTGCTCGACCGATACGCAGCCCACAGCCCGCAACCCATCGGTGACCGGTTGCGCGCCCACGCCGCAAGACTGCGCCACTACGCCGACACCCACGACAGCACCCGCGTCACCATCACCGATGAAGCCTCGCAGGGCTGGAACGAGGAACCCGAATGACCGCAGCCGTCGACGAGCGCGCACGGATCCGCTCCGCCATGGAGCGCATCCTTGCCGGCGCCCCCCAACGATGCAACGGCGCACTTACAGTCGTGGCCCTCGCGCAAGAAGCCGACGTGCCCCGCAACGCCCTGACCCAGCGACACACCGACCTGAAGAACGAGTTCTACCAACGCGTCAAAGAACGCGGCGGTCCGTTAGAGCTTGAAACACGGCTCCGCGCAACCATTTCCAAACTACGCGCGACGATCGAAAACAAGAACCGCGAACTCAAGCAACTCCGCGCCGACGTCCCGGCCCTCGTCCGCGCCATCAACCAGCTCACCCTGGAGAACGAGCAGCTTCGCGACGAGCTGGCGGAGCCCTCCGGCGCGGTTATAGCTTTTCCGCAACTGCGCGCAAACCGACCTTCACCCTAGGGCGGCCGCGCGGAACAGCACGGGGACTGTCCGAGAAACGGTGGATCTGGCACTTGGTCTGACACGCCGAGCGTGAGCTTGGCGGTGTTATGCCAGCTCAACGGGTGTTGTCGGCCGCGCTTCGGAGATGGTGTCGGAGAACGTCTTTGTGACGCCCGCAGCGGCAAGAGCCGCGTTCTGCTGATCCAGGGCGTGAGCAATGGTGCTGACCCGAGGGTATCCCACCCGCGCGCCAGCGTTAGAGTTAGACGTTGCTGTGCTCGAATCGCCCTGTCTCACAGGGTGTTAAAAACGATCAGGCTAGACATTTGTTCCTGAGATGAACATTTGAGACATCACGGCCTGCGGAAATGCCATGCCAGATCGTTCCCGACAGCGGTCTCGTATGTGGTCTATTTCGAGACTGGTGCAGTAGCCGCTGGAGAGGCTATTCGTCCGACGTTGGCCTCGCCCGTTCACGGGTTCAATCCGAGCTGGTTCGGTCGATCCCCGGCGCTGTAGGTGACGCCAGGTCAGGGCCGCCCGACAGGCAGGGACGTCTGTCATCGGGGTGTCAGCCGGTCGGGACCAGCGAGATCACCGACACCGTCTCGTCTAAATAGTTGAGGACGTAGATGTTGTCACCGTCAGCGCTGATCACCACTGCCGTCGGTTCGTCGCCGACGGAGACGTTGTCGATGACGGTGTCGGTGGCGGTGTCGATCACAAGTACCGAGCCCGGGTTCACAAAGTTGCCCGCGTAGAGGACGCTGCCATCGGGGCTGACCGCCACCCCGCCTTGTTGCCCGTAGTACCCGCCCGGGGTGGGGCTTTGGAGGATGGTGGCGTGACGGTGTTGGTGGCGGTGTTGATCACCGTCACATTGCCGACATTGCCGTCGATGGTGGTGTTGTCGATGGTGGAGGTGTAGACATTGTTCGCGGCGTAGACATCCTGGCCGTTGGGGTTGACCGCCAAACCAACGATCGGTTGTCCGCTGACAGGGATGGTGGCGGTGACTTCGTTGGTGGCGGTGTTGATCACCTCCACCTCGGGGGAGACGCCGCTGTTTTCGGCGACGTAGGCGAGTTGGCCGTTGGGGCTGAAGGCCACCGCGCCCAGGCCGTAGGCTGTCCCGCTAGAGGGGGATGGTGGCGGTGACGGTGTTGGTGGCGGTGTCGATCACCGACACTGGTCGGCGTGCCGCTGTGGTTTCGCCGGTGACGTAGACGAGTTGGCCGTTGGGGCTGACCGCCACCGCGGCCGCACCGTTGCCGACGGGGATGGTGTTGGTGACGGTGTTGGTGGCGGTGTTGATCACCGACACCGTGCTCATCCTCGTTGCCGACGTAGACCTGGCTGCCATTGGGGCTGATCGTCACCGCATCCGGTAGGACGCCGACGGGGATGGTGGCGGTGGCGGTGTTGGTGGCGGTGTTGATCACCGACACCCAGCCGTCCGCTGCCGTTCCGGCATAACCGGCAGCTGCGGCAGCTTGGGCGTTATCGTCGACGACGTAGACGGTGGCGCCGTTGGGGCTGACCGCCAAGGCGTCAATCTGACTGCCGACGGGGATGGTGTTGGTGACTTCGAGTTTGAGGCCGTTGATGGCGGGGATGGTGATCGTCTCACCGGCCGCGTTTCCGGATGTGTTGGTGGCGATAACGCGGAAGGTGTCCGGGTTCGTGCCGGCGTTGAGTCGGGCGGCGGCGGTGTCGTCGGCGGTGTTGGTGGGGGTGTAGTCGAACGCGCCGGTGGCGGAGTTCACGGTGGCCATCCCATTGGTGGCCTGGGTGCTCACGGTGTAGGTCAGTGTCTGTTTGCCGGGGTCGGTGAAGGTCGCCGTGCCGGTGACCTGCCCGGTGGTCGGGTTGGGGTTGCCGATGACGTAGATCTTGCGGCCACCGGTGTGTCGGGGGTGTTCCCGCCGGTGCCGCCGGTGTCTCCGCTGGTGTTTCCACCGGTGTTGCCGCCGGTGTTTCCGCCGGCGTTGCTCAGTATTGCCGCCAGTATTGCCGCCAGTGTTGCCGTTGAGGACGGAGAAGACGTTGGTGAGGTTGGTGAGGATGGAGAGGAGGTTGTTGAGGCTGGTGATGGTGTCATTGCCGAGGTTGGTGCCGATGTTGTTGACGACGTTTTGGAGCGCTTCGATCGTGGAAGGCAAGGACGCGATGACGCCGACGACGGCGACGATGGGGTTGCTGGCGGCGGGGGCGTTGGCGCCGGTGGGAAAGGCGAGGGTGCCCAAGATGGCGGCGACGCCGACGTCGACGATGATGGCGGCGCCGACGACCGCGCCCTCAACGGGGAGCGCGAGGACGACGGCGGTGCCGACGAGGGTGATCGTGGCGACGTTGCTGACGGTGTTCTGGGTTTGGGGGCTGGGCACCAAGTTCGCGAGGAACTTGACGGCGTCGGGGTAGAGGGTAGTGAGGCCGGCGACGGTGGTGTTGATGCCGGAGCCGATGGCGCCGTTGAGGATGTTGCTGCCGATGGTGCTGAGCCCGCTGACGGTGGTGTTGACGAAGCCGCCGATGCCGTCGGCGAGGGCGGCCAGGGGGTTGGCGGGCGGGTCGGCGGCGGGTGCCAGCGGGTCGGTGGGGGTGTCGGTGTCTGTGGTGTTGGGCACGTTGGCGGCGCTGATGGGGCTGACCGGGACGGTGACGGTTTCGGGGGCAGAGCCTGCGTTGTTGCTGGCGGTGACGGTGAAGTTGTCCTGGGTGGCCGTGGTGGGGGCGCCTGGGTTGGCGGCGGCGGCGCGGGCTGCGAGGGTGGGGGTGTAGGTGAAGTTACCGGCGGTGTCCACGGTGACCGCGCCGTTGGTGGGCGGCGTGGTCACGGTGTAGGTCAGGTTGGTACCGGTGAAGTTCAAACTGCCGGTCACCACCCCGTTGACGGGGTCCGGTGTGCCCACGGTGGCCGGCGGGTCGACGGGGGTTGGCTGGTGAGGACCGTGGCGGCAGCCGGGGACGGGTTGGGCGGCTGCGTGGTCGTAGCCGGCGTATGCCAGCGCGGGCAGCGGGTTGGGGGGCCACCGGTGCGGCGGGATCACCGGGGGTGGTGGAGCTCAGACCGACCGAACGACGCCACCACGGTTGATACCACCGGGTTGACCGGTGCGGCCGGGACACTCGGCGCCACCGACGGGGTGTTTGTGGTGGGTGTAGTGGTCAGCACTGCCGGGGAGAAGGTCGGTGGGCCAGCGGGTGTGGTCGCCGCATCGTGTGAGGTGTGCTCGCTGGGGCGGTGTCGGCAGGGGCGGGGGCGCTCACTGAACCGGCCAGGGTTGAGGTGTGGGGCGACTCGGTTGGCCAGGTGCTGGGTTGGCCGCCAGGCTGTCCGGGACCGACGTGGTGGTCGTGGGTGGCGAGGTGTTGTACCGGTGATGGTGTCGAGGGTGTGCTGCCGGCAATGGTCGGCGTTGAGTCAGCAACGACCGCCGGCGCCGCGTGCCGGCGATGTCCGGACGCGACATCACTGGTCGGGGAACCCGACGTACCTGATGTGCCTGATGGTGAGGTTCCTGTGCTGCTGCTCGTTGAGGACGTGGAACCGCCGGTGGTGGTGGGGTCGGCGTGGGCGATCCCCGACCCGCTGGCCAGCGCGGCGCCCAAGCCCAGGGTGAGCGCCCCGGTACCCAACCAGGCGTAGGGCTCGCGAGGGGGTTTGGCCCGGTGGGCAGCCTTGGTGCGTTTGCCGCTGCGGGTGGTCCGCGCGTTGGACCGATGTGTACCCGCCATCGAGACTCCCCGGCTCGGCGTTACTTATAGCAACGTTTGAGTGATGCATAGCAGAAAAAGGTCCCCGCAGATAGAGGTAGGGCAAATTATTGACGAGATTTTATTGTCGTCTCACAATGACGGGTAATTGACGGTCTGCGTCTGTTAATCGGCTGTGCCGAACGTACTACACGGTGGTTATATGCGCAGTTCAGAACCCTCTATCGAATCTTGTCTAGCGTCAATTATTCAGGCCTCACTGCGGGTATTCTGTTGGCAGCTTTTTGCAGCAATACAGCAAACTAGATGGAAATAATTGATTGCGCAACGAAAATGATGGCGAATTGTTGAGGCGACGCTGAGATGTTGATATTCCGGATCTTGCCGCCTGGCACGGCGTTGGATACCAAGCCTGCTCCGGTCGCAGCTGCGGGCACACCACCTGGACGTGCCGCACATGCGACGAGACGGTGTACGGGCCGCCGCTCAACACGCATTGCTAGGAGCTGGAAGGGCCAGCGGCGGAGCGGATCTCGACTAGAGCCGGCCCACGAGGCAACCAAGCCGGGCAGGAATCGCGACTGACTTTCGAGACTCTCGTATGTCGCCTATTTCGAGACTGGGGCAGCAGCCGCTGGAGGTATCTCGCCGACGTTGGCCTCGCCCGTTCACTAGTTCAATCCCAGCTGGTTTCGGTCGATCCGCGGCGCGGTAGGTGACGCAGGGTCAGGGCCGCCCGACAGGCGGGGCGTCTGTCATCGGGGTGGTCAGCCGGTCGCGACCAGGGAGATCACCGACACCGTCCCCTGCGTGACGGAGTCGGCGCCGAGGGCGTTGGCGACGTAGGCGGTGCCGTTGGGGGCAACGGCTACCCCAGTCGGGTCACTGCCACTACGCCAGCAAGAAACGGGGCCAAAATCGAAAACGATCACTTGAGGCCGAAGCACCTGAGGACACGCACCCTGCCGGTCAGGTCAATTGTCGCGCGACGAATTGAGCGGGGTAGACTGCCGAAGCTTCAGCTGCCGGCCCCCGAATGTCGGCGCGGCTCGTTCACCAGGGCACCACCTCACCAATCGCGACTCGGTGAACTAAGTTGCCGACCTGGGTCGACAGCAAATTGATAGGGAAGTCACCGCAGTCCTCGGCTTCGTGCCCGAGAAATCCCTCGTGCTCGTCACCATCGATCACGGGCAGATGGGATGTGTTATGCGCGTTGACCTTTCGGACGAACTTCCGCACTCGCTCGATCACCTCGCCGAAGTCGCCGCTGCGGCGAGGCCCGATTCGGCGATCGCCGTGGTGATCGACGAGGAAGGGGTGAACTGCCGGATGTGCAACGACGAATACCGCGAACTGGCCGACCTGCTGACGACGGCGCTGGCCGAGCACGGGATCGAACTGCTTGCCGCGCACATCGTCGACCGAGTCGCCGCAGGCGGGCGCTGGCATTGCGCCGACGGCTGCGGCGATGCCGGCACCGTCAACGACCCGTGGGCGTCGCCGATGGCGGTGGCGGCAGTTCTGGACGGCCGCCGGCTCTATACCCGACGCGCCGAGCTGCAGGAGGTGATCGCGCTGACCGATCCCGCCCGAACCGAGGCGCTCGCCGGGGTCATTGAGGGCTGCAAACCGCACTCGGCGCAGCGCCCCGACAGCGCGGCGCGCGCCGACGTCGAAGCGGCGGTCGCAGCTGCCGAGCGGGTGGCCGACGCCGCCGAACTCGACGACGACGAACTGGCCCGGCTGGCGTTGGCGCTGACCGACGTTCGGGTGCGCGACACCCTCTACGCGCTGGCGGTCGGCGAGAACGCCGATCAGGCCGAATCGCTGTGGGCTGTGCTGGCACGCACCCTGCCGGAGCCGTGGCGGGTCGAAGCGCTTGTACTGCTGGGGTTCTCGGCTTACGCGCGCGGCGACGGCCCGCTGGCCGGAGTGTCGTTGGAAGCGGCGCTGCGCGCCGACCCGGCGCACCGGATGGCGGGCATGCTGGATACCGCCCTGCAGTCGGGGATGCGGCCCGAGCAGATCCGCGAGCTGGCGATCACCGGCTACCGGCTGGCCGATCGGCTCGGCGTGCAGTTACCGCCAATCCGGGCGTTCGGCCGACGGGCGGGATAAGCCGGTGCCGTCAGACCTTTTCGACCTTCACGGCGTGGGCCATCTCGTGGGGCAGCTCGACCTGCTCATGGCCGGGGATCACGATCATGACGCCGCCGCGGTCGTTGGCCTCGACGGTCACCCTGGCGTTGGGCACCACGCCGGCGTCCTTGAGCCGCGCGATCAATTCGGCGTCACCCTGGACGTGTTCGGTCAGCTGGCGCACCACGACCGCGACGGGCATCCCGGACGGCAGCTCGGTGAGCCGGACAAGGTTCACCTCGTCATTGGCCCAGCCATCGCCGACGCCGAGCTCGGAAAGGCCGGGGATGGGATTGCCGAACGGTGAGGTGGTCGGGTTGTTGAGCACCTTCACCAGCCTGCGCTCGACGTCCTCGCTCATCACGTGCTCCCAGCGGCACGCCTCGGCGTGCACTTCCTCCCACGGCAGGCCGATCACGTCGACCAGCAGCCGCTCGGCGAGCCGATGCTTGCGCATCACGGAGACAGCAAGGGCGCGACCCTTGTCGGAGAGCTCCAAATGCCGGTCACCGGCGACGTGCAGCAGCCCGTCGCGCTCCATCCGTGACACGGTCTGGCTGACGGTGGGGCCGCTCTGCTCGAGACGCTCGGCGATGCGTGCACGCAACGGCACTACGCCCTCTTCTTCGAGGTCGTAGATGGTCCGCAGGTACATCTCGGTGGTATCGACAAGATCGTTCATTAGGCAACCCTCCGTCACGCGAGAGTCTACCGGTCAAGCTGGGAAAACTGGGCTGCATCATCGCCGCCCGACAAAGCATGGACCCCGCCGGTCAGACCGGCGGGGTCCATGTCTGGGGTGGCTAGCTTGCGTATGACCGCAGCCGGTCGGCGCGCTCGCCGTTGCGCAGCTTGGACATCACTTCACGCTCGATTTGGCGGACCCGCTCGCGGGACAACCCGAACAGCTTGCCGATCTGGTCGAGGGTGCGCGGCTGGCCGTCGTCGAGGCCGAACCGCAGCCGAATGACCTGCTGCTCGCGCTCGTCGAGGGTGGCCAGCACGTGGCGAATATCGGTGTGCAGCAGCTCGGAGATCACCGCGTTCTCGGCCGACATCGCCTCGGCGTCCTCGATGAAGTCGCCCAGCGGGGCTTCCTCGTCGCTGCCGACCGGCATGTCCAGGCTCACCGGGTCGCGGCTGTGCTCGAGCAGATCGGTGATCTTGTCCACCGGGATGCCCGATTCGGCGGCCAGCTCCTCATCGGTGGCCTCACGGCCCAGGTTCTGATGCATCTCGCGCTTGATCCGGGCCAGCTTGTTCACCTGCTCGACCAGATGGACCGGCAGCCGGATGGTGCGGCTCTGGTCGGCCATGCCGCGGGTGATCGCCTGACGGATCCACCAGGTCGCGTACGTCGAGAACTTGAATCCCTTGCTGTAGTCGAACTTCTCCATCGCGCGGATCAGACCCAGATTGCCCTCCTGGATCAGGTCAAGCAGCGGCATGCCGCGACCGGTGTAACGCTTCGCCAGCGACACCACCAGTCGAAGGTTCGCCTCCAGCAGATGGCTGCGGGCGGCCTGGCCGTCGCGAACGACCGCGGCAAGATCACGTTTGCGGTTCTCGCCCAATCGCTTCCGTGTCTCCAGCAGATGCTGCGCATAAAGGCCTGTCTCGATGCGCTTTGCGAGCTCGACCTCATCAGCGGCATTCAGCAAGGCCGTTTTGCCGATGCCGTTCAGGTACACGCGTACGAGGTCAGCGGCCGGACTCTGAGCGTCCAAGTCGGTGTCGACGCGGGTGGTGGTGGCATTAGCCATTGCGGCCTCCTGATCGGGTCCAACAGTCATGAGCTACAACGCCCATGTGCCGCAAAGAGTTCCCGCTCGTTGGCCGGTTCACACCTTCTGATCTGCGGTTATTCGCAATCCATCTGAGAATGTGCTGAGAAAAGAGCCAGAACTTCCTCAGCTAGGAACGTCGCCGGGCGGATCGCCGTCGTCGGGTTGCGGCGCCGAGTGTGCGCGGCGCTCCAGAGCCGGCCGCTCGGCTGTCGGAAACAACGGGATGCGGCGGCGCGATTCGTAGCGCCGCGGCTCCTCCGCCCGCCGCGGCGGGCGGTCGTTGGCGATCAGCACCGCCATCCAGGGCAGGGGCACCGACAGGAGAATGATCGCGAGCGAAATGAGGCCGTTCGCCCAGATGCCGTACGCGACCGCCGCCAGGATGAGCGCCGGGATGCGCCAGAACATCAACGTCAGGTACTTGCGCACCCGCTCGCGGTGCTGGACTTCGTAGGCGGGCGCGGCGCGGGTGATCAGGACGGGCTGGCCGTCGTCGTCGAAACTCAGCTCGTGGCCGTGTTTCATACCTCCACTGTTGCACACTCGTCGTCCGCTGTACGCGTCGGATTTCTTACGGGCAAAATGGTCATATGCGAACCCAGACGATCGAGCGCACCGACACCGACGAACGCGTCGACGACGGGACCGACAGCGACACGCCGAAGTTCTTCCACTACGTCAAGAAGGACAAGATCGCCGAAAGCGCCGTGATGGGCACGCACGTCGTCGCGCTGTGTGGCGAGGTGTTTCCGGTGACGAAGGCCGCCAAGCCCGGCTCGCCGGTGTGCCCCGAGTGCAAGCGGATCTTCGAGAAGCTCAAGACGTAGCGCCGTCGGCTTTGGCCGCGGCCGCGGGCTCCTCAGCGTCGTCGCTATTGCCGTTCAGCGACTCGGCTTTCTCCTCCAGCCACCACCGCAGCCGCTTCGCGTGGGTGACCGGCGCCGGCCATTCCTCTTGGATCGCTGCGTTCAGCTCGGCGCCCACCATGATCGCGAAGCCGAGGAAGAAGGCGAACAACAAGAACGCGATCGGCGTCGCCAACGCGCCGTAGGTGTACCCGGTGCTGGTGATCCACGTCAGATACACCCGCAGCCCGAACGTGGCGATCAGGAACACCACGGTCGCCAGCACCGAGCCGATGAGAAGCCGGTGCGACGGCAACGGGTTGGGCAGCGACACCCGGTAGAGGATGGTCATCGCCAGGACCAGACCCACGAACAGCAGCGGGTAGTAGCCGAAGGCCAGCACGTTGGCCAAGCTGTCGGGAATGGACTCGGCGATTCTGCGCGGCGCCAGGGCGATCAACGGCGCCGTCACGATCACCCCGAGCAGCATCACCACGTAGAGGCCCAGCGCGAAGAAGCGTTGACGCACCGGGTGACGCAGCGGCGTCTGGTCGTGGGCCTCGGTGATCGAGTCGACGAACGCCGAGATGGCCGACGAGCCCGCCCACAGCGAGATGACGAAGCCCAGCGACACCACCTCGCCGCGGGCGCCCTTGACGATGTCTCGCACCGTCGGCGCGATGATCTCGTTGAGGACGTTGCCGGAGAAGAACCGGCCGGCGGTGCTGATGATTTGCTCCTCAATCAGCGGCAGGGTGTCCGGACCGAACACCGGCGCGATGTAGGCCAGGGTGCCCAGCATTCCCAGCAGCAGCGGCGGCAAAGACAGCGCACACCAGAACGCCGCCTGCGCGGACTCCGAAAAGATCGAGTCGTCCCAACTTTTCGCCAGCGTCCGACGGGCTATGCGCCAGATGTGGTGGCGGGATGGCTTGGCGGGCGGCGACTGGTCGTTCATGACCAGCCCAGCATTACTGACGGTTGGGCGTCCTGGCCAATTTCGCGGCTGGACGGGTCTGGGTGCTACTCCGTCGCGCTGACTTCAAGCGTGGCGGCCAGCTCGACCAGCTTTGCCTCGTGCTCGTTGGCGTGGTGCTGGCAGAACAACAGCTCGGCTCCCGACGGAAGCTTCGCGCGTACGCGCGCGGCGGCCCCACAACGATCGCAGCGGTCAGCCCTGGTGAGTGGGGGACTGGTCAGCGTTGCGTTCATGGCCACCTCCGTAATGCTTCGGGTACGTCTACTGTCTCAGACGTATTCGGTTCCGGCCTTGTTCCCCGGGGGTTTACCGGTGTGTCGTGTCTCACGCTTGCGCCGATTTGCGGCAGGGGCAGGCTGGCGGTATGACGCCGTCCCCGAATGTCCTAGTCCACCTCTGCGGCGCCGACGACTGGCGCCGTGGGCAATCCCGCGGCGAGCTTCGTCCCGACTCTCTGGCTGCGAGCGGCTTCATCCATCTTTCGACGCCTCAACAGGTACATTTGCCGGCCAATCGGCTCTACGCCGGGCGCACCGATCTGGTGTTGCTGCGCATCGAACCGGAACGCCTGACGGCACCGATCAAATGGGAGCCCGGCGTCGCAACCGATCCCCGCTCGATGGTGTTCCCCCACCTGTACGGACCGTTGCGGGCAGAAGCTGTGATAAGCGTCACGCCCTATCGGCCCGATGCCAACGGTCGGTTCGCGCCGCTTTCCGACTAGGGGCGAGCCTCGGCGTCCAGGTAGGCGTCCACCTCGATCTCGACCAGCAGCTCCGGCGATATCAGCGCCGACACCTCGAGCATGGTCGTGACCGGCCGGACGTCGCCGAACACCTCGGCGTGCACGGCGCCGACCTCACGCCACAGCGAGATGTCGGTGACGTACATGCGGGTACGCACCACGTCGGTCAAGGACGCGCCGACCTGCTGGAGCGCAATTTCTGTGCGACGCAACGCTTCCCGCGCCTGGGCGGCGATCCCTGCGCCGGGGGCGGTGGTGCCGGCCACCACCACGTAGGGTCCGGTACGCACCGCTCGCGAGTAGCCAACCAGTTCCTCGAACTCCGACCCTGACGAGACATTGCGGCGCTCGGTCATCGATACACGCTAGTCGCGGCTTTCGCCCGTGCAACAGGTTTACAGTCTCATCGTTGACTGACAACCTAGACTGACCCGTCGTGGGCATTCTCTCGGGTTTCGCGCCGTGGATCGTCTATTGGGTTCTGGTCGGCAACGTCCCATTCACCACGGCGGTTCTGGTCGCGCTCACGGTCGCGGTGCTGTCGTTCGTGATCGGGCGTGTCAAGGGTAAGCCCGGACGCACCCTCGAAATTGGGGCTGTCGCAACATTTTTGGTGCTGACGATTCTGACGTTTGCGATGAACGAGTCGTTCATGGAGCGGTGGATGCAGCCGCTGAGCAATGCCGGGATCTTCCTGGTGGCGCTGATCGGCGTGCTGGTCGGCAAGCCGTTCGTGCGCGAGTTCGCCGAAGCGGACCAGCCTCCCGAGGTCGTCAAGAGCGAGCTGTTTGGCCGGATCACCAGGACGTTGACCTGGATCTGGGTCGCCGCCTTCGCAGGCATGACGCTGTCGTCGGTGATCCCGCCGATCGTGTATGGCAAGGCGACGATTCTCGACACGAAGACGCCGCTGTCGTTCGTCTGCTACTGGGTCATTCCGTTCTCGCTGCTGGGCCTGGCGGCGCTCGCGTCGCGGGTGCTGCCCGAACGGATGGCTCCCGGCGACGACGTGGCCCGTAGCACCACGTTTGTCGCGTTCGCCGAAATGGAGATCGACCAGCTGATCTATCTCGCCACCGAACACGCGAACCGCGAAGTGGGGGCCGGCAAGGAGGCCTACGACATCAGGATCGGGAGCAAGGGTGTTCCGCTCGTGGGCGACGACACTCGTGAGTCATGGCCGTCGACGTACAAGGTGCGTGATCGGCGCCACTAGTGGTTACGCCCGTTAGTTCGTCGGGGGTTGGGTCCATGCGGTGGGGTCGTTGAGGTAGAGGCCGCAGGCGCAGTCGAGGGCTTCTTCGGGGCTGCCGACAGGGCATCCGATGGGCAGGTCGGAGTTTTCGTAGTCGTCGTGGCTGGCGCGGTGGATGGCGAAGCCCCAGGTGTGGAGGAGCCGCCCCAGCGCAGGCGGCACAGGGCAGGGTGGTGCCGTCGGGTAGTCGGCCGTCGATGTAGGCGAACTGGCCGTGGTGGCGGATGGTGAGGTCGGCCAGCTGTGGCCAGCGCTCGTTGGCCCTGGCTTGTAGCCGTTGCCGCAACGAGGTCTTGGTCGACTCCGGTGGTGTGGGCACGGTGTCCATGATGCTCGAACCGATGTCCGGCGTGTCGTTGCCGGCACCCGACCGGCGTTGGGCGACAAACGATGGATGGCTATGTCGAGCTGTGATCAGGTTGTTCTCTGCGATGGGCAGCGGCGGTTGTTGCTGGCCCGGGCTGGTCGAGTCAGCGGTGAGCATCGCGATGTGTTGCGCGCCCGGATCGTGTTGGCCGCTGCCGGTGGCGCGTCCAACGCCGCGATCGGGCGGGCCCTGGGTGTCTGTGATGACACAGTCCGTAAGTGGCGGCGCCGGTTCTGCCAGCATGGCATTGACGCTTTGGGTGACCGGCCCCGCAGCGGACGGCCCCGCCATTTCTCGGCTACGGTGGTGGCCGAAGTGAAGGCGCTAGCCTGTGAGTTGCCCGCCAACAGCGATGTGCCGCTGGCCAAGTGGAGCTGCCCGGACCTGGCCCACGAGGCCGCGCAGCGCGGCATAGTCGAGTCGGTGTC
>CAVTDY010000010.1:0-30315 GCA_963733605.1 uncultured Actinomycetota bacterium
ATCAAGCAGGTCGAAGACCAGAAACGGCTTGTCGTCCATGACATTCGGCATGTCATTATCGGTGTAGACGTGGTATTCCTGACCGTTGGTTAGGACGGCGATCCGCGCGCTCGTCACCGAGAAGTAGCGGAAGAGTTGTGCTGCGTACTTTCAAGTCGAGCGGATCGCCGATCTTCTTGCATTCAATCAATATCTGTATCTGGCCATCTTTGATGATGGCGTAGTCCACCTTTTCGCCGCGCTTCACTCCTACATCGGCGACGAACTCAGGTACGACTTCTGAGGGATCGAAAACGTCATAGCCAAGAACATTCGATATGAACGGCATGATAAAGGCGTTCTTTGTCCCCTCCTCAGTCTCGACTGTTCCCCTCAGATCACGAATTTTCTTCGCGATCACGGCCAGCTCATCTGAGAACGCCATACCCCCCAACCCCTTTTGCGTTGTGCGACTCGACCGCGTCCGCGCGGCACCTACCCGCTCTGACTGTGACCCGTGTGGACCCGTCTTCGGTCGACAATCGAGCCACACTCCCAGGCGACCCACAGACGCGGCAACGGCCACTTGCCCGCCCCGTTAGGTGACGTTTGGAGATCCTTACTGCCGCCTGGCTCGTAAAACGCGAATCATCGTTGTGGAATCGCCGATGTTGGTGGTAGCGACGGTCTAGCATTTTGCCGTATGGGGAGGATTCTCGCGGCGCTGGCCGTACTAGCAGTGGTGTTCGCAGCACCCGTCGGCGCGACCACTGACCAGCAGGTGCAGTTCATGGCCGACGTAGATCAACACGGTGGTCTCACCACCTCGCAGGTGTTCACCGTGCAGGACGGTAAAGGGACGACCCTCGGGAACGCGGTATGCAACGAGCTGAAAGGCGGCGTCGCTGCCGCGAACGAGGTGACTGAGGTCGCCAACAGGTGGACTCACTGCACGGTTCGATGAAGCAGGCTGAGGTTGTGGTGTATTGGGCTATCACCGACTTGTGCTCGGATCAGATGTCACAGAGGCAGGACCACTGGAAAGACGGGTCCTGACGCACTGCCGGGCGGTACATGAACTAGTCCCCGGCGACGTCGTAGCGGTTCGAGATCCGCACTGTCGCAGGCCCGTCCAGCGTCGTGCAGTGGGTGTTCAGCGGCGGCCCGCACACCGTGTCGTCGCAGGTGCAGCTCGTCCAGGTGGTGGGTCTCCCGCTGTGGCCGAGGCAGGCCTGGTAGCCGACGAGCGCCTTCCCTGGCGGCAGAGGCCGAATATCCGGATCTCAGCGTGCCTCAACGGTTCGCTATCAATTTTCGTTGCGCAATCAATTACATTTCATCTAGTTTGCTCCGTTGCTGCAAAAAGGGGCCAACAGAATGCCCGCAGTGAATTCTGAATAATTGACGTTAGACGAGATTCGGTAGAAACCTCTGACCTGTATATATAACCACCGTGTGGTACGTTCGGCTCAGCTGATTATCAGACGCAGACCGTCAATTATCTGTCGTTAAGAGACGACGGTAAATTCGCGTAAATAATTTGCCATATCTCTACTGGCGGGCGCTTTTTTCTGCTAGGAATCACTCAACGTTGCGATAAGTGACGCCGAGCCGGGGAGTCTCGATGGCGGGTACGCGCACGTCCACCGCGCGGACCGCCAGCAGCGGCAAGCGCACGAAGGCTGTCCACCGGGCCAGCACCGCCCATCCCGAACCCGCCAGCAGGCTGGGCGTCGGCGCGATGACGCTGGGTGTGGGTGCTGGGCTGGTTAGCTGTGCACCGTGGCGACCCCGCGCACACATAGGGACAAAAGCAGGTAGTCCACTACTCTATCCGGGCTTTGCTGGCCGCAGGCAAGGTTCGCAGCGAGCTAATTCGGCCACCGGTATCGGATCGCCACCGGTATCCAATCAGCGCCCCTAACAGCCGCCCCCACCGTCCAAGGGAGCTCCTCATGACCACTGCGCCGCGCTCACCGGGTCTCACAGACGTTGCGATCAGTGACGGAGGCAACTGAGATGGCCGGGAAGCACCGCACGACAAACCGAGCGAAGGTCAAGGCTCAACGCACCAAGGCCCGCCAACACGCCCAGCAGCGACATACCCAGGCAGCCACCTGGCTGGGAGCAGGTGCGGTCACCCTGGGTGTCGGCGCGGCGCTGACCACCGGCTCCGGGGTAGCCCACGCAGACCCCACCACCACCGGCGGTTCCACGTCCTCAACGAGCAGCAGCACAGGAACCTCACCATCAGGCACATCAGGTACGTCGGGTTCCCCGAGCCCTGATGGCGCGCCCGGACATCACCGGCACGCGGCGCCGGCGGTCGCTGCTGACTCAACGCCGACCACTGCCGGCAGCACACCCTCGACCCCATCACCAGTCCAACACCTCGCCACCCACGACCACCACGTCGGTCCCGGACAGCCTGGCGGCCAACCCAGCACCTCGCCAACCCGCTCGCCCCACACCGGACCCTGGCCGGTTCAGTGAGCGCCCCCGCCCCTGCGGGCACCGCCGCAGCGAGCACACTTCACACCGATGCGGTGACCCCACCCGCTGGGGCGCCGACCTTCTCCCCGGCAGTGCTGACCACCACACCCAGCCCGCCCAGCGTCCCCGCCGCGCCGGTCAACCCGGTGGTGTCGAGGGTGGTGGCGTCGTTGGTCGGTCTGAGCCCCACCACCCCCGGTGATCCCGCCGCACCGCTCACCCCGAACCCGCTGCCCGCGCTGGCATACGCCGGCTACCGCGCCAGCGCAGCCGCCCCCAACCCGTCCCCGGCTGCTGCGACGATCCTCACGGGTCAACCCCCGGTGGACCCGCCGGCCACCGTGGGCACCCCGGACCCCGTCAACGGGGTGGTGACCGGCAGTTTGAACTTCACCGGTACCAACCTGACCTACACGGTGACCACGCCGCCCACCAACGGCACGGTCACCGTGGACATCGCCGGTAACTTCACCTACACCCCGACCCTGCTGGCGCGCGCCGCCGCCGCCAATCCAGGTGCCCCGACCTCGGCCACCCAGGACAGCTTCGCCGTCACCGCCAGCAACAGCGCCGGCTCTGCCCCCGAAACCGTCACCGTCCCGGTCAGCCCCATCAGCACCGCCAACGCGCCCGACACCGCAGACACCGACCCCTTCGCCGCCTTCGGCGACGCCCTCGGCGCCGCCGTCGGCGACGTTGTCAGTGCCATCGGCAACGCCGGCTCAGACGTCGCCCAGTCGGTGACAGCCCTCGCGTCAACCATCGGCGGCGGGGGAGGCGGCGCAGGAGGAATAACGGGAACGGGTGCGATAGGGGACCTCGGCACCGAGCTTGACAACGCCGCTGCCGCCGACGCCGCCGCAGCCAACGCCTATACCGCCCTGGGCACAGGCCTCATTAATGCCCTGACCACCGGCAACCTCAGCAACGTCCCCACCCTCATCGGTAACGCCTCTAACTCCACGACCACCCTCGTGTTGACTAACGCTGCCGCCTACACCGGCGCCGTCGCGAACGTGGCGGGCGAAGTCGGCAAAGACCTTCTTGTCGGCGGTTTTGCCGCCGGGGTGGTCGCGGAGGCCCCCGTCGTCCTTGCGGCGCACTCACCACCGCCGGCGACTTCGTCGCCGCCGGTGGCGCCCTCTTCCGCGTCGCCACCACGGGCGTCGCCACCGTCACCACCGTCGAAAACGCTGTCATCGCCAACGGTAACAAGATCTTCAACGCCTTCGAGGCCGCCGTCGATATTGCGCCCGGAAACCCCACTCCCGCCAGTACCCCCGTCGGCGTTGTCGTCGCCGCTGGCACCAACCTCTTCCAGGCCGGCACCAACGTCGCCAACAACCTCTTCCAGGCCGGCAGCAACATCGCCAGCAACCTCTTCCAGGGCGGCACCAACGCCCTCACGGCCCTCAACAACGCCCTCACCAATAGCGCCAGCATCGTGCTCCAGACGACCGGCAACACCGGCGGAAACACCGGCGGCAACACTGGTGGCAACACCGGCGGCAACACCCCCGACACCCCGGTGGCCGGGACGCCCGTCGTCGGCAACCCCAACCCGACCACCGGGCAGGTGATGGGCACGGCGACCTTCACCGACCCCGCCAACCCGACACTGAAATACGCCGTGACCACCCAACCCACCCAGGGCAGCGTCAACATCAACCCCGGCACCGGCGCCTTCGACTACACCCCCACCAACATCGCCGACGACACCGACGCCGCCCGACTCAACGCCGGCACCAACAAAGACACCTTCTTCGTCACCGCCACCAACACACTCGGAAACTCATCCAGCGAGATGATCACCATCGCCCCCATCAACGGCCTCCAACTCGAAGCCACCACCACCATCCCCGTCGGCAACTATCCGGTCGGAGTGGCGGTCAGCGCTGATGGCAGCCGGGTCTACGTTCCCAACTCGGGGGATAACACGGTGTCGGTGATCAACACCGCCACCAACACCGTCACCGCCACCATCCCCGTCGGCGCGCAGCCGGACGCGGTGGCGGTCAGCCCCAACGGCGCCACCGTCTACGTCGTCGACACCAACTTCACCGCTGACGTAACTGCCGAAGCGTACGTAGTGGACGGCTCGGTGTCGGTGATCAACACCGCCACCAACACCGTCACCGCCACCATCCCCGTCGGCATCCTGCCGGAAGCGGTGGCGGTCAGCCCCAACGGCCAACTCGCCTACGTCACCAACCTAAACGACCTGTCCAGCGACGGCTCGGTGTCGGTGATCAACACCGCCACCAACACCGTCACCGCCACCATCCCCGTCGCCGGGCTGCCGGAAGGGGTGGCGGTCAGTCCCAACGGCCAACTCGCCTACGCCACCAACGTCAACGTCGGCGCCACCACCGTCGCCCCAGTGGTGTCGGCAATCAGCACCGCCACCAACACGATCACCAACACCATCCCCGTCAACACCAACCAAATACCGCTGGCTGTGGCTTTCAGCCCCAACGGCCAACTCGCCTACGTCGTCGACTCCGCTTCGCCCACCGGCTCCACTTCGACCGGTAACTTCGCCGTGTCGGTAATCGATACCGCCACCGGCACCGTCACCGCCACCATCCCGCTCTCCTCTGTATACTTCCTCCCCGGCGAAGGCGACGGAGCTCCCGTGAGTTCCTTGGGTGGCGAAGGGAATACGGTCGCAGTGAGCCCCGATGGCAGCCTCGCTTACGTCACCGACGGCTCACCGGGGCTGGCGGTGATCGACACCGCCAGCAACACCGTGATCGAGACCATCCCCGACCCCACCGAAGAGCCCGTGTCGGTGGCGGTCAGCCCTGACGGTACCGACATTTACGTCACCAACGTCACCAACAGTGAGGGCAGCGTGGGGACGGGCTCGGTGTCGGTGTTCACGCTGGTACCGACCGGCTGACCCCCCGACGACCGATGCCCCGCCTGTCGGGCGGCCCTGACCCGGCGTCACCTCCCGCGCCGCGGATCGACCGAGACCAGCAGTGGTGCAGTTGGCGTAGAGGTCGCACTCACGAAACGTTCGGCTCGGCGCGGGGGCTCGGTCTTCCTCCGGGCGCGCCGCTACCACGACGACAGCGCGCGGCCAACCAAACCACACCAGCCGGGTGCTGGTATCCCCGCAGCGTGGCGCCCAGCGGCTACAAATACGGCACGTCAGTACCACTTCACCCACCACATGGAGCTGCCGCCGGTTGGATACCCGGCGGCAGGTTCCTGGTGCTACGCGGTCGCGGCGGCCTTCGCGTGCGCCGTGCACTTGAGGTAGGCCGTGGTGTGGCTGACGCCCTCGACCAATACCTCGGGGCCACCCTTGCCGCCGGTAACCACGGCGCTCCAGCTCGTACCCTCGCCGTTGACCACGTACGTCAGGCCGTTGATCGGGCTCGTGCCGTGCTGGTTCACACGGCCTTTCTCGTCACGCTCGCCGTCGATCGTCCACTTGATCTTGGTCGACGGGGACTTGGCCTGCTCGGCTGGCTTCTCCGGCGCTGCGGCCTTGGCCGGGGCCTTGGCTGGGGCCTTGCGTGTGGCCTTCGGCGCGGCGGTAGGCACTGCCTTCAGCAACTCCTTGTCGGCGACGGGCTGGGTCTCGGTCTTGGTCTGGCGTGCTGCGGTCATCTTGATTCCTTCGTTAGGGGGCTTGGCCTTGTGCCATGCTCTCTACCAGCAACGCTAGTGTCGGCTCAGGTGGTTCGGTAGGCCTGCGGCGATAGGCACAGGGTGGCACAGCAGACTGTACGGTGAGCCCAGCATACGAGCAGGTTCTGGCGTTCAGCAAACACCATCAGGTCGTCGCGACGGCATCGGCGTAGCCCCTTGCCCCAGACCCTCGGGTGCGGCTGCTATCGCGCCCACGGGCGAGCTGGAGCGCACTAATCGGTCTGTCCCGGCGACCGCAAAGTGGTAGGCGCGTTGTGGCCGCGCTTGCGGAGCCGGTGCTTGCTACCCCCGTGATTTTGGCAGCAGAAAACCACGCGAGTGACATGAGTGACGTGCAGGGTTCTTGCGTTAAGACTGCGCTGAGGACGCGCCGGTGCAAAGTCCGCTATTACGGGTTCCCAAAATAGCGCGCCCTACCCTTGACCCATGGACAAGGTCAGCGACCTGCCTCTCGGCCCACCTAAGAGCGACGACCGCCCTCGCCGGCGCACTGGTGACGGTGTGCCCTACATGTCCGGCCCCGAGCGTGACGCGCTGATCGTCAGGTTGCGCCGTAGGGGTTGGACGTACCGGAGGATCGGCAAGGCTCTGGGGATGAGCGCGAACGGCGTGATGCTGGCCCTGCGGCGGATTGTCGAGGGGCGCGCTGGCCGGGACTTGCGGGACTAGGGTCGTCACTTCTTCGGCTCGATTCGTACGGTGTCGGGGTCGAACTCCTTGCGACCGCGTACGGCGCGTAGCACCGTGACCGTCATCAGCTCGTCAATCACCTTGCCCTTGATATCCGGTGACGCCTGGTCCCAATGGCGCTCCAGCTCGTCGGGTCCGTCCACGAGCAGCGTGGCCGCAATGGACCTGCGAGCGGCCTCGGCCAGCGTCTCATCAACGGCCTTGACCCTCTCCTTGAGCTTCTCGGCCTCACGCCTGACCGCTGGGCCATCCAGTACCCCCTCGGTGAACATGGTGGCGAGCTCGTCCTTGCGCGCCAGTAGCCCGCGGCGCTTGGCTTGCAGCGCGTCGGTGTCGACGCCGGGGGAGTCTGTCAGGCGCTTGGCGATGTCCGTCTGCGACAAGACCCCCAGCACCACGCGCTCGACCATCTCGTCCACGGGCGCCCCACGCCGCGCGACATGCGGTGCGCGGCGCTCGCCCTTCTTACCGGTGCCGCGCGAACGGCAGCGGTACTGCATACGCCCGCCGGTGAAGCCCGCGTGGAGTGGCCCGCCGCATACCCCGCACAGGTAGACCCCCGAGCCCGGATGGGCGCGTTCGAACGCCGTGGCGTTGCGCTTGGACCGCGCGGTGAGTAATGCCACCAGCCCCTTGTGGTCCTCGGGGTCCACGATCGGCTCCCAGGTACCCGGCCCGACGATGCGCGCCTCGTACACGTCCTTGCCGTCGACCACCTTGCGCTCGCTGTACGTCCGGTGTCCGGCGTGGGTGGGGTTGAGCAGTACCCGGCGCAGAGTCAGGTTGGTCCACTCGTTGCCACCCCGCTTCTTGAGCTTGGGGGTCCGCAGGCCGCTGTCGTTCCAGGCACCCGCGATGGACCGCAGTGACACCCCATCCAGCACGTCCTGCACGGCCTGGCGGATCGCGTTGGCCTCCGTCTCGATCTGCTCGCCGTCTTGGGTCCAGCCGAACAGCCGCGGGCCCTCCTTGCGCCACTGGCCGCGCTCGGCGCGCTCGGTGTTGGCATCGGTGCGGCGCTCCCCGTTGCGCTCGGACTCGGCCACAGCCACCCCGCACAGGATGGTGGCCAGCATGCGCCCGGTGGCGGTCGACAGGTCAATGTCGCCGGCCTTGACGGTAGCGATCTGCAACCCACGCTCCTGCGCAATCTCGATCAGCCGCGCCAGGTCCTTGAGCGACCGGTACAGCCGGTCAATGTGGTACACCGCCAGCACGTCGAACTCCCCAACGGAGATGGCCTTGACCATGGCCTCGAACTCTGGCCGCATACGGGCCTTGAATGCCGAGCGGTCGTCGTCGGTGTAGACCATGACGACATCCCAGCCATTGCGCTTGGCCAGTGCCCGGCACAACTTCTCCTGAGTCGCCAGACTCACCTGTTCTTCATTCTTCTTGTGTGAGAGCCGCAGGTAGATAACCACCCTCAACCTGCGGTTTTGCTTCTCCACCATGGTTACAAGTGTACCACCGCTACATGCTTTAGCTGGTTCGCGTCGGCGTACGACACCGACGACTGGGTCTACCGCCTGCTGACCATGCTGCAGATGGTCGGCGTCGTCATCATGGCACTCGGCTTCCCGCAGATGTACGCATCGATCGAGCAGGGCCACCACGTGGACAACAAGGTCATGGTGGCCGGTTACGTCGTGATGCGGATTGCCTTGGTGGCGCAGTGGTTACGCGCTGCGGTGCAGGATCCCGACCACCGTGCGGCGTGCCTCACCTATGTCACCGCCGTCACCATCGCGCAGACCGGCTGGGTCTTCTCGATCTTTCTGCACACATCGGTCCCGGTGACCTTCGTGATCGTGGCGGTGTTGATCGGCGTGGAGACGTTGGGACCGGTGCTCGCGGAGACCCGCAGGGGTGGCACGCCGTGGCACGCCCATCACATCACCGAACGCTATGGCCTGTTGACGATTATCGCGCTCGGCGAGGGTGTGGTCGGCACGGTCGCATCGGTGTCGGCGGTGGTCGGCGCGCAGGGCTGGTCGTACGGGGCCATTTTCGTGGCGGTGGCGGGCATCGGGCTCACCTTCGGAATGTGGTGGACGTACTTCGTTGTCCCGCAGAGCGATCTGCTCAACGCCCACCGGGACCGCAACTTCTGGTTCGGCTATCTGCCGATCGTGACGTTGGGCTCGATCGTGGCGACCGGCGCGGGGCTGCACGCGGCCGCGTACTACATCGAGCACCAATCGAAGCTGGGTTCGGTGCAGACGGTGTTGTCGGTGGCCGTGCCCGTCGCGACGTACATCGCGTCCATCTACCTGCTGTACATGCTTCTGCTGCGCACGGTGGACGCCTTCCACCTGCTGCTCCTCGCGCTGACCGCGCTCGTGCTGGGCGCCGCGGTCTGGATGGCCGCCGCCGGGATCTCGATGGCCAACTGCCTGTTGGTCGCCACGTTGGCGCCGATGGTGACGGTCGTCGGCTACGAATCGCTGGGCCACCGTCACGCGGCGGCCGCGATTGCCAGGAACCTGGCGGGCGGCGCGTAGGACGTCCACCGAACTTTCCCCTTTGTCCCGATGTCACGCTAACAAACCGAGTTGGCTGAAGTCGCACACGCGCGTTGACGTGATGGCCGGCCACACATCATCTTCCCAGATAAAGACGTGTGCGTTGAATGGCTAGCAAACTGCACCGCTGCGGTCGTGACTTCGCTCGGAAACGACATTCCGCGGCTAAAGTGGGCGCATGTGTCGCCGCCGTGCAACGCCGACGGGCACCCCGAACCGGATCGGGGTGCGTTGGGTTGGCTGAGTACCGGTTGGATGATTTGGCGCGCATCTCGGGTGTCAGCGCCCGCAATATCCGCGCGTATCGGGAGCGCGGCCTGCTCGACCCGCCGCGCCGGGTCGGTCGGTCGGCGTATTACGACGACTTCCACCTCTCCCAGCTGAAGACCATCAATCAACTGCTGCGCAGGGGGTTCAACTCCGTCCACATCGCGGAGTTCTTCGCGAGCATGCGCCAGGGCGCCGATCTGGCCGACATCCTGGGCATCCAGCAGGCCATCCTGGGCCCGCGGCCCGACGAGGGCCGGGAAGTGCCGGCGGGATTGAGCGCTACCCCCGCCGTCGGCATCGACCCGGAATGCGACGAGGCCCGCAAACTGATCGAGTACGGCCTGGCCGAGCTCGTCGATGACCGGGTGGTGTTGGTCGATCCGACGATGGGTGCCATCGTGGCGCGCAGTGCCGATCCGTTGCTCTACGTGCGGGTGATTCTGCAGATGTTCGACTCGACACGGGCGTCGATCGATAACTTGGCCACCGATTTCGTCCGCACGCTGGAGGAGCTGTACACGGCGCGGTTCGGACCGAACTACGTGCCCAAGCCAGAGGACATGGCCGAGCTGAGTCGGATCGTGCTGGATTACCGCGATTTGGGTAACAACGTGCTCGCCAACCGCCTCGCCGAAGCGATGCGGGAAGCCATGGTGACGGCTGTGTCGGAATACACCGCGAGAATTCTGCTGAGCAGACAGTGAGATCCGAGGCGTACTTGACATCGGCCTTAAAGATCGGCCTCAACGATCGGCCTTAAAGATCGGCCTCAACGATCGGCGTTGGCGAATCTTGATACAGATGTGACCAGTGGCGTTAGCGTGAAAAATTGATGCATTTGTCGTATTCTGTGGCACGTGTCAATATCCCGGCGCGACGTGCTCAAATACGTCGCCGCCGCGCCCGCCGTGCTCGGCCTCGGCGCGGGCCTACAGGCGGTGTCGTCAGCTCTGGCTGCACCGCAGGCCGCTGCGCGCCACTGGGGATCCTGCTCGACTATGCGGCAGGGGTGATCCCGGCGGCCCAGCTGCGGGCAGCCGGCGCTTCGGGCGCCATCCGGTACGTCTCCGATCGGCGGCCTGGTGGCGACTGGATGCTTGGCAAGCCGATCCAGCTGCCCGAGGCCCGCGACCTGTACCAGAACGGGATGAAGATCGTGTCCTGCTACCAGTACGGCAAGCAGGACTCCGCGGACTGGCTGGGCGGGCAGAACGCGGGCGTCGCCGCACGCCAAGCGGGGCTGGCAACTGCACGTCGCGGCGGGCGGATCGTATGGCGCGCCGATCTACGCGTCGATCGACGACAGCCCCAGCTACGACCAGTACAAGAACCAGGTGGCGCCGTATCTGCGCGGGTGGGAAGCGGTGCTGGGCCATCAGCGTGTCGGGGTGTACGCCAACGCCCCGACGATCGACTGGGCGCTGCACGACGGGCTGGGTTCCTACTTCTGGCAGCACAACTGGGGCTCGCCCCAGGGGTTCACGCATCCGGCCGCGCACCTGCACCAGGTCGAGATCGACAAAGCCAAAGGTCGGGGGCGTCGGGGTCGACATCAACGAGATCCTCAAGCCCCAGTTTGGGCAGTGGGACTAAACGTTACTGATCAGTAAGTAGGGTCAGCAAACTTTTCCCGCTCGACGGTCGTTGCGAGAAGACAAAACTTGCCGAGTTGTCACCTTTGAGCGCTTCGTTGCGGCTCGTGAGGTGGGCCAGAATTTTTACATAACGATTCCATAACAGTACTGCCTTGATCTGCACAGTTGTGGCTACTCGACCGTAACCACCTGCATGCAGGACGTTTGTCCCGCAAGTGTTATGCCCGCGTGCAAGCGGCGTTATCGAACATGTGGTTACCCGTGCGTAGAACTCGCCAGTAACCATTTGGCGCGGGAAAATGGTGCTGTCTCTTATGACACTCTTAGTACGGCTGGAGTGTCCACAGAGCCGTCAAGAAGACTGTCGGATGGCTCGTGCGCCGGACGCGCCTGAACCAGCCGGGATTCGACGCCGAATCGCATGGCCCCGCAGGGGAGCGCGGGCCACACACAGCTTCAGACGCAACAGCGCGCAGCACGACGAGCGATACGCGCGACACGCATACCGAGGGAGATAACACGACGTGACGATAAACGAACAGAGCAGGGTGACCACAGACCGCAAGAACCAGCCCTCGGAGGCACTGGCCGGTACACACGCCCTGGTCGATCGTTTGAACGCCGGAGAGCCCTACGCGGTCGCGTTCGGCGGCCAGGGCGGCTCCTGGTTGGAGAACCTCGAAGAGCTGGTCAGCTCTGCGGGCATCGAATCCGAGCTGAGCGAGGTCGTCGGTGAGGCCGCGCTGCTTCTCGAGCCGGTGGCCCGCGAGCTCGTCGTGGTGCGGCCGATCGGCTTCGAACCACTGCAGTGGGTCAGGGCCTTGGCCGCCGAAGAACCGTTGCCGACCACCAAGCAGCTGATCAGCACCGCTATCTCCGGGCCAGGCATCTTGCTCGCCCAGATGGCCGCGATCCGCGCGGTCATCCGCCAGGGCCTCGACCTGTACGGCACGCCGCCGCTGGCGATGGCCGGGCACTCGCAGGGCATATCGCATGCGAGTCACTGCGCGCACAGGGCGCCAGGGACGCTGAGCTGTTGGCAATTCTGCAGCTGATGGGCGCCGCGGGGTCGCTCATGTCACGCCGCCGGGGCATGGTCGGCCGCGGCGACAAGTCGCCGATGGTGTCGGTCACCGACGCCGACCCGGACCGCATCGCCGAACTGCTCGAGGAGTTCTCCAAGGACGTGCGCACCGTGCTGCCGCCGGTGCTGTCGATCCGCAACGGCAGGCGTTCCGTCGTCATCACCGGCACCCCGGAGCAACTCGGCCGTTTCGAGCTTTACTGCAGCAAGATCACGGAAAAAGAAGAGGCCGAGCGCAAGAACAAGATCCGCGGCGGCGCGGTGTTCTCCCCGGTGTTCCACGGCATCCAGGTCGAGGTCGGCTTCCACACGCCGCGCCTTTCCGACGCCGTCGACCTCATCGACGAGTGGACGGCGCGGACCAGCATCGACGCGCGCGCTCACGCACCACTTCGCCGAGGCCGTATTCGTCCGGCCCGTCGACTGGGTGGCCGAGGTCGAGCGGCTGGCCGATTCCGGCGCGAAGTGGATCGTCGACCTCGGTCCCGAGCGATACCGCAACCAGGGTGACGGCGCCGGTCGTCCGGGGTCTTGGCATCGGCTCTGATCCCCGCGGCCACCCGCGTGGGCCAGCGCAACCTGTTCACCGTCGGCGCCGAGCCCGAGGTTCCGCCGGCGTGGTCGAACTACACGCCGACCACCGTGAAGCTGCCCGACGGCTCGGTCAAGCTGTCGACCAAGTTCACCCGGCTGACCGGACGCTCGCCGATCCTGCTTGCGGGCATGACCCCGACGACCGTCGACGCGAAGATCGTCGCCGCTGCCGCCAACGCGGGCCACTGGGCCGAGCTGGCCGGTGGCGGTCAGGTCACCGAGGAGATCTTCGAGGCCCGCATCGCCGAACTCACCGGGCTGCTCGAACCGGGTCGCGCCGTGCAGTTCAACTCGCTGTTCCTCGACCCGTACCTGTGGAAGCTGCAGGTCGGCGGAAAGCGGTTGGTGCAACGAGCCCGTCAGTCGGGCGCACCGATCGACGGTGTCGTCGTCAGCGCGGGCATTCCCGACCTCGAGGACGCCGTCGAGCTGATCGAGGAACTCAACAGCGTCGGCATCAGCCACGTGGTGTTCAAGCCGGGCACGATCGATCAGATCAAGTCGGTCATCAATATTGCGGCCGAGGTGCCCGGCAAGGACGTCATCGTCCACATCGAGGGCGGCCGCGCGGGCGGTCACCACTCGTGGGAGGACCTCGACGACCTACTGCTGGCCACGTATGCCGAGCTGCGCAAGTTGCCCAACATCACGGTCTGCGTCGGCGGCGGGATCGGCACCCCGGAGCGCGCCGCCGAGTATCTGTCCGGTCGCTGGGCCGCAGAGCTACGGCTTCCCCGCGATGCCGGTCGACGGCATCCTGGTCGGCACCGCGGCGATGGCGACGCTGGAGTCCACCACTTCGCCGGCGGTCAAGCAGATGCTGGTCGAGACCAACGGCACCGACCGCTGGATCAGCGCCGGAAAAGCCCAGGGCGGCATGGCTTCCAGCCGCAGCCAGCTCGGCGCGGACATCCACGAGATCGACAACACCGCGTCGCGCTGCGGGCGGCTGCTCGACGAGGTGGCCGGCGACGCGGAGGCTGTCGCGGCCCGCCGAGACGAGCTGATCGCGGCGATGGCCGACACCGCCAAGCCGTACTTCGGCGACGTCGGTGACATGACCTACCTGCAGTGGCTGCAGCGCTACGTCGAGCTGACGATCGGCGCCGGCGACAGCACCGCCGACACCGCATCGCCCGGCAGCCCGTGGATCGCCGACACCTGGCGGGACCGGTTCGCCGAAATGCTCAAGCGCGCGGAAGCCCGTCTGCATCCGCAGGACTCGGGCCCAATCGAGACACTGTTCAACGACGAAGCGGGGCTGGAGCATCCGGGCGACGCGATCGCTGCACTGCTGGCGCGCTACCCCGACGCCGAGACGCTCAAGCTGCACCCGGCCGACGTGCCGTGGTTCGTCACGCTGTGCAAGACGCTCGGCAAGCCGGTCAACTTCGTGCCGGTCATTGACAAGGACGTCCGGCGGTGGTGGCGCAGCGACTCGCTGTGGCAGGCGCACGACGCCCGCTACACCGCCGATCAGGTATGCATCATTCCCGGCACGCAGTCCGTGGCGGGCATCACCCGCGTCGACGAGCCGGTCGGTGAGCTGCTGGACCGCTTCGAGCAGGCCGCCATCGACGAGGTGCTCGCGACCGACGGGCAGCCCGTTGCGGTGGTCTCGCGCCGCCAGGCTCGCGCCGATGTCACCGGTGCGCTCGCCGTTGTGCTCGACTCGCCCGACGTGCTGTGGGCCGGCCGCACCTCGATCAACCCGGTGCACCGCATCGGTGCGCCAGACGAGTGGCAGGTCAACGAAAACCGCAGCGCCACACACCCATCCACGGGCGCGCGCCTCGAGCGGACCGCCGATGGCGTCACGCTGAGCGTCCCGCTGTCGGACATCTGGATCGACATCCGCTTCACGTTGCCGTCGTGCACCGTCGACGGCGGCATGCCCGTGGTGACCGTTCGGGACGCGTCGACCGCGATGCGGTCGGTGTTGGCCATCGCGGCCGGCGTCGACGGCCCCGACTCGTTGCCCCCGGTGCGCGACAACGCCGCCACGGTCAGCGTCGATTGGGATCCCGAGGAGGTCGCCGACCACACCGGCGTGACCGCGACGTTCGGCGCACCGCTGGCTCCGGGGCTGACCCTGGTGCCCGATGCCCTGGTCGGCCACTGCTGGCCCGCGGTCTTCTCGGTGATCGGCTCGGCCGTCACCGCGGACGGCTTCCCGGTCATCGAGGGCCTGCTGAGCCTGGTGCACCTGGATCACGCCGCGCACCTGCTCACCCCGATGCCGAAGACCCCGGCCCAATTGACGGTAACTGCAACGACTTCCGCGGCCAGTGACACAGAGTACGGGCGAGTCATCCCCGTCTCGGTGAGCATCACCGACGCCGACGGCACCGAGCTGGCCAAGCTGGAGGAGCGGTTCGCCATCCGCGGCCGCACCGGTGCGGCTGAACTCGCCGATCCGCCACGCGCCGGAGGGGCGATGACGGACAACGCGACCGATACGCCGCGTCGGCGCCGCCGCGATGTCACCGTCACCGCGCCGACCGACATGAGCGCGTTCGCGGTGGTCTCCGGCGATCACAACCCGATCCACACCGATCGCGCGGCTGCGCTGCTGGCCGGGCTGAAATCGCCCATCGTGCATGGCATGTGGCTGTCGGCGGCCGCGCAGCACGTCGTCACCGCGACCGACGGCAAGGCCACCCCACCCGCTCGGCTGGTCGGCTGGACGTCGCGATTCCTCGGCATGGTGCTGCCGGGCGATGACATCGAGTTCCGTGTCGACCGCGTCGGAATCGACCGTGGCGCAGAGATCATCGAGGTGGCCGCTCGGGTCGGGTCCGATCTGGTGATGTCGGCGACCGCGCAGTTGGCCGCCCCCAAGACGGTCTACGCCTTCCCGGGCCAGGGCATCCAGCACAAGGGCATGGGCATGGAGGTGCGTGCCAGGTCCAAGGCCGCCCGCAAGGTGTGGGACACCGCCGACAAGTTCACCCGCGACACGCTTGGCTTCTCGGTGCTGCACGTGGTGCGCGACAACCCGACCAGCCTGATCGCCAGCGGTGTGCACTATCACCACCCCGACGGCGTGCTCTTCCTGACGCAGTTCACCCAGGTGGCGATGGCGACGGTGGCCGCCGCGCAGGTGGCCGAGATGCGCGAGCAGGGCGCGTTCGTCGAGGGCGCGATCGCCTGCGGCCACTCCGTCGGCGAGTACACGGCGTTGGCCTGCGTCAGCGGTGTCTACGAACTGGAGGCGCTGCTGGAGGTGGTGTTCCACCGCGGCAGCAAGATGCACGACATCGTTCCCCGCGATCACCTGGGCCGGTCCAACTACCGGCTGGCCGCGATCCGGCCGTCGCAGATCGATCTCGACGACGACGACGTGCCGGCCTTCATCGAGGAGATCTCCGAACGCACCGGTGAATTCCTGCAGATCGTGAACTTCAACCTGCGCGGCTCGCAGTACGCGATCGCAGGCACCGTCCGCGGACTGGAGGTGCTGGAGGAAGAGGTCGAGAAGCGCCGCGAGATCAGCGGCGGCAAGCGCTCGTTCATCCTGGTGCCCGGTATCGATGTGCCGTTCCACTCTTCGGTGCTGCGGGTCGGCGTTGCCGACTTCCGGCGGTCGCTGGAGCGGGTGATGCCGCGCGACAAGGATCCGGACCTGATCATCGGCCGCTACATCCCGAACCTGGTGCCCAAGCCGTTCACTCTGGATCGTGAATTCATCCAGGAGATCCGGGATCTGGTGCCGGCCGAGCCGCTCGACGAGATCCTCGCCGACTACGACACCTGGCGGAATGAGAAGCCGCGCGAGCTGTGCCGCAAGGTCGTCATCGAACTTCTGGCCTGGCAGTTCGCCAGCCCGGTGCGGTGGATCGAGACACAGGACCTGCTCTTCATCGAGGAGGCCGCGGGCGGGCTGGGCCTCGAGCGGTTCGTCGAGATCGGCGTCAAGTCTGCGCCGACGGTCGCCGGGCTGGCCACCAACACGCTGAAGCTGCCCGAATATTCGCACAACACAACGGAAGTGCTGAACTCCGAGCGCGACGCCGCGGTGCTGTTCGCGACCGACACCGATCCCGAGCCGGAGGATGACGACGCGCACGAAACGCCGGCGCCGGCCGCCACCGCCGCGCCCATCGAGGCGGCACCGATCGCTGCGACAGCCGCGCCGCGCCAGCTGGCGCTCCCAGCCCCAATGTCGCGCCCGCTGGCGCTCCCAGCTCCAATGTCGCGCCCGCTGGCGCTCCGCGCCCCGACGACCTCACCTACGACGCCGCCGATGCCACGATGGCCTTGATCGCGCTGTCGGCGAAGATGCGCATCGACCAGATCGAATCGCTGGATTCCATCGAGTCGATCACCGACGGCGCGTCGTCGCGACGGAACCAGCTGCTGGTGGACCTGGGCTCCGAGCTCAACCTCGGTGCGATCGACGGCGCCGCCGAAGCCGACCTGGCCGGGCTGAAGGGACAGGTCACCAAGCTGGCCCGGACCTACAAGCCTTATGGCCCTGTGCTTTCCGATGCAATCAACGATCAGCTGCGCACAGTGCTCGGCCCTTCGGGCAAGCGGCCCGCGTACATCGCCGAACGGGTCAAGAAAACCTGGGAGCTCGGCGACGGCTGGGTCAAGCACGTCACGGTCGAGGTGGCGCTGGGCACTCGTGAGGGTTCCAGCGTCCGCGCCGGCTCCTTGGGCGGTCTGCACGACGGCGCGCTGGCCGACGCAGCGACCGTCGACAAGGTCATCGACGCCGCCGTCACGGCGGTGGGCGCGCGCAAGGGGGTCGCGGTCTCGCTGCCGTCGGCTGCCGGGGGCGCTGGCGGCGTGGTGGACTCCGCGGCACTGGGCGAGTTCGCCGAACAGGTCACCGGCCGCAACGGCGTGCTGGCCTCGGCGGCCCGGCTGATCCTGGGCCAGCTCGGCCTTGACACCCCGGTCAGTGCGCCCGAGGCCAGCGACGCAGAGCTCATCGACCTGGTCACGGCCGAATTGGGTTCGGACTGGCCGCGTTTGGTGGCTCCGGTGTTCGATGGCCGCAAGGCGGTGTTGTTCGACGATCGCTGGGCAAGCGCCCGCGAGGACCTGGCCAAGCTGTGGCTGCTCGACGAGAGCGAGATCGACGCGGACTGGGCGCGCCTCTCGGAGCGGTTCGAGGGCGCCGGGAACGTCGTCGGCACGCAGGCCACCTGGTGGCAGGGCAAGGCCCTGGCCGCGGGCCGCAACATTCACGCGTCGCTGTACGGACGCGCCGCGGCAGGTTCGGAGAACCCGGGCAAGGGTCGCTACACCGACGAGGTCGCGGTCGTCACCGGCGCGTCCAAGGGATCCATCGCCGCGTCGGTGATGGCGCAGTTGCTTGACGGCGGTGCGACGGTCATCGCGACCACCTCCAAGCTCGACGACGACCGGTTGGCGTTCTACCGCACCCTCTACCGCGACAACGCCCGCTTTGACGCGCAGCTGTGGGTGGTTCCCGCCAACATGGCGTCCTACACCGACATCGACGCGCTGGTTTCCTGGGTCGGCAACGAGCAGACCGAAAGCCTTGGGCCGCAGTCGATTCACCTCAAGGATGCCCAGACGCCGACGCTGCTGTTCCCGTTCGCGGCGCCGCGGGTGGCCGGTGACCTGTCCGACGCCGGGTCGCGTGCCGAGATGGAGATGAAGGTGCTGCTGTGGGCCGTGCAGCGGCTGATCGGCGGGCTGTCGCATATCGGTGCGGAGCGCGACATCGCCGCGCGGCTGCATGTCGTGCTGCCGGGCTCGCCGAACCGCGGCATGTTCGGCGGCGACGGCGCCTACGGCGAGTCGAAGTCCGCGCTCGACGCCCTGGTGACCAGGTGGAAGGCCGAGCCGTCGTGGGCGCAGCGAGTTTCGTTGGCGCACGCGTTGATCGGCTGGACCAAGGGCACCGGGCTGATGGGCCACAATGACGCGATCGTCGGTGCGGTCGAAGAGGCCGGCGTGACGACGTACACGACCGACGAGATGGCGACCATGCTGCTCAATCTGTGCGACATCGAGTCCAAGGTCGCGTCGGCCCGTGAGCCGCTGCAGGCCGACCTGACCGGTGGGCTCGCCGACGTCGACCTCGATCTGGCCGAGCTGGCTGCCAAGGCCCGCGAAGACATGACCGCCGAGGCACCCGCGCGACGACGTCGAGGACCACGGAACCATTCCTGCGCTGCCGTCGCCGCCGCGGGGCTACCGGGCCGCACCGCCGCCTGCGTGGGACGACCTCGACGTCGACCCGGCCGATCTGGTGGTGATCGTCGGTGGCGCGGAGCTCGGCCCGTACGGCTCGTCGCGGACCCGCTTCGAGATGGAGGTGGACAACGAGCTGTCGGCGGCCGGTGTGCTCGAGCTGGCGTGGACCACGGGCTTGGTCAAGTGGGAGGACGATCCCACCCCGGGCTGGTACGACACGGAGACCGGCGACCTGATCGACGAGGGTGAGCTGGTCGAGCGCTACCACGACGCGGTCGTTGAGCGGGTCGGCATCCGCGAGTTCGTCGACGACGGCGCGATCGACCCCGATCACGCTGCACCGCTGCTGGTTTCGGTCTTCCTCGACAAGGACTTCACGTTCGTGGTGTCCTCGGAGGCCGACGCCCGTGCCTTCGTGCAGTTCGATCCGGAGCACACCGTCATCGCCCCGGTGCCGGACACCGGCGACTGGCAGGTCACCCGCAAGGCGGGCACCGAGATTCGCGTGCCGCGCAAGACGAAGCTGTCGCGGACCGTCGGCGCACAGGTTCCGACCGGATTCGACCCGATGGTGTACGGCGTCAGCCAGGAAATGACGAATTCGATCGACCGGTTGGCCATCTGGAATCTCGTCACCACCGTCGACGCGTTCCTGTCCGCCGGGTTCTCCCCGGCCGAGCTGATGCGCTGGGTGCACCCCAGCCTGGTGGCCAGCACTCAGGGCACCGGCATGGGCGGGCTGACGTCGATGCAGACCATGTACCACGGCAACCTGCTCGGCAGGAACAAGCCGAACGACATCCTGCAGGAGGTGCTGCCGAACGTCTTCGCCGGCCATGTCGTGCAGTCCTATATCGGCAGCTACGGCGCGATGGTCCACCCGGTCGGCGCGTGCGCTACCGCGGCGGTCTCGGTCGAGGAGGGCGTCGACAAGATCCGGCTGGGCAAGGCGGAGTTCGTCGTCGCCGGCGGCTATGACGACCTGTCGCTGGAGGCCATCACCGGCTTCGGTGACATGGCCGCGACCGCGGACACCGAGATGATGCGGGCAAAGGGGATCAGCGACTCGAAGTTCTCGCGAGCCAACGACCGTCGCCGGCTCGGATTCGTCGAGGGACAGGGTGGCGGGACCATCCTGCTGGCCCGCGGTGACCTCGCGCTCAAGATGGGCCTGCCGGTGCTGGCCGTGGTGGCCTACGTCTCGTCGTTCGGCGACGGTGTGCACACCTCGATTCCTGCCCCGGGGCTCGGCGCGCTTGGCGCCGGTCGCGGCGGCAAGGATTCGCAGCTGGCGCGTTCGCTCGCCAAACTCGGCGTCGGCCCCGACGACATCGCGGTGATCTCCAAGCACGACACCTCCACGCTGGCCAACGACCCGAACGAGACCGAGTTGCACGAACGGTTGGCCGACTCGTTGGGCCGCTCCGCCGGTGCACCGCTGTTCGTGGTGTCGCAGAAGAGCCTGACCGGCCACTCGAAGGGTGGTGCCGCGGCATTCCAGATGATGGGGTTGTGCCAGATCCTGCGTGACGGCGTCATCCCGCCCAACCGCAGCCTGGACTGCGTCGACGACGAGCTCGCGGGCGCCGCCCACCTGGTCTGGCTCCGCGACACCCTGCGACTGGGGGACAAGTTCCCGCTCAAGGCGGGTCTGGTCACCAGCCTCGGGTTCGGCCACGTGTCCGGTCTGGTCGCACTGGTGCACCCGCAGGCGTTCCAGGCCGCGCTCAGCCCGCAGCAGCGGCAGTCCTACAACGAGCGCGCGAAGGCGCGGGTGCTGGCCGGTCAGCACAGGCTCGCGTCGGCGATCGCCGGTGGGCGCCCGCTCTACGAGAAGCCTGCCGACCGCCGGTTCAGCACTGAGGCGCCGGAGAAGCGGCAGGAGGCCGAGATGCTGCTCGACCCGGCGTCGCGGCTCGGCGACGACGACGTGTATGTGCGCTAGGCGCCTTGCGCTAGCGTTCCTGGCATGGCGGTAGTCGGGGTAGGGATCGATCTGGTCTCCATCCCCGATTTCGCCGAGCAGGTCGACCAGCCGGGCACGGTGTTCGCCGAGACGTTCACGCCCGGTGAGCGTCGCGACGCCGCGGACAAGAGCTCGTCTGCGGCGCGGCACCTGGCGGCGCGATGGGCCGCCAAGGAGGCGGTCATCAAGGCGTGGTCGGGCTCGCGGTTCTCCAAGCGGCCGATGCTGCCCGAGGGCATCCACCGCGACATCGAGGTCATCACCGATATGTGGGGCAGGCCGAAGGTCCGGCTCACCGGCGCTATCGCCGAGCATCTGAAGGACGTGACGATCCACCTGTCGTTGACCCACGAGGCCGACACCGCAGCTGCGGTCGCCATTCTGGAGGAGCGATAGTCTCGCATTCATGAGCGATCTCGTGGAGCGGGTGCGTCAGGTGCTGCCCTCGGTGCGGCGCGACCTGGAAGACCTGATGCGCATCGAATCCGTGTGGGCCGACCCGGACCGCAGGACCGAAGTGGCGCGCAGCGCCGAAGCAGTGGCAAAACTGTTGTCCGGGGCCGGGTTCGGCGACGTGCAGATCGTCAGTGAAGGCGGTGCGCCCGCCGTCATCGCCCGGTACCCGGCTCCGCCGGGCGCGCCGACGGTGCTGCTGTATGCCCATCACGACGTGCAGCCCGAAGGTGATCACGGTCAGTGGCGGTCGCCGCCGTTCGAACCGACCGAGCGCGACGGCCGGTTGTATGGTCGCGGCAGTGCAGACGACAAGGCCGGGATCGCAACGCATTTGGCGGCGTTCCTGGCGCACGATGGTGCGCCGCCCGTCGGGGTGACGGTGTTCGTCGAGGGGGAGGAGGAGTCGGGCTCGCCGTCGTTGTCTCGGCTGCTGGCCGCGCATCGCGACACGCTGGCCTCCGACGTGATCGTCATCGCGGATTCCGACAACTGGAGCACCGACGTGCCATCGCTGACGGTGTCGCTACGCGGGCTCGCGGACTGCGTCGTGGAGGTCGCGACGCTCGATCACGGCCTGCACTCCGGACTGTGGGGCGGCGTGGTGCCCGACGCTGTGAGCGTGCTGGTTCGACTGCTGGCCAGCCTGCATGACGACGACGGCAACGTGGCGGTAGCCGGCCTTCACACCGGGACGGCTGCCGACGTCGACTATTCGCCCGAGCGGGTGCGCGAAGAGGCCGGCCTGCTCGACGGGGTTTCTGAGATCGGCTCTGACTCCGTGCCGCAACGACTTTGGGCCAAGCCGGCGATCACGGTCATCGGCATCGACACGACGTCGATCGACAAGTCCTCGAACACGTTGATACCGCGGGCGCGCGCGAAGGTCAGCATGCGTGTCGCACCCGGCGGCGACGCGCGCGAGCATCTGGCCGCGCTGACTCGCCATCTCGAACAGCATGCGCCGTGGGGCGCGCAGGTGACGGTCACACCCGGCGACGTCGGCCAGCCGTACGCCATTGACGCCAGCGGGCCGGTCTACGACGCCGCCCGCGCCGCGTTTCGCCAGGCGTGGCGCAACGAGCCGGTCGACACCGGGGTTGGTGGTTCGATCCCGTTCATCGCCGAGTTCGCGGCGGCGTTCCCGTCGGCCAAGATCTTGGTGACGGGCGTGGAAGATCCGCAGACGCAGGCGCACAGCGTCAACGAGAGCGTGCATCTGGGCGTGCTGGAACGCGCGGCGACCGCCGAGGCGCTGTTGCTGGCCAACCTGAAGCGCGGCTAGGAGAATTTCGGATTGAGAAAGACGTACAGCGCAGAGATCTTGCTCTCCCGGACAACGACAACATCGAGCCCGGTGTAGTCGGGCGGCTCGCCTTTCGGGCCTGAGCCCCACGCGACAAAGCCCCCGTTGTGAAGGGCCTGGGCCTCTCCATGGGGTGTATAGACGAATTGGGGATGCGTCGCACGCAGATCCCCGGCGAATTTGTCCAGTGCGTCGTGCCCAACGAAGACGCCCGGCGAAACGTCGAGCACGCAGTCGTCTGTGTAGAACTCTTCGATGGCGGCGCGCCGGCGGGCCGCATCACCCTCTCCGAAGACCTCCTGAAGATTTCGATACAGAAGTTCGGTGTTTCGCTCACTCCTGGTCATGTTTCCGCTCCGCCTCTTGAAAGAGTTAGACCGACAAGTCTCGCCGCAGCTTGGCGACATGGCCGGTCGCCCGCACGTTGTACTGCGCCTCGGCGATCTTGCCCTTCTCGTCGACGACGAACGTCGAACGGATCACGCCGAGAACCGTCTTGCCGTACATCGTCTTCTCGCCGTACACGCCCCATGCCGTGAGCACCTCGCGGTCCGGATCGGACAGCAGCGGAAACGTCAGCTTCTGCGCGTCGCGGAACTTGGCGAGCTTGGCCGGCTTGTCAGGGGAGATGCCGATGACATCCAGCCCCGCGCCGTTGAGTTCGGTCAGGCTGTCCCTGAAGTCGCAAGCCTGCTTGGTGCATCCCGGCGTGGACGCGGCGGGGTAGAAGTACACGATGACCCTGCGGCCCTTGTAATCCGACAGCTTGACCGTGTTGCCGTCGGCATCGGGCAGGCTGAACGCGGGGGCTTTGTCGCCCACCTCGAGTCGCGGGGTTTGGGGCATGCTCAAAAGGTCCCTTCGTCGACCGGTGCACTCCGATGAGCGCGGGCTGATCTAGGGTAGTTCGCAGGGCAACGCTCACGAAGCGGGCTTGGAGGGAATTGGAGGGAACAAGTGGCGGACCGCGATCCCGACATCATCAAGCGGGACATCGATCAGGCTCGTGACCAGTTGGCGTCGACCGTGGACTCCCTCGCCGAACGGGCCAACCCGCAGAGGATCGCTGACGACGTCAAAGCGGGAGTCATTCGGTTCGTCAAGAAGCCGGCGGTAGCCGTGTCGCTGGCTGGTGTTGGCGCCGTCGTCGTTGTGCTTATCGTCCGCCGCATCCGGCGCTGACGGTTGGGATCAGCGGCGACGCGCGGCGCGGAACCAGGCGGCGAACGAGAAGTGGGGCGGGTTGGCGACCCGGCCGAGGCGGTTGCAGTTGTATACCATGATGGGCAGTTGCGCAGTTACGTCGTCAGCTGAGCTCGCGCCGGACACACCCGAGGTGAGTGATGCGTCTATGGTCGACATCAGCTAAGACCTCGCTTCCGTGTCGTAAACGGCCGTCACGCCCCATGTAGTTCTTTCCAGCTAACTAGAGGCTAGCATCCTTACACCGCTTTAACACGAATTAATCACTGTCTAGTGATACGCCCGTTACCAGCGGCGGACGCCGCTGACCTGGGCACCCCGCGGGCCCACATGTGAGTCATAGCACATCCCGGATCGTGGAAACAGCGGATTTGGCTGATTTTGTCGCTAACGTTAATAGGCTACTGCGCGATCATTGCCGGAACAAGGGCCGCTGTGGTGTGTCGCGGGCAGCTCCGTGCGACGTGCGGTCGACGCCTGGAGACGCACGCAGGCGAGGCTTTTCGCTGCTCGTGGCGCCCCTGTCGTGCCATCGGGTTTGCCGATGAGTCCTCGGCGCGCGCGTGGCCGCGGATGGTGCGATGATGCCGACGTGATCGATGACGCCGACATCGCGCAGGCCAGAGAGTTGCTTCAGTCGCTGAACGCACACGTCGACGAAATCTCCAAGAAGGTGGAATCGGCCGAGTTCCGCACGCGGCGGGTGCAGGGTCACGCTGCCGTGGTCGCCCGGCGCAGGGTAGCCAGCCTCCGTCATGAGCTCTACGAGGCGCACCGACTCATCGACGGGCTGCACCGACGTTTCCCGGACGCTCGACCCAGGCGAATCGCCGGGCCGCGCACGCAACATTCCCGGTGACCGAGCAAAATTTCGTGAACTAAGCGCCCTCGACGCGCCGGTACATTTGCAGGGATGGTGGCCGCCCGAGAGGTGAACGGTGTCTGGGCTCACGCTTGCTGATATCGAACGGTGGAGTCCCGACGACATTCACGCGGTGTTCCAAGCGTCCATTTCGCGTGCCGAAGGCACTCGGGCGGTCGCCGACGGCGTCGGTGACGTGATGCGTTCGGTGCCGTGGGATGGCGAGGCCCACGACGCGGCGATGGCCGCGCACGATCGGATCCATCAAGACCTCAACAACCATGCCGCTGAGGCCGAGGCCGTCGGACGCGCCGCCAGCGCCGCCGAGGGTGAGGTGCGCGCCATCAAGGCCGACTGGGAGGCGATTAAGGCCGACGCCGCCGGCGCCGGCATCACCATCGACCCGGTATCGGAGACGTTCAGCTACCTCGAGCCGACCGACCCCGCCGCCCGGGCTAAGTTGCACGACAAGATCGCCGACCTGGAGCGCCGCATCCGGGACCTGCACGCCCGCGCGAGCATCGCCGATGAGGATCTGGCCGAGGCGATACGCACCGCCGCGGGCCAGGAGTCCGCCCAGGCACTCGACGACGAGCTTGCCAAGCACGGTATCGAAACCCCCAAGCACGCCGAACAGGATGTGCACGGCGCGCTCGGTGGCGACCGGGGTGCCGCCGATCGCGTCCAGCGGGTGCTGGAGACGGTGACCCCCGACCAGCTCGACGGCAAGGTTCCGTTGAATCCCGAACAGGCCTCGGTGCTGAGTCAGCTGCAGGCACAGCAGAACGGGATGTCGCTCAACGATCTGAAGAGGGCTCAGGACAGGCTGGGCACCGACAGCCGCATGCTCGGCGATTCCTGGCAGTTGATGAGCAACCGCAACATCTCGTTCCCGAAGACGCCACTGATGGTCGGCGCCACCGAGGACACCTCCACCCGTCTAAAGGGCGGCCTGACTCAGTTGCCCCGCAGCATGCAAGGACCGCTGACGCAACCGGGCGCGGTGATGCGCATCGACGGTAACGCGCTGACCCCGCTGACCGACTATCCGAACAAGGATGGGCTTGGCATCATCGGCGGCATCGTCAAGGACGGCAACCCGGCACTGCAGCACGACAGCGACATCGACAATGCGCTGATGGGCCGCGGCACGGAGATGCTGGTGGCCGAAGAGGGCGAACGCGGGCAGGCCGGCCTGGCCGGTGGATCGCACCGCGCCGACGACGTGATCAAAGACATCTTCTCCGGCGCCGGCCGCGACCACATCGTCGACAAGGGATTGATCACCGGTTCCAGCGCGAGTGACTACCTGCCGAACATGACAACCAGCCAGTTCCTCGACGCGGTCACCCACCACCCCTGGGACGACCAGGGGCAGGCCGCGGCGGGACTGTTCAACTGGACCAACCAGACGACCGGCCCGGAGGCGGTGATCGCCGGGCAGACCGCCGACGCGTACTCCACATACCTCGGCGAACACACCAAAACGCTGCTCGACCTGCCCGGCCACCAGACCCTCGGTCAACTCAATCCCCACCTGGTGCAGGGCTTCGCCCAGGGCCTGGCCCCCTACGCACCGGCGATCGCAGGCGAGAGCAACGTGCCCGGGCTGTCGAATTTCTACACCCCCGACACCCCGGCGCACGTCGCCGACAACTCGCTGCCCATCGCCAAAGGCGTGTTCTCGGTGCTCAGCACCAATCAGGACGCGTCAAATGTGTTCAACGGCGCGGTGATTGCCGACATCGCCAGTCACCAGCATCAGTACGCGCAGATGGTCGGCGCGGATCCGTCACTGGCAGGCAACACCGCGCACCTCGACCAAGCCGCCAAGCTGCAGGCGCTGATGGACATCGGCACCCACAACGCGGTAGAGGCCAACCACGTCAACGCCGACGCGCAAGCCGTCGACGCCTACAACCTGAAGAAATCGGCATACGAATATGTGATGAAGGGCCTAACCACCGGCGCGGACGTGGCTGCCGGACCGGCGGGGGGTCTGGCCACCGACGTGATGGGCACCGCGCTCAAAGACGACATCATCGGGGCCGCACCGCATGTGGGCGACCCGCCGACCCTGATACCGGACATGGACCGTGGCGCCGCCTACCGGGAGGCACTCAACGGCATGTTGCAAACACATCCCATCGACGGCCTGAGTGCGAGCCAGTTGCTGCGCCAAGTCGACGGAACGGACCCCAACCGTCCGTGGCGGGTTGCCGCGTGGGACGAATTGCCCCTCGATGTCCAGCGCAAGCTGGGCTGGATGGGTCCGGACAACTATAGCGACTTCCTATCTGGCACACTGCAATCCATCGTCGGAGACAACGCTGTCACCCGCATCAACTCCGACGTCACCGGCGCCTACAACAACGTGGTGAAGGACCCCGACCCGTGGGATCGCAAATGAGCACACCCCGTCGGCAGCCCCGCAGCATCCTGATTGTCGCCGCCGCCTTCTGCGCCGCAGTGCTTGTGGCGGCTTGTACTTCGGCGCCGAGCGCGCCCCGGCCGGCACCGCCGCCACCACCGAAGGGCCCCTGGACCGGCGTGCTCGCCGAAAACCGAGTGGTGTGGAGCGCCGAACCCGGCATCGACCTACTGACGGGGCCCGCCGTCGTCGTGCGCGCCTTCGACGAATCCAGCGTCGGAGCGCAATTTGGGGGGAGCGCGGATTTCCTCTATCCGGGTTTTGCCCACGCCGTGCCACGCGACGCCCCACCGCCGGCTCCGAAATGGCCAGTCGGGGAGAAGCCCTACCCCTACCCCATAGTCGGCACCGACCGCAACCACATCCTGCGCATCGAGACGTCCGGGACGAACGTGACCGCCGTGTTTTGCAATTGGGGCTACGGCGTCACCGACGACCTCGGGGACGGCAAATACGGCTTGCACGGTCCGCCGCAGCAGCCTGACTACGATGCGATCTTCGCCGAGTGGCTCGCGCTGACCCCCCCGCCGAGCGGTGCGACGCCACTGCCGCCGCAAATCGGTCCCGCACCGGCACCGGTCGACGATGTCTTCGGCGGATGGCGGGTGACACAACGGTTGGCCGGCGGGCTCGGCGACACCAAAGTGCCGCCGGAATGGCCGACCATGATCGAGGACGCCAAGACCTGCGTGGCCACTGCGCCCGACCCGCTCGAGCGTCGGCAGTTCCTCACCCGCGGCGTCCACCCGCGCTCTGATTTCCCCACCCTGGCGCCGTTTCCGGGCTGGCCCGCGGCAAGCGCGCAATGAACGCCGGAATGAATCGCGGCGAGCCGAAAAGCAGGTATGCGTCGGTGGGCGCTGCGCGGGGCTCGACCGCGCGCTGATTCCGGCCCCGCTGCCGTCCCGGGTACCGTCAGGCGGCGGCCAGTCGTGCGTCGGTGATCCCGTAGGCCCCATCGGTCTCGAATAGTGAACGGGTGGCCGCCACACTGTCTTCGATGGTCCGCGGCTTCGTTCCACCGATCACCTCAACGAGGTTGTTCGTTCCCGAGAAGACGCCGTCAAGGTAGTCCTGCGCAACGGAGCGGAGGTGCTGCACGCGAAACGGCGATACGCCCGCGGCGACCAGACCGGCAGCAAAGGTTCGGATGTCGATAGGCTCATACCGAACCGGAATGCCAAGCGTCTCTTGCACTTTGGCGGCAATCTCGTGGTAGCTAAGCTCCTTGTCACCATACAGCGGGTAGATCTGACGGTCGTGCGGGCCGGGGTTTTGCAGGATAGCCGCGATCACGCGGGCTTGATCAGCAGCATCGATGGGCGCGTGGCGGATATCGCCGAATGGCAACCGCAAGATGCCCTCGTTGCCCCGACGCACCCAGAAGTCGTACTGCCAATTCGTAAAGAACGTGGGTCGCAAGTGGGTAGTGACGAAAGTGGTGCGATCCAACATCCGCTCGGCAATCCAGTGCGCGCGTGCCGATTCGCTCTTGGCCTCCCGGCGTGCAGAAATCTGTGACATGTTCACCACTGCGCGCACGCCCGCCTCGCTAGCGGCCTGGGCGAAGATAGCGGTGACGTCCAGCAATCCCGGGGTGATGGGATAGCACAAGTAGGCGGCGGTGACGCCGGTCGTCGCCGCGCTGACAGCAGGAAAGTCGAGCAGATCACCCGTCACGATTTCGGCGCCTTGCTCGGCCAGCTGGGCGGAGCGGTCATCGAGAGTGCGCACGAACGCACGTACGCGATGACCGCGTTCGCGTAGCAGTCGCACCGTGTGCGCACCGGTCTTGCCGGTGGCGCCGGTGATCAAGAACAGCTCGGGGTCGGTGGTCATGGTTGTCGTGTTCCTTTCCTCGCGGTGTGGACGCCAGGGCGCCGGTGGCCTTCGACGACGACGCCCGGTGGCCGCCATGTGCTTACTCGCCCCACAACCTCTGTAAACCGATCGGTATTCCGACATAGCCGAAGATTACTGAAAATTAGACGGTGCGATACCGATCGGTATATTTCTTAATATGAGTGATGCCAGCACCGCCGCAGCCCCGGCCGCTCCGCGACCTCGGGAGCGGATCCTGACCAGCGCGCGGGCCTTGTTTTATCGCGAGGGTATTCATGCCACCGGCGTGCAGCGCCTCGCCGACGCGGCGCACGTCTCGAAGCGCACGCTGTATGAGTACTTCCCGAGCAAGAACGAGATGGTGCAGGCGTACCTACGCGGCATCGAGGACACCGGCGGGATCCCCAACGAACGTGCCCTCGACAACCCCGGAACCCCGCGCAGTCGCCTGTTGGCCATCTTCGACGGCCGACCGGCAGCAGACCGTTTCCGTGGCTGCCCGTTCCACAACGCGGCCGTCGAGGCGGCCCACGACATGCCCGGCGTGCACGCCATCGTGCACGAACACAAACTGTGGTTCATCGGGCGCCTCATCGAGACCGCCGGGCAAGCCGGCGCTACCGACCCCTACCAATTGGGCCATCAGCTCGCTGTGCTGTTCGAGGGCGCCCTCGCGTTGGCCACCTCGCTCAACGACACCTCGGCGCTGCTGCATGCACGATCGGCGGCCGCCGTCCTCATTGAGGCGGGCACGGCGTGACATCTACCCGGCGATATATGGGATGCGCTGGTTAAGAACTCGTGGTTTCCGTTGCCCGCGGTGGCAGCAGTGGGACGTAGGGAAACTCCGTCGACGGTCGTGGGGATACCGACTCTTTGCCGATGCCCAGACTCAGCGGCGTGTTGGTGGCGAGGGTGAACATCACATCGGGTGCGCTGTCGGTCAGGCTGCGACCGTTCCACGATGCAAACCCGAACACGGCGGGTGTTCCCACCACGTACGGCAGCACATTGGGGAATAGGCGGTCGGCGACGGAATGGGCGTATGCAGTGGGATCGCTTGCAGTTCCGGTCGCCGCGACAGCCGCGGCGACTGCGGTTATGACGGAGTCTGCGAAGGTGTCGGCGTCGGTGGCCGGTGATCCGCCGTTGAGGCGATCACTCAGATCTTCATTGAATGGG
>CAVTDY010000011.1:0-33430 GCA_963733605.1 uncultured Actinomycetota bacterium
GGGGCCAGGCTCGATACCGATCACGACCAGCGGCAAAGTGAAGCGCACGTCGTGTGTCGAGCACTACAGGCACGGCCAATTCGACCGCTTGGATCTGTGAATCCATTGCGCCGCAGTCGAAGCCATCCCACCTCGTCCTGTCGTTGTCCTATCGTCTTCGACGGCAACTGCATGTTTGACGGGGCACGGTAAGTTGTCGGCAATGTGGAGCTCGGTGGTGGCGCTGGCGCTGCCGATCGCGCTCGACCCGGTGCGTCTCGGCGTCAACCTTCTGCTGATCTCCAGACCACGACCGGCGCAAAACCTGCTCGTGGTACTGGGTCGGCTGCGTAACTCGCGAGCTTCGTCTTGCTGCTGGTCCCACTTTTGGTGCTGCACTTCACACCGACGTTCTCGACTTTCGTGCACGATTTGGCCAACCCTCACCACCACCGCGAGTTCCACCGTCCGCCACGCGTCGAAATCTTCTTGGGTGCTCCTGCTGCTGGCGGTCGCCGCGCTGATGGCGCTGCGCTTTGTGGACACGTCGGCGGGCGCAGGTGGCGGCCGGGGACGCTCAAAACGTCAACCCTGGTTGCGGACTCGGACGCATCGACGCCCGTCTCGCGCCTGTTGAAGCGTGGCCAGGATGCGGCCGGTTCCTAGAGGGAACGGATCTGCAATCCAGCGACTGCTCGGGCGCGCCCACAATGCGTGGGAAAGCGGGGCGTTGTGGGTTGCGTTCGTGATCGGCTTCTGGGCGGGGCCGAACCCGTCCCTGGTCACGTTCGCTCTCTACCGCAATCCTGGCCTCGGGAGCTGCGATCGGTACGCAGATCGGCGGGCGCCGCCGTGTTGGTCTTCTAGAGCTCTCGCGGTTGTCGAGATCGTTTCGATCAGCAATCTGGTCGCGCCGACCAAAACCCAAGCGGCGCTGCGGCTTGCTACATGACTGGGTACGTGGCTATCGCCGACAAATCCTGGTGGCCACTCCTGACGCTGGTGGGAATCGCGTTATTGGCCCAGGGCACGCGCAGCTTGTGAACCGGTCCGCGGCGTGCACCGGCGTCGCGCCTTCGTCGCGAGGGAATTCGTGGACAGCCGGACGGCTCTAGGATCCGCCACGACGATGAGAAAAGCCCGTCCGTGATTTTGCCGAGAATTCGGCAAACGCGCAGGTAGCGGTGAATTGGACAAAATTCCGCATCGACCGTTACGGCCAGCGGAGCGGACCGCCTCCCCCGGCGCCAGCAGAATCGTTCACCGTTTGACTCTTGCTGAAGCCGCTCGGATCAAGTGAGATCGACGTGTTGCCGGTGCAACCGAAGTCGTACCGGTTCGTCTCCCAGGAGGTATTGAAGTGACAATCTCCAAGTTCAAGCTGGTCATGGTCGGATCCCTGAGTGCCATGGTGCTCCTGGGTGCCGGTATCGGAGCAGGCGTAGCGATCGCAGACCAGCCGCATATGCAAAACGCATTGAACGATCTGAACGCCGCGCAAAATCAACTGCAGATAGCGATTCCTGACAAGGCCGGACATCGCGTCAACGCGATCAACCTAGTTGGCCAGGCCATCAACGAAGTCAACCTCGGCATCCAAGCCGGCCAGTAAAACAGCCTAACGGGACTGTACCGCCGTTCAGCGTCCCATGCGGGCCGCGCTCATTGCTGCCGAGCGGCTCGGCGGGGTATCGGTGAACCGGCGAGGACACACTCGTTTTCGCTAAGCGGCCTGTTCGGACCGAAGTTGACGAGGTGCTCGATCGGATCTCGATGGTCGTGGATTCCAGTCACTTAGCGGCGCACGTGATGAAGAACGCCGTTGGCTCGTCGACATCGATGCGCATGTCCTCCCCTTCGTTCTGCGAGATCCGCACCCGCACCGGGCGCCGGCCTGTCCTGCCGCTACCGGTTCATCCGGCAGTCGGCATCGCGTTGGTCAAATGATGTGTGCGGGAAGGGGATTGAGGAATGAACGGTGCTGAAAGCCTGGTGCGCACCCTGGTCGCCTGTGGAGTCCGGACATGTTTCGCCAACCCGGGAACCTCGGAGATGCATTTCGTGGCCGCGGCCGACAAGGTCGAGGGGATGCACATGGTTCTGGGCCTGTTCGAGGGCGCGGTGACGGGCATGGCCGACGGTTACGGGCGCATGGCCGAATCGCCTGCGGCGACGCTGCTGCATCTTGGTCCTGGCCTGGCCAATGGGCTGGCAAACTTGCACAACGCGCGAAAAGCGGCGACACCCATCGTCAACATCGTCGGCAACCACGCCACCTACCACGAGCAGTACGACCCGCCCCTGGCCTCGGATGTCGAGGGATTCGCGAGGCCGGTGTCCGGCTGGATTCACTCGTCCGCCAGCTCGCACTCCGTGGCCTCCGATGCAGCACGCGCAGTCCAGGCGGCGCTGCAGCCCCCGGGGCAGATCGCGACGTTGATCCTGCCGGCGGACACCGCGTGGTCGGAGGCCGAACGCGCTGCGACGCCGCTGCCGCGGCCGGCCCCGGTGCCCGTGGCAGATCTGGCCGTCAGCCAGGCAGCCGACGCTCTCGGATCAGGGAAGCACTCCCTGATTCTCATCCGCGGCTCCGCACTGAAAGAACAGGGCCTGCGCGCCGCGGCGCAGGTGGCCGCGAAGACGGGTGCCCGGGTTGCCTGTGACACCTTCGCGCCGCGTTGGCAGCGCGGAGCCGGCCGGCCACTCATCGAGCAGATCCCCTACTTCGCCGAACAGATCCTCGACTTCATGAAAGGCGTCGAGCAGCTCATCTTGGTCGGCGCCGAACCGCCGGTGTCGTTTTTCGCCTACCCGGGCAAACCGTCGTGGTGTACCCCCGAGAACTGCCGCATCCTGCACCTGGCCCACCCCCACGAAGACGCGGTAGCCGCGCTGCAGTCCCTCGCCGAGGCGCTCGGCGCAACCCGGGAGCCGGCCGCGCTCGCCCCGCTCGAGCTTCCTGATCTCCCCACCGGGCGGCTCGACTCCGTCACCGCCGTGCAGGTGATCGGGCGCCTGCTCCCCGAGCAGGCGATCATCTCCAACGAAGCCAGCACCTCCGGGGTTGGTCTGGGCGAGGCCACCGCGCACTCAGCCCCTCACGATCTTCTCGCGCTCACCGGTGGTTCCATCGGACAAGGGATCCCGGTGGCCACCGGTGCCGCCGTCGCATGCCCGGATCGCAAGGTGGTGTGCCTGCAGGGCGATGGCGGCGCCATGTACACCTTGCAGGCTTTGTGGACGCAGGCGCGCGAAAACCTCGATGTCACAACGGTGATCTTCGCCAATCACTCCTACGCGATCCTCAATATCGAATTGATGCGAGTGGGCGTCGAACACCCCGGGCCCACGGCGCTATCCATGCTCGACTTGCACGATCCGACGCTCGATTGGCTGAGCCTGGGCGCCGGCCTCGGCGTCGAAGCCAGTCGCGCGCACACGGTCGAGGAGTTCAGCGACCAGTTCGAGCGCGCGATGCGCGAACGCGGCCCGCGATTGATCGAAGTTGCGCTCTGAACAAGGCTCCCCCCCGCTAAAAGAGCCATGGTCTTGGGGACTCACTCCCGGCCGTTGGTCGGTCACCACCGGTTGCGTGGTGAACGTTGTATTCAGTTACCCGGCTGGTCGGTGCTCTGGCTGGCGCCGACCTCTCCTGCCGTCTGCTGCACCGTCGCCGCGGGGGCGGGAGCGATCAACTGGCGGGCGACGAAGTCGGCTGCCTGGTCGGCCATTCCGTTGTCCTTGTAGGAGCTGTGCGCGGACCGGTCAAGGCCACCGGGGAAGCAGACCGGGTCGCCGGTTGCACACAGCTGAAGGGTCTTCGCCGCGTAGGCCTGGCCGATGGTGATGGGCGGTGCGCTGTGGGCCACCAGGTTCATGAACCAGGAATCGGGCGTTCCGAACAGCACCACCGCCGCGACGTGCGAGGCGACCGCGGCAGGCATCGGGCCGGTGATACCGGCTGGCAGGTCGAATCCGGCGGGGACGGCATCGGTGGTGGTGTAGCCGGCTAGTGCGGCGCCCTGGGAGTAACCGCCGAGCACGATCTTGGTGGTCGGGCAGCTCGCCGCGATCGCCTGGATCTTGTTGCTGGCGTCGACGATTCCGTCGGCAGTTTGTCCGAAGTCCAACGATGCCGGGTAGTTCACCGCATACACGTCGACCGTTTTGCCTGGTAGGCGGGCGTTGAGCGCGTCGACGAACGCTTGGCCGGTGGCGCCGACACCGGGTGCTTCATTCGTGCCGCGGGCGAAGACGACCTCGACGGCAGAGCAGGAGTCGGCGGCGGCAGACGCCTTGGGGGTCGGGGCGGCCAGCGAGCCGGCGAGGATCGCTGCCACGGCGAGCGCGGCGAAAATCGTGGACAGTGCTGCGCGGACGGTCAACCTGCCCATTCTCACTACCAGGGGTGTGACGGTGCTCATGGCTGTTCCTCTTCCTTGTTCCCGTTCACTGTCACTTCAATGTTTAAGTGACGGCCTACCCCTTACAAGTGGGCGGCCGGACCAGCGATTCCGGGACAGCAGAGTGATCTACACCACGTGGGGGAGGACGCAGCGTCGCGCAGAGACGTTGCGGCCCGCGAAGGCGGCTCAGCACCGTGGGGTGCTGGGCCAGCTGTCGTCTGGGGGCAGTCCGTCGAGAATGCGCTGGCAGATCGCGCCTAGCTGGCGAGCCTGGTCCGACGTCAAGCGGTCGAAAACGAACTGGCGTACTGCGACTCGACGTGCGAGGGGGCGGCTTCTTCGAGCCGGCGAAGTCCCTCGGGGGTCAGAACCGCAACTGTATAGCGACTGTTCTGCTCGTCTGCCTGCCGTGATATCCAGCCGCGTTTTTCCAGGCGGCCGACGGCCTGGGACAACCGCGGCAGCGAGCTACCGGTGGTCGTGGCGAGCACGCTCATCCGCAGCATCGATCCGGGCGCCTCCGACAGACGCGCCAACATCAAGTACTCGAACTGGCTGATACCGAACTCGCGCTGCAGCTGTGCGCTCAATACCGGCTGCAACCGCAGGATCATCGTCGACAGCTGCGCCCAGACCTGCTGTTCCTGTGCGTCTAGCCACCGAACCGTGTGCGAAGTACTCATGTCCTCATTCTACTTAATCGTTGAACCGGGAATGTTGACATCACTTAATTGTTTAACCCCGCATGGGACCGAATGGGCGCAGCCCGGAGAGGGGTCAGCGATGAAGGCAGTTGGAGTGACCGGGCCGGACTTCATGCCCCGCCTGTTCGACGTCGGCGAACCAATCGCCGCACCCGGCGGCGTCGTTGTCGAGGTGATGGCCGCTTCGGTGAACGACTTCGACCGCGCCGCGGTTCGCGGGCGCCACATCGGTCCGACAGCTCAGCTCGCTCCCGTGCTGCTCGGTCGCGACTTCGTGGGCAGGGTTGCCGCCGTCGGCGACGACGTGGACTACATCGATGTCGGGACGTACGTGGCGGGGGCTCTGGCGCCGCAAGCGTTGGGGCAGCCAGGCACCTTCACCGAAAAGGTGGCGGTTCCGGCAAGTTCGCTTGCTCCTGTGCCCGACGGTGTCGACGTCGCGCAAGCCGCCGGTGTGGGCCTGGCCGGGGTGACGGCGCTCGACGCAGTCAACGTGCTTGGCGGGCAAATCTGGGCAACATGGTTATCCACGGCCCGGTAGGTGGGGTCGGCGGATTCGCGCTACAACTGGCGAAAGCACGCGGTGCCGTCGTCGCGGCAGTCACCCTCCCCGAGCAGGCCGACCTGGCCTGGGAGCTCGGCGCCGACGTCGTCATTCCGGAGGACGCAACCGCCACCCAATCAATTCAGAAGGTGCGCGACGTTTTTGCCGGCGGCGCCGACACCGCCATTCACATCGCCGGAGACCGTTCCCTCGTCGCCGGCGCGGTGCGGCCGGGCGGGAGGTTCACCTCCGTCACCGACCTGTCAACTCCGGCCACGCGTGGCGCCGGGTATGTTCCGACAATCGTCGCTCCGAGCGGGCACAAGCTCGCGGACCTCCTCTTCAAGGTCGCCTCGCACCGTCTGCGCAGCCATGTGTACCGCACCCTATCCTTCGACCAGGTCGCCGACGCGGTCAATCCGAGCCGCAACAACACCGACGGCCGCACCGTCCTCGTACGCTGATCAGGCCCGACTTCCAGGAGAGACAATGCAAATCGGAATCCTCGGTGCAGGGCACGTCGGCCTGGCGGTGGGGCGCCAGCTGATCGGCGCGGGCCACCGCGTGAAGCTTTCCAGCGCCCGAGGCCCGCAGGCCCTGACACCGGTCGCCCAAGGCATCGGCGCCGAGGCGGCCTCGGTGACCGAAGCCGCCGCCGCAGACCTGGTGTTGCTCGCGGTGCCCTGGTCCGCAATATCGGACACGCTCGATCCGCTAGCCGATTGGCAGGGCCGAATCCTCGTCGACGCTACGAACCCATTCGTCAGCTTCGACCCGCTGCAGCTCGCTGACCTTCAGGGCCGAAGCGCCAGCGTCATCGTCGCCGAGCACGCACCTGGGGCGCGGGTGGTCAAGGCGTTCAACACGATCACCATGGCGAACTTCGAGAAAGGGCCGCGACAGGACGAGGCGACGCGGGTGTTGTTCGTCTCCGGTGACGACCTGGCATCCAAGCAGACGGTGCAACACCTGATCACCGAACTCGGCTTTGCGGCGATCGATCTCGGCGGGCTCGACGAGGGCGGCCGCATGCAGCAGCCCGGTGGCCCACTGGCCGGCCTGGATCTCCTGGTCAACCAATAACAAGGCCGCGGGTCAGTCGTCCTCCCACAGGAGCAGCTGACGAACCGCCGGGCGCGGTCCGTAGGCGCGCAGCATCTGGCTTGCCGGGCGCGGGCGCACGCGTTGCGGCCACCAGAACCAGCGCCCGAGAAGCGCCGCGATGGACGGGGTCATGAACGAGCGCACGATCAGCGTGTCGAACAGCAGGCCAAGGCCGATGGTCGTCCCGATCTGACCGAGCACCCGTAGATCGCTGAACACGAAGGAGGACATGGTGAAGGCGAACACCACGCCGGCGGCGGTGACAACCCCGCCGGTGCCTGCCATGGCACGGATGATGCCGGTGTTGAGTCCGGCGCCGATCTCTTCCTTGAACCGGGAGATCAGCAGCAGGTTGTAGTCGGATCCCACTGCCAGCAGCAGGATCACGGCCAGCGCCAGCACGACCCAGTACAACGGGATACCCAGGATGTCCTGCCAGACCAGCACCGACAGCCCGAACGAGGCGCCCAACGACAGCGCCACGGTGCCAACGATCACCAGCGCGGCGACCAGGCTTCGGGTGATGAACATCATGATGAGCATGATCAGGCTGAGCGCGGCGATGCCGGCGATCATCAGGTCGTATTTGGCCATGTCTTGGATGTCTTTGTAGGTCGATGCGGTGCCGCCGAGGTAGATCTTGGCGCCCGCCAACGGTGTTCCCTTGATGGCCTCCTGGGCAGCGTGGTCTGATCGCGTCGATGTGCGAGATGCCCTCAGGGGTGGCGGGATCGACATCGTGGGTGATGATCATGCGAGCGGCCTTGCCGTCGGGCGAGAGGAACAGTTTTAGGCCGCGCAGGAATTCGGCGTTGCTGAATGCCTCCGGCGGCAGGTAGAAGGAGTCGTCGTTTTTGGCGGCGTCGAAGGCTTGCCCCATCGCGGTCGCGTTTTGCAGCGCGGCCTCGGTCTGGTCATAGATTCCCGACTGGGTGGCGTAGTTCGTCATCGTCAGGTCGCGATTGGTTTGTTGGGTGTTGATCTGCGGCGGGATCAGCGCCAGCAGTTTCGGCTGCAGCGAATCCAACTTGTCCAGACTCGCCGTGACATTTGCCCGAACTGATCGGTGAGCGCGTCGATCCCGTCGAGCGCATCAAAGATGGATCGCAGCGCCCAGCAGATCGGGATGTCGAAACAGTGTGGCTCCCAGTAGAAGTAGTTGCGCAGCGGCCGGAAGAAGTCGTCGAAATTGGCGATCTTGTCGCGCAGGTCCTGCGTCACGGCGACGGTCTGGTGAAACGCCTCAACCTGCTCGTGCGTGGCGGCGGCGCTCTGCTGCTGCAGGCCATACTGCTGCCGCAGAATGCCGATCGTCTTGTCGATCTCGGCGACCTGTTTGAGCAGGTCGGCGGCGCGGTCTTGCTGGTATTTGAGGTTTTCGATCTGCCCGGTGTTTCCCGCGCTGATTTGAAACGGGATCGACGAGTGGTCCAGCGGGGTTCCCAGCGGGCGGGTGATGGACTGCACCTGGTCGATGCCGTGCGTGTGGAAGACGGCCTTGGCCACTCTCTCCAGCAGGATCATGTCTGCTGGATTCCGCAGATCATGGTCGGCCTCGATCATCAGCAGTTCGGGATTGAGCCGGGCCTTCGAGAAGTGCCGCTCGGCGGCTGCGTAACCGACGTTGGACGGTGCGCTGCCGGGCATGTAGGAGCCGACGTCGTAGCTCGTCTTGTAGCTGGGCAGGGCGAGCAGACCGATCAGGGCCACCGCGCAGGTCACCACGAGAATGGGTCCGGGCCAGCGGACGATGGCGGTGCCGATTCGTCGCCATCCCCGCGTCCTGGCTCTGCGCTTGGGTTCCAACAGGCCGAAGCGGCTGCCGATGGTCAGCACGGCCGGGCGCCAGGGTGAGCGCGGCCACCAGTGCCACGAGCACACCGATCGCGGCCGGAATGCCGAGGCTTTGAAAATACGGAAGTCGGGTGAAGCTCAGGCAGTAGACCGCGCCGGCGATCGTCAGCCCCGACCCCAAGACGACATGGGAGGTCCCGCGGTACATGTCGTAGAAAGCGGCTTCGCGGTCCTGCCCGGCGCCGCGGTTTTCGTGATAGCGGCCAAGGACGAAGATCGCGTAGTCGGTGCCGGCCGCGATGACCAGCAGCGTGAGGATATTCGTCGAGTATGTCGACAGTCCGATGATCCCGGAGTTGGCCAGAAACGCCACAATCCCACGGGCTGCGGCCATTTCGACGAGGACGGTGACCAGCACCAGAATCGTGGTGACCAGTGAGCGGTAGACCAGAAGCAACATTATTGCGATCACCACGATGGTTAACGTGGTGACCTTCGTGGTGCCTTTGTTGCCCACTTCGAATTGGTCGGCGACTTGCGGTGCCGCGCCGGTGACATACGCCTTGACACCCGGGGGTGCCTGCGTGTGGTCCACGATGTCACGCACCGCGTCGACAGATTCGCAGCGACAACGCCTCGCCTTGATTGCCGGCGAGAAATACTTGGACGTAAGCAGCCTTGCCGTCGCTGCTCTGTGAGCCTGCCGCCGTCAGCGGGTCACCCCAGAAGTCCTGGATGTGCTGGACATGCTTGTGGTCGGCTGAAATGCGCTGGATCAGGTTGTCGTAGTAGTGGTGCGCGTCGGTCCCAAGCGGCTGGTCGCCCTCCAGCACGACCATCGCCGCGCTGTCGGAATTGAACTCGTGGAACACCTGGCCGATGCGTTTGAATGCCTGCAGCGACGGTGCATCGGGAGAGCTCAGCGCCACGTTGTGGGCTTCACCGACCGTCTCCAGCTGCGGAACGAGAACATTGGTGATCGCGGCGACGGCCAGCCAGAACAGCACGATCGGCACCGAGAGCCAGCGGATCGTCTGCGCGAACCTGTCCGTAAACGACCGGCGTGAGACGTCCTGATCGCTCATCCCGACTTGTCCAGGCAATAGGCGTAGGCGTTCAACGTGTTGACTGTTCTCTCGTCTTTAACCTGGCCGTCGATGATGATCCGACAGCCGATCGAATCGCTATTACCTTGAGCCACAACGTTAACGAACACTGCCGGATCGGTTGTGGTGACGTCGTACGACCACGGCAGGGCCACGTTGTCAGCATGCTGCGGCTGTGCTTTGACATCCAGATAGTTGATCGTCGCCACGGTGCCCGGTGCGCCGAACACCTCGAGGACCACATGTTTGGGGTTGAAAGGAACAATCTCATTCGAAAAGGCGCTGGCGGTCGGCTTCTTGTTGTGAGCGGCGAAGACGCCGTGCAGCCGATACACGGCAAACCCCGCCACCGCCACCACTGCCACGGCGACCAGCACCGTCCATCCACGCCTGACCAGGCTGCTAATCGAAATCCTCTTCACCCGTCAGCCTTTCGATAACCGGTGACATGATCACTGGGGCTTAGGCGAACCTTCCTGCGCTGAGGGTGGGGACCGACTGGTCTGACAGTACGGTACGGGACCGGACTGTTCAAGGGATGGTGGGAGTGCAAGTCGGCCCCCGAGCACTTGTTCAGCGGATGTCCTGTCGGCGAAGCGGTGGCCGATCCGGCCTACCGCGTGGGTCGGGTAAGGCTTGGGATGATGACGTCGTCGACGAGCACCTGCACGGTGTGATGTGTAGGGGGCCGGCTAGGCGTGAGGAACCGGAATATGAGGTAGCCGGGAAGCAGGTCCCAGAGTTCGTCGCTGATGGCAGCGGCGTCGATCTCACCGCGGTCGACGGCTTGCTGCAGGATGTGGTGGATCAGCGCTCGCCGCTGGTCGATGAACTCGTGCTGAAACGCGTCGTTGAGCGCGGGGTTGCGCGACACCTCGACCAGCACCGCGCGCATGGTGCCTGCGTGGTCGCCGGCCTGCTGGCAGACTCAGCTTGCCGACCTGCACCAAATCGCCGCGAAGTGTGCCGGTGTCGGGGGGGACAGCGGCCTGGCGGCAGCCTTCGATGAAGGCGGCCAGCACCAATTCGGCCTTCGTCGGCCAGCGCCGGTACACCGTGGCCTTGCTGGCGCGGGCCGTGGTCGCGACCGCGTCCAACGTCAACCGGTCATACCCGTGTTCTTGCAGCAACCGCAACGTCACGGCAAGCAACTCGGTCTCCCGCGGCGACCACCGCGAGGACTCCGCAACGCAATCGGCAGTCCGGGTCACGCTCCCACCATAGAACTGTTGCACCGGTACGGTCCAGGACCGTACCGAGCGATTGCTCCCGGAGCATCCGTGGCGGCTTCTCGATGGCGGATGATGAGCGGATGCGTCACGACTCGGCGGCACGGCTGGACGCACCTCAGCTGGCCGCCTTGGCAGCGGTGATCGAGTCAGGCAGTTTCGATGCGGCGGCCGAGTGGCTGCACGTGACGCCCTCGGCCATCAGCCAACGTATCAAGACCCTCGAACAGCGGGTCGGCCAAGTCTTGGTAGTGCGCGAAAAACCCTGTCGAGCAACAACGGCCGGTATACCGCTGCTGCGGTTGGCCGCCCAGACGGCATTGCTGGAGTCAGAGGCGCTGGCCGAGACGACAGGCGGATCGGCAGAACTCCTCCGCATCGCGATCGCCGTCAACGCCGATTCGATGTCGACGTGGTTCACCGCTGTGCTCGCCGAACTACCCGACCTCCTTTTCGATATCCGCATCGAGGACCAGGATCACTCCGCACGGCTACTGCGCGAGGGCGCGGTGATGGGCGCGGTCACCACCGAACGTATCCCGGTGCCCGGCTGCCGGGTGCAGTCACTTGGGTGTGATGCGTTATTTGCCGGTGGCCAGTACGGCCTATCTCGACCGCTATCTTTCAGATGGGTTCACCCGCGAGGCCGTCGCAGCGGCCCCGTCGATAGCGTGGAACCACGATGATGCGCTACAGGACATGCTGGTGCGCAAGACCTTTCGGCGCGCGGTTCCTCGGCCTGTCCACTACGTGCCCACCGCCGAAGGGTTTGGGGCAGCGGTTCGGGCCGGGCTCGGCTGGGGAATGTATCCCGAGCAGTTAGCCGCACCGGACCTGGCCCACGGCACCTTCGTCCACGTGGCCGATCTTCATCTTGATGTGCCGCTGTTCTGGCAGTGCTGGAAACTCGACAGCCCGTTGATCAAGACGGTCACCGACACCGTCCGGTCCGCGGCCGGGACGCTGCGCCGGCAGCGGCGGTAGCGCCGGCCGTCAGTGCGCCGAAGTGACGGATCCCAGCCGCCACGCACCATCTCCGAGCAGTTCCAGGTGGCGTTGGTGATGCTGTTCGACCGTGCGGTGGTGGCCGATGCTGACCACGATGGTGTCGGGTAGCTCGGTGCGCATGAGCTGGTACATGGCGAACTCCAGACCCTCGTCGAGCGCCGAGGTGGCTTCGTCGAGGAAGACGACCTTTGGCCTGGTCAGCAGGACACGGGCGAACGCTATGCGTTGCTGCTCACCGGGTGAGAGCGTGTTGGCCCAGTCCCGCTCCTCGTCGAGTCGGTCACGCAGGTGGGCCAAGGACACCTGCTCCAGTACCTCGCGCAGCCGGGCGTCGCCGATGTCGCCGGGCCGGGCCGGATACGACACCGCTGCCCGCAGATCGCCAAGCGGCACGTAAGGCAGCTGTGAGACGAACATCGTTTCCGCCGCCGGAGGGTGTGTACCAGCGGCCGGTGGCGGCGGGCCACAACTCGGCGAGGCTGCGCATCAAAGTGGTCTTGCCGCTGCCCGACGGCCCGGTGATCACCAGCGACTCGCCGCGCTGCAGACGCAGATCGAGGGCATCGATCAGCCGGTCACCGGCGGGCGTGCGGACCTCGACGCCGTCTAGTTCGATCGAGTCGTCCGGGCTCGGCTCGGTGATCACGGATGGTAGTTGGCGGGCGCGATCGTTGGCCTCGACGAGGCCGTACAGCCGGATGATCGCGGCGTCGTAGCTGGCGAACTGGGTGTAGGCGTTGCGGAAGAAGGACAAACCACTTTCGATCTTGCCGAACGCGGTCGCCGACTGGGTGACGTCGCCCAGTTTGATGGCGCCGGCGAACAGGCGCGGCGCCTGGAGCACGAACGGTAACGGAACAATCACCTGGGTGAGTGAGAAGTTCCAACAAATCAGGCCGATGGTCCGTCGAACGTACCGGCGATAGTTGGCGATGACGGCGCCGAATCGTCCGTCGAGTTGCCCGCGCTCGGCGCGTTCACCGCGGTAGAAGGCGATAGCCTCCGCGCTGTCGCGCAGCCGGACAAGGGCATAGCGGAACGCGGCGTTGGTCTGTTCGTTGCGGAAGCTGAGCCGGATCAGCGGGTGACCGATCCGGAAGGCGACGATCGATGCGATCAGCACATAGGTGAGCACGGTCCAGAACAATGCTTTCGGGATCATGAGTCCGAACACGCTGAGCGGCCCCGAGAGCTTCCACAGGATCAGCGTGAACGACGCCACCGAGACAACCGACCTGACCGCTCCGAACAGCAGCATGCTCGTCGAGTAGTAGGAGGGGATGTTGGGGCCGGTGCCGACCCCGGTGGTGAAGACGTCGATGTCCTGCTGAATGCGCTGATCGGGATTGTCGATGCGGGCATCGGTGAACCGGCCGCGGTAGTAGGCACGACCGCGAAGCCAGTCCGTGGTGAGACGATCGGTCAACCAGACCCGCCAGCTGACGATGAAGCGTTGAGTCAAATAGGTGTCGAACAAGATTCGGACAAGACGAACGATCGCCAGGATCGAAAAAACAACGATTGCCATCCAAAACCCGTGAATGCCGGAATTTCGTTGCCGCGTGCTGTGTGCGCCCGCGCCCTGGAAGGCGACTTGCAGCGCCGAGTACAGGTCGTTGGAGTAGTAGCTCATCAGCACGTCGATGCGCACCTCGATCATCACCGATAGCAGCAGGATCGCGACCACGGCCCACACGCGCACGCTCGCTGTGCCGGCGAAGTAGGCGCCCGTGATTGCCCAGAATTGCCGCCCCCAACTGCTGAAGCGGATGAGCAAGCCCGCGATCAACACCACGCAGGCGGCGGTGATCGTCCAGGCGTTGCCGATCCACACCGCGGAGTGGACAAGTTCGCTGTGCCAGTCGATCGACGGCTTGAAGGTCTCCACGGGGTGAGTATCGACCTTCCCTGCGAACATTGTGAGGCAGCGGGTGACTGGGAGAAGATCTGCACCTGCCTGCTATGAGGAGGAGGCCGTGATGGTGCGTCTGATCGCGGAATTGCTTCGACCGTATCGCTGGAGTCTGGGGGCCGATCCTGGCCACGATGCTGGTGCAGACCGCGATGAGCCTGGCCGCACCGTGGCCGCTGAAGGTAATCCTGGACAACGTCGTCGGAAACCACCGTCCGCCGCAATGGATCAACTGGCTGCTACCGATGCTGGGCGGTGAGAGCAAAGGGCACATCGCCGCGGCGGCCGGGATCGTGACCGTGTTGATCGCGTTCGTTGCCGGTATCGCCTTCTATGTCTCGAACTACGCCACCGAAAGCCTCGGCCAGAAAGTGGCCAACGACCTGCGGGTGCGGATATTTCATCGCCTGCAGGAGTTTTCGCTTGGCTTCTATGACCAGACCCGCGTCGGCACGATCCTCAGCACGATCATGACCGACGTTCAAACGATTCAGAGTTTTGCGTCCGTACAGACGCTGAACATCGTCACCGACACGTTCACCATCCTCGGAATGGTTTTCGTGATGTTCGGGCTGCGTTGGGATTTCGCTCTCATCGCTATAGCGGTGACGCCTTTCCTCGGCTTCTTTGTGTGGCGCGTCAACTCGCTCATCAAAGTAGCGACCCGGGAGGTCCGCAAACGCCAGTCCGAGCTGATGTCCACGCTCCAGCAGGGACTTGAGGGCATCGAGGTGGTTCAGGCCTTCGATCGTCAAGACCTCGAGGAGCAGCGCATGGTTCGGGCCAGCGAAGAGACCGTGATGGCATGGCTCAAAGCCAGACGTGTCTCGTCGCTGCTGTCGCCGGTGGTGGGCCTTGCGGTAGCGCTCTGTACGGGCGTCGTGCTCTGGCGCGGTGCTTCGCTCATCCTGGCCGGTGTGATGACCGCCGGGACGCTGACCGTCTTTCTTGCATATCTGGCGAAATTTTTCCAACCGATACGTGAACTCGCGGTGATGAGCAACTCCATCGCCGCGGTCTCGGTGGGGTTCGAGCGGATCCGGGCGATCCTCGAGGCCGACTGGGTGGTCCCCGAGCGCCCAACGGCCATCGATCCGCAGCGGTTTAAGGGCGAGATCGTTTTCGAGCATGTGGCTTTCGGCTACGACGCGGCCGCGCCGGTGCTGCGCGATATCAGTTTCACGATCGCGCCGGGCCAGACGGTGGGGATCGTCGGTCCCACTGGCAGCGGCAAGTCCACGGTCGTCAGCCTCGTCCCGCGGTTCCGCGATACCGACTCCGGCACCATCAAGATCGACGGCGTGGATATCTGCAACTACAAGCTGCACCCGATGCGCCAACAGATCGGTTTCGTCCTGCAGGACACCGTGCTCTTCCGGGGCACCGTCGCCGAGAACATCGCCTTCGGCCGGCCAGGCGCAACGCAGGAAGACATCGTCGCCGCAGCCAAACTGGCCAACGCGCACGAGTTCATCATGCGGATGCCGCAGGGCTACGACAGTTGTGTCGGCGACAGAGGTTTGACGCTCTCGGGTGGTCAGCGCCAGCGCATCGGGATAGCCCGCGCCTTCATCCGCGACAGCCCGATACTGATCCTCGATGAACCGACAGCGGCACTGGATGCCGAGTCCGAAGCATTGGTGATCGAGGGCCTGCAACGACTCATGCAGGGCAAGACCGTCATCATCATCGCGCATCGATTGAGCACGATCCGTGACGCCGACCGGATTCTCGTCGTCCAGGACGGCGTGGTGGCCGAGGACGGAACGCACGCCGAGTTACTGGCGCTCGACGGTGTGTACGCACACCTGCACCACCTTCAGTTCGGGCAGTCGGCACCGCGAGCGTAGCGGCGCGAACTCACTAGCCGGCCAGCCGGCCGGGGTCGTCCTGCGAAGTCGCTGTGAAGCCGGCAATCCGTCGCCCAATGAGGCCTTCGTTGTTACGATTTCGCCAACCGAAGCTCTTTGACAGCTCAGTGTGAATAGGGAGAGTAGCGATGCTGATGATGCGGGATCACAGTGTTGAGGATTACGAGTCGCTGCGCGACATGGATGCCACCGACGTTGGCATCTTGACCGACGACGACCGTGCCTGCCTCACCGAGCTGGGCGAGTACCTCGCGACCACCGATGCGTGGCAGCGATTCGCGATCTGGCTGCTTCACAAGCACTTTGAGCCGCGCGCGGGAGAGGTGTTCGTCGAGCGCGCCATCCCGGAACGGGCAAAGACCGAGACGGCGCCAGCCGAGCGTGCCGACTTCCCCGAGCACGGGTTGAGCGCGATCGGGATCCGCTTCGACGCCGATCCCGACTCCGAGGTTCCCGTCATCGGCCTGGAGTTCGCCGCGCCGGCAGAGTTCGGCTCGACGGCGCCGCTGAGCGCAGCCGACGAGACGGTGCTGGCGAGCATCGCCGAACGGCTGACGGCCCACGGCAAGATCGACCGTTTCGGGGTCAAGCTGATCCGCAACCCGCTCGGCATCACCGAGCGCGAGATCCTTCTGGAAACCTGCGACAGCTCTACCCGCACGATGCACTGCGATGTCAGCGCGCGTGACGCGATTCCGGCCGATCTCAAAATTGTTGAGACGACCTGGCGGTGGCGGGTGGTACAGGGCGAGACCAGGCCCATCGTGATGCAGGATTGCACCGCGGGCTGCACTCCAGTCGGGGAAGGGCACGACCTCGCCCACCGGGCATCCGAAACCGACGATCAGGACAATCCCATTCCGTAGGCGGTAATTGCCGCGCGAGCCTGACGGGCTCGGATGTCTCACTGATCTACGTTGGCGTCGTGTCTCGGCTTCGACGCTCGGGTAAGTAGCACGGCCGTGGTCTGGTGGAATCTGATGTCCTCGCCTAGGGTTTGCCCGCCCCGCCTGATCGTTGCCGCGGCGGCGTGGTTTGCGCTGCTCGCCATCGGGGTGCCATCGGCCACCGCTGCGCCCGCCGCGGACGGCCAGGGTTACCTCGATTCCACCGCGCGGTGTACTGCACCGGACACTGCGGTCGTCTTCGGCAGCACGCAAACCTCGCGGCTGGCGATCTGCAAGACGGCGGGCGGTCAATATGAATATCGCGGCGTGCGGGTCAGCGACGGCGCCACGCTGACCGTGCCCGCGTCGCAATCCGGCGATGGATACGTCGCCGACAACGACGGAATCACCTACACGGTGACGTCGAAGTCTTTGGTAGTCAGCGCGGGCAACACGGTGACTCGCGAGGAACCGATGGTGGACTTCCACACGCCGGGAACCGCCGGGACGCCCCCGCGCGCAACGCCGACGACTCCGACGACTCCGACGACAACTCCGATGTCGACTGCCACAACAACGCCCACCACAAATCCGACTACAACTCCGACAACAACTCCGTCCACGCCGTCAACGCCGACGACACCGTTGCCGCCTCCGCTGCCGGCCGAGGTGGGTGGCGGCGGCCACTAGTCCGGCGACTCCTCGGCCGCTGAAGGTGCTACGTGAGGCAATCCACAGCCGCGCGCTGTTCCGGCGCACTGGATCTGAGTGTACAGTCGTTCACCGAAGTGGGCGCTCTCTACTGCGCCCAGAAAGGACGAATAGCTGTGTCGTTTTCCCTTGAACTGTCCGAAGACGTGATCCAGGTTCGGGACTGGGTCCACGAGTTCGCGGCCACCGTCGTGCGCCCCGCGGCTGCGGAGTGGGATGAGCGCGAGGAAACCCCGTGGCCGATCATCCAGGAGGCGGCCAAGGTCGGCCTCTACTCCATGGAGTTGTTCGCGACGCAAGCCGCCGAACCAACCGGCCTCGGGATGCTGGCCGTGTTCGAGGAGATGTTCTGGGGCGACGCCGGAATCGCCCTATCGATCCTTGGCACCGGGTTGGCCGCCGCATCACTTGCCGCCAACGGCACACCCGAACAGCTCGGCGAATGGCTTCCGCAGATGTTCGGCACCCCGGAGGATCCGCTGCTCGCGTCGTTCTGTTCATCGGAACCGGGTGCGGGCTCCGATGTGGGCGCCATCCTCACCCGGGCCCGCTACGACGAAGCCAACGACGAGTGGGTGCTCAACGGTGTGAAGACCTGGGCCACCAACGGCGGAATTGCCAACGTGCACATCGTTGTTGCGTCGGTCCACCCCGATCTCGGCAGCCGCGGACAGGCCACGTTCATCATCCCGCCGAATACGCCGGGGTTCAAACAAGGACAGAAGTTCAAGAAACACGGAATCCGCGCCTCACACACCGCCGAGGTGATTCTCGAGGACGTCCGGATCCCCGGTCGTCTCATCGTCGGCGGCAAGGACAAGTTCGACGAGCGAGTCGCCCGCAGCCGCGAAGGCGAACGTGCCGCAGGGCAAGCGGCGATGAAGACATTCGAACGGACTCGCCCCAGTGTCGGCGCGATGGCACTCGGGGTTGCCCGGGCAGCGTATGAGTACGCGTTGGATTACGCACAACAGCGAGAACAGTTCGGGCGCAAGATCGCCGACTTTCAGGCGATCGCGTTCAAGCTGGCCGACATGAAGACACGCATCGATTCCTCGCGGCTGCTGGTGTGGCGCGCCGGCTGGATGGCACGAAACAACAAGCCCTTTACCGCCGCAGAAGGATCGATGGCCAAACTCGTGGCCAGCGAAACCGCCGTCTACGTCACCGATGAGGCCATCCAGATCCTCGGCGGCAACGGATATACCCGTGACTACCCCGTCGAGCGGATGCACAGGGACGCGAAGATCTTCACCATCTTCGAGGGCACCAGTGAAATCCAGCGGCTCGTCATGGGCAGGGCGATCACCGGACTGCCGATCAGATAACGCAGCCCGTGCTGCTGGGCCGCGCGGCACGGAACTGTAGTGTTCCGAGTAGTGAGCGACAAGACGGCGACCCGGCACCCGAGACACCGGCGGCACCGCAGACCGGCGCGCGCCGCGGCGCCAACGCGCACGCAATCCGGCCCGCTTCGATCGATCGCTGGACGGGGCAATCCTGGACGCGGTGCTCGCGGGGCTCGCCGCCAGCGGCTACGACCAGATGAGCATGGACGACGTCGCGTCCCGTGCCCGGGTCGGTAAGGCGGCGATCTATCGCCGCTGGCCGTCAAAGGCCGCGGTGGTGGCCGATGCGATCGCCCACTGGCGACGCAGCATCGGCTCGGTGCAGCCGCCCAACACCGGCAGCCTTCGCGGTGACATCGACGCGCTGGTCGCGATCGTTCCCAACATGGATGAGGCCGAGGTGGGGATCGATGAAGGTGGTCATCGGCGTGGCCACGGCTGCCACCCACGATCCTGTTCTGGCGGCGGCCCTCGACGAACTGGTGCTATCGCAACCGCGCCGGATGATCGGCGTGATGCTCGACGGACGCCGTGGCCCGTGGCGAAATCCCCGCAGGCCGAGACATCGCCTTGATCACCGACGCCGCGCTGGGATTGAACGTGCTGAGGGCGATCACGGGCCGGCCGATCGATCGGGTCTTCGTCAGGCGGCTCCTCGAGGGTGTCATCCTGCCGCTGGCGACCGGGTCCACCGGCAGCTAACGCACTTGCGTTATCCCGCTTCGCGGCGCAGAATCGCCCGTACACGGAACTAATCAGTTCCGTCTAGATTCGCCAACGGAGAGGGCGATCGCATGACTGTCAGTCGTATCCCCGTGCTCATTGCCGGTGCCGGCGTCGGAGGGCTCGCCACGTCCGCACTGCTGGCGAAATACCGCATCCCGTCGCTTCTGGTGGAGAAGCGGCGTGAGGTCTTCATCTATCCGAAAGCCCGCAACTTGAGCTTCCGCAGCCTGGAGGTCCTTCGCGGACTCGGCGTCCAGGACCAGGTGCACGCGGTCGCCGCGGGTGTCTCCTCAGTGGTCGTGAGGTCGACGCTCAACAGCACGGACGAGCGACCGGGGCTGGACGTCGACGCCATCTTCTCCGGCATGGCCGAGCTCAGCCCGGAGCCCGCCGCTCAGTACTGCCCGCAGAGCGAGCTGGAACCGATCCTGCTGGCGTACACCCGCGAACATGGCAGCGAGGCGCGCTATGGCACGGAGCTGATGTCGTTCGAACAGGATGAGTCGGCGGTGACCGCCGTGCTGCGCGATCTTGACACCAACGAACTCGAGACGGTTCGTGCCGACTATCTCGTCGCGGCCGACGGTATGCACAGCCCGGTCCGCCAGACACTCGGCCTACCCACCTCCGGCTACGGCGCGGTGCCGATCTACGTCGTGTTCGCCTACTTCCGCGGCCCATGGCGCGCCTTTGTCCCGCGGCTCGGGGACGGGGACGCGGTGCAAATCGAAAATCCCTCGGTGCAAGGGCTGTTCCTGGCCATCGACGACGACCGCGGCATGTTCATCACCACCTACTATCCCGACAAGGGCGAAACGGCTGCGCAGTTCACCCCGCAACGCTGCCGCGAAATGATTCTCGACGCCGTCGGCGAAGACATCGACATCGAGATCCTGCAGGTCGCTCCCTGGCAGCCCTACGAGCAGGTCGCGGACCAATTCCGGTGCGGGCGAATCTTTCTCGTCGGCGACTCGGCGCACACCATGCCCCCGCTCAAGGCCGGCGGCGCCAACACCGCGATCCAGAGTGCGCACAACCTGGCATGGAAGTTCGCCGCAGTCATCGACGGCGCCGCAGAACCGCCATTGCTCGACACTTTCCAGGCCGAACGCCACCCGGTAGGGAGCTTCAACGCCAGGCAGTCGCTGATCGGACCGTCGCTGCCCATGCTCGGGTTGAGCCGCGAAACACCGGGTTTACCGGCCGTTGAAGAGGCGCCGATGTTCGATGTGCTCATCGGCTACCAATACCGATCTGCCGCGGTGGTGTCCGGCGATCCGGTGACGACTGACCCCGCCATCCACCTTGTCGATGAGTTGCGCGGCCAACCCGGCACCCGCGTCCCGCACGCATGGGTGTGCCGGGGCGACGACCGCATTTCGACCCTGGATCTGCTGGGACCCGGATTCACGCTGCTGGCCGGGGATGCCGGAGCTCCGTGGTGCGCCAGCGCCGCTTTCGCGTCCTCGACGCTCGGCGTGCCGGTCACCGTGCATCGCATCGGCACCGACGGCGACGTCGTTGACGTCGACGGCCAGTGGGCTGCGAGGACCGGGCTCGCACCCGAAGCAGCACTTCTTGTCCGCCCCGACGATTTCGTCGGGTGGCGGGCCGATAGCCTGCCCGAAGATCCGGACAAGCAGCTGTGTCAAGCACTTTCGGCGATCCTCGGCCGGGGGCAAAACCTATAACGCACGAACCCCCGTGTACACCAACAACAAACCGACGACTGCGAACAAGCCGGCAATCAGGACGGCGTGCCGGCGTTCCATCCACTGCTTTAGCCGCTCGAGCTGCGGATCCACCCGCTCGCCTGCGATGGCGTAGGCGAGCATCGGAACCAGGACCGTCGAACCCGCGATGACGGTGTAGTACGCGACGGCCAACCATGCGCCGGGCATGCCCAACCCCGCCGTGCCGATCACCAACCCGGATGCCGCGTTCATGACAAGTGCCTTGGGATTGACCAGAATCAGCCCGACTCCGATCGCGGCGGCACCGACGGGTGACATCCTGTTCAGCCGGTTCAGCCACGCCGGCTGGGTGGTGACCCGGTGGCGAGTCGCCCACCGCCACCCGCCGAGCGCAACCAGAGCGACGCCGATCGCGATCCGTACCCATGGCGCCCAGGTCGGGCCCGGTCGATTGAGCCCGTCGAGCAGGCGAGGGAGCTGAACGAACACGGCCGTCGTGGCCGCCAGCCCGAGTAGCCAGCCAGACAGGAAGGCCAGGCCGGTGGATCGGGCCCGCTCGGACTGCAGCACCAGCACGATTGCCGGGATGATCGTCAGCGGCGACAGCGCGACCACCAACGCAAGCGGGACGAGCTGGCCGAGTACCCCCGCCCAACTACCCGACATGGGCAGCGATCTTAGTCAGCTATGACGAGATCAGCGGGTCGTCAGCGCGAGGGGCCGGGAACGAGGCTTGTGCCGGCCGTGCACCAGGAAGGCCAGCCAACGAACGTCGATAAGCACTCTGATCGATCCTGTCTCTAAGCGCTCTTGGTGAGCAGCGGAAGAAGCCGACGGCGTTCCAGCATGGCGTCGGCGAAATGGTTGAGTGCGTCCGCGACCGAAGCCACCGTCGGCAGCTCAACCCGGTCGTCGAAGATGCGTACCGCGCGGCCGACCGATTGGCTTGCGATCAGTGACCAGTCGACGCCCGCGGCGCTGCAGGCGTCGTCGACATCGCACAGCAGTGAAACGATGTGCGGAGTGGCGGACCTTACTTCGCTCAGATCCAGCACCACCGGCTTCTCCCGCAGGACGAAGCGCTTGGTGTACTGGCTGACCTGGTCAAGGTTCGACTCGTTGAGCTCGCCGGTGACCGTAACCACGGTGGCCAACTGGCGGCTGCACGCGCGGATCTGGGCGCCGCCGCAGTCGAACGCCGGATTTCCGTACATGTGCAGCCTCCCTTCGATCGCCGAGTTGCCACTGACGGTAGTGAGCCGATCTAAGGCAACGGGGAGTACCGGCTAATACTTTATTAAGAACCGATTTTGGATCGATCAGCAAACTGCTCAGCCGCGGCGCATCCACTGCGGTCCTGAGTAGTTCTCCCAGGGGTTGTAATCGGCAAGCAGCGGCTCCTGCGGGGGCCGCTGGTCCGCGGGCACGTGCTGCAGATTGATCCGAATCCGGTACCAGATCGAACTCGGCCCCCGCATGCCGTCGACCAAAATGTCTGCGGGTTCGAGTTTTTCGGCTACCCCGGGATAGGCTGGAGCGCCACCTGTCGAGCGCGGCCATCGCCTCGTCCTTGGTCTTCGTGCGGGCGATCTCGATCAGCGGCATCGCCGAAATTCGGCGCCCGGCGACTCCGCTGGACCCCTTGGCGCCCTTCGGCGCCTTTTCGGGGGGCCCGAGCCGGTCGGCGAGGTCGAGCAGCGGATCGAGCACACCGGAGGCCGAGTCCATCGACTCCCATGGATCGCCGATCTCGGCGAACCGGGCCGGCACGGTCGCGATGGTGAACGCCTCGGGCCGGCAGTCGGCGACCTCGTCCCAGCGCAGCGGCGTCGACACCCGCGCATCCGGCAGCGCGCGCACCGAGTACGCCGACGCGACGGTGCGGTCGAAGGCGTTCTGGTTGAAGTCGACGAAGACCCCCTCGCGCTCCTCCTTCCACCACTGCGCGGTCGCCAACTCGGGAACGCGTCGCTGGACCTCGCGGGCCACCGTCTGCGCCGCGAGCCGGACGAACTTGAACGGCCACCGCGGCTGGATGCGCGCATAGATGTGAAAGCCCCGCGAGCCGGACGTCTTCGGCCATCCCGTCAGGCCGTGGTCCTCGAGCACCTCACGCGCGACGAGCGCGACGTCGACGATCTGCTTCCAGTCCACTCCCGGCATCGGATCGAGGTCGACCCTGAGCTCGTCGGGATGGGCGAGGTCCTCGGCCTGCACCGGATGCGGGTTGAGGTCGACGCAGCCCATGTTGATCGCCCACGCCAGGCCGGCGGCGTCGTGGATCACGGCCTCCTTGGCCGACGTTCCCGACGCGTACTTGAGCTCGGCGACGTCGACGTAGTCGGGCCGCTTCTCCGGCGCGCGCTTCTGGAAGACGGCTTCCTCGGTGATGCCCTTGACGAATCGCTTGAGGATCATCGGCCGGTTGGCCACCCCGCGCAGCGCACCGTCGGCCACGGCCAGGTAGTACTGGATCAGGTCGAGCTTCGTCACCCCGATATCGGGGAAGACGACCTTGTCGGGGTTGGTGACGGGCAGCTGCTCGGCCGCCGATGTCCAGCGACAGCGAAGCGGCCATATCGTCATCGTAATTTCCCGGCCGCCGTGCGACGCCCGTCACATAGGGTGGGGCGTATGCCGAAGCTCACTGATCTTCCGTTGCAGGCAGCGGCCAAAATCCAGCAGTACGTCGAACGCGGTTCGGCAGAGCTGCACTACGCCTACAAGATGCTGGAGGCCGGCGCGCTTCAGGCTGGAGCCGCCGCAGAACGTCGCCGCGATGGTTGCCGACATCCGGCGCTGGGGCGAGTTCGGCATGATTCCCGCGCTCAACGCGCGGCGCACGCCCAACGGCACCGCGATCATCGACGACGACGGCGAGGTCACCTTCAAGGAGCTCGACGACGCCTGCCACGAGGTGGCCAATGGCCTGTTGGCGATGGGGATCAAGGGTGGCGACGGGGTGGCGATCCTGGCGCGCAACCACCGCTGGTTCTTGATCGCCGTCTACGGCGCCGCCCGCGCCGGAGCGCGCATCATCCTGCTCAACAGCGAGTTCAGCGGGCCGCAGATCAAGGAGGTGTCCGAGCGCGAGGGCGCCAAGCTGATCATTTACGACGACGAGTACTGCCAGGCGGTTTCCAAGGCCGATCCGCCGCTGGGCAAGCTGCGGGCGCTCGGCGTCAACCCCGATAAGGACGAGCCGTCGGGCAGCACCGACGAGACGCTGGAAGACCTCGTCGCGCGCAGCAGCGGCAAGCCCGCGCCCAAGGTCGACGAAGCACTCCTCGATCATCATCTTGACCAGCGGAACCACCGGAACTCCCAAGGGCGCCAACAGAAGTACCCCGCCGTCGCTGGCACCGATCGGCGGCATTCTGTCCCATGTGCCGTTCAGGTACGGCGAGATCACGTCCTTGCCTGCGCCGATGTTCCACGCGCTTGGCTTCCTGCACGCCACCATCGCGATGATGCTCGGCACGACGCTGGTGCTGCGGCGCCGCTTCAAGCCGGCCACGGTGCTCGAAGACATCGAAAAGCACAAGGTGACCGCGATGGTCGTGGTGCCCGTGATGCTGTCGCGCATCCTGGACGCTCTCGACGCGATGGAGCACAAGCCGGACCTGTCCAGCCTGCGCATCGTGTTCGTGTCCGGCTCGCAGCTCGGCGCCGAACTGGCCACAGCGTGCCCTCAAGGACCTCGGTCCGGTCGTCTACAACCTGTACGGCTCGACGGAGATCGCATTCGCCACCATCGCGCGGCCCAGGGACCTGTCGATCAACCCGGCCACCGTCGGGCCGGTGGTCAAGGGCGTCAAGGTCAAGATCCTCGACGAAAACGGCAACGAGCTGCCGCAGGGCGAGGTCGGGCGGATTTTCGTCGGCAACACCTTCCCGTTCGAGGGCTACACCGGCGGCGGCGGCAAGCAGATCATCGACGGGTTGTTGTCCTCGGGCGACGTCGGCTACTTCGACGAGCACGGCCTGCTGTACGTCAGCGGACGCGACGACGAGATGATCGTCTCCGGCGGCGAGAACGTCTTCCCCGCCGAGATCGAGGACCTGATCAGTGGGCACCCCGACGTCGTCGAGGCCACCGCGCTGGGCGTGGAGGACAAGGAGTGGGGGCATCGGCTGCGCGCGTTCGTGGTCAAGACCGACGGCGCCAGCATCGGCGAGGACGACATCAAGACGTATGTGCGCGAGCACCTGGCCCGCTACAAGGTGCCGCGCGAGGTGATCTTCCTCGACGAGCTGCCGCGCAATCCGACCGGCAAGATCCTCAAACGCGAACTGCGCGACATCGAGAAGTCGAGTAGTCGAGAGTCGAGCGCTACGGCGCCATCATCGCGGCACCGGGGATCGACAGGCACACCAGCATGAAGGTGAGCAGGAACCAGCCGGCACCCTGCCAGGCCGGCCACGCGCCTTCGGCCTTCCACACCCGGTAGGTCTTGACGAATGCGCCGATCCCGCCGACCAGCAGTATCGCGGGAACGATCGAGGCCACGAAGACCGACCCTCGTGCGGTGAATGCGTAGACCGCGAACGCGAGGGCCGCGACGCCGACGACCGCGCCGACATACATTGCGGCCTCGTGGAACGTGCCCGGTCTGTCGAACCGCTTCTCAACGTCGTTAGTCATCGCAGCAGCCGTCTCACTATGGGCCGTTGACGTACCACGACAAGCAGCCGGGCAGGTGCCTGCAGGCGATGATCGCGTTTGCGTCAGGCGCAGATCCGGGGATCTTGGTGCCTTGCGGTCCCGGCAGGCTGCAGCTCGGAAGGAAGGGTTGGCCGGGGATAACGCCGTTGTAGCAGGGCGCGGCCGTCGCTCGCGGAGTGCTCTGCGCAAACAGCACCATCGGGGCAATCACAAAGGCGCAGGCGGCTATTCCGGTGATAACAAGACGGACAATGCGCCGTCGGCGCCCTTTTAAGGTGCCCATATTTACCGCTAACGACGAGCGACTACCTGACTATTTCGATAGTAGACCTGTTTCAACGCGACCGTTAGTAAGCGACGGCCGCGATCAGCGGGTTACGGGTCGCGGGGCAGTCCCAGCAGCCGCTCGGCGATGATGTTGAGCTGCACCTCTGAGGTGCCGCCGTAGATCGTGGTGGCCCGGCTGGCCAGCAGCATGTCCGTCCACTTGCCCGGCAGCAGGCCGGGATCGCCGATCGCGCCGTCGGTGCCGAACGACGAGACCCCGAATTCCGCGTAGCCCTGGCCGGTGCGCATCGACAGCAGCTTGGAGATCGCGGCGGCAGGCATCGGGTCGCCACCGGCCAGCGTCAGCAGGGTCGAGCGCATATTGAGCAGCTTGGCGGCGTGGCCCTCGGCGATCAGCCGGCCGGCCTGGTTCTGGCCGATCTGGTCGAAGTGCCCGTCGCGGATGAACTCGACGAAACTGTTCAGGTTGGCCAGGAAGGGCGGTTCGCTGGTGCTGATCGACACCCGCTCGGCGGTCAGCGTCGTGCGGCTGACCTCCCAGCCGCGGTTGACCTCGCCGAGCACCAGCTCGTCGGGAACGAACACGTCGTCGATGAAGACGGTGTTGAACATCGCGTTTCCGGTCAGCTCGCGCAGCGGCTTGACCTCCACACCCTCGCTGCGCATATCGAGCAGGAAGTAGGTGATGCCGTTGTGTTTCGGAGCCGATCGGGTCCGTCCGGGCCAGCAGCATGCCCCACTGCGATACCTGCGCAGCCGGTGGTCCAGATCTTCTGGCCGGTGATCCGCCAACCACCGTCGACCTTGGTGGCCTTGGTCGTCAGGCCGGCAAGGTCCGAACCGGCGCCCGGCTCGGAAAACAGCTGGCACCAAATCATCTCGCCGCGGAACGTGGGTGGCAGGAAGCGCTGCTTCTGCTCCTCGGTGCCGAATGCGACGACCGACGGTATCAGCCACGCGGCGATGCCCATCGTCGGTCGGCGCACCTGGCCCGTCGTGAATTCCTGGGCGATGATGATCTGTTCGATCGGGCCCGATGCGCGGCCCCATGGCTTGGGCAGGTGGGGCATCACCCAGCCACCCTCGGCGATCGCGACGGTGCGCTCGTCACGTGGGATCGCTTTGAGGGCCGCGATTTCCGCGCGGATCTCCTCCCGCAGCTTTTCGGTCTCAGGATCGAGATCGATGTCGATCGGGCGCATGCCCGTGGTGGTCGCGACGTCGACCACCTGTTGCGGGTAGTCCGCGGCGCGGCCGAAGCAGGCGGCGAGCATGATGGCGCGGCGGTAGTAGACGTTGGTGTCGTGTTCCCAGGTGAATCCGATACCGCCGTGCACCTGGATGCAGTCCTGGGTGCAGTGCTGGGCGGCGACGGGTGCAAGCGTGGCGGCGACCGCGGCGGCGAATTCGAAAGAGCGCATCGTCGCGAACCGGTTTGGCGGAACTCGTCGATGGCGCGGGCGGCATCCCATACCGCCGCGGTAGCCCGCTCGGTGTCGGCGATCATCTCCGCGCACTTGTGTTTGATGGCCTGGAATTGGCCGATGGGCCTGCCGAACTGCTCGCGGATCTTGGCGTACGCCGAGGCGGTGTCGGTGGCCCAGCGTGCCACGCCGATGGCCTCCGCGGACAGCAGCGTCGACATCAGTGCCCGCGCCAGCGTCCGGCTCAGGCTGCTCAGCACGCGATCGTCACCGACCTCGACGGCGTTGGCGCGCACATGGGCCAGCGGGCGCAGCGGGTCGACGCTCTTGACGGGCTCGATCTCCAGTGCATCGGCGTCGAGCACGACCCATTCTTCACCGCTGTCGATGGCCACCGGCAGCACCAGCACCGACGCCTGCGCCGCTGCGGGCACCGCCCGCACCTCGCCGCGGATGATCAGGCCGTTGCCGTGCCGGGTGGCGGTGAGTCCGGAGTCGATCGCGTAGGCGGCGATCACCTCGCCGGAAGCCAGATCGTTCAGCAGCTTGGCGTCGGGGTCGTTGGCCGAGATCAACGCGCTGGCGATCGCCGACGGGACGAACGGGCCAGGCACCGCGCCGTAGCCGAACTCGGCCAAGACGATGGCAAGCTCGAGAATGCCGAAGCCCTGTCCGCCAACCGATTCCGCCAGGTGCACGCCCTGCAGACCCTGCTCGGCGGCGGCCTTCCAATACGGCGGCGGGTTGGGGATGGGAGTTTCGAGCGCTTCGTGAAGCACCTCCGACGGCGCCGCCCGCGCCACCAGGGACCGCACCGAATCGGCCAGGTCGTTGTGCTCAGGACTGATCGCTATGGGCATGCCGCGTTGCCTTCCCTATTAACCGGTCGGTTGGGAACGAGACTACTCGTTGACGACGTTGGCAAGCTTTCGCCCGTCCCTGATCCGGCGGCAGTTGTCCACCGCGTGTTCCAGGTAGCGCCGCATGGTGTCGACGGTGTACCAGGTGACGTGGGGGGTCAGCACCACGTTGTCCAGCGCTGAGCAGGGCATTGTCGGCCGGTATCGGTTCGACGGCGAACACATCGAGACCCGCGGCGGCCAGTCCGCCGGTCCGCAGCGCGTCGACGAGCGCATCCTCGTCGACCACCGCGCCGCGCGAGGTGTTGACGAGCACCGCGTCGGGCTTCATCCGCGCCAGGGCCTCGCGGCCGAGCAGGCCGGCGGTTTTCTCGGTCAGCGGCAGGTGCAGCGAGACGATCTCGCTGGCGGCAAGCAGGTCGGGCAGCGACCGCCAGCCGGGATGGCCGTCGTCGCGGGTGCTGGTGTGCAGGACCTGGGCGCCCATCGCGGCCACCACGGTTTCGACGCTCTTCGCGATGTTTCCGTAGCCGACCAGCCCGACCGTGCAGCCGCCGATGTCGCGCACCGTCTCGCCGAGGCTCGGGTCGGACGGCCAGCCCCTGCCGTCCCGGGTCGCCCGGTCCAGCGCGGGCAGCCGCCGCAGCGCGGCCAGCATCAGCAGCACCGCGCCCTCGGCGACCGAGGGTGCGTTCGCACCGGGCATGTTCGCCACCGCGATGCCGAGCCGCGTCGCGGTGTCGACATCGATGGTGTTCACCCCGGCGCCCATCTTGTGCACCAGCCGCAGCCGCCGCGCCTGCTCGAGGTCGTGACCCGAGATCGGCCGCAGCACGTGCCAGATGACCTCGGCCTCGGGCAGCTCGCGGTAGAACGTGTCGTCGTCCTCCTCGCCGCAGTAGCGGATATCGAGCCAATCCGTTTCTGGTGCAAGGAATTCAGTGACCTTCTCGCCCGGAACGAAGTGTGCGAGGACTCTCAGTGCCACCGCTTGGCGATCCACTTGGCGATGGTATCGGCCTTCTCGCTGCGGGCTCCCGGGGTGGTGAAGTAGTGGTCGGTGTCGATCGAGAGCTGCGACTTGTCGGTGCTGGCCAGCGCGTCGTAGATGCGCTGCGCGTCGCTGGGGTACACGCCCGGTGTCCTGTTCGGCGTTGATCACCAGGGCGGGGCAATCGATGCGGGCCAGGTGCGGCTCGGCGCGAGTCTGCGCGTGCCGAAGGCTCCACATCCCCAGCCAGTTGCGCAGCGTGCAGGCGGCGGCGATGCCATGCGTCGAGCGGTTGGCCTTGACCGGAATGCCTGCGTAGCAGGTATTGGCCGGGCGCCTGGTCGGCTCGATCGTCGGATCGACCATCCGCGGGTCCGCCCAGGTGCGCAGCACCGTGAAGGGGCGATCGGAGAACCCTGCTGCACGCACCCGTTTGAGTTCGGTCTCGACCCAGTCGGTGATGGCGTGGTTGCGGGCGATCTGTGCCGACCGGTAGCGCTCGATGAATTCCGCGGAATACGGGGGACCGTTGCGCTCATCGAACATGTCGAGCTCGGGATCGCTTGCGACAGCGTCGTTCTCGTCGACCACGGACGCGTCCATCCAGGCGGTCAGCACGTCCGGACGACCGGGATGCGCCGCGCTGGCCACGTAGCCGTCGGCGGGTGGCAGGTCGGTCAGTCCGGCCGCGGGCCGCATGCCCTCCAACGGCGTCACATGCGGGTCAACGGCCTGTGCCTGATAAGCCGCCATCAGTGAACCGCCGCCGGAATTGCCCAGCAAGACGACGGTTTCCACGCCCTGGACCTCGCGCAGCCAGCGCACCCCGACGCCGATGTCGACCAGTGCGTGGTCGAGCAGGAAGCTGCTCTCGTATCCGCGGTATCGGGTGTTCCAGCCGAGGAAACCGATCCCGCGGGTGGCCATGTAGTCGGCGAGATAGTGTTCGGAGAAGTCGATCTGATAGTGGGTCGCGATCATCGCAACCTTCGGCTTCCGGCCCACGCCGCGGTGGTACAGCCCCTGACACGGATGCCCGCCCGACCCGGCCCGCCGCGACGTCGGCGAGTCCATCCCCACGAACTCGCGTGTGATGCCCGGTGTTCCGGCCGCCGCCGGTGTCTTGGTCATGTCAGCGCGGCCTCCTTGTGATAGATCGTCCGGTAGAAGATGTTGGCCAGGGCGGTGATGCACGCGTCGTCGGCGACGGCGTCGGCCGCCCCGCCGCCGGACAACTGCGTGTAGCAGAACTGGTTGAGCATCGACACCATCGCGACCGCCACCAGGTGCGGGTCGTCCTCTCTGGCGCAGAAGCCGTGCCGTTGAGCCTGTTTCACCATCTGCGTGATCAATCCAATCGGCAACGAACAGATGTCGGCCCAGTATTCGGCGAAGTCGTCGCTGATCATCGCCAACTGCCAGACACTGATGATCTCGGCCAGCCGGTTGCGGTAGGTGTTCCAATGGGCGGCCGCGGCTTCATATGAACGCTCCCAGTTGGTCAATCCGGGTGCTGCGGCCGCACGCGACCGTTCCCGTGCTTCGTCGCGGAATCGCACGGCCCACTCGCGGACCATCGCTTCCTTGGAGTCGTAGTAGTTGTAGAACGACGCGGTGGACTTGCCGGCCTCGGCGGCGATGTCCGAAATCGTCGTCGCCAGAATGCCCTTGCGTGCGATCACCGCCCTGGCTGCCGCGTCGATAGCGGCCTGCGTCTGCCTGCCACGCAGCGTCGGCAGCTGTTCGCGTGGGCTGACGGTCACTGGCAGCGGCCTCCCTGGTCGGCCATTGATCGAACCTGAATCTGATGTTAGATTCAGATTGCGTTCTTGGCCAGAGGTTCGAGGAGGCGCGACGTGATCAAGCCAGACAATCCCAATTCCGAATTCGTGCTCGGCGGCATCAACCACGTGGCGCTGGTCTGCTCCGACATGGAGCGCACGGTCGATTTCTACAGCAATGTCCTTGGGATGCCGCTGATCAAGTCGCTGGATCTGCCGGGTGGCATGGGACAGCACTTCTTCTTCGATGCAGGCAACGGCGACTGCGTTGCCTTCTTCTGGTTCGCCGAAGCACCCGACCGGGTGCCCGGCCTCTCGTCGCCGGACGCGATCCCCGGGATCGGTGACATCGTCAGCGCGGTGAGCACGATGAACCACCTGGCCTTCCATGTGCCTGCCGAGAGATTCGACGAGTACCGGCAGAAGCTCAAGGACAAGGGCGTGCGCGTCGGGCCGGTGCTCAACCACGACGAGAGCGACGCGCAGGTGTCGCCGACGGTGCACCCCGGCGTGTACGTGCGGTCGTTCTACTTCCACGATCCGGACGGCATCACCCTGGAGTTCGCCTGCTGGACCAAGGAATTCACCGAGAGCGACACCAAGACCGCGCCGAAGACCGAAGCGGACCGCCGGCCCCGGGTGCCCGCCGGAAGGTCTTAGGGCGTCGCGAGTCGGCGCTTCGAAATCGGAATCAACGGCCAAACTTAGCCCTGATCAAGCCCTGGTGCGGCCAGCTGGTCGATGATCGCGGCCAGCTGATCGACGAGTTGCTCGGTGTCCAGCGTGATGTCGCCGGCCAGCCAAGCCGTGATCGTCTGCCCGACGCCGCCGACCGCGAAATGCGAGGTGGCCTTGATGAGGTCGTTGTTCTGCGCGCCAAGGGAACCCGCATGTTGGAAGAGCAGCATCGCCATCAGCGCGCCGGATTCGGCGCGCTTGCGCACGACGACGGGATTGGACAACTGTGAGCTGAACAGGAGACGACCGACCCGAGTGTCGGCGGCGATGGTCCGCACGATGTTGGCCATGCCGGCCCGGCTCTGTTCCTTGATGGGCGCCGCCGTCACCGCGGCCTGCGTGGTCGCGGCGATATCGGCGATCACCCAGTCGAACACCGCACCGACGAAATCGTCTTTGTCGGTGAAGCCCTCGTAGAAGTACCGCAGGGCGACCCCGGCCTGCCCGCAGATACCGCGCACGGTCAATTCCGACAGGTCGCGGCCCGAACCGAGAATGTCCAGGCCCGCTTCCAGAAAGCGGCGGCGCCGTTCGGCGACCCGGTCGGCCGCTCCGACGCCGCGGTAGGGCCGCACATGAGCCATCGGACCAATCTTGACACCGCCTGCGCCGTGGGGGCAAAATATCTGGAAACACATGTTCTCACATTTGTCGACAGGTGGGTCAATGATGATCGGTGAGCGGGCGTCGCGGCGCGCTGTCGGAATCGACGACGGCCTGATGGGGGTGGCCCTGCTGGCCGGGCCCGCCAACGTGATCATGCAGCTCGCGCGACCGGGCGTCGGCTACGGCGTGATGGAGAGCCGGGTGGAGAGCGGCCGGGTGGACCGGCATCCGATCAAGCGCGCACGGACGACGTTCACCTATCTCGCCGTGGCCACCAAAGGCAGCGACGAGCAGAAGGCGGCGTTCCGCCGGGCGGTGAACCGCGCCCACGCGCAGGTGTATTCGACAGCCGACAGTCCCGTCGCGTACAACGCGTTCGATCCCGATCTGCAGCTGTGGGTGGGGGCGTGCCTGTACAAGGGCGCGCTGGACGTGTACCGGCTGTTCATCGGAGAGATGGACGACGAGACCGCCGAGCGCCACTACCGCGAGGGGATGGCGCTCGGCACTACTTTGCAGGTACCGCCCGACGATTGGCCGCCCGACCGCGCCGCATTCGACCGGTATTGGCAGGACTCGCTCGCCAAGGTGCATATCGACGACGCCGTTCGCGAGTACTTGTACCCGATTGCGGCGGCGCGGGTGCGCGGCGTGAAATTGCCCGGCCGGCTGCAACGATGGTCGGACGGGTTGGCGTTGCTGATCACGACGGGCTTTCTGCCGCAACGGTTCCGCGACGAGATGCGGTTGCCGTGGGACCCGACGAGGCAGCGCTGGTTCGACCGGTTGATGGCGATGTTGCGCGTGGTCAACACGCTGATGCCGCGGTTCGTTCGGCAGTTCCCGTTCAACGTGCTGCTGAAGGATCTCGATCGGCGGATCCGGACGGGGCGCCCGCTCGTCTAGGACGTGGTTTTGCTACGAAATCAGTCTGGGCGAGGTGTCAGAATCCGGGCGTATAAACGGGGACGTGCGTACCGAGAATGACACCTGGGATATCAAGACGAGCGTTGGTTCGACCGCCCTGTTCGTGGCCGCGGCGCGGGCCTTGG
>CAVTDY010000012.1:0-33390 GCA_963733605.1 uncultured Actinomycetota bacterium
GTGACTCGCGCAATGTCCAGATCGCCACACCGATAAGCACCAGGTCCTTCAGTAGAAATTGGCCCGGCAGCGCCGACAGCACTGGGAGACCGGCAGCGTGGGTGGCCACCACACCGGGCGTGGTGAACAGGAAACTCAGGGTTCCCAGGAACAGCACCACCGCCAGCGCACTGCCCACCGCGGACAGGTAGGGCCATAGTAGCCTGATCGCGATAAGGAGCGCGGCAATGATTTCCATCGTTCCCAGCCCCTTGGAGACGGTGCTGACGCTGAAAACGTGGTCGAGTGCGGCTCATCAGGGGGCTGTGCTCGATGAGCACGCGTGATTCCATCTTCGCGTCTTGCCAAACCCGGATTCCAAAAACCGACACGACAACAACCCGTAGCGACTTATCAACTGACCAACATGCGTCAACGGGATGGCAACGCGCTGTGGGGCGTCGGTGATTTGCATGTGTCTGGACCCTTTTCGTTGTTTTCTAGACAGCACGGGCACGGCCAATGTGAGTTCGCGGCCTGCTCTGGGGCCGCCGCCCAATACCGAAGGCCCACAAGGCATCACGACGTGCGCGCTCCCCAGGTTCACCATTTTTCGCCACCCGCAGGCGAATGGGTGGCAGCGGGTACGGGCTATGGGTGGTGGCAGGGGTTCACATTGCCGTGTTCAGAGCGCAACTTCAATAAATCGCGGGGCAGCGACTTGGCGCATGGCGCGCTCGAACTGATCGCTGAACTCCTCGACCGTGTGCGCGCGACTGGCTTCGACGCCGAGGCCAGCACCCAGGCTCAGCCAATCGAGGGTCGGATCGTGCAAGTCGAGCATGGATAGCGCCGTGGGCCCCGGGTGTTCAACGCCCACTCGCCCCGCATCAATTCGATATTGAGGATCGCGTAGGAGTGATTGGCGTAGATAACCGTTGTGACATCGAGGTTTTCGCGCGCCTGCGGCCACAAAGCCTGCAAGTGTGTACATGGCGCCGCCATCGCCCTGCAGGCACGCCACCTGCGATCCGGGCATGCGACGGCGGCACCGGTGGCCACCGGGATCCCTTGTCCGATGGAACCACCGGTGAGCGCGAGAAGATCGTGCGGGGCTTCAGTGCGCGGTGGCCTCGCCGAGACCAACCCCGGAGGTGCTGGCTTCGTTGGAGATGATCGCCTGCTCGGGGAGCAGGCGCCCGATCACCTGCGCGGCGGTGCGGAGTCGAGCCGGCCCGGTGGGGAGATCAGGAAGCTCGAGCGGGGCGAGCGCGGCCGGCTCCCGGGTTGCGCCGAGCGCCTCGGCGAGGGACTGCAGCGCGGCTACCGCGTCTTCGTGGGGGTGGGCCAGGTGCAGGATGTGGCAGTTCTCGGGGGTACACCACGACGGTTTGCCCGGGTAGGCGAAAAACGACACCGGCGGTTCGGCGCCGACCAAGATGAGCTGCTCGACGCCTTTCATGAACTCGAGGATCTGTTCGGCGAAGTAGGGGATCTGCTCGATGAGTGGCCGGCCGGCTCCGGCGCTGCCAACGCGGCGCGAAGGTGTCACAGGCAACCCGGGCACCCGTCTTCGCAGCCACCTGCGCCGCGGCGCGCAGGCCCTGTTCTTTCAGTGCGGAGCCGCGGATGAGAATCAGGGATTGCTTGCCCGATCGTGAGAGCGTCGGCTGTCTGGCTGACGGCGAGATCTGCCACGGGCACCGGGGCCGGGCGCGGCAGCGGCGTCGCAGCGCGTTCGGCCTCCGAGCCACGCGGTATCCGCCGGCAGGATCAACGTCGCGATCTGCCCCGGGGGCTGCAGCGCCGCCTGGACCGCGCGTGCTGCATCGGAGGCCACGGAGGTGCGAGCTGGCGGACGAGTGAATCCAGCCGGACACCGGCCTCGCGAATCCCTCGACATCCGAGGCCAGGGGCGGGTCGTACTGCTCGTGGTAGGTGGCGTGGTTGCCGACGACGTTGACTATGGGTGTCGCCGCTTTTCGCGCGTTGTGCAAGTTTGCCAGCCCATTGGCCAGGCCAGGACCAAGATGCAGCAGCGTCGCCGCCGGCGATTCGGCCATGCGCCCGTAACCGTCGGCCATGCCCGTCACCGCGCCCTCGAACAGGCCCAGAATCATGTGCATCCCCTCGACCTTGTCGGCCGCGGCCACGAAATGCATCTCCGAGATTCCCGGGTTGGCGAAACGCGTCCGGACTCCACAGGCGACCAGGGTGCGCACCAGGCTTTCAGCACCGTTCATTCCTCAATCCCCTTCCCGCACACATCATTAGACCAAAGCCATGAGAACCGTGCCAGGCAAACCTGCCAGCTCGCTGTCGGGAATAAACCGGTAGCGGCAGGACAACTGCGTGGCACGCTCGTTGTCAAACACTCGTTCTCAAACATAGGCTGTGCGAATACCGGCCACGTGTTCCAGCGCGACGATTACTTGCCCAAGCCCGTAGAGGAGCGCCACGTGTCCCCACAAGTGACCGAAACCGAATTCACCTGCAAACTCATCACGATTCGCACCAAGAAGTCGTTCACCGAGGTCACTGGCGCGCTTGAGAGTGTATGTCAAACCTGTCCATCTGCAAAAGCTGGCGGACATGACAGCGGCGGGCGACCAAGCCGGCATCCAGTCCTATTTCAAAGAGCTTCTCTGGCGACCACCGAATTCTCGATCTTCTTCCAACTGGACCAAGGCTCAACACAGCGCCTTGCCGGCCTACCGGTGCAACTGCCGGTTCTATCTGATCGGCAATGCGGTCATTGTCAACGGTCTTTTCGAGTATGGCGCAACGGCCGGGCTCGGCGCCCCGGTGCGGGTGTGCATCTCGCAGAACGAAGGGGAGGACGTGCGCATCGATGTCGACGAGCCAACGGCGTTCTTCAGTCAGTTTCCCGAACTGAAGGACTCGAAAGTTCCCGCGATCCTCGATCGAGATCTGATCCAGCACCTGGTCAACTTCGCGTCCTAGCGCCTACCTCAGCGAAACCGAGTGCGTCCTCAGCCGGTTCACCGATACCGCTCGCGAGCCGCCGCCCGACAAATTCGGATGCGTGGCAACGTCTCAACGGGAGAACACGCCGCGATCGGCGTTACTGGCCGGCTTGGATGCCGAGGTTGACTTCGTTGATGGCCTGGCCCAACTAGGTTGATCGCGTTGACGCGATGTCCGGCCTTATCAGGAATGGCGATCTGCAGTTGATTTTGCGCGGCGTTCAGATCGTTCAATGCGTTTTGCATATGCGGCTGGTCTGCGATCGCTACGCCTGCTCCGATACCGGCACCCAGGAGCACCATGGCACTCAGGGATCCGACCATGACCAGCTTGAACTTGGAGATTGTCACTTCAATACCTCCTGGGAGACGAACCGGTACGACTTCGGTTGCACCGGCAACACGTCGATCTCACTTGATCCGAGCGGCTTCAGCAAGAGTCAAACGGTGAACGATTCTGCTGGCCCCGGGGGAGGCGGTGCGCTGCGCTGGCCGTAACGGTCGATGCGGAATTTGTCCAATTCACCGCTACCTGCGCGTTTGCCGAATGCTCGGCAAAATCACGAAGGCGCGACGCCGGTGCCCGGTTGCGGTGTTGCGATGAGCGCGAGCGCATCACCTGCGACCGTTACACCCGTGTCATCGATTCGTTCGGTGAGCCTGCCCCGCAGCTCGGCGGCCGCATCATCGGGCAGGGTCAGATAGCTCGAGTAGGTGAACAGCAGCTCAAGCCACTGCTCGCGGGAAAAATGCAGTTTCTGTGGGTATGTGCGCTCGATGATGTCGAGTCCCGCGCCTCGGAGCACGCTTAGCAGAGTGCTTGCATCGCGATCATCGTCATCGTGGGAGTATGCGTCGACGCTCAGGTAGTCGCGGTAGATCTTGCTGAGGTCTTCATGCGATGGCTGCGTCGGGCGCAGCCGGTTCCACAGCAGTGCGAGCCGGCCTCTGTCGATGAGGACGCTTGCCACCTTGGGCAGGGCTACGGCGGGATCGACCCAGTGGAACGAGGCCGCGAAGACGACCAGATCGAACTGTCGTCCGGCGGGCTGCCAACGTTCAAACGTCGCGATCTCGGTCGGAATCATCTTGGCGCGTGCGACGGCTGCCATGCGTTCGTCGGGTTCCACAGCCACGACGTCAACGCCTCGGTCGGCGAATTGTTTTGATGCGATGCCGGTGCCTGCCCCGACGTCGAGACAGGTTCGCACGCCAGGAGCGACGAGCTCGTCTATGAGCAGCCTCCGGGTAGCGGGGGCGATAGGCGTCGTACCGGAGCGCGGCGGCGCCGAATGAGTTCGCGCGTTGGCGGTTGGTGAACAAGTCAGAACGAGGTGGCACGTACTCGACCGTACCCAGCTGACCTGTGGCCTAACTGACAGAGGACGTCACCGCAGGCGAGCATTTCTGGCACAGCGGTTTTCGCGATGAAGCCGACGCGGACGGAATCTGATCCACACAGTGCGGCTGGGCAGGCGGGGTGGGCAGGCGGCGTGACCAACATCGCCGCTCTATATTTGAATGATGGCTAAAAAGGGGTCGGGGACCGATGTCGCAGAGGAGTCCGAGCCCAAGTCCGCCCGGACCCGAGCACGCATCTTGGATGCCGCCGCGCACGTGCTCAGCGTGAAGGGCTACGCGGGCACGCGGCTCTCCGACGTGGCCGTGGAAGCCGAGATTCAGGCACCCGCGATCTACTACTACTTCTCGTCTCGCGACGATCTCATCGAAGAAGTCATGTTCAGCGGCATCGACGCCATGGGCAAACACCTGCAAGAGGTTCTCGACGACCTGCCTGCTGAGACCTCCCCCATGGACCGGATCATGGCCGCAGTCGACGCACACCTGCGCCACGAGCTGGAACTCTCCGATTACGCGACGGCGTCGATCCGAAACTCCGGGCAGGTCCCCGAAGAACTGCGAAAGCGACAACATGAGGCAGAGCAGCGATACGGCCGCATCTGGCGGCGCATGTTCGACACCGCCGCAGCGGACGGCCAGCTGCGGGCAGACCTTGATCCACGCATCGCCCAATTGCTCGTCATCGGAGCGCTGAACTGGTCAGCCGAATGGTGGGATCCCCGACGTGGCTCTGTCGATGCGATCGTCAAGAATGCACAGGTCCTGATCCGCAATGCACTTGCGGCGGTCGAGCCAAGCACCGAGGTACGCGGCGCTGAGGTTCTCCTAGTCCAGGGTGTAGGGCAGCGACTTCACCGCGCGGACGAAGTTCCCGGTCAAATATTCGGGTTCGCCGACCCGCAAGTTGGGGGCGCGGAATATCAATTCACGGAAGAAGGCCTCAAGTTGTATCTTGGCCAGGAATGCACCCATGCAGTAGTGGGGGCCTCCCCCGCCGAATGCGATATGCGCGTTGGGCTTTCGCCGGATATCGAATGTATTGGGGTCGGTGAACACGCGCTCGTCGCGGTTGCCCGACGAGTACATCAGCAAGACCCAGTCGCCTTCCTTGATCTCCTGATCGCGCAGCACCGTGTCGCAGGTGACGGTGCGACGGAAGGTCATCACGGGACTCGCCCAGCGCACGAACTCCTCGATGGCACGCGGATGTGGCCGTCAAAGTCGTTGACCAGCAACTCCTTCTGATCACCGAACTCCTGCAGCGCCATTGCGGTGAAAGTGATCGTGTTGCGCGTGGTGTCGTTGCCGGCCACCGATAACAACACGAAGAACGCGCCGAGTTCATCGTCGGTCAATCTGCGTCCATCAACTTCGGCCAGTACCAACTGCGACATCAGGTCGGCCTGGGGATGCGCGCGCCGTTCGTCAGCCAATTCCCGGCCGATCGTCAGCAGGCCGACCAGTGAATCGGTGAGCACTTCACCCGGCTCGCGGCCCGCTGCCACGTTTGGGTCCGCCCATGACACCATGCCATCGGCGTGATGCGCGGCTTCGTCACGCCGCCCGGGTGCAAGGCCCACCATTTCGTAGATCGTCCACATCGGCAGCCTCTTGGAAACCTGTTCGACGAAGTCACCGTCGGTGGTCTTGAGCAGATCGTCGACGATCCGCACGGCCTGGCTTGTGACCTGGTCCTGGATCCTGGCCACCTGCCGCGGGGTGAACACCGAGCTGATGAGCCGACGCAGGGTTGAGTGCCGGGTGCCGTCCATGCCGAGGAACGATTGCGCGGCGTCGAGGATGGCCTCGGGAACCGCCTCGATCTGGACGCCCTGCGCCGACGAGAAGATCTCCGGGTTCTTGCTCACATAGCCGATGTCCTCGTTGCGCGTCACCGCCCACACCCCGTCGACCGGTGCCGGGATCAACGTGCCTTCGATCGGCGGGTGCCAGCTGATCGGACGCTCGTCGCGCAAGATCTTGAAGAACGGTTCGCGTTCCTCGGCGGAAAGTGCCCAGAAGCTCAGCGGTGAGATGCTTACCGGGTCGAAGGGCGGCCTGCCGGTACGGTGTTGCATCGCGTCGACCGTCATTTGTTGACCTCCACGTAGCACCGGGGCAAGACCTTTCCTCCCTCTCCGGCTTCTCCCCTCGCCGAACTGTTGAACCCCATCGTTAGCCTCGTTTATTGCGAGTTAAATTCTGTGGCGATACGGTGCCTGGACTGCTGTCAACACTGAGCTCTTAGTGTGACCAGCTCACTTGAGGGTACCCATAAGGCGACTTATGATCAAGGCCCGATCGGGGCCATTTCGGCAGATAAAGCGCGTATCTTCCGCGTCGGCGATCGCCATGTGACCGAGGAAGACGCGCGTCAACCGCTCAGATGCACCGTGCGGCTCCGTGGCTGCGGCCGCGCCCGAAGTTCATCTTAAAAAATGCGCCCATCGACGCACTGTACGTGCGGTTACTCACTATCATCACCCCATGGCGAAACGGTCGACGAACGGAGCGTCTGCGGTTTCGCCGGCCGGGCCCGACGCAATCGGCGACTCGAAGGCCGCCCAGACGCGCTCCCGGATACTCGATGCCGCGGCGCATGTGCTGAGCGTGAAAGGCTATGCCGGCCTTCGACTGACAGACGTCGCCGAGAAGGCCGAACTGCAGGCCCCGGCGATCTATTACTACTACCGCTCCCGCGATGACCTCATCGAGGAGGTCATGTGGGTGGGCATCGCCGACATGCGCCAACATGTCACCGCGGTCCTGGACGCCTTACCGCCGGAGGCCTCGCCGATGGAGCGCCTGCTCGCCGCAGTCGAGGCCCACCTACGACACGCGCTCGAAATATCGGACTACACAACGGCGTCGATTCGCAATGCCGGGCAGGTGCCGCTGACCATCCGAAAGCGGCAGATCCGCGAAGAGGAGCAATACGGTGAAGTCTGGCGGCGGCTGATCAACGACCTCGCGCGAGCTGGCGAACTGCGCGACGACCTCGACCTATATGTCGCTACAGATGCTCGTGCTGGGTGCACTGAACTGGGCCGTCGAATGGTGGGATCCCCGAAGGGGCTCACTGGCATCCATCGTCGCTAACGCGCAGACGTTCGTGCGCCACGGATTGGCCGCGCCGCCCTAGCCGGGTATCGGCCGGCCGGTGGGCGGCAACGATCTTGTCGACCACGAGCTGGGCCGTCTCTGCGCAGGCCGTCGTGCCGCCGTTGGCGTACTCCTTGACCGCGTCGCCGACGTTCCACAACCCGGCGAACGGGGTGTCGTGCGGGAGGTCGAAGCCGGCGACCGCCCGTTGCGGCGGCCAGTCGTCGCGGGTGACCGCGATGTTGAGGATCCGTGCGCGTTCGTCGAACCCGTCGATGTTGTCGCGAAGGTCTGCAAGCAGCAGCTCGGTCTCGGCGGCCTCGTCGAAGTCGCCGATGGACGGCTTCGGCACCGACGGTGCCGACGTAGAGATTCCACCCTGTCGGGCGCCATCTCCGGACAGATGTCGGTGAAGTTCGCGATGTAGGCCAGGCGCCGGGACTTGGCGAAGCTCAGCATGCCCGGGCACGTCGACGAGCCGGTCCCGGCTTGCGAAGTTCACCGAGATCATCGCGGTCGGGCGGTCGCCCCGTTTCACCAGATCCTGGTAGTCGGCGGGAACGTTGTCCTCGCCGAGCAAGCGCGACCGTCGCCGCGGGTCCGACATCGCTGACCACGACGGGCGCTGCGACGCTCGATCTTCTCACCGTCACGTTCAGACCTCGACGCCGGTCACCTTGGCACCGTCGGACGACGATCTTGGCTGACCGTCGTCGACAGCCACACCTCGCCGCCGTGGGAGTCGACGACGTCGGCCAGTCCCCGCCACAGCCCGATCGTGCCTTCCGGATGGAAGCCGAAGCGCTTGAACGCGCTCTTGCGGGTGAAGTAGGTGAGGAACACCCGCGCGGGCAGGTCCTCGGAGCCGACCGCGAATATCGAGGCGCACATGTTGCGGAAGATGCCGTGCACGCCTTCGTTTTTGGTGTAACTTAGACACCCATTCGGCGGTCGTGATCTCGTCTTCGGGCAGGCCGGAATCCGTTGCGCGCGGCGCCGATGCCCTTGACCAGCTTGGCGCCCTGGCGCGTGAGCTTGCCAGCAGGAAACCCCAGCCGCCGCCGGTGACGTCGACGTCCTTGCCGCCGATCCGGTACAGGAGCGGTGGGTTGGGTTCGCGGATGTCGAACGGTGCGCCGACCTCCTCGCATGTCTGCTGGGTGATGCCGCCGACCTCGATGACGATGGCACCGGTGTTGACCTTGAATCCGTCGATGTCGTCGGTCGAGGCGCGACCGCCGACCTTGTCGAGGCGTTCGACGACCAGGGTGCGATAGCCGCGGTGGGCAAGCCGGGCGGCGGTGAACAGGCCGCCGGCGCCGGCTCCGATGACGACGGCGTCGAATGCGTTGCTGCTCACTGGTGATCTCGCTTTCGTCGATCAGTAGGACCGGGGCAGGCCCAGCGAGGTCTGCGCGATGAAGTTGAGCACCATTTCGCGGCTGACCGGCGCGGTGCGCATCAGGCGGGTGACGAACCACAGCTCCGAGAGCCCGTATTCGTGGGACAGGCCGTTGCCGCCGTGGGTCTGGATGGCCTGGTCGAGCGCCTTGCAGCGCGGCCTCGGAAGCGGCGAATTTCGCGATGTTGGCGGCCTCGCCGGCCGGTTCGCCGGCGTCGAAGAGTTCGGCGCTGCGGATGGTGGCCAGCCGGCCCAGTTCCACCGCGATGTGGGCTTCGGCCAGCGGGTGGGCGATGCCCTGGTGCGCGCCGATCGGCGTCGACCAGACCTGGCGCTGCTTGGCGTAGTCGGCGGCCTTGCCGATCGCGTACCGTCCGATCCCGCTGCAGATCGCGCCGACCAGGATCCGCTCGGGGTTCAGGCCGGCGAATACCTGCCGCAGACCGTTGCCGGCGACGCCGATCAGCGCGTCCTCGCCGACCTCGACGTCGTCGAGGAACACGGTGAATTGATTGTCCGGGGACACGATCGACGTGTCGATCTGCTGGAAGGTCAGGCCCGGGCTGTTGGTGGGAACGACGAATAGCGACAGCGCGCTCTTGTCCGGCGTGGAGTGTTCGGCGTCCTTGGCGACCATCAGCAGGGCGTCGGCACTGATCGACCGCCGAGATGTAGTACTTCGAACCGGAAATCGTCCACCCCGCGTCGGTGCGCCGCGCGGTGGTCTTGACGTTGTGGCTGTTGGAGCCGGCGTCGGGTTCGGTCAGCCCGAAGGCCATCTTCCTCGTTCCGTCGGCGATTGCGGGCAGCCATCGCCCGCTTCATCTCCTCCGACCCGTGGTGGGCCAGGATGTTGCCGCAGATCGCCGGTGAGATGACCCAGATCAGCAGCGGCATCCCGTGGGCGGCCAGTTCCTCGACGACGACGACGGCTTCGGCCATGCCGCCACCCCCGCCGCCGTACTCCTCCGGCAGGTGGACGCCGAGCAGGCCCGCGGCGCCCAGGTCCTTCCACAGCTCCTCGATGCCCTGGCCGGTGCGGCCACGTTCCAGGAAGTACTCGGGGCCGTAGCGCGTCGGCGATGCCGGCGACGCTCTCCCGAATCGCCTTGTGTTCGGCCGAATCGTTCGACGAGTCCGCATCTTCTACCTTCCTTTGAACTGGGGCGGCGCTTCGCGGCGAAGCTGGCGATGGCGTCGGCGGCGTCGGCGGTGTCGCCGGTGGCCTTGAGCCCTCGGTCTCGGCCAACAGTTGCGCGGACAGGTCGTTGTGCCAGGTGTCGCGCAGCAGTGCCCGCATTCGGGCGAATGCGCGGGTGGGGCCGTGCGCCAAGGTCGGTCGCCAACGCCGCGGCTCGCGATCGCGCAGTTCCGCGGCAGGCACGATCTCGTTGATCAGTCCCCAGTCCAGCGCCTCGCTCGGCGGTGATCGGCGTGTTCTGCAGATAGGCCTGCGCGGCCCGGCGCGCGGTCCGATCAGACGGGGCAGGTGCCAGGTGCCGCCGCCATCTCCGGAAAGGCCGAGGGCGGCAAAGGCGGTGACGAACTTGGTGTCCTTCGGCGGCGAGCACGAGGTCGGCGGCGTACACGTAGCCGAGCCCGCCGCCGGCGACCGACCCGTGGGCGGCGGTGACGATCGGGCGCGTCGATGCGGCTCAGTACACGAAAGGCCTCGTGGAACGGTGTCGTCATGCGCGCGAACAGCTCGCCGAACTCTTCGTGCGGCGATCCTGCAGGAAGTAGCCGATGTCGCCGCCGACGGTGAGCGCGGGCCCGTTGCCGCAGATGAGGACGGCCCGCACGGATGGGTCGGCGGCGATCCGGCGGGCGACGACCAGCGTCTCCTCGCGCCATCCGCAGGTCGATGGCGTTGCGCGGCCTCGGGCCGGTTCAGGCAGATGGTCGCCACGCCGTCGGTCACCGAGTAGTCGATCGTCTCCAGCGGGGCGTCGGCACCGAGCGCTTCGATCCAGGCGGCGGTGTCGGTCAGCTGGTCCAGCGAGGTGATGCGGCCGTCGCTGATCGAACCGATCACATGGATGAATGCCGCGTCGAGCTTCTTGCCCGACGCGCCGCGCCTCGCCCGCGGTAGTGGCCGGTCACGAAGAGCCCGCCGTCATCGAGGGTCCGGAACTCGTCGGGCTGCGCCTCCACCTTGTAGTGCTTGCCGATCTTGCCACCACAGGTTCGCGCTGCATGGCCTCGGGGCCGACGGTGCTCGCCGCCCATGCCCAACGGCAGGCCCTCGGTGGCGTGGCCGATGAAATCCGGGTGCAGCAGCGACGTGAGCGCGTCCGGTCGCCGCTCGCCAGTGCCCGGTAGAGACGTTGAGCAGCCGACACCTTGGTGTCGGTCTCGGCGGCACCGGGGAGTCTCCACCCGTCCGCTGTCCCCGAATTCGATTGACATGACGCTTCAGATCAAGAAGCCGAGTGTGGGCAGCGGCTTGTCATTGTCGACGAGCACGACCTTCTTGTAGGCCAGCCGCAAGGCGCCGTCCACCCGGCGGATCCGGTAGGTGGTCCGGCCTCCCCACAGGCGGTTATCGCGGGCCCGTGACTCGAGCACCAGGAAGTTGGCCGCTAGTTCGAGGTCGACACCGCCGTCCGGATTCTTTCTGCCGCCGAGGAATTCGATGTTCGACATCAATCGGCGCAGGTTGGACTGTGGTGACTGGGCGTAACGCTTCCCCGTGCGCACCTGCTTGAGCCGGGTGGCGATGCGGGTGCGGTTGTCGTAGATCACCGACATCTGACGAATCGGGTCGATGTCGGCGCCTCCCGCGGGGACCCAATAGAGCGCATCATCGGTCCACAACGCTTCCCAGGCGTCGTAGTCGCTTTCGTCGGCATGGCGGGCCTCGCGGTAGAGGAACTGCTCGACCTCCCACCGATCGAACTCGTCGGGCACCGGCCCCAGGGAGTTGGCAGTCCAGCGTGCGGTCATGATCGCGTCTCCATCAATGTCTTGTAGTGCGACCAGAACCCGCGCATGCCCGTCTCATCGGTGGCCGCTCCGACGGTGAAGCCGTTCGCGTCGACACGTTCCCGGTTCAGCCCACGACGCACGTCGAGCCATTCGGGTGCAGTGACTCGATGCCGCGCTGGTTGCGTTCATACATCTCGGTGTCGTCGGCCAGCAGCATGCCCGCGGGACCGACGGAGCCCACGCACTGCGAGACCATTCTGCGGTTCAGCTCGGGCGCTCCGGCCAGCTGCACAGCCGTGGAGTACTGCATGCACTCGCCGACCGCGACGGGCTGGATGTTGAACACCTGGATCTCGGCGATGAACAGGTTCGGGAAGACCATCACGTGGGGGCGCCCTCGATGAGAATCTGCTCGGCGTCCTCGCCGTGCGTGGCCGCATCGCCGCCACGTAGTCGGGCACCCGCGATTCGGTGGTGCCGAACCAGCGCATGGGCTCGGCAAACTTGCGGAACTCCGGCCGCAAGTCATTTTCGCTGTGCCCGTCGCCGAGATCGCGGGTGACGGCGGTCGATGAGTCGCTGTAGAGCGGGACCGATCGGGCTGCCGGTCACCCCGAAGATCGACCCGTGCACGAACTGCGGGTGGTAGCCATCGGTTTCGTTCTCGACCAGCAGCTTCCAGTTGGCACTTGTCTGGTGCTGCAGCCAGCCGGCGGTCAGCTCGACCCGGCCCTCTGGCGATAGCCGCGCCAGTCGGTCGATTTCCCCGGCAGCGGCGCCGAGGTGCTCCAGAAGGGTGGGCCCATCGGGCGCGAAGCTGCCGAACACGAACCCGTGGTAGGAATCCACGCGCGGCACCCGGCCCATCGCCAGGTCGAGTTTGCGTCCGCCGTAACCCTTGAAGAACGGAAAGCCGACCAGCTCACCGTCGTTGCGGAAGGTCCAGCCGTGGTAGGGGCAGCGGAACGTCGACGAGTTGCCCTTGGCGTCGTCGCAGACCTGGTTGCCGCGGTGCGCGCAGCGATTCAGCAGCAGGTGGAGCTGACCGTCGCGGTCACGGGTCATGATGACATCCTGCGGTCCAAGCTTCTTGCGGACGTAATCGTTCGGCTGCGCAACCTCGCTTTCGTGGCCGACGAAAACCCAACTGCGATACCAGATCTTGTCCAGCTCTTCGGCGAAGATGCCGGGTCGGTGTACAGCGATCCGTGCACCTTGTCGGGCTGGATCAGCCGGTCGTAACGGCTGCCGCTGTCGACGGGTGGCGCCGGCTGACCTTCGCGCGGGCGCTCATCGACGGTCATGAGGGAGCTCCCTTCGTGACACCGAAGGCCGGCGGGATGGTGCGAACGGTGCCGCCGTCGTCAACGAGAACAGGGGCGGTTCGCGCTGAGGTCATCGGCCGGTGAACCTCGGTTTGCGGCGTTCGATCACCGCGCGCAGGCCCTCCAGCGCGTCGGCGGTGCCGGACAGCTCCGAGACGGTGCGGGCCTCTTCGGCCAGCCGTTGCTCGACCGACGCGCCGACGCCACTCCACACCAGCCGCTTGGTCGCGGAAAGCGCCTGCGTGGGTTGGACGGCCAGGCGGCAGCGATTTCTGTTGCCCGGCTGATCAATTCGTCGTCGGACACGACATCGGTGATCAGCCCGATGTCGAGTGCTTCGGCGGCAGTCAACGTCGGGTTGGTCAGCAGGATCCGCAGCGCCTGGCGCAGCCCGACCAGCTGGGTCAGCGTCACCGACGAACCACCGTCGGGTGCCATCCCGACGCGTACCGCGCCGGAGAAGAACTTGGCCGATTCCGCCGCGACCACGATATCGGACGCGCACACCAGTCCCAGGCCGCCACCGCCGGCAGCGAAACCCTGCACGGCGGTCACTACCGGAACCCGCAGCTGGATCAGCGCGGCGGTGGCCAGCTGCAGCCATGCCGTCGCCTCACGAAGATAGTCGGGCAGTGCGGCGCCCTTGGACTCGAAGGTATGAATATCGCCGCCTGCGCAGAAGTTACGGCCCTCACCGGTGAGCAGCACTACCCGCACGCTCGGGTCGGCGTGGCAGCGCAGGATCGCCTCGTGCAGGGCTTTGAGCAGCTCGACGTTCAGCCCGTTGGAGGCCTCCGGCCGGTTCAGTCGCAGCCGAGCGATGCCGTCGTCGTCGAGTCCAGCGCTGACCGGGGCATGCACCGCTCATCGCTAACAGTTGTCACTCCGAGTGCTCCATCTCGTTCGCAGATCATGGGCCACCACCGCGTCGATCTCGTCGTCAAGACCTTCTGAGCGCGCCTCGAAGCGCGACACCAGCCGCTTGATCGTGGTGACGCCGCGCCGGTCGCGGCGGCCAGGTCTCGACGAACGGGCGTACGCCGGTCGTCGAATCGACCTGCGGGAAGCTGCGGTACGCCAGGCCGAGCCGGACCGCCTCGGCGCCGGATAACTGGTCGCCGCTGAGCAGCAGACCCAGCGCTGTCTGTCGTCCGACCAGTCGCGGCAGCCGCTGCGTGCTGCCACCGCCGGGGATCATGCCGAAGTTGATGTGGTTATCGGCGATCCGGGCGTCGTCGCTGACCAGCACGATGTCGGCGGCCTGCATCAGCTCGAACCCGCCGGCCATCGCGACGCCTTCGACGGCGACGACGACCGGGCAACTTCGACGCGCCGCAATGGCGTCGCAGGCGCGCCGGAACGCTGTGAACAACGCTCGCAGCGCGTCGGGCCCCTCGGCCTGCAATCGCTGCACTTCGTCGAAATCGCCGCCGGCGCAGAAGTTTCCGTCGGAGCCGCGTGATGAGGATGACGTTGACCGCGGGATCGCCGCCGAGGCTCGAGGATGGCGCGCTCCAGATCGCGGCGCAAGCGCGACAGTGATCGCGTTCATCCGATCCGGCCGGTTGAGCGTGATCCGGCCGACCGCCGAACGTCCGGACACGGGGTCACATGAACCCCCGGCGACGACCTCGACGACCGATCCGCATCCGCCCCGATCGACGCCGCGGCGGAGCTGGCGGCCAGGGCGGTTCCTCTGAGCGGCTCGCTCACGACAAATCTCACCCATATTTCTAATCCATATTAAACTACCGTCGGCCAACAACGCAAAGGAGCACGATGGATCTCGGGTTGGCAGGCGCCCGCGTCGTCGTGACCGGCGGCGCCTCCAACATCGGGCGCGGCATCGTGCATGAATTCGCCGCCGAGGGCGCCCGGATCGTTCATCAGCGACATCGACGGGCCACAGGCCGAAAAGGTGCGGGCCGAAGCGCTGGAGAGGGGCGCCGGCCGCGGTCGAGATTGGCCATCGCCGACCTCACCGAGCCCGAAGGCGCCGACAACGCCATCGGCACGCGCGGTCGACGACTGGGGCGGCGTCGACGTGCTCGTGAACAACGCCGGGTGGAGCGTGCCCGGGTTCATCGCCACCGACACCGACCGCGACAAGTGGCAACGCACCATCGAAATCAATCTGTTCAGCGCGATCGCCGCCACCCAGGCCGCGATCGGTCCGATGAAGGAAGGTGGCGGCGGATCGATCGTCTTCATCGCCAGCGACGCGGCGTTCGGCCAGATCCGCCAAGGCGTCTACGGCGCGTCCAAGGCGGCAATGGTCGCGCTGGCTCGTACCACCGCGCGCGAGCATGGTCGTCACGGGATCCGCTCGAACGTCGTGTGCCCGGGGCTGGTGATCCCCGAAGGCCCCGAAGCGGTCGGAGCGGCCAGCCTGTGGGCGGTCGGCCAGGACAACGTCTTCAATCAGAACCAGATCGACTACATGATCAAGGACACGCCGATGCGCCGGCTGACCACGCTGAGGACGTCGGCCGCGGTCGGTGCGTCTGGTTCTCCTCGCCGCGGCGGCCCGCCAGGTGACGGGCCAGCTGATCTCGGTCAGCGGCGGCTACACGATGCCATGAGATCGCACACGGATGCGCCGGGTATGCGGTTTGATCCCGCCGGCTTGGGAAGGTGCGCACCCCCGGTCGGCAGCAACCGATGAGTTTTGGCCCCGCGGGGAGTCTTGTCTTTATATGACGGTGTTGATGGAAGGCATCTCGTTCGGTGAGTCGCCGCGTTGGCACGACGGGCGACTCTGGTTTTCCGACTGGGGCGCGCATCAGGTGATCGCGCTCGATCCCGAGGGTGGCCATGAGGTGGTGGTCAGCGTGCCGTCGTTTCCGATGTGCATCGACTTTCTGCCGGACGGGCGATTGCTGGTCGTGGACTCCGCGCAGCGGCGGCTGCTTCGCCGCGAGCCGGACGGGTCACTGATCACCGACGCCGACCTGGCCCCCATCTCGCCGAAGCCATGGAACGACATCGTGGTGGATGCGCGCGGCAACGCCTACGTCAACAATATCGGCTTCGACTTCCCGGTGGTGAGCCCGCACCCGGGAGCGTCGTACTCGTCACGCCCGCGGGGGCTGTCCGTCGGGTCGCAGACGATCTCGCGTTTCCCAACGGCATGGCGATCACCGCCGATGGCTCGACGCTGATCGTGGCCGAGTCGCACGGCAACCGGCTCACCGCCTACGACATCGGTCCGGACGCCGATGTAGCCAACCGACGGGGGGGGGGGGGGGGGGGGGGGGGGGGGGGGGGGGGGGGGGGGGGGGGGGGGGGGGGGGGGGGGGGGGGGGGGGGGGGGGGGGGGGGGGGGGGGGGGGGGGGGGGGGGGGGGGGGGGGGGGGGGGGGGGGGGGGGGGGGGGGGGGGGGGGGGGGGGGGGGGGGGGGGGGGGGGGGGGGGGGGGTTTTTTTTTTTTTTTTTTTTTTTTTTTTTTTTTTTTTTTTTTTTTTTTTTTTTTTTTTTTTTTTTTTTTTTTTTTTTTTTTTTTTTTTTTTTTTTTTTTTTTTTTTTTTTTTTTTTTGGGGGGGGGGGGGGGGGGGGAGGTCCCCGAAGCGCTGCGAAAACGACAACATGAGGCAGAGCGGCGTAAGGCCGCATCTGGCGGCGGATGTTACGACACCGCCGCAGCGGACGGTAAGAAAAAAAACCTTGATACACGCATCACCCAAGATCATCAAACGTAGCGCTGAACTGGTCGGCCGATGGCTCGGGATGCCGGACGTAGCTTCGATAGATATAAAGATGCACAGGTCCTGATCCGCGATGCATTGCACAATTAGGTTCTGCTACTCCAGGGTGTAGGGCAGCGACTTCACACCGCGGACGATACCGTGGGATGCGGTTTAGCGAGCAAGGTCAGCGGATGCAAACCCGGAAGAGGCCTCGAGTTGTTCTTCAGAATGCACCGGTGAATCTGCGATGCCCCGCCGAATGACGATATACACGTCGGGCTTTCACCGGACATCGAATGTGTTGGGGTAGGTGAACACGCGCTCGTCGCGGTTGCCCGACGAGTACATCATCAAGACCAGTCGCCTTCCTTGATCTCCTGATCGCGCAGCACCGTGTCGCGGGTGACGGTGCGGCGGAAGGTCATCACGGGACTCGCCCAGCGCACGAACTCCTCGATGGCCACGCGGATGTGGCCGTCGAAGTCGTTGACCAGCAACTGCTTCTGATCACCGAACTCCTGCAGCGCCATTGCGGTGAACGTGATCGTGTTGCGCGTGGTGTCGTTGCCGGCCACCGATAACAACACGAAAAACGCGCCGAGTTCGTCGTCGGTCAATCGGCATCCGTCAACTCGGCCAGTACCAGACTGCGACATCAGGTCGGCCTGCGGACGAGCGCGCCGCTCGTCGGCCAATTCCAGGCCGATCGTCAGCAGGCCGACCAGTGAATCGGTGAGCACTTCACCCGGCTCGCGGCCCGCTGCCACGTTTGGGTCCGCCCATGACACCATGCCATCGGCGTGATGCGCGGCTTCGTCACGCCGCCCGGGTGCAAGGCCCAACATCTCGTAGATCGTCCACATCGGCAGCCTCTTGGAAACCTGTTCGACGAAGTCACCGTCGGTGGTCTTGAGCAGATCGTCGACGATCCGCACGGCCTGGCTTGTCACCTGGTCCTGGATCCTGGCCACCTGCCGCGGGGTGAACACCGAGCTGATGAGCCGACGCAGGGTTGAGTGCCGGGTGCCGTCCATGCCGAGGAACGATTGCGCGGCGTCGAGGATGTCCTCGGGAACCGCCTCGATCTGGACGCCCTGCGCCGAGCGAGAAGATCTCCGGGTTCTTGCTCACATAGCCGATGTCCTCGTTGCGCGTCACCGCCCACACGCCGTCGACCGGTGCCGGTATCAACGTGCCTTCGATCGGCGGGTGCCAGCTGATCGGACGCTCGTCGCGCAAGATCTTGAAGAACGGTTCGCGTTCCTCGGCGGAAAGTGCCCAGAAGCTCAGCGGTGAGATGCTTACCGGGTCGAAGGGCGGCCTGCCGGTACGGTGTTGCATCGCGTCGACCGTCATTTGTCGACCTCCACGTAGCGATTGATAACCGGGGCGAAGACCGCGTGGGTTCCCAGGTACATCGGCGCTAGGCGATCAGATCGTCGCGGCCGTCGGCCTTGAGCCGTTCGATGTAAACGGGGTAGAGCTTCTTGCCGCGAGCGGCGCCAGCTTGAGCAGGCTGGCCACGTTGCCCTCGACCTTGATCTTCTTCTTGGCCATGGCCAGCGGCAGGTTGACCTTGCCCTGCCAGTAGGCGTTGCCGGTGTCGGCGGTCATCGACATGGTCGAGGTGGGCGCGGGCCCGTTGGCCAAGCCTTCGCGTACCGACTTGTTAACCATGTCGACAACCACGACGGCCTCGGGCTCGGTGAAGTCGAACGCAATCACCAGTTCGGTGTCGACCAGCTTGGGGCCGATCTCTGGATCCTCGAAGGCGGACTCGAAGATGCCACCGATGTACTTCGCCACCTCGGCCGAACTGTTGAACCCCATCGTTCTCCTCGTTTATTGCGAGTTAAATTCTGTGGCGATACGGTGCCCGGACCGCTGTCAACACTGAGCTCTTAGTGTGATCAGGCTCACTTGAGGGTACCCATAAGACGACTTATGATCAAGGCTCGGTTGGGGCCATTGCGGCAGATAAAGCGCGTATCTTCCGCGTCGGCGATCGCCATTTCACCGAGGAAGACGCGCGTCAACAGCTCAGATGCACGTGAGGCTCCGTGGCTGCGGCCGCGCTCGAAGTTCATCTTAAAAAATGCGCCTATCGACGCACTGTACGTGCTGTTGCTCACTATCATCACCCCATGGCGAAACGGTCGACGAACGGAGCGTCTGCGGTTTCGCCGGACGGGCCCGACGCAATCGGCGACTCGAAGGCCGCTCAGACGCGCTCCCGGATACTCGATGCCGCGGCGCATGTGCTGAGCGTGAAAGGCTATGCCGGCCTTCGACTGACAGACGTCGCCGAGAAGGCCGAACTGCAGGCCCCGGCGATCTATTACTACTACCGCTCCCGCGACGACCTGATCGAGGAGGTCATGTGGGTGGGCATCGCCGACATGCGCCAACACGTCACCGCGGTCCTGGACGCCTTACCGCCGGAGGCTGCGCCGATGGAGCGACTTCTCGCCGCAGTCGAGGGCCACTTACGACACGCGCTCGAAATATCGGACTACACAACGGCTTCGATTCGCAATGCCGGGCAGGTGCCGCTGACCATCCGCAAGCGGCAGATCCGCGAAGAGGAGCAATACGGTGAAGTCTGGCGGCGGCTGATCAACGACCTTGCGCGGGCCGGCGAACTGCGCGACGACCTCGACCTGTATGTCGCACAGATGCTCGTGCTGGGTGCACTGAACTGGGCCGTCGAATGGTGGGATCCCCGAAGGGGCTCACTGACATCCATCGTCGCTAACGCGCAGACGTTCGCTGCGCCACGGATTGGCCCCGGCGCCCTAGCCGAGTATCGCCGGCCGGTGGGCCGCCACGATCTTGTCGACCACGATCTTGGCCGTCTCTGCACAGCGCCGTCGTACCACCGTTGGCGTATTCCTTCACCGCGTCGCCAACGTTCCACACCCCGGCGAATGGTGTGTCGTGTGGGAGGTCGAACCCAGCCACCGCCCGTTGCGGCGGCCAATCGTCGCGGGTGACGGCGACATTGAGGATGCGCGCGCGCTGGTCGAAACCGTCGATGTTGTCGCGAAGGTCGGCAAGCAAGAACTCCGTCTCGGCGGCTTCGTCGAAATCGCCGATCGACGGCTTCGGCACCGACGTCCCGACGTAGAGGTTCCAGCCGTCGGGCGCCATCTCGGGACACGTGTCGGTGAAGTGCGCGATGTAGGCCAGCCGACGGGACTTCGCAAAGCTCAGCATGCCCGGGACATCGACGAGCCGATCGCGGCTGGCGAAGTTCACCGAGATCATCGCTGTCGGGCGGTCACCGCGCTTCACCAGATCCTGGTAGTCGGCTGGTACGTTCTGCTCGCCCAGCAGAGCGACCGTAGCCACCGGGCCGATATCACTGACGACGACGGGCGCTGTGACGCTTATCTTCTCACCGTCGCTGAAGGACACCCCGCTGCGGCGGCTGACCACAGCCGAAGACATCGGCCGCGCGGTCGTCTGGTTCTCGTCGCCGTTGGCAGCCCGCCAAGTGACAGGCCAGCTGATCTCGGTCAGCGGCGGCTACACGATGCCATGAGATCGCCCACGGATCCGCCGGGTATCCGCCGTTTGATCCCGCCGGCTTGGGAAGGTGCGCACCCCCGGTCGGCAGCAACCGATGAGACTTGGCCCAGCGGGCAGTCTGTCTCTATATGACGCTGTTGATGGAAGGCATCTCGTTCGGTGAGTCGCCGCGTTGGCACGACGGGCGGCTCTGGTTTTCCGACTGGGGCGCCCATCAGGTGATCGCGCTCGATCCCGAGGGCGGCCATGAGGTGGTGGTCAGCGTGCCGTCGTTTCCGATGTGCATCGACTTCCTGCCGGACGGGCGATTGCTGGTCGTGGACTCCGCGCAGCGGCGGCTGCTTCGCCGCGAGCCGGACGGGTCAATGGTCACCCACGCCGACCTGGCCCCCATCTCGCCGAAGCCGTGGAACGACATCGTGGTGGACGCGCACGGCAACGCCTACGTCAACAATATCGGCTTCGACTTCCCCGGTGGTGAGCCCGCACCCGGGAGCGTCGCACTCGTCACGCCCGCGGGAGCTGTCCGTCGGGTCGCAGACGACCTCGCCTTTCCCAACGGTATGGCGATCACCGCCGATGGCTCGACGCTGATCGTCGCCGAATCGCACGCCAACCGGCTCACCGCTTACGACATCGGTCCGGACGCCGACGTGGCCAACCGCAGAACGTGGGCGGACACCGGGGACGACCACCCCGACGGAATCTGTGTCGATGCCGAGGGCGCAGTTTGGTACGCCGACGTGGCTAACCGACACTGCGTGCGGGTGCGCGAGGGCGGCGAAGTTCTTGCCACGATCGAACTGGACCGAGGTGCCTTCGCCTGCGCGCTCAGCCGCGGCGATCGGCCTCAGCTTTACGTCGTCGGCCAGGAGTGGGGCGGCCCGCAGTCGACTGGGCCTACCGGGCAGGTCGTTGTGTTCCCAGCCCCCGCACCCGGCGCCGGGAGGCCGTAGCTGAGACCGCGGTGTAACTTTCCGCGCCGCCACTCCGTCCTTGGTTGCAGGGCTGCTGGTTACGGCCCATGCACAACCACTGGGTATTAGGAGACAGATCGTGACAATCGTCGTTACCGGAGCGACCGGCAATATCGGTCGGCCACTTGTGAGTTACCTCCTCAACGCCGGCGCGAAAGTGCGGGCGGTGAGCCGTAATCCGCAATCTGCGGGGCTTCCTGCGGAAGTCGAGGTGGTGGAATCACCCACCGAGGCGATCCCCGGCGCGTCCGCGGTGTTTTTGAATTCGCGTGCCTTGGGCGGCGAGTTGGCCGCAGTCGTCGACCACGCCCGCCGCGAAGAACTCACCCGGCTCGTGGCCCTGTCGGCCATCAACGCCGACGACGATTTCGCGCGGCAGCCGTCGCGGTTCCGCGGCGACCGCAATAAAGAGGTCGAACAACTCGCCATCGACTCGGGTCTGCCTTGGGTGAGCCTGCGCCCGTCCATCTTTGTCACGAACTTTGTCGGCATGTGGTCCGCGCAGATTCGGGCCGGCGACATTGTCCGTGGCCCGTACGCCGCGGCATCCAGCAGCCCGATCGTCGAAAGTGATATCGCTGAGGTGGCCGCCCATGCCCTGCTCAGCGACGAACTGCTCGGTCGCAAGATTCCGCTGACCGGCCCGCAGTCGCTCACCAACACCGAAATGGTTGATGTCATCGCCGCGGTGCTGGGCCGGCCGTTGCAATACCAGGAGGCGCCTGACGAGCTGGTTCGTCAACGGTTCATCGGGCTTGGCTTTCCGCCCGCGTTCGGCGACGCCTACATCGCGATGTTGGCATCAACCGTCAACCAACCGGCCCCAGTAACCGACGACGTGCAGCAGATCCTGGGTCGGCCCGCGCGATCGTTCGAGCAATGGGTCACCGAACACCGGAACATCTTCGAAAACTAGCGCCGATTCTGCGATGTCGAGCGCATTCGTGGATATCAACAAGGTTGGGAGACCGGCCATCCCGGTTCTCTAGACCACCGACATACGAAGGAGAAGACATGTCCAACCCAAAACCCCCTCGCTGGCTCAAGCCGATGAACAAGTTCATGATCGCTGTACAGAAACTCGGCATACCAACGGGACCGCCTATGGTGTTGACGGTTCCTGGCCGCAAGACAGGTAGACCACGCAGCACGCCGATGACGCCGTTCACCCTCGAAGGCCAGCTCTATGGCGTGGCAGGATTTCCCGGCGCTGATTGGGCACTAAATGCGCGAGCAGCCGGCGGCGGAACTCTCCGCAAGGGCCGGAAAGCGCGGAAAATCCGGATAACTGAGCTGACTGCCGAGCAAGCTCGCCCTGTGTTGCGGGTCTATCCAATCGAGGTGCCCGTCGGTATCGGCTTCTTGAAACGCTCCGGCCTGGTGCGCCAGGGCACCCCAGACGAAGTCGAGGCACTCGCGGGCCGAATCGCCGTGTTCCGATTCGACCCAGTCCCAGCGAACTGACCACCACACCACTTCCCTTGCCAGCCAACTGATGGGAGACCCGCAATCATGCATACCGGCTAGCTCATCGTGACGATGATTGCTATTGCTATTGACGGATTTTCCGGTGTGAGCGCCCTGATGCACTTCGCACCCATCATTCCGCCCATGCAACGGGCCAGGGTGCCGTTGTCTGGCTGACATCCCAATTGGGACTTCAAAACTCTGGGCGCTCTTGGACTTGTCGCCGGGCTGTGGCTTCCGGCAATCGGCCTCGCCGCAGCAGCCGGACTGACCGTCTTCTTCGTCTGTGCCATGTACACCCACGTGCTCGCCAACGACATCTCCAGTCAGTTCGCATTCGCCGGGTCGGTCCTCGCCCTCAACAGCGCCACGTTCGTGCTGACCCTCGTCACACACCCAACGATCGTCTAGACCGCAAGCGGCACTGTGTATGTGGGCCATACCGGTAGGACGTATGCGGACTGTGACCGTCCGCGGAACGCACGACAGTGTCGGCGTCGTCTGGAGCGGACCAGTGACGAATAAGAGAGCAGCGGCGCGCGTTGGTTATCGAAAAGTCCTGCTACAAGGGGAAGACCATGTCACGAACTACTCTTGCTGAGTATCGCGATCTGTTCGACAAGCGCGCGTTCGCTAACCTAGCGACCATCGGATCCGACGGAACGCCCCGAGTCACACCCGTCTGGTGCGACCTCGATGGCGATACAGCGATCCTCAATACGGCCAGAGGCCGCCACCAAGACAGTGATATTCGCCGAGACGGAAGAATATCGTTGGTGATCGTTGATCCCGAAAACCCTTATCGTTACTTGGAAACACATGCATGGGTACAAATTTCTCACGCTGAATGGCTATCGCAATGAGGGATTGACCTCCCGGTTATTCAGTCGACAGCTCCTCGGGCAGGTCGATCCGCCGCAACGCATCGATGTCCATGAAGGCCACGACGCGGCGGACACCCTGTGACCCGAGGGTGAGTACATGCAATGCGTGCAGGCGATGCTGTCCATCAGCGGTCGCCGGGTACAGCGCAACTGCGGGTTGCCCGTTGGCCGAGGTGCGTATGACTGGGGTTTTGCCAAAGCCACGCATGCGCGGGCCGAGGAAGGCGCCGATCGCCGCGCTGCCCTGAAACCACGTGATAAACGGTGGCATCTCATAGAGCGCGTCTTCGGTCAAAACCGCGACCAGTTCGTCGACGTCGGCGTTTTGAAACGCGGCCACATACCGGTCGAGCAGCTCACGCTGCCGCTCGTCAGACGGCTGCACCAGCGAGTCGCTGGTTACGGGCAGATGCGAGCGCGCCCGCTGTAACGCGCTGTTGACCGCGGCCACACTCAGATCGAGCAGCGCCGCGACTTCGGCTGCGGACCAACCTAATACCTCTCGCAGGATCAGCACTGCGCGTTGCTGGGGCGGAAGGATCTGCAGTGCGGCGATGAAGGCCAGCCGCATGGTTTCACGCGCAGCCACGACCGTGGCCGGGTCGCTCGTCGTGGCGGCCAGCAGCGAATCGGGGGCGGGCTGCAACCAGGTCAGCTCCGGATCACCGGCTACCACGCGTGCGGTCGGGTCGGTAGCGGGCGCATGCAAGTCCGACGGCAGCGGTCGGCGCTTGCGGCGCTCGATTGCCTTCACGAACGCCCGGGTGGCGATGCGGTACAGCCAGGTGCGCAGCGACGAGCGCCCTTCGAAACCCTCATAGGCCCGCCACGCGTCCAGGTAGACGTCCTGCACAACTTCTTCGGCGTCGTCAACCGAGCCGAGCATGCGGTAGCCGTAGGCGATCAGCTCGCGCCGAAACGGCTCGGCCAGCCGGGCGAAATCCCCTCCACCTTCAGTGGTGGTGCTCATGACGATCTGGCGCCCCATACGTGTCGTGCCATGGCCATTCGTTGATGTAGCGCTGCCGGCCCAGGGGGGTTAGATCGAGGAACCGGTAGGTGCTCAGCATGACATCAGCACCGACACCGTAGGCCGAATAGGTGTGAAACACCTGGCCGCCATCCTGGACGAAGACGCTGACCCCTTGCCCGTCAGAGCCGTTCGTGGCCACATACTCCAGCCCCTCGCTCACCAGCGTGTCGTACTCCTTGTAGTTGTATTCGATGGGTGCGATCGACTCGTCGTTGCTGACGTGGAAGTCGTAATTGAAGTCGCTGCCGTGTGACGAGTACCAAGGCAGCCGCCATCCCATGCGGGCCTTGAACTGGCTGAGCCTTGCGTACGGGACCCGCGAGACCAGCGCCAACGTGGTATCTGCACCGTCGTTGAGATGGATCGGATCGGGCATGTTGTCCACGGCGAATGAGCAACTCGGACAGCCCTCGTCGAGGTCGTGCAGCCACATGAAGTGGTAGACGATCAATTGGCTGCGGTCCTCGAACAAGTCGATCAGCGCCATCCTGCCGTCGGGGCCCTCGAACACATAGTCCTTGTCGATGGCCACCGCGGGAAGTGCGCGACGCTGCTCAGCCAGCGCAGCGAGCTGCCGGCTGGCTGCCTTCTCCTTGGCCAACAGGTCCAGGCGCGCCGCCAGCCACTCCTCGCGCGACACGGTGTGCGAAATTGTCATTTTGACTCCTTACCCTCAGCACTACTGAGGCGACCACCGGTCCAAAGTCATCGGTGTCACGTGAGATCAGCGGATCACCTCGCCGGCTGGCGGCCGTGATAGGAGCCGATCAACTCCGCATACATCACGACCGGCGGGGTGGCCAGGCGCTGGGCGAGATGGCGGTGAAATTCGCGATACGCGGCGCATTCCGCGAATGGGTCGGCGGTGCCGTCGAACGCAACAACATGCATGAATCCAACCCCGTCATCGAGAATCAGCACCTGATACTGGACTCCCCCGGGATCACGGGCAGCCAGTTCGATCAGCACGTCCTCGATCAGCTCGCGGTTGTGCGGCGCGGCCTCGCTGGTCGTGAAGTACTGCACCACCGCGGCTCTCCTCAACGCACACCTCCCACAACTGCAGAGGCCCGACGGTTACCAAACTCATCGGCCGGCGCCAGCTATGCGGTGATGCACGGGTCTGTCGGTTACCCGTAGTGCAGCCCGGCCGAGCAGGTCCCCGCCATGGGAATGGTTGCGCTACCTCCGATGAGTTCCAGCCACTCGCCTCCTCCACATTGCAGCGGCTCGTTCAAGCGAGCCGCAGACAGCAGAAGACCCGCTACGAGCCAGGAGCAGCAATGAAAGAGCAAATGAAACTCGACGACACCGCACGCCAACTCATCGGTTCCCACCCTGCAACGCTCGTCACGATCAATCGCGACGGCAGTCCGCAAATCAGCGTGGTCTGGGTGACGGCGCAGAGTACGGCCGAAGGCGGTCATGAGCTGGTCACCGCTCATCTGCAGGAGCATCAGAAGGTCCGCAACGTCCGGCGTGATCCCCGCGTGGCGGTGACCATCGTGTCCACCGACCGCAGTGGGCCGCAGACACCCTATCTGTCGATTAAGGGCACAGCACGCATCGAGGAGGGCGGCGCGCCCGAACTGCTGAGCGAGATCGCCACGTCGATCTTCGGACCGGGCACCAATTTCCCGCCGCCCGACTCACCACCGGGATATCTGACTCGCATCACGATCGAGAAGGTCGGCGGCGTCGGGACCCTGGGCATCATGACGGCCGTAGACGGTATGGGTGCTAGCTGAGGCCGAAGGCAGATGCCGGTGATTCTGGGCACATGCCGACTCAATCGGTGACTCGATATCGACTACGCGGTCCCAGCCTCAGTCAGCGGCTGGTTTGCAGAAGCAGTGGGCCATGACGGTCAGATGTTTGAGGTCCGGCGGATCTGGGAACCGGGTGGTATCCGGTGGACTCGGCGCGGGCCAGCCTTGCCGGTCCGAGTCATTGTTGGAGGTAAATCGTGGCGAGCGAGCCCTCAGCCGGTAACTGCACCATCGAGCAGAAACGCATCGGCGAGATCGAGGTGCTGTCCGTGGCGGGAGTGGTTGACATGCTCACCGCCGCGCAACTCGGGGACGCGATCGCCGCTGCGGGTCGGAAATCGCCACGAGGTGTGATCGTCGACTTGGGTGCGGTCGACTTCCTAGCCTCGGCAGGCATGGGCATCCTGGTGGCCGCGCGCGACGAGCTACCCGCGTCTGTGCGATTGGGCGTCGTCGCTGACGGACCCGCAACAAGCAGGCCACTCAAATTGGTCGGAATCGCCGAAGTCGTCGGGCTGCACGCCACGCTCGACGAAGCGCTTGCCGCACTGACGGCTTAAACAACCCGCGGACTGGGTAGGCACTTGGCCGAGATGTCATGTTCTGGAAAGCCCTGTAGCAGCGCGCAGTTCGCGCGAATGGATGCCGTCGCCGGGCCGGAGAGCGCCGCACAGATCCGTCGTGCCTTCTCGGAGTGGTTGCGACGCCACTTTACGCTGGACCCCACGAAGAGCAGTGATGTCGTGCTGGCCGTCAACGAGGCGATGGCCAATGCGGCGGAGTTCGCTTACGTGACGCTCGAGCACCCGGGCCGGATGCACGTGCGCGCAGACTATGACCGGAGTGCGGCGACGCTCACCGTCACGGTGACCGACGAAGGCGCATGGAAAAGCGCCGATCCCGCGACGAAGGGGCGCAGCCGCGGGCGCGGCATCCCACTCATGGAGGCGCTGGCTGATCGGACCACGGTCGAGTCGTCAGCCGCGGGCACCCGGGTAAGTCTGGAATGGAACCGGATCATCGCTCAGACCTGAGGCAGTCGTACCACCTGAACGAAGAACTCGTCGATCTGCCGTACCGCGCTCATGAACTGGTCTAAGTCCACGGGTTTGGTTACGTAGGCGTTGGCGTGCAGCTTGTAGCTGCGCAGGACGTCCTCCTCCGCCGACGACGTCGTGAGTACCACGACCGGAATGTGGCACAGATCGGGATCGGACTTGATCGTCTGCAGCAGTTGTCGGCCGTCGTATTTGGGCAGATTCAAATCAAGGAGGATCAAGTCCGGCCTGAGGGCATCCTGGAACGCGCCACGCTGGTACAGGTAGTCAAGGCCCTCCTCGCCATCGTGGGCGACATCCAACGTGTTGTTGATCTTGTTGTGTTCGAACGCTTCCCGTGTGATCAGCTGATCACCCGGGTCGTCCTCGACCAAGAGGACACGGATTGCTCGGCCTGCCGGTGTCATTCGGATGCTCCTTCCAGAAGGGCTGCCGGATTCAGGTCCGGCTCGGCCATTGATTGCGTGGGCAAGGTAAAACGGATGCGCGTTCCCTCGGTGTAGGTGGTTTCGATCCAGATGGCTCCGCCGTATTGCTCGACGATCTTCTTGCACAGCGCCAGCCCAATGCCCGTTCCGCTATATGCGTCACGGACGTGCAGGCGCTGAAAGATGACGAAGACCTTATCGGCGAACTCCGGCGCAATGCCGATGCCGTTGTCCGACACCGTGAAGATCCAGCCGGCGTGATCATCTCCGTCCGGTTCGCATTCGATGACGATCTGTGGAGCGACTCCTTCGCGACGAAATTTCACTGCGTTCCCGATCAGGTTCTGCCACACCATCGCCAGCAGCGTGGGATCTCCCTGGACGTGTGGGAGACCCTGGGCAGGCCGCACGAGTTGGGCGCCGGATTCCTCGATCGCAAACGCCAGGTTGGTCAAGGCGGTGTCCAATGAGGCGTCGAGGTCGACCTCGGTATTCGACGCGTTGAGCCGACCGGCACGAGAGAAGGTGAGGAGGTCGTTGATCAGCACCTGCATACGCTTGGCACCGTCGACCGCGTAGCCGATGTACTCGGCGCCGCGCTCATCGAGTTTGTCGCCGTAGCGCTTCTCGAGCAGCTGACAGAACGAGGCGACTTTGCGCAACGGTTCCTGCAGATCGTGGGATGCGACATAGGCGAACTGCTCGAGCTCGGCGTTGGACCGCCGCAGCTCGACAGTCTGCTCGTCGAGGATCGTCCGGGCCGCGCGCGACGCGTCGAGATCGTCAACGATCCGCTGCCGCATGTTCTCGACATCGGCCGTGATAGCCCGGATGTCTTTCGGCCCCCGTGGCGGGATACGTTCGCCGAAGTTGCCCTCGGCGATTCGCCGACACGCCGCGGCGAGGGCGGTCAACGGACGGGTGACCGCCCGTCGCACCAGCACCGACAGCAGCACGGCCATGACGAAGAACGCCACGACCAAGGCGGCCAGCACCCCATCACGCCACCCGCGCATGCTTGCAAGCTCGTCGACGCCCTCTTGCCGTGCGGCGGACAGATGTTTGTTCTGGGTGTCGAATAGCGCTCGGAGACTATCGAATTCGGCCTTCCCGCGCTCCGCCGTAGCAGTGTCGACGACGCTGGGGGCGCCGGGTTTTACGCTGGCGATGAGCGGCTCGGCATACGATGCGCGCCACGTGGCCGCGGCCTGTTCTATCGCATTCAGATCGTCGATCACATCGGTGCGGTATCCCAGCCGGCTCGCGGATGTCGTCGGCGGCGGCTCGCTCGGTGCGTTGTCCGTCGCCGTAGGGAGCGAGGAATTGTCGGTCGGCGGCGATCGCATACCCGCGCACAGCCGTTTCTTGATCCCGCAGCGCGGCCTGCAACTGGTAGGCCGCCACGCGGGCCGGCTGGATGTCGTCGATCAGCTGGCTTGACAGCCTATCGGTGCGATTGAGCAACACCACCCCCGATATCGCTCCCGCCAACACCAGTACCCCCATGACGGAAAGCACCAGGTCCTGCCAACCCTGGACGCTGAGTCGCCGCTCTCGCCGCGGAGCGGTCATCGTGTGGTCCGCTCGACGCGCACCACCGCGATGTCGTCGCTGTGCCCGCCGCGTGTTCGCGCCCGCGCCTCGGCTTCACCGATGAGCGCATCGACAAACTCGGCACCGGGCAATGCCGCAAGTGATCGGGCCAGTTCGAGTAGTCCGTCCTCACCGAGGCGCTCGTTTCCGCGACCCGAGTGGCCCTCGAAGAGGCCGTCAGTGAGCAGCAGCAGGCCGTGGCCTTCGGGCAGCTCGAGTTCGTTGACCGGCCACTCGTGGGCACCCAGGCCGAGGGCCGGGCCCGCGGGCGGTTCGAGCCACCGTACGTCGTCGTTTCCATGCACCAACATGCCCGGATGGCCCGCGCGGACGGCGGTGAACCGCAGGCTGTCGGGAGCGAACGCCAAGCTCAACAGCGTCGCGAAGAGGTTCTTTCCCGGCCGTTCGGTGAGCAGGATCCGCTCGAGCTGATGCATGCGTTCATTTCCGCGCAGCCCGGCGAAGGTGAGCGCCCGCCAGCCGATGCGCAGTGCCACGCCGATGGCCGCCTCGTCAGGCCCGTGCCCGGCGACGTCACCGATCATGACGTGCACGGTCCGGTCCGGGGTCTGCACGACGTCGTAGAAATCCCCACCGAGCAGGGCGTATGCCCGGCTGGGCCGATACCGCGTAATGATGTCAACGTTCGGGTCGTCGAGTAGCAATGGGGAGGGCTGCAGGCCACGCTCGAGCCGGGCATTCTCACCCGCCCGGATTCGGCTCGCATGCAATTCGGCCGCGGTCAGCTCGGCACGCTTGCGCTCTATCGCATAGAGCAATGAGCGGCGCAGGGTCTCGGGCTCCACGCGGCCTTTGACGAGGTAGTCCTGCGCGCCGGATGCCACCGCGGATACTCCGAAGTGCTCGTCGTTCAGTCCAGTCAACACCACAATCGGGATGCCCGGACCGATCTTGCTGATGCGTTCAAGCGCGTCGATTCCGTTGGCATCGGGCAGATTCAGGTCCAGCAGTACGCAGTCCGGGCGCCTGCGCGCCAATTCCCGCTCGGCACCGGAAATCGATGGCGTCCATGCGAAATCCACGTCGATCACCGCGTCGACGAACAACTCTTCGACCAGTAACGCATCGGCTCGATCGTCCTCAACCAGGAGGACCGACAGGTGGGGGCGGGTCGTCTTATCGGCGTCAGTGGGGGTGTCCAGCGGGTATTGCGGCGTGCGCATGGGCGATCACGTCCTTTACGTAACGTCACCCCGGTCGCGCTGACCACTTCTTTAGTGACAACGCTCCGACCATACCGACTCGACCCACAGACCCCATCGCGGAGCCACCCCAAGGCCCATGAGCGTCCGTACGCCTGGCCTGGCTGAACACCGCCGCTTACCACGCATGTTGGCCGGAGCATGGCTCGGGCGGCGCAGCCGACTGCCGGGACACGTCGGGTGAGATCTGCAAACCTGCCGTCGGAGGTCGGGACCAGAAGAACACTGCGAATTCGGCGGAGGCGCTTCACCTCGCCAATGCGGTTTCGGCCAGGGGCACTGCGGGTAGGCAGCGCCAAAGGGCAATCGACGCTCTCGGGAGGCGGTGGCTGTGTCAGACACCCGGCAAAGCACCGAACGACCAGTGAACAAGGTGCCCTCCACGGCAGCGGTATGGATCAACTGGGCCCTCGCTCTACTGACGATTCCCGGCGCGATCGCCGTCGTAATCTTTCAATACATACAGATACTCGGGACGGCGGCCTGCAGCGATCGGAATTGCCCTCACCTTGACTCGAGTCCGGTCGGCTTCGTGATCATCCAATACGGGTCCCCCGCGGTTGCGGTTGCAACCATCGTTCTTTCGATCTTTTTCGCAAAGCGACGCTTCGGCTTCCTGGTACCGGTGTGCGCGTGGACGTTCTTAGCCGTAGCCGTCGCGGTCCTAATCGTTACATTCCGACACTAAGCCCAGCCGGTGACGGCGGCACCGAAAGCCGATCACCGATACGACGATTGGTGCTGGCCGACCAGGCGGCAGGATGTCAGTTCTCATCGCCCGGCTGCCGCACACCAGGCGCCGACAGCGGCCATCTTCTGGCCCGAGGTTTTGCGGACCGGCATGGCGGGAACACCCAAGCCGTGCACGCTTCCGGAATCGCAGCATTACCAATTCGGCTCGGCGCCGCCGCCCGCCACAATCAGCTCTTCCATCCCGACGGTGTCCGAGCTGAGGGCATTCTCGAGCGGACCGCCCCGCCCAACGAGGGGCTGCCGATGGAGTCCTGCGACATCCTTGGCCGAGTGTCGAAGGCGATCGGTTTGCGTGGCGCGCTACCCGACATCGCCGGCCTGGCGTGGCGGATCCCGCCCCCACCGGATTTGCGATCGTGCTCGCCATGGGACGTGCTGCTGGCATCGACGCTAGGCAGCAGCGCCGGCCGCCTCATCCTCAAGCCAGTCTCGTCGTGGTCTGGAGTCACGTTTTCCAGCCTGATGCCCTTGCGTTTCAAGGGTGGCCTGTGGTGGGTGCGCGCCCGTCTCGTCACTGACATCGGCCCACCGGGTCTATCTCTGGACACCATCCGAGACCAAATCGACGCAAGCGGAATCGAATTCGATATCGAGCAGGCCGCACCGACGGCCGGCTTTCTGCCGCTGGCCCATTTGACGCTTCGCCACCTCGACCCGAGCAACGACGACATCGCGTTCGATCCCACCATGCACAGCGACCCGGAGGTCAGTTTGAGTCCACGTTGGCTCAGCGACTTCCGCCGCGCCGCCTACCGGCGCAGTCGTGAAGGCCGCGACGCCCAATAACGGTCAAGCCGTCGGCTCCTCTTCTCGTCGACGTCAGGGGCGTTGTGCCGTGTCGCCTCAGCGGGACTCGGTGCGCAGCTTCTCCAGCAGTGAGCCGGCGGCTTCCTTGAGGAACAGCTCCTGATTCTCGTCGCCGATCTGAACCAGTGCGATGTCGGTGAAACCTGCTTCCCAGTACTCGCGCACCGCGTCGACGATCGCGTCGAGATCCGGTCCGCACGGGATGGACTCGGCGACGTCGTCGGGTCGGACGAACTGCGTGGCACCCTCGAAGGCCGCCGTCGTAGGCAGGTCGGCGTTGACCGCCCAGCCACCACCGAACCAGCGGAACTGATCGTGTGCGCGATGCACCGCGGCGTCGCGGTCGGGGTCCCAGCAGATCGGTATCTGCCCGATCACCCTGACGTCGCCGGGTAGCCCGGTGGCCCGCCGCGCGTCGTGCCACGCGTCGACGAGCTCCTTGTTCGGCTCAACGGCGATCAGATGGTCGGACAGCGGCGCGAACATATCGACCGAACGCTCACCGGACACCGCGGTGGCGATCGCGACGGGTGTCTCGGGGACATCCCAGATCCGGGCGGAGTCGACCTCGAAGTAGTCGCCCTTCCAGTCGACCAGATCGCCGGTGAACAGCTCGCGAATAATCTGGATGGCCTCCTTGAGCATCTGCTGACGCCGCGACACCGTCGGCCAGCGCCCGCCGACCACATGTTCGTTGAGGTTTTCGCCACTGCCGACGCCCAGGGTGAACCGCCCGTCGGCGAGGATCTGGAGTGAGGCGGCCTTCTGCGCCACGACAGCCGGGTGGTAACGCATGGTCGGGCAAGTGACATAGGTGAACAGCTCGACTTGTTCGGTCGCCTGGGCGACGGCGCCGAGTACCGTCCACGCATACGGCGCGTGGCCCTGCGATGCCAGCCACGGGAAGTAGTGGTCGCTGGATACCTCGAAATCGAAGCCCGCGCGTTCCGCCGAAACAGCGTAACTGACAAGCTCTTTAGGTCCGCTCTGTTCGGTCATCAGGGTGTAGCCAAAACGCGTCATGGCACTCTGAGTACCCGGGCGGCTCCCCCCAGAAACGACAGCCGACCGGCTACAGCCTGTCGTTGACCGCGGCC
>CAVTDY010000013.1:0-89240 GCA_963733605.1 uncultured Actinomycetota bacterium
GGATCGGTTTCGCAGGCCCGTTCTGCGATCGCCGCGGCCATCGACTACACGAAGAACCGCAAGGCGTTCGGCACGCCGGTCGCGTCGTTCCAGAACACCAAGTTCGAGCTGGCGGCCTGCTCGACAGACGTAGAGGCCGGCCAGGCGATGCTGGACCGCGCGGTTGCGCTGCATGTCGAGGGTGAGCTCACGGCGGCCGACGCCGCGCGCGTGAAGCTCTTCTGCACCGAGATGCAGCAGCGTGTAATCGACCGCTGCCTTCAGCTGTTCGGCGGCTACGGCTACATGATGGAGTACCCGATCGCCCGGCTGTACACGGATGCGCGGGTGGCCCGCATCTATGCGGGTACCAGCGAGGTGATGAAGGTGATCATCGCCAAGTCGCTCGGTCTGTAGCACCCTCCCATGCGCATCGCAATCTCTGGTAGCCACTCTCTGGGCAAGTCGACCGTGGTCAATGACTGGGTTGCTCGCCACCCTCACTTCAATCGTGAGGAAGAACCCTACCGGGCCTCGGGGCTGCACGGGCCCTACGAGATCCTGTTTCGCGATGCGTCAACCAGGCTTCACAACGGCATTCAGCTGTACTACAACATCAGCCGCGTCCATCGGTATGCCACGCCTAAGGATGACGTGATCTTCGACCGAGCGCCGGTGGATTACCTGGCCTATTCGCAATACACCGCCGACACCGGGTGCACCGACATCAACGATGCGTTCGTGGCCTCCATGGTGCCGGCCGTCGCGGAGTCGTTGGACCGCCTGGACATCCTGGCCTTCGTGCCGAAGTCCGACAAATGGCCTGTGGAGATGGAGACGGATGGCATTCGCCCGATCGATCATGCTTACCGCGACGCGGTGGATGTGATCTTCAAGCAGATCTATCGCGAAGGGCGGTATGAGGTGATGCACGGCGAGAAACGCCCGCGATTGATCGAGTTGGTGGGCAGTCGCGAGCAGCGACTGGAGCAGTTGCAGCAGGCGATCAATGAGGTGACGGCGGGCGCGGCGCGAGGTTGATTAGCAGCGCGGGCATTGACTGCACCGCGCGGCGACGTCTCCGCACAGGAGTCCGGATCTACCGTCCGGGTCCGCTGAGCAATTTCGGTGAGACCCTTGTCACAGCGCGCCAAACCTACCTACTGTGTGTTCACTAGGTTGGTTGAACGAAGGAGTTCGGTGTCCGGTCCGGAGCCGTCGGCTGTTCGCGCGAGCGCTCATCGCCGGCCCTATGCCACGCTCCTCGCCAAGGGCGAGGACCGCAGGCAGCGGATTCTGGCCGTCGCCGAGCGGCTGCTGGCGCGCAACGGCTGGCGCAACACGTCGTTGGCGCAGATCGCCAAGGAAGCCGGGGTTACGCCCGCCGGGCTGCTGCATCACTTCGAATCCAAGGAGCAGCTGCTCAACGCGGTGCTCGATGCCCGTGACGCCGACGACGACGCCCATGCGGACTACCGCGGCGGTGAGCTGATCACCGAGTTGATCCGGGTACCCGAGCGGTTCGAACGCGCCCCGGAGCTGATCGGCACGTTCACGGTGCTGCTCGTCGAGAACATCGCGCCGGACGCGCCGCTGCACGACCGCCTGCACAAGCGGTATCGCGACGCGATCGACATCATCACGAACCTCATCGAGCGGGGTCAGCAAGACGGGCTGTACCGCACAGATTTCGCCGCGGCCACCAAGGCCGTGGAGATCCTCGCCTTCATCAATGGAATGGAGACCCTATGGTTACTCGATCCTTCAATACCGCTGACCGAGGTGTTCAAGGGGTACGCGGAGTCGCTGGGGCGCGAGATCGAGCCACCGAGCTCGACATGAGGTACCGGCTCGACGTGGTCGCACCCACCGTCCTGGACGCGGTGCGGTTCGCCGGCGGCTGGGTCTACGACCGGGTGATGGCCGGATGGGACGTCACCGTCCTGGTCGGCGCCGACGAGGATGCCCGGCCCCTGGAGATTCTCGGCGCCGAGGTGCTGCGATCTGGAATCGGTGCTGGCGTCGTGGGAGGAGCGTCCCCATCCTCAGACCGTTGCGGTCGCCGCCGGATCTGTTCGGGTCGGACGCGCGGGTCCGCCAGGGCGTGCTGAACGCGCTCGATCAGGGCGCGACCGAGGTGACGCTGTGGGGCGAGGGGCTGCCCGCGGAGCTCGACGAGAGCGTCGATTCGGTGCAGCACCAATTGAGCGCGGCCGCGCGGGCGTTCAAGGCTCAGGCGCTCGCGGCGGCGAATGACGTCTGAGGCGGCCGTCGGCCGACACCGAGACGTTCCGCTGCGGAATGATGGCCTCGGTCGCTGCGGACCTGATCCCCGCGAGCTAGATTTCGCGGGCTACTCGCGGACTACGTCAGGTCGATGAGCACCTTGCCGATGGCCCGCCCGTCGGCGACGTGCCGTAGCGCGCCCGCCGTCTCGGCGAGCGGGTACACCGCGCAGACGTGAGGCGCGACCCGCCCGGCGACCAGGAGCTCGCGCAATTCGTCCTCGTTGCGGCCGAATTCATCCGCAGGCACATCCTGGAAACTGAAATCCGAGCACGATGCACGCCCTTGACGAGCACCAGATTGAGCGGGATGCGCGGGATGACACCGGAGGCGAATCCGACGGTGACAAACCGCCCGCCGCGGCCCAGCGAGCGCAATGCGGGTTCGGACAGTTCACCGCCGACCGGGTCGATGACCGCTCTCGCCCCGCCGGGCACGGCCTCCTTCAGCGCGCCCCGTAGGTCACCCGTCCTGTAGTTGACGAGGTGCTTGGCACCGTAACCCGCTGCCACATCCAGCTTTTCGGCCGACGATGCGACGGCCGTGACCGAGGCGCCCAGCTGCACGCCGAGCTGGACGGCCGCCAGGCCGACGCCCCCGCCTGCGCCAAGCACGATCAACTCGTCGCCCTCCCGCACCCGGGCCATCGACCGCAGCGCGTGATACGCCGTGCGGTAGGCGACCCCGAACGCGGCTGCAGTGCGCTCGTCGACACCGTCGGGTATCCGGGCCAGCGCCGCGGCGGGCACCACGACCTCCTCGGCGAAGGCGCCGTAGAGGCCGGTTCCGGTGACCCGATCGCCGACGGCGAAATCAACTGCGCCGTCGCCGATCTCGGCGATCAACGCCGGCGAATTCGCTTCCGGGCACGAACGGTGGCGGCACGCTGATCTGGTATTCGTTGGCGATCAGCAGCACGTCAGGAAAGTTCACCGCCGCCACACCGACCTTCACCCCGACCTGTCCGTCCGCGACCACAGGCGACGGCCGCTCCTCGATACGGACGACGTCCGGCGTCCCGTAGACCGGGCAGACCGCGGCCCGCATCTCAGCTGTAGTCGGTGGACTCGGCCAGTTCGGCCGCCGAGGCCATCAGTTCCAGCACGATCGGGCCGAACGCAAGCAGCTTCTCGTCGTCACCCGCTCGCTGGAAACCCTGCTCCAACACGATCGCCAGCTTCCATTTGGCCAGCACCAGGTAGTAGTCCAGGTCGTCGACCTGTCGTCCGGACACCTCGGCGTAGTGCGCGACGACCTCGTCGCGCGTAGGCATTCCGCGCATGTCGACGTAACTCATCTCACTGGAGCCGGCTTCATCGTCGAGGGGCCAGCTCTGCACCATCCAGCCCAGGTCCAGCTTCGGGTCTCCGACCGTGCCCATCTCCCAGTCCACGATCGCCGCGAGTTGCGCCGGTGCGCCGTCGCGGTACATCACGTTCGCGAACTGGTAGTCGCCGTGCATCAGGCCGGGGATGAAGTCGAGCGGCTTGTGGGCGCGCAGCCATTCGGTGGCCACGTCGAGGCCGGCGCAGCTCGCGCTTCTTGATCCGTTCGAAAAACTTGGATCCAGCGGTCGACTTGGCGCTCGTGAAAGCCATCTGGGCGGCCCAGATCGGTCAGGCCTTTGGCCTTCCAGTCCACCTTGGACAGCAGCGCAATGCCCTCGGCCAGTTGGTAGGCCAGCCCTTCGCGCGCCGCGAAGTCGGTGTCGAACGGCGCCGGCCACTGGCGCTGGACCAGGCCCATCGGCGACCAGCCGTCGACGAAACCCATCAGATAGAACGGGCGGCCCAGCACCGAGGCATCCGGGCACACGCCGACCGCCTTGGTGTGCGGCACGTCGGTGCCGTCGAGCGCCTCGATGATCCGCCACTCCCGCAGGATGCCCTTGTCCCGGTCCGGCGGGGCGCCGGGCGGTGGCATGCGCAGGACGCAGCGCTCGTCACCACGGCGCAGCGCATAGATCACGTTCTGCGATCCGCCCGACAGGAAGCTGGCCTCCAGCGGCTCACCCTTTCCGGGCAGTGCGGCGCCGTCCATCCAATCGGCGAGCCGCCCGATGTCGATCTCGCCGCGGACGTGAGGCGCAGATTCGACTCACAGATTGCCCACCTCGTTCTCCAGGTAGTCGGCGAACTTGGCCCGCGCGGCTTCGCGCTTGCGCGGGGTCCATTCGGTGGGCCAGGTGTCGTCGGTGGGCTGATAGTCGCGCAGCACCTGCTTGGCGACCGTCGTCTTGTGTACTTCGGTCGGGCCGTCGGCCAGCCCCATCACTGCTGCTCCGGTGACCATCCCCAGGAACGGCATCTCGTTGGTGACCCCGAGCGCGCCGTGCACTTGCATTGCCCGCCAGGCGATGTCATGCAGCACCGTCGGCATCACCACCTTGACCGTGGCGATGTCCTTGCGCACCTTTTTGTAGTCGTTGTACTTGTCGATTTCCCACGCGGTATAGAGCACCATCAGCCGGAACTGCAGCAGCTGCGCGTACGAATCCGCGATGTAGCCCTGCACGAACTGCTTGTCCGACAGGCGGCTGCCCTGGGTCTCGCGGCTCAGCGCCCGCTCGCACATCATGTCCAGCGCCCGACGGGACATGCCGATCGTCCGCATGGCGTGGTGGATACGGCCGCCACCCAGCCGGGTCTGCGCGATCACGAACGCCTGCCCCTCGCCGCCCAGCACCGCGTCGGCAGGCACCCGCACGTTCTCGTAGTGGATCAGGGCATGTGAGCCCTCGCCGTCACGCTCGCCGTGGAGGCCGACGTTTCGCACGATGTTGACACCCGGCGTGTCGGCCGGCACCAGGAACATCGACATGCCCTGGTAGGCGCTGACCTCGGGATTGGTCACCACCATCACGATCAGGAACGAAGCGGTTTTGGCGTTGGAAGAGAAGAACTTCCAGCCGTTGATCACCCAGTCGTCGCCGTCGCGCACGGCGGTGGTCTTGAACATCGTCGGGTCGGCGCCCGCGTGCGGCTCGGTCATCGAGTAGCAGGAGAACAGCTCACCGTCGAGCAGTGGCCGCAGGTAGCGCTTTTTCTGCTCGTCGGTGCCGAAGTGGGCGATGATCTCGGCGTTGCCGGTGTCGGGCGCCTGGCAGCCGAACACGATCGGGGCCCACGACGAGCGGCCAAGGATCTCGTTCAGCAGCGCGAGCTTGAGCTGGCCGTAGCCCTGCCCGCCCAGCTCCGGCCCCAGGTGCGTGGCCCACAATCCTTTTCGGCGCACCTCGTCCTTGAGTGGGTCGATTACCTTACGGCGCTTGTCATTCAGCGGCACGAAATGTAGATGCGGAAACGCCAGGTCAAGCGGTTCGACCTCCTCGCGGACGAACTCGTCCGCCCAGTCCAGCAGCTTCTGGTACTCAGAATCGGTTTCGAAATCCCACGCCATCGGGCGCTCCTCTCATTTGACGGTGATCACGTTGTCGATCTTCGTCTGCTCGCTCCTCTAAGCGGGACGTTGGTTGTATCCGACGATCAAGGCCGCGATGTCGCGCGTGACGACCTCGGCGACCGTGCGGTCGCCGAAGAGGCCCGCCGCCCAATGCCGCACCCCCTCGCTGACGTGCATCCCCGCGATATAGGACAGGTGGCGAACATCGACGTGCGCGGCCAGCTTGCCGTCTTCCTGTGCCTTGGCGAACAGCTCAGCGAACATGCCGGCCTCGGGGTCAATTGGCTTGTCCCCGGCGAGAATGCGGTGTTCTTGCCGATAACCCTCGAGGATCGTCTCGATGATGAGGTCGCGCGGATTGCGCGCCATCGAGCGTTCCAGGCTGCGCAGCGCCTCGGCGATCACCGATTCCACGTCGTAGTCGGTGCGAAGCAGTGCCCGCATGGTCTTTTGCGCGGCGCGGGTCGACAGCAGGCCGACTTCGAAGAGCACGTCTTCCTTGGCGGGGAAATAGAAATAGAACAGCGCGCGGGAGACACCTGCGGCGCGGCAGATATCGGCGACGGTGGTCTTCGCGTAGCCGTTGGTGCGCCACAACGCCATCGCCGCCTGCACCAGGGCGCGCTTGGTCTCGTGCGATCGTGCCCGCTGATACGAGGCCCGGCGCTGACTACCGCCAGCAAGCGCAACCCCGCCATTTTTTGGCACTAGCGCACTCTAACAGTCAGATTCACCCTTGCATATAGTTGACATTTGTCTAACTATCTAGGAATGTCACAACCACTGCGAGGCCGCCGGATCCTCGTCACCGGGGGAGCGACCGGCATTGGCGCCGCCGCTGTTCACGTGTTGAGCGAGGCGGGCGCCGCCGTCGTCGCGACGTATCACCGGACACCGCCGCCCGATGACGCAGGCAACTGGTTGCAATGCGACCTCCGCGACGCCTCGGCTGTCGATGCCATGGTGGGCGCAGCCGCCGAGACGCTTGGCGGGCTCGATGTGCTGCTGCACGCGGCGGGGCTGTGGCAGCCGGGGATTCCCGGCCAGATCACCGGCGAGGACATCGACTTCCTCGTCGACACGAACCTCAAGGCCACGATCTTCACCAACCAGGCGGCGTATGCGGTCATGCGCCGCGACGGTGGCGGCCGGATCATCAACTTCGGTTCCGGCGAGGCCGTGATGGGCAGCCCGATCTCTGCGGTGTACGCGGCGACCAAGGGCGCGGTCTCCGCGTGGACACGGTCCATCGCCCGTGCCTGGGCGGCCGAAAAGGTGTCGGCGATCGCGCTGGCGCCTGCCGTGCAGACGCCGGGCGCGGACCGTCTGCGCGAGTTCGTCGGACCCGCAGCCGCGGACTTCATCGACGAACAGATCAAGGCGACGATTCCGCTCGGCGGTGCACTCGGCGATCCGGTCAACGACCTCGGGCCGACGCTGGTGTTCCTGTGCGGCGAGGGATCGCGATTCATCACCGGACAGCTGATCGCGGTCGACGGTGGTCTGGTGATGTTGGGTGCATAGCTGCACACTGAAGGGGAGGCATTCATGACGACGACGAAACGCACTGACGTCTATTACGACCCCTACGACACAGACATCGTTGTCGACCCCTATCCGGTCTATGCCCGGCTCCGGGAAGAAGCGCCGATCTACTACAACGAGCGCTACGACTTCTGGGCGATCTCCCGGCACGCCGACGTGGAGAAGGCGCTCGGCGACTGGAAGACGTTCTCCAACAGCCGAAGTGACATCCTCGAGCTGGTGAAGTCGAAATTCGACATGCCTCCGGGCGTGCTGATGTTCCAGGACCCTCCCATGCACACCATGTTGCGGGGCTTGATGGGGCGGGTGTTCACCCCCCGCCGGATGGCGGCGATCGAGGACCAGATCCGGCAATACTGCGTGCGATGCCTCGATCCCCACGTCGGTTCCGACGGTTTCGACATCATCGCCGAGTTGGCGTCGATGATGCCGATGCGGGTCATCGGGATGCTGCTGGGCATCCCCGAAGAGGATCAGATCGGGGTCCGCGACGCCAACGACGCGAACCTGCGCACCAAACCCGGCGCACCGATGAAGGTCAGCGACCCCGACGCGATCGCCGACGGGCGGATCTACGCCGACTACGTCGACTGGCGCGCCAAGAACCCCTCCGATGATCTGATGACCGCGCTGCTCAACGTCGAGTTCGAAGACGAGAACGGCGTGACTCGCAAGCTCACCCGCAAGGAGGTGCTGCACTACACGCAGGTCGTCGCCGGCGCAGGCAACGAGACCACCGGCCGGCTGATCGGATGGTTGGCGAAGGTCCTCGCCGAGCACCCCGACCAGCGCCGGGAGATCGCCGAAGACCGGCAGCCTGTTGAACCGCGCCGTCGACGAGACCCTGCGCTTCGAGCCCACCGGTCCCCATGTCGCCCGGTGGATGGCGCGCGACCTCGAGTGCTATGGCACCACGGTGCCTGCGGGCAGCGCCATGCTGCTGCTATTCGGCGCCGCCAACCGCGACCCCCGCCGCTACGCCGACCCCGACACGTTCAACATTCATCGCGACAACATCTCGCACATCACCTTCGGCAAGGGCGTGCACTACTGCCTAGGGGCGAACCTGGCGCGCCTGGAAGGCGGGATCGCGCTCGACGAGTTGCTCAACCGCTGGCCCGATTGGGATATCGACTACGACACGGCGCGGCTGTCGCCGACCTCGACCGTTCGCGGCTGGGAAGAGTTGCGCGTCGTCTTGCCGTGACCCAAGTTCGGGCACCTATGTTCCGGATGCGAACCCACCAAGCATGGATTTAACGAACTCTTGTGTGCGAAGTCGCGATGCATTGCGTTCGCCCGCATCCCTTCCCAGGCCCACCACCCGAACGGCGAGATCGGTGACGCCCGCGTCGCGGTAGCGGCGCAGCCGGGCCAGCACGGTCGATTCGTCGCCCGCCGCCATCGTGTCGCCGACATCCTGCGCGTCGCCGTGTTCGAGCAGCCGAACATAGTTGGGGGAGAAGTCGGCGTGGCCGAGCACCTCGCTGGCATAGGCGCGGGCTTCGTCGAGCTCGCTGTCCAGGCAGAGTGCGACGGGAACGCCCGCGACGACCCGAACTCCGCTTCGCCCGGCGGCGTTCGCCGCCTCGCTGATGCGCGGGACGACGTATTCGCCGATTGCTCGCTCGTCCGCCATCCACAGGATGGTTCCGCCGGCGCGCTCCCCGGCGATCCGCAGCATCGCGGGCCCGAGCGCGGCGAGAAGCACGGGCACGTCGAATGAATCAGTGACATCGATCGGGCTGTGCACGCGGTAGTTGTCGTTCTCAACGGCGACCGCGCCGGGACCCGCGAACGCCGCGGCGAGTATGTCGAGATAGTCGCGCACCAGCTGTGCCGGGCGGTCATAGGGGAGTCCGAGCTGATCGGTGATGATCCAGTGATGCGACGCCCCGATGCCGAGGGTGAACCGGCCGGAGCACGCGACCTGGGTGGTCAGCGCCTGCTGCGCCATGATTATCGGATGGCGACTCTGGATCGGGACGACCGCGGTTCCGAGCTCGATGCGCTCTGTGACCCGCCCGAGCAGCGCCACGGCCGTCATAGCATCGAGGTAGCCGGGCACCTGGGGAATCCAGAACGACGCGAAACCGCCGCTCTCGGCGGCCCTTCCGTCCTCAAGTAGCCCAGCCAGCCGGTCCGCGCGTGAGCGCTCCTTGTCGGAGCCGACCATCAGGCCGACGCGCATGCAAACCTCCTACGGCACATGGCGATCCCACTGATGGGGGACGACGGGGTAAAAGGGCGCTGCCAGCAGCGGTTCGATGCCTGCGTGCTCCCACCGGGCAGTCAGTACCGGTCGCAACCGCTGCGCCGTCGCGACCGGGTCATCATCGAGGAAGCAATAGGTGATGGACTGACCCGGCCTGCGCGCTCGCCATTTTCGCGTCGACGGGCAACGCCGCCGCTGACCACACGCCCGCGACACCGTCGACGTCGACCACATCGTCGACCGGCGTGGCACCGCGCTCCAGCAGCAGATACACCCCAAGGACCGGCCACCACGGCAGCACGTCGGCTCCGGCCTTGACGCGCGGCGCAGCGACCTTGCGTGCCACGCCGTAAACACCGCGTTCGACCGGCGGCAGCAGGGCAAGTTTCCGGCCGGCACCGCCGAGCGCCTTGGACAGCTCGAGGAAGCCGTCCAGTCCGCCGGGGTCGGTGAAGAAGTACGTCATCACGTGGTCGATGGCGTCGTAGCGGTCCGGGCTCGCAGCGCGTGCGGACCGGCACGCCGGCGTCGACACCAACCGCAGTGAGGCGCGCACGGCGGACAGCCGGTGTTGCTCGGGCCGGTGGTCGAGGGTGTGCCAGCGCAGATAATCGGCGTCGTGCCCGTCCGGATGACGCCGTCGCCATGGAGACGAAGAGGGTACTGATGTCGCCGTGACCGGTGGCGAGCACACCATCGACCTCGTCGGAGGGTGTTCCCGGTAGCTCCATCATCCTCGTCCTCCTGGTGTCGCCGAATCATGTTGGCGAAGAGCGATTTCAGGATGACGCGCGGCGACCATTCGGCGGAATCCCTCGCGCCACGGCACCTTTGTCCTGCCGAGGATCTCGTGCATGCAAGGTGACGTCGGGCCACAGCGGTGTATGCGCGTCGGGCGTGTACTCGAAGATGGGCTCGACACCAACGAGCTCGCCCATGTATGTGCAGTAGTCCTCGACGCTGACGGTCTCACTGCCCGCCCAATTCACCACGACGGGTGGCGTGCGCGGCGACCTCCATCGCCCGGATGCCGAGTTCGACGTAGTCGTCCTCGTAGATCGGGTTGTAGTTGTTCGGGTTGTCGGGATGCAGACGAATCGGCTTGTGCGCCAGCATCATATCGAGTCGATCGGCCGGCGCACCGCCTTCGGGTCCGTAGGTGGAGCAGATCCGGATGATCGTGAGTGGGATGTCGGTACCGCCTGGCGATCCACGTGCACACCGCTTCGGCGGCGACTTTGGAGAAGCTGTAGTTCGCCCGTGACGGCACTCCAGGCGGGTCCGACTCGGTCAGCGGCCGTCGGCCTTGATAGCCGTAGATCGAGCCGGTCGAACAGAACACGAAACCCTTTGCACCGCGGCACCAATACAACAAGTCGCCCGAATTGTGCGCGTTCGTCTCGACGCACCGTGACCACTCGCCGGTACCAACGTCGACTGCGGCGTGGAACACGTAGGTGAAATCGTCGGGCAGTGCGCGAAAAGTCGCCCTTGCTCATGTCGAGCGCAATGGGTGTGATGCCGGCATCGGTCAATCTGTCCCGATCCGACGCGTCCCGCAGTCGAGCAGCGCCCCACACGTCGTTGTGTTGCGCGAGAGCCCGTGCGATGGGGAAGGCGATCTTGCCGGTCGCACCGGTGATCAGGATCTTCTCGTTGTCGAGCATGCCACTAGTCATAGCGCACGCCGCCACAAATGTTAAGTACTTGATATGTTGTCCGGGTGCAGCTCACCTTCGATGCCGGGGTCGAGGCGTTTCGCGCGGAGTTCATCGGATTCCTCGACGACCACCTGCCGCCCGAGGCCGAAGCCGCCGAGCGGTCGCGCTCGACATCTCACGTGCCGGAGTGGGCGCGCAACTGGCAGCGGCTGCAATTCGAACACGGGTGGTTCCTGCCCGGGAACCCACCGGAGTTCGGTGGCCGAAACGCCGACATCCTCTGCCAGTTCGTCCATCGCGAGGAACTATCCCGCCGGCGCATCTACCACTGCTTCAACCCGCAGGGCGTTGGCATCATCGCGGCGTCCCTGCTGTCGTTCGGGACCGACGAGCAGAAGCACAGGTGGGCGATTCCGATCCTGCGTGGGGAGATGACCGCGTCGCTTGCCATGAGCGAGCCGGGAGCGGGGTCCGATCTGGCCGGGCTCACTACCCGCGCCGTTCTCGACGGGGACCACTTCGTGGTCGACGGGCAAAAGGTGTGGACCTCAGGCGCGCACGACGCGGACGTTTTGCTCACCTTCGTGCGCACCGATCCCGCCGCGGCGAAGCACAAGGGGCTTAGTGCCCTGCTCGTTCCCACCGATACGCCCGGCCTGCAGCGGCGACCGTTCGCCTCGGTATTCGACCGTGACAGTGTGGACTTCAACGAGGTGTTCTTCACCGACGTACGCGTGCCCGCCGAGAACCTGGTCGGCCCGCTCAACGGCGGGTGGCGGGTCGCCAACGGATCGCTCGGCCACGAACGCACGATGATGTGGATGGCGTTCGCCAACCGGCTGGAGCAGCTGCTCGAGGATTTCCGGCCCGTCGGGGCGGTCGAGCGCGACCACTACGCCACCATCGCGATGGACTATCAGGCGCTGCGTCTGCTGGGCTCGGCGGCGCTCGGGCAGGCCGCGCGCGGGGACCGAGACGTTCCCGGTGTGTCCGTGCTGAAGGTGCTCGGGTCGGAGGCCGAGCAGAACGCGGCCAGACATGCCCTCGACGCCGCGGGCGTCAACGGTTTGCGCCATCCAGCGCTCACCGCGCGCTACAACGCGTACAGCCCGGACCTTTTCACCGGCAGCTGGTTCGCTCGCTACATCGGCACCTATGCGGGCACCATCGCCGGGGGAACGTCGGAGATCCAGCGCAACATCATCGCCCAACACGTGCTGGGCCTTCCGTCGCGTTGAGTCGTCGGCCCTTTCGCGCGCATTTCTGACGAGTCAACGCGGTCGGGGACCTGGTGTATGATCGAACATATGTTCGACACCGTCGATGAAACGGCGCTCATCGATGAGATCACCCGCCTGGAACGGGTCAAGTCCGCGGCCGCCGCCGATCAGGCTCGCGCCGCGGTCGCATTGGACACGCTGCGTCGGGCCGATGAGGCTGCCGCCGGCCTGCCCAAGGCCAAGCAGGGTCGTGGGGTGGCAAGTGAGGTCGCGTTGGCGCGGCGGGACTCCCCGGCACGCGGTGGTCGGCATCTCGGTTTCGCCAAAGCCTTGGTGTGCGAGATGCCGCACACCTTGGCCGCGCTGGAATGTGGGGCGCTCTCGGAGTGGCGCGCGACGCTGATCGTGCGCGAATCGGCATGTCTGGATGTCGAGGACCGGCGCCTGCTCGATCGCGAGCTGTGCGGCGACGTCGGCAAGCTAGACGGGATGGGCGATGCGCGGATCACCGCGGCAGCCAAGGAGATCGCCTATCGGCTCGACGCGCAGGCCGTGGTGGACCGCGCGTCGAAGGCCGAGTCCGACCGGACAGTGACCATCCGCCCGGCGCCCGACACCATGACCTATGTGACGGCGCTGCTGCCGGTCGCCAAGGGTGTCGGAGTGTATGCCGCGCTTAAGCGGGCCGCCGACATGACTTTTGACGGCCGCTCCCGCGGACAGGTCATGGCCGACACCCTGGTCGAGCGGGTCACCGGACGACCCAGCGATGTCGCCGAGCCGGTCGCGGTCAACCTCGTGCTTACCGACGAGACGCTGCTGGCCGGGAATGACTCGCCGGCTGCGGTGGCGGGGTACGGGCCGATTCCGGCAGCGGTGGCGCGCCGATTGGTCGATGGCGCGGTCACCGATGACCGGTCGCGATGCACATTGCGCCGGCTCTACCGCCACCCGAGGTCGGGCGCACTGGTGGCGATGGAGTCGCGGTCGCGGCGTTTCCCCAAGGGCTTGGCCGATTTCATCGGAATGCGCGACCAGACTTGCCGTACGCCGTACTGCGACGCCCCGATCCGCCATCGCGATCACGCACAACCGCACCACCGCGGCGGCCCCACCACCGGGCTGAATGGACTCGGTGAATGCGAACGGTGCAACTACGCAAAGGAATCACCGGGTTGGCAGGTCAGCACACATCAGGAAAACGATGTGCACGCAGCCGAATTCGTGACGCCCACCGGGAAGTGCTACCGATCCACGGCCCCGCCCCTGCCGGGCGCACCCGGGATCGAAATAATCGAAAGAAGCGAAGTCCTCGTCAACATCGGCATCGCCCTCGCAGCGCACGACGCTGCCTAGCCGATGCCCCCGGCCACCGAGATCGACTTGGTGTCGGTGTAGCCGTCGATTCCTTCGCGGCCCAGTTCGCGTCCGTATCCACTGCTCTTCACACCGCCGAACGGCGCGAGCGGATCCATGGTGTAGCCCTGGTTGACGCCGAACGTGCCGGTGCGGATGCGCGCCGCGATGGCCAGGCCGCGATCGGTGTCCCCGGTCCACACCGAGCCCGCCAGGCCATAGTCGGAGTCGTTGGCGATGGCCACGGCGTCGTCCTCGTCGGCGTAGGGGATCACCGTCAGCACCGGGCCGAAGATCTCCTCGCGAGCGATTCGCATGGCGTTGTCGGCGTCGGCGAACAGCGTCGGCCGGACGTACCAGCCCCGGTCCAGACCGTCGGGCATGGCGGCGCCGCCGACCACCAGGCGGGCGCCTTCGGCTCGGCCGGTCTCGATGTAGCCGCGCACCCGCTCCTGCTGGCGCTGCGCAACGAGCGGACCGACCTGGGTGGCGGCGTCGGTCGGATCCCCGACGACCAGAGAAGACATCTCGGCGGCCAACGCGTCGGTGAAGTCGCCGGCCCGAGCAGCCGGGACGAGGACGCGGGTCAGCGCGTTGCAGATCTGCCCGCTGTTGGACAGGCTGGCCGAGCGCACACCGGTGGCGACCGCGCCGGGGTCGGCGTCCTGCAGGACGATCGCGGCGGACTTCCCGCCAAGTTCGAGGCTCACCCGCCTCAGATCGGCAGCACACGCCGCCGCGACAGCCCTACCCGCGGCCGTCGAACCGGTGAACGAGACCTTGTCCACGCCAGCATGTTTCACCAACCACTCGCCGACCCTGCCGTCGCCGGGCAGCACGCTCACCACGCCCTGCGGCAGTTCCGATTCGGCGATCATCTCGGCAAGCAGCAACGCGTCCAGTGGCGACTCCGGCGCGGGCTTGAGAATCACCGCGCACCCCGCGAGCAGCGCGGGTATCAGCTTAGTGACGGTGAGGAACTGAGGCATGTTCCACGGCACGATGGCGGCGGCGACTCCGACCGGCTCCCGGCGGATCTGTATGTCGGAGCCGTAAAGACCCGGCCGGGCCTCGCGCCATGGATAGGCCTCGGCCAGATCGCAGAACGCGTTCATCATCGTCCACGGCAACCCGACCTGTGCCCGCGCCGCGAAACTGATCGGTGCGCCGATCTCAGCGGTGATCAGCTCGGCCATCTCCTGGCGCCGCTCCCCGTAGACCTTGGCGAGCCGGCGCACGGCGTCGATGCGCTCGGCGGGCTCCAGCCGCGGCCACGGCCCGGCGTCGAACGCTGCCCGCGCGGTCTCGACGGCCTTGTCCACATCGTCGGGACCGGCGGCCGCGACGTGCGCCACCGGCATCTCGGTGTGCGGGGAGATCACCTCGATGCGCTGGTCGGTGCTCGGCTTCGACCAATTCCCACCGATGAACAGCTCGTCCTGCCGCACCAATGTGGCCCCCTCCGCGCCGACGCTGACGTTGTTCCGTGGGCAATATCAACTACTTGTGATTGTCGCCTGAAGCATATACCGTCGGCGCTACCCGAGTGGAAAGGAGAAGCCGATGGCTCGTTTCCCGAAGCCGCCCGAGGGCAGCTGGACGCAGCACTATCCGCAGCTGGGAACGGAGCCGGTGTCCTACCAGGATTCGATCAGCCCCGAGTTCTACGAGATCGAACGCAAGGCGGTGTTCAAGCGCGCGTGGCTGAATGTCGGTCGGGTCGAACAGCTTCCGCGCAAGGGCAGCTACTTCACCAAAGAGTTGAAGGTCGCCAACACGTCGATCATCGTGGTGCGCACCACCGCGGGCGAGATCAAGGCCTACCACAACATCTGCCGGCACCGCGGCAACAAGCTGGTCTGGAACGACATGCCCCTGGAGGAGACCAGCGGCGTCTGCAGGCAGTTCACCTGCAAATACCACGCCTGGCGCTACGACCTCGACGGCAACCTGACCTTCGTGCAGCAGGAGGGCGAGTTCTTCGACCTGGACAAGAGCCGCTACGGGCTGGTGAGCGTGCACTGCGACGTCTGGGAGGGGTTCATCTTCGTCAACCTCGCCGACCAACCCGAGCAGCCGCTTCGCGACTTCCTTGGCCCGATGATCCTTGGCCTGGAGGGTTATCCGTTCGGCGAGATGACCTCGCGGTTCTACTACCGCTCGGAGGTGAAGGCCAACTGGAAGCTGTACATGGACGCGTTCCAGGAGTTCTACCACGCGCCGATTCTGCATGCGAACCAGTCGCCGTCGAAGTACTCGAAGGTTGCCGCGGAGGCCGGTTTCGAGGCGCCGCACTACCGCATCGACGGGCCGCACCGCCTGGTCAGCACGTCGGGCATCCGCGCGTGGGAGATGGACCCCGAGATGCGCAAGCCGATCGAAGACATCTGCCAGAGCGGCCTGTTCGGGCCATGGGACAAACCCGAATTGGGCGACATGCCGCCGGGGCTCAATCCCGCGAATTGTGAACCGTGGGGCCTGGATTCGTTCCAGCTGTTCCCGAACTTCGTCATCCTGGTCTGGGGGCAGGGCTGGTATTTGACCTACCACTACTGGCCGACGTCGTATAACTCGCACATCTTCGAGGGCACGCTGTACTTCCCCCAGCCGCGCACCCCGCGAGAGCGCATCGCCCAGGAGCTGGCGGCAGTCTCGTTCAAGGAGTACGGGCTGCAGGACGCCAACACGTTGGAGGCCACCCAGACGATGGTCGAATCCCAGGTCGTCGACGAGTTCTTGCTGTGCGACCAGGAGGTGCTGATCCGTCACCTGCACAAGGAGACCGCCGCGTGGGTGGATGACTACCAGCGCAAGACGGCGGGGGTGTAACCGATGAGCGCGATGCTGCCCACCGAATTCGCCGACCTGGAACGATTTTCGCAGTGGTGCCTGCCGACCGAGCCGGAGCGTTTCGCCAAGCGGTTGGCCAGTTCGATGCCCGAGATGCAGGCCTTCTACGACGCCATCACGCCGCGGGCCGAGGAGGCGATCTCCTACTGCGACAAGTTCCCCCTCGACGACATGCCGGAGGACGTCCTCAACCTCATGCACCTGCTGTACTCGATGATCATGGTCTCGTTCCCCGTCGAGTGCTGGAAACAGCCCCGCGTGCCCGACTCCGGTGCCGCCACCCTGGACTGCCTGTCCGAACCTGTGCCATGAGCGGACTCACGGTCCTGCGGGCCGATCGCTGGGCCGATGTCGTCGCGGGCGAGGTGCGGTCGCCGGCGGTGATGGTGATCGACGGCGAACGAATCCAGGCGGTCAATCCGGCCGAGCTGCCTGCTGATTCGACGGATATCGACCTCGGCGATGTGACCCTGTTGCCGGGCCTGATGGACATGGAGCTCAACCTGCTGATCGGGGGACCAGGCGGCCCGGAAGGCCTGCCCAATCCCATGCACGGCGTGCAGGACGACCCCGCCTATCGCACCTTGCGTGGCGCGGTGAACGCACGGACCACCCTGGAGGCCGGCTTCACGACCGTGCGCAACCTCGGCCTGATGGTGAAGACCGGCGGCTATCTGCTCGACGTCGCATTGCAGCGCGCGATCGAACAGGGCTGGCATGTCGGGCCCCGAATCTATCCGGCCGGGCATGCGGTCACCCCGTACGGCGGACACCTCGACCCCACCGTGTTTCAACGACTCGCACCGGGCATCATGCCGCTTTCGGTCGCCGAGGGCATCGCCAACGGAGTCGACGATGTGCGGGCGTGCGTCCGCTATCAGATTCGGCACGGCGCCAAGCTGATCAAGGTGTCCGCGTCGGGCGGCGTGATGTCGCACAGCACCGCCCCCGGCGCCCAGCAGTACTCCGACGAGGAATTCGCCGCGATCGCCGACGAGGCGCACCGGGCGGGCGTGCGCGTCGCAGCGCATGCAGTGGGAGACAGTGCCATTCGGGCCTGCATCCGGGCCGGCATCGACTGCATCGAACACGGCTTCCTCGCGACCGACGAGACGATTCAGATGATGGTCGACCACGGCACGTTTCTGGTGTCGACCACCTATCTCACCGAAGCGATGGCCGTCGACCGGATAGCACCGGAGCTGCGCAAGAAGGCCGAAGAGGTCTTTCCGCGTGCGCAGGCAATGCTGCCGAAGGCGATCGCGGCCGGCGTCCGGATCGCGTGCGGAACCGACGCCCCGGCGATTCCGCACGGGCAGAACGCCAAAGAGTTGCGCGCGCTGGTGGACCGGGGCATGACGCCGATGGAGGCGATCCGGGCCGCCACGGTCACCAGCGCGGAGCTGATCGAGGCCGACGACGAACTCGGCCGCCTCGCCCCGGGTTACCTCGCCGACATCATCGCCGTCCCGGGAGATCCTTCGCGTGACATCGCCACCACACTCGACGTGCGGTTCGTGATGAAAAACGGCGTGGTCTACAAACACTGACAGCTCAGGAAAGGAGGGAGTATGGAACAAACCGACAACATTCTCTGGCTGCTCAAGCAGGCCTGGTACTTCTCCCTTACGACGGTGAACGATGCGGTGAGCGACCACGGCGTCAGCACCGCACAGATCGGCATGCTGCGCCAACTGGCCACTGAGCCCGGCCTGTCCGGGGCGGATTTGGCGCGCCGGCTGCTGATCAGCCCGCAGGGCGTGCAACTGGCCCTCAAGGAGCTCGAGCGCCGCGGGCTGGTGCAGCGCAAACAGGACCCACAACACGGCCGGATACTCCAGTCCTTCCTGACCGACCAGGGCCGCAAGGTCGCCGAAGCGGTTGTCAGCGACGCGATCGACGCGCATGCCAAGGTCTTCGGCGTGCTCAGCAGCGCCGAGCAGGAAACGCTGCGTGAACTGCTCGGTCGCGTGATCGAACAGGGCACCGGCCACCAGCTGCACACCGATCACATCGGCCCCGAGCAATGACCCGAGTCGCGGTGGTGACCGGGGGCGCATCCGGCATGGGTGAGGCGACCTGCCACGAGCTCGGCAGGTTGGGACACAAGGTCGCCGTCCTGGACGTCGACAGCCAAGCCGCACAACGGGTTTGCGAGGAATTGCGTGCCGACGGCGTGACGGCGCTCGCGGTCGGGGCCGACGTCAGCGACCGCGCGGCCGTCGAGGAGGCCTTCGCGAAGGTACGCTCCGAGCTCGGGCCGGTGCACATACTCGTCACCAGTGCAGGGGTGGTGGATTTCGCGCCCTTCACCGACATCACCGAGCAGGCCTGGGAGCGCCTGATCGCGGTCAACCTGACCGGGACCTTCCACTGCTGTCAGGTCGCCGTACCGGACATGGTGGAGGCGGGTTGGGGTCGCATCGTGATGATCTCGTCGTCGAGCGCACAGCGCGGCTCGCCGGGGATGGCGCACTATGCGGCCTCCAAGGGCGCGCTGTTGTCACTGACCAGGTCGCTCGCCCGCGAGTACGGCCCGGTGGGCATCACGGTCAACAACATTCCGCCGTCGGCTATCGAGACGCCGATGCAGCACCAATCGCAGGCCGCGGGTCACCTGCCCCCCAATGAGCAGATGGCCGCGAGCGTTCCGCTCGGCCACCTCGGCACCGGCGACGACATTGCCGCCGCGGTCGGGTTTCTGTGTTCGGAGCAGGCCGGCTTCATCACCGGTCAGACCCTCGGTGTCAACGGCGGGTCGGTGATGTGATAAGACACCACAAGGAGGTTCGGATGGGTGCGGTGGCCTAAACCGCGCGGAGGGCAGCTGGACAGAGCACTACCCGGAGCTCGGCACCGGGCCGGTGTCCTTCCGTGACTCGACCTCGCCCGAGTTCTATCAGCTCGAACGCGAGGCGATCTTCAAACGCGCATGGCTCAACGTCGGCCGCGTTGAGGAACTGCCCCGTGTCGGCAGCTACTTCACCAAGGAGATCGACGCCGCCAAGACCTCCGTGATCGTGGTGAAGGGCAAGGACGAGACGATCCGCGCCTTCTACAACATCTGCCGGCATCGCGGAAACAAGCTGGTGTGGAACGACTTTCCCAACGAAGAGGTCAAGGGCACCTGCCGCCAGTTCACCTGCAAGTACCACGGCTGGCGTTACGCCCTCGACGGTGCGCTGAAATTCGTGCAGCAGCCCGGCGAGTTCTTCGACCTCGACAGCGCTCAGTACGGGCTGAGCCCGGTGCACTGCGACGTCTGGAACGGGTTCATCTTCATCAACTTCGCCACCGAGCCGCGCCAGAGCCTGCGCGAGTTCCTCGGCCCGATGGTCACCGGCCTCGACGACTATCCATTCGAAAAGCTCACCGAGCGTTACGACTTCGTCGCCCACAACAACAGCAACTGGAAGATCTTCGCCGACGCGTTTCAGGAGTACTACCACGTTCCGTCGCTGCACCCACAGCAGGTGCCGTCGGCGGTCCGGCAGCCCAACGCCGGCTTCGAATGCGCGCACTTCCAGATCGACGGGCCGCACCGGGTGGTATCCACCGCGGGCACCCGCCGCTGGCTGATGGACCCCGAGTACATGTACCCGATCGAGCGGGCCACCCGCAGCGGCCTGGTCGGGCCGTGGCGCACGCCCGAGACGCACCTGCCGGCCGGGCTGAACCCCGGCGGCATCGAGCCGTGGGGGATCAGCAACTTTCAGATCTTCCCGAACCTGGAGATCCTGATCTACGGCGGTTGGTACCTGCTCTACCGGTACTGGCCGACGTCGCACAACACCCATAAGTTCGAGGCGTACACCGCATTTCATCCCGCTCGCAGCGTGCGCGAGCGCATCGAGCATGAGGTGGCCGCGGTGGTACTCAAGGAATTCGCACTGCAGGACGCGGGCATGCTCGGCGGCACGCAGGCGGCGCTGGAGACGGGCATCGTCGACGAGTTCCCGCTCAGCGACCAGGAGATCCTCGTCCGCCACCTGCACAAGGAGGTTGTCGACTGGGTCGACGAGTACCAACGCGAACAGACGCCGGTGGGGGTGCGAATGAGCATGCCGACGACCCGACTGCCGAGCGCCTTCGCCGAATTGGAGCATTACGCCGAGATCTGGTGTCTGCCAACAGAAGCCGAGCGCTGGACAGCCGGCGACTGCCAGCACCATGCCCGAGATGCGCGAATTCTATGACGCGTTCTTCCCGCGGTTCGAGGAGGCGATCGACTACTGCGACAAGTTCCCTCTCGAGGACATCACCGACGACGCATTGAACCTGCTGCACCTCATCTATTCGCTGATCATGGTCTCGATGGCCGTCGAGGTGTTCGGCCAACCCAAGCCCACCGACTCCGCAGACGCCGTCATCGACCGCGTCGGCGCACCGGTGCCGTGATGAGTCTGCTCACCGTCAACAAGCTGACCACGTCGGTCGGGGCCGAGGTGGTCGGCCTGACACCCGAACGGCTGGCGTCCGACGAGCTGCTCGGCGCGGCGGTGCTCGATGCCCTCGAGGACAACGGTGTGCTGGTGTTCCGGAGCCTGGACCTGGACCCGCAGGCACAGGTCGCGTTCTGCCGCCGGCTGGGCGAGGTCGACCACTCCTCCGACGGCCACCATCCCGTCGCGGGCATCTACCCGATCACGCTCGACACGTCGAAGAACGCCTCGGCGGCCTACCTGCGCGCCACCTTCGATTGGCACATCGACGGCTGCACGCCGACCGGCGACGAGGTCCCACAGAAGGCCACCGTGCTGTCCGCCGTTCAGGTCGCCGACCGCGGCGGCGAAACCGAGTTCGCCAACTCGTACGCCGCCTACGAGGCGTTGACCGACGCGCAGAAGGACCGCGTCGGATCCCTGCGGGTGGTGCACTCGCTCGAGGCATCGCAACGCCGGGTCAATCCCGATCCGTCGCCGGAGGAGCTGGCCCGCTGGCGAGCCAGGCCCACGCCACGAGCATCCGCTGGTGTGGACACATCGAAGCGGCCGCAAGTCGCTGGTGCTCGGCGCGTCGGCCGACTACGTCGTCGGGATGGACCGCGACGCAGGGACGGGCGCTGCTCGACGGAGTTGCTCGACGGTGCCACCGGCACCGACAACGTGTACCGCCACGACTGGTCCGTCGGTGACACCGTGATCTGGGACAACCGCGGCGTCCTGCACAGGGCGGCGCCGTACGACCCGGACTCACCCCGGGAGATGCTGCGCACCACCGTGCTCGGCGACGAGCCGATCCAGTGACCGCACCCCTCGTTGACGCCGACGAGCCACTATGGAAATCTGATACTCAAAGATGAGAGTCACGTTCTCGTATGGCGAGATCGTTGGAACGGAGCAGCGCATGGCGGAGGACCTCACCTCGGTCGACTTCTTCCGGGACAGTCGTCTGACGGACGACCCGTACCGGTTCTACCAGGCACTTCGCAACAAGTGCCCGGTCAGCCGCGAGGACCACTACGGCGTCACGATGGTGACCGGCTGGCAGGAGGCCGTCGACGTCTACAACGACGCCGACACGTTCTCGTCCTGCATCTCGGTGACCGGCCCGTTCCCCGGTTTTCCGGTCCCGCTCGAAGGTGACGACGTCACCGAGCTGATCGTGAAGCATCGCGACGAGATTCCGTTCAGCGACCAGTTGCCGACCCTTGACCCGCCGACGCACACCAATCACCGCGCGCTGCTGATGCGGCTGATCACACCCAAGCGCCTCAAGGAGAACGAGGACGCGATGTGGCAGCTCGCCGACGACATCCTCGACACCTTCCTCGCTCCGGGTGAAGGCGAGTTCATCAAGGGCTTCGCAGGCCCGTTCACGCTGCGTGTCATCGCCGACCTGCTCGGCGTCCCGGACGAGGACCGCGACGAGCTCCTCGAGCGGCTCGCGCGCGGTACCCACGGCAGCGCGGTGGGCAACGCCGACAAGACGATGAACAAGACCCCGCTGGAATACCTCTACGAGATGTTCGCGACGTACATCGAGGATCGCGCGCCGCGAGCCACGCGACGACGTGCTGACCGGGCTGGCGACCGCGACGTTCCCGGACGGCATCGATGCCCGAGGTCGGCGACGTGGTGCGGGTCGCCACCAACGTCTTCTCGGCCGGCCAGGAAACGACCGTGCGGCTGCTTGGCACCGCGTTGAAGGTGATCGGGGACCGCCCGGACATCCAGCGCAGGCTGCGCGAGGACCGCAGCCTCCTCCCGAACTTCATCGAGGAGTGCCTGCGCATCGAGAGCCCGGTCAAGGGCGACTTCCGGCTGTCCCGGGTGCCCACCACCGTCGGCGAGGAGGCGCTGGCCGCCGGCTGCACGCTGATGGTCGTCAACGGGGCGGCCAACCGCGACCCGCGCCGCTTCGAGGATCCGGACACCTTCGACCCGGAACGCAAGAACGCCCGCCAGCACCTGGCCTTCGGCCGCGGCATCCACAGCTGCCCCGGCGCGCCGCTGGCCCGTGCCGAGACCCGCGTCGGGCTCGAGCGGCTGCTCGACCGCACCAGCGATATCAGGATCAGCGAGGCCCACCACGGTCCCGCCAATGACCGCCGCTACCAATACATTCCGACCTACATCCTGCGTGGGCTCACCGAGCTGCATCTCGAATTCGACCTCGTCGACGGCGATGCGTCGATGAAAGTCACCGTCGACGAGGACCGGTGCCGCGGCCACGGCATGTGCCTGACGCTGTGCCCCGAAGTTTTCCACATGCACGACGACGGCTACTCCGTGGCCGACCCGTCGCAGGTTCCCGCCGGGCTCGAGGCCGCAGCCCAAGACGCCATCGAAAACTGCCCAGAACAAGCCATCAGCGAAATACGGACTGAAGACCAAGGAGATCGAATGCCCAAGGGCTACATCATCATCACCGAGGACGTAAAGGATCCGGCCGGGTTCGCCGAATACGGCAAGCTGGCCGGAAAGGCGATGGCAGGCGCGACGCTACTGTCGTTCGACCCGAAGCCAGAGGCACTCGAGGGCGAATGGCACGGCCCCCAGACCGTCCTGCTGGAGTTCGAGTCGGTCGAGGCGGCCCGCGAGTGGTATCACTCGGACGCCTACCAGGAGGCGGCCAAGCTTCGGCAGGCCGCTGCGGACTGCAACGGCGTCATCGTCTCCGGCCTCTGATGCGTTTTGTCTTCGTGCACGGCGGTTTTCACGCGGATGGTGCTGGGAGCATACGATCGCCGCGCTCGAACAGTTGGGCCATGAAGGCGTCGCAGTAGACCTTCCTGGTCATGGCCCACGCGTCGACGAGGAATCGACGCTGGCCAATCGCCGCGATGCGATCGTCTCGGCGCTGGAGCCCGGCAGGCCCGAAAAAAGCGTTCTCGTCGGTCACTCGGGCGGCGGCTTCGACGCCACGCTGGCCGCCGACGCCGCGGCCGATCTCGTCAGCCACATCACCTACGTCGCCGCGGCCTTGCCCCGCGAAGGCGCGCACCTATCCCGAAGCCATGGCGATGCGCGACTCCGACGATATTCTAGAAGGCGAGTTCGACGCCGACGTCGGGGAGATGTTGGGCTACTTGAAGTTCGACGACGACGGAGCGATGTGGTTCGCCGACTTCGAAGGCGCGTGGAAGTACTTCTACCACGACTGCGACGAGGCGACTGCCCGTTGGGCGTTCGAGCGTCTCGGCCCCGAACGGTTCGGCGACACGACGGTGACACCGGTGTCAGTGCCCGCGTTCTGGGCGGCCGATCTACCCCGCAGCTTCATCCGTTGCCGTCCAGGATCAGTCGATGCCGCAGTGGCTGGCCGACACGGTAACGCGCCGTCTCGGCGTCGAGCAACTGACGATCGACACGTCTCATTCGCCGTTCCTGAGTCGGCCGCGGGAACTGGCCGAGCTACTTGTGCATGCCACGGCGACCAAGCCCACCGGCCCGTTGGTGCCTGCCTAGATCTCCGCGAGATCGCCCGCCGCGCATCGGCGCGAGATCCCGCGATCGCGCTCACTCGTCGCGGATGGAGATGGCCTGCCGCGGGCACTGACGGACGGCTTCCTTGATCTGGTGCTCGTTGTCAGGCGTCACTTCGTCCTGCAGGACGTGCAGGTAGTCCTGCTCGTCGAGGTCGAACACCTCGGGGATGATGCCCATGCAGACACCGTTGCTCTCGCACAGCCCGAAGTCGACCTCGATCTTCTGCGTCATGCGCGATCCCGCTTCGCTTCTCGCTGGGTCATGCGCGATCCCGCTTCGCTTCTCGCTGTCTGGCGTCACCTCACCACCTTCACGGGCACGTGGTGGTATCCCGCCACGTTCTGCATGTTGACGCGCTGCAGGCCGGCGAAATCGACCTCGTAGCGCGGCATGAAGTCGAGCAGGCGCTCCAGCGCGATCGCGCTCTCCATCCGGGCCAGCGCCGCGCCGAGGCAGCTGTGGATGCCGTAGCCGAGTCCGAGGTTCTGCGCCTGCGCGCGGTCGCGGTCGATATCGAACGTCTCGGCGTCGTCGAACGCGCGCGGGTCGCGGTTGGCGGCCGCCCCCATCAGGAAGACCGGCTTGTTCGCCGGGATCGTCCCGCTGGGCACCTCGACGTCCTTGACGCTGTAGCGGACGTTGTACTGGACCGGCCCGACGTAGCGCAGCAACTCCTCGACCGCGGCGGGGATCTTGCTGCGGTCGTCGAGCAGTTTCTGCCACTGGTCGGGGTGCCGGGCGAACTCCACTACCGCACTGCCCACCAGCTTGGTGACGGTCTCCGCGCCCGCGCCGCCCAGCAGCGTGGTGAATCCGGTGATCTCGATGTCGTCGAGCTGGCGCATCTCGCCGTTCTCGTCGGGGATCTCCGCGGCGATGAGCCGGCTGATCATGTCGTCCTGCGGGTTCTTCCTGCGCTCCTGGACCAGGCCGTAGTAGTACATGCCCGAGTCGATGTTGGCCTGCATGTTGTCGTCGTCCAGGTCGATCTGTCCCGGCTTGCGATGCAGGCTTTTGTCGATCCAGTGCCGAACCTGCTGGCGAAAGTCCTCGGGCACGCCCGCCATCCGGGTGATGACCTCGACGGGGAACGGGCCGGAGAAGTCCTGCACGACGTCGAACTTGTCCGGATTGGCCAGACCGAGGTAGTGCTCGACCAGCTCGACGACGGTCTCGCGCTGGGCCTGAATCGCTCGGGGGGTGAACGCCTTGTTGAGCAGGCTGCGCATGTGGCGGTGGTCGGGCGGGTCCATGAAGATGATCGACTTCTGCGGGACCTCACCGCTGCGCACCATCGAGAGGTCGCACCCGCGGGCCGACGAGAACGAGTCGTGGTCCTTGAATGCCGCGGCCACGTCCTCGTGTCGGGTCAGGGCGTAGAAGTCCTCTTCCTCGTCGTAGTAGACGGGGGCTTCGTCGCGCATCCGTTGGTAGATCTCGTAGGGATTATCGAAGTAGTCCTGCGAAACCGGGCTGAACACCAACTTGGGCTTGGTCATTGTCTCCTCTTTCGCGGCGGGCTAGCGACCGCATCCGTTACGCGAGGCTGCATATGTGTAACGCCAATAGTATGCCTCACGGGATGCCTTTGAGTACCCGAAATCGCGGCTCTTCATGGCCGAATCCCAGCGTTGATCACGTCGTCGAGAAGCCCGAGGTCGCTGCCGAGTTCGGCCGCGGTCTTGCGCACCACGGCGACGTCCTTGCCGACGAACTCGGCGACCATGTCGATGAACGCATCGACGGAACCGCCGGCGCCGACCATGCTCGCGACCCTGCTCGCCGCGCTGCCATGACCGATCGCGTCAAGCAGCCGCCGCTCGTCGATCCCGAGCCGATCACCGAGCCGCACGGCTTCGTGGAGCAGTCCGATCTGCGCGGCGAACAGCGTGTTGTTGACGAGCTTCACGCCTTGGCCCGCACCGACGGGACCGACATGAAGGATGGGATCGCCGTAACTGGCCAGCACCGGACGGGCCCGCTCGACGGCGTCATCGGCGCCGCCGACAAACAGCGTCACCCGCCCTGCGGCGATGTCGTGCGGTCCGCCGCTGACCGGCGCATCGATCACGTCGACGCCGTGTGACTCCGCCTGCGGCGGCGACGCTCTGGGCCGTGCGCGGGCTGCCCGTGGTGTGGATGACGAGCAGCGCGCCAGCGCGCATCGTGGACAGCAGAACGCTTTCCAGGCACACCTGCGCAACCTGCTCGTCGGTGAAGACGCAGACGACGACCACCTCGGCCGCTGAACCGACGTCGGCCAGGTCGGTCACCGGCTGCGCGCCGAGTTCACTGACCGCTCGCCGCTTTTCGACAGACCTGCCGAGCGCGCGCACCTCATGGCCGGCCTCGACGAGGCGGCGCACCATGGGCGCGCCCATGCGGCCCGCCCCGACGAACCCGATCTGAGTCATCGCGGATGCTCCATCGACTGCAGCGCCGCATCGGCCGCGTCGAAGACCGCACCCTCGGGTGCCGACGCGCTGGCCGCGAGGCTCGCCGCGTGCCGGACGTCCTTCTGCAGCAGTCCACCGGCGATCGGTGCGAGCGCTTCCAGGGTTCCCCCGAAAGCCGCAATGCTGCTGAGCGCCTTGCTGATCGCGGATCCGCCGTTGAGCACCTCGCAGAGCCGGTCGCGGGGGACGCCGAGGGACTCGCCCAATTCCAGGGTGCTGATCGCACTGCCGAGGTTGGCGGTGAACAACAGGTTGTTGAGGATCTTGGCGACCTGGCCGCTGCCCAGCGGACCGAGGTGCACGATCGGGTCGGCGTACGTCGCAAACACCGGCCTGCAGCGCTCGACCACCTCCTCCTCCCCTCCGGCCATCACCAGCAGCGTGCCCGCTTCCACGGCGGGGGACCCGCCGCTCACCGGTGCATCGATCACCGAAATACCGTGCTTGGCAGCCGATTCGGCAATCTCCCTGCAGGTGTCGGGGTGCACGGTGCTGTGGATGGCGACGATCCCGCCGGACGCCAATCCGGCCAGCACGCCGGTCTCGCCGTACAGCACTTCCCTGACGTCGTCGTCGCCGACGACGCACAGGCAGACGAGATCGCTCGCGGCCGCCAGCTCGGCGGGAGACCCCGCTGTCTTTGCGGCGGTGTCCGCGTACGGCTCGAGGCTGGCCTCCCGGCGTGCCCACAACGTCGTCTCGTAACCGCCCTCGACGATCCGCCGTGCCATGGGGCCGCCCTGGCTGCCCAGTCCGATGAATCCGACGCGCATCAACTCGCCTCCACTTCCGCTGTTGCGCTATCCCGCGCGACCACGCATTCCTCGACGAACGACAGCACTTTCATGTGATAGGCCGCCGCGCTCACCGAAAGGGACAGATTGTGTCCGGCGCCGACTTGCTCGTTGATCACGAAGCGGGGCGACGCGGTGAAGAGGGCGGCGATCTCCGCGAGCGCGTCCGGGTCGGACTTCCACACCCGCTCATGCTCGGCGACGCTGAACTGCACGGGAACCCGCACGTGGCCGGCGATCGCCGGAAAGTCCTGCCGGGGCCAGTCGTTGGCGATCGCGGCCTCGTAGGGTGCGCCCGTCGACGAGTTCGTGCATCCGTTCAACACCTCTGGCGGGATACAGGTGCTCGGGCTGCCAGAGCAAATCCCGCAACCCGGTCAGGCGCATGGTCGGTGTCGCTGTCTTGAGGATCTCCTTGGCGGCATCGCTGTATTGCAGTCCGGTCCCGGCCAATTCGACGCCGATGAGGTGCCAGCGCTCGGCGCGTTCGTCGACGGCCATCCGTACCGCGAGCTCGCAGCCGGCCGAGTGCGCGAGGAGAAACAGCCCGGCCCCGCGCGCGTTCGACCCGAGGATCTTCTCGACCGCTCCGTACGCCAGCGCAACGCGTTGTTCTGGCCGCTGCATCGCATCGGGGTAGGGCGCCGAGGCGCCGTAGCCCGGCCGGTCCAGCGCGATCACGGTGTATCCGAGCATCGCACCCGCACGCAGCAGCGACAGTCGCGGATGGCCGGGGCAGTCGAAATAGGCTGCGGTGCTTGCGCCCCCGTGGAATGCGACGATGACCGCGCGCGGTTCGGTGGCCTCGGCGATCAGGCCGGACATCGGCACGCCGTCGACGAGGACGACGCGCGGGCCTCGGACGGCGGCGCTCACGCGTCCGTCCGTAGCAACATCGCTCCGCTGGGAGTCAGGCCGCCGCTGCTGACGACCGCGACGCGGGCATCGGCAACCTGACGCTCACCGGCCTCGCCGCGCAGCTGGGTGACCGCCTCGTGGATGAGGCCCATGCCGTGGGTGCGGCCGTGCGAGAGCTGACCGCCGTGGGTGTTCAGCGGAATCACGCCGTCGCGGGCGATGGCCTTGCCGCCGTCGAGGAAGTCCTTCGCCTCGCCGATGCCGCAGAAGCCCAGCGCCTCCAGCCAGGACAGGCAGTTGAACGAGAAACCGTCGTACAGCTCGGCGACGTCGACGTCCTTGGGTCGCAGTGAGGTTCGGGTCCACAGGTGTGCGGACTGGCCGAGCACCTGCGGTTCGTGGGTCATCGTGGTCTGGTCCCAGTCGGTGCGCTCGATGATCTGGGTGCCGACGGCCTCGAAAAGCACGGGCTGCTTGGGCATATCCTTGGCGACGTCGACCGCCGAGACGATGACCGCGATGGCGCCGTCGCATGGCACGTCGCAGTCGTAGAGCCCGAACGGCGTGGTGATCATCCTGGCGTTGAGGTAGTCATCCATGGTCATCGGGTCGCGGTAGATGGCCGTCGGGTTCAGCGCCGCGTTCGCGCGCTGGTTCAGCGCGATCCAGCCGAGGGTCTCGCTGCGTGGTGCCGTAGCGCTGAAAGTGGCGCTGCGCGTTGAGCGCCAAGAGGTGGGCCGCCGACGTCGCGCCGAACGGCATCTGCCAGCTGGAGGTGCGCTTGCCCCCGGGCGGCGACGTCTTGCCTTCCTTCATCAGCTGCTGGAACGTCGCCTCCCACAGCGTTCGGAAGCACAGCACGTGGCGGGCCATCCCGGTGGCGACGGCCATCATCGCCGCGATCACCGATCCGCCGGGACCGAAGGTGTCCATCCCGCCGTTGATCCACGTCGGTCGCAGCCCGAGCGCCCCCTCGAGCGCAGTGACGCCGCCTTCGCCCATGCCGGCGATGTCGAGGCCCGGATAGGTTGACAGCCCGTCGATGTCGTCGAGGCGTCAGACCCGCGTCGGCGACAGCGGCCTTGCACGCCTCGATGGTCAGCGACAGCGGTGGGACCATCAGCCGCCGGCCCAGCCGGGAGGCGCCGATGCCGGTGATCGCGGATTTCTCCTCGAACTTCTCGGTTGTCAGCGGCGGCCGGACGTAGCTGCCGAAGTCGTCCGGCGCGATCTCGTCGACGGGCTGCGGCCCGGTGCGTCTTCTCGGCCGTCGGGCCGGAACAGCGGCAGCCAGACGACGCCGGCCTCGTCCTCGATCTTCTCGAACACCACCTCGACCGTCTGGCCCAGCACCAGCTCGTCGGGGTCGCATTCGACGATGTTGGTGGTCAACCGGACTCGTGGATCCTCGGCGACGGCGACCTGGGCCACCACGTAGGGCGGGGGCAGATCGGGGAAGCCGAACCGGTGGTTGACGGTGAAGGCGGAAAGCGTGGCCTTGCCCGGAAACGTCGCGCACGCCCAGGTTTTGGCTGCGGCAGTACCGGCATATCGGCTGCGGCGGATGGATCAGCGCGGCGCAGTCCCGGCACTCCTGGATGCGCAGCACGCCGTCAGCGCCCGCGGTCCAGAAGAACTCGTTCTGGACCGTGACTTCCGGCAGCGGTCGTGTCACCGGACGAATCCCGAAATCGCTTCGCTGTCCTCGGTTTTCGGCGTCGGGTTCGGGTGCTTCCTGCGCATCGTGATGCGCTGCTGCGGCGCCGCGGGCCGGTGTTCGCCCACTTCGATGATCGCGTGCACGGGGCAGTCCAGCAGCGCACGCGTGACCGCGTCGTGGTCGGCCTGGTGGGATCTCGCCGGTTCCCACCAGCGACGCGTACCCCCAGTCGTCGAGCGAGAAGTACTCGGGTGCGTGCTTGTGCGCACGCGCCGAAACCGTCGCAGCGGGTGCGATCGAGTTTGATCCTCATGCCGGCATCACCGCCTCCACTTCATACGGGCGCACCGCACTGAAGGCGCCGGAATGGCAGGTGCGCGCAACCATTGTCCAGATGGCTGGCAACCAGCTGGGGGAATTGGACCAGCAGGCTGGCCGCGACGTTGGTGGCGCCGTCAAGGGTCGCGCACGCACCGCGGCCGCGCAGCACCACCGACCAGCGCTCCAGCCGCGCCAGGTCCTCGTGCGTCGCGAGCCCGTCGCGCAGCGCCTCGGTGACCGCCGACATCGCCGCGGTGCCGTTGAAGCAGGAGCCGCACTGTCCCGCGTTCTCGCGGTCGTAGTAGGCCATCACCGAGGCAGCGACGGCGACCGGGCAGTCGTCGGTGAGGATGGCGATCGCGCCGCAGCCGAGCCCACTGTTGAGGCTGCGCAGGCTCTCGTGGTCGAGCGTGGCGTCGAGCATGTCGCGATTGACCAGGCCGGCGAAGTAGCCGCCCATCAGCACGCCGCTCACCTGATCGGTGGGCACTCCATGCACCCTGAGCAGATCGGTGAACGCCACCCCGTGCGGAATCTCGTACAGCGCAGGCGGCCGTCCGGCCCCCGTGATCGTCGCGAGAAACGTGCCGGGCGACGTCGAGGTGCCGTGCTGCACGGAAGGCCTGCGCGCCGTGCCGGTGCAGGAACGGCAGGTTGGCCAGCGTCTCGACATTGCTCACCAGGGTGGGAAGGCCCGCCACGCCCTCTTCGAACGGGCGCGGGGGCTTGTCCGTCGGCTTGGCCGGGCCGCCGTTGAGGACGCGTACCGCCGCGGTTTCCTCGCCGGCCACGTAGCTCGGCTCGACCGTGACGACGCTGATCGCGAGCCCGTCCAGGACGGCGGGGTCGACCTCGGCCAGCGCCGTCTCGACAGCCTCGGCCGCCCGCCGATCGGAGACGTAGACGTAGCCGCGAGCCGCGTCGACCATTCGGGCCGCCAACCGCAGCCCGTCGAGCACCAGGTGCGGTCGGTGCCGCAGCAGCCAGCGGTCCTTGATCGACGCCGGTTCGCCCTCCTCGCCGTTGGCGATCACCACCGCGCCGCCGCGGCGACGGCCGTTGTCGCGCACCGCGCGCACCTTGACAGCCAGCGGGAACGCCGCGCCACCACGCCCGAGCAGTCCGGAACGGTCGACCTCGCCCAGCAGCTGATCGACATCGTCGAGCGGCTGATAGCCGCCCTGCGTGCGGTACTCGGCGTAGTCCTCGCCGCCGTCGGCGCCGACCGTGGCGCAGCAGCCGCGGCTCGGTGCCGGGCCACGCCGCGACGGTCAGGCCCCGGCGGTCGGCCTGGTGGCCGTCATGACCGTCCACCCTCCCGCGGATAGGCTTGCGGCCATGAGAACCGCGGTGGTGCGTGTCCGGGTGGACCCGGCCGGCCGGCTCACCGGTGCCCAGTTAACCGACGGCATGGTCAGCCTCCGCGATCTCGCCGCCCCGGCCGGTGTCGACGTGCTCGAAAACAATCTCGCGCGCGATGCCCGCCGGCCGGCGTGAAGTCGAAATGCTGATGGCCGGCGACGAACCCGAGGAGCTGAAGGCCAAGGCGGTTGCCCTGTGCGCCAAGGCCTTCGGCACCGAGCCCGAGCCCGGCGTGCTGACGTACCTCAGCAGGGGAACCGACGACGACGCCCACGGCGTGCTGGCCGGCTTCGGCCTCACCGGCGACATCGAACGCGTGCCCGGCGACGACGGCCTCGACGTGATCCACGTGACCCTGCGCAAGGCCGACCTGGAACGCATTCCGGAAAGCCGCGTCCACACGGCGCTGGAGGCGTCGCTCAACTGCGAAGTGCACATCCGCACCACGTAGCCTAGCCGTCCAGGAACTTCAGGATCGCGCGGCGCGGCCTGCACCCACGTGTCGAACATGTTGAAGTGCTTCACCTTTCCCGAGGCGCGGTCTTCACCGGCCCGCTCCCAGGCGTCCTCCGGCCACGGTGGATCGATCAGCGTCGAGCCCTTGATCAGGCAGCTCACCTCGAGCGAGGTCCGCTTGGGGTGGTCCCAGTCGTTCTCGCCGCCGCGGATGATCAGCGTCGGCACCGTGATGTTGTCGAACATCTCGTCGGGGACACCGGGGATCGTCTGGCCGGGTTTGGACACGAAGGCGTTCAGCCAGCGCAGCATCACCTTGAGGAACTCGTCGGCGTCCAGCGCGAGGATGCGGTCCCGATTCGCCGGATTCTCGGCGATGCGCTCCTTCCATTCGCCAACGCGCAACAGGCCTTCGATGCCCAGCCCGCGCACCGCCATAATGCTCGGCGTGATGTAGTGCCCGCCGAGCACGAACGAGCCGTACACCCCGCCGACGATGTTCCACACCACGAGTTTCGTGACGATCTCGGGGTAGAGCATGGTGGTCAGCATCGAGTCGCGGGCACCGCCCGAACCGCCCGCGATGATGCACGGCGCGATGCCGAGGCCGGTGATCAACGCATGCAGAGTCTCGGCCCGCATGTGGGATTCGCTCTGCCCGTAGAACTGAACATCGGATCTTCCGCAGTTCGGCCGGTCCCACAGCAGCACCCGATAGCCACCCTTGACCAGCTCTTCGGCCAACGGTCGCAGGCCCTCGATGTCCTTGCTGTACCGCCCGCCGGGTGTCAGTGCGAGGAAATCCCCTGACTTGCCCAGGATTTCGTAGACGACGTTGCCGCCGTTGATCTCCATGGTCTTCTCGCTGCGATCGGCTCGAGCTCGCGCTCGTCTTCGGGGTCATGCCATCACCAACACATCGTTGCCGACCACCCGCACCGGATAGGTGCGGATGCTCCATTCCGGTTTCACCGCCGTGGTGCCGGTCGCGAGCTCGAAACCCCACTGATGCCACGGGCAGTAGATGAACTCGAGGTCGCGCACCATCACCGCGTCGCCGGGCACGCTCGCGTCGACGATGGTGCGGCCGCGGGACCGGCCCGAGCACAGCGGACCGCCCTCGTGCGGGCAGTAGTTCGCGATGGCGTAGAACGTCCCGTTGACGTTGTAGACGCCGACGCCGTGCCGGCCGATCGGCACCAACTTGTGCGTGCCGGGCGGGATTTCGTCGAGGTGGCGACGACGTGCTCACGCCCCTGCGCCAGCCGGGGCGGCCTGCTCTGGAGTTGTTTCTCGGGTCGCTCCGCTCCTGCTCTCGGCCATCAGAACACCCGCACCTGGCCCTCGAGGGCCGGAACAGTCTCGGGCAGGTGGTAGGTCGCGATGCCGTTGCGGAACATGACGTTCTCCCGTGCGTGCTCGGGCAGGTGCTTGACCAGCCAGCGCGGGTCGTCGTAGGTCCAGTGCGGGTAGTCCGAGGAGAACAGCAGGATCTTGTCGCACTCCATCCACTCGAACGCGCGGGTCAGCTCGGTCTTGTCCTCGGGGTAGTCCAGCGGCTGGGTGGTGAACTTGATGTGGTCCTTGACGTACTCCGACGGCTTGCGCTTGATGTCGACCCACGACTTGCGGGCTTCGTAGATGGCGTCCATCCGCCACATCAGCGGCAGGATCCAGGTGAACGCGTGCTCCACCAGCACGATTCGCAGCGTCGGGAACCGGTCGAACACCCCGTCGAAGATCAGGCTCATCACCTGGTTGGCGGCCAGCAGCGAGTAGGTGACCATGAAGTCGTGGTTGTAGCTGGGGAATCCGACCGGCGGGATCGGCAGATCCTCGTGGTGGCCGCGGCACAGGTGGCAGCTCACCGGGATGTCGTGCTTGGTGGCCGCCGCCCAGATCGGGTCGTACTGCGGATCGCCCCATGCCGGGCGCGGCTCGGCCTTGATCAGAATCTGCGCCATGTACGGGATGACCGGCCCAGCGCTCGATCTCGCGGGCGCCGTCCTGCGGCGCCTCGATCGCGGCGCAGATCGAACCGCGCCACCGCTCGTGCCAGTTGTTGTGGCTGTCCAGCCAGTGGTTGGCCTGCCAGTCGTTCAGCGCGCAGCCATCGCGTGGTTCACCTCGGGCAAAGCGCGCCGGATAGGCGGCGGGCTCGAGGATGCCGATGTCGGCGCCCGCCTCCATGATCAGCTGCCTGAACGCCAGGTCGGGATCGCTGCCGGCGAACTCGCCGTCGGCGGGGAAGGTGTCCACCCGCATCGCCTTGGCGTGCGCGTAGTCGGGGGCGTCGTAGTAAATCTGCTCGCCCGACCCTGCGGGGCAGGAAGTACTTGCTGCGCCACGGCTCCGGGATGTACTGCGCCAGCACCCCGCTGCGTGGGCGTCGGATGGACGTCGGAGTCGACGCACCGGACCGCGATGCGCTCCGGCCGCCGGCTTCCGCTCTGTGGTTGTCACGGTCATCGTGGTCTCCCTCGATCGCGAACTCTGCTTATCACTGTGCGCTGACGCCGGCCCCGACGTCTATGCCGTACAGCTCGGCGGCGTTACGCCAGCACAACTTGTCCCGCTGTTCGGCGCGAATACGCTGCGGGCACCGTCAGCTCGTTGAGCTGCCAGTGCGGGTAGCTCGACCCGAACATGACCATGTCGTCCTTGCCGGTGAAGCCGAGCCACTCACCGGCGAACTCGGCGTCACCCGGGCCGTCCATCGCGCCCTGGACGAAGTACACGTGGCCGGGCAGGTAGTCGCTGGGCATCTTCGGCGCCCACGGCGTCTGCTCCAGGTGCGGGCGGCCGAAACAGTCCATCCGCCAGATGAACGGCGTCAGCAGGTCGGCGGCGCCGTCGGCCCAGACGAACTTGAGACCGGGCATCCGCTCGAATACCCCCTCGGCGATCATGTTCATCAGGTGGTACAGGTAGTTCAGCGCCATGAAGCTGACGTACTGCTCGTAGGTCCGGGGCTCGCCCGACGGCGTCGGCGGCGAACGACAGCCCGGCGCCGACCTCGATGTGCACCGCGACCGGCAGGTTGGCCTCGGCGGCGGCTTCCCACAGCGGCCAGTACTGCGGCTTGCCGTACAGCTCGCGGGACTGCAGCGGGACGCCGATCTGCACGACCCGCGGGTGGTCCTTGTACTTGTCGATCTCGCGCAGCGCCCCGGCGATGTCGTCGGGATTGACCCGGATGGTGCCGCGGTACCGGTCGGTGTAGGCGTTGTCCTCCAGCCAGCGCGACACCATCATCTCGTTGTGCGCGGCCGCGATCGCCGTGCCCAGGTGCCGATCGGGCATGATGCCCCGCGTCATCGGGTGCAGGATCGCGACGTCGACGCCGCGCTCGCGCAAAGAGCTGCTCGCCGACGAAGTCGGGGTCGGAACCGGGGTAGCGGCGGTCCGGCCCCTCGGTGTTCGGCGCGTACTCGCCGCCGGGCGCGCCGTACCAGTCCATCTCATAGTCCGGGAAGCCGCGGCTCTTGAACGGCTCGCGCAGGAAGCTGCGCAGGTCCTTGTTCGACCGGCAGAAGATGTGCACGCTCGCGTCGATGACAGGCGTGCTCGTCCCGTCGGGATGTGTGATCACCCAAAGCCTCCGTTCGCACCGGATACAGCCATAGTAAAGCGTTGTTCTTCAATAGCAAGAATCGAGTTCTCAGCGAATCGCTTACCCCGGCACAGGTCAGGAAGTGTGCTGATCAGTCGCACGGCGCGTTCGGGACGAAATGTGGTAGTCGGATCTCGAGAACGGTTACAGCATCTAATGAGAATGTTATTCTCAATTTAACGGGACTAGTGCACAGGAGGCGGCGGCATGCTGTTGGAGTTCGACGCCGATCAGCGGCTGTGGCAGGAGACCGTCCGCGACGCCGTGGCCAAGCAGTGCCCAGCTTCGCTGGTGCGCGGCGTTGCCGAAGACGGTGTCGACCCGACACCGCTGTGGAAGACCTACGTCGACGCCGGTTGGACCGAACTGACCGACCCGCAGCACGCCGTCGAGCTGGCGATCGTGCTGGAGGAACTCGGCCGCGCCACCGATCCGACGCCGTTTCTGGCGACGCTGACCCAGTTCGCCCCGTTGGCGGGGGACCGCTTCGATCCTCAACGCGCGGGCACCGCCGTATACGGCGGCGTCAGCGCGCGCCGCGACGCCGAAGGCTGGGTGCTCGACGGAACCGCCCGTCATGTCCTCGACGGCGACCGGGCCGAGCGGCTCGCGGTCGTCACCGACGCCGGGGTGTTCGTCATCGACGCCGGCCGGGCGGTCGCCAGACGAAGCCCGGTGTTCGATCCCGTACTCCATATTGCCGAGGTCTCGTTCGACGGCGTGCAGGTGCCCGATGCCGACCGCATGCACGTCGATCCGGAGAAGGCCCGCCATGTCGCGCTCGCCGGTATGGCCATCACCACGGTCGGTGCCTGCCAACGCATCCTGGACTTGGTGCTCGAGCACGTGAAGCAGCGCCAGCAGTTCGGCGTGCCGATCGGATCGTTTCAGGCTGTTCAGCACAAGGCCGTGGACATGCACGTCGCCATCGAGCGGGCCCGCGCATTGTCTTACTTTGCCGCACTGACCATTTCGGCCGACGACCCACGCAGGCGCCTGGCCGCCGCGATGGCCAAGGCCGCGGCGGGGGAATGCCAGTCGGTGGTGTTCCGGCACGGCCTGCAGCTGTTCGGCGCCATGGGGTTCACCTGGGAGAATGACGTGCAGTTCGCACTCAAGCGCGCCAAGGCCGGCGAATTGCTGCTGGGCGGCGCGGCCGAGCACCGCGCGATCATCGCGGCGGAATACAGGAGTAACAGTGCAGCTGGCCTTTGACCCGGACGTCGAGGAGTTCCGCGCCGAGTTCTCGGCGTTCCTCGACGAGCATCTGCCGCCGCAGACCCAGACGCTGGAACGGCCGCGTTCGGTATCGCACATGCCGCAGTGGGCGCGCGACTGGCAGCGACTGCTGTTCGACAACGGCTGGCTGCTGCCCGCTCAACCGCCGCAGTTCGGCGGCCGCAATGCCAGCGTGCTGCAGCAGTTCGTGCACCTCGACGAGCTGTGCCGGCGCCGGATCTACCACAGCCACAACCCGCAGGGTGTGAACATCATTGCGGCATCGTTGCTTTCGTTCGGATCCGACGAGCAGAAGCACCGCTGGGCCGTGCCGGTGCTCAAGGCCGAGCTCACCGCATCACTCGGCATGAGCGAGCCGAGCGCCGGCTCCGACCTGGCGTCGCTGCGCACCCGCGCGGTCCTCTGACGGCTGGTGACCACTTCGTGGTCAACGGTCAGAAGGTGTGGACATCCGGCGCCCACGACGCCGACTTCCTGCTGGCGTTCGTGCGCACCGACCCGGACGCGCCCAAGCACAAGGGCATCAGCGCGCTGATCATTCCCACCGCCACGCCCGGCGTGGTGTGCCGGCCGTTCGCCGACATGACCGGCCAGCACAACATGGACTTCAACGAGGTGTTCTTCACCGACGCGCGGGTGCCCGCCGAGAACCTCGTCGGCCCGCTCAACGGCGGCTGGGGCGTCGCCAACGGGTCGCTCGGGCATGAGCGCACGATGATGTGGCTGGGCTTCGCCGATCGGATCGACAACATGATCGCCGACTTCCGGCCCCGCACCGACGCTCGAACGCGACCAGTACGCCACGACGATCATGGACTACCAGGCGCTGCGGGCGATGGGCTCGTCGGCGCTGGCCAGGGCGGCGCGCGGCGAGATGGACACGGCGTCGGTGTCGGTGCTGAAGTTGTTCGGTTCCGAGGCCGAGCGCCAGGCGTTCGAGAACGCGCTGACCGCCGCGGGGCCCGACGGGCTCACCCATCCCTCGACGACGGGTCCCTACGCGCACATGAACCTCGACCACTACTTCGCCAGCTGGTTCGAGCGCTACGCCCGCAGCTTCGGCGGCACGATCGCCGGCGGAACGTCGGAGATTCAACGCAACATCATCGCCACCCAGGTGCTCGGGCTGCCCCGGCGCTGACTGCCGTGACCGAGACGCTGATCGTCGACAGGCCGCAGCCCGGCATCGTTGTGCTGCAACTCAATCGGCCCGACCGACTCAACGCGATCAACGAGGTCATGCGCGACGAGCTGACCCAGACACTCGCCGCGATCGGCACCGACGCCGCGGTCAACGCCGTCGTCATCACCGGGGCGGGCCGCGGGTTCTGCTCCGGCATCGATGTGCGCAACTTCGCCGCCAGGACGGTCGAGGCCTCCGACCCCGCCATCGACCGGCTGCGGTTCCAGGAGGCGATGGCCGCACTGCCGCAAGCGATCTGGCATTTGCCGCAGCCCGTGATCGCCGCGGTGAACGGTCCCTGTGTCGGCGCGGGCTTCGCGCTGTGCCTGGCCTGCGACGTCCGGATCTGCTCGACGGCCGCGACGTTCGGCAACGGCGCCATCCTGCTGGGGCTGTCCGGCGCCGAGATGGGGATGAGCTACCACCTGCCCCGAATCGTCGGAACAAGTGTTGCCGCGGACTGGATGCTGACCGGCCGGACGGTGACGGCGGCCGAAGCCGACCGCCGGGGTTTGGTCAGTGAGCTCCTCGAGCCGGACCGGCTGGATCGCAGGGCGCTCGAACTGGCCGCAGCCATCGCCGAATTGTCGCCGTTCGGTGTGCAGTTGACGAAGCGGGCGCTGCAGCTCAACACCGACGCCACCGGACTCGGCGCGGCCATCGAGCTGGAGAACCGCAACCAGGTGCTCAGTCATGCCACCGATGAGGCCGCCGCACGGCGGAAGCGGTAGGAGGTGTTCACGTGACGCGACGTGTGACGGCAAGGTGGCGTTGGTGACCGGCACCAGCCGGGGCCTGGGAAAGGCGATCGCGCAGCGGTTGGCCGCCGAAGGCGCGACGGTCGCGCTCACCGCGCGCACCATGGACCCTGACCCCAAATATCAAGGCTCGCTTCGCCAGACGCTGGAGGAGATCGAAACCGCGGGCGGCACCGCGATCGCGATCCAGGCCGATCTGTCCAAAGCCGACGACCGGGAGCGGCTGTTCGCCGAGGTGGCAGAACGCCTTGGGGCACCCGACATTCTGGTCAACAACGCCGCGGTCACGTTCCTGCGCCCGCTCGACGAATTTCCCGAACGGCGGGTGCGGCTGATGATGGAGATGCACGTGCTGGCGCCCCTTGCATCTGACCCAGCTGGCGATCCCGGCGATGCGCGAGCGCGGTCGCGGCTGGGTACTCAACGTCACGTCCGCCGGCGGCGATCTGCCCGACAGCCCGCCGTTCTCCGAATTCGATCGAACGGCAGGATTCGGCATCTACGGCACGGTCAAGGCGGCGCTGAACCGGCTGACGAAAAGCCTTGCGGCCGAACTGTACGACGACGGGATCGCCGTCAATGCCGCGGCGCCGACCAATCCGGTCGCCACGCCCGGCGCGGGCCTGCTCGATCTGGCCAAGATCGACACCGAGGACATCGGGCTGATCACCGAGACCGCCTTCATGCTGTGCACCGGCGATCCGAAGTCGCTGACCGGCCGCATCGCCCACACCCAGGCGTTCTTGCGCGAAGTCGGATGGTTGACCTGAGCGTTTAGGGCAGGATCTGCAGACCATGTCCGACATCGCTTTGCAGCCCGCACACGTGCTGGCCGCGGCCATCCAGCGTCGCGAGTTCTCCAGCCGCGAGCTGCTCGAGCTTTACCTCGAGCGGGTGGCGCGGTTGAACCCGCAGCTCAATGCCGTTGTCACGCTTGACGCCGACGGCGCCCGCCGGGCCGCAGATGCCGCCGACGCGGCGCTGGCCCGCGGCGACATCGTCGGTCCCCTGCACGGCGTGCCGATGACGATCAAGGACAGCTACCAGACCGCGGGCATGCGCACCACGTGTGGCGTCGAAGCCTGGGATCATGTACCCGACCGCGATGCCGAGGCGGTGCGCCGGCTGCGCGGTGCGGGCGCGGTGATCTTCGGAAAGACCAACACGCCTGCTTTCGCGGGTGACTGGCAGACCTTCAACCCGATTTTCGGCACCACCAACAACCCGTGGGACACCGCGCGCACCACCGGCGGCTCGTCGGGCGGCGCCGCGGCCGCCGTCGCCACCGGCATGACGGCGCTCGAGCTCGGCAGCGACATCGGGGGATCGATCCGGGTGCCGTCGAATTGGTGTGGGGTGTGTGGCCACAAACCGAGTTGGGGCATCGTGCCGCAGCGCGGTCACCTGCCACCGCCGCCCGGGGCGCTGGCCAACAGCGATCTCGGTGTGATGGGGCCGATGGCGCGCGACGTCGCAGATCTGGAACTGGCGCTTGACGTGCTCGCGGGCCCAGCGGGGCCCGCGCACGTCGGGTGGCGGCTGGCGTTGCCGCCCGCGCGCGCGTCGACACTGCGCGAGCTGCGGCTCGCGCTCTGGCTCGACGATCCGGCCTATCCTGTCGAAACCGAGGTGGGTGCGGTGCTCGAATCGGCGGTTGCCGCGCTGGGTGAGGCGGGCGCACGCTTGGTCGACTCGCCGCCTCCGGTGGCGCTTCCCGACGTGGTCGGGCTGCATCAGGTGCTGCTGTACCCATTGATGGATCCGTCGGCGACGTTGCTGCACCGGGCCTGGTTGTCTGCCAATGAGCGTCGTGAACAGATGCGGGCCCGGGTGGGGGACTTCTTCCGGGAGGTGGACGCGTTGCTGATGCCGGTCGCCGTCGTGCCCGCCATCCCGCACGATCCCAGCGAACCCTTCCTTGCCCGCACTATTTCGGTTGCCGGCGGAAGCCGTTCCTATTTGGACCTTTTCGGCTGGGTGGGGCTGGCGACGGTCGCGTACCTGCCCGCCACCGTCGTCCCGGTCGGTCGCACCGCACAGGGACTGCCCGTCGGTCTGCAGATCGTCGGGCCCTACCTCGAGGACCGTACGACGCTCGCGGTGGCCCGCTGCATCACCCAACTGCTGGGCGCTTCGTCCCGCCGCCGGGGGTGTGAACGTCAGAGCCGCTGCAAGTGCGAACGTCCAGGACTGGGTCCCGGGCAGGGCCGTTGAAGCAGCCGACGTCATAGTTCGACTCGATGGTTCCGGCCAGCGTGCGGTCGTCCCACGTCCACGTCTCGTGCGGTCGGCATGGCGTAGCCGGGAAGGCACTGCAGACCGTCGGAGACGTCAACGTTCAAGGTCCAGCGGCCGTCGGCAAGGTGCGCGGTAGCCGTCGTAGTAGGCGTAGAACTTCAGTCGCGGTATCGCGCTGATTTTCAAGCAGTCCGGGGTCGCGGGTTGACACGCCGAGATGAACCACGACCACGAAGCCACGGTCGTACCTGTTGGTGAGCACGTCGTAATTCCCCAACGCCATCATGGCGTTGGCAGGCGGGGCGAGCACTGCCGCGGCCGCCGTGAGCGCGGTCGTCGCGATCGCGAGTTTCACCGACTTCATGGTCGTCCCTCCGTCCATCTCACCCCGATGGCTGCCTATCCAACCAGCTGGTCGCCGTTTTTGGTCGGCATCAGTCGATCACGGCCGCTTCCTTGCGTTCGGTGATCGGCCGGGCCAGCTCTTGTTCGTCGCAGATCCGCTGCAACTTGTCGAGGGTCTCGTCGAGGCCCGGGACCGAGCCTGGGCCCCGGCGTGAACGTCGCGGGCAGGTGCTTCATGCCCTGGATGACACCGATGGTCTCGTAATGCTCGGTGCCTTCGGGGTCGCAGCGATAGTCGGGCATCCGGTCGAGCACCGCGGTGAGCATCGACTTGAACACGCTTCGCGCCACATTCGACCCGACGCAGCGGTGCACGCCGATCCCGAAGCTGAAGTGCCGGTTGCCCTTCCGGTCGAGCACGATCGTGTTGGGTTCGTCGAACACCGAGGGGTCGCGGTTGGCCATCGCCCAGGAGATCCAGAGCCGCTCGCCCTCCTTGAACCGGGTGCCTTCGACCTCGATGTCCTCGGCGAAGGTGCGGCCGTCACCGGGCGCCGGGGTGTAGAAGCGCAGGAACTCCTCGGTGGCGGGATTCAGCAGGATTCGCGCTCCCGGCTGAGCAGCTCCCGTTGGTCGGGGTGCTCCGACAGCCACTCCAGCGCGTGCGCGGTCAGTGCGGTCGTGGTGTCGAAGCCGCCGCCGATGATCAACCCCAGGTTCCCCAGGATCTCCATGTCGGGAGCTGGCTGGCCATCGATGCGCAGTTGCAGGAGTGCGTTGACCATGCCGGGTCGCGGGTTCTCCCTGATTTCAAGCATGTTGGTGAGCAGGTCGATGCCCATCTGCCGGTTCATGCTCGGCAACCCGCTCGGCGTCGGGCGAATGTTCCGGCGTGTACACCGACGCGTGGGCCGGCTCGCTGTAGATCGCCCACTTCTTCAGCTCGATGCCCATCATCGCCAGCGTGAGCACCGCAGGCACGATGTTGGCGAGATCGTCGACGAAGTCGATGCGGCCGTCTTCGATCTTCTCGTCGAGGCTGGCCCGCACGATCTCGTCGACGAACGGCTCCCACCGCTTCACCGCGGCAGGCGACAGATACGGGTTGAGCACGTTGCGGTAGTTGCGGTGCTCGGGGTCGTCCATCTCCAGGATGCCGCCCCGCACCACGTTGGCCCGGCGTGCCTTCGGGATGGTGATGCCCTGATATCCGCGGCGTTCCCCGTTGATGTCGTGGTCGTTGGACACCACCGGGCAGCGGGCGAGCTCGAAGACCTCCTTGCTGCCCGCGGCAACCCAGTGACCGTCATACGTCTCGGTCCAGGCCATCGGGCACTTGGCGTGCATCTCTTCGGTGGTTTTCTCGAATTGCAGCCGATACTCCGGGGTGTGCCGGTCGAAGTGATATCGGTTCTTCTTGCGATCGTCGCGATCGTGCGTCGTCGAGTCGCGATCGCTGCCGGCAACCATGTCTGCGGTCATTCCTCGACCGTGATGGCTTGTTCCGGGCACGAGTGCGCGGCCTCGCGCACGGCATCCTCCTGAGCCGGCGGAACGTCCTCGCTCACCGGTGACGAGGTGCCGTCGATGTCGCTGAGCTCGAAGGAATCCGGGGCGATCATCGAGCACAGGGTGTGCCCCTGGCAGCGCTCCGGGTCAACGAACAAACCTTCACGGTGGCCTCCGATCAGATGTGGTAGTCGTACCACTTGAGGTAGCCGCCGGCGTCCACGCGCACCTGCATGCCGGTGACGTAACGCGCCTCGTCGGAGGCCAGCCACAGCACGGCGTTGCTGATGTCGATCGGGCTCGATCCACGGCACCTTCATGGCCTGCTGCACGTAGAACACCGGTTCGGCATCCGCCTGGGTGGGGTGCTCGAGGTCGGGCCGGAACGACTTGTACATCGGCTCGCTCTGCAGCATGTCGGTGTTGCAGTTGGTCGGGTGGACGACGTTGGCGCGGATGCCCCGCGGCGCCAGTTCGGTCGCCAGGTCATGGACGTAGGTGGACAGCGCGCGCTTGGAGTGCACATAGGCCATGCCGCCCGGATCTGCGCCGGGGTCGTTCTTCTGATGGGTGTCCATCAGTGCCGCGGTGGAACCGGTCGCGACGATCGACCGCGCCCTCGGACAGGTGCGGCAGCGCGACGTTGATCGCGTTCATCGTGCCGATGAGGTTGGTGTTGATCACGTCGACCCAGGCCTGCAGTGGGGGTTGGCCCTTCATGCCCGCGACACCGGCCTGGGCGACGACGATATCGACCTTGCCGAACTCGGCGATGCCGCGTTCCAGCGCGGCCCGCAGCGCAGCGGCATCCCGGACATCGGCCTGTGCGGTGACCACGCCGCGACCGGTCTTCTCGACGAGCTTGCCGGTCTCCTCGAGATCCTCCGGCGTGGCCATCGGATAGCCGATCGTCGGGATGTCCTGGCAGAGATCGACCGCGATGATGTCGGCGCCCTCCTCGGCCAGCCGGACCGCGTGGCTGCGGCCCTGCCCGCGCGCTGCGCCGGTGACGAATGCGACTTTCCCCTGTACGCGTCCCACTGGATGTCCTTTCGATGCCGGTCGTCTGAGGTGTCGGTTAGGTGTTGCGGCCGCCGTTGACGCCCAGGATCTGCCCGGTGATGTAGCCGGCTTCCTCGGAGATCAGAAATGCGCACGCGGCGGCGATGTCCTCGGGCCTGCCGATGCGGCGAACGGGTGTCGCCTCGATGTTCTTCTCGACGACGAGGTAGCCGCGCGCCTCGGACTTGCGCAGCATCGGGGTGTCGATGAAACCGGGCGGCACCGCGTTCACGGTGATGCCACTCGGGCCGTACTCCAGCGCCAGCGATTTGGTCAGCCCGTTGACCGCCGACTTGGCCGCCACATACGGCGACATAAAGGGTTGCCCCGAATGTGTGCTGGACGAGCTGATGTTGACGATGCGCCCCCAGCCGGCCTCGATCATGTCGGGCAGCACCAACTGAATGCAGTGGAAGACGCCATTGAGGTTGACGTCGATCACCCGCTGCCAGTCCTCGAACGCGATGTCGGTGAACCGCTTGAAGCGCTCGAGCCCGGCGGCATTCACCAGGACCGTCACCGGTCCGAGCTGAGCGCGGATGGCCGTCAGCGCGTCGGCGAGCGCGGCGCGGTCGGTGACGTCGGCGGTATAGGCGGATTCGGCGTCGGACGGATTGATGTCGATCGTGGCGACGTCCAGCCCGTCGGCACGCAGCCGGTGGGCGACCGCCTGCGCCGATGCCGGAGCCGCCTCCGGTCACGACCGCGGTCTTCACGCGCAGGTCCTCCTCAGACGTTCAGAATCGCCGCCATCAAGAATCGTCCTTCCGATTATGAGAACCGTACTCTCGCCGGCTGCGATCTTTGCAAGACAACTAGGGAAAAGTATTCGCACTGGTGAGACGTTTGAGCGACGTTTGTCGCACCGTTAATTGCAGGCAGGCGGAGTTCCGCGCTTCTGCTTGAGTTCTCCCTTCGCGAATGTATGATTCGCCGAGGATGAGAATGAAGTTTCCATCACATAGGGCGCAATGCCGAGGAGGATGATGCAGGAAACGTCCACCATCGCGAGTAACGCAGCCCGGAGCCGCCCCGGCGGCGAGTCAAACCCCGGCCCGTGCTGCATGGCCGGCCAACCGGCGCCTGCTGATCGACGGCCGGCTGCTCGAGACCGAACGGACGTTTCCTTCTCTCAATCCCGCGACCGGCGAGGTGCTCGGCTACGCCCCCGACGCGACGATCAGCCGACGCCGAGGCGGCCGATCGCCGCGGCGCGGCGTGCGTTCGACACCACCGACTGGTCGACCAACATCGAACTGCGCATCCGCTGCCTCGAGCAGTTCCATCAGGCGCTGCATCGAGCACCGCGAGGAGCTCGCCGAGCTCACCATCGCCGAAGTCGGCGCCACGCCCGCGCTGACCGCCGGCGCCGCAGCTCGACCAGCCGATCGAGATCGTCGCGCTACTACGCCGAGCTGCTGAAGAGCTATCCGATGACCGAAGACCTCGGCAGCATCGAGAGCCGCGGGCATGCAGCACCACCGCTGGGTGGAGAAGGAAGCCGCCGGCGTGGTCGCGGCGATCATCGCCTACAACTATCCGAACCAGTTGGCGCTGGCCAAGCTGGCGCCCGCGCTGGCCGCCGGCTGCACCGTCGTGCTCAAGGGCGCGCCCGGACACCCCGCTGATCACGCTGGCGCTTGGCGAGCTGATCGCCAAGCACACCGATATTCCGGCCGGCGTGGTGAACGTGCTCAGTGGCGCCGACCCGGAGGTCGGCGCCGTGCTGACCACCAGCCCGGACGTGGACATGGTCACCTTCACCGGTTCCACGCCGACCGGCCGGCGGATCATGGCCGCCGCCAGCGACACCCTCAAGCGCGTCTTCCTCGAACTCGGCGGCAAGTCCGCGGCGATCGTGCTGGACGACGCGGACTTCACCACCGCCGCCTTGTTCTGCCGCGTTCTCGATGGTGCACTCACGCCGGCCAGGGGTGTGCGCTGACCTCGCGGCTGCTGGTGCCGCGCAAGCACCACGACGAGATCGTCGAGCTGGTCAAGAACAACTTCGGGCATGTCTGCTACGGCGATCCGGCCGATCCCGAAGACCTACATGGGTCCGCTGATCAGCGAGCGGCAGCGCGACAAGGTCGACGGCGATGGTCAAGCGCGCCGTCGACGGCGGGCGCCACGCTGGTCACCGGCGGCGAGAAGGTCGACCCAGGCTACTTCTACACGCCGACGCTGCTCACCAACGTCGACCCCGACAGCGAGATCGCCCAGGAGGAGGTGTTCGGGCCGGTACTGGCCGTCATCGCCTACGACGACGACGACGACGCCGTGCGCATCGCCAACAACTCCATCTACGGCCTGTCCGGTGCGGTGTTCGGCGGTCAGGACCGGGCGCTGGCGGTGGCCCGGCGGATCCGCACCGGCACCTTCTCGCATCAACGGCGGCAACTACTTCGGCCCCGACAGCCCGTTCGGCGGCTACAAGCAGTCCGGCATCGGCCGGGAGATGGGCATCGCCGGGCTCGAGGAGTTCCTCGAGCGCAAGACGTTCGCGACGGTTGTGTCGGAGGCAGGTTCATGAGGCCGCTGGAGGGCATCCGCGTCCTCGAGGTCGCGATGTACGGGTTCGTGCCGTCGGCGGGCGCCGTGCTCGCCGAGTGGGGCGCGGACGTCATCAAGGTCGAGCACGCGGTCACCGGTGACCCGCAGCGCGGCCTGCGCCAGACCGGCCCGCTGCGCGTCGAGGGCGATCCCAACCCGAACATCGAGCACGCCAACCGCGGCAAGCGCAGCATCGGGCTCGACATGTCGGTGCCCGAGGGCCGCGAGGTGCTGCTCGAGCTGGCCCGCCGCGCGGACGTGTTCCTGACCAGCTTCCTGCCCGGACACCGGCAGAAGTTCGGCATCGACGTGGACGACATCCGCGCCGTGAACCCGAACGATCATCTACGCGCGCGGCAGCGCGCTGGGTCCGCGCGGCGCGGAGTCGGTGAAGGGCGGCTACGACATGACCGCCTTCTGGTGCCGCGCCGGCACCGCCGCAACCATCACCCCGCCCGGCATCGACGGCATGATCGGCCCGCCCGGGCCCGGCGTACGGCGACACCATCTCGGGCACCAACCTCGCGGGCGGCATCGCGGCCGCGCTGCTCAAGCGCGAGCGCACCGGCGAGCCGTCGGTCGTGGACGTTTCCTTGCTGGGCAGCGGGCTGTGGGCGATGGGCCACACCATCGCGCTGACCAGCCACCTCGGCCAGCTGATGGTGCAGCCCCCGCCGGGCGTGCACGGCTCGCCGATCAACCCGCTGGTGGGGGTGTACCCGACCGCCGACGACCGCTACATCTCCTTGGTGATGATGCAGCCGACGAAGTTCTGGGCCGACGTGTGCAGGCACATCGACCTCGACGGACCTGGTCGACGATCCGCGGTTCGCCACCGCCGAGTCGATCGCCGAGAACACCGCGGCGGCGGTGCGAGATTCTGCGCGAAGCGATGGCCACGCGGACGCTGCGCGGAGTGGAGCGAGCGGTTCGCCACCCTGGCCGGGCCGTGGGCGCCGGTGCAGGACACCCTGCAGGCCGCCGACGACGCCGCAGATCCGGGCGAACGAGTACATCGTGTCAGGCGGGCGAATTGGAACTGGTCGCCAACCCGGTGCAGTTCGACGTCGACCGCACCGCAAACGCGGCCCCGCGCCCGGATTCGCCGAGCAGACCGACGAGATCCTGCTGGAGCTGGGATTGGACTGGGACCGCATCATCGAGCTCAAGACGGCCGGCGCGGTCACCTAGGTTCGGGAGAGGTCTCCATGCCCTACGTCGCGTCGATCGGCACCTACCTGCCGTGTTGGGGCGCGCCTGCCCCCACGGATCTGCTGCCGATGGCGTTCGCCGAGTGCGCAGCCAGCGTCGACAAGGGCATGGTGAAGACCGACGTACGGGTGCTGGTTCGGCGCGACGGGAACCGCGGACGGCTTCCCATGACACTCGCCGACGTCCACGCGGCCGAAGTTCACGATTTCTTCACGGGAATTGAATTGATCAGCTATGAAGATCTCGGCTTTGCCGAGCGATTCGGTGGCTACAAGCTTGTCGAGGCTGAAGTGACAAGTGTCGGCGGTGCCTGCCGGTAAACCCCAGCGGGGGACTAAAAGCCAAAGGCCATCCTCCAGGGGCGACGGGTGTGGCACAGTGCGTGGAGCTTTTCGCGCAACTCCGAGGAGAGGCGGCCAACCAGGTGGATGGCGCACGGGTTGCATTGGCGCACAACATCGGCGGACCGACAGCAGTTTCGGCCGTCACCATCCTGGAAGGATCAGCCAATGGCACGGGGTAGCGGGGCGGAGCGGTGGTCGGCGGGGATGCCTTCGATTCGCAACCTCTCGGGGCCGATGCAGGCGGTCGGTGGGTTGTTCGCGATGTCTGCGGATGCGGTGCGGTTCATCTTCCGGCGGCCGTTTCAGTGGCGGGAGTTCTTGGAGCAGTGCTGGTTCATCGCGCGGGTCGCGTTGGCGCCGACGCTGCTGGTGGCGATCCCGTTCACGGTGCTGATCAGCTTCACGCTCAACATCCTGCTGCGCGAGTTGGGGGCGGCGGATCTGTCCGGTGCGGGTGCGGCGTTCGGCGCGGTCACCCAGGTCGGTCCGATCGTGACGGTGCTGATCGTTGCGGGCGCGGGCTCGACGGCGATCTGCGCGGACCTGGGGTCGCGCACCATCCGCGAGGAGATCGACGCGATGGAGGTGCTTGGCATCAACCCGGTGCAGCGGCTGGTGACGCCCCGAATGCTGGCCTCGGGTCTGGTGGCGCTGCTGCTCAACAGCCTGGTGGTGATCATCGGGATCCTGGGCGGCTACATGTTCTCGGTGTTCATCCAGGACGTGAACCCGGGTGCGTTCGCCGCGGGCATCACGCTGTTGACCGGGGTGCCCGAGGTGATCATCTCGTGTGTCAAGGCGGCGTTGTTCGGGTTGATCGCCGGGCTGGTGGCGTGTTACCGCGGGCTGACCATCACCGGTGGTGGCGCCAAGGCGGTCGGCAACGCGGTCAACGAGACCGTGGTGTACGCGTTCATGGCGCTGTTCGTGATCAACGTGGTGGTCACCGCCATCGGCATCCGGATGACGGCGAAGTAGCCGGGGGATCATGCCATGGGCACGATGACGATCCTGCGGACCACGTATCCGCGGCTGACCGGGCAAGTCAAGCGGCCGGTCGGCGCTGCTGGGCCGCATCGGCGATCACATGCTGTTCTATCGGCAAGGCGCTCGGCGGGTGCCGCACGCGGCCGTGCACTTCCGCAAGGAGATCATCCGGCTGATCGCCGAGATCTCCATGGGTGCGGGCACCTTGGCGATGATCGGCGGCACCGTCGTCATCGTCGGATTTCTGACCCTGGCCGCCGGTGGCACGCTGGCGGTGCAGGGCTATTCGTCGCTGGGCAATATCGGCATCGAAGCGCTGACCGGGTTTTTGGCGGCGTTCATCAACGTGCGCATCTCCGCACCCGTGGTCGCGGGCATCGGCCTGGCCGCCACGTTCGGCGCCGGCGTGACCGCGCAGCTGGGGGCGATGCGGATCAACGAGGAGATCGACGCGCTGGAGTCGATGGCGATCCGCCCGGTCGAATACCTGGTCGTCCACCCGGATCGTGGCGGGGATGATCGCGATCACCCCGCTGTACTCCATCGCCGTGATCCTGTCGTTCGTCGCGAGCCAGTTCACCACGGTGGTGCTGTTCGGCCAGTCCGGCGGCCTTTACAACCACTACTTCAACACCTTCCTCAACCCGATCGACCTGCTGTGGTCGTTCCTGCAGGCGGTGTTGATGGCGCATCACGATCCTGTTGATCCACACCTACTTCGGCTACTTCGCCTCCGGCGGACCGTCGGGTGTCGGTGTCGCGGTGGGCAACGCGGTGCGCACCTCTCTGGTCGTCGTCGTCTCGGTGACCCTGTTGGTATCCCTGTCCATTTACGGTTCCAACGGCAACTTCAACCTGTCCGGGATAGGGGGCCGAGTGAGAAGTCGAGCGCCGTGCGCCCGCTGGCGGGCTTGGCGACGGTTGTCGCCATCGGCCTGATCGTCGCGCTCGCCGTCAGCCTGTTCCGGGGCAGCTTCACCCAAACCGTTCCGGTGACGGTGATTTCGGATCGCGCCGGGCTGGTGATGAACCCCGACGCCAAGGTGAAGATGCGCGGCGTCCAGGTCGGCAAGGTGTCGTCGATCGAGGACGAAATCCGACGGCACGGCGGCGCTGCATCTGGCGATGGATCCCTCCCAGCTCCATCTCATCCCGTCCAACGTGAACGTCGACATCGAATCGTCGACGGTGTTCGGCGCGAAGTTCGTCAACATGGTGCCGCCGCCCGATCCTGCGGCGCAGAAACTCCACCCTGGACAGATCATTCAGGGTCAGCACGTGATGGTCGAAATAAACACTGTGTTCCAGCAACTGGTACACGGTGCTCGACAAGATCGACCCCGTCAAACTCAATCAGACCCTCGGCGCGATCGCGACGGCGTTCAACGGCCGCGGCGAGAAGATCGGCAGGACACTGGCCGATTTCAATGCTTTCCTGGCCAAGATCGAACCGAGCCTGCCGAACCTCAGCCACGACATCGAGGCCGCTGTGCCGACGCTCAACGCGTACGCCGATGCGGCGCCCGACCTCGTATCTACCGTCAAGAATTCGACACAACTGAGCAATTCCATCGTCGACGAGCAGCAGAACCTCGACGAGTTCCTGGTCAGCTCAATCGGTTTGGCCGACGTCGGAAACGATGTGGTCGGCGGCAACCGGCAGGCGCTGACCGACGTGCTGCACCTACTCGTGCCCACCACCGACCTGCTCAACCGGTATCACGACGCACTGTGGTGCGGCGTCGCGGGTCTCGGCACCTTCACGCACGGGGCCCCGCTTCCTTGCCGGGTATCGTGGTGTCGGCCGGTCTCACGCTCGGGGTCGAGCGATATCGCTATCCGGCGGACCTGCCGAAGGTCGCCGCCAAGGGCGGCCCGTACTGCAAGGAACTCGGCCTGCCCGACGTGCCGCCCGAGTTTCGGGCGCCGTTCATCGTCGCTGATGTCGGCTCCAACCCGCAGAGGTACGGGAACCAGGGCATCCTGCTCAATTCCGAGGGCCTCAAGAACTGGCTGTTCGGGCCGATCGACGGGCCGCCCCGCAACACCGCACAGATCGGAATGCCGGGATGAGGGCGCGGGCGACCGGAACGTTAATCAAGTTCGGCATCTTCGCCGTTGTGATGGCGATGCTGACCGCGTTCCTGTTCTTCATCTTCGGCCAGGTGAGAACCGGTTCGACGAACGGCTATTCGGCGGTCTTCGCCGATGCGTCGCGACTTAAAGCGGGAGACACCGTTCGCGTCGCAGGCATCCGGGTGGGCACCGTCAAGGACGTGTCCCTAGATGCCGATCGCACGGTCCTGGTGAAGTTCGACGCGGACCGCAACATCGTGCTGACGACCGGCACCAAAGCCGAGATTCGCTATCTTAACCTGGTGGGCGATCGCTACCTCGAACTCGTCGACACCCCGGGATCGACGAAGATTCTTCCCGTCGGCTCGCAGATCCCCGAGGACCGCACGGCGCCCGCCCTGGATCTCGATCTGTTGCTCGGTGGCCTGAAACCCGTTATCCAGGGCCTGAATCCGCAGGACGTCAACGCGCTCACGCGCGTCGCTGATCCAGATCCTGCAGGGCCAAGGGGGAACCCTGGATTCGTTGTTCTCGAAGTCGTCGTCGTTCACGAACTCTCTCGCGGACAACGACCAGGTGATCCAGCAGTTGATCGAGGACCTCAAGAACACCCTCGACACGCTGTCGAAGGACGGTGACGACTTCTCCGGCGCGATCGATCGCCTCGACAAGCTGATCAAGGGGCTATCCGCTGACCGTGATCCGATCGGTGCGGCCATCACGTCGCTCGACAACGGAACCGCATCGCTGACCGACCTGCTCGGCCGGGCGCGATCGCCGTTGGCTGGCACGATCGGCCAGCTGAACCGGCTCGCACCGTTGCTCGATAACGACAAGGACCGACTGAACGCCAGCCTTCAGCGCGCGCCCGACCTCTATCGCAAGCTCGCACGCGTCGGCGCTTACGGCTCGTTCTTCCCCTACTACATCTGCGGGATCGCGTTCCGCGCCAGCGACCTGCAGGGCCGCACCGTGCAGTTCCCGTGGATCAGACAAGATACGGGGAGGTGCGCGCAACAGTAATGCTGAGATATCGCGGATCCAACCTCATCAGGGCGGGCGTCATCGGCGTCATCCTGATCATCCTCGTCATCGCCGTCGGTCTACAGCCCGAGCGGCTGGCGCAGTGGGCGACGTCGCTGCGATATCAGGCGCTGTTCTCCGAGGCGGGCGGGCTCGCCGTCGGCAACGACGGTCACCCTCTCGGGCATCAAGGTCGGCACGGTGTCCACTATTGGGCTGCAGAACGGCGATGCGCTGGTCGGCTTCACCATCCAGGGCAAGTACGCCCTCGGGTCGGATACCACGGCACACATCCGCACTGGCACGCTTCTCGGTGCGCGCGTGCTGGCGCTGGAGTCGGCGGGCAACGGCACGCTCGATCCTCGACACGTGATTCCGACGACCCGAACCTCGTCGCCCTACTCGCTGACCGACGCGGTCAGCGACCTCACCACGAACACCGCGGGCACCGACACCGCAGGACTCAACCAGTCGCTGGACACGCTGTCGCAGACCATCGACCAGATCGCGCCGCAGCTGGGGCCCACCTTCGATGGGCTGAGCAGGCTGTCCGCGGTCGTTGAATAATCGCAACGAGAGCCTGGCCGAACTGCTCAAGACAGCTGGCGATGTGACCGGGATCCTGTCCGAACGCAGCCAGCAGGTCAACACGTTGATCCTCAATGCCAACGATCTGCTCGGGGTGCTCAACGCCCGCCGTGAAGCGATCGTCAGCCTGCTTGCCAACACCTCGGCGCTGTCGCGGCAACTGACCGGTCTGGTAGCCGACAACGAGAAGGTGTTGGCGCCGACGCTGGAGCGAGCTCAACCGCTTCAACGCGATGCTGGAGAAGAACCGCGACAACATTGCGAAAGCGCTGCCCGGTCTGGCGAAATATGAACTGACACAGGGCGAAATCGTGTCGAGCGGTGCCTACTACAACGCGCTGATCCCCAACATTTCGCCGGCGCAGATTCTGCAGCCGTTCCTCGATTATGTGTTCGGATTCCGCCGCGGCGTCGACGCCGGCCAGCCGCCGGACAATGCCGGACCTCGGGCAGAGATTCCGTTCCCCGTCAACGGTATTCCGCAACCAGGAGACCTGCCGCCGCGATGAACAGACGCAGACTCGTAACCGTTGCGGCCATTGCTCTGGTCGCCCTTCTCGTGGCCGGCGGGGCGGTCCTGGTGCGGCAGGTCTTCTTCGGACCCAACACGGTCACCGCGTATTTCCCGACGGCTACCTCGATTTACCCCGGCGACGAAGTACGCGTGTCGGGCGTGAAGGTCGGCAAGATCGACTCGATCACGCCCGAGGGCACCCAGACGAAAATGATCCTCAAAGTGGATCGCGACGTGCCCGTTCCGGCTGACGCCAAGGCGGTGATTGTTGCCCAGAATCTGGTTGCCGCGCGATACGTCCAACTCACGCCGGCATATCGCAAGGGTGGCGGACCGACCATGCGTGACGGCGCGGTCATTCCCAGCGACCGAACCGCGGTGCCCGTCGAGTGGGATGAGGTCAAGACCCAGTTGATGCGCCTGGCAACAGAATTGGGGCCCAAAGACAGGAGTGTCGGGTACCTCCGTTTCCAGGTTCATCGACAGCGCCGCGAACGCGTTGGACGGCAACGGCGACAAGCTGCGGCAGACGCTGGCTCAACTGTCCGGCGCGGCACGGATTTTCGCCGAAGGCAGCGGCAACATCGTCGACATCATCAAGAACCTGCAGGTCTTCGTCACCGCACTTCGCGACAGCAAGGAACAGATCGTCATGTTCCAGAACCGGCTGGCCAGTTTGACCAGCGTCGTGAACGACAACAGGTCCGATCTCGACGCGGCGCTGTCTGACCTGCCAGTCGCTCTTGGCGAGGTCCAGCGGTTCGTTGCGGGCAGTCGGAACCAAACTTCCGAGCAGATCCGCAGTCTCGCGAGCGTCACCCAAAACCTGGTCGACAACCGCATGGCGCTGGAGAACGTCCTTCATATCTCGCCGAACGCAATCGCCAATTACGAGAACATCTACTACCCGGAGGCCGGTGCCGTGACCGGAGCGTTTTCGCTGGCCAACTTCGCGAATCCGGTGTATTTCTTCTGCGGGCTGATCGGCGCCGTCGAGAACACCACCGCGCCCGAAACGGCGAAACTCTGTGCACAATATCTCGGTCCCGCTTTGCGTCTGCTCAACTTCAACTACCTGCCGTTCCCGACCAACCTGTACTTGCGTCCCGCCCTGGACCCGAAATACATGATCTACACCGATGCGAAGCTGGCACCCGGAGGCGCAGGACCCGGCGACGCGCCCGAACCGCCACCGACGGTGTCGGCGTACACCGGTATGGGCGATGTGGTGCCGCCTCCGGGTCCGGGCTGGGGACCGCCACCTGGACCGCCAGGACTGTATGGGAGTGGCGAAGTGCCTTCCATACCATCGCCGGCGTTGTACCCTGGCGCGCCGATACCCGGGCCGCCCACCATCATCCCGGGATCGTCGCAGCAGCCGAGCGTTGACGGCATGTTGCTCCCGCAGACGGGGGCACCGGCCGCCACCGCCGCCACCACCCGGTCCACCGTTGCCTGCCGAAGCGGGGCCGCCGTCATGATTCGCGCCGCGCACGCGAGGAGCAGGATTCACCGGAGTCGTGTGAAGCGATTGACCGTCGTCGGGGCGTGCCTCGTGCTGGCGCTGACCGGCTGCGCTTTTCAGGGGCTGAACTCACTGCCACTGCCCGGCGCGGTGGGCCGGGGACCGGATGCGGTCATCTACCACGTCGAGGTGCCGAACGTCGCGACGCTGGAGTCGAATTCGCCGGTCATGATCAACGACGTCGTCGTCGGCAGCGTGGGCAAGATGACAGTCAACGCCTGGCACGCCAACGTGGAGATCTCCGTCAAGCCCGACGTCGTGGTGCCTGCCAATGCGGTGGCCACGGTTGGGCAGACCAGCCTGCTCGGATCCATGCACCTGGCGCTCAACCCGCCGCTGGGTGAAAAGCCAAGCGGCCGACTGCAGCCCGGAGCCACCATCGGCCTGAACCAGTCGTCGACCTATCCCACCACCGAACAGACGCTGTCGTCCCTCTCGGCGGTCGTCAACGCGGGCGGGTTGGGGCAGATCGGTGACATCATCCACAACTTCAACACCGCTCTGTCCGGACGCGAACCCCAGATCCGCGAGCTGCTCACCCGGCTCGACAACTTCGTTGGCGTCCTCGATGCGCAACGGGACAACATCATCGCCTCCATCCAGCAACTGAGGCGAGTCGCTGGGACGTTCGCGGGACAACGTGACGTCCTCGACCGTGCACTCAAGGACATCCCGCCGGCATTGGATGTACTCATCAAGGAGCGGCCGAATCTGACTACGGCGCTGCAGAAGCTCGGCACCTTCAGCGACACCGCCACCCGGCTGGTCAACGACGCGGGCAACGATCTCGTGACGAACCTCAAGAACCTCGAGCCGGCGCTCAAGGCACTCGCCGATGTCGGACCCGACCTCGATCCCCGGGCTGACGTTTGCCACGGCGTTCCCATACGGTCCCGCCTTCGCAGACGTGATCACCCGCGGTGACTACATCAACCTGTTCGCCATCTTCGACCTCACCTATCCGCGACTGAAGCGGACGCTGCTTCCTCGGCACTCGATGGGGCGACGAGGACGCAAAACTCATTCCGGCCCCGGGCGACCCCTTCTTTGCGCAATACTCGTATCAACCCGCTCGGCGTGGGTGTTCAGCCACCATCACCGGATACGGTGATGCCGCCAGGTCTGCCCGCGCCCACCGGGCCGATGCCGCCTGTGACCGAGCCGCTCGTGCCGGTTGTGCCACCGGCGAACGCGGCGCCGGTGAGCACTGCGTCGCAGATCTTCGCGGGGCCATACGGAGGTGCCGGTGCGCCGACACCGGGAGGTGGTGGCTGATGCTGACGCGTTTCGTCCGAAATCAGCTGATTATCTTCACCATCGCGTCCATCGTCGGCGTTGCGGTGATGGTCTTCACCTACATGCAGGTGCCCACCCTGCTCGGTCTCGGCCGCATCAACGTGACATTGCAACTGCCGGCCGCCGGCGGCCTGTATCGCTTTTCAACGTGACCTACCGGGGGGTGCAAATCGGCAAGGTGACGGAGGTAAAGCTCACGGAGACGGGCGCGGACGCGACACTGACGTTGGACACGTCGCCGAAGATTCCCGCCGATTTGAAGGCCGAAGTCCTTAGCGTTTCGGCTGTCGGTGAACAGTACGTCGATCTACGTCCGCGTACTGACTCCGGCCCGTATTTGCGCGATGGCTCGGTGATCGCGGTGGACAACACAACGATCCCGCAGCAGGTCGCGTCCGATGCTGGATCAGGTCAGCGCGCTCGTGAAAAGCATTCCGAAAGACAGGATCAGCGACTTGCTCGACGAGTCGTACAAGGCCTTCAACGGCGCAGGCGAGGACTTCCAATCCTTGCTCGACTCGTCGTCCAGCATCACCAAATACCTGAACGACGTATCCGACCAGTCGCGGACGCTGATCGATGACAGTGGGCCGCTTCTGGATTCGCAGGCCGAGACCACCGACGCGATTCGAACGTGGGCGCGCAGTTTGGCGGGGGTGACCCAGCAGCTGGCTCAGGACGACCCGCAGGTGCGTGCGATCCTGCAACAGGGACCCGGCTTCGCACAGGAGGTTTCGGGGCTTCTCACTCAGATCAAGCCGACACTGCCGGTGTTGCTGGCGAACCTCACCACGCTCGGTCAGATCCTCGTCACCTACAACCCGTCGCTGGAACAACTCCTGGTGACTGCTGCCCGCGGTCATCGCGGCCCAGCAGTCGTTCGGACTTCCAAAGAACAACCCAACGGGGCTACCGGCGGCAGGCGACTTCGCGTTCACCATCAGTGATCCGCCAGGGTGCACCGTCGGCTTCCTGCCGCCGTCGCAATGGCGTAACCCCGCCGACACCACCACCATCGACACGCCGGACGGGTTGTACTGCAAACTGCCGCAGGACTCCCCGCTCGCGGTGCGCGGCGCGCGCAACTACCCGTGCATGGGACATCCCGGAAAACGTGCGCCCACAGTCGAACTCTGCGACGACCCCAAGGGGTATCAGCCCCTGGCCATGCGCGAGCACGCCACCGGACCGTACCCGTTCGACCCGAATCTGATCGCGCAGGGCGTCCCGCCAGACGATCGCGTCGACTTCAACGATCGGATCTTCGCGCCGATAGAGGGCACACCGCTTCCCCCCGGCGCGATGCCCGGTGGAATGCCAACGGATCCGCTGGCGGCCATGGGGCCGCCCCCGCCGTCGGCGCCTCCTCATGCCGCCGCCACCGCCCGGCAATTCGCTGAATGGGCAACCCATTCCGCCCGTCGAGGCTCCGATCGCACCGGCGGCCGGCGACATCCCGCCGATGCCGCAGGGTCCGGCTCCGGGGCCGGTGCCTGCGCCGCCGACGGATGGTGGAGCGGTGCCTGCTGCGCCGAGCGCCTTCTCCAGCAAGGGTTCTGGCGGACCGTCAGTCGCCATCACGACCTACGACCCGCGCACGGGCCGTTACGTCACGCCCGACGGTCAGGTGCAACAGCTGACGAATGTTGGTTCTTCAGCAGAGCCGAAGTCGTGGAAGGATCTGCTGCCGATCTGACGCAGGGAGCCGACCGTAGGCGGCGGGTTTAACTTAGCTTGTCCAGGCGTACGGGCATGTCGATGTCGAGCGGCTTGTTGATGCCGCACGCGCCGCTCGGAGCCTTGGTCACGTCTCTGCCCGTGAGCAGGTCCACCTTCTTGTTGTTCCGATCGTTCGTAAGTTGGTCAACGCCCCAGAACCAGAATTTCTGGTCGCCGGTGGCCGCGGTGCCGTCGGGACACGGTTCCCAGTTCGGCACGGCGTGGTCAACTTCCCAGAAGTCGCCGACCGCGCCCGGCGCCTCAACCCCGCCAAGCTTGAGTGGTGCGGTCCAGCCCTGGTCGCTTGTCACCTCGCCGATGCATGTGATCGGGCTTGTGCAACTCGAGGTTATGGTCCAGGTCTGAACCACCGTCTGCTCGTCGATGAAGACCGCGTTGGTCTGGGCCCAGTCCCCATTGGACGTGACCCGGTAGGTTCCGTTGAGCTCAACTCCGTAATTCGAGGAGTGTGCCGGGGTTGCCGTGCCTAGACTTCCGACCACGGCGATTGCCAGGGCGCCGGCGGTCACCTCAACTGCGCGCATAAGTCGCAATCCTATCGTGGGCGATAGCAATCCTCTCCAAAAGGGAGAATTTCGTTCCCGCATATGTGAGAATGACGCGGTGCGATCCACCGTCGCAGTGCTTGCTGCCGTGCTCACCGCCGGCTCGGTAGTCGTTGCGCCGTCGGCCGCCGCGGATGAGGCCCCACTGAGTGCAATTACCCCAGCTGCACGCCGGGCATCGCGCCAAACGTCGTGCTGGGTTCCTACTGTGACAACCCCACCTATTACGCGTTCGGTGTGACGTCATGGGGGCGGCTGGTGTTCTGCGGTTCGCCGAGGCGCTATGAACCGCGCTGGTTCCGCTCGCCTGAAATGCACGGCGTGAAGAACGAGGGCGATTTCTGCCCCGCTTTTGACGGTCAGGTGGCGCAAGCGCCGGACGGCCTGTTCTTGACGTGCGTGGCCTATGACGGCGCCAGTCGCTGGGAGCGTGGGGACACTTAGAAATTCACCCACCGCAAGGCGCCATTGTATTGGCACACCTGAGCGGAACACCCGGGGTACGCATCAGCTGTAAGTCGTTGCCTGCCAAGGGCTGCTGTGCCGTATCGCCCGCCCTATCGCAGGGAAGGCTGACCTCGCGCTCGCCGACCAGGGGCCCGACCCGTACCCACATGCCCTGCGAGGCGCAGATCAGGGTACTGAGGTCCGAGTCGAGGCCAAAGACGAAAGAGGGCCGAGGCGTACAGGGCGCGCCTTCCACGACGTTACGAGCGACGTTCGGAACACAGTCGCCCGCGTCGCAAGCCGCCGATGTCTGACCGGCGAGAGATATTGCCGCCGTGATCAATCCGCAAGCAACGGCCGACACCGCGACGATCTTGCGCATATGTGCCCCCTTGAAGATCGGTCGACCCCACGCTGGCGAGTCCAGCCTACCCAGCCGGCGTGAACTCGATGTTCAGTTCGGTGAGCCCGCGCAGGATGAAGGTCGGCTCGTAGGTGTAGCGGCGGTCGCTTCGATCGGCCCGTGCTTGTCCTCGCTGATCGTGATGTCGGCCAGCCGGTCGAGAATCCGCTCGATGGAGACCCGGCCCTCGACGCGGGCCAGCGGCGCGCCGGGGCACGAGTGGATGCCGCGGCTGAACGCGATGTGTTCGCGGACGTTGCGGCGGTCGAGTGCGAACTCGTGCGGGTTCTCGAACCTGCTGGGGTCGCGGTTGGCGGCGCCGGGGCTCACCATCACCGTGGTGCCTGCGGGGACGGGGGTGTCGCCGAGCCGGGTGCTCTTGCGCGCCATCCGGAACACGCTCTTCACCGGGCTGTCCATCCGCAGGCACTCCTCGATGAAGATCGGGATGCAGGCTGCGGTCGTCGCGCAGCTGCTGCTGGATGTCGGGCCGGTCGCCGAGCACCCGCATCGCCGCGCCGAGCAGTTTCGCGGTCGTCTCCTGCCCGGCGGCGAACAGGAACGTCGCGGTCCGCACGACCTCGAACACCTCCGGCGTGGAACCGTCCGGGTATTTGGCGGTCGCGATCGACGGTCAGCACATCGTCGCGAGGAGACTCGCGACGCTCCTCGATGTAGCTGGAGAACTTTTCGTCCGCCCACGCCAGCGGGTTGGTCGCGACCACCTCGTGGTCGAGGCCGCCGACGTTCGTTCCCGCCGACTGGGCCCCGAAGGCCGTCGCGGAACTCCTCATGGTCGTCTTCGGGGACGCCGAGCAGGTCGGCGACGACCAGCAGCGAGAAGGGCTTGGCGTATGCGGCCAGGAACTCGCAGTTGCCGTCGGCGATGAACTCGTCGATGTGGCGATCGGCCAGCCGCCACATGAAGTCCTCGTTCTCCTTCAGCCGCTTGGGCGTCAGCAGCCGCGAAAGAATGGACCGCGCGTCCGTGTGGTGGGCGGATCCATCGTGACCATGTGCTCGAACATGGGGATCTCGGTGCGGTGCTCCTCGAGTTGCGCGCAGATGTCGTCGCCCTCGGGCATGAACGGCATCGGCGTGAACGGGCCCATCACCGCGACGCAGGACGAGAAGTTTCGGTGTCCTTGTAGACGGTGTTGGCCGCCTCCCAGCCGGTGATGGCCAGCACCCCGTTGTGGATCGGGCAGCAAACCGGGTCCTTGGTGCGTACGTGGTCGAAGTACGGGTGCGGATCGGGCACCAGCGACGGGTCGGTGAAGTCGACGGGTCGAAGTCGGTCATCTGGTTCGTGATCCGGTGGTGGCGGGACGTGGCGGTGGGATTCGACGACGAATCGAGCTGCCTCCTTCGGAACCGAAATTGCTGAGCACCTGCTTAGCATGTCGGTAGAGTCGCGGTCAAGGGACATCGCGGTCTGGCGTCTAACATCTGCGTGTCGACCGTGTGGCAGAGATTTGGGGAGGTGCGATGGCATCGGCGCGAAGGATCGGAGCGCCGGACGCGAAGAATCGCGGCGTGCTGCTCGACGCCGCCGAGCAACTGCTGCTCGAGGAGGGCTACGCCGCGGTCACCTCGCGTCGGGTGGCCGAGACGGCCGGGCCTCAAGCCCCAGCTGGTGCACTACTACTTCCGCACCATGGAGGACCTGTTCCTGGCGGTGTTCCGCCGCAGGGCCGAGGAGGGCTTGGGGCACCACGACGGCGCTGGCGTCGCCGCAGCCGCTGTGGGCGCTGTGGAGGTTCAGCACCATGCCGGAGGCCACCCGACTGACCATGGAGTTCATGGGCCTGGCCAACCATCGCAAGGCGCTGCGGGCCGAAATCGTCTACTACGCCGAACGTTTCCGCGAGGAGCAGAACAAGGCGCATCGCCGCCGCGCTCGACCGCTACGGCGTCTCCACCTCGGACGTCCCGCCGGTGGTCTGGACGGTGTTCGCGACCAGCGTTTCGCAGGCCCTGGTCATGGAGCGGGCGCTCGGCATGTCCACCGGCCACGCCGAGACATTCAAGCTACTGCGAGGAGTGGCTACGCCGACTGGAGGGCGAACCGCTCCGGGACGACGAAGGCTCACCAATTCCGAATCGAGCAGAGCGCGCCCTTGGGGCCCTGATGGGTGGCGACAACCTCGCCGTCGACCGCGAGCGCACAGTGGATGTTGGGCGTCTTCGTCGACTCTCCGCCGGTGCTCGACGACCACCATCGCCCACTCGTTGGGGTTGGCCAGCATCAACGTCGAGGTTCCATTGCTGGTTCGGGCCGACGTCGGCTTCGACGTTGGGGGCTGAACTGATACGGGTTGTGGCTGTAGTCGGCCCAGTTCGGCGGGTCGACGTCGCGGTAGTAGATCTCGACGTCTGAACGGCTGCTCGGCCCATACCGTGTAGTGGACGTTGTGCAGCGGCGGAGCGGCGGGTCGTCGTCGGCGGCCGCGGTTGCGGTGCCGAAGGCCGCGGTTGCGGTGCCGAAGGCAAGACAAGCTGTCGCCAAAACCGTTGCTGGCACCACGCCGAGCAACGACGTGGTCCGGTTGGGCGCGGGCGGAAACATCATTTCCGAGATCTTAGAACGTTGTTTCCGCACCCGGGTTGTGATTCGGCGATTTGGATCTCAACGGCTCAGGATCGTCGCCGACGCGGTGCCCGGGGCGCCGTAGACCTGGGCGAAGCCGACCGCGGGCTCGCCGGGCACCTGGCGGTCGCCGGCCTGGCCGCGCAGCTGCCGCACCAGCTCGTGGACCTGGCGCAGCCCCGACGCGCCGATCGGCTCGCCGTTGGCGATCAGCCCGCCGTCGGTGTTGACCGGCAGCGAACCGCCGATCTCGGTTGCGCCGTCGGCGAGCAGCTTCTCCTGCTCGCCGTCGGCGCAGAACCGTTCTCGGCCATGTGGATGACCTCGGCGCCGGCGTCGGTGTCCTGCAGCTGGATGACGTCGACATCCTCGGGCCCGATCCCGGCCGCCTCGTAGGCGGCCCGCGCGGCGTACACCGTCGGCGAGCGTCCTCGTCGACGGCGCCGACGTGGCGTGCACCTCGTAGGCGCCGTAGCGCCGGGTGCGGATCTCGGTGGCCCGCAGGAAGACCGGCTTGTCGGTGTACCGGTGGGCGATGTCGCCGCGGCACATGATCACCGCGGCCGCGCCCTCGTCGGGCGCGCAGAACATGTACTGGGTCAGCGGGTAGTTCAGCATCGGCGAAGTCGAGGATCTCCTCCTCGGAAATCGGCTTGCGCCGGAACGCGTTGGGGTTGAGCGCGCCGTTGCGGTAGTTCTTGGCCGCCACCTTGGCCAGCGTCTCGCTGGAGATGCCGTGGTCGTGCAGGTAGCGGTTGATCTTCATGCCGAAGAACTTGGTGGTGACGAACTGCCCGTTCTCGCCGTACCAGGGCGGGCAGCGCCAGTCTGGCCGGGTCGTCGGTGAACGCGCCGCGGGGGTGCTTGTCCATGCCCGACGGCGATGCCGATGTCGTATTTGCCGAGCCGGATGGCGTCGGCGCGTCTGCTGGATGGCGGTGGCCGCGGTGGCGCAGGCGTTGAAGACGTTGGTGAACGGGATGCCGGTCAAGCCCGACCAGCCGGGTCACGGCGTCGGGGTTGGACGACCTCATGGCTGCCGCCGAACGCCGAACTGGATGTCCTTCCACTCGAGGCCGGCGTCGTCGAGCGCGAGCTGGATCGCCTCGGCACCCATCTGCATGGCGGTCTTGTCGAACCGGCCGAACGGGTGCAGCCCCACGCCGATGATGGCGACGTCATTCATCTGTCAGTCTCCTTTCCGGCTTCGACGGGCTGGAAGGCGAACGTGACGATCTCGTTGCCGTCGTCGTCGGTGTAGAACGGCACCATGGTCAGCTCGACCTCCATGCCGAACTGCAGCTTCGCCGGGTCGCTCTCGGTGAGGCGGCCCTCGACGCGGATCACGCTCGTCCAGCCGAGCTGCACCAGGCCGACGCCGAACGGGGCGAAGTCCTTGCCGGTCGGCGCCCAGCGTAGGGCGGGCCGGGCGGGAAGCCCTGGGTCGTCCACGCGACCAGGGTGCCGCGCCGCGGCAGCAGCACGTCCGACATCTCCGCCGGCGCTGCACTTCGGGCAGCGCTCCTGGACGGGAAAGACGGTGGCGCCGCACTTACCGCAGGCGCTGCCGATCAGGTGCGGGTTCTCGTCGGGCCAGGTAGAGATCTCGGGCGCGAGGGCGATCTGCTGTGTCGGCACGCCGTTGACGATAATCGGAAATGACGTTCTCGTCTAGAGAGAACAGATCGAACGATTCCCATCATTGGCTCGACACCGTACGTCCCGAGATCGGTCGCTAACCTGACCGCCCGTCGCTGATTTATCGAATAGCCTCGCCGTGTGGATACCGACAACGAGCAGATCGCCGAGGTGCTGATCCGCTACGCCACCGGGATCGATTCCAAGGACTGGCCATTGCTCCGCAGCTGCTGGACCGACGAGATCGACGTCGATTACCCACAGCTGGGGCGCTTCACCAGCGCCGATGCGCTCACCGATGTGATGCGGCAGCTGCACGAAAATATGGGCCCGACCTACCACCGCATGTCGAACTTTGTAATTGCCATAGATGAGGCCGGGGATCGGGCAACGGTGCGGTCGTATGTCCACGCCGTGCTGATGTTGCAACCGGACGACTCCACCAATTGGGTTGATGCCCTTGGCCACTACGACGACGTATTCGTCCGAACCCCCGACGGCTGGCGCATCAGCGAACGAGTGTCCCGGACGGCGCGAACGCTCACCGGGGGCGATCTCGCCGCCGCAGCTGCCAAAGGGCGGATATGACCGACTTCGTGGACTCCTACGGGCCATGGGCCGTCATCGCCGGCGCGTCCGAAGGCATCGGCGCCGGCCTCGCCGACCAATTGGCATCGCGCGGACTGGATCTCGTGTTGATCGCGCGAAACGGGGCGTTGCTCGACGAGGTGGCCACCCGCGTGCGCGAGGAGCACGGAGTGCAGACGCGCGTTGTCGTCCAAGACCTGACCGACCCCGACGTAACCGCGCGGGTGGCCAATGCGACCGCGGGCCTCGACGTCGGCCTGCTCATTTACAACGCCGGTGCTTCGGACCGTACGACGGCGTTCCTGGACAACGAACTCGACTACTCGCTCAAACAGATCACATTGGATTGCGTCGGCCCTATCGCGTTGGCCCATCACTTCGGGGCGGCGATGCGCGAGCGCGGCCGGGGCGGCATCGTGCTCGTCGCGTCGCTGGCCTGCGTGGCCGGCTCGGCGACCCTCGCGGTCTATTCCGCGGTGAAAGCGTTTCAGCACAACTTCGCCGAGGGCTTGTGGGCCGAACTGCGCCCACACGGCGTCGACGTGTGCTGCACCCCGCTCGGCATGACCTACACACCGGCGCTGCAGCGGATGGGCGTCGACTATGACCCCGCCGCGCAGATGCTGTCCGAGGACGTGGCCCGCGAGATCGTCGAAAACATCGGCAACGGACCCGTTCACGTGGTGGGCGAAAACAACCGGGCAGTCGCCTCGCAGGTCTGGACGATCGACCGCCGCTCCCTCGTCGAGATGATGAGCGCCGCCTCGATGGATTTCGCATCCCGCAGAAACTCCTGAGATGCCCCCAGCATCTTCACCGAGTTCATTGCGCTGGCTACTTGCCGCGCTTCATCACCTCGTCCGCGGCGGCCCAGTGTTCGTCGGACACCCACAGCCGCGCGAAGGCCGCGACGGCCTCCGTCGTGGAGAGCCCCGTTCATCACCCGCTTGATCTCGCCGGCCGGGCGGCCGGCCAACGCCCTGGCGATGGCTCGCCAGTCTTCGTCGAAGGATGCGCGCGGTAACACCTTGTCCACCAAGCCGATCCGCGCCGCCTCGGCGGCGTCGAGCACGGTGCCGGTGCCGGCCAGCAGCAGCGCCGTGCTGTAACCCACCAGCTCGACAAGCCGCTCGGCACCGCCCCATGCCGGCATGATCTCGAGCGTCACCTGATTGAACCCGATCTTGATGTCTTCGGCGGCAAGCCGGATGTCGGCCGCCACCGCGAACTCGGCGCCGCCGCCGAGCGCATGGCCGTTCAGCACCGCGATGGTGGGCGTGGGGAAGCTGGCGATCCGATCGCAGATCGTGCGCATCCGGAAAGCCATGCCTGAGGCTTCCAGCTCGGTGCGCAACGCGCTGAGTTCCTTGAGGTCGCCGCCCGATACGAACGCGCGGTCGCCTGCCCCCGTGATGACGAGTGCGCTCGCGCCCTCTGTCCCGTCGAGAGCCTTCTCCAGCTGGTCCATCGTCTCCAGTGAGATGGCGTTGCGGGCGTGCGGCCGGTCGATGGTGATGACCGCCAGCCCGTCGTCCAACTCGAGGTCGACCATCAAGCGTTCTCCGTCTGCGGCATTGGCATTCTCTCTATCGGAGAATAGCATCGCTGTTTGGATCGGAGGTGCGGCCAGGCTCATGCGAACCATCCCTGTCGAGCTGACAAAACGCTACGTGGAAGAGGGGTGGTGGACGCAGGACACCCTTGGCGATCTCATCGCGCGTGGACTGCATGCCAACCCCGACGCCGGGTTCCACGTGCATTCGGCGGTGCGTCCCTTCGCAGGCACGTTCCATGACGTCGAGATCGAGGCGCGCCGGCTCGCGGCCGGGCTGCGCGCCCGCGGTGTCGGTCCCGGCGACGTGGTCGCACTGCAACTGCCGAACTGGAAGGAAGCCGCCGCGACCTTCTGGGCATCGACGTTTCTCGGCGCGGTCACGGTGCCGATCGTTCATTTCTACGGCCGCAAGGAACTCACCCACATCCTCGGCACGGCGAAGCCCCGCGTCTTCATCACCGCCGAGGAGTTCGGCCGCATGCAATTTCAGCCCGACCTGTGCGCGGCCATCCCCATCGTCGGGCTGGTCGGAAAGAATTACGACGACTTGCTCGCCGCCGAGCCGATGACCGGCACGGTCGCCACCGACCCCGGCAACCCGGCGCTGATCGCGTTCACGTCGGGCACCACGACGCGACCCCAAGGGCGTCGTGCACAGCCACCAGACACTGGGTTTCGAGACCCGCCAGCTGCTCGAGAACTATCCGGCCGAGCGCGGGCGCCAGCTCACCGCCACCCCGGTCGGTCATTTCATCGGCATGCTGGCCGCATTCCTCATTCCGGTATTGGAAGGCGCGCCGATCGACCTGTGCGATGTGTGGGATCCGGGCAACGTGCTCAAGCTCATCGAGCGCGACGGGCTCTCGATCGGCGGCGGACCCCCTTACTTCGTCACCAGCCTGTTGGACCATCCCGACTGCACCGCGGCACATATGGGCCACTTCACGACCGTCGGCCTTGGCGGGTCGACGGTGCCCGCGGCGGTCACCCGGCGGCTGGCAGATCTCGGCATCTTGGTCTTCCGCTCATACGGCAGCAGCGAACACCCGTCGATCACCGGCTCGGCGCCGACCGCGCCGGAGGACAAGCGGCTCTACACCGACGGCAACCCGCGGCCCGGCGTGGAGATCCGGCTCGGACCCGACGGCGAGATCTACAGCCGCGGCCCCGACCTCTGCCTGGGCTATACCGACCCGGAACTGACCGCCAAGGCCTTCGACGCGGACGGCTGGTACCGCACCGGCGATGTCGGGGTGCTCGACGAGGACGGATACCTGACCATCACCGACCGCAAGGCCGACGTCATCATCCGCGGCGGCGAGAACATCAGCGCGCTGGAGGTCGAGGAGGTGCTGCTCACGATGCCGGCCGTTGCGGAGGCGGTGGTGGTGTCCACTCCGGATTCCCGGCTGGGCGAGCGCACGGCCGCCGTTCTGCGCCTGAAGCCGGGGCAGCCGATGCCGACGCTCGACGAGGTGCGTGACGCACTTCAGGCGGGCCGGCGTCGCGACCCAGAAATGGCCGGAGGAGTTGCACCAAGTCGACGACTTTCCGCGCACCGCCAGCGGCAAGGTGCAGAAGTTCGTGGTCCGGCAGGGCATCAGGGAGGGCATTGCCACCCAACCAACTTGAGAATAGGATTCTCTCAAGAGGAAAGGGAGTATTCCATGTCGTCGCTTTCGGCAAAGGTCGATATACCGTTTCCGCTCTTTGACGCGGACAACCACCTCTACGAGCCCGAAGACGCGCTGACCAAGTTCCTGCCAAAGGAGTACCAGGACATCGTCCAGTACGTGCAGGTCAACGGCCGCACCAAGATCGCGCTGCGCGGCCAGATCAGCAACTACATCCCCAACCCCACCTTCACGGTGGTCGCCAAGCCCGGCGCGTGGGAGGAGTACTTCAAGTACGGCAATCCCGAGGGCAAGAGCCGGCGCGAGCTGTTCGGCGAGCCGATGCGGTCGATCCCGGCGTTCTTCGAGCCCGGTCCGCGTCTGGAGCTGATGGACGAGCTCGGCCTTGACCGCTCGCTGATGTTCCCGACCCTGGCCAGCCTGGTCGAGGAGCGGCTGCGCGACGACCCGGTCGCGATCCACGTCATCGTGCATGCGCTCAACGAGTGGCTCGACGACGTCTGGGGGTTCAACTACCAGAACCGCATCTTCACCACCCCGGTGATCACCCTGCCCATCGTCGAGAAGGCCATCGAGGAGCTGGACTGGGTGGTCAAGCGCGGTGCCAGGGTCATCCTGGTCCGGCCGGCTCCGGTGCCCGGTTTCCGCGGGCCGCGGTCGTTCGCGCTGCCCGAGTTCGACCCGTTCTGGCAGCGTTGCGTCGAGCACGACGTGCTGGTCGCCATGCACTCCAGCGACAGCGGCTATTCCCGCTACACCTCCGAGTGGGACGGCGCCGCTCAGGAGATGCTGCCGTTCCAGACCAATGCGATGTCCATGCTCAACGAGTGGCGCCCGGTCCAGGACGCGGTGGCCTCCTGGGTGATTCACGGTGCGCTGTTCCGGTTCCCGACGCTGAAGGTCGCGGTCATCGAGGCCGGGTCGAAGTGGATGTTCCCGCTGCTGGACAACATGGCCGACGTCTACAAGAAAGCCCCAGAGGCTTTCCCGAGTAACCCGATGGAGGAGATCAAGAACCGCATCCACGTCAGCCCGTTCTACGAGGAGGGCATCGACGACCTGATCAATCTCATCGGCGTGGACCGCGTGCTCTACGGCTCCGACTTCCCGCACCCGGAGGGCCTGGCGCAGCCGACCCACTACGTGCATGCGCTCGAGCATCTCTCCGTCGACGACCAGGCGAAGATCATGGGCGGCAACCTATCCCGGCTCGTCACGGTGTGACGAGAACCCAACCTTGGCAGACCATCCCCGAGATGGTCTTGAGCGCGGCAGACCGCTTCGGCGATGCGGAAGCGGTCGTCGACGGTCCGCTGCGGCTCACCTTCACCGAGGTGGTCGAGCGCATCCGGTGTGCCGCAGGGGCATTCGCCGAACAGGGCGTCCAAAAGGGTGACCGGGTCGCCATCTGGGCGCCCAATTCCGCCGAATGGCTGATCGCGGCGTTCGGTTTGCTCACCGCAGGCGGGGTGCTTGTGCCGGTCAACACCCGGTTCAAGGCGGAGGAGGCGGCCGACATCATCGGCCGCAGCGCAGCCAAGGCCGTCCTGATCCAGAAGGGGTTCCTCGGCCTGGACTACAGCGCGCCCGCCGGGGTTCCGGTGATCGACCTGAAGTCGGACTTCCTGTCCAGCGGTTCACCGTTTTCGCGAGACGTCAGCGGGGAGGACATCTCCGACGTCATCTTCACCTCGGGCACCACGGGCAGGCCCAAGGGCGCCAGGATGAATCACCGCCAGACACTGCGAATGTACGAGGAATGGGCGACTCTCGCGGATCTTCGCGAGGGCGACCGGTACCTGATGGTGAACCCGTACTTCCATACCTTCGGCTTGAAGGCGGGCCTGATCGCGTCCTTCCTGCGCGGCGCGACGATGCTGCCGGTCGCGGCCTTCGACGTCGCTGCTGTCGTGGAACTGATTGACCGGGAACGGATCACGATGCTGCCCGGCCCGCCCACGCTGTATCACTCGCTGCTGGCCGTCCAGGACAAGTCCAAGCTGGCGACCCTGCGGGCCGGCGTTACCGGCGCCGCCGACATCCCGGTCGAACTCGTTCGCCGGATACACGACGAACTTCCGTTCCAGACGCTGATGACGGGCTACGGGCTCACCGAGGCCGGCAACGTGACGCTCTCTCGCCCCGGCGACTCGTTCGAAGACGTCGCGACGACCGCCGGACTCCCGTGCGAGGACGTCGAAGTGCGCATCGCCGACGACGGGGAAGTGCTCGTGCGCGGCTATGGCGTCATGCAGGGATACCTCGACGACCCCGTCGCCACGGCAGCGGCGATCGACGCCGACGGCTGGCTGCACACCGGCGATCTGGGCACCCTCGACGACGCCGGCCGGCTGCGCATCGTCGGCCGGAAGAAGGACATGTTCATCGTTGGCGGATTCAACGCGTACCCCGCCGAGATCGAGGGCTTTCTGCTCGAGCATCCCGGCGTCGCACAGGCCGCGGTGATCGGTGTCCCCGATGACCGACTAGGTCAGGTGGGCAAGGCGTTCATCGTCGTCAAGGACGACAACACCGCCGTCAGCGGCGACGAGTTGATCGCCTGGAGCCGCGACCGGATGGCCGGATTTAAGGTTCCGCGCTTCGTTGAGTTCGTCGACGAGCTACCGTTGAACGCCACAGGCAAGGTGATGAAGGACAGATTGCGCTGAGCGTCCGCACAGCGCGTAAATAGCATTCCGCAGGATGCTGTATCGTCAGCGGCGATACTCGTAAAGTGCGGCGATACTCAAAAATGAATAATGCCATTCTCATTTGGGCGCTGAGCAGACAAGGAGGTCGCTGTGCCGTCTGATCGCTCGGTCGACGCGGCCGACGCATTGTCGCTCGCCGAGGAAGCCGAGGCCGAGGCGGCCGAGGCGGACGCGGTTGCCGCCGCAGCGCGTGCCAGAGCCCGCGCGATCCGGCTGCGCAGGCAGGCCGAGGCCGAAGCCGAAGCCGAAGCCGAAGCCCAAGCCGAAGCCCAAGCCGAAGCCAGAAGCCGAAGCCGAGGCCGAAGCACCTGTCGACGACACCGAGGAAGCCCCCGCCGAGGAGCCGGCGAAGAAGCCAGTCCGCGAGCGCCGCCGCTGGCGCACCGGCCTGATACTCAAGGTTCTGGCGGCCGGCGTTGCGTTCGCCTGCACGTGCGCGTTGATCACGCTGAGCGTGCTGATGGTGCTCAACCACCGCCACCAGGCCGCCGAACAGCAGCGCCGCGCCGAGTTCGCCGCGGCTGCCAGGCAGAGCGTCGTGACACTGATGTCGCTGGACTTCACCAAGGCCAAGGAAGACGTCCAGCGCATCATCGACGACACGACGGGCCAGTTCAGGGAAGACTTCAAGAACCAAGCCGATGACTTCATCAAGGTCGCGCAGGACTCGAAGGTGATCACCGAGGTCACGGTCAACGCCGTAGGCGTCGAATCGATGACCAACGATTCGGCCGTCGTCCTGCTGTCGGCCACCTCGCGGGTCAGCAACTCGGCTGGGGCCAAGCAGGAGCCGCGGACCTGGCGGCTGGCGGTCAACGTCCAGCGTGACGGCGGCCAGATAAAGATGTCGAAAGTGGAGTTCGTGCCGTGACCACCAATGGCACCGCCGAGGTCACCGAACCAGAGGTGACCGGAACAGAGGTCACCGAACGGAGACGTCGACCCGAGCCGCCGGAAACCGACGACGGCGACGGCCGAGCGGCGGGCAGCGCCAGCCGGGCGCGACATCGGGCCGCGGTGGCGCGGGCCCAGCTCGATCGGTGCTGTCGCTGTTGGCGGTGGCGCTGGTCGCCTCGGCGGGCGTAGCGGCCTGGCTGTACTTCAAGCAGTACCGCCCTGACCAGGAAACCAGCGCGGCGGTGGCAAGCGTTGCGCTCGACGCCGCGAAAAACGGCACGGTCGCGCTGCTGTCGTACGCGCCGGAGAGCCTGGACAAGGATTTCGCGGCGGCGAAGTCGCACCTGACCGGCGACTTCCTGTCCTACTACACGCAGTTCACCGAGCAGATCGTCACACCGGCGGCCAAGCAGAAGTCGGTCAAGACCGCCGCGTCCGTCGTCCAGGCCGCGGTGTCCGAACTGCATCCGGACTCCGCGGTGGTCCTGGTGTTCGTCAATCAGAGCACCACCAGCAAGGAGAATCCCGACGGCGCGTTCGCGGCGAGCGCGGTCAAGGTCGGCCTGAAGAAGATCAACGGTGCCTGGCTGATCTCGTCGTTCGACCCCGTGTAGCGTCGGCGCAGTGGCGGAGCCGAAGCCTGCGGACCTTGTGTTGTCGGGTGGCGGCGTCAAGGGCATCGGTCTGGTGGGGGCCGTCGTCGCGTTGATGGATGCCGGATACCGCGCCCAGCGAGTGTCGGGGACGTCGGCCGGATCCATCGTCGGAGCGGTCGTCGCGGCCGCGTCCATGGGCGACCAGCTCAGCCCCGAGGAAGTCAAAGATCTTGCACTGCAGCTGGATTACCACAAGTTCACCGACCCCGGACCGCTTGAAAGCGTTCCCGCTGCTCGGCCCGTCGGTGGCGGTGCTGCGGGGCACCGGCATCTACAAGGGCGACTACGCCCACAACTGGGTCCGCGGCCAGCTGAAGAACCTCGGCGTGCGCACGTTCGGCGACCTGGCCATCCGCGACGACGCCTGCCGGCCGAGCAGCGCTACAAGCTGGTCGTCACGGTCGCCGACGTGACGACGGGCCAGTTGGTGCGGCTGCCATGGGACTACCGCAGGGTCTACGGACTCGACCCCGACGAACAGTCCGTCGCCGATGCGGTCAGCGCATCGATGGCGATCCCGTTCTTCTTCCGTCCGGTCACGCTGACGCAGCTCCACCGGATTGACGTCGACCCTGGTCGACGGTGGGATCCTGTCGAACTTTCCGATCGACTCGCTCGACCGCCACGACGGCCGAAAACCTCGCTGGCCCAGCTTTCGGCGTGACGGTGCTGCCGAATCTGCCCGAGGGCAACGACAAGGTGATTCCCGCGTTGGCGCCCCTTCGCCTGCTCGGTCCGCCGCATCTGCTGGAGGGCGTCATCACCACGGCGCTCGTTGGCCGCGATCAGGCCTACCTCAACCAGCCGTGGGTCGACGCCCGCACAATCCGGGTGGACTCGACCGGCGTCGGCTTCCTCGACTTCGACATCTCCGCCAACGAGATCGAGGCCCTCTACGCGAAAGGGTATGCCGCCGCGGAGAAGTTCCTCTCTACCTGGGATTGGGACGCCTACCTGCGCCGCTTCCGCTGATGACGGCGGAACTCGCGGCGATCGTGCCGCTGCCTGCGACATTCGCGGACAACGCCGCCGCGGCATTCGCTCCGCTGGCGGGGCAGGCGCCATTGGCGCGCGTTGCGGCGACGATGCTCGGCGCCTCGGTGGTGGCCGTCGCCGAATCGCTGGCCGACGCTGCCCGCGAAAGCCTTGCGGCCCATGGGCGCTCAGATGTTGGTGTCGCGGTGGCCGAGGCTCCCGGCTCGCGGGCACAATGCCTGACGGCCGGGCTGCACTTCCTGAAAGACCAGCCGCGCCATGTCCTGATTCACGACCTCCGTCGACCACTGGCGCCGGTCGGCCTTCGCGACCGGGTGATTGGCGCACTTCAGGCGGGAAGTCCCGTCGTGATGCCGGTATTGGCGGTGACCGACAGCGTGAAAGCCGTCGATCCGCGTGGCGCGGTGACCGCCACCCTTGACCGCTCGACGCTGCGGACTGTGCAGTACCCGCGCGGGTTCGCCGCTGACCAACTGTCCCAGCTGCTGGCCGGCCGGACATCGGATGAATTCGACGAGCTCGACGAGTCGCTTCGTACCGGCACGCGGATCACCTTTGTCGACGGGGACGCCGACGCGTTCGTCGTCGAATTGCCCAGGGACGCCGCGTTTGTCGAGGCGATCATCGCGTGCCGGGGTACGGATCCTCACCAAGCCGACGATTGAGCAGGTATCCCGCGAGCGCCACGTCGTGGGGGTAGGTCACCTTCAGGTTGCCCTCCTCGCCGGGAAAGGTGCGCACCTGTTCATCGGTGTACTTCTCGATGCACGACGACGTGTCGGTGCCCTCGAATCCGTCGGCGGCGGCGGCCCGATACGCGTGCAGCAGCGGTCGCGCCCGAAACGCCTGCGGCGTTTGCACGCGCACCAGGTTGACCCCGGCGCCTCGCGACTCGAACCCGCCCGGCCCTCGCCGCACCACGTCCGGGATGGTCAATGCCGGTATCGCACCGCCGAACTCGCGGGCGACCGAAAGCGCGGTGACAAACATGTCGAGGCCGGCCAGCGGACGGGCGGCGTCGTGGATCAACACCACGTCGATTGCGCCCGATTCGATGTCGTCGGCCAGGTAGCGCAGCACGTTGAACTCCGAAGCGTGCCTACTCTCGCCGCCCTCGACCAGTTCCGCCGTCGCGGCAGGCAGTTCGGCCGTCACGGTGTCGCCGGCGAGGTCGCGTTCGCCGCGGCGATACACCAGCACCGTGCGTGCGATCTCGGGAACCTGCGTGACGACGTTCAATGACCAGGCCACCATGCTGCGCCCGGCCAGCGGTAGATACGCCTTGTTGCCGTCGGCGCCGACCCGCGTGCCAAGGCCCGCGGCCAGCACCACCCCGACGGCGTAGGACCCCGGCGGCGTACTCATGGCCGCTATCTTGGCATTACCGCCCGCGTCGCGGTTCGACGACGTGGTTCAGTCGTCTGCGTGACGGTTGTGATCCCACCGCTCCAGCCGCGTCTGCAGGTCGTAGAGGCCCAGCGCGGCAAGCGGTGTGGCGATGGACACGCAGATCAACACCAACGCGGTCATGGTTCTCTCGAGTCGTTGGTCTTTCGGACGCCGTGCAGCGTATGCAGCGATCGCATCGAGCCACCCGGCTTTTCGGGGCCGCCCAGCGCGTCAAGTGCTGCCTTACGCATCACGCGATAGCGCTGGCGCTCGGCGGCGGCCCACGGCTCGGCCCACCCCGCGAGCAGTTCTCCGGCGCGAAGCAAGGGAAGGAGTTCGGCGACGAATTGGGCGTCCACACCTGCGTGCTCGCTGCCATCGAGCAGACACGCGATCTGATCCACCGCGTCGTGCCAGTCCACCGACACGCCCGGCGCCAGCGCGACGTACTGCGGATCGACCTCAAGCAGCGGGTCGGCACCCGCCGGCCGTAGCCGCCACATCGTGGAGCGCAGGCTGGCGATCGCGCGCCGCGTCTGGGCATGCGGGTACAACATCGCACAGACCCACAGCCGGTGTACCGGCCGGCGCTTCAACGCGACGAGTGCAATCAGTCGCTGGCATGCCGGAGGCAGCTCTACCGGCCCGTCACCTCGGTGAACGGCGAATTGACCAAGCAGGTTCAGTGAGAACTCTTCCGACATCCTTAGATCGTCGAGCCGGGACTCGCCACGGTCATGCGTAGTGCACTACCTGTCTTTGCTGGAGGTGGCGTGCGAGTACGTGCGAGTGGACCGAGCACGACTAGAAGCCGCTCGCGCCGATCACCACCTCCTTCGCGGCTGCCATGCGGTGGAATGAACGAGCCACGACCAGAAAGGACCGTCGAGTGAGCGAGGTCAATTCGCAACCGGACAAGGTGGCGCCCGTGCACCGCATTCGCCCGATGTCCGGGCGCGACCCGGATGAAGAACACCGGGTGGCGACACCGCTCGAGCTGCTCTTCGACCTGACGTTCGCCGTCGCATTCGGCATCGCCGCGTCCGAGCTCGCGCGCATGCTGGCCGAGAACCACGTCGGCGCCGGGCTGCTCGGCTTCTCGCTCGCGACCTTCGCGGTCTGCTGGGCCTGGATCAACTTCAGCTGCCATAGGCCGGTAGTACATATGAGGATTAATAGCCAGCGCGCTGGCACATTTAATGCCAGCGCGCTGGCATATAAAGCGCCCCAAGGGAATTCGTACTAGCAACGCGCCGGGAATGCTGCTAATGTAGTTAGCGGACCATGGTCATGGCGCGGGTCTGGGTCCGGCATCTGCCAGAGGTAAGGCCACTGGTAGAGGAGCGCGCGCGAATGGCATTGTCGAAAGAGTCACTGCGGTACCGGGGACAGGTCGCGGGACTGACCCGCGCTGTCAACAACGGTGAACGTCCCCCCGACGATCCGGCGCTGACCGACGCCCGCCAGAACCTGGCAGCAGCTCGGCTGACCGAGCGTGTCAAGGAGATCATCGAGGACTGGCCGCCGCTGTCCGATGAGCAGGTCAACGACATCGTTGCGCTCCTGCGTGCCGGTAAGCAGGCCGATACCCCAGATGCCGAGTCGGCATGATCACCATTCCCGCATCGCCCGAAGAGGCTGAGGCGCGGCTCGGTGAGCTGGGCCCGTTGTCACGGCCATCGAATGGGAGCTCGCGGCGTTGATCTGGGTTCTGACCAAGCCGGGCCGGTCGGGGCGCGAGACGAATTCGGCCATTTTTGGCCGGTTGTCGTTCGCCAGGTTCGCCCAGAAGGGCATCAAGGGACTCAGGTCCCACACCACCGTGAGCGCTTACTGGCACGCCTGGCAACGCGCCATCGACGCGGGCGTCGCTGTCGAGTTCAAGTTTGGCGATGCGATCGACGAGCCCGAGATCGACTTCGCCGACTTCTACGCGTCGGAGAAACCCGACATTGACGAAGCAGTAGACGCCGCGATTGCGGACGATCCACGCGGAGTGGCGAACGCCGCATGGGCCGCGTTGCGGGAGCGTCGCGAGATGGAAGCCGAGCGCAACGAGGCGCAGCGGGAGCAGTTCCTCGAAGCAGACATTCGGAACCTGATGGAGCAGCACGGCTGTACGCGCGCGGAGGCCGAGGCGCTCGTCGATGCGGAGAAGCAGCCGTGGATCGCGGAGGCGAACTGGAAGGCCAAGCGCAAGGAGATCGGCACGACGCTCCGGTTGGCCCGCAAGCTCGCGGAGAGGGTCCTCGTCGTCGTCGATGCGGTGACTGCCGGCGAGCCGATTCTCGGCGACAAGGAGCTTCTGGCACTGCAGGAGACCGCCGAGATCCTGCAGCAGGTGCACGAAACCCTCTCGGCTGCGCTCGGCCAGGAACAACATCTGCTCGACTCCGACGCCGAAGCCGACTCGGCATGAGCCCAACAAAGAAATCTGCCGCCCTGGCCCCAGGACGGCAGATAAACGAAACCAACATTCGCCCTTCAAGCATCGCACACCGGTACATGGGTTGGGCAATACCGAGAGGGATCCCACCCCATGATCACCAAGTACGACTGGTTTAAGGCCGTGTACGCCGAGCGCAGATTCAGCGCGGGTGAGCGGTCGGTGCTGGGCTACATCGCGATCGTCTACATCAGGGACGGTACTGCGTTCTGCGTCCGGCAGTCGGTCATCGCGCAGCGATGCGACGTCTCGGAGATGCTGGCGGGCCGGGCAATTCGAAAGGCGAAGCGGCTAGGGTATCTGGTTCTCAGCCGTCCCCGCGAGCGCGGTACAGGCCGTGACCGCGCCGACGAACTGACGCTGACACTGCCCACTTCGGTGGCCGAGAAGTTGACTACAGATTTGTTAGGTCACTCGGAAAAGTTGACTACAGATTTGTTAGGTCAGTCCGAAAGTGACCTAACAAAAAGCGCCCAGTTACCTAACAAATTCGACGAGAGTGACCTAACAAAAAACGCCGAGTTACCTAACACAGCCAACGCCGTGACCAGCGAAAACGACGACCCTAGGGGTGTATCTAGGGGTGTAAGTACTAGGGTGTATCTAGGGGTGCACGCGCGCGCGACGAAACAGAGCCGACGCCAGCAGGCGAGCTCTTCAGCGACATCTTCAACCGCACAGAGCCCCAATCGGTAGAGCCCAAGCCGGTGCAGCACCCGCTACTCGCTGCGGTACCCGACATCATCGAGGCCGAAGTAGTACCCGACACCGAGCTGGCTCCGTATGGGCGATGCGACGTCTGCGGCACCGGCGTGGACGACAACGGCGAGTGTCCCCGGTGTGCCCTGCGGACGGGTACCTGGAAGCGGCGGGACGAGGGTCTCGCATGACGCCGGGCGATCTCCCCGATGGTCACCCGGGCCTGACCGAACGAGTACTGGTCGCAATGGCGAAGGCCCAACTGAATTGGCGTGCAGGCCGCACAATCACGGACGCCAGCGGGCCCCATTACCACCACTGGGAAGCCATCTTGTACGTCTGTCGCGGCTGCGGTGCGTTCGACCCACCGAGCGACAACTCATGACCTTCACTCCACCTAGTGGGCCTGGCCGTTGTGACCAATGCGGTTGGCATCTCAAGACCCAGGGTCATGACCCTGACTGCCCGACTCGGTTTTGCCCAGGATGTGGATATTTCCGCGCCACCCACGGCGGCGTCCATCGCGCGGACTGCACTGCCCAACAGACCACGGGGCAACGTGCCGGGCCGAGGGAGCAGCCGTGAAAACGACGGTGCGGTGCCGTCGGTGCCCGGCGCATTTCACCCCCAAGCCGACGGGCCGCCCCGGCTCTACTGCTCGCCCGCGTGCCGCAAGGCAGCCGCCCGTAGACGCGCCCTGACCAAGCCCTACCACCGCAGGGGCACCGACGAATGGGCCACCCCGCCGGAGGTGTTCGCCCCCCTGCACGCCGAGTTCGGCTTCACCCTCGACGTATGCGCCACCGCCGACAACGCCAAGTGCGAGCGGTACTTCACGAGCGCCGATGACGGGCTGGCCAAGCTCTGGGCCGGGGTCTGCTGGATGAACCCGCCCTACAGCGAGGTGGCGCGCTGGGTCGCCAAGGCAGCCGAGGCGGCCCGGGGCGGCGCGACCGTGGTCTGCCTGTTGCGGTCCACCACCGACACCGCGTGGTGGCATGAGTTCGCCCCTCTCGCTGAGTTCCGGCCCATCCGTGGCCGTATCCGATTCGTCGGTGCTGCCAGTGCTGCACCGTTCCCCTCGGCCCTGCTTATCTTTCGTCCCGCGTTTCGTCCCGCTGGCGACCGGGACGAAACGCGGGACCAGAAGACCACGGCGGCCACATGACCGACTCGATATGCCGTTGTCGTCCTGGCGTCGGCCATCTATGCACCCACTGCGCGAACGCCCGGCACCGTGCCGGCGTCGAGGAAAGGAATCACATGAGCGAGATCACACCCGGCGGAGTGATCAACGGCGACGACTGGATGTTGACGCCTGGATCTACGGCGACTACCCGGCTCCGAGCCGATCGTGGTGCGAGCTATTCGCGGGGACGAGTTGGACGAGCACGGGCTGCAGGATTACCACATCACGCTCCGTGCCGATCAGGCCGTGGCGCTGGCGAACCGGCTGCTGAAGCTGGCCGAGGTGGCGCAGGAACCGGTGCCCGCCGCCGCCGCCCCGCCTACTGACCCAGGCCGAAATCCCCGACTCCTTCCGGCGGCAGTGATGACCGAGGACGAACAGAAGGCTCACGCCTTCGCCTGGTTCAAGCAGCGCATCGCGGAACTCACCGGCACAGAGCTCGACGCCAACGGCGAGCTCGACGTGCACGCCCTCAGCGCCCTGCCCACCGAGGAGGTCGAGGGCGCGATGGCTGTAGTCCAGGCAGAGGTGGCGGCGTTGGGCGGCATACGCCGGGCCGCCGAGCACGAGGAGGAGCCGTGACCGACATCCACTGGCGCGAACTCTCCACCACCGAGGGTCTAGAGACGCGGGCTGCCACCACGCCCCGGGGCGTGGGTTATTGGGCTTGCTACATCGAGGCTCTCGATTCATGGCGGCTCTCGGTCTTCGACGGGCCCGGTGACGCCCATCCCCGTTCTCAGTGGCGCCGGACGCTGGATGGCGTGAAGGCCGCTGTCCAGAAGATGGAGGGCGAGCGTGGGTCATAAGAAACAGGCACCTGGTACGTGCTGGGCTTGCCATCGTGCCGACCGCCAGCACTGGGTCTCGTGCCGGGTGATGGCTGTGCTCGATGTGGCCGGGCGCCGGCTGTAGTGGATGGCAGGTGCGCGCCATACAACGCCGCGGTCAAGAGGGGCGAGTCGTGAGCGGGGCATGGCGGGAGAGGGCTACTCAGGAGAAACCCCATGGCCAAGTGATGGGTTTCTCCAGGATGTCCGGCCGGAGGAGCCCCCACCGGCACCGGATTGCGGTTGCGTGCGCGCGCATCTTTGCGACGAGCACCTCGCGCTGAGGAAGAAGATCATCGCGGAGCGGATCCGGTACCTGGACGGTGTCGCGGGGCCCGATGAGCAGCCCTGAGCGGTGGCCAGGGGCAAGGCGACAACGACCTTGGGCGCTGGTGGTTTGGAGTCGGCCCGACTGGTTGGCCTCCCAGCGGTACTACGAATCCTCCGACCTCGCGCTGGCGGCGGCACCCAGCGATAAGCCGGACTGGGCCGTTGATGTGGCGTCAAAGGCCAGATGCCCGGCCTCTTCAGGATTCCCCGCCACTTGCCGGGCGCCAGAGGCGGCGAAAAGGGCGCCCAGTTGCCGGCCTGCCGGCCCCGGAGCCCGCAGGCGGTGAACTGGTACCCCCGTGCCGCTCTTCTCCTTACAAGCGCCACACAGCCGCTTTTGGTGATGGCGCGCTCCGGTGCACAGCGAGCGCCACCGGCACCGGCATGGTCACCACGCGCACCGGTCGCCGCAACTCGAAGTCCGGCATCCGCGGGGTGAGCTGGCACAAGCCGATGGGCAAGTGGGTCGTCACGGTGAAGGTCGGTGGCAAGACGACGTTCGGTGGGTACTTCGCGGACGTGTGCGAGGCTCGGCGGGCCGAAATCGCGTTGCGCGAGAAGGTGGGTGCGCGCCAGTGGGATCACTGCACCACGGCCACCTGTACACGCCCGGGAACACGATGATCGACGCGAAGGGGTACCGCTCCTGCCGCATCTGCCGCCGTGAGACGACAGCCCGCTACCGACAGCACTGTCGCGGGAAGTTGCAGGAGCCGGCGACGCCGACGACGACGACGACGACGCGAGGCCGGGCGTGACCGGCCGCCGACGAGGCGGCGGCCTCGGTGTCGAGCCTGACGGAGAGCGACGTGGGGTTGCAGGAGCTCGTTAGAGTTCTACCGGCGCGTCGAGGGGCCGTTCACTGCCGCGAAGATCCAGGAGGCCGACGACGCGTTCCACACCACACTCAAGGAATCGCGCAGGTCCCTGTAGTCCCTTCGCGCTTCTTCTCCGCCAGTCCGCTAGCGCCAGAGCACTAGCACTTCAACACCTTTCGTGATTTACCGGCACTAGACGCATGCTCGTAACCACCAGGACTACCCTGCTCGTGACGCGGTGTCTTGGCCCTCATGACGCGGAGTACGAAGCGAGGGGTCTCCCGGCGTGTGGCCCTCATGACGCGGATCGAGAAGCGAGGGGCTGAGCGTTAATCGGCGCCGCTCCGCTCAAGCCGGTCTCCTTCGCATTGCCTTTGAAACAGCAGGCGCCGCTGGGGAATTAGGCATACCCGAAAGCGGTTCACCCGTGCCGAGATCCCCCTGCTCGATCGCCTTGTCGAACAGCGCAAGCGCCTCGCTTCGAGGCTGCACGCCTGAGCTGACGTACGCCCAGAACATTGAGAACCGCGGCGTGATGAAAGGCAGCAGAGCTGGAAGTGGACACCACCATCCGCGCCCTCGATGAGCACATCGCCGATCTGCGCGAGGACGACCGGCGCCGCAGCGGCATCGAGAGCAACCCCACCCTCGCGCGCATTCGCGGCGGGGGGCCCAGGAGCCCAGGTCACCCATGAACGATCACCGCAATTTAGCATGGCCGAGGCAGCGCCGCCGGGGCGGCTGGATTCGCGACCTCGTGCTGACCCGAGCCCGGACGCGATGACGGCGGCGAATGCATGCGTCGGCTGCAGTCCCACTCCCGGGAAGTCGCCGAAGACGGCGCCTACATGAGCACAGAGATCTTTAAAGACGTGGAGCAGGCCAAGGCGGTTATGGGTGGGAGCCAGCTTGGTTGCTCGACGATTAGGTTTCGCTGGCCAGGCCGGGACGGGCGGTGGGTGACATCTGCAGCACGCCAGCCCCTTCCCGGTGGCACGGACTCGATCAATATCCCGAAGGTCCTCACAGGTCCACGGTGGGAGTCCAGCCAACGGCAGGAGCAGGATCTCTCCAGCTTCGGTGGCCAAGCCGAGCTGACGGACACGTTCATCAACGCGCCAGCTTCGAGGACCCTGGCCGGTCGGCTGGGCGTCTGGAATTCAGTTGCTAGAGCGGAAGCCCCATATCCTTTGACCAGGTCATATTCCAGGATTTGATATTGGCTCACGCGGCGGTGCTGGACGGACAGGTACTGGCAGGCGCGCAGGGAGCAACGGCCAGGTGCTGGAGTTATGACTGGGGGCCCGATGTCAACCCGTGGCGCTCGGCGGGTCACCCACCATCGCCGCCTTTCTACTCTGCCGTGGCGCACGGCGTCGGCCTGATCCACAGCACGCGCTTCCTGCCCACGACCCGCATCGTCGTACACCATTGCGGTGGGCCTGGATGCGGGGTTGCTCGACCACCACCGACCGCCCACTCTTCATCCCGCCAGCAAACTCCCGATGAACGTCGACCTGGAGAACGGCGTGGTGTACGCTAGGGGTAGTCGGCAGAACGCCGGCTCCCAATCGTCGTGAGTGCAACCTGCCAGACGCCGGCGGCGGCGGCACCGGAGTGGGTACGGACGATGTCGCGTACGTGCTTGAGCACCAGATTTGCTGTTATGGGAAGGCGAATACGGGGCGCAAGTTCCGCCGAGGTCAGGGCCACCCAGCTTGACGGTCCTTCTTCAGGGTTCCGTACCTTCCCTTCTCCAACAGATCAACAATCTGGCCATGGTCCCCTGCAGCACACAACAATTTCGTGTTTACCGGCTGGCGGAGAAGGCAAGGTAAGAAAAAACCTGGAGAAGGACCGTCAAGCTGGTGGCCCTGACCTCGCGGAGAGAAGCTGCCGCCGGATTCCGCCCTCCCATCAGCAGCAAATCTGGTGCTCGAGACTACGCTGATCGCGACATCGTCCATACCGTCCGGTGCCGCCGCCGCCAGTGGCAGCTCGAGTGGTCGACCACGATTGGCAGCCCGGCCATCGCCGACTACCCCTGGGACGCCGCGCCGTTCTCCAGGCCCGCGACGTCATCGAGAATGCTCGCGGGATGAAGAGTGGGCGGTGGGTGGTGTGGAGCAAGCTGAGCATCCCAGGCCCACCGCAATGGTGAAGACGCAGTGTGGGTCGGTGGCAGGAAGCGCGTGCTGTGGATCAGGCCGATGCTGTGCGCCACGGCAGAGTAGAAGGTGGGGCGATGGTGGGTGACCCGCTGAGCGCCACGGTTTGGATATTGGGCGTGAAGCCATCGACACCCAGCACCTGGCCGGTGCTCCCTGCCGCCGGTGCCTGTCCGTGCAGCACCGCCGCGTGAGCCAATATCAAATCCTGGAATATGACCTGGTCAAAGGATATGGGGCTCTGCTCTAGCAGACTGAATTGAGACGCCCTGTTGGCGAGGGTCCTAACTAGTGAGTTGATCGACATCTCCGTCAGGTCGGTCTCGCCGCCGAAGCTGGAGAGATCCTGGTTGTCCGTCGCTGGACGCCGACCATCTGGTGCTCAGACCTCGGGATATTGATCGAGTCCGTGCCACCGGGGAAGGGGCTGCGTGCTGCAGATGTCAGCGAACGCCCATCCCGGCCTGGCCAGCGGAGAATGTCTTCGTTCCAGCAACCAAGCTGGGGGCGACCCATAACCGCCTTGGCCGTCCACCTCGAAAGATCTCTGTGCTCCATGTAGGCGCCGTCTTCGGCAGCGGGAGTGGGACTGCAGCCGACGCATGCATTCGCCGCCGTCATCGCGTCCGGTCTGGGTCGGCGCGAGGTCGCGAATCCAGCTGGTGCGGTGGTGGCCCTTGCGGTCTCGTCGAAATTGCGGTGATCGTTCATGGGTGACCTGGTTCCTGGGGTCTGGCTGGCGCGGAGATTGCGTCGAGGTCGCCATCTCGATGCCGCTGCGGCGCTGGTCGTCCTCGCGCAGATCGGCGATGTGCTCGTCGGGGCGCCGGTGGTGGTGTTGTCCATCTCCAGCTCCGCGCCGTTCATCACGCCGCGGGTCTCGATGTTCTCGGCGTAGGTCAGCTGAGCCGTGCAGCCTCGAAGCGAGGCGCTTGCGCCGTTCGACAAGGCAATCAAGCGGGGGTATCGGGCATGGGTGAACCGCTTTCGGGTATGCCGAAATCCCCAGCGGTGCTGGGTGCTTCAAAGGCAATGCGAAGGAGACCGGCTAAAGCGGAGCGGGGCGTAGTCTCAGCCCCTCGCTTCTCGATCCGCGTCATGAGGGCCGAGCGCCGGGGGAGCCCCTCGCTTCGTACTCCGCGTCATGAGGGCCAAGACACCGCGTCACGGCCAAGGTAGTCCGCGGTTGCGGCGCGCGTCTCGTGCCGGTGGAGTCAGGAAGAGTCTGAAGTGCCAGCGAACTGGCGCACGGAGCTGGCGTATCGTAGAGCGCGAAGGGACTACAGGGAACTGCGCCATTCCTTGAGCGCGGCGTGCGACGCGTCGTCGGCCTCCTCGATCTCGCGGCAGTGAACGGCCCCTTGATGTGCCCGCGGCGCGGAGCCGGGTCCTCCAAGACACGTCGCTTTTGCCACAGTAGACACCGAGGTCGTCGTGGTCGTTGGGTGGCTGGGTCATGCTCTGCTCCTTGCGTTGTTGTCGTCGTCGGCGTTGCTGGCTTCGGAACTTCTTGGGGTAGCGCCGTCGGTGGCGGTTGTTGCTCACGGCGGCAGATGCGGCAGGAGCGGTACCCCTTCGTGTCGATCGTGTTCTCGGGCGTGTACAGGTGGCCGTGGGCGCAGTGATCCCACTGGCGCGCACCCACCTTCTCGCGCAACGCGATTTCGGCCCGCTGAGCCTCGCAGATGTCCGCGAAGTACCCACCGAACGTCGTCTTGCCACCGACCTTCACCGTGACGACCCACTTGCCCATCGGCTTATGCAGCTGACCCCGCGGATGCCGGACTTTGACGTTGCGGCGACCGGTGCGCGTGGTGACCATGCCGGTGCCGGTGGCGCTCGCTGTGCACCTGAGCGCGCCATCACCAAAAGCGGCTGTGTGGCGCTGTAAGGAGAAAAGTGGCACGGGGGTACCAGGTTTACCGCCTGCGGGCTCCGGGGCCGGCAGGCTGGCAACTGGGCGCCCCTCTCGCCGCCTCTGGCGCCCGGCAAGTGGCGGGGAATCCTTAAGAGGCCTGGGGCATCTGGTCTTTGACGTCACATGTCGACGACCGAGTACGGCTTATCGCTGGGTGCCGCCGCCAGCGCGAGGTCGGAGGATTCGTAGTACCGCTGGGGGGGCCATCAAGTCGGGCTGATTCCAAACCAGAGAAAAACAAGGTCGTTGTCGCCTTGCCCCTGGCCACCGCTCAGGGCTGCTCATCGGGCCCCGCCGGGAGCCGGTCCAGGTACCTGATCCGCTCCGCGATGATCTTCTTCCTCAGCGCGAGGTGCTCGTCGCAAAGATGCGCGCGCACGCAACCGCAATCCGGTGCCGGTGGGAGCTTGCTGCGGCTGCGAGCGTGTTCCTCGAGAGGAGAAACCCATTGCTTGGCCAATGGGTTTCTCCTGAGCAGCCCTCTCCCGCCATGTCCCGCTCACGACTCGCCCCTCTTGACCGCGGCGTCGCACGGCCGCGCACCTGCCATCCACTACAGCCGGCGCCCGGCCACATCGAGAACAGCGATTGACCGGGCACGAGACCCAGTGCTGGTGGTCGGCACGATGGCAAGCCCAGCACGTACCAGGTGCCTGTTTCTTATGACCCACGCTCGCCCTCCATCTTCTGGACAGCGGCCTTGACGGCATCCAGCGTCCGGTGCCACTCAGAACGGGGATGGGCGTCACCGGGCCCGTCGAAGACCGAGAGCCGCCATGAATAGAGAGCCTCGATGTAGCAAGCCCAATAACCCACGCCCCGGGGCGTGGTGGCAGCCCGCGTCTCTAGACCCTCGGTGGTGGAGAGAGCACACCAGTGGATGTCGGTCACGGCTCCTCCTCGTGCTCGGCGGCCCGGCGTCTGCCGCCCGACGCCCGCCACCTCTGCCTGGACTACAGCCATCGCGCCCTCGACCTCCTCGGTGGGCAGGGCGCTGAGAGGCATGCACGTCGAGCTCGCCGTTGGCGTCGAGCTCTTTGCCGGTGAGTTCCGCGATGCGCTGCTTGAACCAGGCGAAGGCGTGAGCCTTCTGTTCGTCCTCGGTCATCACTGCCGCCGGAAGGAGTCGGGGATTTCGGCCTGGGTTCGTAGGCGGGGCGGGGCGGCGGCGGGCACCGGTTCCTGCGCCACCTCGGCCAGCTTCGGCGGCCGGTTGCGCCCAGCGCCGCAGGCCTGATCGGCACGGAGCGTGATGTGGTAATCCTGCAGCCCGTGCTCGTCGGACTCGTCCCCGCGAATAGCTCGCACCACGATCGGCTGCGGAGCCGGGTAGTCGCCGTAGATCCAGGCGTCAACAATCCAGTCGTCGCCGTTGATCACTCCGCCGGGTGTGATCTCGCTCATGTGATTCCTTTCCTCGACGCCGGCACGGTGCCGGGCGTTCGCGCAGTGGGTGCATAAGATGGCCGACGCCAGGACGACAACGGCGTATGGAGTACGGTCCGTGGCCGCCGTGGTCTTCTGGTCCGCCGCTTCGTCCCAGTAGCCAGCAGGACGAACGCGAGACGAAGATAAGCAGGGCCGAGGGGAACGGTGCAGCGCTGGCGGCGCCGACGAATCGGATACGGCCACGGATGAGCCGAGAACTCGAGCGAGAGGGGCGGGCTCATGCCCGCCGCGCGGTGTCGGTGGTGGACCGCAACAGGCAGACCACGGTCGCGCCGCCCCGGGCCGCCTCGGCTGCCTTGGCGACCCAGCGCGCCACCTCGCTGTAGGGCGGGTTCATCCGGCGGACCCAGGCCCAGAGCTTGGCCAGCCCGTCATCGGCGCTGGTGGATTGCCGCTCGCACTTGGCGTTGTCGGCGGTGGCGCATACGTCGAGGGTGAAGCCGAACTCGGCGTGCAGGGGGGCGAACACCTCCGGCGGGGTGGCCCGTATTCGTCGGTGCCCCTGCGGTGGTCCGGCTTGGTCCAGGCGCGTGCCCGGGCGGCTGCCTTGCGGCGCGCGGGCGAGCGGTCGAGCCCGGGGGCGGCCCGTCGGCTTGGGGGTGAAATCGCCGGGCGCGGACGGCGCCGCACCGTCGTTTTCACGGCTGCCTCTTCTGGCCCGGCACGTTGCCCCGTGGTCTGTTGGGCAGTGCAGTCCGCGCGATGGACGCCGCCGTGGGTGGCGCGGGAATCTCCACATCCTGGCGGGAGCGAGTCGGGCAGTGAGGGTCATGACCCTGGTACTTGTGAGATGCCAACCGCATTGGTCGCGGCGGGCAGGCCCACTCGGTGGAGTGAAGGTCATGAGTTGTCGCTCGGTGGGTCGAACGCACCGCAGCCGCGACGAGGCGTCCAGGGTTGGCTTTTGCCGAGTGGTGGTAATGGGGCCCGCTGGCGTCCGTGATTGTGCAGCCTGAGCGCCAATTCAGTTGGGCCTTCGCCATTGCGACCAGTACTCGTTCAGTGAGCCCAGGTGACCATCGGGGAGATCGGCCGGCGTGGTGCGGGACGCTGCGTCCCGCCGCTTCCAGGTACCCGTCCGCGGGCGCCTCGGGGACACTCGCCGTTGTCGTCCACGCCGGTGCCGCAGACGTCGCATCGCCCATACGGAGCCAGCTCGGTGTCGGGTACTACTTCGGCCTCGATGATGTCGGGTACCGCAGCGAGTAGCGGGTGTTGCGCCGGCTTGGGCTCTACCAATTGGGGCTCTGTGCGGTTGAAGATGTCGCTGAAGAGCTAGTCCTGCTGGCGTCGACTATGTTTCGTCGCGCGCGCGTGTGCACCCTTCGATGCACCCTGATCTACACCCTCAATACACCCCTAGGGTGATCGTTCTCGCTGGTCACGGCATTGGCTATGTTGGGTTAATTCGGCGTTTTTTGTAGGTAGTTTTCGTCGAATTACTAGGTAACTCGGCACTTTTTGTAGGTCACTTCGGACTGACCTGACAAATATGTGGTCATGGTTGCCGAGTGACCTAACAAATCTGTAGTCAACCTCTAGGCCTAAAAAAATGGGCAGTGTCAGCGTCAGTTCGTCGGCGCGGTCGCGGCCTGTGCCGCGCTCGCGGGGACAGCGGGGAAATGGATGCCCTCGCCGCTTCGCCTTTCGAATCCCCGGCCCGCCAGCATCTCCGAGACGTCGCATCGCTGCGCGATGACCGACTGCCGGACGCAGAACGCAGTACCGTCCCTGATGTAGACGATCGCGATGTAGCCCAGCACCGACCGCTCACCCGCGCTGAATCTGCGCTCGGCGTACACGGCCTTAAACCAGTCGTACTTGGTGATCATGGGGTGGGATCCCTCTCGGTATTGCCCAACCCATGTACCGGTGTGCGATGCTTGAAGGGCGAATGTTCGTTTCGTTTCTGCCATCCTCGAGCCTGGGCAGCAGTTTTCTTTGTAGGGGCTCATGCCGAGTCGGCTTCGGCGTCGGAGTCGAGCAGATGTTGTTCCTGGCCGAGCGCAGCCGGGAGGGTTTCGTGCACCTGCTGCAGGATCTCGGCGGTCTCCTGCAGTGCCAAAGTTCCTTGTCGCCGAGAATCGGCTCGCCGGCAGTCACCGCATCGACGACGACGAGGACCCTCTCCGCAAGCTGCAGGACAGCTGCGGAACATCATGCCGATCTCCTTGCGCTTGGCCTTCCAGTTGGCCTCCGCGATCCACGGCTGCTTCTCCGCATCGACGAGCGCCTCGGCCTCCGCGCGCGTACAGCCGTGCTGCTCCATCAGGTTCCGAATGTCTGCTTCGAGGAACTGCTCCCGCTGCGCCTCGTTGCGCTCGGCTTCCATCTCGCGACGCTCCCGCAACGCGGCCCATGCGGCGTTCGCCATTCCGCGTGGATCGTCCGCAATCGCGGCGTCTACTGCTTCGTCGATGTTCGGGTTTCTCCGACGCGTAGAAGTCGGCGAAGTCGATCTCGGGCTCGTCGATCGCATCGCCAAACTTGAACTCGACAGCGACGCCCGCGTCGATGCGCGGTGCCCGCGTGCCCAGTAAGCGCTCACGGTGGTGTGGGACCTGAGTCCCTGATGCCCTTCTCGGGCGAACCTGGCGAACGACAACCGGCCAAAAATCGCCGGAGTCGTCGGCGCCCCAGCAGGCCCGGCTTCGTCGAGACCCAGATCGACGCCGCGAGCTCCCATTCGATGGCCGTGGACAACGAGCAGGCTCGCCGAGCCGCGCCTCAGCCTCTTCGGGCGATGCGGGAATGGTGGTCTAGTTGACTCGGCATCTGGGGTATCGGCCTGCTTACCGGCACGCAGGAGCGCGACGATGCCGTTGACCTGCTCATGGGACAGCGGCGGCCAGTCCTCGATGATCTCCTTGACACGCTCGGTCGCCGAGCTGCTGCCAGGTTCTGGCGGGCGTCGGTCAGCACCAGATCATGGGGGGACGTTCACCGTTGTTGACAGCGCGGGTGAGTCCCGCGACCTGTCCCCGGTACCGCAGTGACTCTTTCGACAATGCCATTCGCGCGCGTCCTCTACCAGTGGCCTTACTGCTGGCGGATGCCGGACCGAGAGGCGGCCATGACCATAGTACGCGCTGCTGCTGACATTCCAGGCGCGTTGCTAGTACGAATTCCCTTGGGGCGCTTTATATGCCAGCGCGCTGGCATTAAATGTGCCAGCGCGCTGGCTATT
>CAVTDY010000014.1:0-31809 GCA_963733605.1 uncultured Actinomycetota bacterium
CAGCGGCCGCGATCCCCGCATCCTCACCCACCAAACGTTCATGATCTACGAACGGTATGTCAAGGAAAATCACGTGGACCCGAACGGTGTTGGTGTCGTTGAATGCGGGGGTGACGACGTACCCAGCCCGGTACCAGGCCCGCACCGGCGCCCTGATGGCGATGAGTTCGATGCTGTGCGTGCAGGTCGGCCTCGCGGTCGCCGTGACGCTGATCGACCGTATCGGCGTCGAGGGCGCGGCCTGGCTGCGGCTGGCCTGGGCCGGGGTGCTGATGCTCGTCATCGTCCGGCCACGAGCAGCGGCGTTCACTTGGGCCACTTTCCGGGTCTGCGTGGTCCTCGGCGTGGTCACCGCGGCGGTCACCCTGCTGTTCATGGCCGCACTCGGCCGCATTCCGCTCGGCACCGCCAGCGCGCTCGAATTCCTGGGGCCGCTCGGTGTCGCGGTGGCGCACGGCAAGGGCGCGCACCGGTTGGTGTGGCCGGGACTGGCCGTGGTCGGCGTCGTCGTGCTGACCCAGCCGTGGGCCGGAGCAGTCGACCCGGTCGGCGTGCTCTACGCGCTGGCCGCTGCGGCAAGCTGGGCGGGCTACATCCTGCTCACCCAGCGCGTCGGAGACGAGGTCGCGGGCATCACCGGGCTGGCGGTGTCGATGCCCGTCGCCGGCCTGGTGGCCACGATCGTCGTCGGCCCGTCGGTGCTGCCGCGCATCACCCCCGAAATCCTGCTGATCGGGGTCGGGCTGGCGATCCTGTTGCCGGTGGTGCCGTTCGCGCTCGAAATGCAGGCCTTGCGCCGGCTGACCACCGCCGCGTTCGGCACGCTGATGGCCCTGGAGCCCGCGTTCGCGATGATCGTCGGTCTTGTGGTGCTGGATCAGGTGCCGGGTCCCGGCGGCGTGGTCGGCATCTGCTTTGTCGTCGCCGCCGGCATCGGTGCGGCCCGCACCGGCGCCAGATCCTCGCCGGTGCCCGCTGAAGTCTGCGGATGACACCGAGGGCGGTTAGCCAGCGAAAACCACAGCCGTTGTGCAGATCTCGATGGGCTAGGCTCGGCTCATGACACGAGGAATATACGATTCACCCATCGTCGGGATCGTCAACAAGCTGTTCGTCGGCGTGATCGACGCGCCCGTGGTGGGTCAGTTCGTGCGGCGCGGGATGATCAACATTCGGTATGTCGGACGGCGTTCGGGCAAAACGATCCAAACGCCTGTGGGTTACCGGCGCTCGGGCGACACGATCGTCATCAATGTGATGTCGCCCGACAACAAGACGTGGTGGCGCAACTTCCTCGGCGAGGGCGGCCCGATCACCTTGCTCAAGCTCGACGGCGCCGACCGCACCGGGCACGGGGTCGCCGACCGCGACGACAGCGGCCGCGTCAAGGTCACCGTCCAGCTCGACTACCGGCTTCGTTAGCCCCATTCGTGGTTCATCGCCCGCGAATCGTAGCGGGCCTCGATGGATTCGATAGGTCGCGCGCGCGGCCGGGACAGCGCGATCAACACCATCGCCAGGGCGGCGGTGACGGCGCCGCCGACGAAGATCGCGACGAAACTGCTCTCCATCGGCACACCGGCGGTGGTGCGGCCCAGCAGCAGCGCGACCAGCGCCGCGGCGGCCGAGCTTCCGACGGTCCTGGCGATCGCGTTCATGCTGGTGGCCACGCCGGTCTCGCCGGCGTCGACCTCGCCGACCACCAGTGCGGGCAGCGCGCCGTAACCCAGGCTGATGTACGCGTTGGCCAGGATGCTGGCCGCGATGATCTGCCACGGCGCATCGTGAGCCAGCGCGATGAACAGAAATCCCGCGATCCCCGCCACCGCCGCGATCATCAGCACCGGCCGGGCGCCGAATCGGTCGATGAAGCGGCCGCTGATCAGCGCGACCAGGAAGCCGGTGACCGCTCCGGGCAGCAGGTAGACGACGCTGGCCTCCAGCACGGTCGCCCCGAAGCCGTATCCCGCTGCGCGGTGGGGGATTTGGACGAATTGCGTGAGCCCGAGGAACGCGAAGTACAGTCCCATGCCGACGAACACGGTGGCGAGGTTGGTGAGCATGATCGGTCGCCGGGTCATCATCTCGGTGGACACCAGCGGCTGCTCGGCGTGTCGCTCCCAGAACCACCAGGCGGCGAGAACAACGATGCCGCACCCCGCGCAGCCCAGCGTCGCCGGGGACGACCAGCCCCACGAGTGGCCGTGTGAAATCGCCAGCAGGAGTGCCGACAGCCCGGCGGCCAGGCCGGCGGCCCCGAGCCAGTCGATGGTTCCCGTCGAGCTGCGCGGCCGGGCGGGCACCAGCAGCACGGCGATCGCGATGACCAGGAGCGTGAAGCCCGTCGTCAGCCAAAAGACGCGGTGATACCCGGCGTTGCCGCTCATCAGCAGGCCGACCACCACCAGCCCGGTGCCGCCGCCGAAACCCAGCGTGCCCGACAGCACCGACATCGCCGACCCCATTCGGTCCTCGGGCAGCTCCTCGCGCAGGATCGCGATGCTGATCGGGTAGAGCCCGTAGGAGGCGGCCTGCAACACCCGGGCGATGATCAGCAGGGCCAGCGACGAGGTGGTGGCGGCAAGGACCGAGCCGAACAGCACGACGACGAGCACCGTGAGCAGCACCCGCTTCTTGCTGTGCAGGTCGGCCAGCCGGCCGATCAGGGGGGTGGTGGCGGCGGCGGCCAGAAGATTCGCGGTGACCGCCCAGCTGACCGCCACTGTCGACGAGTGCAGTTGGTGGGCGATGACGCCGAGCACCGGGACGACGGCGGTCTGCAGCACGGCGACGGTCAGGACCACCACCGACAGGCCGGCGACCAGCAGCCACGGCCGCCGGACGGGCGCGTCAGCGCCGAGGCTGGACCGCGGCGCGTCGGTCTCGACCACGGCGTGCTCCGATCGTTAGCCCCTGTTCGGTTCGGCCCTGGCAATAGTCGTGATCGAATGGACCGATGAGCGGTCTTATTGAATCAACGTTCATCGGTCACCGTCCGTCCGGGGCGGGCGATTTGTCCGTTGAGACACACGGCATCGCGCCCATCGCAGAAGATCAGCGGTACGGCACGCCCCGCCGGCTGTTCACGGTGTGGTTCGCCCCGCAGGTGAACATGACCGGGGTATTCACCGGCGCGCTGGCGATCGTGCTCGGCCTCGGCTTCTGGCTCGGACTGGCGGCGATGGTGATCGGCACGGTGCTGGGCTCGCTGGTGGTCGGGTACTTGTCGACGTGGGGCCCGCGCACGGGCGCCGGTCAGCTGCCGAATTCGCGGATGGCGTTTGGTGGCGGGGTGGTGCTGCCGGCCGCGCTGCAGTGGCTGTCGTCGATCGCGTGGGATGCCCTGGTCGGGCTGTTCGGCGGGGAAGCCGTTGCCGTGCTGTTGGGCATCCCGTTCTGGGTGGCCGTGTTGATCGTGCTGAGTGTGCAGGGCGCGGTGGGTTTCTTCGGCTACGAGGTGATCCACCGGCTGCAGGCGGTGCTGACCGTAGTTTTATTCATAACGTTCCTGGTGTTCGCCGTGAAACTTGTTGGCGGACATCAGGTCGTCACCCCAGCGAGCGTGCACGGCGCGGATCTCGCCGGCGCGTTCGTACTCGAGGTGACCATCGCGTTCAGCCTCGCGGTGTCGTGGGCCAGCTACGCCGCTGACTTCAGCCGCTACCTGCCTGCCGACTCGTCGCGGGCGCGGGTGTTCGGGTTCACGTTCGCCGGAATAGTGTTGGCGTACATCTTCGTTCAGGGCATCGGCATTGCGGCGGGCAACGTGGTGTCCGACCAAACCGCCGAGGGTGTCCGGGCGGTGATGGGCGGGGGCCTGCTGGGCGGGGTGGCACTGGTCGTGATCGCGCTGGCCGCGATCGGGTCGGGCGTGATGAACGACTACAGCGGCTCACTGGCCCTGCAGACCATCGGCGTGCGGGTCCGCAGGCCGGTGTCGGCCGTGATCGTGACTGTGCTCGCGTTCGCGTTGATCTTGTGGCTGCACGCCGCCGACACCGCGACCCGCTTCCAGGACGTGCTGCTGTTGGTGAGCTACTGGATTCCCGCGTTCGTCGCGGTCGTCGTCGTCGACTGGCTGCTGCGCATCGGCGGCCGGGCGGCCATCAACCCCGCTGAGGAACCGACCGATCGCCGGGACGCGGTGGCCGCCGTGATCGTGTTCGTGCTGGCCTACGCCGCGGCGATCCCGTTCATGAACACCTCGCTGCTCGAGGGCCCGATTGCCAGGGCCTGGCACGGCGCCGACGTCGCGTACTTCGTCAATCTGCTGGTGGCTGCGGTGTTGTACGGGGGATATCGACTGGCTCGTTCGCGGGTTCGCTCGTCGTGACGATGAAGTCGTCGATCAGGTCGGCGACTTCGACGGGACGCTCGACTTGGGGAAAGTGGCCGACGCCGGCGAGGACCTCCAGGCGGCTACCCGGCCGGGCGGCCGCCGCGGCATAGGCATGGGTGACGGGAATGATCTGGTCCTGATCACCCCAGATCGCCATGGTGGGCATCTGGGAGGTCAAGTGCAGCCGATTCAGTGCGCTCACCGCTTGGCCGCGATAGTCGACGACCGATCGCAGCGTCCGCAGGAAGGCTTGTCGTGTCTGCGCATCCGCCAAAGACGAGTAGGCGCGCCACATTTCGCCGCCGCGGGGCGACTGTATTCCGGCGGAGGTCAACCACGAGCGCAGCTTGTTCCCGACGGTGAGCACCGGCGTCGGTGCGATGACGGGCAGGATCAGTTCGGCGCCCGGCGCTGACAGCAGCCGCAGCGTCCATCCCACGTCGGGGCCAAGGCCCCCGCTGCTCATCAGCACCAGCCGCTGGCAATAGTCGGGGTGCTGGTACACGAACTGCATGGCGACGCCGCCGCCGAGCGACTGGCCGACGATCGTCGCGCGGGTGACACCCAGTTCGTCGAGCAGATCGCGCAGCCATACCGCGAACGCGCCAAGGGAATAGTCACCCCGCGGCTTGTCGGATTCCCCGTGGCCGAGCAGGTCCGGCGCCACCACGCGGTACTTCTTGGCCAGCAGTGGGATGACGGCCCGCCAGGTGTCTGAACTTCCCGCCATCCCGTGGATGAGCAGCACCGTCTCACCGCTGCCCGCATCCCGGTACGCGACGCGGTCGCCGTGCAATTCCAGATACTTGAGTTCACTCATGTGGACCGGTTCCCCCTGTGACGTCGTCCCGACCATGGTAGTTCCGGTCCCTGAGGCGCGGCGGGCCCGCAGCTCACTCCGAGTAAGGTAGGTCGCCAATCATCAAGACACTCGAGGACTTGGCATGAAAACCGCTGTCGTGACCGGAGGCGGCTCGGGCATCGGCCGGGCCACCGCGGATCGGCTGCGGGCCGACGGCTACCACGTCGCCACCATCGACCTGAACCCGTCCGACGACGAGTTCGCGCAGACCGCGGATGTGACCGATCGCACGCAAGTCCAGGCCGCAGTGTCGGCGATCCGCGCGCAGTTGGGGCCGGTGGCGATCCTGGTCAACGCGGCCGGCCTGGACGGGTTCAAGCGGTTCACCGAGCTCACCTTCGACGAATGGCAGAAGGTCATCGACGTGAACCTGAACGGCGTGTTCCACTGCATCCAGGCGGTACTGCCCGACATGGTCGACGCGGGTTGGGGCCGCATCGTGAACATCTCCTCGTCGAGTACTCATTCCGGCACGGCCAATATGTCGCACTATGTGGCCGCGAAGTCGGCGGTCAACGGGCTGACGAAATCGCTGGCGCTGGAGTACGGACCCGCAGGCATCACGGTCAACGCAGTGCCGCCGGGCTTCGTCGATACGCCGATGCTGCGCAACGCGGAAGCTCGCGGCATGCTCGGCAACGTGCAGGCGACCATCGACGCGACCCCGGTCCGTCGCATGGGTAAGCCCGAAGACATCGCTGCCGCATGCGCTTTCCTGATCTCCGAGGAGGCGGGCTACATCACCGGCCAGATCTTGGGCGTCAACGGCGGGCGCAACACCTAGCCGATGGGGCGCTGTGCGACGATGGTCGAATGTCGACAGCACCGGCGCATTTCACGCTGACCGAGGACGGCGCGTATCTGCCGACGCCTGTTGCGCGGAGTCGTTGGGGCGACGATCATCTCAATGGACCGGCTGTCGTCGGGTTGGCCGCGCGCGCGCTCGAAAACCATTGCGGATCTGACGACTTCATGCCCGCCCGGTTCACCGCAGACCTGTTCAGGGCCGCACGTAACGGGCCGACGACGATCGATGCCCGAGTTGTGCGTGACGGGCGACGGGTGCGCAGCGCGGAATGCGATGTGGTGCAGGACGGGCGCACCGTGCGCGGGCGACGCTGGTGCAGTACCGGACGTCGTCGGCGCCGCCGGGCCGTCAGTGGACTGCGCCGACGTCGTTTGTGCAGCCGCCACCACCGGACGGCGGGATCATGCCGTATGTGGGCAGCGATGAAGTCGGCTGGACCCGATCGCCGGGGGAGCACCAGAACGACTCGCGTAAGCGCTTCTACAACGATGCCATCGAAGTGGTTGCGGGAGAAAAGAACTCCCCGTTTGTTCGCGCCGTCATCATCGCCGAGGCGACCAGCCTGGTGACGAACCTCGGCACCCAGGGCATCGGTTATATCAACGGCGACCTGACGGCGGCGTTCTCTCGAATGCCCGTCGATGACTGGATCGGCGTGCAAGCGGACTCGCACTGGGCATCAGACGGTATTGCCGTCGGCACGGCGACGCTGTTCGACCATCGGGGCGCGTTCGGCTCGGGATTGGTCACCGCCGTTGCCAACCCTGCGGCGCAGATCGACTTTTCACGCGGTTCGATTCCGGGCGCCGGTCTCAACTACGAATAGACCGGGCGACGTACGATCGCTGCTGTGACTCGCAGACCCGACGAAGCTCAGCGTCTGCGCGACCTGGTGCTTCTGCGCCGGGTCCGCGACCGGATGGACCGGGAGTACGCGCAGCCGTTGGACGTCGAGGCACTCGCGCGCGGCGTGAACATGTCGGCCGGGCACCTGTCCCGCCAGTTCCGGCTGGCCTACGGGGAGTCGCCGTACGCGTACCTGATGACGCGGCGCATCGAGCGGGCGATGGCGCTGCTGCGCCGTGGCGACCTGTCGGTCACCGAGGTGTGCTTCGCCGTGGGCTGCGCGTCGTTGGGCACCTTCAGCACCCGCTTCACCGAGCTGGTCGGCATGCCGCCCAGCACGTATCGGGAACAGAGCGCCGGGGTGACGGAGGGGATTCCGTCGTGTGTGGACAAACAGGTCACCAGACCGATCAGGAATCGAGAAGCGCCGATCACCGAGCTGCACCTAGCGTGAACGCCATGGACATCACCATTCACTCGAGCTTCCTCCCGCACGATGACCCCGACGCCTCCCTGGCTTTCTATCGCGACATCCTCGGCTTCGAGGTCCGCCTCGATGTCGGCGGCGGCGCGATGCGGTGGATCACGGTCGGCCCTCCGGGTCAGGACACGTCGATCGTGCTGTACCCGCCGGCCGCGACCCCCGGCCACACCGATGACGAGCGCCGCATCATCGGTGAGATGATGGCCAAGGGCACGTTCGGCACGCTTCTTTTGGCCACCAAGGACCTCGACGGCACCTTCGAACAGCTGCAGGCCGGCGGACGTGGAGGTGGTCCAGGAGCCGACCGAGCAGCCCTACGGGGTCCGCGACTGCGCTCTGCGCGATCCCGCCGGAAACATGGTCCGCATCCAGGAGCTGCGCTGAATGGCGAAGAGCAAGCAAGACAGCAAGAGACAGCAAGCAAGACGGCAAGCAAGACACGCAGGCAAGCCCCGCCGAGCTGATCGACGCCCGGATCGACGAGCTTGGTGACTGGCGGGGAGACGTGCTCGCGCGGGTCCGAAAGCTCATCAAGCAGGCCGACCGTGACGTGGTCGAAGAGTGGAAGTGGCGAGGGGTTCCGACGTGGTACCACGACGGAATGATCTGCACCGGTGAGACCTACAAGGACAAGGTGAAGATCACATTCGCCAATGGCGCCTTGCTCGACGACCCGTCGGGCCTCTTCAATTCCAGCCTCGACGGCAACATCAGGCGCGCCATCGACATCCTCGAGGGCGACAAGCTGGACGAGAACGCGTTCACCGCGCTCGTTCGTGGCGCAGTGAAGCTCAACACGGAGTAACGGCGCCTGACCGCGGCATCGCCAGTGGGCGTGGCTATTCGGCAGCTGTCGCAGGTGCTGCCGGCTCACCGCTGGTGACCGGCTGCGCCTTGCGCGAGCGGGTCCGAGACAGCCGAAATGTCATGCGGGCCAGCATTTTGTCTCGCAAGGTGATGGTGTGCAGCAGGACCGCGGATACGTGCGCGGCCACCACGGCGACCAGCAGGAAGGCCAGAACCGAATGGGTCTGGCGCAGTACCCAGAACAGCTCCAGATTCACCGGGGCGATGCGGGGCAGATACAGCGACCCGAACAACGACGAGCGGGCGACCGGCGGCCGAAACCATCGCCCAGCCGACCAACGGTTGAGCCAACAGGAGTGCGTAGAGCGACATCTCGGACGTCACGACGAGGACGTGTTCGAACCGTCCCACTGTCGGGGGCAGCGGCGGGGGCCGGTGGGTGAGCCGGTTGACGACTCGAATGATCACCACCGCAAGGATGACCACCCCGAGCGTTTTGTGGATGATGAGCAGCGTTGCGTAGTCGGTGACGGTGCTCACCATGGTGAACCCGATGAGCAACATCGAGAACACCAGGATCGCGGTCAGCCAGTGCAGGATTCGGCTCAGCGCGGTGAATCGTTGCGGTTCCGCTGTCGTCGCGGCGTGGTCGTCCACCGTGGTGCTCACAGCGCCACCGCACCGACGTTGACCGCAGGCGCACTCTTGGGCTCGCCGGCTCGAAGCCGGAACGACGCCGCGTAAACCGCCGATCGTGCACTGAGCAGCGGATCATCAGATGGCTCGATACCGTCCGGAAGCTCCATCGGATCGAAGTTGACGTCGCGCGCATTGCCGGCGCTTTCGGTCATGACCGAAGTGAGAGTCAATGTGCCGGCCTCGATTACCCGGCGCTCGGGCGGCCAGGGCACCGTCGCGTCATTGACGGGGTCCGTCGGTGCACCCAGCGTGAGGAGCAGCTTCCATTGCAGCGGTCTCGATTCGATCTGCCGGATGAGATCGTCGAACAACGCATTCGGCCCTGAGGATCGCGGCACCGGGGGCAGTACTTGACCGATGGGAGCGAACGACCAGCGAACGGCGGTACGGGCGCCCGACTCGTTGACGAAGTAGAACGCGTTGAGACCACCGAAAGTACTGTCGCCAAAGCCCGGCGTCGGCGGGTGCGCTTTGATGATTTTCATTGCCCTCGCCGTTTCCGGATGTTCAGCCAGGAAACGTGCCATGGCCGCCGGGTCGGGTTTGCCCGTGCCGGGCACGATCTTGGACGCGAGCAGGCGGTCATAGAATCCCTGCGCCGAATTGTCGAGGAAAACAGGGAGATTCAGCATCGCCGTTCGCCATTGCGCAGGGCCGGGATAGCCGAACACCAAGCCGAAACCCCGGGCGGTGTCGATCATGTCCGCCACCGTGGGATTGCCTCCCGCCAACGAAAACCGGCCCTCCACAGGCGTACGCCCCGGCCGGAACACCGCGGCCTTCGAGATTTCTTGACCGGCGCCGTTGCTGTCGAAGTAACCCGCGACGGCGACCCCCTTGGCGTGGTTTCGTCGGAAGCCCGGATGGGAGCCGTAGACGCGTTTGAAGGCATCCATGAAACCCCGTGGTGTCAGCCGCTCGCCGGTCAGCCAGGCCCCCGCGTACAGCACCGCGCCGAAATCCACCGCCAGAAAGCCGCCGACGGCCGCCAAGCCGAGCAGGACGTGTCGCCGGTCGAGGACAACACCGGGGCCGAACATACGGGGTCAGTCTCTTTTGCACCTGGAATTCCTTCGACGGCTGGCCCTATCGGAGCCTTCTACGATTGCCGATCAACGCGCCCATGTCGTTACGGCTGGCACCCATCCCGGGCTTCCCGCCACCTGCAACGTGGTCGGTCCGGCCCCGGCGGCAACGACCCCACCCGCGCATTGCTGAAGAGAGGGCGGTCCAGACCGGACCCCAATGGAAGCGGAACTACACACCTTTCCACTCTCACATAACGCACAGGGGTCTTGCGGCAAGACCCCGGTGGTGCCGCAGAATGGCGGGCTCAGGCCGGGACTCGAGCCCGGGACCTGGGGAAACGGGGGTAACCGCATGACGTGTGTTGTTGTCGACGTGGGGGTCGCGCGGGGACGTCGAGCCGATGTTGGGCCTGGCGGTGCAGTTGCGGGCTTTTGGCGCGGCGGTGCGGATGTGCGCGCCGCCGGACTTCGCGGAGCAGGCGGCCCGGGTCGGTGTGCCGATGGTCCCGGTCGGCCAGTCGGCGCGCGCGCTGGTGCACAGGGTGAAGCCGTCGGCGGCGGACGCGCCGCGGGTCGCGGCCGAGTTGGTCGCGGCGCGCTTCGACGCGGTCGCCGCGCCGGCCGAGGGGTGTGACGTGCTGGTAGCGACCGGCATGCCGCCGGGGAGCGGGAGATGGCCGAGAAACTCGGCATCCCGTACGTGTTCGTGTGCTTCATTCCTCCGGTGCTGCCGTCGCCGCACCATTCGCCGCTGCCGCGGCCGGGCCGGCCGTTCCCGCCGGGCGTGACGGACAACCGCGTGCGCTGGGCGGTGGACGCAGAGCGGATACAGACGCTGTACGGCCCGCCGCTCAACGCCCGCCGGGCGTCGATGGGCCTGCCACCGGTGCACAACGTGCGCGATCACGTTTTCACCGACCGGCCGTGGCTGGCGGCGGACCCGACCCTTGGCCCGTGGCCCGGCTCGCCGGACCTCGACGTCGTGCAGACGGGTGCGTGGATCTGCCGGACGACCGCCCACTCCCGGCCGACCTGGAGGCCTTCCTGAGCGCGGGCGCGCCGCCGGTGTACGTGAGCTTCGGCAGCGTGCGCGCCCCGCGAGGACGCCGCCCGGGTCGCGATCGAGGCGATCCGCGCGCAGGGCCGCCGCGCGGTCGTGGCCCGCGGCTGGGCCGACCTGGCCGCGATCGACGACCGAGACGACTGCTTCGTGGTCGGCGAGGTCGACCAGCAGGCGCTGTTCGCCCGGATGGCCGCGGTCATCCACCACGGCGGCGCGGGCACCACGACGACGGCCCCCGGGCCGGCGCGCCTCAGGTGGGGGTGCCCCAGATAGCAGACCAGCCGTACTGGGCCGGCCGGGTGGCCGAGCTGGGCATCGGCACAGCCCACGACGGTCCGACTCCGACCGCCGAGTCCCTGTCGGCCGCCCTGAGGAAGACACTGACGCCCGAGACCCGCGCACGGGCAACCGCCGTGGCCGCCGCGATCCGCACCGACGGGGCGAAATGGCCGCGAAGCGGATATTCAGCTTGCGCTCGTGCGCTCGTCCACCACGTATGCGCGCGTCGCGGCCCGATCGATGAAATTCTCTTCGTCTCGGGCGATTTCATCGCCGCCGGGGCGGCCCATCCACGCCGACAGGTCGTCCCGGTCAGTGAAGACGAGTTCGGTCATGCAGTCAAAGCCGATCTCATCGCCTTCGATGTTGAAGGCATCGCCGCGCTGGATGTAGTTGCGCTTGTAGACCATTGGCATGAATGCCGTGCTCAGCACGAGTGGTACATGGTGGTGCTCGTAGTAGTCGGCGAACTCCTGCGGCGACAGGCCGGGTTTGCGCTTGAGGTATCCGAAAACCTTGATCATCGGGCGCTCCTGGATAGAGTCGCGGCTTGAAGCCGACGACATGGTTGAGCCGTCACTGGCTGGGACGCCTACGTTTAAGCGTAGTGGGTGCCTGTCACGGCTCATCGCTGCAGAGACCTAGCTGGATCCAGGCCAGTACCGGATTTGGTACCAATGATGGTACCATCAATGTATGCCGTCGCTTAACATCCCATTTACGGATGAGGAGCTTGAGGTCGTGCGCACTGCAGCGGCCGGCGACGAGATGTCTTTGCGCGCGTTCGCGCACCGGGCGATCCTTTCCGCGGCAAGCGAGCACAAGCGCCGGGTCGCCGAGGCATCGAAGATTGTCGCCGCAAGGTCCGCAGAGCTCAACGAACGTTTGGCGTGACCGAATATCTCGACCGCGACGACGTTCTCACCGCCGGCGCCGCCGCTGTCGGTCAGATACTGACGGTCAGCGATTACGGCCTGCTCGACGCCGCCGTCGCCAGGCCGCGCGCGACCGCGTTCGGGCTGGATGCATACCCCGACGATCTGGCCAAGGCCGCGGCGCTTCTGCAATCGATCGCGCGCAACCACGCCCTGGTTGACGGCAACAAGCGCACCGCCTGGGCAGCAGCATGGACCTTTCTGCACATCAACGGAATCGAGCTGGGCGACTTCGACATAGATGACGCGGAGGAATTCATGATTGCCGTTGCGACCGACGCGACGATGACCCTCGCCCACATCGTCAGCAAGCTCAAGTCCTACGCGTATTCCCCACAGTGACGTTTGATGTCGTCCTTGCCAGAATCTCGGAACTGGTTCAAGATTCCCGGGAGGACCTTAGCTAGAGCCGGGTGGAGGACGCCGCGTGGCATTCGACGTAGATGCGCTGCGGCAGAAATATGCCCTTGAGCGGGACCGGAGATTGCGTCCCGATGGGGTCGCGCAGTACGTCGAAATCGCAGGCCAATTTGCTGGATTTGCCGACGATCCGTGGAGTGATCCGCATTTCGCCCGCGACCCGATCGCCGACGAGGTCGATGTCGCGATCATCGGCGCCGGTTTCGGGGGACTGCTCACCGGGGCCCGGCTCCGGGAACTGGGCGTGCAGAGCATCCGGCTGATCGACAAGGCCGCCGATGTGGGCGGCACCTGGTACTGGAACCGGTACCCGGGCATTGCGTGTGACGTCGAGTCGTACGTGTACATGCCGCTGCTGGAGGAGTTGGGCTACGTCCCCACCGAGAAGTACGCCAAGGGTGATGAGATCTTTGCGCACTGCCGGCGCATAGCCGAACACTACGACCTGTATCGCGACATCTGTCTTCAGACGGAAGTGATGAGATTCGTTGGGATCCAGCACTTTCGCGTTGGATCATATCGACCAATCACGGTGACGCGATTCGGGCGCGTTTCGTCGCGATGGCGAACGGGTATCTGCAGAAGCCGAAACTGCCTGGCATCGAGGGTATTACGCGCGTTCGGCGGACATGCGTTTCACACCAGCCGCTGGGACTACGACTACACCGGCTCCGACCTGGCCAAGCTGTCGGACAAGCGGGTCGGAATCATCGGCACCGGCGCCACCGCCATCCAGTGCGTTCCACACCTGGCGAGATCGGTCCACCATCTGCTGGTGTTTCAGCGCACCCCGTCGACGGTTGATGTTCGCGGCAACCGACAAACAGATCGGGCCTGGTCGGCAGGTTTGCAAGACGGTTGGCAGCGCCGCCGCATCGAGAATTTTCAGCTGCTCACCGCCGGCGGTGAAGCCGACGAGGACTTGGTCAACGACGCCTGGACCAGCATCGTGAAGAAGTTGTTCGTGATGCGGCAGACCAGTATTGCCGGGATGTCCGACGAAGAGCGTTTGCGCGCAGTCGGATCTGGCCGACTTCGCCAAAATGGAGGATATCCGGGCCCGCGTCGACTCGATCGTGGCCGACCGCGCCACCGCGGAAGCTCTCAAGCCCTGGTACGGCTATTTCTGCAAACGGCCGTGCTTTCACGACGAGTATCTGCAGACGTTCAACCGCGACAACGTCACTCTGGTCGATACCCGTGGCCGGGGCGTCGAGCGGATCACCGCCGGCGGGGTCGTGGTGGACGGCGCGGAGCACAGCATCGATTGCCTCATCTTCGCGACGGGGTTTGAGGTGGGCACCGAATATTCACGGCGAGCGGGTTTCGAAATCGTCGGCCGGGGCGGTGTGACGCTCACCGACAAATGGCGCGACGGCGTCCGCACCTTCCACGGCCTGAGCGTGCACGGCTTCCCGAATTGCTTCGTGCTCAGCATCGCCCAGTCGGGCTTCACGGTGAACTTCCCCTATCTCCTTGACGTTCAGGCGCGGCACACGGCCTGGGTGATCGCCTGGTGTCTAAGTCATGACGCGACGGAGGCTGGAAGCCTGCGCTGAGGCCGAAGCGGCGTGGGTTAAGACGGTGATTCAACGGTCCGGGGCGAGCGCCGCGCGGGCAAAGTCTTGCACGCCAGGCTATTACAACCGGGAAGGGCAGGCGAACGCGAAGACCCGACAGGGCAGCTTCTTTTTCGGCAGCCCCACCGAGTACGCCGACATCCTCGAGGCCTGGCGGGACCAGGGATCGCTGGAGGGACTCGACGTCCACCTGGGCGTACGTCGATGACCTCAGGCCGCAGATATTTCGCCGGCCGGGTGCGGGGGCTGACTCGACGCCGCCCCTCGCCGAGAGTGGTCATCATCGGCGCGGGTTTCGGTGGACTGGCGGCGGCGGTGGCGTTGCGGCGCAAAGGCATCGACGACCTGTTGATCATCGAGCGCGCCGATGGTGTCGGCGGCACCTGGCGGCAGAACGTGTATCCGGGCGCGGCCTGCGACATCCAGAGTCACCTGTACTCGTTCTCGTTCGCCCCGAATCGGGCGTGGAGCCGTACCTACGCCAATCAGCCGGAGATCCTCGCCTATCTGGAGACGGTCGCCGACGACTTCGACCTTCGTCGCCATCTCATGCTCGGCACGTCCGTTCGCGGCCTGCGCTGGAACTCCGAAGCGGCTGCACTGGGAGGTGGAGCTGGCGGGCGGCCAACCCGACCGTGCGGTTGTCGCGGACGTCGTGGTCAGCGCGGTCGGATTGTTCGGCGCCGCGCGCTACCCCGATATCGAGGGGCTTGCGGACTTCGCTGGCGACGTGATGCACACTGCGCAATGGGACGCCAGCTGTCGATTTGGCCGGCAAGCGGGTGGCGGTCGATCGGCACCGGGGCCAGTGGTGTGCAGGTCGTACCCGAACTTGCCGGTACGGCAGCGCAACTGACGGTTTTCCAGCGCACGCCGCCCTGGATGGTGCCCAAGGAAGACCGCGCTTATACCATCGATGAGCTGTCGCGCTTCCGTCGTCCGTGGGCAGCCCAGCGCGAGCGGTGGCGGCTGTGGCGACTGCAACACGCCAACACCGCGCTGACGCCCGATCACCCGCGACTGGCCGCGGTCCAGGAGCTCTCCGAGGGCTTTCTCGGCCGGCACGTCGCCGATGAGGGCTTGCGCGACGCGTTGACACCTCGCTATCCGTTCCGCTGCAAGCGAGTCCTGCTGGGCGACAAGTACTATGCGGCTTTGCAATGCCCCCACGTCGATCTGGTGACGGATCCGATCCGGCGGGTCACCAGCAGCTCGGTGATCACCGCGGGCGGCGCCGCCGTCGGGGTCGACGTGCTCGTGCTGGCGACGGGGTTCGAAACCAGTAGCTACTTGTCGGGCCTGGATGTGGTCGGGGTCGGTGGCGAAAGTCTGCACGACCGTTGGGGTCTGGACCCGCGTGCCTACCTTGGTGCCGCGGTCAGCGGGTTCCCGAATTTCTTCATGCTCTACGGTCCGAACACCAATCAGGGCGCCAACTCGATCATCTACATCCTGGAGGCCGGTGCGCGGCTGGTGGCCAGTGCGGTGAGTCGGCTCGCGCGCCGCGGCGGGTTCGTGGATGTGCGTCCCGAGGCCGAAGACCGATTCAACGAGAAGATTTCCGCCGAGCTGGAGCAGACGATCTGGACGCGATGCGACAGCTACTACCGGTCACCCACCGGCCGTATCGTCACGCAGTGGCCCCACTCCGAACTCGACTATGCCCGGGCGACGTGGCGGCTGCGGCCGCGGGACTGGATTCATTCCCCGGCGAGGTGATCGCCGAGGCGGTCACGAATCCCGCTGCGCGGACCGACTCTTCGAGGGCCGCGTTCTCGGTGGAGCGTCCGTGGCGCGAGTGGCCAGTCGTCCCAGTGTGGAGACGCCGGGGATCGACGACACCGCTGTGTATACGTCGTTGCCCGTCGCGACAAGCGCTTCCAGTTGGGGCAACACCGCATCCAGGGTGCGGACCATGGGTTCAGCCAGAGCCATGTACCTTTCCGCGCGATCGATCGCAGTGTTGAGACGCTCAGTGGCTGTCGCGAGATTCTCCAGCAGATCCGGCAGTTGACTGGCGATCTGTATCGACGCCGGCGGGATGCGCATCGCCCCACTGGCCACCGCTTGGGCGGTCTCCGCCGCCGCCTGCGCGGCAGCCTTGATATCTTTCGGGCCCGGAACCTTCTGGCTCGTCATTCCACCACCATGCCGCACACCGACCGCACTGTCCGCCTTTTGCGGACAGTGCGAGACCCAATGGAGGGCAATGTGTTGAATGCGGGACGAGGAGAATCCGATGGCTGATCGATGGATGATTCGTGGTACGGAGTTCACGAACTGCAACTGCGCCTGGGGCTGTCCGTGCCAGTTCGGTGCCAAATCCACCCATGGGCACTGCGAGACGGCGATGTGCGGTCATATCGAACAGGGAACCTTCAACGACACCGATCTCGGCGGCCTGAACTGGGCGATGTTCATGTACTGGCCGGGTGAGGTGGCCGAGGGCAGCGGCACGCAACAGGTCATCATCGAAGAACGGGCGGATCCGGCTCAGCGGGAAGGACTGGCGAAGATCCTTCATGGCGAGTCGACTACCCCCGGAGCGACGCACTACTTCGTATACGGCAGCACGATGACCACCGTGCTGGACACGCTGTACGCGCCCATCGAACTGTCGATCGATGTCGATCAGCGAACGGCCAGCCTCACGATTGACGGGCTCGTCGAGGCACGCGGGACGCCGATCATCAGTCCATACACCGGCGCGCCACTCAGGACACGCATCAACATGCCGGACGGGTACCCACCTATGCCGAGATGGGCAACGGCAGCACCACCGCCCGGGTGGGAGTCGAGCTTGATTTGAAGGACAGCTTCGCCCGGCTCAACGTTGTGCATATGAACCAGGACGGGGTCATCCGCTGACCACGTCTGCCGTCTGGCGCCATCGAGACCGGCTGGCCGTATTGGCCGGTCTGGCCGGCATCACCGTCGCAGCCTGGGTGTACGTCGTGGTGACCGCGCGCCGAATGGCGGCCGGGTCGGCGGGCATGGGGGGTCATTCGATGGCGCCGATGATGGACGCCATGACCCGGGTGCAGCCGTGGACGGCGACCGAGTTCGGCCTGAGACTGGCGATGTGGGCCGTGATGATGGTCGCCATGATGGTCCCTACCGCGGCACCGATGACCCTGCTGTACGCCGCGGTCGCCCGGAAGGCCGCCGCCCAGCACAACCCGCTGGCCCCGACGTTCGTCTTCGTCAGCGGCTACATCGCGATGTGGACGATCTTCAGTCTGGTGGCCACCATCGCCCAGTACGAACTTGATCGGGCCGCGCTGCTCTCCCCGATGATGGTGTCCAGAAGCGCCGTGTTCGGCGCGGCGCTGCTGATCGCGGCTGGCGTCTACCAGCTCACCCCGATCAAGAATGTCTGTCTGAGGAACTGCCGCGCCCCGGCGCACCTCCTGTCCCAACATTGGCGAACCGGCACCCTCGGCGCGTTCCGGATGGGGCTGAGGCTGGGTGCCTACTGTGTGGGCTGCTGCTGGGTCCTGATGGGGTTGCTGTTCGTCGGCGGGGTGATGAATCTGCTGTGGATTGCGGCGATCGCGATCTTCGTTCTGCTGGAGAAGACGATCCCGTTCGGTGACGTGGGTGGCAGATTGGCGGGCGCCGCGATGATCCTGGTTGGCGTCTTGAGTTTGGTCGTGTGAGATTTCGCCCGGCCGGCACCGGGGCCGATGCCGGTCAGTGAATCCACCACGCTGTGGGCTCAAACCAGTGCTTATCGCCGCCATAAGCAATCCATGTGGCCGAACTGTTTCGCTCGGTGGACTTTGAGCGTTTCATTGGCCTAGCGCTGTTGCCCGGCCTTAATCGGGCCGTGCACCGACATTTCGGGAGATGATCTGATGGGAACAACACCGGACGGCTCGATCGCACTGGTGACCGGTGCGACCTCGGGCATTGGCCGCGCCGTCGCGTTGCAGCTCGCCGGCCGGGGCGTGGAGGTGGTGGTGCACGGCCGCAGCGCCCAGCGCGGCAACAAGACGGTGCAGGATATCGAAAATGCCGGCGGCAAAGCACGTTTCGTGGCGGCCGACCTCGCAGTACCCGATGAGGTTCGCAAGCTGGCCGCCGAGGCGGGCCCGGTCGACATCCTGATCAACAACGCCGGCATATACCGTTTTGCACCCACCGCCGAGACCGACGACGCTTTCTTCGACGAGCACGTCGCGCTTAACCTGCGCGCCCCCTACATCCTGGTGCAACAGCTGGTGCCGGGGATGGTCGCGCGGGGCGCCGGGGCGGTGGTCAACGTGAGCACGGTGGCCGCGGGGGCACCCGCCCGCGACTCGGGGATCTACGGGGCCACCAAGGCCGGCCTCGAACTGCTGACCCGGGTGTGGGCTGACGAGTTCGGCCGCTCGGGAGTACGGGTCAACGCGATCGAAGCCGGGCCCACCGAGACCCCCGGCACCACGGCCACTCCCGGCCTGACCGACCGCTTCGCCGCGACCACGCGCTCGGGCGCGTCGCGGCTCCGGATGAGATCGCCAACGCGGTGGTCTTTCTGAGTTCACCCGCCGCGAGTTATATCAACGGCGCGGTGCTCCAGGTCACCGGCGGCCAACTCGCGATCGCCGCCTAGCAGCGCTGTGCGAGTCAGGGCTGGACCCTGCGGGCGCAGAATGGGCGGCATACCGATGGACAGGCTTGGTCCACGCCCGGTCGGCGCTGGTGATGGTGCATCTGGCGAACCGGGCGTGGTCCCGGGGTCAGCGTCGACACTCCCCGACCGGATGTTCCGGCAGCGGGCCGAGGAGACGGGGATCATCAAGGTCCAGGCACGGCCGCTGGACGGGCACTCCGCGCGGCCGAAGGCGATCGACGCGCTCTGCCCCCTGGTCACATACGAACCAGGGTTCGCCCGGGGACAGGCGCGCAATCCCCGCTGTTTCGCACCGCCCATGGACGCTCCAAAAGCCTGGTTCGGCGAGGACACTCACCGCCGGACGAGGTCCTCAGCGCCCTGGAGCTAGCCCCCTGCGCCCGAGCGGTAGATGTTGACGATGTCGGGTAGCAGCGGGCGCGCTGGCCTGGCGTTCAGGCCTACAGCCTCGGCGTCAACCCAGAACCCGACGTCTACCGGGGGTGGGCGACGACAGCGGCCCGGTCTATGACTTCGCGGACCTCACCATTCCCGAGTTCCTCCAATCCGCATCAGCGGACGGAATACTGGTTGAACCCTAGCCACGCTGGCTCCTGCGACTAGCGCGTAGCGTCGGCTCGAAAGGTTGTACCGCAAGGCAACTGAAGCTCCGCCACGTGCACGGCCCACGCTTCGGACGCGATCTGCAGGATCATGGGGGAGCCGGTTCCGCTTGCCGTTCTCGCGCAGCCGTCGATGAGTACCGGCAACCGCGATATCCGATTCGGTGACGTCAGCCGCCTCCCGTAGGTGAAGTTGGCCGCCGAGGAAATGGCGGCCTAACATCGCATGAATGGGTGAGCTACGTCCGCATTACGAGACTTTGCAGTCGATCTACGATATCTCGGACGAATTCTTTGAACTGTTCTTAGGCCCCACTTTCGGGTACACCTGCGCATACTTCGAACGCGACGACATGACCCTCGACGAGGCTCAAAACGCCAAATTCGATCTGGCCCTGGGCAAGCTGAACCTGCAGCCGGGTATGACGCTGCTTGACATCGGCTGCGGCTGGGGCGGCGGTATGCAACGGGCGATCGAATCCCACGACATCAACGTCATCGGCTTGACTCTCAGCCGTTCACAGCGCGACTATGCCGAGGCCAAACTGGCGAAGGTCCCGACGCACCGCCGCGTCGAGGTGCGGTTGCAGGGTTGGGAGGAGTTCGAGGGCAAAGTCGACCGGATCGTGTGCATCGGCGCGTTGGAACACTTCGGCCACGAGCGCTACGACGCCTTCTTCGAGATGGCCTACAACGCATTGCCCGACGACGGATCGATGCTGCTGCATACGATTTGCGGGATAACCCAGGACGACGCTGCGCGACTGGGTATCCCGCTCACACTCAGGGTTGCCCGGTTCGTCAAGTTCATCATGACCGAGATCTTCCCCGGCGGCCGGCTGCCGACTACGTCGATGGTCGAAACCCATGCCATTAATGCCGGGTTTCGAGTAAGCCGGGTGCAGTCGCTCCAAGCACACTATGCGAAGACGCTCGACCACTGGGCTGCCGCGCTGGAGGCGCATCGAGACGACGCCATCGCGGTCCAGTCGCAAGAGGTCTACGACCGCTACATGAAGTACCTCACCGGGTGCGCGGACCTGTTCCGCGGCGGGTACCTCGATGTCAATCAGTTCACCCTGGAGAAGTAGGGGCGAACCCCTATTTGGCTCTGGCTCCGGCGGGGTTGTCCCATGCCCAGCCGACGCCTCCAAGCCCGCCCGGCGATGAGCGACTACGTTCATCGGTATCCCAATAACCCTGCGCCCCGCGACAATTCGTCACTGTGACGGATTGGTAGTCATAGCCGGAAAGGGCGTGTCCAACGGGCGCGAGTTCCGGCATAAGGGAGAGGTTGCGGTCGGTCACGCCCGCGCGCTGAGCGATCTCGGAATCCGTCGTCCGAGCTGTCGACGGACACCGAAAATTGATCCGGTATCGACGGCCGAAAATTCGCGACTCTCGGTCTTCTCCGCAGACGGCCCAGCGGTTAGTACCCTGGGCAGGTGTCAGTCTCCGGCGGCTCATCACGCACTCGTTCTGCTCAGATCCTCGGCGGTGTCCTTGCCGGGCCGCTCTTCGTCACGGCATTCACAACGATCGGAGCCGCGCGTCGAGGCTACGATTGGCGGCGCTACCCGGTCAGTTCGCTTGCGATCGGTCCTCAAGGTTGGCACCAGCGCACCAACTTCATCGTTGCTGGAGTTCTCTATTCATGCGCGGCCGCGGGTCTCGCGCGCTCCGATCGGCGGCGCATTGGACCCCGCGCCGTCCCAGCGCTCATCGCGGGAGTGGGCATCGGGCTGATTGGCTCGGGACTGTTCGTCACCGATTACGTTGGTGACCTTCCGGACGAGGGTCCCGGCGAGAAGAACCGGGGGCCGGCCGATGCCGGCTCGACCCGCCCAACATTTACCGGGCAGATGCATAACCTGTGCGGAATCCCTGTCTTCGCGGGCATACCCATCGCTGGCCTGGCCAGCGCGGCCAGCGCCGTGCGGAGCAGGGACTACCGCTGGGCCTGCTACTCGGCAGGATCGAGCACGGTAATGGCGGGCAGTTTGCTTCTCTTCGGCTCCGCGATCAGAGGTCAGTTGGGCCTCCGCGGCAAAGGTGGGATCTTGCAGCGCATCTCGATCGCAACCGGACTCGGATGGCTGAGCTCTTTGTCGCTTCGCGGCCTGTCTCACTAGGGAACCCTCACCGGACGCCCTGGCGCCACCGATGCGGCGCGGCATGATGGATTCGACAATGGCGACAACGTTCAGAGAACAGCTCGATCGCGGCGCAGGTTGAAATCTCACTGCTGCTGAGGACCCGCTGGCCGGCATGCAAGTCAACTTCCTCGCCGCGGTTGGAGTCGAGGGGACCGAAATCATGAAAGCAGTGATTTGGGCCGACGTTCGGCGGTAAACCGGACGCATGTATCGCCAGGTGTTGGATCCTGTGGCCGATTCACTCGGCTGGAGTTCGCTGGTCGCTGCTTTGCCGTTGCTGTTGCTGTTCGTGATGCTGGGTGTGCTGCGCATCACCGCGTGGATTGCTTCGCTGGCGTCGGTGGCGTTGGCGATCGTGATCGCTGTCGCTGTGTACGGCATGCCCGGGGGGCAGGCCGTGCTCGGTGCCTCCGAAGGCGCGGCGTTCGGGTTTTTCCCGATCCTGTGGATCGTCATCAACGCGATTTGGGTGTACCAAATGACTGTTGAGACAGGGCATTTTGATGTGCTGCGACGCTCGTTTGCCCGCGTCAGCGATGACCAGCGTGTCCAGGCAATCATCATCGCGTTCTCGTTCGGGGCGTTGTTGGAGGCGCTGGCCGGATTTGGCACACCGGTTGCCGTCACGTCGGTGATGTTGATGGCCCTCGGGTTCAAGCCGCTGCGGGCGGCTGTGCTCGCGTTGACTGCGAACACCGCGCCAGTCGCGTTCGGCGCGATGGCCACGCCGATCATCACGCTCGGCAAGGTGACAGGATTGTCCAGCGACACACTAGGCGCGATGGTCGGCCGCCAGACCCCGGTCCTGGCCCTGTTCGTTCCCCTTGTGTTGGTGGGCATCGTCGACGGTTGGCGCGGCATTAGGGAGACCTGGCCGGTGGCCGTCGTTTGCGGGGTGGTGTTCGCGCTCGGTCAGTACGCCACGTCGAATTTCGTTTCGGTACCGCTGGCCGATGTGGTTGCATCGCTGCTCTCGGCCGCCGCCATCGTCGTAGTGGTGCGGACGTGGCATCCCCGGCGCGAGGATGCCGAGCGTCCCATCGCCGCCGGTGACGCTACCGACGGTGCGACGCCCGAAGTCGCAAGGCGGGCTGAACGATCCGATACTAGAGCTGAGGTCGTTCTGGCGTATATGCCCTACGCGATCATCATCGCCGTGTTCGTTGCATGCCAGATCACGGCGGTGAAGCGATTGTTGGACAAGGCCACGCAAACGGTCAGCTGGCCGGGGCTGCACGTGCTCGACTCACACGGTGCCCCGCTTTCGCTGATCAAATTCACGCTCAACTGGCTCACCACTCCAGGCACCCAAATGCTGCTGGCCGGCCTGCTCACGATGCTCGTGTTGCGGCTGTCGGTCCTGCGCGCGCTCAGGGCCTACGGCGCCGCACTGCATCAACTCCGGTGGGCCATCCTCACGGTGATGACGGTGCTCGCGCTGGCCTTCGTGATGAACCTGTCCGGTCAGACGATCACGCTGGGTACCTGGATGGCAGGAGCCGGCGGTGCATTTGCGCTGTTGTCCCCGATCCTGGGCTGGCTCGGAGTCGCGGTCACCGGTTCGGACACATCGTCCAACTCGCTCTTCGGGGCACTCCAAGTGACCGCGGCGCACCACGCCGGACTCAGTAGCGTGCTCATGGCCGCCTCCAATAGCTCCGGTGGGGTTCTCGGCAAGATGATCTCGCCACAAAACCTCGCGATCGCCGCAGCGGCGGTGGGACTGCACGGTAAGGAAGGCGACATCTTCCGCCGCGTCATCGTGTGGAGCGTCGTCTTTCTCGCCGTGTTGTGCGTGCTATCCGCGTTGCAAGCCTCGCCGCTGTTGTCCTGGATGGTGCCTTAGCTCGGCCCGCGAACACAGCTTCTGCAATAGCGATCGTCGCCGCCGCTTGACCCTGCTCCTTGACAAACCAGTGCCCCATATCAGAACGGTGGCGGGTCGTCGTCCCACGAGGGTGGTGGTCGCGACGGGAAATAAGGGTCATCACAATCACTTCCGGGACTTCCGGCCATCTCGCGAAGGTCCTGATTGCGGGCGCGTTCGGCTTCGATACGTTTGACGCGATCTTGTGCTCGGGTGCTCCTTCGGCGCGGCATCATCAGACCGCGGCTTGGTTGGGCACTGGGCACATCGACCGGCGCCTGAACAGGCGCGGTGGGCCTACACAATGTCGGAAACAGCAGACGACTACCGGGATGGGTGGTGTAGGTCTGACCACTCGGCGCGGTCCAGACGACAGTTCCGTTAGGGAGCTGCCTATCGCGCCAGCCCCAAAATGTCTTGAGTAAATGGTGTTTTCGGCACAGACACTTGAGGTTCGACGCTTGGGTCGGTCCGGCTGGATAGGCGATGGTGTGGTCGGTGTCGCAACGGTCGGCGGGCTGGTCACATCCGGGGAAGCGGCATGTCAGATCTCGGCACCGCACAAATCGGGCCAGCGCCGCCGACGGCACATACCGCGGCTCGGGCGCACTGTCCCCGGGATGGCGCACCAACCGGATCGTGGCGGTGTCGGCCAACTTGGCCGCCAGCAGCGGCGCGGGAATCATTCCACCGCCCATGATCACCGCCGGGTTGGCCGTCGACGGTGCAGGTAGTGACTGCGGCGTGTAGCAGTAGGGTGGCAGGGCGCCGTCCGAGTCCACCGAGACGTCATCGCAAAGACTTTTCTCCTCGGCCACCACATTCACGACGACAGCGCTCGGGGTGCCATCCGCCGCCTCACACGCAGACCGTCCGCACTGGCAGGCCAACCGGTCAGCCCCTTGGGCCAGCGCGCCCAAGGCGTCGGCGCGGCGCTGCTCCAGCGTGCGGGGATCCTCACCACACACCACTCGCGCCATCGCATCCAGGCGTTTGTCCAGCGCGGCGGCGTCCTGGTTGAACAAGCTGCCCTCCAGCCAGGACAGCCGGCCGCCGTCTCGATCAGCGGTGATGTCGACGTGGCGGCCGCGCGCACTGCTCTCGGACCGCCGCAGCGCGGTCGGATCGTAGCGGTCCACCCAGTAGTCGATCGCGGCCTCGAGTTTGGCCACCGACAGCGACCCCCACCCGGCGGCGGCATCGGCCACCTCACTGTCCACCTTCGCGGCGGTCTCCCGGTCGAGGATCAACGCGGTGCGATAGACAATCGCGTTTACCAACCGGTAGTTCAGCTGTCCGGCGGCGAACGCCTCGGCCACGCGCGGCCTTTTTCTCAGCGCCAGAGCGAGCGACAGCTGATGCGATGCCACTCCCAACGACACGTTCTGCGCGGCGGCGACCTCAGCGGCGACCGCATCCCAGTTGTCCAGGCACCATTGCTCACGTTCCTCCGATCCGTCGGCCGACAATCGCGCCTCCAGCATGTCGGCGCTCGCAATCAGGCGCTGCGCAGATGCGGCGTTCTCCACCCGCGCCCACGCCTCAACAGCGCCGGCACAGCGGGCGCCGTCGGCAGCCCTCACGAGTGATTCGAACATATGAGCGAATTTACTCCGGGCCTGGTGTCAAATGCCGGCAAATCCGGCGCCTACACCCAATCTGTGGATGCAGTCGCGCCTGTGGATAGTTGCCCCGTTGAATCAAAGGCTTGCGAACCGGACATCGACACTCTTCGGTGCACCGGGACAAGGACGGCGTGACCGCCAGTGCGTGCTGGCGAGATGCAAGTTGCCGCAGGGAGGCGGTCGCGGTCGGAGTGGGAACGCTCGGTGTGTGGAAAAGTCGCATCGCATCAATAGCCCTGCGCCACTGGTCAATTCGTCACAGTGACGCATTGCCGGCGGCGCAAGGGGACAAGAGGGAAGGTCGATTGAGGCGGTCAGTCGCCGGCTGCACGGCTGGCCGCTTGGGAATGCAGCACGCATCCAGGCAGCTAGATCAGGCGCAATCAGGGCCGAGGGCCGCGACGCTCGCAGACGACTCCAAATGAATCAGCAGGTCAGGGCGAAAAGCACGTCACCTCGAGTATTCATCCAGTGATGATCTCGATAGATAATTGTGCCGATAAGCCACATTATGTCAGGTTAAACTCCGCATATTGCATCAGATGAATCAATCAGACGCTGCCCTGCTCCAACGTATGTAGCTCCGCCTCAAGATAACTTGCGGTCTACTGCGGCTCTGACCAGCGGTGATGGCGTCATCTTAACGAGTGCTTCGCGCTGTGCCCACGAAGGGCGTTCGGACGCGTAGCCCGTGGTGCTGCAGATTCGGTCCACCCACCTGCGGTGATGTCCCAATGATGCATCTGGATGATTCAATGATTCATCAGATGAGACAGTGGTTTTAGGAGGCTCGGATTGCCTGTTGACAAGAGCTGGCCGGTTCTACGTCGTCGCCTCGGTTCCGCTGCTGCATCCGGAGGCGCAGACGGTACGGGAGATGCTCGAGGGTTGGCGTAATCAGCAGCTGTGCCGCAACCTGGCGCACGACACCATCGAGCAGCGGATCGGATCGTTGAGCGGTTCCTGGAGTACACCAACGAGTTTCCGTGGACATGGACGCCGGCGATGGTCGAGGAGTTCTTCGGCGACCTGCGCTCGATCATCGCGGCGCAGAGCAGTCCACGGTTCGCGGCTACCAGAACGCGTTGCGGGTGTTCTGCTCCTATGTCGCCGACCCGGACTACGGCTGGGACCGGGTGTGCGAGCAGCGCTTCGGTACCCATCCTGCCCAGGTGTTCTTCGCGTGGAACACCGCCGCCCACGTCCAGGACAACGAGCAGTCCCCGGCCAAGCGGGCCTTCACCAAACAGGAGCTGCAGGACTTCTTCGACCACGCCGACGACCAGGTCGCGGTGATCGCCGCGTCGGGGCGCAAGGGCTGGTTGCCGGCCTACCGCGATGCGGTGATGTTCAAGCTCGCCTACTCCTATGGGCTGCGGTTCAACGAGCTGCGCCACCTGCAGACCGTCGACTTCGCCCGCAATCCGCACGCCCGGGAGTTCGGCCGCTACGGCGTGGTGCACGTCCGGTACGGCAAGGCCAAGAAGGGATCCCCGCCCAAACGCCGCAGCGTGCTGACGGTCTTCGATTGGACGCCGGAGGTGATCGCCGACTGGCTCACACACGGCCAGCCGTTCATGGACGACGGCATCGACCTGTTCCCCAGTGAGCGCGGCGCGCTGGTCTCCGAAGACACGCTGCTGCGCAGGCTCCGCCGCTACTGCAACGACCTGGGCTTGTCGGACGGGCTTGGATCTGCACTCGTTTCGCCGTTCCTACGCCACCCATCTCATCGAGGACGGCTGGGATCCAATGTTCGTCCAGCACCAGATGGGCCACGAACACGCCAGCACCACATCGCTCTACACCTGCGTGTCCAGCGATTTCCGCATCCGCACCCTGCGCCGGGTGCTCGACGACACCATCAAGGACGCGCTGACTTTCGGCGAGGAGGAGACCTCATGAAACGACAAGTCGACTACACCTGGCGCCTGGCCGAACTCATGGCCGCCCACGGCATGCACAACAGCACCGATCTGATCCCCCGGCTCGCCGAACGCGGTATCGAGCTCTCCCGCCCCCAGGTCTACCGCGTCGTTCACCAACGGCCCGAACGGATTTCGTTGCAACTGCTGGCCGCGCTGTGCGACATCTTCGGCTGCGGCGTCGAGGACCTCGTCACCGTCACCGCGACCGACGTGCGCCGCAAGAAGGCCGCCGTCATGCGAGCGCACGCCGCGCCGCCCAACGTCGTCGAACTCAACAAATCGGTGCGTCCCGCCGTGCCCGGGTGATCCGCGATGCCGATTGACCCCAACCGCCGATCCACCGCCCGAGGGCGACCCACGGGCCACAACGGAGCCTTGCGAGTGCAGCCGATGCGATCGCATGGCCAACCAGCTGCGCGTGTACTGGCCCGGCGACCAGCTGTGCAACAGCTGCTTCTACACCGCGATGCGCACCCACGGCATCTGTCCCATCTGCGGCCACGACGGCGTGCTCCCCGGCCGCGCCAACCGCACCGATCCTCGGCCGGTATGCCTGACCTGCGCCGGAATCCCCGGCAATTACCGATGCAGCAACCTGCGACGCCGAAGGCGAAATGTATCGGCGCGGGCCAATGCGCTCGCTGCGCGCTACGCGACGACCTCACCGTTCTGATGCGTCGACGGCGCCGCCGACCCGGTCGCCATGGGCACCATCGTCGAAATCCTCTGCGGCGTCGACCGACCCGAAAGCATCCTCACCTGGAAACGCTCTCCCACAGTCCAGGACCTGCTGACCGGGCTGGCCTGCGGGGACGATCCCGCTCACCCACGACGGCCTCGACGCGGCGGGCCGCGGCACGACACGTCTCGCATCTGCGCAGCCTGCTCGAACACCACGGCCTACTGACCCGACGCGACGAACACCTCGCCCGATTCGAGTCCTGGCTGGCCGCCAAACTCGACGCGATACGCGCAACCAGCCGTTCGAGCCCCCGGTCGAACAGTTCGCCACCTGGCATCACCTCAACCGGCTACGCCGAAACTCCGTGCCCGGGCAATCCTCCGACGGGCCAATACGTTCGGCCAAACAAGAGATCACCGAGACCATCAAGTTCCTCACGCTGGCTGGATGAGACCCATCACCGCACCGCGGCCACCTGCACGACAGCAAGACGTCGACGAGTACCTGGCCGCCGGGCCGACCACCCGTCATCTAGATTCGCACGTTCTTCGTCTGGGCGAAGAAGAGCAAGATCAACACGTCCGTGCAGATCGGTCACCGCCAAGCCAAGACCACCCACATGCTCACCCAGGACCAGCGCCTGGCCTGGCTCAAGGAACTCCTCACCGGCGACGCCGAATCCTGCCCTACCGGGTCGCCGGCACACTGCTGCTGCTTTACGCCCAACCACTGGTCAAGATCGCGGCCCTGCCGACCGCGGCGATCGTGGTCGACGCCGCACGAGACTGCGCATATCGCTCTCGGCAAGGAACCAGTCCCCGTTCCCGAGCCGTTCGCCGACATGCTCAGACACCACCTGCACAACCGGCCGAACCTGCGCACCGCTGGGGGCAGCATCGACAACCCATGGCTGTTCCCCGGCTCACCGTGCCGGCAAACACCTCGACCCGCAATCCATCATGCTGCGGCTACGCAACCTTGGCATCAACCTGCTCGGCGCCCGCAACTCCGCCCTCCAGAACCTCGTCGCCGAGGTACCCCCTCCCCTAGTCGCCGAACTCCTCGGCTACAGCTACCAAGTCACCCATCGCCACGCCGAAGTCGCCGCCCAGCCTTGGTCGCAGTACGCCCCCTAGAGGGATCCTGGTGGCCCACATACGGGCCCACCGGCAAGCGGACGCCGTCACCGATGACACGCCAACGTCAGTGGGCCATCAGAGCAGCACCGTTGCCGCGTTGCGCGACCGGCGCACGACCAAGGATGCCCAGCTCGACGATCTCAAAGCCGAACTGCACCAACGCCATTAGGTTATTGCAGCCCGATATGGCGAACTCGAAAGCTCATCCTGGGACACCGAGCTTTTCCGCGGGAAGTGCTATTGCTCGTACGTCATCTCGATCAACTTTTGCCGGCCCCGCGCTAGCTCGCTTCTTCACTGGCCGTAGGTGTATCGCAGGTTCGCGTTGATCAGCTCGCCGATACGCTGGCACATGTGCTTGACGACGCTGGCGTCGGGCAACGGATCTTCCACATAAAGGGTCCAGCGAAGGTCAGTTTCACCGCGTTCACCAGTGAGGTCGAAGCGCACGGAGGCATCCGGGCGTTTCACCCACAGTGATGACCAGACCACGTAATGAGGTCGATCAGAGTCGACAACGGTCGGCGCCATCTCATCCGCCCTTAAATCGAGCCACGGTCGCGCCGGCTGGCGGTAGGGGTCACAGAGATCGTCAAAGATCACCAACGGCGGCGCGGGCTGGCTGCGTTTGCGCGATCCAATTTCCCTCATCAGGTTTCTCCCGTCCTTGAACCAGGATGATCACTTCGGGCTCCAAAGGAGTCAAACAGGCTCGAGAGCGCAGGGGTCTGGCCGTTCACCGTTCTCGACGGTGTTGACGTGTGACTCCGAAGACAGCATGGTGACTTTCCTGCCGGCGGGGCGGACTGGTTTCCGCTTCACGGCTTCAGTGGATACAGCCAAAGGGACCTAATGGGAATCGATCGGCAATCCCGACCAATATGCGGCAATCGAATACGCGGAGTTACCGGTAAAATTGGTTATAGCATTGTCCCCCAGAGCATTTCGCACAGGCAGAACTTGCCACCGACGATGTGATCCGCACTTCTCGGCACTTCTCGTCGACGAGGGTCAACGAAAGCTCGTTTCAACCACGTTTCCGCGGAGGCGGTCGCCGCCGGGCAGCCGCTAATGCGTGGTCGTCGCTTCGGGTGTGCAGTGCTTGGCCGACCATCTGCATAACGTGCCCGGTGGCCTGACCGAGCAGACCGGATTTCAGGTCTAGTTTGGTGATGACGTCGCCGTTCATCACCCCTGCGAGGCCATGCATGGAGGACCACACGAAGAGCGCATCGAGGTCTATCTGGTCGCGTTTGACCGGCGAAGTCCCGTAGAGGCGGCCCAAAACCTGCCGCAGGATGTCGAAGGTGTGGATCGCATCGCCTACGAGGTCGGGGTGCTCGGCGGGTTCGGGCCAGGGTGTGGAGAACATCAACCGATACTCCAGGGGGTTCTCCTGGGCGTAGCTGAGGTACTGACGCCCCAGGGCCGCCAAGTCCTCTTCGGGTGCATCGCCATGCTCTCGGGCGTCAAGGTGGTTGGCGAACCTTTGGAAGCAACGGCGCATCACTTCGGCGAGCAGGTGGTCACGGCTCGCGTAGTGCTTGTAGGGCGCTTGATGGGAGACGCCGAGTTTGCGCGCGACTTCGCGCATGCTGAGATTCTCCAGCCCCCGCTCGGCGATCACTTGCTGCGCGGCGACGATGCAGACCTCGCGCAGCGCACCGGTCGCGGTGGGGGCTGGGCTGGTGCGGTCAGTGGCCGACTGGTCACGATGGTTGGGTTTCTTGGCTTTCGCGGCCACGATCAAGGGTATCGATCCGACGACGACGCCGTGCGCGGTCTCGGCGCAATCTGCGGCTGGCCCAGTCGCATTCGGGCCAATTCGTGTATGCGCATGCGCGCTCCTCATGTTCTTTTGCTGCCAGCGGGGTTGACAGTGTCTACCACGTTAAGCAAGATAAGTAGACACTGTCAACCTAGCGGCCACCGGCGCGAGTGTCGAGGACCGCATCGAGGTCAAGGATTTGGTTAGATGCTTCCTCACAATCATGCGATCATGTCGATGCCGACCTTCACGCGTGACGGGGCCGTACTCCATTACACCGACACCGGCACGCCCGATGGCCGACCAGAGGCCCCGACGGTGTTTTTCGGCCACAGCTTGATGTTCAGTGGCTGGGTGTTCGGCCCGCAGATCGCCGCCCTGCGCGACCAGTACCGCTGCGTGGCCATTGACTGGCGTGGCCAGGGAGACAGCCCGGCTAGCAAGGACGGCTACGACATGGACACCCTCGCCGAGGATGCCATTGCGCTAATCGGATCGCTCGGCGTTGCCCCGGTGCACTATGTCGGCCTGTCCATGGGAGGGTTCATTGGCCAGCGAATCGCCGCGCGGCGCGGTGAGCTGTTGCGCTCGCTGACCCTTCTCGACACCAGCGCCGGCCCCCACGACCCCGCCAAGCTCGGCCGATTTAAGCTGCTGTCGCGCACCTACCGCTTTACTGGCATCGGACCCCTGCGCGGGGCGGTGGTGCCGCTCATTTTCGGCCCCGCCTTTCTCGCCGATCCTGCAAACAAGCCGGTGCTCGACGAGTGGGAGCGGCGCCTGCGGCGCTGCAGTCGCTCGGGGATCAGCAAGGCCGTGATGGGCGTGGCCAACCGGACCGGGGTCGAGCACGAGATCGCCGCGATCAGCGTTCCAACGCTGGTGGTCGTTGGCGCCGACGACGCCAACACCCCTCCCCCCGTGGCCCAGCGCATCGTCGAGCGCATACCCGGCACGCGCCTTCAGGAGATCCCGGCCTGCGGGCATACCAGCACGCTCGAGCAGCCCGACGCAGTCACCCGCCTGCTGCGCGCCTTCCTCTCTGCGAGCAACTAACCCGTCTACATAAGGTCGATCTCGTCGGCGCTGCTGAGGACAACCACTCACCGACGTCAATCACCTGAACATGCGCCTGATTTGCTTCGGCAGCAACGGGCAGCCGATGCGGTGGCCGCCGACTCGGCGCCACGAACCGATGCACTGGACCGCCAGCCGCCGGAGCGGCGCTCCCCCGGGCCCCGCCAATACAACGGAATCGAATATGCGGCTTTACC
>CAVTDY010000015.1:0-20733 GCA_963733605.1 uncultured Actinomycetota bacterium
CGTACTTTTTTTCATCAGATGAATCACGAATGTGGCGCGTGACCCCCACTCGCCGGCTCAGTGCAACTCGGCGAAACAGCCAGGAACACAACAGTTTACGCTCGATTGTACTAGGTATGCGGCGCCTCCTCCCTGGTCGTTGCCAAGTTCACCCGGTGAAGTCGACGGAGGGCTTCGGCGCGTCGAAGAAGTTTCGCAGGGCGGATTGGTCACCGGTGATGTCGACAAGTGCGGCGATGTCATCAAGTGACAGCAAGCCCGTCGCGAGTCCAAGAACAAGCTGCGCCTCGGCAGTCAGCACGGCGTCAAGCTGACGCCCGTCGGGTCGGTCGACGTCGATGCCGCTATCAGTGGCGTGCAATTGGACCATGACGCCGTCCACGGCGATTCCCACGGCCACAGACTGATCAACAGGCATACGCCCGGAAAACAAGGCGGGAAGCGCCACCAGAAGCCCGTCTGGACGGAATTCATCGCCTTCAGGTCCGCGGATCATCAGCGGCGTCGACCAGCGGATCAGCGCGTTGATGGGCTCGCGCAGCTGCGCACCCCATGGGGTGAGGGCGTAGGTGATCGCGTTGGCGTCGTCAGACAACCGCCGCTCGATCACACCAGCGGCTTCCAGGTCGCGGAGCCGATCAGTCAGCAGATTCGTCGCAATACCCGATAACCCCTCCCGTAGCTCGCCGAACCGCGCTGGCCCTATCAACAGCTCGCGGACGATCAGCAAATTCCAGCGGTCACCCACCACATCCAGGGCCCGGGCAAGTCCGCAGTACTGACCGTAGTCTCGACTCATTCCACATCCACTTGCTAATTTAAACCGTACTTGCTTATATCAGCTTACACATCGAGGGGATGGACATGACAGTTGCAGAAAGACCCGCGTGGGTCGATGACGCGTTGTTCCCGTTCGAGAGCCGTTTCGTCGAGATCGACGGGCACCGCATCCACTACGTGGATGAAGGGTCAGGCCCCACGCTGCTGTTCCTACACGGCAACCCGACCTGGTCGTTCGACTACAGTAAGGTCATCACATCACTGCGGAACGAATTCCGTTGCATCGCAGTGGACTACCCCGGATTCGGGCTGTCGGTACCAGCGCCGGGATACCGGTATCTGCCCTCCGAACACGCCGAGGTAATCGGCGGGTTCGTGGACGCACTCGCGCTGAACGGGGTCACGCTGGTCGCGCATGACTGGGGCGGCCCGATCGGGTTGGCAGCGCTGCAACAACGCCCCGAGACCTTCGACCGGTTGGTGCTGACCAACACCTGGGCATGGCCGGCCGGCGCCCCACTCGTGCAGATCATGTCCCACGTCATGGGCAGCCCAATCGGACGGCTGCTGATCCGCCAGCTCAACCTCTTCGTCAACGTCATGATCCCCGTCGGGCACCGGCTGACCAAGCCCACCAACGAGCAGATGGCCCACTACCAAAAGGCCCTCGACAGCCCTGCCCGGCGGGAAGCCTCCGCGGTCTTTCCCCGCGAAATCACTGCCAGCCGCGCCTTTCTCGCCGACGTCGCCGCGCGGCTGACCGATATCGCGGCGCTGCCGACGCTGATCATCTGGGGCGACGCCGACTTCGCCTTCGGGAACAACGAACTGCGGCGGTGGGAGCAGACCTTCACCGATCACCAGACCGTCATCATCAAAGGTGCCGGCCACTTCGTCCCCTCCGACGCTCCCGAACAATTCGCGGAAGCAATCCGCGACTGGTATCCCCCGTCGGGGTCTTAATGGCCGCCGACCCGCCTGCTCGGCAGAGCACAACGAGCCGCAAGGCCGGGATTCTGGCCGCGGTCTACGTCGCGGTCCTTGCCATCAACCTCGACGTCACGATCGTCAACGTCGCCCTGCCCAGCATCGCGACCCAACTTCACGCCGATACCCGAGGGCTGCAGTGGGTCGTCGACGGCTACAACCTCACTTTCGCCGCCCTCGTCCTGGCCGCAGGCAGCCTGTCGGACCGCTACGGCCGACGTCCCGCCCTGCTCATCGGGCTGCTCGGTTTCGCCACCACCAGCGCTATCGGCGCGCTGGCCACCAGCACCGGAACACTGGTCGCCGCACGGTTCAGCATGGGCGTTTTCGCCGCACTGATCTTCCCCACCACCCTGTCGATCATCACCAACACCTTCTCCGACCGCCGCCAGCGCGCCGTCGCGCTCGGCGGATGGGGCGCGGTGGTTGGGGCTGGTGTCGCTGCCGGGCCGGTCACCGGAGGCCTGCTGCTCGAGCACTTCTCGTGGAGCAGCGTCTTCTGGGCGCTCGTACCCCTGGCCCTACTGGCCGCGGTGCTCACGTTCTTCCTGGTGCCAGAATCCCGCGACCCCGACGTGCCCCCGCTCGACATCCGAGGCCTAACCACCTCGATCCTCCTCCTCGGGGTCCTCGTCTACACCATCATCGAAGCCCCTGTCAGGGGCTGGCACAGCACCGCGACGCTGGTCGGATTCGCCGCCGCAGCAGCACTGGCACTGGCGTTCGTGATGGTCGAGCAAGCGGCCGAACACCCCATGCTGGATGTCAGACTCTTCACCGACCGCAGATTCAGCGCCGCCAGCGCATCAGTGACCGTCACCTTCTTCTCACTGTCCGGCTTTATTTTCCTGATCACCCAGTACTTCCAGGTTCTTCGCGGGTTCAGCCCGTTTTCGACCGGCGCCCGCATCCTGCCCGTCGCACTCTCGATCGCGGTCGGCTCGGTCGTCGGTGGGCTACTCGCCCCACGCATCGGCACCCGCACCGTGGTGGTCAGCGGACTGGTCTCTTTCGGCACCGCGATGGCCTGGATCGCCGGCAGCATCGACACCAACACGCCCTACTGGACCACTATCGTCACGCAGATGCTGCTCATGGGCCTGGGCATCGGGCTAATCTCCACTCCCGCAACAGAATCCATCATGCTCGTGCTTCCAGCGGCTCGGGCCGGTATCGGCTCGGCAGTCAACGATGCCACCCGCGAGTTGGGCTCGACATTAGGCGTGGCCATCATCGGCTCGTTGTTCTCATCGGTCTTCGGCGCTCACCTCGCCGACAGCGCGTTCGCGGCGACCGGGAAATCCAGTGCGGCCGCCAACTCGGTGCATACCGCGTTCGGCATCGCCGCCAACAACCCAGGACTTCTTGCTGCGGCGCAACATTCATTCCTCGCCGGCCTCACTGCGGCCTGCACGGTGATCGCCGGCCTTTGCTACGCCGCCGCTGCCGCGGGCATCGTTGCGCTACCCGGCCGACGATTCCAACCACCGCTCTCTAGACGAGCGCTGCGCTGAGTAGCCAGTAAGCATCATCGGTTTCGGCTGGGATTTGGATTCCAAGCGTGTCGAGGGTGCCGTCTAGAGGCGGCCGATTACGTCGAATTCGCCGTCGAAGGTCTCTGTGTAGACCAACTGCACTGTGTTGTGGTCGACCAAAGGCGCTAGGCCTCGAAAGTGACGATTCTGGTTGCACAGTGTCAGAGCCGCCGCCATCGCATGTCGTGGAACCGGCCAGCAAACGCGGCTCCCCCATCCCGCGCCTGGCGATAACGCAGCTGGCTCAACGGTGATCACACGCACACAAGACCGATGACAGAGTCAGCGACATCGGTCCAAATCCACCCGAACCACTCGAATACGACGGAATCGAATATGCGGCTTTACCGGTAACGCGATAGCATGCTGGCACACAATAGTTTTGGAGCGACGATAACGCCCGACTCTCAGAGTCTCGCCAGACTTCCCTGTCCCACCGGAGTGGAAGCTCCACCCGACCGGGAAACATGAGGGCATCGGTTGGGTCAATTTCGCGCACCGCCCGGACGTTGTTACCTGTTCAAGTGGCAGCCGGCGCATTCGAGGTGGCAAATGAATCCGGCAATCACTAGATCGCGACCAAGACGCGTGACGCAGAGAGGCGCCTTTTCAATCTCTCAGTTCTTGGTATTGGGTTCCTGCCAGTCAAAGCGGTGACGAGCGGTCCGGACACGGCGCAGCAGAAACTGTCCACCGGGAGCGGCGCCGAGCATGACGTCGGCCAACTGGTCGCGCCGGCGTCGGTGTGCGGTAGGGATTGGGCCGGCGGCGACTAGGTCGCGGTAGCCCGCGGCGGCCCATACAGTGGCGACGGCGGTATCGGCTAAACCGGCGCGGGTCCGGGATCGATCGATGGCAGCAAGTGCGAGGGCGGTCATCGCGTGGACGGCGTCGACCCACACACCCATGGCGAGCACCTCGGGACTGGGCCGGACGCCGGATAGGGTGGCCTGGGTGAGCTGGCGTGCGCCGAGGATCCTGGCGACCACCACACTTTTGCGGTCGATCTGCACGGGGTGCGCGTGCTTCATCACCTGCCGTGGCGCGAACAGTAAGGTGGCACCCCAGGCCGCCCGGGCCAGCTCGATGTTTCTGGACGGCATTCTGCTCATCGCGCAAATGCCGTCCGTGACGCCCGATTGAAGGGGGTCACCTGGTGCTCCTGTTTGCAGTTGTTCGGCTTGGTCGTTGGCGGCGGTGGTCCGCGGCGGTGGCGGCGAGGGACATGCCGTGTCCGGCCCGGGTGGTGTTGGGGGTGAGTGCGCCTTCGGCGGCCGGGGGTAGTCCGTCGAACAGCAGGGGTTCTAGTCGGGTGTGGTCGATGAAGTATTCGATGTGGCGCAGGTTGATGATGCCGGCGGCGACTGGGGCGTGCAGTGCGGGAGCGCAGTGCGCCGAGACCTGCAGGTTGTGCGACGCCGCGATGGCGACACCGGCCAGCCAGCCGGTGTATCCGCCGCAGCGGGTGGCGTCGAGCTGCAGGCAGTCCACTACAGGGGAGAGGTGACGGGCGTCGTAGAGGTCGGAGACGTATTCTCCGGCGGCGACGTCGCAGCGCACCGCGTCGTTGATGACGCGTAGTCCGGCGATGTCGTCGCTGCTGACCGGTTCCTCGAACCAGATGACGCCGAGGTCGTCGAGTGCTGCGCCGACATGCCGCGCCTGGCCAAGTGTGTAGCCGCCGTTGGCGTCGACCATCAACTCGACGCCATCTCCTGCGACGTCGCGCAGCTGGCAGACGCGTGTCAGATCGCGGGTGATGTGCAACCCCAGCCTTGCCCGATTTTGATTTTCATGGCGGTGCACCCGACGGCCCGCCATGTGGCGACCTGTTCGCCGAGCTCGGCTTATCGAGGGTGGTGAATCCACCGGAGCCGTAAATCGGCACTGTCGAGCGGGCTTGGCCTAGCAGCGTGGTAAAGGGTTCGTCCCGCTGCTGGGCCTTGAGGTCCCACAGGGCGATGTCGACGGCACTGAGGGCTTGCATGACCAGCCCGCGGGTTCCGAAGTTGCGGCAGCTGCGGTGCATGGCTTGCCAGGCGCCGACGATGTCGACCGGGTCGCGGCCCGATCATGGCGGCGGCGAGATGGTCGGTGATGACGGCGGCCGCTGCCGGTGAGCTGTAGGTCCATCCGAGCCCGGTTGCCCCGCCAGCATGGGCGTGCACGGCGACGGCGGTGGTGGCGTCCCAGTGCAGGGTGCCGTCGGCCTCGGGTCCGGGAGTGTCGACGGTGTAGACCGCGACGTCGACCCGGTCGATCGTGGGACCCGCGGCGCTCACCGGCGGGCTTGCTGTTGTGTGGGGGGTGTCCGTTGGCGTGTTCGGCTACGCGCTGGCCGAGTCGATCCGGCCGTGGACCCCACCACCGCCCCCAGACGACAACGCCCCGCCACCACCCGACCCGAACGCGCCCCCACCCCGCCCGGGCAAGCCCCGGTGGGGGTGCCGGTTCCGGTCCAGAACGCGCCGCCGGAAACGATGCCGCCAGGCTGACCCACCTCCGGTGTCCATCACCGCCACACGCTGCTGAGCCGGCACCACCATCTTCGGAATTGGCCTCGCTGATAATTGCGCCGGCTTCTCGCGGCGACAAACGCCACCGAAAAGTGTGGCGATCCAGACATGTGGCACCGGGGCCTCGGTATGCGGGTGCAAGCACGATCGGGCGCTACGCCAACCGCGACGGTCTGCCCGATGCGAAACAGCCTCAGTTCACAGCGAGTTCATGGCTGGCAGCCACCACGTCGTCCAGGTTCGGCTCGGCGAACGTCACATCTGGGTAACTGCGGGAACCGACCGGCCCCCGGCAACGACCGTTGTACTGCGGCCACCGATGAGGAGAACACGATGCCGGGTCCGATGCCGATGCCGATGCCCACCACGATGCTGACCCTGCTGCCCGGATGGGTGCGGGTGCTCTGGATTGTCGCGTTGGCCGTGGTTGCTGTGCTGCACATCTGGCACGGCGCGACGACGCCCGCACAGCCGCGGTGGTGGCACGGCGCGCACACCGCCATGGCGTTGGGCATGATCGGCATGTACGCCGCCGACCCGATGCGCCAGCGCGGCCTGTACGACGTGCTCGAAGTGCTCTTCGCCGTCGTCGCGGTGGCGCTGGTGGTCACCGCCGTCGTGGTGCGCCGCCGCGAGCGGGTGCTCAACCCGCTGTGGGTGGTCACCGCCGTCGACTCGGCGGCGATGAGCTACATGGCGGCCGTCATGCTGTCCCCGTCCGCCGTCCCCGCCGCAGTGACGTGGGTCGTCGTCGCCTACCTCGTCTTTGACACACTGGCCTGGCTGCTCGATCTGTGGGACCGCGCGCTGGCCTCGCGAGGCCCGTCGGTCGGACTGTCGGGGCACAACACCCTCGACATCAGGCTCAGCCTCGCCGTCATGGCCGCAAGCATGGCCTACATGCTCGCCGCCATGACCAGCTAGCGAATCCCCCTGCCGCAGTGCGGCACCACGTGGCAAACGTGTATTCGACGGAGCCGCAATATCTTTCGGTGTGGTAAGCGTTCGTCGACCGGCCGGTGAATGCTTTGGGATTCGTCGATGAAGTCCCGATGAGTTCGGCGGTAGCGTCCGTCTGATCATTTTGACTCCGCGACGGCAAGGCGTGACCAGCCTGCGCGCACAGCCAGGCACGGCTGTGTGATGACCGGCGGCGACCCCGGGCCATCCAACGACGACGATACGTTCGACCCGATCGACGAAGCACTCGCGACGCTCGCCCAGCGACGCGGGGTATGCCCCGGCGACGACATCGCCACCATCGCCCTCACAGTCAGCCTCATCCAGCAGGCCGAAAGGGGATCGGCTTAGCAACGGAGCGAATCTGGTTGTTTTCGTGGGACTGTGACGGTCAGCCGGTCACGCGGAGTGGGCGGTGTGCTTCACGGCGCAGTTCGGCGTCGATGTCGAAAGATAGTGTGGTAGAAGTTGATGTGGTCGTGTTGTGCCGGCGTCAAATTGGGCTGCGGCCTCGTCGCTCACGTCGAATCCCTCGCTGCATAGCGCGTCGAGCGCGTCGCCGAGGTAGGTGGTGGTCCACACTTTTAGTCGCAGGAACACCGATCCGCACTCCGAACGCCACACACGGGGAAGCCGGCGCCACGCGCAGCATTGCGGGACAGCCCAACCACGCCGAGCCGCAGCTTCCTGGCGCATCACACACCGAGCAGAAACGTGCGAACAGACAATGCCGCGCTCACCGGGCATCGGTGTTGGACCGTTTGGTGTGATCCGTCATTTTCGATTCCGACGCTGAGCAATCACCGAACATAGTGTTGGCTCATGTTTAAGCCCGCGATTGTTACCGCCGCCCTTCTCGCTGTACCCGTCGCCACGTTGAGCGCCTGCACAACCCACCAGCCCAGCAATCCGCCGAGCACACAGTCGGCGTCGGTCACACCGAGCTGGCCCGCCGCCTGGCACTGAGCGGCTGAGCACACAGCTAAAGACCGCCGAACGGAACCTCCCTCGCCAACGCGACCTTCGACTTCGCGAACGGCTACGCGACGATCACCGTGGAGACCATCGCCACGCACATCCTGACACCGGGTTTCCACGGGATGCATGTCCATGCGGTGGGCAAGTGTGAGCCGCAAGTCGGTGGCGCCCGCCGGGGGTCTGCCCGGTGACTTCCTCTCCGCAGGCGGCCATTACCAGGCGCCGGGCCACACGGGTATGCCGGCCAGCGGCAATCTGACCTCGCTGGAGGTGCGCTCCGACGGCGCGGCGAAGCTCGTCACCACCACCGATTGGTTTACCGCGCAGGACTTGCTCGCCGGCCAGGAACCGCGCTGATCATCCACGTGGACGCGGACAACTTCGCCAACATCCCGCCGCGCTACACCCAGAAAAACGGCACACCAGGTCCGGACCAAGAAACGATGGCCACTGGTGACGCCGGTAAGCGGGTGGCCTGCGGTGTCATCGGCTCCGCCACCGCCAGCACTGCCGTCAGCACCACGGCCATCCCACCGACCACGGGGGACGCCGTGACGACCGACCGCGCCGGCACCATTGTGCCGTCACCCCCCGCTCGATGGCCAGCAGACTCCGGCGCCGGCGAGCATCGTGTTGGCGGCTCCGTCGATCGGGTCGCTGGAGCCCGGCACATAGCGCTGTCGGGTGCCCACCCATGACGACACCTTCTCCAGAAGCGTCGTGGAATCGGCACACTTGCCGAACTCGGTGGCGGCGAAGCCGAAGAACTTGTCGGCATCCGCGCAGCGGCTGGGCCGCAGATACGTCGACAGGTCGATCAGGTTGACCAGGCGGGGTCGGCCTGGCCGATGATCGTCGCCGTGTAGCTCGCCTTGACGTTATCCTAGCCCGCGTCGAAGTTGTGGATCCGGTTGCCGTACTCGCTGGTGATTTCCAAGGGCTCAACCGGCCTGCCGTTCAACATGAACGACAGTGACTCCGTCACCTGCGCGCCCGGTTGGGGAGCGACGGCCGCCTAGGGGTGACCTCCGCTCGCGGGTAAAACAACCACACCGAGGTGGGATCATGGAGGCGTTGATCCTGAGACGGCATCTGATCGACCTCGTATCTCTAGATTCGGGATCGTCGGACCGGGATCGCTCGGAGGGAGTCTTGATGCCGAACGCGAAATATTTGCCGCCTTTGCGACCGCCCGCGTCAAGCCGATCGATCGCAACCTTGAGCCGGACACGAGAGTTGCTTGCTGCCCTGTGCCGCAACCGTTGGCTGCGCACCCAGCCAAAATTGGGCAAATTTTAAGGCGCAGAAGGAATCCGAAGTCCTAGCGTTGAGTCCATGCAGAACATGGATCGGCGCACAATGCTGTGCGCCATTGCGGCCGTCTTTTTGGCGGCCACGAGCCGGGCCGTGGCCAGTGCCGCCCCGGTCAGATGGAAAATCCCGCTGGGTAAGGTGCCGGCACCGGCCGGCGTGCTCACCCGGCTGCCGGGAACGGTAACCAAATGGCGCTGACCGTCGATGACGGCACCAGCATCCCGGTGCTGGGCGCGTTCGCCCAGTTCGCCCACGACACCGGCACCCGGCTGACCTTCTTCGCAAACGGTGCCAACAGCTCCTGGACTGTCAATGCGCCGGCGCTGCGGCCGATGGTCGATTCCGGGCAGGTTCAGATCGCCAACCACACCTGGTCGCACCCCTACCTCAACCGCATCGGACTGAGCGCGGTGGCCGATCAGATCCGCCGCAACGCCGACTTTTTGACAAACACCTACGGTGTGGACGGCACCCCGTACTTCCGTCCGCCCTACGGTGTGCACAACGCCGCCATCGACCGGGTGGCCGCCGACCAGGGCTACACCACGATCACCATGTGGAGCGGCGACCTCGGCGACTGGCGGCGCGACGAGAATGAAACCGGCGCCGTGGCCAACGCCGACAAGTATTTTCAGCCCCAACAGATCGTGCTCACCCACGCCAACCTGCCCACCCTCACCCATTGCTATCCCCAGCTGATCGACCTCATCCAAAGCCGCAACCTGCAAACCGTCACCCTCAACGACGTCTTCAGCTAACAAAGATTACGAAAACAATCAGATTCGTTCCGTTGCTAAGGCGACCCCAACAACTCCGGCAGCGGAGCGCGCGCGAGGAACGCGCCACTGACATCGCGACGACATTTGAATTGTGAATCGCCTGGGATGTCCGGAGTCCGGACTCACCGGGGCAATTCAGTGATGCACGCCCGAACTGGATACCGAGCCCATCTGAGCGACTTCTCATCCAAATGGCGGTTCCCCCATCCTCCGCCATTTTGAACGGGAATCCGCCACGAAGAACGGGAACCTTCAACTGGACGAGACAGCTGCGCCGCCCCGCGTGTCGTGTCCGGTCGAACTTTGCGAAGTCCAGACTTACCTTGCGACGGATCTTGCGAAGTCCAGACTTAGTTCGCGAGTCGCTGGGTGGTTCGGGGATAACCGGGGTACGCAGCCGTGGCGGCCAACCACGAATTGGCGCCCGGCTGACACCCGCCCACTCATTGCCACGCCTCGGCTGTGGGAGGACGATGAAGTGGACGGCGGCGCCGTCGAGACGCTGCCCCACACTGAGGAGGCAGATCGTGTACGCACGCGCTACCACATTCCGGGCACAGTCTTCGTCCATCGACGCCGATATTGCGCACGTCCGCGATACCGTGATGCCCGCGCTCGAGGGCATCGAGGGGTACATCGGCTTGTCGCTGTTGGTCGACCGGCCGTCCCGCCGCTGTATTGCTACCAGCTCCTGGCAGTCCGCGGAGGCGATGCGCGCGAGCGCGGAGTCTGTTCGGCCGATCCGTGACCGGGCCGTGCAGATTTTCGGTGGCAGCGCAGATGTCGAGGAATGGGAGATCGCTGTCTTGCACCGTGACCACCGGTCGAGTGAGGGCGCCTGTGTGCGAGCCACCTGGGTCAAGGTCGCTCCGGATCAGGTCGGCCGCGGCATCGATTTCTACAAGACGACTATCCTGCCCGTACTTGAGGAGCTCGAGGGATTTTGCAGTGCCAGCTTGCTGGTCGACCGTGCATCCGGTCGTGCCGTGGGCTCGACAACCTTCGACAGCGTCGAAGCGATGGAGCACAACAGAGATCAGTTGGACAGGCTCAGAGCCAGCAGCGGCCAGGAAGTAGCCGCAGAGGTGCTCGACGTCTGTGACTTCGAGTTGGCGATCGCCCACCTGCGTGTACCGGAGATGGCCTGACCGCAGGACAAGCGCGGCGCAGCTCCAGGTGCCGCCACCGTCGTGGGAAGTCGGGCGCGCTGAGTGCCTCGCTGACTGGCGCTCAGCGAGAGCGCGTGGTTCGTGTACGAGATGCTTCTGCTAGCTCATAGCGAGCGAAGCCCTTGTGCGCCTGGAAGATCGGCTCATCCGGCACGTTGGGCCAGGCGCGGGCGATGCTCTCGATCGCGTCGAGCACGGTGGGATGCAACCCGGTCGACTTGTGTCGCGATCTGCGCGTCCGCTACACCGAACCCGCGTCGTCGCCGCCGGCCGGGGTCACGAACCTCGACCAGTACGGGGACCTCTGACTGAAAGATCCGATCTGATGACTCAGAAGATTTGCTTTGATTGCTTCCATAGGTTGTTCCCTGACAAGCCAATTCTGAAGGTTACGTTGGGTCGGCAATGCGTTGTGTGCAAAGCGCAAACGGATCGAACGGAACAGATGATTCCTGTTGAGGCAGAGGATATTCCGCTGGTTAACCAGATAGCTCAGGGTGCCGCGACGAGTACTCCACCGAACTGAACGGCATGCCGACCGCCGCGTCGCTGTTCGTGTGGCTGCCCGAGGAGCGGGCCAACTGGGTCGAGATGCGGGCCAAGGTTCCGCGCGGTCCGCGCCATGTTCGGGCAATGAGCGCCGATGTCGATAGGGCCAGGCCGAGGGGGTGGAGTTGTCTTGCCCACGAAGTTCTTCGCGTTAGAGCGGCTGGTGGCCATCCGCTCGGCGCCGAGGCCCCGCTGAATGTCGCGAAAGACTGCTCCGTGCCGGTCGCGGTTCGCACGCAGGTGCTGCAGCCGCCGGAGAACGATTGCACGTCCACGGCGATCTCCCCACCACGTCGATCTAGCATCTTCCGACGGGATCGCTCGGCGCAATGCATGGGAAATAGTCGCCGCTCCCTGACTAATACCGTTGCTGCAGTGCATGATTCGTCATCAGAGTTTCTTACCGTTACCCCGCGGCCACAACTAAGTTCTAGCGCCTGCTAGAGCGGAGGCTAGCGGTGGTTTTCCCTGGGGTCGGTCACTGGCAGGTCAGGGAAACGCGGACAATATCCGACTCTGCGGTCAACAACCGCAATTCCACGTCTCCGTAGAAACTTGAACCGTCAGTGCTCCAGTTGTCGGTGTCGACGACGGTCGCGAAGACCGTCTTTCCGAAGTAGTTGGGACTGCGCGGGTCGTTGATGCCAACGGTGCGGACTGCGCGAGACCGCCCAACGGTTGCTCACCCACCCCGACACCGGCGTGATCGCACCACAGCTGCAAGTGATCGTCGATGCACGTGCCGAGATGGACCGCCCCAACAGCGGTCTCACCTGGATCCGCCAAGGACACGTACCACGCGTGCTGCGTGAGCTGGCAGCCCACCCGACCCCCAGCCACGAGGTGCTCGACCAGCTGCCGCCCGGTCGCACAACCGACTACGTGCGCGGCCTGCTCGTCGAGCACGGCGCCCTGGCGTCACGCGACGAGAGACTCGCCCGGTATCAGTCCTGGGCGATCGCCGCCCAGCAGCGCATCACCACCGACGAACGCCGAAAGCTCGTCGCCCGGTTCATCCGATGGAATCTTGAGAAGCGGCTCCGCTCCATGAACGTGGTGACCGACTCGGCGTTCCAGCGTGCCAAGCAGGCCGTCACCGTGACGATCGAGTTCTGCAACTGGCTGACGGCCGAGCACGGCATCACCGTCGAGCACCACACCCAGGCCCACATCGATCTGTGGCAAGCCACCGGCCCGAGCACCCGTGAGCACGTCCTGCGGTTCATCAGGTGGGTCATTCAAGGCCAAGCTCGTCCCGTCTGATCTGGAGGTGACGCCGCACCGCCGCGGAACCGCCCCGAGGATGCCGATCGACCAACAGAACGCCGTCATCGAGAAGGTCGCCCACCAGCAGACTCTTCATCCCCGCGATCGACTCGCTGCGATCCTGATGATCGTCCTCGCCCAACGCGCAGAAGACGTCGCCGCCATCACCTGGAAACAGATCACCATCAGCGCTGACACCGTGACCATCGATCTGGCTGGGACGCCGATCGACCTCCCGCCTCCGCTGGATGAACCCGCTCGCGCGTTGGCCGCGAGTAACTACAACAACCAAACTGCAGCACATCCCAAGTCGCCGTGGGTGTTTCGTGGCTACCGTCCAGGCATGCACGTCACAACCGACGCATTTGCGCGCTCGGCTTCGGCCCGTTCTCGCGGCCCTCGAGGCACGGCTGGGCACCCTCAACGAACTCACGCAAACTACACCGATCGCCATCCTCGCCGAAACCCTGGGCTATAGCCCCCAGACGCTGGAAGCTCACGCCCGAGCGTCGGCCGCTACCTATTCACGCTACGTCGCGAGCCGCCTCGATTGGGCAGCCCGCCCGAATCGATCGCAAAGCCACGCAGTAAGCGAAAGCGGTTCTCCCTCACCAGATTCCATGACACAAGGACTGTGCGCGCGAGAGGAGGCCGTCAGGGATCGGACTTGTGATTGGTACGGACTGCCGCTGGTTCGACCGCGGGGCATCGGATCGGGGTCGGGGACGTGATCATCTCCCGGCGCAACGACGTCACGGTGGAGGTGTATGACGGCGCCGACGTCACGAAGGTGGCGGCTCCGGTGCGCAACGGGAACCGCTGGCAGGTGTACCGGGTGGATCCCGACAACCAGCGGGTCGCGGCCCGCCGGCTCGGCGACAACGCGCGCGCCCTGTTCGCGGGGGGACTACCTCAAAGAGCATGTCCATCACGGGTTCGCCGTCACCGCGCACGCCGCCCAGGGCGCCACCGCGGACAGCACGCACGTCGTGTTGGGAGGGTCTGCGACCCGGGCCGCGGCGTACGTCGCGATGACCCGCGGCCGCACCGCCAACAGTGTGTATCTGTACGAGAAGATTGGTGGGAAGGCGACCACGAACACGCCGAAACCGAAGCAGGGGTGCATCACGCCCGGCGCGGCACCAGCAGCGAAGCCGCCGCGCTGCTGCGGACCGTGCTGGGCCGCGACGATCGCGCGCAGACGGTGATGGCCACCGCCGCCGACGTCGACCGCACCCTGCTGCCCGAGCAGGTGCGGGACCTGCTCGACGCGCATGACCGCACCAAAGCGGGGTGCCGGACCGCCTACCGCCGCCACCTCACCAGCCAGACGGTCGAGCGGGAGCTGGCTGCGGTGCTGCCCGGGCTGCGGGCCGCCGTCCGGTTACTCGAGGTGGCCGGGGGCGGACGCAGCGGCGCCGGCATGTACACCACCACCGCCGCGGTGCTGACCGGTATTGATGATGAAACCCGTCGCCACGTGGTCAGAGCGGTCGCCCAAGACGTTCACGCCTGCAGGTCCTGACGACCCACCCCGACGCGGCCGAGGACAAGCCGGCGGTGTCGGCCGCGATCACCGCCGCAGCCCACCAGCACCAGCGCCGAATGATCAAGTCCTACAACAAACCCGGTCCCGGCGTGCTGGCCCTACCCGCCAGCTCGGCAGCCGCGAATACGCCACCGAGCACGGCTATGCTGACACCACCCGGCGTCCGGCCGTCGCGGTGAAGCACTTCGAAGACGCCACGTGGAGCTTGCCGATGGGGTCGCTTGTCATCGTCGATGACGCCGACCACCTCGATCCCGTGCTGCTGCACTCCCTGATTGAGCACGCCGCTACCCGGACGAACACCAACTGCTGCTGATCACCAACCACGACGGTCTGGACCACGCCACCGACCGTGGTAACGCGGTCACCGCGCTGCAGGAACATCTGCCTTGGTCCCGACACATTGGCACCCCAGAACAACGGAATACGATGCGCGACAGCGTGATCAGTCGGGCCAAGCGTCACCTCGACGCCGCCGGTCACCCCACCAGTCCCGTCCACGCCGAGGTGGCAGAACTGGTGGCCCGCCGCGACCAGCTGGCCCGCGGGTACCGCGACGAGGTCACCGCCCGCGACCGTTACATCACCGACATGGCGCAACGCAGCCGCGAGCGCAGCCTCAGCCGCGATGACGGCCTCGAACTCTGAAAGCCCCTCATGACTCTGTTCCGACACCGCGGCGCGGACCTTGTGGAGACACCGATCAGGTTGGTCTCGATCACCCGTCGGAAGGCTTCCGGTCCTACTGTTCGGATAGGGGCCCAGTGTTCGATGCCCGCGGTGGCGACCACCACGTCGATTGCGCCAAATCGGGTCACTGCGGTCTCGCCCGGCAGCGCGCATCGCGTCGAAATCGTTGACGTCGCTGCTAGCACACACGACGCCCTCGTCTCCAAAGTTCAGCTGCGAGGGCTGGCCACAGGTCGAAGTAGCTAGAAATTATGATGAATGCCAGTCGTGCGAAATCGACTGCGGTACATGCTCGGTGAGACACCGAGTGCGCGACGGAAGATGCGTCGCATGGTGTCCGCCGATCCGAAACCCGCCCGTCGCGCGACCGCTTCCTGGCCGTGGTCGCCGGTCGCAAGCAGCACCTTCGCCGCTTCTAATCGCGCCTGCTCGACGAACCGCGCCGGCGTCATCCCGACCTGAACCCGGAACATGCGTATCAGATGCCGCTCGCTGACCGCGGCCCGATCAGCCATGGCCGCGATCGAGTGGTCGGCGCCGGGATCGGCAACCACCGCGTCGAGAATCTCGCGCAGCCCGCTCGTCACTGGCCGCTCCGCTTCGGTCCACACGCTGAACTGGGCCTGACCGCCGGGCCGCTGAAGGAAAACCACCATCCACCGCGCCACCCGCCGGGCCACGTCGGGGCCGTAGTCGCTCTCCACCAGGGCGAGCCCAAGGTCGATGCCAGCGGTGATGCCCGCCCCGGTGATGAATGGGCCGTCCTGCACGAACAGCGAATCCGGAACGACCTCGATCTCGGGGTAGGTGCGGGCCAGCTCCTCACAGTGCGCCCAGTGCGTGGTCGCCCGACGGCCGTCGAGCAAGCCGAGTGCGGCCAGAATGAACGCGCCGGTGCACACCGAGGCCACCCGGCGCGCCCGCGGCGCCAGTTCGCCCACCATTTCTAACGCCGCCGCGACGACGTCCGGCGTCTGCTCCTCGGGGATGTCGTGCTCGCCGGGCGTGAAGTAGAAGTCGGGCGGCACCCCGCCCGGCACGATCAACGTGTCGATCCGGTCAGGTACGTCCGAAACGGCATGTCGACGTTCAGCGAGACGAACGACGTGGTGTCGACGGACTCACCGGTCGGCGATGCCAGGATGACCCGATACTGTGCTCCGAAATCGTTTGCGCGGGCGAATATTTCGAGCGGCGCGGCGACGTCCTGCAGCGTCACCTTGTCGTACAACGCGAACACGACGGTCTTGGGCGCCTTCGGTTCCTTCGCCTTCGCAGGCCGGCGCCCCGCGGCCGTGTGCAGCCGCTGCGGTCTCTTGTCGTCGGACACCTGCGGCCGTCCTTTCTGACCCCAAGGTGAGGCCAACGTAGCGTTGGTCTGCGACGACGGCAATGCGAGCGGGGCCGAGGTCCGGATTTGCATGTTTCGTGTCCGGACCTGACGGTCAGAGCAATCCGGCTGTAACGCCAGCGAAACCTGCTGATCTGAAGCTCATTTCATGGATTCACGGACAGCCTTGACGCTGAGCATCGGCGTGCTCGGCGGAGTGGCAGTCGCCTTCACGGCGGAAGTCGTCACGGTGCCCATCTGGGTGGTGTTCCTGGCCTGGGCGTCGTTCTTCTTCGTCGGCGGCGGTGTCGTCGGCTGGGTCAAGTCGGTGTCGTCGAACCTGGTCGGCGTGGTGATCGCGACAGCCAGCCTGTACGCCGCCTACCTGATGGGCGGCAGCCTGCTGGTCACTGCCATCGCCGTCGGCGTGGGTAGCGCGCTTATGGTGCAGGTGTCGTGGGTGCCTCTGCTGGCGACGACCCCAGCCGTCGTCGTCGGCTTCGCGTCCACGGTGTCGACGGTCGCCGGACGAGGCCACGACGTCACCGTCACCACCATCTCTCACCCCGGCCTTGTGGCCGGGGTGGCCTGCGTGCTCGGCGCATCCTTCGGGTTGCTCTCCGAGTACCTGGCGGCCACCGTCATGACCAAGTCGTCTGCGACGAGCCCCGCAACCCTGCCGACCGAAGGAAGCCCGGCATGAAACTGCAGCACTATCTCGGTGGCCTGGAGGGCCTGCCGGAGCCACTGACCCTGGAAAGGCGTGTCTTCGTTGAGGATTGGGAGAGGCGGATCTTTGGCATCCACGTCGCGATGATGGGTCTGTCGAACCACCTCGGCTCGGCGCTGCCGGAGTATCCCATCGACGAGGTGCCGACGGCGTTCAAGGACGAGTGGACGTGGGCCGACTTGCGCACCGGCGCCGAGGCGATGAACCCCTTCGACTATTTCAAGTTCCGTTACTATGAGAAGTGGTTGGGCGGCATCACCCAGTTCTTCGTCGACAAGGGTTACGTGACCGAGGAGGAAATCGCCGCCCGGGTCGCCGAACTGGCACCGGCGGACGCTTCTGAAGACGCGCGTGTGATCGACGATCAGGTGATCGCCTACCTCCGGCTCGGCGACAGCCCGCGGCGTGACGTCGCGCACCCGAAGTTCCCGGTCGGCTCGACGGTGCGCATCACCAACGTGCCGGCCGACGCGCACAGCCGGCTGCCGGGCTACCTGCGTGGCCGGGTCGGCACCGTGGAACGGGTCTTCGAGGGTGACTACGCCTACTTCACCCACACCGGTGACGGCATCGGCGACCCGATGCCGATCTACATCGTCGAATTCGACCCGGCGAAGATCTGGGGCCCACGCGCCGAGGACGGCCCGCTGACGCTGTACGCCGAGCTGTTCGAAGCCTATCTGGCGCCCATCGAGGAGGAGTCATGACCGACCAGTTCGCCTACCCGCCCGACCGCGAAGAGGCCAGCGCCAAAAAGGTGGCCGCCCTGGAGGCCCTGCTCATCGAGAAGGGCGTGATCACCCCGCAGACCGTGGACAAGGTGCTCGCATACTTCGAGACCGAGATGACGCCGCTCAACGGAAAGAAGATCGTCGTCAAGGCGTGGACTGATCCGGAATTCGCCGCCAAGATCGTCGTCGACACCCCCGCGGCGGTCGCCGAGCTGGACCTTCCCGACGGCATGGCCGGCGCCGAGGGAGAGCACCTGCAGGCGGTGGCCAATACGTCCGGCGTGCACAACCTGGTGATTTGCACGCTGTGCTCCTGCTTCCCGTGGCCGGTGCTCGGCCTGCCGCCGTACTGGTACAAGGATCCGACGTTCCGGTCGCGGGCCGCCCGCGAACCACGCAAGGTGCTCGCCGAAGTCGGGCTCGATCTGCCTGCCGATACCGAGATCAAGGTGTGGGACTCTAGCGGACACTCACGGTGGTTCGTCATCCCCGAGCGACCCTCTGGGACGGAGGATTTCACCGACGAGATGTTGATGGATCTGGTGACCACCGAGGCGATGATCGGGGTCGCGTTGGCAGGCCCGGCGTCATGAAGTTGCACGAGACCTGCACCACCGACCAGGCGGCGCCGCAGTTCGACTACGAGTGGCAGCGTCGGGCTTTCGGTCTGGCGCTCGCGCTGTCGGAGTTCCGGCACTACCCCTGGAGCGAGTTTCAGGAGGGCCTGATCGCGACGATCAGCGAGTGGGAAGCCATGCCCGAATCTGAACGGGGGCAGTGGGAGTACTACGACCACTGGGTCGCAACACTCGACAAGCTCGTCGACCGCCACGAACTGCTGACCGCCCCGGTGCTCACCGACGCCAGTGACCACGCCGTTGCGCACGACAACGACCACGATCACTAGAACCGAGAGGACTTCCCGATGACCGAAGCCAATCCCGCGCTCGGCGCTCCCCGCGTCAACCTGAGGGCGGCTGCCGCGGCCCCCCCTTGCTCCCTGGAATGTTCTGTGTGCGAGGAGTTCTCCGGGCACCCTGGGTGTACCTTCCAGAAGTTCATCGTGAGCGGTGCGGAAACCGGTGCAATTCCGGTGCGGTCGCGCCACTGTGTCTTGCCTCGTCGGCTCCTCGGCCGCCGGGTGAGGAGCCAGACCCGCTGCTCACGTACCCACGATGGGGCGCGAAATCCCCGGAAGGACGGGCCTTACTCATGCCCGATTCACTCGTCTGCCACCGTCGAATGCGTCGGCCCTTCGTCGCGGCCGATCCTGGAACCGCAAGGACTGGCTCGAAGTCGGCGCACTCGCTGCGGTCATCGCCGCCCTGCACGTCGTCGGCTTCGGCTCGCTGTTCCTGCTGGTGGCGCCGCACCACTATCAGGTCGGGACCAGGTGTTCGGCATCGGCCTCGGGGTCACCGCCTACACGTTCGGACTGCGTCACGCATTCGACGCCGACCATATCGCCGCGATCGACAACACCACCCGCAAGCTGATCGCCGACGGACCAAACCGAAATCGGTCGGGTTCTGGTTCGCGATGGGCCATTCGACGATGGTGCTGGTGCTGGCCGTGCTGGTCGTCCCGGTACCCAAGCGGTCGGGCACCTTGCTCAACGACGACTCCCCGACCCGGCACGCGTTGGGGATGGCAGGAACCGTGCCTCCGGGTGTTCCTCTAGCTCATCGGCATCATCAACTCGTTGCGCTGGTCGGGATCTGGCAAGGTGTTCGTGGCTGCGGCGCGGGCAGTTCAACGAACAAGAACTCGAGGACCACTCGACAACCGTGGTTTCCTGGCAAGGATCTTGCGGCCGATCATGAAACGGATCAGCCGTCCGGTCCAGATGTATCCGGTCGGGGTGCTGTTCGGCCTCGGATTCGACACGGCCACCGAAGTAGCGTTGCTGGCGCTGGCCGGCACCGGTGCGGCCGCGGGGCTGCCGTGGTATGCGGTATTGATCCTGCCCGTGCTGTTCGCCGCAGGGATGAGCCTGATGGACACCGCCGACGGGCTGTTCATGTCCGTCGCCTACGACTGGGCATTCGCCAACCCGGTCCGCAAGATCTACTACAACCTGTCGATCACCGGACTGTCCGTCGCGGTGGCCTTGCTCATCGGAACGATCGAACTCGTCTCGGTGTTCCACGACGACCTGGGCTGGTTGGCCCGTTGACCGACTGGGTCAGCGCGATCGACCTCAACAACGTCGGCTTCGCCATCGTCGGGCTGTTCGCGGTGACCTGGCTGTCGCCGTCACCTACTGGAAGGTCGCCGACGTCGAAAAGCGTTGGCAAACAACGCGGCCGGGCGAAGCACCATAGCGCCAATCGGTGATCTCCCGCGCGGTGGTGCCATGGTGCTGGGGTCGAGCGCCTGGACTCAGCTGACGTTGAATAGCCGCGCTGTTGATGGTGTCGCCATGGCCATGGCCGCGGGCCTGGCGCTAGCGGCCGTGCTGGCCTGGTCGCGCCAGTAGGGAGTCTGGCGGACCACTGCGATTGCGGTCGGCGGCTACCCCGTCGTGATCCTGATCGCGATGGGATTGCTGCCCAGCTTCCACGAGGTGCCCGGTCCGCTGACCGGCCCCGACGGGTTGGTGCTCGACGGTTTCCCCGCAGAGGTGCTTGCCGAGTTCCGGGTCTACTCAGTGACCAATCAAGCGTTGATGTGGCTGGTGATCGGCGCAACCTCGGCGACCGTAGCGGCGCTAGGGGCGTCCACCGCGACGGCACGCCGTCACGGTGTCGATGCGCTGACATGACTCAAGTCTGGCGGCAGACCCCTTTCCCTTTTCTCATTACGACACCCGAAATTGCACCAAGCCGGTAGGTCGATCGAGGCTTAGACCCTAGGTTCTGCTGCGCCGC
>CAVTDY010000016.1:0-44667 GCA_963733605.1 uncultured Actinomycetota bacterium
CGGACAGGCATACGGCGCGGTTGTTGGACGGGCAGAATCGCGGACATGGCTGCGAACCCACGTGCCGGTCAGCCGGCCCAACCCGAAGACCTCATCGACGTCGCTGCGGTGGTGACGGCGTACTACACCGTCGAACCCGATCCCGACAACGTCGATCAGCAGGTGGTGTTCGGCACGTCCGGGCACCGCGGGTCCAGCCTCGATGCGGCGTTCAACGAGGCGCACATTCTGGCCACCACGCAGGCCATCGTCGAGTACCGGGCCGGGCAGGGCACCACGGGGCCGCTGTTCATCGGCCGTGACACCCACGCGCTCTCGGAGCCGGCATGGGCGTCGGCGCTGGAGGTGCTGGCCGCCAATGATGTTGTCGCGATGATCGATTCGGCGGACCGTTACACCCCGACGCCCGCGGTCAGTCACGCCATTTTGACCTTCAACCGCGGCCGCGACGGCGATCTGGCCGACGGCATCGTGGTGACGCCGTCGCACAACCCGCCGCGTGACGGCGGCTTCAAGTACAACCCGCCCAACGGCGGACCCGCCGACACCGACGCGACGGGTGCCATCGCCAAGCGTGCCAACGAGATACTGCGCGACGGGCTCAAGGCCGTGCATCGGGTGCCGCTGGCCCAGGCGCTGCAGACCGCGCAGCGGCACGACTATCTGGACGCCTACGTCGAGGATCTGCCGAATGTCGTCGACATGCACGTGATCCGCGCCGAGGGCATCCGCATCGGCGCGGACCCGCTGGGCGGGGCGAGCGTCGACTATTGGGGCGCGATCGCCGAACGTCATGGTCTGCAGTTGACGGTGGTCAATCCGCTCGTCGACGCGACGTGGCGGTTCATGACGCTCGACACGGACGGCAAGATCCGGATGGACTGCAGCTCGCCCAACGCGATGGCCTCGCTCATCGCGGGCCGCGACAAGTACCAGATCGCCACCGGCAACGACGCCGACTCCGACCGGCACGGCATCGTCACTCCCGACGCGCGGCCTGCTGAACCCGAACCACTATCTGGCCGTTGCGATCGATTACCTCTACACCAATCGGCCGGATTGGGCGGGTTCGACGGCGGTGGGCAAGACGGCGGTCAGCTCGTCCATCATCGACCGGGTGGTCGCCGGGCTGGGCCGCAAGCTGATCGAGGTGCCGGTCGGGTTCAAGTGGTTTGTCGACGGATTGATCAGCGGCACCATAGGTTTCGGTGGCGAGGAGAGCGCGGGCGCGTCGTTCCTGCGCCGGGACGGGTCGACGTGGACCACCGACAAGGACGGGATCATCATGGCGCTGCTGGCGTCGGAGATTCTTGCGGTGACCGGGCAGACGCCGTCGCAGCGGTACGCGGAACTCGCCGAAAAGTACGGTGCGCCAACGTATGCCCGGATCGACGCGCCAGCCGATCGGGAACAGAAGGCCCGGCTGGCCAAGCTCTCAGCCGACCAGGTGACGGCCACGGAGCTGGCGGGCGAGCCGATCACCGCCAAGCTGACCACGGCGCCGGGCAATGGTGCGCCGCTGGGCGGCCTGAAGGTGACGACCGAGAATGCCTGGTTTGCCGCGCGCCCGTCGGGAACCGAGGACGTGTACAAGATCTACGCGGAGTCGTTCAAGGGCCCCGAGCATCTCGCCGAGGTGCAGCAGGCCGCTAAAGACGTGGTGAATACAGTCATAGGGTGAGTTCTGTCGCGGAGGGTGAGTGTTCGCCTGACAGGCCAGACAAGGAGGCCAAGCCGAAACTTCCGCGCGAAGTCTGGGTGCTCATCGCCGCGAATGTGGTGATCGCTCTGGGCTACGGCGTCGTTTCGCCTGTCCTGCCCCAGTACGCCCGCAACTTCGGCGTGGGCATCAGCGCCGCCACCTTCGTCATCACGGCTTTCTCATTGATGCGGTTGGTGTCTGCGCCCGCAAGCGGACTGTTGATCGAGAAGATGGGGGAGCGGCGCGTCTATCTGAGTGGGCTGCTGATCGTCGCGGTGTCCACCGGCGCTTGTGCCTTCGCGCAGACGTATTGGCAACTGCTGCTGTTCCGCTCGCTTGGCGGGTTCGGCTCTGCGATGTTCACCGTCTCGTCGCTGGGACTGATGATCAGGATTTCGCCAACCGACGCCCGCGGCCGGGTGGCTGGACTGTTCTCGAGTGCGTTCCTTGTCGGCTCTGTCGGGGGGCCGGTGCTGGGCAGCCTGGCCGTGGGGCTGGGTCTGTCGGCGCCATTCTCGATCTATGGCGTCGCGCTGCTGATCGCCGCGGGCGTGGTCTTCGTCAGCCTGAGGCATTCGTCATTGGCGGCGCCCGCGGTAGACACTGAACCCGCCGTCACCGTGCGGATTGCGTTGCGCAACACAGGCGTACCGGTCGGCTTTGTTTTCCAATTTCGCGACGGGCTGGTCGGTGTTCGGCTTGCGCATCGCGCTGGTGCCGCTGTTCATCACCGAGGTGTTGCATCGCGGGCCGCGCATCTCCGGTCTTGCCCTGGCGACGTTTGCGATCGGCAACGTGGCCGCGGTCATCCCGAGCGGGTACCTGTCGGATCGCATCGGACGGCGCACACTTGCTGATCGTGGGGTTGGCGGTGTCAGGGGTGGGCACACTGCTCGTGGGTCTGGCCTCGTCGCTGACGCTGTTCCTGGCGGCCGCCCTGGTGGCCGGCGCGGCCGCCGGCATCTTCACTTCGCCGCAGCAGGCGGCCGTCGCCGACATCATCGGCAGCAGGGCCCGGGGTGGCACGGCAATCGCGACGTACCAGATGATGGCTGACTGCGGCGCGATCGTCGGGTCGCTCGCGGTCGGCCAGATCGCGCAGCACCTCAATTTCGGTGCTGCCTTCGTGATCAGCGGCGTCATCCTGCTCGTCGCGGCGATCGGCTGGGTGCTGGCACCCGAGACCCGGGTGCGTGCCGGGTCCGAGCCGACCCCGGCCCGCGCCTTGGGACCAGAGGTCGGCGGCGAGCTGCCCTGACCTGGGGTTTTGAACGCTTACTGCAGGTGGTGTAACTTCGATGGGCACGACGACGGGGCTATGGCGCAGCTGGTAGCGCACCACACTGGCAGTGTGGGGGTCAGGGGTTCGAGTCCCCTTAGCTCCACTCATTTGACCAGGACGTATGCGAGTTATTCTGCTCCATACGGGTCGTGGAGCACCGTCTTGACGACAGTTTGACGACGGGACGACGATGGCTCCCTGAACCGCGACCGCTACAGATCCAAATCGTAGGTCAGACGCCCTACTTCGCGGACCAAATACCCTCGTCCACGACCCGATAACACTCGGCCGATCGGCCCAGTCAGTGGAACGTACTGGGCGATTCGGCCGCCGTTGATGGTGCGAGCGTCGCGGAAGGCCCGGCCGTCGTGGGAGGTTGGACCGCCAAAAGCTTCGCGACCACGAAGCTCGCCGCCTGGTCGGTGTAGACGGGCACGTAGCCCTCGGTGTGTCCGCTCCATTCGTTGCCGGGGCCCGCGTGACAGATCGGGTCGCTGGGATTGCACAGATCGATCGCCCTGGAACCGAACAACGGACTCTGAGTCGTTATCGGTTCACCGCTGCGGTCGGCAACATTGCCGAAGGTGACGACCGCCGCGACCATGTTTGCGTATTGGGCGGGCAGCGCACGTGCCCCTGAGGATGCCCCCCACCGAATCTCCAGTGACGATATCCATCAGCGACGCACCCTGCGAGTATCCGCCCAGCACCTGCGGCGTATTCGGGCATTTGTCGGCCATGGATTTGATGTGCGATACGGCGTCCTTGGAGCCGTCGTCGGTGTGCAACTGGAGGAGGCTTGCCTTGTAGTTCACCGCATACACACCGATGTTCATGCCGGTCTGCTGGCGTAGCGAGTCCACGAGGGCCTGGCCAACGCGCCCGACGCCGGGCGGTTCGTCGGTGCCGCGGGCGAAGGTCACCTCGGCGTCCGGGCAGTCGTCGGCGCTGGCTGAGGGGACGCCGTGCGAAGCGGCGCTTGGCGCGATCAGCAGAACACCGGCGGCCAGCACCGCGGCGCCCAGGCCCGCGCGTCGCAAACCGTGTGACCAGGAATGACGCAACACCCAACGCGTCAGTTGGTGGTTGCTCATCGGCCAGATATTACCGAGAAACCGCGGGCAGATTCACATCTGCGGGTTGTCCGCCCGCTAACTGACCGGACAGTCGGGGCAACCCGCAGTTGGTGCGACGATTGCGCGAAACTGCTCGTAGCACAGCGAGTTGACTTGCAGTTCGTTCGGATACCGTCGCAGCTTGACGTAATAGACGCTGAGAATTCCGGACTTAGAATCCATCCGTTGTAGCTGTCGCCTGAGCACGGTGTTTGGAGCGGTACCGCTGCGGTCGTGGCTATCGACGCGTGCCCGAGGAGGCATCTGCACCGCTCAGGTTGGACGGAACGCCCAAACCGTTGCTACCCGCCTACGGAGTCGAACGTTAGTGTGGCGGGCCGAACATTCGATAGACGAACGCCGTGCGGCGGTGCGCATCCAGGCGGCCACACGTCTTGGACTTGCGAGTGCGGCGCCAGCGTCTGCGCGGCAGCTCGGCTCAGCATGTCGGGTGCTTCACGGCACTGCCGGAGAGCGCGGCTGATCGTCAGAAAAGGGTTCTGGCATTGGTCTGTCCCCCGCGCGTATTCTCGAAGGCGCAGTTGATGAAGGAAGGAAGGGCGCCACGCTCGGCATGGCCTGGTTTCGAGCGCTCCGGCTTCTGGCAGCCGGATTGGCCACGGGCGCACTGATTCTGGGTGGCACACCGAGCGCGGCAGCCGATTCGACCAACGGAAACAACGTTTGTCACAGCAGCGTGGACCACGGCGTCGAAGTGGACACGTGCACCGGCAACCCCAACGGATACGACGGCACACTGCCGGGCCCTGCCGTCAGGGTGGTACCGCAATTCTGCTTTGGGCTTGGCTTCGTGTCGTGCGACGACGACTGACCGCGGGGGGATTAGCCGCGAAAAGGTTCGGACCGCCCCTGGGAGAGCGAGGACGCGGAGCTAACGTGCGGGGTTGGGCACGCCTGCCTGTCAAAGGCCATAAGAACACTAGCAAACATGTTGCGAGACAACAGATTTAAGCAACGCGCGAATTCGCGAAATGCGTTGTTCCTTAACGCCGGGACCTCACGATATATCTTCACCACAGATGTATCGGTTAATGAAGGCCATGCCTTCATCTGTGACCTCGTACTTGTACTGGGTTGGTTCCGCCTGTTGGATCGCTACGGGCGCTAGTTCAACGCGTTTCAAAAGCCCGTCATTGACCGCGTGGAGGAGAAGGATCTCCAAACCTGCCTCGACAATGAAGGATCTCCGGTCGGTTTCGGCAATCTGGTCGAACATCCGGCGCTCGAAATCAGAGTAGCGGCTGTTCAAGATCTCCAGATTGCGCTTGTACATACGGATCGACTGCGCATCGATTTCCTTCTTTTGGCATTTCGGAGCATAACGCGATGAGGTTCTCGAACGAGTCGTCATGGCTCTCTGACTCAGGCACGATGTGAGCTATCTCGGTCGTTGGGTGCCGACAGGTGGGGATGGCGCATCTATGGCCAGCCTCGACCAGCGCCATTCTTTTTCGGGCTCGTAGCACAGCGGAGATCCCACCCGGGCCGAAACCTCGCCGGGCCGGCCACGGTGCGCCAGCCGTCATGGGCGCGCTCCACATTTTCGCGAAACGATGGATCATCCAGGCGACAAAGCACACTGCTATCACCAACACCCCGTAGCGCAGCGCCAAGGGCCACCAGGATCGGCTGAGCTCCTCCGGAGCGGCGACCATCGGAATCGTCCTCGGGGGCGGGGGACTTGGCAGTACGACCTGGGGGGTCTGCACCGGCGTCACGGTCGCCGGCGCGGGCTCCGCCGGAGCCTCCGGAGTCTGCACCGGCACCGTGCTCGGGCGCGCCTGAGCCGGGCGGGCCGCCGCGGCTTCGTAGTACACGCGTGGCGTCGAAATACGATATTGCGCCGCCGGAAGCAGACAGTTCCGGCAGGGTATGGAGTCTGCCCCAACGCCGGCAGATGGGACCCATCGAGCCGCCTGTGCCACACCGGGTGTGGTGGCTAGCACCGAGAACGGTGCGAGCGCTATCGTGGCTGCCGCCGCCGCGACAACCTTGCCCATTCCGCCCTGGCCGATCAGCGTCGGCAGCCGGTAACGCTCGAACGCCATCTCGCCCTCTGGCCTTCCCACGCCCTCACCTGGTCGGACATGCAGCGACCGTCCAGCTAAAAATACTCCAACCGGGGTGGCGGTGAACAGCAGCGGCACCGTCTACCTCACCGACACCGGCAACAACCGGGTGCTCAAACTACCGGTGGGGTAAACACCCACCAGTCAGGTCATATCCAGGTCACGGACCCCGTCGAAGAAGCGGAAACGGGCCTCCGCCGCGTGACGTGTCGGCCCCGACCGGAATCCATCCGCTGTTACCGTTGGGCGCCGACGAAATACGGGAGTGGCTGAACCGCAATGGTTGTGCTGCGATGTCGCCGACACACAAGAACGCTCGACTGTCCGGTCCGCTTATACAACACGACCGGACCGCGTTGACGGCGTCAACAAGTTTAAGGTTCCCGCGGGTCGCGACGCGTCGTTTCGCGTACTTCAGCGACGGGAGCATCTGGCGTTTGCGCAGCTCAGTGCCTATATCTGCAGGCAGACGACGAGGGGTTCAAGTCCCCTTAGCTCCGCTCATTTGACTAGGTATTTTGCGAATCTCGCGGTCCCAGCGGCGCGCCATCATCGCTAGATTGGTTTGACCGCTCGCCGATCGGCGGTGCGATCAACAGCGCCGCACGCCGTCAGCGCGGCCTCAATGGTGGCATTCACGAGCGTGTCGTCGATCGGCCCGATGGGCGGTAGCGCTGCGCGAAGCAGCAGCGGACCGGTCAGCAGGTCGGAGATAACGCCCGGCTGCGATAGCGGGGCGATCTCGTGTCGGTCGGCGGCTCGGGCGAGCATTGCGGCCACCGAGCGGCGACGGGGTTCCATGAAGCGCGCGTAGAACACCTCGCCGATCTCACCGTCGTCCCTGAGATCATTCAACACGCCGGCCAACGCCGCCTGGACCATCGGGTCGACGAAAAAGTCACGCTGAAGTTCCTGTATCAGCCGCAGATCCTCGCGCAAATTACCGCTGTCTGAGGCGGGATCGATCCCGAAACGGCTCACCAGCAGCGCGACAACGAGCTCGCCGCGCGTCTTCGCCCGACGGTAGACCGCAGCGCGGGTAGTGCCAGCCAGCTTGGCGACGCGATCGATGTTCACCGCTGAATAGCCATGCGAAAGCAACACCGCCTCAGTCGCATTCGCGATCGCGGTGTCCAGGGCAGTGTCGCGTGGACGACCTCGAAGAGCTGACATGTGATCACCTGAACGATAGCGTTGACACATTAACGATGCACACTGTATCGTAAATGAATGCAGACAATCTGGATACTCGGCGCGACCGGTAAGGGCGGTCGCGCAATCGCTTCTGAACTGATCGGCAACGGCGCCGATGTGGTGCTCGTCGGACGTGACCACGACCGGCTGGCCACCGTTGCCGCATCACTGGGAGGACAGAACCGCACGGTTCTGGCGCCCGGGACGGCCGAGTTGGTTGGGCTGATCGCAGCCGAAAAGCCAACGGTCGTGGTGAACACCATCGGCCCGTTCGGCGAGACAAGCGCGCCGCTGGCCCGAGCATGCCTGGCCGCCGGGAGCCACTACGTGGATCTGGCTAACGAGCTACCGCCAGTGCAGGCGCTGCTGAACATGGATGCCGACGCAAGAAGCGAGGGAGTCACGCTGGTCACCGGAGCGGGGTTTGGTGTGCTCGCCACCGAGGCCCTCGTCATCGAGTTGGGCAGCGGCCGACCCGCAGCAGCCCGCGCGACAGTCGCCGCAATGCCCGCCGTGGACGGCTTGGGCTCGGCCGTGCTGTCCAGTGTGATCGATGCTGTCGCACATGGTGGGCGGCGCTACCGGGACGGACACCTGCTGCGGACACGGCTCGGCGCCGAGCACGCGTGGATTCCGTTGCCGGACTTGCCCGCAATCCAGGGCCTCGCGGTTCCTACCGGTGAGCTGGAAGCGGCACGCCGCGCATCAGGGGCTGACGATGTGGTGGCCTTCTCCAGCGAGGTGCCCAGCGGGCGAACAGTGCGCGCGGTCCTACCGATGCTGTCGGCTCTGCTAGCCGCGCGACCAATCCGGGCCGGGGCGCAGCGCCTGGTCAACCGTGTCCGGTTGACTCCACCGGTGAAGCCCGGCGACACTTCCTGGGCGTACGCCCGACTCGAGTGGCCCGACGGTACACATCGTGAAGCATGGCTCCGGACCGGGGAGGGCTACGGCTTCACCGCGAAGGTCGCCGCCCAGACCGCCAGCCGGATAAGCGAAGGTCAGGGCCTGCCGGGCGCATTCACCCCCGGCGCACTATTCGGCGCCGACTTGGCTCGCGATGCGGGCGCACAGATCATCACACCGGGCACGGTGACATCGTGACGGGCTGCGCCGTCAGCCGCCGCCAGCTGCGGATCCCGGCAAGCGGGGACGACCAGCTTGATGCCTGGGTGTACATGCCCGACCGGCCAAGTCCGGTCCCGGTCGTAGTCATGGCGCACGGCATCGGAGGCATCAAGGCCGGCGGCTTAGCACCGTTCGCGCAACGATTCGCCAGCAGCGGATTCGCAGCAGTCGCGTTCGACTACCGACACTGGGGCGACTCCACCGGCGAGCCACGACAGTTCCTCTCTGTCCATCGCCAGCTCCAGGACTATCGCAGTGCGCTGGCGTGGGTACGCACCCAAGAGGAATTCGACGCTGCACGGATGTTTGTGTGGGGCACCTCATTTGCCGGTATGCACATTGTCCAGTTGGCCGCCAGCGAACCCGGCCTGGCTGGCGCCATTGCGCAATGCCCGCTGGTCGACGGTGTCGCCGGGCTGACCAACATCCCGGCGGCCCGAGCGCTGCGCCTGACCGCACACGCGCTGGCCGACCTGGCCGGGTCAGTGCTCAACAGACGCCCGCGCTATCTACCGATCAGCGTCCCCCCGGGACAGCTCGGGGTGATCGCAACCGACGACGCAATGATCGGCATGGCCCGACTCGACCCCGGTGACGGATCCTGGTCCAACGAGATCACCGCCCGGTCTCTGCTTGACGTGACGGTCCACCGGCCGGTGAGACACGCCCGGAATGCCCGATGCCCGCTGCTCATGGTTGTCGCCGAGCACGACACCATGGCTCCCACCGGACCGGCGTTGGCCGTGGCCGCGCGCGCACCCCTCGGAGAGCTATACCGCAGCCGCGGCGGACACTACGACGTCTACGCCGGCGGGCTTGACCACGAGAACGTGCTGCGCGCCGAGATATCCTTCTTGCACCGACACTCCGAGATGCCCGACGGCTAACACCATCCCCTGCACCTGCGCCATCTCGCCACCACGGACCGACTGAACGAGCCTCAACAACCCAAACTCAGTTCCACCCGATCACTTGAGCACTGGATTTCCGGTTCAACCTCGTTGTTCGACGGATAGCATGCTCGGCCATGCAAGATCTGCATCGGCGAACGGTGTTGCTCGGCGCTGGGGTTCTGGTCGGACTGGTCGGCGTCCCCTTCGTCGGCGCGCTCCCGGCTCGTGGCGACCCGAATGACGTGCCCGACCTTGCCCTGCTTCGGCGAACCTTCGTGTTGGCCGATGAAGCCCGGAGAAGCGGTGGCGCTCCGTACGGAGCTCTCGTCGCTGATGCCGACGGCAAGGTGATCGCCGAACATCGCAACACAGCCTGGGCAGACGGTGGTGACCCGACGCAGCACGCAGAGCTGGTCGCCACTACCGAGGCGTGGCGTGTGCTGGGGTCCGACGCGATGAATCACGGGACTCTGTATGCCAGTACCGAGCCATGTTCGATGTGTGCGGGTGCGTCCTACTGGAACGGAATCGGCAGGGTCGTCTACGGGATGTCGAACCTTCGACTGTTCGAATTCACCGGCGACGACCCGGCACACACGTCGTTCGCGTTGCCCTGCCGCGAGATACTTTGCAACGGTTCGCGCCCGATCACGGTCATCGGCCCACTGCTAGAAGATGAAGCGGCACAATCCCACGAGGGTTACTGGCACTAAGAACCCTGGCCATCACTTCGGCGATCGGTGCGGCCGCTGAAGCCAGCGATCACGTCGCGGTAGATTGCCACCCGTGGGCGACGACAGAGTTTGTGTGCGGACAGGCGCCAATGGCGTGGCGACGGTGACGATGGTGCGCTCCGATAAGCACAATGCGCTCGACCAAGCGATGTTCGAAGGGTTGATGAATGCCGCTGAGCAGCTGGCAAACGATGCTTCGGTTCGCGTGGTCGTGCTACATGGTGAAGGCAAGAGCTTCTGCTCGGGTCTGGACATTGCAAGCTTCATGTCCGGAAAAGGCGGTACGGGCGTTCTGTTGGCCCGCGACGACGATCGGCTGGCCAACTTCGCTCAGCGCGTGACCTACGACTGGTCGTTGGTGTCGGCGCCAGTGATCGCGGCGATTCACGGCAACTGCTTCGGCGGCGGTTTACAGATCGCGCTCGGTGCCGACATCCGGATCGCCGCGCCGGATGCGAAGCTGTGCATCATGGAGATCAAGTGGGGCCTCGTACCCGATATGGGCATCACGCAGACACTGCCGCGGCTCATACCAATCGACGTCGCGAAAGAGTTGACCTTCAGCGGCCGCATCGTTTCCGGGACTGAGGGTTTCGAGCTCGGGTTGGTCACTCGGACCGCCGAAGATCCGCTTTCTGCGGCGCTGGCGCTTGCGGACGATATCGCGCAGAAATCCCCGGATGCCGTGCGCGCTGCGAAGCGCCTTTACGACGAGACCTGGACCAGCAACGACACCGCGGCGGCTCTGGTGCTGAAACCGAACTGCAGGCGGGGCTGATCGGCAAGCCCAACCAGGTCGCCGCCGTCTTGGCCGGCATGTCGGGAGAGCGGCCGGTCTTCGTCGACCCTGCTTAGCGTGATGGCGAGTCGGACGCCCTTCTACCAGGCTGCCTCGAGCACCATCTGGTGCACTCGGTGCAGCGCTTTCAGTTCGGGCAGCCGCGGCTTGTCGAGTGCGAGTTCGAGGGCATTCGGCGGATGCGGCGTGACGCAGAGGGCTTTGGTACTGAACGAGGCTCGTGACTCCCTCAACTGTCGTCGTCCGACCGAGACCGGCCCAGCCGCCATTTGGTCTTCTTCGGCGGTTGGTAGGAATCTTCAGCCCAGGCGTCCATCATGTCGTCGGCGTTGCCGTGCACCGGGCTATTTGTGACCTGCCATCCGAGACCTTCAATTTCTCTCGTGCACCACCGGATTAAGGATCCGTCGGCGCCGATCTCGTGTGCAAGAAGTACCCTCTCGTCGGATGTTCAGCTTGTCACTAAACGCGTCCATAGTGTTCTTCACACGCCAGTAGGGAACAGTTTCATCAAATCGACTGCAGAGCTCTAAGAGTTCCTTTCGGGCCTGGTCGAGGAGGGATGTCGGCGTCGTTTCGGCTTGTTCACCGGTCGAGCGGCCTGCGGCTCCTCGTCAATCTCACGTCGACTCTCAGGGTTCTCGGTGCTCGGATCTCCCATGGCCGGCGCCGGATGCTGCAATCCGGCGACTTGACGCCGCTGGTTATCGACGTACTCGGCGAGCTCGCGGTACTTGACACGCAACGCATCAAGCTCCGCCGTAGCCACCTCGGCCCTCTCGCGCCACCATTTGAGGTGATACTCCGCCAGTTTCGCCTCACAGTCAGGGCAAACCGCGACTGGACAGATCTGCTGGGCCTAGCCGGGCCGGCTTCTCGAACGCTACCCCGCAGAGCGCTTGGTCATCACGGCGGTTGAGGTAGTCCCCGTGGTGGACCACCGAAGAGGATGTCTCGTGCACGTAGCTGTGCGGTGGTTCCACACATCAAAAATAGTCGACCTTGCTGATGCTTTTGTCAGTTCTTTCAAACGACCTACGGCTCAACGCAACTCGGCCGGTTCGGGCTGGGAATCGCCGCAGTACCCCGAGCCGATCCGATAGCTGCAGGGCTGCATCGCGGACAGCAGCGGGGCGGCCCTACTGGGTCGAGGATCGAGAGCCGGCAGCCTATGGGATGCGGGGCTTGGCGCCCGAGGCCTGCACGGGCTGGGCTTGTGGGCTGGCCGGGACCACCGGTTTAGGTAGCAGATCGGTCGCGTTGGCGCGGTCCACCTCCTGGTCCACGCCGGGGAACTGCACCGGCTGGGTGCCTGGCGGTTGGTTCAGGCGCAGCGCCGAGGTCAGATCGCCGAACGTCGTGCGGCGCCAGGCAGAGATGTTCGGTTCGTGCACACCGGTTAGCCATTCCAGGAATTGCAGGCAGGAGGTGTGATCGAAGCGGTCGGTGGCGACCCAGCCGCCGACCGTCCACGGCGAGACGATGATGCACGGCACCCGGTAGCCTCCGCCGATCGGCATGCCGCCAACGAATTCGCCGGGTTCGTTCGCGGGCGGCAACGGAGGCACCACGTGGTCGAACAGTCCGTCGTTCTCGTCGTAGTTGAGGATGAACACCGTCTTGGCCCACGTCGATGGATTCGCCGCGATCGCGTTGATGCGGTCGGCGATGTACTTGGCGCCGTCGGCGGGCCGGTAGTCAGGGTGCTCGCAGGCCGCGGCGTTGGGCAGGATCCACGACACGGTCGGTAGCGCGCCCTCACGCGCGTCACTCTCAAACTGCCCGACCGGTGATAGGGCAATGCCGTTGCGGTACAACGAAGAATCCTTTGCTGCCCGCCGGTATTGGCCGAACTGCTCCAACAGGTTCAGACCGTAGTCGTCGATCTCGTTGTAGACCTTCCAGCTGACGCCGGCCTGCTCAAGCCGCTCGGGATACGTGGTCCAGTTGTAAGCGCCGCGCGGGGTGACGTTCGCGGTGATCGGGCCGCCGTTGGCGCCCTGCGGATCGATCGTGCCCGTCATCCACATCATGCGGTTGGGCCAGGTCGGGCCGAGCACAGAGCAGTGGTATGCGTCGCAGACGGTGAAAGCGTCGGCCAGCGCGAAGTGAAACGGAATGTCCTCACGCTGGTAATAGCCCATGACGTAGGGGCCATTGACGCCGTCGGCCTTGCGGTGGGCGGGCAGCCAGCGATCCATCTGGCCGCCGTTCAACGCCTCATGCTGTACCGACCAGGCGTGCGACGTGGACGGGATCTTCTGCACGCTGTTGCGGTAGGTGTCCAGGTGGAACGGCAGCGTGTAGCCGTCCGGATTCTGCGGGTCGGGTTGTTCAAACACCGACGAACCGTCGGGCAGGCGCATCGCGTCGGGGTCGTTGAAGCCGCGAACGCCGGGCATCGTGCCGAAGTAGTGGTCAAACGAGCGGTTCTCCTGCATCAGCAACACCACATGCTCGATCGGCTGGGGGGGCACCGGGTCGGCAAGGACGCGTCGCACATTGACCGGCATCGCCGCGAAGGCCGCCGCCCACGCCGCCGCGCCGATGAATCGCCGACGCGTTAGATGCGTTGTCGGGCTGCTCGGTTCGTTCAACAGCTGACCCTCCGCTCGTCGCGGTCGCAAGCGGCTTCCACCGCGGATCTGTTCATGATTTACCACCCGCGCGCCAGTATTGGGCATTTAGACGGCCAACTGTGTGTGGTAAGCGCGACAAAGCCCATTGCGGCTCCCCGACCCATCCCGTATGACCTCAGCCTTGGGCGCTCGACCAACGTTGGCGGCTATGGGCGGACTATGCTCCGGCTTTTCGTCGGCTATGCATTCTCTGCGAAACCGGCCGGCCTCGTTGCGGTTCCGTGGGGTGTCATTTCGTCTCAGCGAATCGTCAGGGAGAGAACAGAATTCGGCCAGGTGCGCTGGGTAGGTTTCCGAACCACTGGCAAACGCCCAGTTTGTGGCGACGAAAGGGCGATGATGGATTGGAAACGTCGGCTCGGCACTTCCGCTATTGCGGCCGGGCTGAGTCTCTCGATGCTCTCCATGGGCAGTGGGCTCGCAAGCGCCGAGCCACCGCCGTGCGGCGGTCCGAACCAGCCGTGCCAGGGGCCGGGTGGTGGTCCTCCCGGCGGCCCCCCTCAGCATGGTCCTCAGGGTCCCGGTGGCCCGGGTGGTCCTCAGGGTCCTGGTGGTCCGGGTGGCCCGGGTGGTCCTCAGGGTCCTGGTGGTCCCGGTCGTGGTCCCGGTCCTGGCCCTGACTGGGCTCCTGGTGGGGCTCACTTCCGGCAGCCTCCTCCCGGCTGGCATCCCGGCCCGGTACCGCCTCCGCCCCCGTGGCAGCGGCCGCTTCCGCCCCCGCCGTGGGCACCGCCTCCGCCACCTCCGCCGGACTGGCAGCCGGATGCTCCCGTGATTTGGGACGACGGTCAACAGGCGTGGGGATTCTGGCTTGGGCCGATCTGGATTCCGCTGTAACAGTCGCGGTTCCACGTTCAAAGGGCGGCGGTCGCCTGCGGTGCATACGCGCAGACGACCGCCGTCGTCTTTCGTGTCGTGAGAGTGGGCCGGAGTTATCGTCCAGAAGAGCCCATCGGTGATGCGTCTTCTAGATTCCTCCACAAGAGGCGTGGATGGGTCAGGCGGCTGGGACTTCGCTGTACTGATCGCCGAGATTACGTACACACAGGCGTAAAGCGGCGCATGCTGAATGACGTCAACTACAGGCAGTCAACCCACCCGAGGAGCCGCTGTGATTCTGCACATCATCTGGATCATCATCATTGGGCTGATCGTCGGCGCGCTCGCGCGACTCCTGGTGCCCGGCCGACACCACATGGGCTGGATAGCGACGGCCGTCCTGGGCATTGTCGGGGCCTACGTCGGCGGTACGCTCGGCAGCCTCATTTTTGAGCATCACTTCACGATCATGCCGCCGATAAAGCACTCATTCCTCGGTGCATTGGTCGGTGCCATCATCCTGCTGCTCATTTACCGAGCGGTCGCCGGACGCTCGTCGCGAACGTAACGGTACCCTCGCTTGCCCGAGCCGGCTTGCACGGTGCCTGCGAGGGCTCAAGGCGGCCCGCAATAGCCCTTGGCGGCGAAGACATGAGGATCCGCTCCCGCGCCGTTGGTTTCTTAGGGGCGAATCGGTCATCGGCTAAGTAGTCCTGCGACACGTCATGTAGCGGGGCGGTTTTTGACGCCGCGTAGCCGACAATGCGGGCATGACGGTACGGCGGGAGCCGACGCGTGAGATCTCGCGGCAGACGTTTCTGCGGGCTGCCGCCGGAGCGTTCGCTGCAGGAGCGGTTTTCGGCTCGGTGCGAGCCACCGCCGACCCGAATCCCTCGGGCTGGAGCGGTCTTTCCACCGCCATCGGCGGGCAGGTGCTAACGCCAGCTGACGGTCCCCAATTCGCAACGGCCAAACAGGTTTTCAATACTAACTACAACGGCGCGACGCCGGCGGCGGTGGTAACCGTGACATCGGCGGCGGACGTGCAAAAGGCGATGGCATTCGCTGCTGCCCACAACCTCAAGGTCGGTCCGCGCAGTGGTGGGCACTCCTATGTGGGGGGATCCACGGCGAACGGAACCATGGTGCTCGACCTGCGTCAGCTGCCCGGTGACATCAATTACGACGCGGCCACCGGGTACGTCACGGTGACGCCTGCGACCAGTCTGTATGCGGTGCACCAGACGCTGGCTGCGGCCGGCCGGGGCATCCCGACGGGTACCTGCCCGTCAGTCGGTACCGCGGGGCACGCCCTGGGCGGCGGGCTGGGCGCCCAGTCCCGGCACGCGGGCCTGATGTGTGATGCGTTGACGTCGGCGTCGGTGGTGCTGCCCGGCGGTCAGGCGGTCACCGCCTCCACCAACAACAACCCAGACCTGTTGTGGGCGTTGCGCGGCGGCGGTGGCGGCAACTTCGGGGTGACAACCTCGCTGACCTTTGCCACGTTCCCCACCCAGGACGTCGACGTCGTGAACCTCAATTTCCCGCCGGAGTCGTTCGCGCAAGTCCTCGTCGGTTGGCAGAATTGGCTGCGTACCGCCGACAGAAGCAGCTGGGCACTGGCCGACAGCACCACCGACGCGCTGGGTACGCACTGTCGCATCATGGCGACCTGCCCGGCCGGGTCGGGTGGCACAATGGCGGGCGCCATCACTTCAGCGGTTGGACTGCAACCGACCGGGACCGAGAACCACACGTTCAATTATTTGGACCTGGTGAGATATCTGGCCGTCGGGAACCTCGACCCGTCGCCGCTCGGATATGTCGGCGGATCCGATGTTTTTCCGACGATCACCGCGGCCGCCGCCCAGGGGATCGCCTCGGCGGTCGACGCCTTTCCGCGTGGGGCGGGTCGTATGTTGGCGATCATGCATGCGCTGGATGGCGCCCTCGCCACGGTGGCACCGGGGGCCACAGCCTTTCCGTGGCGGCAGCAGTCCGCGCTGGTGCAGTGGTACGTCGAGACATCCGGTTCCCCGTCGGCAGCGGCCAGCTGGCTCAACACCGCACACCAAGCGGTGCAACCGTATTCGGTCGGCGGTTATGTGAACTATCTCGAGGCGAACCAACCGGCTTCGCGCTACTTCGGCGCGAACCTATCTCGGCTGACCGCCGTAAGGCAGAAGTATGATCCGGGCCGGATCATGTTCTCGGGCCTGAATTTCTGATGCTGGCCTGATGTGCGGTGTGAGGTTGCTATCCGCCTCTTGGGCCGTACATGATCAGGGCAACCCCGACCAAACAGACGCCCGCGCCGGTCAGATCCCATCGATCTGGACGAAAGCCGTCCAGAGCCATTCCCCACGCCAGTGAGCCCGCAACAAACACTCCGCCGTACGCGGCGAGTATCCGGCCGAAGTGGGCGTCGGGCTGTAGCGTTGCGACGAATCCGTAGGCCGCGAGTGCGACGATGCCGGATCCGATCCAGGCGACGCCGCGGTGTTCCCGCGCGCCCTGCCATATCAGCCACGCTCCGCCGATCTCGGCTATTGCAGCGAGCAGGAACAACGTGATCGATTTTGCGACGGTCATCCGTGCATCATGGCTGAAACCGTCACCGACGGCCCGAGTCGGTGGTCCAGGCAGGTCTGCGCCGAGCCGCCAGTGCATCGCTCGCCGATCTAAATGTCAGCGGCCCCAAGCAACCCGGCAACGCCCGTGAGGTATGGAGCATGTCAATATACGGATGCTCGACCTGGACCGTTCACCGTGTTGGCGGTTGCGGGCGAACGCACCGGTGACGCCCGGCCGGGACCTGCGTCGCTGAGGCCGCGCCTCACTGCCGGGACCGAGCGAGGCGGGGAAGGCGTGGGTTTTGCTCACTTCGATGACCGCGACGGGTCCCGGCTCCAGGTACCGAAGGGTGGTGTCGCACCAGGGGTTATGTGCATCGATCGGCCCAGGACGTGTTGCGGTAGTTCCGCCGGACCTCAGGGCGCCGAGCCGGTGCAGGCCGAATCGTGGAGCGCGCGTCAGCATATTACGGGAGCCCCCGACATCTCGGGCGAGCCGCGGTCAATTTGCGTGCTCACGTCGGCCGAAGCGCTGCAACGGCCCATCCCTCCTTGTCGTTGCCACTTCGTTGCCCGAGCAGGCGGGTGGACCCGTTTGAAACAGCTGAACCCATATATACATCGCTACCCGATGTATCTTGTGGTATACATCTCGTGTGAACGATTCGTCCCGCAATCTCAGCCGAGAGGGCGTCGCCGAGGCGCTTGAGCAGGCGGCGATCCTCGTGGTGCGGCACCTGTCCGAGCGCGCGGGACTGGGCCTGACGGCCTCCATGGCGCTGGGCACGCTCCATCGGGAAGGTCCGGCCCGGGTGACGACGCTGGCCGCGTCGGGGGGCATCGGCCAGCCGGCGATGACCGAACTCGTGCACCGACTGCAACGCCAAGGCCTGGTGACCCGGGTCGAGGACCCTGCAGACCGGCGGGCCGCTCTGGTGACCATCACCAACGCCGGCCGGACGCTGCTCGACGACCAGCGGCGCGACCGCCATGAACGGCTGGCGGAGCTGCTTGGGGCGCTGCCGCCAGAAGACGAGGCGACGCTGACCCTGTCCATGCAGGTGGCCATGCCCATCATCGGCCGACTCATCCATTGCGCCACCACTCCGGCGCCCGGTCAGACGGCCACCGCCTGATCAGCGAGTCGCGGACACAACGTCAGAAACGGCCGATACGAGAGACGCTATGCAGATCGCACCGGTATCACCGCACAACACGGAGGCCATCATGGCCGGAACCCGGCCCGTCACAACGCTGTTCAACGCCGGGAGCGCCGCAGAGGCCGGCGAGAAGATCGACCTGGGCGGCCGCCGACATCGAGGACCACAATGAGATCGGGGAAGCTATCGGGGCTGGCGTCGATCACGGCCGCGGTGATGGTCGCTCTCGCCGCGCCGGCGCAGGCCGACGTCGACACCGATTTCGACGACCACCTCCACGGCTCCGGCATCTACGGCCCGCGTGACTACAACGCGTGGCTGGGCAAGATCGCCTGTAATCGACTGGGCAACAGGACTGACGCCAACGCCGAGATGTCGGCGGCGTTCCTGGCCAAGAACCTCCCGCAGGGCACCACCACGGAACAAGCGTGGCAATTCCTGAGTGCAGCAATCAACACATACTGCCCCGACCAAATGCCGGTCCTGACCTCGGCTGCGGAGCAGCACTGACGAAGTTGCGCCACGGAAGCTAGACGCAATGGCCCCGCCGTTGAGAAGCGAGGAGATACCCATGGACACACCAAGGGGCCTGCAACGAGTTCGCGCGCCTGCGGTTCTGCGAACCGGGATTGCCGTTCTCGCGGGCAGTTTCGCGGCCACGGCGCTCGCCGGCGCGGCGGCAGCCGATGCGACAGATGATTATCCGATCCCGCACCGGATGATCATGACTACCTGCACCGCCGAGCAGATCCTGGCCGCGGCGCGCGACTTCAGCCCGATCTACTACCAGCGCTACACGATCGACAAGCACAATAAGCCGCCCGAGGTTCAGCAAGCCGCAATCGACAGCACGCACTACTTCTACTCGTTGAGTCCGCAGGATCGCAGGGCCTACTCCGAACAGATGGCGACCCACGTCGCCGATCCCATGACGCTGGCGTGGCCCAACTGGGCGAAGATCTTCTTCAACAACAAGGGCGTCGCGGCAACAGAGGCCGACAACTGCGCCAACTATCCGCCGGATGACGCATCAGTATGGGACGGGTGAGTCACCGCTTCGCTTAGCTTTTGCACCCGCATGCCAAAGAGAAGGGGACACAGGGTGTTTCGACTGTTCAAGAAAGCGTGGATCCCGCTACTTCTCGTCGTCGTGGTCGTGATCGGTACCTACGCGGTGGTACGGATCCGCGATCTTTTCGGCGCCGAGGCCACCGCGGCAGCTGCCGACGGCACTGGCGACGAGACGAAGCCTTTCAACCCTAAACACATCACGTACGAAATAACGGGGCCGCCAGGTGGCGTCGTCAACGTCGACTATCTGGACGCAGACGGCCAGCCCCATCTCGTCGCCGCCGCCCCGCTGCCGTGGTCCTACACGGTCGTGACGACGCTGCCGTCGATGTCGGCCAACATCGTCGCCCAAGGCAACACCGACATGAACGCGATCCGATGCCGCGTCATCGTTGACGGTCAGGTCCGCGATGACCGCAAAAGCGACGACTACCAACCCCTCATCTACTGCTTGGTGAAATCCGTATGAGCAACGCCCATTCAAAGCCCGCCCGACCCGTCATAGCCGGACTCCTTCGTACTCTTTCGATACCGATCATTCTGCTGTGGCTGCTGCTCGCCGCCGCGCTCAGCATGACCTCGCCACCACTGGAGGAAGTGGCCACCCAACATGCGGTGTCGATGACACCTCAAGCAGCGCCGGCATTCAAGGCCATGATGCACATTGGTCAGGTATTCCACGAGTTCGATTCGGACTCAACGGCGATGGTCGTTTTGGAGGGACAAGACAAACTCGGCGACAGCGCCCACGACTACTACAACCGCATCGTTAGTCAGCTGCGGGCCGACACCGCGCATGTCGAGAATGTGCAGGACTTCTGGAGTGACCCGCTGACCGCGGCCGGGTCGCAGAGCCCCGACGGCAAGGCCGCCTATGTGCAGGTGTTCCTGCGCGGCAATCAAGGCACCACGCCCAGCATCCGGTCGGTGACCGCCGTCCGGAAAATCGTCGACCAGACACCGGCACCACCTGGGGTGAAGGCATACGTGGCAGGTAACACCGCGGTCACCGCCGACACGAACACCGAGGGCCGCAAAAGCCTGGCGACGCTGGCCGTGGTCTCGATCGGCGTCATCTTCGTGATGTTGTTGCTGGTTTACCGCTCCATCGTGACGACGATCCTGTGCGTGGTCATCGTCGGCATCGAACTCTTTGCCGCCTCAGGCGTCACGGCCACCTTTGGCAATCTCAACATCATTGGCCTCACGCCATATGCCACTAGCATGATCACCTTGTTGAGCATCGCTGCGGCGACGGACTACGTCATCTTCCTCTTGGGGCGCTATCACGAAGCCAGGTCCGTCGGCCAGGATCGGGAACTGGCCTTCTACACGGCTTATCGAGGTGTGTCCCACGTCATCCTGGGCTCAGGGCTGACCATCGCGGGCGCGTTACTGTGCCTGACCGCAACCCGGCTGCCGTATTTCCAGACCATGGGACTGCCATGTGCGATAGCCCTGCTGGTCATCGTGTGCGCGGCACTGACCCTGGCCCCAGCGGTCCTGATGGTCGGGTCCAAGTTCGGCCTGTTCGACCCCAAACGTGAACTGTCGACCCGGAATTGGCGCAAGATCGGCACCGTCGTGGTGCGCTGGCCGAAACCAATTATTGTGATCACCGGCGCGATCGCGGTTCTCGGCGTCATCGCCCTGATGACCTATGTACCGCAATACAACGATCAGAAATACACGCCAGCCGATATGCCCGCGAACATCGGGTATGCGGCCGCCGACCGGCATTTCTCACAGGCCCGGATGAATCCCGAATTGCTGATGGTCGAAGCCGACCACGATCTACGCGACCCTGCTGACATGCTCGTCATCGACAGGATCGCCAAGAGTGTCTTCCACCTGCGCGGTATCGAGCGAGTCCAGACCATCACCAGGCCGCTGGGGGCGCCGATCGAACACAGTTCCATACCCTTCCAAATCGCCATGCAGAACTCCGCAACACTGCAGACGGCCAAGTTCACGAACGACAACACGGCTCAAATGCTCGAGATGGCCGACGAGTTGACCAAGACCATCGCCAACATGGAGCACATGTACGGGATACTGCAACAGGTCACCGCCACCACCCACGACCTGGTCGGTGCCACGAAGCAAATCCAGGCCGATACCATCGAGTTGAGAGATCACGTCGCGGATTTCGACGACTTCTTCCGGCCGATTCGCAACTACTTCTATTGGGAGCCACACTGTTTCGATATCCCGGTGTGCTGGTCACTACGATCGGTGTTCGACACACTTGATGGCGTCGACAAGGTGACCGACGACCTTGGTTCCGTCGTCAACTCCACCGAGCAGTTGGATACGCCTCATGCCCCAGATCCTGGCGACTCTTCCACCGACCATTGAGTCGATGAAAAAGATGCGTGACTTCATGGTGTCGACGCACAGCACGATGGCGGGCATCCAGGCCCACATGCAGGAGTCCGCCGAGGGATCGACACTCATCGGCCAGTACTTCGATGAAGCCAAAAACGATGACTCCTTTTACCTTCCGCCGGAAGTTTTCCAGAACCCTGACTTCCAACGCGGCCTGAAAATGTTCGTGTCTCCCGACGGCAAGGCCGTCCGGTTCATCATCACCCACCAAGGAGACCCCGCCTCAGTGGCCGGTATCCAGCACGTCGCAGGAATCAAGGACGCCGTCGCCGACGCCATCAAGGGAACTCCGCTGGAAAGCTCGAAAGTCTGGCTGGCCGGAACCGGATCGATGTACAGCGACATGCAAGACGGCGTCATCATCGACCTGTTGATCGCCGGCATCTCCGCGCTCATCCTGATTTTCGCGATCATGTTGGTCATCACAGGCAGCGTGATCGCCGCACTGGTGATCGTGGGGACGGTGGCCGCGTCGCTGGGCACAGCCTGCGGTCTGTCCGTACTCATCTGGCAGGACATCACCGGATTCGGCGTGCAATGGGTCGTGCTCCCGCTGTCGGTGATCATCCTGCTGGCGGTGGGATCGGACTACAACCTGCTCGTCGTGTCCAGGCTCAAAGAAGAAATCCACGCCGGACTGAACACCGGAATTATCCGGGGTATGGGCGCTACCGGCAGGGTGGTCACCGCGGCCGGTTTGGTGTTCGCGTTCACGATGGCATCGATGATTGTCAGTAACCTGCGCGTGGTCGGCCAGTTGGGCACCACCATCGGCTTGGGGCTGCTGGTCGACACGCTCATCGTGCGGTCGTTCATGACGCCGTCGATCGCCGCCGCGCTGGGACGATGGTTCTGGTGGCCGCTGAACACCTTCCGTACCCCGGGCAAGAGTGGCCCCAAACCCGAGCCCGACGCCACCACCGCGCCAATAGCGCAGTCCACGAGAACGTGAAAGCGCACATCGGAGTCTGAGAGGCGATCAGCGGACACGGTGTAACTCATCCGGTCGCCTCCTGGCGAAGCGGGACAATTCGATGTTGGTCGAATCGCTTCCGGGTAACCCTGTAGGCATGACTAGGTCATCACCCAGACCGCGACGCGTGGACGTCGACCGCTTCCCCGAGTGGGAGCCGTTTGCCCACGCCGTGCAGCAACGCCGACCCGAGGCAGGTACGTGGTGTGAAGCATGGACGGTCCGCGACATCGTGATCCACCAGACCGGCAACGCCGAGGAGTTGGCCCGGGTGCTGGCTGCTCACCTGGCCGGTGAACCGGTTGATACCCGCGGGTTCGAGGAGCGTGAAGCACCATATCGGGCGCTCAATGACGCTGATCTGTTCTCGTCGTTGATCGACCAAATGAGCCGGCTCGGGGACGTGGCCGCCGAAGCGGAAAGCCTGCCCGAGGGCACCGACGTCGGCTGGACCGGTCGGACCATGAAGGTGCCGTGGTTCGCCGAGCACATGCGCGAGGAGTTGGTGCTGCATGGCTGGGACATCACCGGCGATGACCCAGCCGCACAAGACCGGCTTGGTCAGCGATGGATGACCGACCACAGCGTCGACGCCGTAGGCGTGCCATTGCTCACCCGCGGTGCGGCACGGCTGGGACTTCGCGGGGACGAACGGTTCGAGGCACGGCTGAGGGTGACCGGCGCCGACGACGTCGTGGTCACCGCCGACGCCGACACCACGTCGATCGAGCTCAGCACCGCCGACGAACCCCCGACGCTCGAAACCGATGCCGCAGCAAGGGTATTGCTGCTGTGGGGACGCCGGCCGGCCGACCCTTCGCGCATCTGCAGCCGTGCGGGTCCCGAGGCGTTGGGCCGTCTTCGCACACTGCTCAGCGGCTACTGAGCCCTGCCCGTTATGCCGCTACGTTCAGGACCCTTTCGGCGCCGTGACGTCGTAGACAGTGTCGGATCCGACCTTGGTTCCCTTGAAGTTTGCGGTCACCCACGTGCTGATATCGCTGTGCTGCTGGTTCCCGAACGCGCCGGGCCCACGGTTGTTGTCGCCGTTGGGCACGATGTAGTAGGTCACCTGGTGGTTACTGACGTAGGTCTGGAATTGGCTCAACGTCGGGACGGGATCGCTGCCCGAGAATCCGCCGATGGCCATCACCGCGGTGTTGGTAGACAGCTCAAGACCCGCCGCGGTCGACGAGCGGTCGATCGCGGCCGACCAGTTGGTGTTGGTGGCCTCCAGCAGAGCGTCGAGTTGTGCGTTGTCCACGTCTTGACCTCCCATTGCGCCACCGGCGCGGTCCGCGCCTCCGTGGCCTGCCTGTGCCGACCTGGCAGGTCCGACCGTGGCGTTGCCGCCGGCGTGGGAGGTTCCGATGGTCGCGAACGCATAGGCGGCGGGCCCGGCGAGCGCACTGAGCACTCCCAGGATGAGTGCCGCGGCGGCCAGGCGTTGCCGCGACTGGGAGGCCAGCGAGATCAGCAGCACGACGGTGGCTGTGATCGTCAACCCCAGAATCGTCCAGCGCAGCGGCGGCAGCCAGTCCCCGTTGCGGCCAAGCAGCCACCACCCCCACGCTCCGGTCACCAGAATGATTGCGGCAAGCCCGATCCGGCCGAATCTGGACGAACGTTGGCGCCACATCTCGTGGATGCCGATGGCGAACATTCCGCCGACGGCAGGCGCCAGTGACAGGCAGTAGTACGGGTGGACCATGCTCTTCATGAAGCTGAGGACCAGCCCGTCGACCAGCATCCAGCCACCGAACAGGATCGCGCCGGCGCGCACCAGGTCGGTGCGCGGCGCACGGCCCCGCGCGATGATTACCAGCACCACCGCCAGCAGCGCCGCGGGCAACAGCCAGCCGATCTCGAATCCGAACTCCCCGGAGAACAGTCGCGGCAGTCCTTGCGCCTGCTGGCCGAATCCGCCGAACCCGCCCCCGTGTGCGGGGCCCATCGCTTCACGAGCGCTGACGCCCGATCCGACTGCCGGACCGTTGCCCGCGACCTGGATGGTTACGTCCGAGAACCCGGGCAAACCCGTTGTAGCCGAGAACGAGATTCATGAAATTGTTGTCGGTCGAGCCCGCGATGTACGGGCGCGACGACGCCGGCCAGATCAGCGTGAGCGCCACGAACCAGCCCGCGGAGACGATGAACGCTGCCAACGAGCCCAGCAGGTGCAGCAGCCGTCGGCGTAGCGGGGTTGGCGCGGCGAGCAGGTACACCAGCCCGATGGCGGGCATCACCATCAATCCTTCGAGCATCTTGGCAAGGAAGGCGAATCCCAGCGCTACCCCGGCCAGCGCGATCCAGGCTGCGCTGGCGCGGTGCAGCGCGCGCACCGTGCAGTAGGCGCCGGCCGTCATCAGCAACACCATCGCTGCGTCGGGGTTGTTGTAGCGAAACATCAATGCCGCCACCGGCGTTAACGCTAACGCCGCACCGGCCAGCAGTGCCGCGCGCGGCCCGCTGATCCGCCTGACCGCACCGTAGAGCAACGCCACCGCGGCCACGCCCATCAGCGCCTCGGGAACCAGCATGCTGGCGCTGCTGAAGCCGAACAGCTGCCCGGACAACCCCATGACCCACTGCGAGACCGGCGGTTTGTCCACGGTGATGAAGTTGTGCGGGTCCAGCGACCCGAACAGCAGCGCCTCCCAGTTCCGTGAACCGGCCCATGCGGCGCCGGCGTAGAACTGATTGCCCATCGCATTGATGGTGATGTTCCACAGGTACATCGCCGCCGTGGCGACCAGCAGGAGCGCCAGCCCGATGCGCTCGCGGGTGCGCGCGCCGATGCGATTGGTGCGAGGCGGGCGCGCTGATTCGGTGACTGGCGGTGCTTGCAAAGTCGTCGTCATAGCGCCATTTACGCATCTGAACCGGTGCGGAGCCTATGGGAATCCTATGAGCTGGCTATGCACTGTGAATCGCGTGAATCGCGACGTCCGTCGATCGTGGTGCCTGACGCCGCGCGCGAGCTTGCCAACCGGTGGCGCAGAACACAACGGCCAGTGCGACGAGCGGCACGACCGGTGCGAACGTCGGTGCGTGGAGTACCAGCAGCGCCCCCAGCGCGCCGCCGCAGACAAGCCCGACCAGCACCAGCAGATGGTGGCGGGTGTCGCGGTAGGCGTGCCCAGTCGCCAACTGCCCGACCAGCCTCACCAGCGCCCCGGAAACGAACGTTGTGTTCAGGCTCAGGCCATTACCGAATCGTTGCATCGCACTGCTCTGGATGCCCAAGGCTGTTGCGCCGAGACCGAGCAACACTGCCTGTGAGTAAGTATCCGATTTGGCGCCCACTGCCCACCAGACGCCTGCATACGCGACGAAGAAGACGGCTTCAATCGCCAGCGCACGCGTGACGGCCGGCGGCCAGACAGGGTCGCCGGGTTGGGGAGTGCGGGCAATGCGCGCACCGAGCGCCGCACCGGCCATGTAACCGACGAGCTGACACCAAGACGCGCCCGATGCGCAACCCGTCGCGGTGCGCCAACGCGATACCCAGCAGCGCCAAGTTTCCCGTCATCGCGCTGGTGAACACGTGTCCCAACGCGAGGTACCCAATCGCGTCGGTGGCACCGCTGGCGGCGGCTAAAAACATTGCGGCGCCGTTTCGCACCCGGATAGGCAGCGCCCCCCCACGAGGGTCCAAAGCCAATTCTGCGCTCGAGATACTCATGTTGCCAAGGATTTCGCGACCCCACCGCCGTGTCATCGCTGCTGACGTGCCCTCAGCGCCCCCGCTAGCCAGAAACGGTGTGTAGCGGCGTGGCCGGATTAGGCGTGGGGGTACGCGCGGGCGGCCGGCTCGGCGAACCTGTCCAACTCCGGGAGGTTCACCACGATCGGATCGGTGCCCGAACGGGTAACGGCCCAGACGGTCGGAGTGTCTGTGGATGCGTTGATTTCCTGGTGCACCGTGTGTGCCGGAATGAAAACGAAGTCTCCCGGACCCGCCTCGACGACGTGCTCCAGATGCTCACCCCACCGGTACCTGGCGATGCCTTCAACCACGTACAGGATCGTCTCCTGGTCGCCGTGGTGGTGCGCGCCCGTCGCGGCGCCGGGCTGCACGGTGGTGAGGAAGGCGCTCAGTACCTTGGCGTCGGGATTGCTGCTGTCGAAGGCGACATGCCGGAGCAGCCCCGGGGTCTGCAGGGTGTCATCGGAGAGTTGGTCACGCCGCACAACGCGGACCGAGGGTTTGTGCACCAGTGAAGGATTGCACTTCCGCTCCTGGGATGTCATTCCAGCTGACACCCACCGGGGTTCCCGGTAGCTGCCAATCGTGCCCACTGTCAGCGTGCGCGCGCCGCCCCCGCCGGAGGTCAAATATGCAGGTCAATCTGCGCTTGCTACCGCACGTCGTAGGTGCTGACGGGTACCAGTGATTCCCGTTGGTGGCAAGCGGATTTGGCTGCCAGCAGGGACGACAGGTCGCGCTCGATGCGCGATTCTCATGTCGGCGCAGTCGCAAGTAATCGAAAGGAGTGTCACCGTGCGGATCGAACGGAATCATGTTGCGACGCACATGGTTGTTGAAGCCGCCGCGGTGGCAATCGCCAGTGGGGAATCCGCCCGCGAGCTCGACGGGTCTCGCCCGGTGTTCACTGGGCTGGGTGATCTGCTCGACCAGCACGTGCGCGATCGTCCGAACGCCCGGGCGCTCGTCGTCACGGGCGATCGGGTCGGGGTTTCGTATCGCGTCCTGGCCCGCGTCGTCGACGACGTCGCCGCGCGGCTGCAGAACACAGGTTTGCGCCCGCCGGACGCGGTCGGAGTTGTCTGTGCCAACACCGTCGAGTTCGTCGTCGCGCTGTTGGGGGCGGCGCGTGCCGGACTTGTGGTGGCTCCGCTGGACCCGGCACTGCCGCAATCGCAGATGTCGACCCGGCTCCAGGGATTGGGCGCGCAGGCGATCCTTGTCGGCCCACTGGCTACGAACGCGGCGCCGACCGGCATTGACCAAACTCCGACGTGGCAACTGCGCGTCGACATCTCCGGCGACGGAATCCCTGCGGTTGCGCTGGAAATCGGCGGGCGCGCCGAGCGGCACGTCACAGGCGCGGCAACCGAGCTCTCTGCCGACGATGCTCTCGTTCTGTTCACTTCGGGAACGACCGGCACCGCGAAGATGGTCCCGCTGACGCACACCAACGTGGCCGCCTCGGTCCGGGCGATCGTCGCGACCTATGAACTCGGACCTGCGGACTCGACGGTCGCGGTCATGCCGCTGTTTCACGGTCACGGACTACTCGCGGGGCTACTGGCTTCCCTGGCCAGCGGAGGATGCGTGGCGCTGCCAGACCGGGGAAGGTTCTCGGCCCACACGTTCTGGGACGACGTTCGCGCGGCGGGTGCCACCTGGTTCAGCGCGGTTCCCACCATCCATCAGATCCTTCTGCAGCGATCAGCCCGGGAGTATCCGGGCCGGCAGGCTGTGCCGTTGCGGTTTGCGCGCAGCTGCAGCGCCCCTCTCGATGTGGGTACGGGCCAGGCGATGGAACGCATGCTGGGCGCACCGGTGCTGTCCGCGTACGGGATGACCGAAACCAGCCATCAGGCGGCCAGCGAATCGCAACGCTCGCGCAAACTGGGGTCGGTGGGCCAGGCCAGTGGAGTCGATATTCGCATCGTCGACAACGGCGGGCGTACCTGCCCGGCAGGCAGTGTGGGCGAGGTGTGGATACGCGGCGCCCACGGTCGCGCGAGGTTATCTCGCAGCCCCTGCCGCGACCGCCGAGAGCTTCGCCGACGGGTGGTTTCGCACCGGCGATCTCGGGTCACTGGACGTCGATGGGTTCCTGTGCATCACCGGGCGCATCAAAAACATCATCAACCACGGCGGCGAGAAGATTTCACCAGAACATGTCGAAGCCGTTCTCGCGGGTTGCAGCGGCGTCACTGAGGCGGCTGTTTTCGCTATCCCTGATGCGATGTATGGGGAGCGGGTCGGCGCCGTAGTCGTATGCCACGGGAATTCCGTTACAGCAGAGGAGATCCTGCGCCGCTGCCGCAGTGAGCTGTCCCAATTCGAAATACCCGACCGGATCGAGGTCGTCGCTGCCCTGCCGCACACCGCCAAGGGCGCACTCGATCGGGGCGCGGTTCGGAACAAATACGCCCGTCCCGTCGATCGTAGCTGAACACGGAGCGTTGCAAAGCCCAAAGCCCCTTAGTGCGAAAGCATTCGAGTGCCAGTGGGAATCTGCGTCTGTCGGCTTCGGGCGAAGACCGACGCCTGCCCCATGCTGCCTGCGGGCTGGGAAATGCTCATCCGTTGCACCGCAGTCGATTCCGAATCGTTGGGTGCTGACAGGTACAAATTCATTCCTGCTGGTGGGCTCCGTCGTTGGGTGTCAGCAGTGACGACATCGCGTTGCTTGAGCGCAATGATTGACGACAGCTGATCAACTCTCAACGAAGGACTGCCAGCCATGCGAATCAACCCGCACTACGTCGCACCGGTGTTGGCCGCTGGTGCCGCGCTATTCATTGCCACCGCGACGGCATCCGCGATCACTGCGCCGCAGCCTGCCCGCGTCACCGACGCACCGCTGACCAGTCCCGATCAGGGAGGCGCATACTGCGGCCAATTCTGTGGCTCCTACAACGCCGACGGCGACCTTCGCAGCGGGGCTACCGCGGCGGCCTTGGCCCCGGCTAGTGCGCACTGGCTGGATCCGCTGCACGCGACTTCGCCTGGGTTACCGATCGCCGCCGTCGCCGACACCGATTGGTCAACACTGAGATCCATGCCGAAGCGGTCATGTCGCTTGGCGCGCAATAGCAATCAGCAGGAAGTCTTGGACACGACGCCGCTCGGTTGGAGTGTCAAAAGTGAAGTGCACCGCCAAAACAACGTCCCAAGGAGCGTCGATATGACCACCCTTTGTACATCCGACAGCGAAACCGACTCCGAATCTGAAGCCGTGCAAACCGACGGATACCACTTAGTCGTCGAGGCGCTCAAACTCAATGGCGTCCGGACCATTTACGGGGTGGTCGGCATCCCGATCACCGACGTGGCCCGGGTCGCGCAGGCAGAAGGCATCCGCTACATCGGCTTCCGCCACGAAAGCGATGCCGGGCACGCGGCGGCCGCGGCCGGCTTTTTGACGAAGAAGCCAGGTATCTGCCTGACGGTGTCGGCGCCGGGCTTCCTCAACGGGCTCGTCGCGCTGGCCAATGCGACGACGAATTGCTTTCCGATGGTGCAGATCTCGGGGTCAAGTGAGCGGCACATCGTCGACCTGCAGCGCGGCGACTATGAAGAACTCGACCAGCTGGCAGCGGCCAAACCGTTCGCCAAGGCCGCCTACCGGGTGAATCGCGTCGAAGACATCGGCCGCGGCATCGCGCGGGCGATCCGCACCGCGGCGTCGGGGCGTCCCGGCGGGGTCTACCTCGACATCCCCGCCGCCGTGCTCGGCGAGGTTGTCGATGCTGCAGCCGGCGGCGCCTCACTGCGGCGGGTCATCGACATCGCGCCGCGCCAGCTGCCGGCGCCCGAGGCGGTGGACCGCGCGATCGAGTTGCTCGCCGGCGCCCAGCGGCCTCTGGTGGTGCTGGGCAAGGGAGCCGCATACGCACAGGCCGACAAGCAGATACAGGCGTTCATCGAAGCCACCGGGCTGCCGTATTTGCCGATGTCGATGGCCAAGGGCCTGCTGCCCGACGGCCACCCACAGTCGGTGGCAGCAGCCCGCTCGGTGGCGCTGCGTCGCGCCGATGTCGTGATGCTCGTTGGGGCCCGGCTGAACTGGCTGCTGGGCCACGGCGAGGCGCCGCAGTGGGATCCCGACGCGAAGTTCATCCAGGTCGATATCGAACCGAGCGAGCTGGACAGCAACCAGCCCATCAGCGCCCCGCTGGTCGGCGACATCGGCTCGGTGATGAGCGCGCTCATCGACCGCACCCAGCCCGGACGGATCGTCGCTCCTGCGCCGTGGCGCCACGAATTGGCCGAACGCTCGGCCCAGAACGTCGCGAAGATGAGCCAGCGGCTGGACGCCGATCCACACCCGATGCGGTTCTACGGCGCGCTGCGGGCCATCCGCGACGTGCTGCGTGAGCACCCCGACGCCTACGTCGTCAACGAGGGTGCCAACGCGCTTGACTTCGCGCGCAACGTGATCGACATGTCGGTGCCGCGCCACCGCCTCGACAGCGGCACCTGGGGGGTGATGGGCATCGGGATGGGCTACGCGATCGCCGCCGCCGTCGAAAGCGGCGCCCCGGTCGTGGCCATCGAAGGCGACAGCGCGTTCGGGTTCTCCGGCATGGAGCTGGAGACCATCTGCCGCTACCGACTGCCCGTCGTGGTGGTCATTCTCAACAACGGCGGCGTCTACAAGGGCGACGGCATCAACACCGCGTCCACCGACCCGTCGCCGACGACCTTGATGCCGCGGGCCCGCCACGATCGGCTGATCGAGGCTTTCGGCGGCAAGGGCTACCAGGCGACCACGCCCGCGCAGCTGACCATCGCCCTGACAAGCGCGTTCATGTCCGGCGGCCCGGCGCTTGATCGACTGCGTGATCGACCCCACCGACGGCACTGAAAGCGGTCACCTCACCCACCTCAACCCCACCGGCGTCGAGAAGAAATAAACACCGAAATCCCTCTATCGAGAACGGAATCCATCATGTCCAACCTGCCACTCACCGGAATCAAGGTCATCGACTTCACCGGAGTCCAGGCCGGGCCCGCCTGCACCCAGATGCTGGCCTGGTTCGGCGCCGACGTGCTCAAGGTCGAGCGCATCACCGGCGGCGACGTCACCCGTCACCAGTTGCGCGACATCCCCGACGTCGATGCGCTGTACTTCACGATGCTCAACAGCAACAAGCGATCCCTCGCGATCAACACCAAGACCCCTGAAGGCAAGGAGGTGATGGAGAAGCTGATCCGCGACGCCGACGTCCTGGTGGAGAACTTCGCGCCGGGTGCGATGGACCGCATGGGTCTGTCCTGGGAGCACATCCACGAACTCAACCCGCGCCTGATCTTCGGCTCGGTCAAGGGATTCAACGACGACTCGCCGTGGTCCGACCTCAAGGTCTATGAGAACGTGGCGCAGTGCGCCGGTGGAGCCGCGTCGACCACCGGCTTCTGGGACGGTCCGCCCACCGTCAGCGCCGCGGCCCTCGGTGACAGCAACAGCGGGATGCACCTGCTGATCGGTCTGCTCACCGCGCTGATCGGCAGGGAGAAAACCGGCGTGGGCCAAAAGGTTTCGGTGTCGATGCAAGACGCCGTGCTAAACCTGTGCCGGGTGAAGCTGCGCGACCAGGAACGCCTCGAGCGGGTCGGCTACCTCGAGGAGTACCCGCAGTATCCCAACGGCACCTTCACCGATGTGGTGCCCCGCGGCGGCAACGCCGGCGGCGGTGGTCAGCCCGGCTGGGTGCTCAAGTGCAAGGGCTGGGAGGACGACCCCAATGCCTACATCTACTTCACCATCCAGGAGCAAAACTGGGCGCGCACATGCGAGGCGATCGGAAAGCCGCAGTGGGTCGACGACCCCGCCTACAACACCGCCAAGGCCCGCGAATCGATCATCTTCGACATCTTCGCCGAGATCGAGAAGTGGCTGGCCGACAAGACCAAATACGAGGCCGTCGACATCCTGCGCAAATACGAGGTGCCCTGCGCCCCGGTGCTGAGCATGAAAGAGATCGCCTACGATCCCGCGCTGCGCGCCAGCGGCAGCGTCGTGGAGGTGGAGCACAAAGAACGCGGCACCTACCTGACCGTCGGCTGCCCGGTAAAGTTCTCCGACTTCACTCCCGAGATCACCGGGTCGCCGCTGCTGGGCGAACACACCGACGATGTCCTCACCGAACTCGGCTACGACCACAACGCCATCACCAAGATGCACGCCGAGCACGTCGTCTGATCCGCGCCGCCGTTCGCTGCGGTCGGCGTTCAACGCTCAGCGCGATCGGTGAGTCCGACGAATCGTCAGGACAGGGATGTGACGATGCGGACTTCCGAGGTCAGGGTCTGATGAACAGGGCAGCGCTCGGCGATGTGCAGTAACCGTTGCCGTTGGGTCTCGTCGAGGTCACCGGTCAACTCGATGCGGCGATCGATATGGTCGATCCAGCCGTTGCTGGTTTCGCAGTCGGCGCAGTCTCTTGCGTGAATTCGCGAGTGCTGCAGCGTCACTCGGACCCGCTCAGCGGCCAGCGCTTACGCTCGGCGTACATCCGCACCGTCATCGATGTACACGCGCCGAGCGCGCCAAGCAGGAGATCGTACGGTGTTGGCCCGGTGTCGTCGCCGATCGGCCGTGGCTCGTCGGCCAGGAGCCGGTGGTGCCCGGCGGCGATCTGCTGCGCGTAACCGCCGGCGCTTGAACTCGTCACGATCACCGTGCCCTCAGACGACGCCGCATCGCGGCCGGTCTCGCCCTGTGTTGTCATATGTCACCCTCCCTGGCGGATGGATCGCCGAATACGATTTCAGGCCTCATCGGTCTTAGCACCAGCTTGCCGAAATCAGCGATGAGTGAGTGTCGGCGGCGAGTGAAATGAATGTCGGCGGTCCCGACACCGGTTAGCCGGGAATGAGCAATTCCTGCTGGCAGCAGGGGGAAATGGCTGTCAGCGTTGACGACAGCGTTTTGGTGGGAAGCAATGATCTTGGCAGAGCCAAAAACGGCGACCCATCTAGGAGGGAAGCACCATGAAGTCAACCATCAAGTGCATTGCGCCGTGGTTGGCAGCGGCCGCGATCGGTACCGCGATCGGCCTCGCGCCCATCGCCAGCGCTGCTCCCGCCGCCATGCCGAGTTCGCCGGGCACGGTGGTCACTCATACGAATCCTTCGCCCACTCCGACGCCGTTCGATACCGGAAGCGATCCTCTCGTCGAGGGCAACGTCGGTGCCGATCCCGCCATCCCGTACTTCCCGGGCGAGGGACGGGCTTTCTGAGCCATCAGCATTCTGCTGCGGGAACTTTCCCAGCAGAACGCAACGGATATGAGTCAGGAACACCGAGACACGCAGAGCGCTGCTTTCACCGGCAATCACTGCGCGTCGTCGTCACGATGACTGTTGTCCTTCATCGGTACCCAGCGTGATGCGGGCGGTACGGGCGTCACCTGCCGGGGCGACATAATTCACGCTGACCTTATCCGCGGGCGGGTGCGAGAGCACCACCGCGCCCAATGCGTCAACATTGTCGATCGCCTGAGCGTCGACCTTGGTGATCACGGCGCCGACGGGTAGGCCGGCCGCCGCCGCGGCGCCGCCGGTCGCGACTGCGACGATCCGGGCGCCGGCAGGGCTTGCGGCATCAGCGACCTGCACGCCAAGGGAAGCATGCGATGCCTTCCCTGTGGCAGTGAGCTCGTCGGCGATGCGCTTAGCCTGATCCACCGGAATTGCGAAACCAAGACCGATCGAACCAGTCTGCGCGTCGGGCGAAGCCCCCGTGCTCGCTATTGCCGAGTTCATCCCGATCACCTGGCCATTCATGTTGACCAGGGGCCCACCGGAGTTGCCCGGGTTCATCGGGGCATCGGTTTGGATGGCGTCGAGCGTTACGGGCTGAGTCGCCGCGTCGCTCAAGGTCGAGACCGGGCGGTTCAGGGCACTGACGATGCCGGTGGTGACGGTGCCCTCGAGACCCAGCGGCGATCCCACCGCCAACACCTGCTGGCCCACCCGCAGGTTGCCAGACGTGCCAAGCGTGATGGGGGTGAGCCCGGAAATGCCCTGCGCGCGAATGACTGCGACATCGCTTATTGGATCGGCGGCCACCACGGCGAAGGGCGTGGTGCGGCCATCGGCGAAGGTCACCGTGGTGTGGGCGGCGCCTGGGCCGGCGGTGTCGGCGTCTGCTGCTGCCGACACCACATGGGCATTGGTCATGATCAGCCCGTCGGCGGTCAAGATGATGCCGGAACCCTCGTACGAGTGGTTGTCCGCATCGGTCTGCAGCGCTACCACGCTCGGTACCACCTTCGCGGCAACCTGCTCGACGGAGCCGGCCGAAATGTTGGCCGCGGGCTGGGATGTGGCGGCCGCGGCGGTCGCCAATGCGCTCGGAGGGGTTGGGTACGGGCGCACGGCCAGCGCCAGGCCTCCGCCGACACCCGCGGACACCGCGGCGACCGCCAACCCGCCTATCATCAGCGCCGCACCGCGAGAACGTTGGTGCGGGTTCAAATGCGGTGCGGCCGAGTGCCTCGCATGACTCGTCATGGCTCCTAGAATCGCGTCCGAGCCAGCAGATGTCGCTAACGCTGCCGCCCATTGGCGCGTGCCGCTAGCAGCAAGGCGGCAGTACCTGCCACCTGCAATGAGGTTGCGGCGGCGCATGCCGAGGTAAATGTCTCGCCTCGACGAGATGTCAACGGCGGTCGGAGAAGCGGATATCCAGGCTCCGCAGATGCGTCTGCAGGCCCGCATCCTGGATCGGGATCAGGTGCGCCGGGGCGCTCGACTCGTTGAAGTGTGCGTGCCACAGCCCGGGCGGTGTGACGAATGCGCCGCCGGCCTGCCAATCGACACGGGTCGGATCGACGATGTTTCCACGCTCGTCCAGCCGGGTGCCCAGCAACGTGTAGCAGCCAGGCTCGGCGTCGAGAATCAGGTCGAGCGCGACCGATTGGTGACGGTGCGGGCGTTGCTCCTGGTCCGGCGGTAAGAGGCCGAACATCGCCCACAACACATGGGTGATCGTCAGAGTCTGCTCTTCTTCGGCGTTCGCCAGCAGAACACTCACCCTGCTCTTGTCGTTTGCGCCCGGGCGCGAGGCGATCTCATCGAGCCGAGACACCGCGTCGGCACGGCGGAATTTCGTCGCGCGGAAACGTGGTTCGGTGGCCTGCGCACCCAGATAGCGAAGCAGCGGCTCATCGTGCACCCAGTACAGCGCGGCGTCGGCCCCCTCATCCGCGTAGAACGTTGCGTGGCTGTCCGCGGGCAGGGTCAGAAAGTCTCCCTTTTCCCAGCGGACCAGGCGGCCGTTGACCGCAGAGAACCCCCGACCGGTGATCACGTAGTAGAGCTGAGAAGTGGCATTCGGACTCGTGACGATCTGCTCACCGGCGCGCAGGCGCACGAAGTTCGCCACCAAAGCCGGGCTTGTCGCCGGGCCGGTCGTGATGCCCAGCTCGTTTGACAAGTCCAACGGGATGATGCGGCTGGGGCCGTCGGTGTAGAGATCAGGACCGAAGGACTTGATCGGAACCTTCGGCGTGTGGCCGGATCCGATCGGATTGGCGGCCTTCGAGTATTCGAAGTATCGGGCATCGTCTGCCCAATCCTCGAAGCGTCCCTCGAACGCGTATTCGGCCACGTTGGTCGCCGGAGCCGGAATCGTCGGGTCCAGGTCGCTTCTCGTCGCCTCTGCGCTGGTTGACATGGCTCCTCCTGCATTTGCGGTATATAGATACAACTTGTATCTTACTCGTGTACCAGTTTGTCCGCCCAGTGAGAACGCTCACTCGCCATCGGGCTCGGGCTAACCTGACATCTCGCATACGACTGGGATGGAACGGAGAACGTCGTGGCGCAACGGGTCGCACGGGGGAGCCGACTGGCTGCGCGGGACCGAGCGCTCGATTACGTCAAGGATCAAATCCTCACCAATTCCTTCCCGGGTGGGTCCTTGATCAGCGAGGGCGAGGTCGCCGACGCGTTGGGCCTGTCTCGTACCCCGGTCAGGGAGGCATTTCTGCGGCTCGAGGCTGACGGGTTGCTGCGGCTGTATCCGCAACGCGGCGCGCTGGTGGTTGCGGTATCTCCCCAGGAGGTGCGCGCCGTGATGGAAGCCAGGCTGGTTGTCGAGCAGTTCGCCGGTGGCAAGGTCACCAGAAAATCCGCAGACGCGCGAAATTCCGCGTTCGACCGGATGGTTACAGAACTCACCCGACAGCGTCAGTCCGCGGCGAGGGGAGACCTGCGCGAATTCGCCGATGCAGATCGAGCGTTTCACGCCATTCTCGTCGAGACGGCGGGAAACGGCATCCTGCAGGATCTTTACGGCTCGCTGCGGGACCGCCAGATGCGGATGATCGGCGAATCCGCGGCCCGAGACCCAGGGCGCCTCGAAACGATCCTCGCCGAACACGCGCTGATCGCCGAGGCGGTGCGTGACGGCGAGAGCAAGCGCACTCTGGATGCGATCAAGGTGCACCTCGCCGGAACCGAGCGTGCTCTTGGCTTCATTGCGGACTGATCGCGTCCCCGGGTGCCGCCACGGGCCTTGATCTGCGAGGAGGTGCGGCGGAGGCTTTACCTACGGCTCGACATGCGCGCCGAGCCCGAGGCCGTGTAGCGGAGGGATCGTCATGGGCAAGGCTGACTTCAGTCGACGCACTGTGATCGTGGCGCCCGTGCTCGTTGCCGCGATCGCGGGCGGTGGAAAAGCAGGGGGCCTGGCATCGGCCCGCTCGGCGTCGCGCACGCCGCCCCTCCCGATCCGCTTGAAACATTCGTCCTTCCCTACGACAAGGTCGTGTTCGAGTCGTGGGGGAACTTGCCGCCCGGGAGTGGCGAGATCGCCATGCTCTATGGCGATCTCAACAAGCCCGGCCCGTATCTGGTGATGATGAAATGGCATCCCGGCTGGTTTAGTGCGCCGCATTCCTACGCCACCGACCGGATTTGCGTCGTTGTCTCGGGCACGTGGTGGGTCAACAGCGGCAACGAGTTCGTGCCGAACGACGCCGTGCCCGTCGGGCCGGGCGGATATGTGAAACGACGGCTCGCACCCCGCATTACGATGGGGTTTTGGCAGGCAGGATGACCCGGCCGTAATCGCCATCTTCGGTGTCGGCCCCGTAGACATCCAGCTGGTCGACGCTGCAGCGCCTTCATGGCGGCAAGTGTGATGACATCCGGCACTTCGATGCCCCCCAGGCGGGACCACGGTGGCTGAATCCGAACGTCGAGGGAGCGCCCACCAAAGGGGGCCTGCCCGAGAAGCTTCAGGGCCGCCGGGGCCGACGTCGCTACGTGCGCGCGCGTTGCGGTCGGTGCTGCGACCGGCGGCTCCGCCGCTCGCGCTCGGTCTGGTGGTCGCCCCCCTGCTTCTCGCTGCCGAGACCGGTCTGGTGTATCTGCTGATGCGAGTCACCGCCGGCAACGTCTTCGGTGTGATCTTTCTGCTGGGCATCCTGGTGGTCTCCACCGTGTGGGGGCTGCGACTCGGCGCGCTGACAACGCTCGCCACCGCCGCCGTATACGTGTTCTTCCATCATCTGCAGACGGGCGGGAGCATTCTCGCCGCCGCTAACGACTGGGTAGCGATCGGTGTCTTCCTCATCGTCGCCCTGTCGGCGGCGACCCTGGCCGGAATCGCCCGATTGCGCGCCCGCGAGGCCGACCGACGCCGCCAGGAGGTCGAGGCCAGCCACGATGAGCTTGGTGTCCTCGCGGAACACCAAGCCGCGCTACGGCGGGTGGCGACGTTGGTCGCGCGCGGCGCAACCCGTCGGAAGTCTTCGCGGCGGTGTCCGACGAATTGGCCCATTGCCTACATGCGGTCAACGCGGGGCTGCTCCGTTACGAGCCCGACGGCAGCGGGTATGTGGTGGACGTTCAATATGAGCCGGGCATAAGAACATGCCCGCCACCGGCGAACGCCTTCCGTTGGCGGGCGACGACGTCGGAGCGTTGGTGTTGCGCACCGGCCGCGCGGCGCGGATCGACAGCCATGACGGCGTCATCGGTCCCGAAGCCGAACGCATCCGCACCGCGGGCATCGGTTCCATCGTTGGCGCGCCGCTCGTCATCGACGGGCGCCTATGGGGCGCGGCGATCATCGGCACCACGAAGCGCCAACCGTTGCCGCCCGACGCCGAAGCCCGCCTGGGTGACTTCACCGATCTCGTGGCAACCGCGATCGCCAACGCCCAGACCCGAGCCGATCGCACGGTGCTTGCCGAGCAACAGGCCGCGTTGCGGCGGGTGGCGACACTGGTCGCGCGCGGCGTTGAGCCGACGGAGGTGTTCTCCGCGGTGGCCGGGGAACTGGCGCACTGCCTGGGTGTGCACAATGCGGGTCTGTGCCGCTTGGAGCCTGAGGGGTCGGCCACCCTCGTCGCTGCCCGAGACGAGTCCGGGTTGGCGACGAAGCTTGTCGGCCAGCGGTTTTCGCTTGAAGGCGAGAACATCGTGGCGGCGGTGGTGCGCGCGGGACGCGCCGCCCGAATGGACGACCACGACAATGCTGCCGGCCCCACCGCGGCACGAATTCGTGAGTTGGGTATGCGCTCCGCCGTTGGCGCGCCGATCATCGTCGCCGGCCGGATATGGGGCGCGGCCACCGTGAGCACGTCTGGAGCCGAGCCGCTGCCCGCCGACACCGAGGCGCGCGTCGGCGATTTCGCGGATCTGGTGGCGACGGCCATCGCCAATGCGCAAGCACACGACGAGCTCAACGCGTCTCGGGCCCGCATCGTCGCAGCCGCTGATGATGCGCGGCGGCGCTTCGAACGCGACCTGCACGACGGTGCCCAACAGAGGTTGGTTTCGCTCGGGCTCCATCTGCGTGCGGTGGAGGGGGGCGTGCCGGCCGACCTCGCGCCGCTCAAGGAGCAAATCGCGGACCTCGTCAGCAGCGTCACCGGCATATCGGAGGAGCTACAGGAACTCTCTCGCGGCATCCATCCGGCGATTCTGTCCAAGGGTGGACTGGGCCCGGCGATCAACGTGCTGGCCCGCCGTTCGGCAATACCGGTCGAACTGCGCGTTGCTAGCCAACGACGGTTACCGGACCCTGTCGAGGTGGCCGCCTACTGCGTCGTCGCCGAGGCGCTGACGAACGCGGCCAAGCACGCACAGGCGTCGATGGTGGAAGTGTGCGTCGATAGCGAGGGCCAGAACCTGCACCTGTCGGTTCGCGACGACGGAGTCGGCGGAGCCGACGCTGCCAAAGGATCCGGAATGACCGGTCTGCGCGACCGCGTCGAGGCGCTGGGCGGCACGCTGTCCATCTCGAGTCACCCCGGAAAGGGCACCGCGCTGCACGCCACGATCCCGTTCGAAGATTCGTGACCGCCCGCCCAGACGGCGCCTCGGCAGCGTTATGCTCGACTGATTCCTTCGAGGGGTCATTGCATGGATCTGCGACCGCGGATATTGAATATCAGCGCCGAGGTGGCCGATGGCCGACTGCGAACCGCCGGCCGGCCGGAGTGATCTAGCGCCGGCGATCGCCGCGGAGCTGGCCGTGGCGGGATTCGACGATGCCACCGCAGTCGGGGCCGGCGGATTCGGCGCGGTCTACCGCTGCAGGCAGCGTTCGCTGGGGCGCACCGTCGCGGTGAAGGTCCTCGCCACAGACCTCGATCCGGACAATGTCGAGCGATTTCTGCGCGAGCAGCGGGCGATGGGCAAACTGTGCGGGCACCCGAACATCGTCAACATCTTTGACGTCGGCGCGACATCGTCGGGTCGGCCTTACATCGTGATGCAATATCACCCGCGGGACTCCCTGCGCGTACGGATCCAAACTGGCGGCCCCCTCACGTGGGCAGAGACGCTGCATATCGGTGTGAAGATGGCCGGTGCCCTCGAGACCGCACACCGGCTGGACACGCTGCACCGTGACGTCAAACCCGGCAACATCCTGCTCACCGAATACGGCGAACCCGAGCTAACGGACTTCGGCATCGCACGGGTCGCCGGCGGCTTCGAAACCGCGACGGGCATCGTCACCGGATCACCCGCCTACACTGCACCGGAGGTGCTCGGAGGCCAGAGCCCCACCCCGGCCTCCGACGTCTACAGCCTGGGTGCCACCCTATTTTGTGCACTGACGGGTCACACTGCCGTCGAACGCCGCAGCGGTGAGCAGATTGTCGCCCAGTTCGTGAGGATGACGACCGCGCCGTCCGCGCAACTTGACCGCCTCCGTATCCCCGACGATGTCGGCGCCGCCATCGACCACGCGATGGCGCCCGACCCCGACGGCCGCCCCGCGACGGCCGCCGACTTTGGGAACGAGTTGCAGCACACCCAACGCCGCCACGGTCTCGGCGTCGACGACATGGCGGTGCCGCCCGGCGTCAACGGCAGCGGTGCGCATCGTGCCAGCCCGGTGCCGATGCCACAGGCCGCGGCCGGCCGGGTACGCGTGGCCCTGGCAGAAGACGATCTGTTGCTGCGAGAAGGTCTGGCCAGTCTGTTGGAGCGCTCGGGTTTCGACGTGGTCGGGCAGGCCGGCGACGGTGGTCAGCTCCTCGCCATCGTCCGCGATACCAGGCCTGACTTGGTGGTGACCGACATTCGCATGCCGCCGGCCAACTTCACAGAAGGACTCGATGCCGCCCGCATCATCCGCGAAGAGTTCCCTGACACCGCCGTCGTTGTACTCTCGGCACACGTCGATCTCGAGCACGCGATGGAGCTGCTCGCCGCCGGGCGCAGCATCGGCTATCTGCTCAAGAGCCGGGTGACCGACGTCGCGGACTTCATCGACACGCTGCAGCGCGTCGCCAAGGGTGCCTCGGTCGTGGACCCCGTGCTGGTGCAGGAGTTGGTATCGGTGCATCGGCGCGGCGATCCGCTAGCGGTGCTCACGGCGCGCGAGCAGGAGGTGCTGGCACTGATGGCGGAGGGGCGGTCCAACGCCGGTATCGCCCATCAGCTTTGGGTCACCGAAGGCACGGTGGAAAAGCACGTGCGCAGCATCCTGACCAAGCTGAACCTGCCGGAGACCGGCGACGATCACCGCCGAGTCCTCGCGGTGATCACCTTTCTGGAGGCGCACTGATTTGGTGGATCGTTGCGCCGACTGCAACGACGTCAAACGCGCGAGCTGGTGCTCAGGGCCACCATGCCCGGCTTGTCCTCATTGCCTGACGTAGATCTCGCCCGTCGGGTTGTGGTGGCGCTCGGGTATTCGGCATCGTCGCCGAGCAGGCGGCGTAGCTGTCGCCGTCCGCGGTGGAGCCGAGACGTCACAGTTCCGTGCGGGATGTGCATGATTTCGGCGATCTGCCGGTATTTGAGATCTTGAACGTCGGCGTAGTAAACAGCCAAGCGGAATTGTTCGGGTAAGGCCTTCATCGCTGTCAAGATCTCGGCGTCGGGCAACGTGTCGAGCGCCTCGTCCTCCGCGGAGCGCAGCCCGGTGGACGAGTGTGCGCCGTTGGTGGCCAGCAGCTCATCGGTGATCTCCGCCCGCAGATACATCACCGGGTGCCAGCGCATTCGGCGGTAGGTGTTGATGTAGGTGTTGGTGAGGATCCGGTGTACCCACGCGTTAAGATTGGTGCCCTCCTGAAACAAGTGGAACCCGCGGTAGGCCGACAACATGGTGTCCTGCAGCAGATTCTCGGCGTCTGCGCGATGGCGAGTCAGGCGCATCGCCCGGCGGAAAAGCGGCGCCCACAGCGGGATTACATCGCGTTCGAATCGTGCCGTCAGCTCGGCGTCGACTGTGCGGCGTGGGGGTGCAACACGATCAGGCCGAGCCACGGCGACGGCGCCGCTGACGGGTTCAGCGGGGGAAGTGGGGGGACCGCACGCCGTTCCGTTCGTCCCGATTGCCCCCAGATCTCCTGTGCTGCCGGTTGATTCACCAACCATTACGGTTCAATTCAGGATACCTTCTCGATAGAGCGAGCCAGAGACACCGCACTCCTTCGCTCAGCCCGGATGAACGCCCTGCAGCGATGACTGACAAAGAACGCAAAGTGTCAGCAGTCAGTCTGCTACTGAGGATCTGCACGTGTCAAGGTGGCGGCAATCGCATGACACGCGGGCAAAGATCACCAGACGTCTGACGTAGTGCGTAATATCGGATGCATGCCTCGAGGATCCCGCACCCAGCTAGCCGAATCCGCGAGTACGACGATGCCCGCGAGCGCATCCTGACCGCCGCGGAACGCTGCATCGATCGCCACGGAATCCGCAAGACCACGATTGACGACATTGCCTGCGAGGTCGGCCTGTCGCGGCCCAGCGTCTACCGTTACTTCGCCGATCGCGACGATCTGCTGGTCGAGCTGAACATCCGGCACGCGCGGGCGATGTTCAACCGGGCACACAAGTCCATATCGCGGCAGAGCAACTTTCCGGATCAGATAATCGAGGGGCTGCTCTACGTCGCCGACCACGCTCGCCGCGACCCCCTGACCCGGTACGCAATCGACCCCGATGGCACGAGCCTGGGCCGACGGCTGATCGCTTCGGGAACGTCGGAGATTCTCCGGGCCGAATTCTTTGATCCCTACCTCGACGCCGCCGTCGCTAACAATGAACTGCCCCAAGGGCTGCCCCGGGCGGACATCTATCTGTGGTTGGGCAACCTCGTGAAGACGTTGATGCGTGGTCTAGAAGATGGCGAAGCCGATCTCAAGCGCTACCGGTCGATGCTGCGTCGCTTCGTCGCCCCCGCATTCGCCAACTGAACCGCACCGATGGGCATTGTTCTAGGTTTGCAGCGCGGCATCGACGAGTGCCTCTGCTACTGCCCGGGTTGTGTTGACGGTTGAGGGTTTTGCGTCCAGCCACGCCGAGATCCCTGCGCCATCGAACAGCACGACTAGCTGCTCGGCGAGTTCCTCGGGGTGCGTTACCTCGGCTGCGAAGGCCAGGTCTAAAAACAAGTTGTGTATCCAGTCGCGGACTTCTGTGACGACTTCCTCGACCACCTCGCCCGGCAGCGCTTCGGCGCTGGCGGTCACGAACGCACACCCGCGAAAACCCGGTTCGACAAACGCCTGCCCCTGGATCTCGAACACGCCGACGAGGCGCTCACGGGGAGTGGGGTAACGGGGGAGTTCGCGCGCGATCGCGTCCTGCAACCGGGTGTGACGAGCCCGCAGGTAAGCCCGGACAAGCTCGTCGGTACTGCCGAACGCTTCGCGCAATGTCTCCGCCGGGACGTCGGCCTTCGCGATGACCTGGTCGATGGACACCCTGTGCATGCCCTGGCGATAAAAAAGCTCGTCCGCCGCGTCAAGAAGCCGTTGACGTGCCACCGCCATATCGATCCCGGGCTCGTCCATGTCCCTTGTCCCAACTACGAACCTGCCACCGCCATGATGCGGCACCAACGCTTCCTGGCAACGATGGCTGCCGTCGATGGCATTCCCGGGCCCGGGCTGGTGACCAGCATCAGCCCGGGCTGCATTCGTTTTTCGAGCGTGTCCGGTGCACGCGCTGGCCACCTCACTGTGCAGCGGAAGCACTGGCACCGTCCCTCTTTCGGGATTCGTCCAGTGAGACGCCGGGGTCGGAGACGCCAGGTTGACGCGCGGTTGTGCGTCGACGTACCCTTTATATACAGATCGGTCTAAAGCGGGTTGGCGGACAGCCGCCCGCGGCACTCGTGCGCAATCAGGAGGATTTATGACTACCGCGTCACCGACCCCCGATCGGGACTACCCCCAGTTGCCCGGTGAACGAGGCCTCATTGAGCCTGCACCCCGTCGGGTACGCGGCTATTTCGACAAGGCACTCGTATTCGACAGCACCCGCGCCCATTACGTCTGGGAGATCGCGTACTACCCGCAGTATTACATCCCCACAGCCGACGTGCGCATGGAGTACTTGAAAGACGAAAACCATGCCCAGAAGCTGCAATTCGGATCATCGCGGCTGTACTCGTTGACGTCGGCCCAGCGCACATGGCCCTCTGCCGCCCGCATTTACGAATCCGGCCCGGTCGCGGGCAGCGTGCGGTTCGAATGGGACGCACTTGAGTGGTTCGAAGAGGACGAACCCCTCATTCTTCATCCGCGCAACCCGTACGTGCGTGTCGACTCGCTGCGCTCCCACCGGCACATCAGGGTTGAGCTCGACGGCGTGGCGCTGGCCGAGACACACAGCCCAGTTCTGCTCTTCGAAACAGGTCTGCCGACGCGCTATTACATCGACCGCACCGACGTCGACTTCTCCCACTTAGAGCCAAGCAAGACCGAATCCGTTTGTCCCTACAAGGGAATCACCTCGGCGTACTGGACATTCAGAAACGGCGACGCCGTGTCTGCGGATATCGCCTGGGCCTACGACTACCCGCTGCGCGAAGTCGCACCCATCGCCGGGATGGTCGCGTTCTACAACGAGAAGCTCGACATCTTCGTCGATGGCGCGTTGTTGCCTCGGCCTCACACGATCTTCACGTA